>NZ_JBHDVM010000012.1:0-131745 GCF_042610525.1 Pantoea sp. sgz302252
AGAGGGATCCTCAAAAGGGATCGAAGCATGCAAAACCATGCACCTGATGCATGCATGGCTGCTGACCCGTTTTGCTGGCAGTCACCTGAGATTATTTTTGACAAGGCACGGTCGAAAATGCGACCGAAAAATTTCCATCTGAAAGCGTGTTGTTGGCTGCTATCTCGGCGATCAGGTTCAGCGCGATTTCTCTGTCCCGCTCTTTACACATCCCTTCTGTTGTCAGCCTGGCTATCAATTCGACACGTTCAAGCGTGACACGCTCTTGTAACTCGTTATCCACATCCCCCTCCCCTCTTTACTGTATTTTTATACAGTATCATAACCTTAAATCGTAGCGTAAGAAAATTCTCATGCCAAATACCATTTTTATCTTACTGATTAGAATGAGTTTTCATCCATTAGGAGAGCCTGCCGCTTTCACCTTTAGTGCTGGCTTATTCTGGCATCAGCGTTAGCATTTACTTCAGCGCATTCTTTGCCCTGCCCTTATTTGCCAGCCGTTTGAATCGGCTTAACAGGTTTTCAGCGTCAATACGTTTTTTCGGCCTAAATAGCTCACCACCGGCAGAGCTGCGGAACCACTGCCCGTTAATCTTGGTTTCTGTACCGCTAATAAGGCGCACAGCGACCGCCCGGCTAATTGTTTCGCGGGTTATATCGCGTATCTGGCCGATCACGTTGTCGCACGCACGCTGCCTCTGTTTTGTCAGAGCGGCGCAGCCGGGTATGACTCTTTTCCGGTATATCAGCCCTTACCCTGGCTAACAGCCGCCGCCGTTCCTTACGGCTCAACGCTGAAAGGTCACGATCACCAATACTTTCCGGCCGTTTCGAATCCTGCGATCTCAAACCTCCCGTACAGTTATTGACAAAACTCCAAAACTCCGAGAGGACGCGGACGCGTCCTTAAAATCAACGGCCAGGTCAACGGCGCGCTTTGGTACAATCTTCCACTGTGCGAGGCGGGTTAAAATCGGCGTGTCTTCGCCAACTGAAGTCGCGTAAACGCCCTTGATGCGCACGGTTTCCTCGCCGTACTCGTTACAGACTTCGCTCGCCTGATACCAGGTGCGCACGGCCAGCTCGTCACGCTTCACGAACGGGCCGCCCTGGGCATTAACGTATTCCGCCCAGTCACCCGCGTTCGCCGCATCATGTGCGGCGGCAAACTCAACGCTTAAGCCCTGAGCCATTTCACTGTCGGCCATGCGGCGCAGCTCACGATAAACCGTTACCGGCGCACCGCCGACAAACTGGAACTGACGGATGTGCCAGCGCGCCGCCCAGGCAGATACGGCGGGCGCGGTTTCCTTCAGCTCTTTGCCGCTTTCGTCGTCCAGCTCGCCGTCGAGCGCGTAGCCGTCGATGTTTTTGGAGATGTACTTAGCCACGTAGCCGGTCGCGCTGCCCTTCTCAGGATCGATAGTCTCAGCATGAAAGCGGGCCTTTCTGGCTTTGTCCGTAGTCAGTTCGTAGCTGTCCTGCTGATACGCGTAATCGCGGATCATCTGCCGCACGCGCTGCACGTCTTCCGGGCGCATGAACATCAGCATATGCCAGTGTGGCGTACCGTCGTGATGCGGCTCGGCTACGCGAATACCGAAAATGCGAATCTCTTCCCGGTGCAGTTTGGCGCGGACTTTCTGCCAGACGTTGCAGAGATAGCGCTGCGTTTCCGCCGGACTGGCCCCGCTCCATTTGCGGTTGCGATAGCCGGTCTTGATTGTGGCGTGATAGCGGGCGGGCGCGGTCAGCGTGTAGAAATCCCCGACAAAGCCCATATCGTTGCAGATATTTTCAAAGCCGCGAATGCGGGTCATCAGCTCGCAGCGACGGATCGCCGGGTTTGCCACGCTGCCGTCGTATTTCTCAATCAGGCTGATACGGTTGCCTTCCTCGTCTTCCAGCTCCATGCCCTTCAGGAATTCTCGCGTGCGGCGCTTCTGCTCGCGCCACTCGTTTACGGTCATGGTGCTGGCGTAAGGCGTGTGTTTTTTGCTGACGTTAGCGAGCGCGATTTGCAGGTGCTCACGCCATGAAGAAGCCACGCGGCGCAGTCGTCCTTTCCACCATTTCTCTGTCTGCATACGCATAATGGCAGGCGTCACGTCTTCCGGGCAGAAAATACGCGAGGTAACTTTTTCCCACAGTGGCGGGATCTGCTTCAGTTCGCGGGTGATAGTCGCTACCGTCATGTACACGCGGTGCGTGTATTTGTAGTCCGATTCATCCTCAGACTGGCCGTGCGCCTGCACCATTTCTGCCAGGATAAAGCTGGCGATATCACCGGCCAGCAAATCCACGTCAGCACGGGCTAAATCCGGGAGGCGGTTAAAGCGGTTCATCAGCTCCCACAGCGTACCCGCCGCACCGGCAGCCCCGGTTTTATCAGAGGCGTTACCGGTAAGCAGCATAAAGGTGCCGGCGCTCATTTCGCCGAGGCGATACTGCGAGCTAACGCTTTCAACGCGTGGCAATGTGCGCTCAACGAATGTTTTTGTTAAGTACGCATTGGCACGGGCTGTGCCGTGAGTTTTCTCCAGTTCACCGGTGCGGCGCTTGACGTCGAGCTGTACGAGCGTTGGCTGCTTTTCCAGTAAATCCTGTGCATGCGACAAAGCCGCAATCATTCGACTGCGGCTGTGCTCCTCTTCATAGGTGCGATAAGGGCTGGCAATTGCTTCCCGTGGAGCATTCCACGGATAAGCGTATTCCTGAATCATTGCGCGCTGCTCTGACGATGTCTGCTTTGCAGCTCGTCCATTTCCTGACAGGCCACGCAGCGGGTAACGCCCTGAACGGCACGGCGGCGCGCTTCAGGGATGGGCGCATCGCAGTCTTCGCAAAAAGAGGCACTGACCGTTAGCGGTCGATAAATTACCTGGGCGATATTACGCGCCAGCATTTCTTCAGTGCGAAGCTGCACCAGATCCATTAAGTCGGCCATCAGTGCAGCTCCTGTGATTCACGTGCGGCAACCGCAAAAAAAGCAGCAGAAGATCTTCAGCAGAAAACAAAAATTCCAGTTGTTTCCGTTTTCCTCCAGTTTAGTAAAGAGAGCGTTGGTAAGGGTTATAACCTGGCTCTTGCCCGATACTTTGCTGATGGTTGCCAATATTCAGAAACGGAATGCAATGATGTCATCTGGTCTGTAAAAGCATCCAAAGAAGTTGTTACTCCAGAGCAGATTAAAATTTTTAACGAATGGTATAAAAACCGGGGTAAATCCCTCAGCAAAGATGGCGTTCTTAATGAAGAAAAACTTACGACATACCTGGCTAAAAAGCTAAATATTGAACCATCAGAAGTTTCACTCCCTTATATTACAAAAGAAAAGATCAATCCTTATACTTCCAAGGATGATGAGAAATCCAATATAGATAAGATGAAATCTTTGCAGTCGGTCACAAAAGCTAAGCAGGCGGAAATTGAGAAACGGAAAAATGAAATTGAGTCACAGTTTAGTCCGTGGGATGGCAGTCACCGGGATCTGGAAAAAAGGGTAAAAGATTCAATGAATGACCCGGACAGTTATAAGCATAACAAAACGGTCTATATCGATCGCGGTGATCACATTACCGTCTTTACAGAGTTTGGCGGGAAGAATGCCTTTGGCGGAATGGTAAGGAATACGATTCCTGCTGATTATAGTATTGATGGTGAATTTATTAAGATGCATCAATAGATGACTGGCGGGCTGCTTCATCAGCCCGCTTTATTCTGAGAATCATTCCATCGCCCCGCCTCGGCAGAATCAATCAACATTTGAACAGTCAACGGTTCAGGTTGATAGCGATCGGTGCGCAGATATTTTGGTAAAATAGCATTTGGTAGAAATGGTATTCCTGTGGCTGGGAAATATCGGCGTAATTCAAAACTAATCATATCGACGTGAAATGATTCAGCGTACTCTTCAAAAAAATCGTGCGCCTCTTCAGGCAGTACGCCATTTTTACCTGTACTCAGAGAAGCGTTATCTGGCATTTCCCAAAAATATTTGGCAACAAGACGACGGACCCTTTCAGCAATACTCATACTTTCCCGGTCCTTTTTCACCTGCAATCACTTTATAGGGGACTAATGAAATTCATTTTCTAATACATAGAAAATGACAACAACAACGCTCAATTATACTACTTACCTTTAGATTTAAACTGTATTTTATTGAAAACCTTAACGCTCAATACAAATATTACAGCAATTGTGATTAGCAACAGCCTTCCCCAGTAATCTGGAAAAAAAACCACATAAAATACCCCCGCAACAATTACTAACAATACGGGCACGTAATCAATAGCAACATTCAATATAAACTTTGTTAAAAATTTCATTTCATATCATCCAGTAGCCTGATAATATCTTGCTCAGTTGGCGATGTTCTGCCGCTTAATTTCATATTAAAAGAGTTGATAACCTTTTCAATATAAATATAGAGCATTTCAAGATTGTTTTTGTAAAGAGCCTGATAAAATAAAGGGTTAGTTGAGCGCAGACGTCGAGCAGCCATGGCAGATTTTTGCACTTTCCCATAAAAACCTAATCCGGATAAAGCAATATAACTGGTACCATTTATAGCCGTTCTGATAGCCATAGAAATTGGCGCTGCTTCTGCCATCCCTTTAGCCATTGCATATGAGATAGCCATTTTCGTGACTTTCGATGCTTTGCCGTTAGCAGCAAATCCAGCAATAGACATTACTTTTTTCTGTATTGGAGAATCAGGGCTTTCAAGTTTCCTTGCATCCTGATCGCGTAACAGATAGGTGGTGTAAAGTTCAAACATATCCAAAAAGACATCTTTTCTTTTGTACGCTTCATAGACAGAAAGAAACATTCTTTTATCTTCCAGATTCAACTCGCTGCAAACATCATTGTACTTATCTGTGAAGCAAGAACTGCGCCATGAAAGCCGTTCTGTACCCGAATATATATCACTTAAATTCTCTCTGGCTATATTACCTACCCCTTGCAATCCCTTACTGAAGGCATCGGCAATCTTCTTATCTGCTGTGATCTTTAATTTTAAATATTGTGATAGCGCCATTAGTAATCATCCTTTTTTAATGGCGCATTATTATACAGAATTATAATCAAAAGGAAACTGAAGAGTTTGGCTCTGGTCTCGAAGAACACATAAGGAAATTTACATCTAAAAGCGTTTTTTTGGCTGTGAGCTCGGCGATCAGGGCATGAAAACGGCCCTTTCTGGCTTTATCCGTGCTTAGTTCGTAGCTATCCTGCTGATACGCGTAATCGCGCATAGTCTGGCGGATACGCTGTAAGTCTGCCAGGCGCATAAACAGCGGCATATGCCACGCGGCGTACCATCGTGATGCGGCTCGGCCACGCGAATGCCGAAAATGCGGCTCTCTTCCTGATGCAGTTTGGCGCGGAATCTCTGCCAGACGTTGCAGAGATAGCGCTGTGTTGTTACGCTCCATTTACGGTAGCGATATCCAGCCTTGATTTTGGTCCGGAAATGTAAAGCCTGCCCTTGCAGGCATTAATTATTTGCCCAGCCAACGACCAGCCTGTGCAGACTCAACCAAAAGACGAATAGTCAGCGGATCATGAGGCACGGTGAAATCTTCCGGAAAATACTTAGCAAATGTGATGGTGCCGGGATCGATACAAAACTTATCAGCATATCTTTCAAGCAACTCGTATGCGTCTAAAGGATCTATGCGGAAGTCATTATTCAGATCGGTATCCAGCTCAAGCTTGTAACGCCTGAATGTAAACAGGCTCCGGCCATTGTGGTCTTCCAACAGTGAAAACACGGCCTTTTCTATGTCTTCTGTTACCATATCTTGTCGTCCTTATTAGCAGTACGGTTATATTTCACTACGGATTTTCAGCTAATCCCAGCTACATCAGCAGCTAAGATTACCCAGCCCAGAACCGGAATTGTACGGCCGACAAAAGTCCCTAGCTTAGGGGCATTAATCTTTTAATTTTAAATAGATTTTTAGGGTTTTAATCCATGTTGGCAATCTGAATGGAAGACGATAATCGCGTAACAGCTTGCGAGAGTAGACCGAAGCATAAGAAGTGCCTTTCTACGCTCCATTTAGCTTGCCCGATACATCAATAGCGTTTTGTCCGGAGTAAATAGCCGCTAATGCGACGATATCCTTTGCACCACTAAAATGCTCGGTTGATACGTCTATCATGATCCAGAAGAAAAGCTCTCCGGCAGCAAGTTTCGTAAAACCGCCATAGAAGTAAGTCCCGTTTAGCTGCTCTGTTGTATCCCTATCATTCCTTTGATTTAAGTACTATATACGCCTTAAAAGTAACATAACATTCCCTGGCGATGGCAGACGCTCATAATGGCATTTCAGGCGCGTTTTTAAATTTCGGGATCCTGCTCGCTCTTTTTGCTTCAACGCTTCTCAGCGCTTACAGGAGGTGCTCTGTCATACATGTTTGCCCCCTCAGCGCGCAATGCTATCCCGCCACGTCTGCCCGCTTTGTGCATCGCTTTTAATACAGTTGCAAGCCCTTGCGAGATCCGCGCCAGCTAAGGATTTCAAAGGGATCCTCAGAAGGGATCAAAACATGCAAATCGCATAGCCTCATACATTTACTTATCCGCAATTTATTAATCTCCTGATTCATTTGCAATTGAGATGAGAGAGCAATAAACTTGTATTCCTAAGTAAAAAATTAGCGTTACCTCTGAAATTCGCATACGAATTTATATTTAGCTGAAATTAAAATATCAAGTGTATATCTAAAGGCATGGGTTAAATATGGGTTTATACAAATGAAAAGAATAATATTATGGTTACTCCAGTCGTACTTTTATCTGCTGCCTGCGGTAATTATCGTTGCAGGGATCTATATTTTTGTACGATTCATCCCAAACTATGCAGCCTTCCTTAGCTTAACCTGGCTTATTTTTATTTCTGTTATCTATATTAAATACAATAAATGGTACTGAGGCCGCCCCTTTCTTTCATTGCCTCAGGCCTTACCGATCCCTTTGGCAGATTTAACTTTAAGCGGTTTTCTTACGGCCAGTATCTCTCTGGCCGTAAAAAAGCAGGCAAACGCTCAGGTTGTTACCGCTGCAGAATTCTTGCGGTGCCTTAGCAACTGGAAGACATTGATAACCACTATAAAGCCATCCAGAATCGCTACCGGCCAGGCATGGGTCAGTATCGCGTACAGGGTAACGAAAGATGCGCCGACCGCATTTAACAGACGAAGCTTTATAAGAGACTGGCACAGGAAAGAGGTAATCACCAGGGCAGTGCCTGCATATCCCAGAATATCAACCGGCGTCATAGACTAACTCTTCTTTAAGGTTTGCCTTGCTTTCCAGATGGTTAAGCAGGCCAGGGATATAATCCATTGAGACATAATAGTTAGCGCCGCCAAAGATCTCTCTTTCGCCCACAAAGACAGATATTTTTGCATTGCTCAGCATAATAAAGTCATTTTGATCGTTGCCGAATGCCACATATTCCTCACCACCGATCAGTTCGGTTAAAGTGCGATACTTATTGTTCCCCTGTGGAGTAAAGTCGTAAAATCCATCACTGCGGTGCGCATGCAGACTTATATCGTCGACTTTGAGGTGGGTCAGGATCCTTTCTTTATGCTCACCAGAAAGCACCAAAATTTTTGTCACGCCCTCAGCAATAATGCTCTCTTCAGCGGCCTCGTGGTTGCTCAGAGAGTGGATGTAGTCATGAAAAGGATGAGCCTCCTCAGAGACGGAATAGTTCCACTCACCATCCAGCACATAGGGGATCTTAAGCTCTTTTAAATGCTGTAAAACGCGGGCAACAAATGCGGGAGCCAACGTGTGGCTGTGAATAATTTCCCCGTCCCGCCATGTCATTCCGCCATTACAGCCAATAAAAGTAGCCGAGTGCAAATCTTCCGAGAGCATAGGCAGCATATCCCGGACCGGTCTGGCAGAAGCAAAAAAGAGCTGGTTATTTTTAGCCAGTGAAGCAAGGCGGTGGCAGATCGCCGGGTGGACCTTCAGGCCGCCTTTGGAAATTGTGCCATCAATGTCAAATACATAGATACTCATAAACCAATCCTGTCAGCAGTTAGATATGTCATTTCATATAAACATAAAAATTTATAACACTTTGTTTTCTGTGGTCTGCACTTCTACAGCCAGATGCTTAAGGAAACGGAAGCCAAAAGTATCCGTCCATTTTTCACCCAGATAAACAATCGTTACCCTGTTCTGCGCAAGGCTCAAAAGATCAAAGAGCCTGATAGCGATTTTTTTAGTCATATTGCCACCGGGGCAGACGTGTTTACCCGCGCCGAAAGAGATATTTTTAAATTTCTGTTCGCGGAGAAGAATTTCATCAGGTAAAGGAAAGTACTCAGGATCCCTGTTGGCTGCGGAAATAAATGACATAATTCGCTCGCCTTTTCGGATAGCGTAATTCCCCAAGCGAATATCTTCGGTTGCAATTCTGGCGCAATATTGAAAAGGCGTTTCGAGCCGGACAACTTCGTCGAATACCTGGCCGCTTTTTAAGCTATCTGATGGAAGCAGTCCTTGCGAGAGCTTTAATAAATATACATTTACGGCAGCAAGGAGTGGGTCATAGCCATCAATAACAATGTTGATCAGTAGAGGAGTAATGTCGGTTATGGCAACGTTTTTTTGCAGAAGGTGTCCGATAACGCTTTCAGGATCCGTACATTCATCAATACAGCTGAGCAGAACGGCGTGGGTTTCTTGCAGACTGACGATCACCCGTTTTCTTTGCTCTTTATCTCCGACATCGCCATTGCCTAAAAACATTACTACAGGCTTGGAGATCTCAATTATCTGTGAATATCTTTCTGATGAGATGCCGAACACGGCGGCGAGCACAGAGGTCACCAAAGGCACGGCGAAATTTGCGGCCAGATCCTGGCTTTTCCCGCTCTGTGGCAGAACTTTTTTCAGACAATGCTGGAAGCAGCGATCGACGATTTCTTCTACGTTTTTGCTGGCCTTAGACAAGGCCACAGCGATCAATTTTCTGGCTTCCAGATGCGCTTCCCCATCCATATACATTAGCCACTGCCCATAGAAATCGATAAGCGGTGCAGAGAAAGGGCATTGGCTGACGCTCTGGAATTGCTGCCTCTTCCTGTCAGAAGAAAGCGAAGGCTCTTTGAGAGTAAGCATAACCTCGTCAAAATTGAGGAAGATATGAGATGCCAGCTCTTCGTCATAAAAGGGCGACAGCGTTCTGAATTTTTCAAAAGCAGCGTAACGATTTTGTAGCAGTTCACTCTTAAAACTCATCATCCGATCCTGTACGCAAACGATTTCGTGGCGTCCCGAATCAAAACAAAAACCCATTAAACCCTCAACCAAAATTTTACTTTTCGTATCCCCTTAAACCTGACGATAACAAATAACTTTTTGATAAGTAATAGATAAAAACAGAAAGTCGTCATATATTTTTTTATATAACGAATTAAGTTGATTAATGAAAATAATGGGTTCACCCGCTGTTTCTCTTACTGACTATCGGCTGGTTACCCCGAATCCGCGTGCTAACCTGCCCGCTATGTTTAGTCCGCTACATTTGACCACCGGACCGACAAATGATAGCTATTATCATTTATGCCTTACTCCGGATAAAACGTAATGAGCCGATCTCGCCCTAACCTGCCCTCTTCCTGCTGCATCGTTGGCGCTGGCCCCGCCGGGCTGATGCTGGGTTACCTGCTGGCACGCAACGGCATTCCCGTTACCGTGCTGGAAAAACATGGGGATTTCCTGCGGGATTTTCGTGGCGATACCATTCATCCTTCCACGCTGGAGATTATCTGGCGGCTGGGCTTTCTGGATGAGTTTCTGGCGCTGCCGCATCAGAAAGCAGAGAAGCTTTATGGCGAAATTGACGGCCAGCCCGCAACGATGGCGGATTTCACTCGCCTGCCTACCCGCTGTAAATATATTGCCTTTATGCCGCAGTGGGATTTTTTGAATTTCCTTAGCGCTAAGGCGCTGAAGCTACCAAATTTCCAGCTATTACAGCATGCTCAGGCTGAAGAGTTGCTGGAAGAAGATGGCAAGGTTGTAGGCGTCAAAGCAACTATCCAGGGCGTGCAGCAGGAGATTTACAGCGATTTAGTGATTGGCTGCGATGGCCGTCGTTCGGTTGTTCGCCAGCATGCTGGTCTGCCGATACGCCGTTTTGGCTCGCCGCGCGACGTGCTGTGGATGAAAATCGGCAAACAGTCCGGAGATCCTGAATGGTCGCCCGGCCATCGCGGCCCGCAAAAGCATTTCATTATGATTGATCGCGGCGACTACTGGCAGTGCGGCTACTCAATTCCACAGGGCAGTTTTGCCGCCTTGCAGGAGCAGGGCCTTGCCGTTTTTTTACAGCAGGTTGCCGGGGCTGCGCCCTTTTCTGTTGAGCGCCTGCAGCAAGAAATCAAGGATTGGCAGCAGGTTAAGCTGCTGGAAATTCGCATTGACCGCCTGGAACAATGGGCGAAACCTGGCCTGCTTTGTATCGGCGATGCCGCGCACGCAATGTCGCCTATCGGCGGCGTCGGCGTCAATCTGGCGATTCAGGATGCCGTTGCGGCAGCCAATTTGCTTTCCGCTCCGCTAAAAAAGGGGACGCTGAGCCTGAAGCATTTACAGAAGGTGCAGCGCCGACGCGCTTTTGCTACCTGGGCCACTCAGTCACTGCAAATTATGATTAGCAAGGCGGGAAAGAAACCGCGCCGCAAACCGCCAGGCCGTATGGAACTGTGGCTGCGCCGTCGTGCCTTTTGGCCTTTTTTATTCGGCCGGTTAATCGGGATGGGATTTTATCGTGAACTGCCTGAGGATGTATAAAAAAAGCGGCCCTGCCGGGCCGCCCAAACTGCTGACAAAGCTCAGGTGAATATCTGTTTTTTTACAGCAACTCCGCAGCTTTATGGCAGCAGAGGCTGAGCGGATAGGCGGGCGCATGGACGCGCCAACCGAGCCTCCACGGACGGATTAACGGCGTGTCCGTGTTCCGATCTGCCTCTGCTGCTCTGTCACTGATTTAAACGCGACCAGGGGTTTGTCATCAATCTCAGCGGCCCCGCCGGGCCGCCCTTAATCATCGTTCAGGTGGCGTTTCGCCTTCCTCAATAAACTCCCTGTCCAGCTCCTCGCTATTGCTTTCGTTATCGCGCCCGGACAACAGGTTCCAGCAGGCAATAAACATTGCGGCAATCAGCGGGCCAATCACAAAGCCATTGATGCCATAGATTTCCATCCCGCCCAAAGTAGAGATCAGGATCAGATAGTCCGGCATTTTAGTGTCTTTACCGACCAGCAGCGGCCGCAGAAAATTATCTACCAGCCCTACAATCACCACAAAGAAAGCGACCAGAAAAATCCCTTTCCACAACATACCCGTAGAGAAAAAGAAGATAGCGGCAGGCACCCAGACTATCGCTGAACCAACCGCGGGCACCAGCGACAGGAAAGCCATCAGCGCCCCCCACAGCAGGCTGGCATCAATACCGGTAAAGTAGAAAGCCAGGCCGCCAAGCGCGCCTTGCACTATAGCTACCACCACGGTGCCTTTTACGGTGGCGCGTGCTACAGCAGCGAATTTTGCCAGCAGATGGTGCTTAACATAGCGCGAGAGCGGCAGCGATTTCAGGATCACGTTCACCAGCCAGGAACCATCCTTTAGCAGGAAGAACAGCAGGTAAAGCATGATGCCGAAGCCCAGCGTAAAGCTCAGGCTGCTTTTGCCAATCAGGAAAACGCTGCCGGCCAGATACTGGCTGCCGCGCACCGCCACCTGCGAAAGCTGCTTCTGAATGCCGCTCACGGTATTCAGCTGGTGATCGGCCAGATAATTTTGCGCCCACTGCGGAAGATGCTGCACCGCCTCCGTCATTATGGTTGGCAGCGGCGTGCTGTTGCCCTGAATTTTGCTGTAAACCACGTTGAACTCAACGGCCAGCGAGGAGAGGATCAGCGCCAGCGGCGTAATCACGATTAAGCAAATAATCGCCACCGTCAATAAAGAAGCCGCGCCGTTTCTCTCCCCCATCCACTGCCGAAGTTTGTTTTTCATCGGGTGGAAAATAACCGCCAGGATTGCCGCCCACAGCACGGCTGAATAATAAGGCTGTAGCACTTCGAAAAAAGCTACGGTAACAATAAGCAGGATCAGGATAAAAAATCCTTTGGTCAGACCGGGAAATCTCATTTTATGCTCTCTGAAACAACGATTTGCTAACGCAGCATAGATGGCTCTGCCGCTTTTGCAATATCGCAGTGAAGAGAATAAGAAAGGGTGCTCATGGATCATGTCGCAACAGACGGCGGGACGGATCCCGCCGCCGGGTCGCCTTACCTTCCGGATTCGCAAGCCAGGCTGGCGATAACCTCAGTTCCTCCGTGTTTGATATAGAACCCACACAATGAACCGTGCGTCATCCATGTAAAAAGCAATACGGTTATACAAAAGATGAGCTGCCTCAAAAAGAGTAACTTTAACGCCTTCATTGGCTTCCTCCTCCGTTGCTTTGCAGCGGGTAAAAGGCTACCTTCATGTTGTTGGACATAAGGGTTGGCCTCACTTTGATTTATCGGGTGGGGCCTTTCTCTTTCTGTCCCGGCTGCCCGGAACCAAAAGATCCAGAGCACCCGCCAGGCAGTTTACGCTTCGTCCTCTTTTATCCCAGCGGCAAAAAGCAGAATTGCGCGATAGCCCTGATACTTTTGTAATAGCCTGTTCCGGGTTAACAAATAAATGTTAACTTGCGCAAAAATCGCATGCTTTCGCCTGTTCAGCCGTTCTGCCCTCGCCTTTTAATAACCCCGATAAAAGTATTCCCGGACAGCGCTATTTCCGCTTTACATACCTCTTCACATAAGGCGATGCGCCTCACACAATAAATAAAACTCATACCTCTATAACCATTTTGTGGCAGACAAAGCCCTGCCTGCCGCCTAACCTGGTAGAGCCAGCTAGCAGCGCGTTAAATTCAATACATTGTTTTACATAAAAAAATATAAAAACCTTACCCTGAAAAGCTTTTTGCAAGCCTGCTGTCAGTGCCGTAATGGCTTTGCTCCATTACGGGGTTGATAAACAAAACAGAGAGCGTACCCATGAGCAATCGCGATATTGTTGATGTGAAAGCGTGGATCGATTCCCGCCCCATCTCCCCAAAACAGTGGCTAATTTTAGCCCTGTGTTTCATCATTATTTTCTTCGACGGCTTTGATGCTGCGGTAATGGGATTTCTTGCTCCGGCATTAATCGAAAGCTGGCATATTTCGCGGCCGGAGATGGGGCCAATTCTGGGTGCGGCCATGTTCGGCGTGGCGCTTGGCGCACTGATTGCCGGGCCCTGGTCGGATAAATATGGCCGTAAAAAAATTCTGCTGCTTGCTATCCTCTGTTTCGCCTGCTTTAGCCTGGCCAGCGCTTTTGCCCGATCGCCTACGGAAATGGCTCTGCTTCGCTTTCTGACCGGGCTGGGCCTGGGCGCGGTGATGCCAAACTGCGTCACGCTGCTGGCAGAATATATGCCTGAGCGCCGCCGTAGCCTGGCGATCGCCATTATGTACGGCGGTTTTAATATCGGTTCCGGGATGAGCGGGTTTATCGCCGCCGCCCTGCTGCCCCATTTCGGCTGGCGCTCGGTGCTGATATTTGGCGGTGCTTTCCCGCTGCTGCTGTTACCCGTGCTGCTTTATAAGCTGCCGGAATCCGCGATGTATATGGTGGTAAATAAAGTCAGCCGCGAAAAAATAGCCGCCACGCTGAACCGGCTTGGCGGCAGTTTTACCGCCGACAGCGCTTTTGTGCTGGCAGCGCCGGTAATGCAGAAAAAAGCACGGGTTTTGCAGCTTTTCTCCGGCGGCTACGCTCGTGGCACGCTTATTCTCTGGCTGACCTATTTTATGGGGCTGTTCGTGATTTATTTACTGAACGGCTGGCTGCCCACTATTCTGCGAGCGGGCGGCGTCTCCCTTGAGCGCGCCGCCATTGTTGCCGGGCTTTTTCAGCTTGGCGGCGCGATTGGCGGCCTGCTGGTCGGCGCGCTGATGGATCGTCTGCCCGCTAAATATGTTATCGCTCTGTTTTATCTGATCGGCTGCCTCTGCCTGCTTTCTCAGGGCGTTTGGGGATTTGCTCCTGTCGCGCTGGCGGTGCTGGTGTTTGTCAGCGGGCTTTGTATCAACGGTGCGCAGAACGGGCTACAGGCTTTTTCTCCCGTATTTTATCCCACGGAAATGCGCGCCACCGGCGTAAGCTGGATGCACGGCATCGGCCGCAGCGGCGCTATCCTCAGCTCTTCGCTGGGCGGCCTGCTGCTGGGCATTTTCCCCGGCCAGGCGACGATTTTTATTATCCTGTCATTGCCCGCTTTACTGGCGGCGCTCTCGATTATGCAGCACAGATCCGTCCGGGCTTCCCGGCAGATTAAAGGCGCAGAGCTGAATGATTTACCCGCTCTGTCGCGTACCCTCAACAATCGATAAGAAAGAGGTCTGAAATGGCGAAAATTATTGGCGGACTGGCGGTATCGCACACGCCGACTATCGGCTTTGCAGTCGATCACCAAAAACAGCAGGAAGCGGCCTGGGCGCCGATTTTTGACGGCTTCGCGCCGATGCAGCGCTGGCTGGCGGAGAAAAAGCCGGACGTACTGCTCTACGTTTTTAACGACCATGTGACCTCGTTCTTTTTCGATCACTACTCTGCTTTTACGCTGGGCATCGACAGCAGCTATGCCGTTGCCGATGAAGGCGGCGGCCCGCGCGATCTGCCGCCCGTCCAGGGCCACGCGGCGCTTTCACAGCATATCGGCGCCAGCCTGATGGCGGATGAATTTGATATGTCCTTCTTTCAGGACAAGCCGCTGGATCACGGTCTGTTTTCGCCGCTGTCGGCGCTGCTGCCTTATGAAAACGGCTGGCCGATGCAGATTGTGCCGCTGCAGGTTGGCGTATTGCAGTTTCCCATTCCCAGCGCCAGGCGTTGCTATAAGCTGGGCCAGGCATTACGTCGCGCTATTGAAAGCTATCCGGAAGATCTTCAGGTCGCCATTGTGGCAACGGGCGGCGTTTCGCATCAGGTGCATGGCGAGCGCTGCGGTTTTAACAATCCCGAATGGGACGAGCAGTTTGTCGATATGTTAGTGAACGATCCGCAGCGCCTTACCGAAATTACTTTAGCGGAATATGCCACGCTTGGCGGGCTGGAAGGAGCGGAAGTCATTATGTGGCTGATTATGCGCGGCGCGCTCTCGGCGCAGGTTGAGAAGCTGCATCAGGCTTACTATCTGCCTTCCATGACCGGTATCGCCACGCTGATTCTGGAGAATCAGGCCAGAGAAGCGCCTGCCGAAGTACATCAGCGCCAGCGCGATAAAATTAACCTGCAGCTTAAAGGCGTCGAAAAGCTGCCGGGCACTTACCCCTTTACCCAGGCACGCAGCCTCAAGGCGCTGCGCATCAACCGCTTCCTGCACAAAATGATCCAGCCAGCCTGGCGCGAGCGCTTTAAGCAGTCGCCGCAGGTGTTGTATGAAGAAGCTGGTCTGAGCGAAGAGGAGCAGCTGCTGTTAAGCAAGCTGGACTGGCGCGGCATGATCCATTATGGCGTCAGCTTCTTTTTGCTGGAGAAGCTGGGCGCGGTGGTGGGCGTTTCCAATCTGCATATCTACTCGGCGATGCGCGGCCTGTCGCTGGAAGAGTTCCAGAAAACGCGCAATCAGCAGGTGCTCTATTCCGTGGCGGGCAAATCTGCCTGAGACGTGGCCGACAGGCAAACCTCACGCAAAAAGCCGATTAGCGCTTCTGCTGCCGGCGAATGCAGGCAGCCGGTACGATAGCTCAGGCCGATTGCCCTACGGGTGTTTGGCAATGCCGCCGGAAGCGCTACCAGCTCTTTGGCGGCAAGCTCGACCTCAAGCTGGTGAGCCGATACGGCGGTCAACATATCTGAATCGCGCAGCAGGCCGCGTACCAGCGCCAGATCGCCGCTTTCTACTACGGGATCGGGTGCCGGGATGCCCATAGCGGCAAAGCAGCTATCAAGCAGGCGACGCGCTGGCGTGGCGGAACGCGGCAGCACCCAGCGCGCCTCACGCAGCGCCTGCCAATCGGGCGGCCGATGGGTTAATGGATGATCGCGGCGCGCCACCAGTACCATCTCTTCTGAAAAGAGCGTTTCGCTACTGATATCCTTCAGGGTATCGCTGTCGCGCAGCGCGCCGAAAATAAAATCGATATCGCCGGACCGCATCTCCGCGCTCAGCGTTTCCCAGGCGCTTTCGCTGGTTACCACCCTGACGCCAGGATAGCGCGACGTCAGTTTTATAATGGCCTGAGGTAGCAGGCGCGTCCTGCCCAGCGGCAGCGCGCCGATCCTCACCGTTCCTTCAAGGATGCCTTTTCTTGCGGCAAGATCGGCCGGAATGTGGCGCAATTCGTTTAACGCGCGGCGGATCGCCGGTTCGATTTCCCGTCCGGCCAACGAGGGCGTCAGGCCGTGAGGCGATCGCTCCAGCAGCGCCGTTTGCGCGCCGTTTTCCAGCACCTTCAGCGCGGCGCTGACGGCGGGCTGGCTCAGCCCCAGCTGCACCGCCACCGACTGCATATGCCGTGTCCGACACAGCGTGACGAAAATTTGTAATCGCCGAACGTTATAGAGCCACAGCGGTTCCGACTCGTTGCGACCGCTTTTTCCCGACAGCCTGGCGAGCTGCTGCGGGATGAGATGCAGCTCCGCCATCGCTCTTTCCGCTCGCGGCAGGATGCATTTTCCGGCGTCGGTCAGCCTCATGCCGCCCGCGTGCCGTTCAAATAGCGGCACAGCCAGCGTCTCTTCCAGCTCGTGAATAGCGCGGGTAATCGCCGATTGGGTACGAAATAACTCATTTGCTGCTTTCGATACGCTGCCATGCGCGACCACCTGACAAAACGCCCTGATTTGCATCAGGTTTATAAGCTCGTCCCGGTAATTTTCCTGCGTCATTTCCCGCCTCGCGTCCACAGTGATCCCATCGGCAATATAAATAAAACGCATACCTGCTGCAATCGAATGAATTACCGCCATCAAAGACGAAGTGCCAGCATAAAGAAAACGTAAAGGAGCCTGAACATGACTGAGAATTCGAAAACCGCGCTGGTGGTCAGCGCCCATTCCGCTGATTTCGTCTGGCGCGCTGGCGGCGCGATTGCGCTGCATCAGCAACAAGGTTATCGCGTGCACGTAGTCTGCTTTTCGTTCGGCGAGCGCGGCGAATCCGCCAAACTTTGGCGCAAAGGCGAAATGACGGAAGAGAAAGTTAAGCAGGCTCGCCGTTCGGAAGCCCAGGCCGCTGCCGATATCCTGGGCGCGAGCATTGAGTTTTTCGATCTGGGTGACTATCCGTTACGCGCCGATAAAGAGACGCTATTCCGCCTGGCGGATGTCTATCGCCGCGTGCAGCCACATTTCGTGCTGACCCACTCGCTGCACGACCCTTACAACTATGACCATCCCATGGCGACCAACCTGGCGCAGGAAGCGCGCATCATCGCGCAGGCTGAAGGCTATCGTCCGGGCGAGAAGATCGTTGCCGCGCCGCCGGTTTACTGCTTTGAGCCGCACCAGCCAGAACAGTGCGGCTGGAAGCCAGATGTACTGCTGGATATCACCAGCGTATGGGATAAAAAATATGCCGCTATCCAGTGCATGGCCGGTCAGGAACACCTGTGGGAATACTACACGCGCGTGGCCCAGCAGCGAGGCGTGCAGGCTAAACGCAACGTCGGCATCACGGCAGCCCGCGACATCATTTACGGCGAAGGCTATCAAAGCATCTTCCCACGCGTGACGGAGAATCTGGCATGAACAGTCTCGGACGCAAAGGTGTAGTCGTACGCCATATTCAACGAGCAAATCCGGCGGATCTCGCTTCGCTGGCCGCCTCCGGCGTGGCGACGGTACATGAAGCCCAGGGACGCAAAGGCCTGCTGGATCCCGCTATTCGCCCGATCCAGCAGAATAAAAGCCTGGCGGGCAGCGCGGTAACGGTACTGCTGGCACCGGGCGATAACTGGATGTTTCACGTCGCCGTCGAACAGTGCCAGCCGGGCGATATGCTGGTAGCGGTGCCGACCTCGCCCTGCGTAGATGGCTTCTTTGGCGATCTGCTGGCAACTTCGCTCCAGGCGCGTGGCGTCATTGGGCTGATTGCCGATCATGGCGTGCGCGACTTACGAACGCTACGCGAAATGGGCTTCGGCGTCTGGTCACGGGCCGTTTACGCTCAGGGCACGGTAAAGGAAACGCTGGGCTCGGTTAACGTGCCGGTAATCTGTGCCGGACAGTTGATTATGCCAGGCGACACCATAGTTGCGGACGACGATGGCGTAGTTGTAGTCGCCCGCGCCGAAACCGCGCACATTGCAGAGAAAGCGCGCCAGCGCGAAGAGCTGGAAGAGAGCAAGCGCGCACGAATGGCGGCTGGCGAGCTGGGGCTGGATATTTACCGGATGCGCGCACGGCTGGCAGAGAAAGGCCTGCGTTATGTAGAAACGCTTGAGGATCTGGAGGAATAGCATGCGTCAGCGCCGAATTCCCTGTTTATTGATGCGCGGCGGCACCTCAAAAGCCGCCTGCTTTCTGGCTGAGGATCTGCCGCAGGATAAAGATCTACGCGATCGCGTGCTGCTGGCGGTAATGGGATCGCCGGACAGCCGACAGATCGACGGCCTAGGCGGCGGCGATCCGCTGACCAGCAAAGTCGCCATTATTCGCCGTTCGGCGCGCCAGGATGCCGATGTGGATTATCTCTTCGCTCAGGTCAATGTCGATCGCGCCAGCGTCGATTACGGCCAGAATTGCGGCAATATTTTGGCGGCGGTTGGCCCCTTCGCGCTTGAGCGCGGTCTGGTTAAGGCCAGCGCTTCCTTTACCGAAGTACGCATCTATATGGAAAACACCGGCCAGTTAGCTACGGCTCGGGTTGCCACGCCGCAGGGCGAAATCGACTACGACGGCGAACTAAAAATCGATGGCGTGCCCGGCACGGCGGCGGAAGTGCTGCTGAATTTCAGCGATATCGCCGGTTCGAGCTGCGGCGCGCTGTTGCCGACCGGCAGCGTGCGCGACGTTTTTGACGGCATTGAAGTGACCTGCATTGATAACGGTATGCCAGTCGTGCTGCTGCGTGCGGCGGATTTAGGGCGCAGCGGCTACGAAACCCGCGAGCAGCTGGATAGCGATGAAGAGCTGAAAGCGCGCCTGGAATCAATCCGTCTACAGGCCGGGCCTTTGATGAATTTGGGCGAGGTCAGCCAGCGCACGGTGCCGAAAATGACGCTGCTGGCCGAGCCACGCGCGGACGGCGCGATCAGCAGCCGAACTTTTATTCCCCATCGTTGCCACGCTTCGATCGGCGTACTTGGCGCGGTTAGCGTTGCCAGCGCCTGCGTGCTGCCAGGCAGCGTGGCGGATGGGCTGGCAAGGATCGGTAACCAACGCGACTGGCGGCTCAGCGTGGAGCATCCCACAGGCGAATTCAGCGTGCTGCTTCAATGCGACGAGCGGCACCAGCTTACCGGCGCAGGATTGCTGCGCACCGCGAGGCTGATTTTCTCCGGCGAGGTGCAAATTCCGGGCGGTATCTGGCCCTTATCGTCTGTATAACAAGGAGCAAAATTATGACTGAGATAACTTTTATCGGTTTTGGCGAGGCGGGCGCGATCTTTGCCGCCGCGCTGGCGAAACGGGCAGCGATCACGATCTGGGATCGCAAGCTGACTCAGCCTGAAACGCGCCGGGAAATGGTACCGAAAGCCGAAGCCTGTGGCGTTCGCGTGGCCCGCTCGCTAAGCGATGCGCTGCATAATGCCCGCCTGGTTTTTTCCGCCGTGACCGCTGCCGAAGCGTTAAACGTTGCTATGGCAGCGGCAGCAGATCTGCGCAGCGGCCAGACTTTCTTCGATCTTAATTCCGTAGCGCCTGCTACCAAACTGGCAGCGGCGGAATTAATCGAAGCGTCCGGCGCTAACTATATAGACGTAGCAGTAATGGCACCCGTGCCGCCAAAAGGATTACAGACGCCGCTGTTGATTGGCGGCCCGACGGCGGAGATCGCGGACGCCGCGCTACAGGCGCTGGGGTTTAACAGCCGCTATCACAGTGGTGAAGTGGGCGAGGCTTCCGCCGTCAAAATGTGCCGCAGCGTCATGATCAAAGGGCTGGAAGCACTGACTACCGAGTGTCTGAGCGCCGCCCGTGAGTATGGCGTGGAACAGGCAGTGCTGGCGTCGCTGCATGCCAGCTTTCCTTCGCTGGGCTGGGCTGGCGAGCTGCCGGATTATCTTATCAGCCGGGTCGCCGAACACGGCCAGCGCCGCGCGGAAGAGATGCGTGAAGTGGTAAAGACGCTGAAAGACGTCAATGTTTCCACAGCGATGAGCGAAGGCATCGTCAGCACGCAGCAGGGTCTGGTAGACAGGCTCAAACAGCAAGGCCTGAGCTATGCGCAGCTAACGCCGTTCCGCTGGCGGCAGGCGCTGGAGAGTCTCAAAAAAGCCTGACCGCTGTCTCCAGCCGGACGCGCATCACATTTTTACGCGCGCTGCTTTCGGAATCATTGCGCCATCGCTACAGTGAACTCATCCGACCACTTTCAGTGACCGCAATTATGAGCCTCTCTCTGTTTTCGCCTTTGGATTTAGGGTTTACGCAACTCAAGAACCGCGTGCTGATGGGTTCAATGCATACAGGTCTGGAGGAGCATCCCGACGGCGCTCGCCGTCTTGCCGCTTTTTATGCCGAGCGGGCAGCAGCGGATGTTGCGCTGATCGTTACCGGCGGTATCGCGCCTTCGCCGGAAGGCGTAGTAATGGCCGGTGCATCCGTGCTTAATCATCCTGACCAGCTTGCGCATCATCGTGTGATTACAGAGGCCGTTCATCAGGCTGGCGGCAAAATTGCGCTACAGATCCTGCACGCAGGCCGCTACAGCTATCAGCCGAACCTGGTCGCGCCTTCTGCCCTCCAGTCGCCGATTACGCCCTTTAAACCTTCTGCGCTAAGCCACGAAGCGATTCTACAGCTGATAGCGGACTTTGCGCGCTGCGCGGAACTGGCAAAGCAGGCAGGCTACGACGGCGTGGAAATCATGGGTTCCGAAGGCTACCTGATTAATCAGTTTCTGGCTGCCCGCACCAACCAGCGCGATGACCAATGGGGCGGCGATGAACAGCGGAGAATGCGCTTCGCGCTGGAAATCGTCCGCGCTGTTCGCCAGGCAGTCGGCAAGGATTTTATTATTATCTATCGCCTGTCGATGCTCGATCTGGTTGAGCAAGGCAGCACGCTGCCGCAAACGCTGAGGCTGGCGAAAGCCATTGAGCAGGCGGGCGCAACGTTGATCAATACCGGCATCGGCTGGCACGAAGCGCGTATTCCCACTATCGCTACCTCCGTGCCGCGCGGCGCTTTCGGCTGGGTCACGAAACACCTAAAACAGCATCTTGCCGTGCCGCTGATTACCACTAACCGCATTAACGATCCTAAGGTGGCGCAGGCGTTATTGGACGAAGGCTGCGCCGATATGGTGTCGATGGCGCGTCCTTTTCTTGCCGACGCGGCTTTTGTACGCAAAGCGCAACAAAACCGTAGTGATGAGATCAACACCTGTATCGGCTGCAATCAGGCCTGTCTCGACCAGATATTCGCTGGCAGGCTAACTTCCTGCCTGGTTAACCCGCGCGCCTGCCATGAAACAGAGATGATTGTGACACCCGCCGTGCAGCCCCAGAATATTGCGGTGGTCGGCGCCGGACCTGCGGGACTGGCCTTTGCCGTCAACGCCGCCGGGCGAGGCCATCGCGTGACGCTGTTCGATCAGTCTCCTGTTATCGGCGGGCAGTTCAATATTGCGCGGCAGATCCCTGGCAAAGAAGAGTTCAACGAAACGCTGCGCTATTACCGACGCCAGCTGGAGTTGAACCACGTTATGCTGCGGCTAAATCATCGCGTAACAGCAGAAGATCTGGCTGGCTATGATCGAATAGTGTTGGCGACTGGCGTATTACCGCGCACGCCGGAAATTTCGGGCATCGATCATCCCAGCGTGCTGAGTTACCTGGATGTACTGCGCGATAAAAAACCGGTCGGCAAACGGGTAGCGATTATCGGCGCAGGCGGCATTGGTTTCGATACGGCGGAGTATTTGAGCCAACAGCAAGAGACAACCAGTCAGGATATCAGCGCTTTCTGCCGCGAATGGGGCATTGACCAGACGTTACGGCAACCCGGCGGCCTCATCACAGCGGAGCCGCCGCAGCCCGTACGGCAGATCTGGTTGCTTCAGCGCAAACCCGGTAAACCCGGCGCGGCATTGGGCAAAACTACCGGCTGGATCCATCGCGCCAGCCTGCAAATGCGGCAGGTAGCGATGTGGGGCGGCGTGGAATACCTGAAAATCGACGATAGCGGGCTGCATATTCTGTATCAGGGCGAACCCATGTTATTAAGCGTGGACAATGTGGTGATCTGCGCGGGCCAGCAATCCGACCGTCGGCTGGCGGAAGAGCTGGGCGATCGGCCAGTGCATATCATTGGCGGCGCGGATCGGGCGCTGGAACTGGACGCCAGGTTTGCTATCGCCCAGGGGACAAAGCTGGCGTTAACCATTTAGTTGGTGAAAAACAGAGTGCCGCCAGGCTAAGCTCTCCAGATTATCACTCGCTGCAAAGGATGCCCGATGTCGCTTACTTACCGCTCCGCTCTGCTCTCTTCTTTTGACTGGCTGGAACACGCCTTTCAGCCCGCAGGCGAGCCGCCGCCGCCGGAAAGCGTGATGAACCGCCAGCGCCATACCGCCAGCGTTCTGCTGGACAGCGAAGCGCTGCCGATCAAAAGCCAGGAGGCGGACGGGCTGATCGGCACCGGTTCGCGTCCCGTCGCAATCTATACCGCCGATTGCCTGCCGGTGCTGATTGCCGACGATCGACAGAAGCAGGTTGCGGCCGTCCATGCCGGGCTGAACGGCGCTTTAAAAGGCGTGCTGATCAACGCTATTCGTCTGCTTTGCGAACGCGGCGCGACGCCGCAGAGCCTGTACATTGCCATTGGCCCGGCGATTGGGCCGTGCTGCTATGAACTGGGCAAGGATCGGATAGAGGCAATGCGGCAGGACGATCCGCACAGTTTAAGTTCGCTGCTGGCCTGGTCGCCGCAGCAAAGCAGCAATCAGCAGGCGCTCAGAGCGCAGGCCATCGGCACTACCCAGGGCGTCTGGTTCGATCTGCCGCTGCTGGCTAAACGTATGGCAATGCGGGAAGGCGTGCCGGAGGCGCAGATCGAGCTAAGTCAGATCTGCACCTACTGCATGGCGGAAGAGCAGGCCAGCTATCGCCGCAACGGCCATTTTCAGCATGGCTATCAGCAGCGCTATTCGTGGATCGGGCTAAGCCGCTCTGCTAGCGCAGTTTTACCGAGCGCAGAATAACGAACTTCTGGTTCGAGGCAACCGTAGTGCAGTTGCCGAACAGCTTCTTCATTTTGCGATAGTAATCAAGGTGGCGGTTGCCGACGATGCGCAGCTCGCCGCCATATTGCAGGCAGCGACGCGCATCGCGGAACATCTGCCAGGCGATATGATCGGTCAGCGTGTTCTGCTGGTGGAAAGGCGGGTTGCAGAGCACCGCGTGCAGGCGATCGGAAGGAAAACCGGCCAGCGAGTTGTTCACCGCAAAATGGCTACGTGCCAGATCCTGCGGACGATTCACTTCTACGTTCATCCGGCTGCTGGCAACCGCCATCCAGGACTCATCCACAAAGTGCACTTCCGCCGTAGGGTTCTGCTCCAGCGCCATCAGGCCGATGATGCCATTGCCGCAGCCCAGATCGACGATTTCGCCATCAATGTTGTCCGGCAAATGCGCCATAAAGAAGCGCGCACCGACGTCCAGGCCGCTGCGGGCAAAGACGTTGGCGTGATTGTGGATTCGGTAATCGGTGCCGTCCAGCGGCCAGCTGTAGGTTTCCGCGCCCTCGGCCAGTTCCGGCAGCTCTGGCGTGCAATAAATAAGACGCGCTTTTTTCACCGCCAGCGAGGTCGTGGTTTTGCCCAGCACGCGCTCAAACAGCTGTAGCGTCGAGGTATGAATATCTTTTGCTTTGCCCGCAGCGATAATCTGCGTTTCCGGCGTCACCACGCTACGCAGCGCGCGCAGCTGCTGCTCCAGCAATGCCAGGGCTTTAGGGATTTTAATCAGCACGCGAGCCGGGCTGGCGGGCAGCGCGGCCAGGCTATCCAGAAAATGCACGTCGCCTTCGTCCATGCCGTTTTCCATCAGGTTCTGCCGCGTCGCCTGCTGGCTGATCCAGGAATCACTGATGCTGTAGAGCTCTTCGCCCACCAGCGCACAGGCCAGTGCGCCAAAGGTATCATTAAAGATCAGCGTCGGGCCGTTGGCAGGCGCATCGTTCAACTGGCTCAGCAGATATTCATCAGCGGCATCCCATGCCTGTAACGGGCTTTCTTCACGCATCTGGGGAAAACGGTGCAGCGTCAGCGTGCGGTGGCTCAGTTCAAATTGGCTCATGGGATCTCCGGCTGGATAAAAATTCCCGCGAGTTATCCCTTAAAACGCGCCGACAGTAAACGTTTTTCTTGCTTTGCGAGCGTCATCACGCTTTTCCCGCCAGGGCATGCGGCAAAAAACCGACTATTTTTTTCATTACCTTATCGGCTGAAATTTCTGATTTTTTCCTGATAACCTCACCAGCCCGGCTCCCGCTTCGCTCGCGCCCAGGGTGATCCTCACCTATATATTTGATTATACGCATATAGCCGGAGCGCAGCTTGGCTGCGACCTTTACCTATGACGAGTGTCAGACCGTTTCGCTTTGAGTCCACCACGCTGTTTGTCTGGCTACTGGTCGCCGCCGCTGGTTTGACCGATGCCCTGCTCTATCTGCACAGCAAAGAGATGCTGGCGGTCTATATGACCGGCAACAGTTCCAAAATGGCGCAGTTTCTCCAGCAGGGAAATCTGGCGAAAGCGCTGCCGCTGCTCGCTATCGTGCTCGCCTTTGTGGCTGGTACGACACTGGCCGCCTGGCTGGGAAATAAGGCCAGCTCGTGGCGCGCGCCCCGCTTGCTGCTGCTGGTCGCTTTGCTGCTGGCGTTGGCCTGTCCTTTCGTCAGCGAGAAATTCGCTTTAGGCACCGTGCTGCTTATCAGCGCTGCGATGGGCGCGCTGAACCAGGTACGGCGTAGCGAGGCGGGCGTAACTTTTATCACCGGCACCCTGGTCAGGCTGGGCCGCGTGCTGGCCGCGGGCGAGTTTCGCAGCGCCGGAAGCTATGCGCTGCGCTGGCTGATTTGGGTTATCGCCGCTTTCATCGGCGCGCTGCTCGACAGCCGCTTTGCCCAATATTCTCTGCTGGCGGTGGTGCTCTGGTGCCTGTCGCTGGCAGCAATCGTCACTATTAATCACCTTGTGCTGACGCGCCGACTGAAACAGCGCGCCGCACGGCAATCTTAACTAACAGGAGAGACGCATGGCTAACTCGCAGCGCAATTACGCCCCTTCCGGCCCGGGAACCAAAGACGGCCCGACGCTGCCCGCCGCCGGAAAAGCCCTTGCGCCCAACGCCATTGATATCGGCCAGGTAAAAGAGCAGTCCGTCACCTTCGAGAACTGGAAAGGTGCCGCCGACAGGCCGGAGCCACAGCCCGCCACGCCGCTGCCGCCGGAAGAGCGTTTAGGTATCGCCATCGTTGGGCTGGGACGCCTTTCGCTGAATCAAATCCTGCCCGCGCTGAATGAAAGCCAGTTTGCGCGTGTCGTAGCGCTGGTTTCCGACCGGCCAGAAAAAGCGCAGGCGGTAGCGAAGCAGTACGGCATCGATCCCGAAGCTATCTATCGTTATGACGAAATGCAAAAGATGGCGGACAACCCAAAAATTCAGGCGGTTTATATCGTGACGCCGAATGGCCTGCACCGCGATCACGTGGTGGCGGCGGCCAAAGCGGGCAAGCATGTGCTGTGCGAAAAACCGATGGCAAATACGCCGGACGAGGCCCGCGAAATGATTGCTGCCTGTGAGCAGGCAAAGGTCAAGCTGATGATCGCCTATCGCTGCCAGCATGAGTTATTTAACGTGGAAGCCGCGCGCCTGACGCAAAGCGGCGAGCTGGGCCAGCCGCGCGTGATTGAGGCGATCACCAGCCAGGTTCAGGGGCCGGGCGAACAGTGGCGTATGCGAGCGGCGCTGGCTGGCGGCGGCGTGCTGCCCGATATCGGCCTTTACTGCCTGAACGGTGTGCGCACCATGCTGGCGGAAGATCCAATTGAGGTTTACGCGCAGATTATCAATCCAACCGATGACGATCGCTTTAGCGAGGTTGAGGAAACCATCGCCTTCACGCTGCGCTTCCCTTCGGGTGCTATCGCTAACTGTTTCAGCAGCTACGGAACTCATGAGGCGAAAGATATGCGCATCCGGCTGGAAAAAGGCTGGATCGCGCTGGATAACGCTTTTGCCTACGAAGGCCAGCGTTTACAGGTTGCGCAGCGCCACGAGCAGTCCGAACAGGTTAACGAGCTGCGGCTGTCGCCAAAAAATCAGTTTACGCTGGAGATAGACCATTTCGCGCAGTGCGTACTAAAGGATAAGACGCCTTACTCGCCGGGCGAAGAAGGCTTACAGGATCATATTTTGATGGAAGCGATCTACCGTTCCGCTCGCGAAGGCGTACCGGTGAAATTTACCCACGATTCGCCGCATCCACCGCTGAAAATAGCCGATCGCCAGGCCTGAGAAAACCAGCCCGGCGCATCAGGCCGGGCTACACCAGCGGCTTAGCCTCCTTTCAGACGGAGGCTTTTTCGATAATAGCCAAAATATCGCTGATAGTTTCATCCAGCAGCGTGCCTTCGCGATAGGCCTGAAGCTCGGCTTCGCCGCCTTTAACCACCTTTTCCGGTCTTTCGACGAAAGTGCCCACTGGCTCAAAATTTGCGTTAAGCACAACGGTGAATGGAATACGAACCTTATCCAGCGCCAGCGCGGGCAACAGAGTGCGCTCAGCGCGGCTTTTGCTGATGATCGCTTGCGATACGTTTGGCTGTAGCTCGCTGATAAACTGCATGGCGGTTACGTTGCGCTGGCAGTCAGGACACCATAATTCTGCCGCCGTCAGCAGATACCAGGCGCCGGAGATCTGCTTAATTCTTTCTTGCAGTTCAGAGGAAAGATACTCTTCCGAGGCCAGTTTCGTCCGCGCTTCCTTCACAGCGGCAATCTCACCAGCCAGCCCGGTTTTGGCGAAAGCGTCAAATTTTGCGCCCGCGCTAAACAGCTCTCTGTAGTCGATCATAATCACTCCGGGTCATTCGCTAAACCAACAGTATGCGAAAAGGCGGTCAGGCTTGCAACGCGGCCAAAGATTCGCCCGCTACCGCCTGCGCATGGTAAAATCGGCGTTTTGCCAGCTATTCATATGGGAGCGCCAGTGTCTTTACCCTATTTACAAGGTTATCCGGAGTCGCTGCTGGCTCAGGTGCGCCAGCTGATCGAACAGCGGCGACTGGGCGAGGTGCTGCAAAAGCGCTATCCCGATCTGCACGGCATCACCAGCGATAAAGCGCTCTATGACTATGCGCTGACGCTAAAGAACCAGGCACTGCGTAACGCGCCGCCGCTGAATAAAGTCATTTATGACAGCAAGATCAAGGTGATGAAGGATGCGCTTGGGCTGCATACCGCTATTTCCCGCGTTCAGGGCGGCAAGCTGAAGGCGAAAGCGGAAATCCGCGTGGCGACCGTATTTAAACAGGCGCCGGAAGCTTTTCTGCGGATGATCATGGTGCACGAGCTGGCGCATATTAAAGAGAAAGATCACAACAAGGCGTTCTACCAGCTTTGCTGCCATATGGAGCCGCAGTATCACCAGCTGGAGTTCGATACGCGCCTGTGGCTGACCGAACAGGCGCTGCGCGGCAAAGAGAGCTGACGGCAGCGCGGATCTCGCTATAAAAAATCTTTCGCTTTCTGGATCAGGCTGGTTTTGGTCAACGCGCCCAGAAATTTACGCTCAACGGGATTGTTTAATACCGGCAGCCGCTCCAGCGTCACTCTGGCGAAAGCTTCCCAGCCTTCCGTGATGGTCTGATTTTCGAAAATATAGGGGAAAGCCTCGTCCGTGACGCAACTGACCGGCGAGCTTAGCGTAATCTCCTTATCCAGCACCTTGCGCGAAATATCATGAATCGATACCGCCCCCATAAACTGCCCGGTTTCGTTGATCACATAGACAAAGCGCTCGCGCTTCAGTGAGCTAACCGCCAGCGCCTTACCAACGGAATCGTCGGGCTGAAGGGCCGCGCCGGAGACGATAAACTGCGAGATAATGCCGTTGTCGAAATCAAACTTGGCGTCCGCGCGGCTGAAGTGATTTTTGATCACCGGATAGGTGCTGCTGGAGTGCAGCTGGTAAACCACCATAAAGGCCAGCGCACAGGCGATCATGGTGGGAAACAGCAGACTGCTGTTCAGCGTCATTTCCAGCACCATCAGCATTGCCATCAGCGGCGCCTGGCTAACCGAGGCCAGTACCGCGCCCATGCCGACGGCGGCAAAGATCACCGGGTTATCGACCGGCAATCCGGCCAGCGCGGCCAGGCTGGCGACTATCACGCCCAGCAGTGCGCCGGTCAGCAGCGAAGGCGTAAACAGACCGCCGACGGCGTTAGAACCGACCGAAATCGCCGTGGCGAGCATTTTCAGCAGCAGCAGAATAATCAGTCCTTTCAGCATAAAGCTGCCGGCCATAATCTCTACTATCACCTCATAACCGTTGCCCAACACCCTGGTGCTGCCGATAGCCAGCACGCCGACCATCAGGCCGCCCAGCCCCAGCCTTAGCGGCAGGCTTTTGACGCGGCCAAAACGCTTTCTGCTCTGCGCGATCAGCCAAATCAGCATCCAGCCAATCAGCCCAGCCAGCAGGCCAATCAGCACCGTCAGCGCTATAGTAGTCGGCGTCAGCGCGAACTGCGCGTGCGAGAAAGGATAGATAGCGGAACGGTAGCCCAGCGTCGTCATGGTCAGTACCGCCACGCCAGCCGAGATAATCAGCGGGATCAGCCGCTGAAGGGCTGAAATGCCGAAAGCGATCTCCGCCACGAAAATCGCCGAGGCGAGCGGCGCGTGGTAAACAGAGGAAAGCCCGGCGGCGGCGGCCATCGCGACCACGTCCATATTTTTCAGCGGCAGTTTTTTAAAGCAGAACCGCCCCATCAGGCTGCCCGCCAGCGCTGAAAGCTGCACCATTGGCCCCTCTTTACCGATAGAGGCGCCGCTGCTGATACTGGCGATAGAAGAGAGCGCGCGGAACAGCGAGGTTCTGGTGGGCACCGCATCCAGCCGGGCGTTGATCACTTCCAGATAATCGGTGCGAACCGTGGCCTTTTGTTCAATGGCGGTGGCGTAGCGCAGAAAAAATCCGGCCACCAGCCCGCCGATGCCGACAATCAGCGGCCACGTATACCAGGGCCAGACGCCGATAGCCTGTGTGACGTCCTGGCGGCTGCTGAACAGCAGCAGGTTGATTTTTTCTATCAGCAACCGGAAACCCAGCGTCACCAGCGAAGCCGCCAGCCCCACCGGGATCGCGACCAGCATGCTGGTCCAGTTAAGCGCGTGTTTACTGCCTGTGGACATGAATTTTTCTGACCTCGCCGCCGTTAAACTGTTCTTATCGTGAGAGAGGATACGTTAAAAATCAAATGGTCAGTGCGGCCGGTGCCTTTTCGCATGCTACGCTGATACTTTATCTTCACGGCGCGGCCAGCGCGCAGCTCTGTCACTAAACCGATCGGGAAACGCCATGATCCGCTTTGCTGTTATTGGAACCAACTGGATTACGCGTCAGTTTATCGATGCCGCGCACGAAACCGGCAAAATGAAACTGACGGCGATTTACTCAAGAACGCTGCAACAGGCGCAGGCCTTTAGCCGCGACTATGCCGTCGAACATCTGTTTATCTCTCTGGAACAGCTGGCGCAGTCGGAGGCGGTGGACGCCGTTTACATTGCCAGCCCTAATGCGCTGCACTGCCAGCAGGCGCTGCTGTTTTTGCAGCATAAGAAGCATGTGATCTGCGAGAAGCCGCTTGCCTCTAACAGCCGTGAAGCGGAAGCGATGATCGCCTGCGCGCGCGATAATCAGGTCGTGCTGTTCGAAGCGTTTAAAACCGCCAGCCTGCCTAACTTTGCTGTTTTGCAACAGGCGTTGCCAAAAGTAGGCAAACTGCGCAAGGCGCTGTTCAGCTACTGTCAGTATTCATCACGTTACCAGCGCTATCTGGACGGCGAGAATCCCAATACCTTCAATCCGGCCTGGTCCAACGGCTCGATTATGGACATCGGTTTCTACTGCCTGGCGGCGGCGGTCAGCCTGTGGGGCGAACCTGCAAGCGTGACCGCTACGGCCTCGCTGCTGGAGAGCGGCACCGATGCGCACGGCACCGTGCTGCTGAACTACGGCGAGTTTGACGTTACGCTGCTGCATTCTAAAGTCAGCCAGTCCGGGCTGCCCGGCGAAATTCAGGGCGAAGAAGGCTCCCTGATTATTGAGCAGTTGGCCGACTGCCAGCAGATCCGCCTGGTGCCGCGCGGCGCAAAACCCCAGGATCTCAGTCAGCCTCAGCATATCAATCCGCTGCTTTACGAAGCGGAAACCTTCGCCCGGCTGGTGGAAAATCATGAGGTCGATCATCCGGGCCTGGCCGTCACGCGTATTACAGCGAAGCTGCTGACGGAGATCCGCCGCCAGACCGGCGTAGTTTTTCCGGCCGATTCGCTGCCCGCCGTGTAAATATTGCTAAATATTTCAGCAAAAAATTGACCGCGCCAGGCTGGCCGACTATCTTCACTGCTGCAAAGGGGAGTAACTTCTTCGTCGGTCAATCGTCACTACGGCGCGTCAGCGCCCGGTTGCCGGGCAGTCAGCATCCTGGCTGTAAGTGAGACCTTGCCGGAAGGCGAGGTTTGCTCACAACAAAATATGTGGCTGACGTCTTCCGACGTTAGCCATTTTATTTTGTACAGGATAAAACTATGAACACTGTAGGCACACCGTTACTTTGGGGCAGCTTCGCTGTCGTGGTGCTGATTATGCTGGCCGTCGACCTGCTGCTACAGGGGCGGCGCGGTGCGCAAACCATGTCGATGAAACAGGCCGCTTTCTGGTCGCTGGTCTGGATCAGCCTTTCGCTGCTGTTCGCTGCCGGTTTATGGTGGTATCTGAAAGAAACCGCCGATCCGCAAATTGCCCATACCCAAACGCTCGCCTTTCTGACCGGTTACGTGCTGGAAAAAGCGCTGGCCGTGGATAACGTTTTCGTCTGGCTGATGCTATTCAGCTACTTCTCGGTGCCCGCCGCGCTCCAGCGCCGCGTGCTGATTTACGGCGTGCTTGGCGCCATCGTGCTGCGCACCATTATGATCTTTGCCGGTAGCTGGCTGGTTTCGGAGTTTAGCTGGATCCTCTATCTTTTCGGTGCCTTCCTGCTGTTTACCGGCGTCAAAATGGCGATGGCGGGCAGCGACGAAGAAGGCGCTGTTGGCGAGAAACCCGTGGTGCGCTGGCTACGTGGCCATCTGCGCATGACGGATAATCTGGAAGGCGAAAAGTTCTTCGTGCGCCGCAATGGCCTGCTCTACGCCACGCCGCTGCTGCTGGTGCTGATCATGGTCGAGCTGAGCGATGTTATTTTCGCCGTAGACAGTATCCCGGCGATTTTCGCCGTCACTACCGATCCCTTTATTGTGCTGACCTCGAACCTGTTCGCTATCCTTGGCCTGCGCGCGATGTACTTCCTGCTGGCTAACGTGGCGGAACGTTTCTCGATGCTGAAATATGGCCTGGCTATAGTGCTGATTTTTATCGGCGTTAAAATGCTGATCGTCGATTTTTATCATATTCCGGTCGCCGTTTCGCTGAGCGTGGTTGGCGGCATCCTTGCCGTGACGCTGCTGATCAACGCCTGGGTTAACCGCCGTAACGATCGCCTGGCGCAGCGTAAATAATCTTTTCTCTCCTGTCCGGCGGCGAAACATTCATCCGCCGCCGGGCTATTTTTCGCTTCCCCTGCTATCACAATTCCTTATACTGCCTGCGCAAACACAAAGATGCCGCCTGTTCAGCGCACACGACGCTGACGCGCATTCCATCACTTTTACCGCTGGTTTTTTATATGAGTAACGAAAAAAGTCGTCCCGGTCTGCTGCAGCGTTTGCTGCAGGCTGGTCTGGTTACCCAGATCATGATCGGTCTGGTCGCTGGCGTCGCGCTGGCCTGGTTTTCCAAAGAGAATGCGCTTGCCGTCAGCCTGCTCGGCACGCTGTTCGTCAGCGCGCTGAAAGCTGTGGCGCCGCTGCTGGTTATGGTGCTGGTGATCTCCTCTATTGCTAACCATAAACAGGGACAGAAGACCAATATTCGCCCCATCATTATTCTCTATCTGCTGAGTACTTTTTTTGCCGCCGTGGTCGCGGTAGCCTGCAGCCATCTGCTGCCGCAAACGCTGACGCTGACCGCCGCCAATAATGAAATTACGCCGCCTTCCGGCATTCTGGCGGTGCTGAATGGCCTGCTGATGAGCATGGTCACCAACCCCATCGACGCGCTGATGAACGCCAACTATATCGGCATTCTGGTCTGGGCGATTGGCCTGGGCCTCGCCTTCCGTCACAGCAGCGAAACCACGCGCGTTTTCCTGAACGACGCCTCCGACGCCGTAACCAGCCTGGTGCGTGTCGTGATCCGCTTTGCGCCGCTCGGCATCTTTGGCCTGGTGGCATCAATCCTGGCCTCTACCGGCTTCTCCGCGCTTTGGCAATACGCGCATCTGCTTGGCCTGCTGCTGGGCTGCATGCTGCTGATGGCGCTGGTGATCAACCCGATTCTGGTTTACTGGAAAATCCGCCGTAATCCTTATCCGCTGGTCTTTACCTGCCTGCGCGAAAGCGGCGTAACCGCCTTTTTTACCCGCAGCTCGGCGGCCAATATTCCGGTGAATATGGCGCTGGCGAAAAAGCTGAATCTGGATGAGGATACTTACTCGGTGTCGATCCCTATCGGTGCCAATATCAGTATGGCGGGCGCTTCCATCACCATCACCGTGCTGACGCTGGCGGCGGTTAACACCCTGGGCATCCATGTGGATATCGGTACCTCGATCCTGCTTAGCCTGGTGGCCTCTATCTGCGCCTGCGGCGCTTCCGGTGTGGCGGGCGGTTCGCTGCTGCTGATCCCGGTCGCCTGCAATATGTTCGGCATTCCCAACGAGGTGGCGATGCAGGTTGTGGCCGTTGGCTTTATCATTGGCGTACTGCAGGATTCCGCCGAAACGGCACTGAACTCCTCTGCCGATATTCTGTTTACCGCGGCGGCCTGTCTGGCCGAAGAGCGCCGCGAAGAGCAGCAGGCCTGATCCTCTTTTCACCACGGCTTAGCCGCCGTGGTGAGCTTTCCTACAGCGTTACCCCGTTTTTGAAAATCGCCAGTTCACGAAAATCATTGCGCTCGTTGCAGGTCTGACGGCCATTGCTGGTGGCCACCAGCAGATCGATAAATGCCGCCAGCATTTTCTCCATCGTCACACCCTGCAGCAGTGCGCCAGCGTCAAAGTCTATCCAGTGCGGTTTTCTCGCCGCCAGCTCGCTATTAGTCGCCACTTTTACCGTTGGCACAAAGCCGCCGTAAGGCGTGCCGCGCCCGGTACTGAACAGCACCATATGGCAGCCCGCCCCGGCCAAAGCGCTGGTGGCTACGGCATCGTTACCCGGTGCGCTTAGCAGATTAAGCCCGGCCTGGCGCAGGCGCTCGCCATATCTTAATACGTCCGCCACCTGGCTCTGTCCGGCTTTTTGCGTGCAGCCCAGCGATTTCTCTTCCAGCGTGGTGATGCCGCCAGCTTTGTTGCCGGGCGAAGGATTCTCGTAAACGGGCTGGCGATGCCCGGTAAAGTAGCGCTTAAAGTCGTTCACCATCCGCACGGTTTTGTTGAAGACTGCCAGGTCGCGGCAGCGGCTCATCAGGATACGCTCGGCGCCGAACATTTCGGGAACCTCGGTTAAAACCGTTGTCCCGCCATTGGCAATCAGCCAGTCTGAAAACCGGCCCAGCAGCGGATTCGCCGTAATGCCCGAAAAGCCGTCGGAGCCGCCGCACTCCAGGCCGAACTTCAGCTCGCTCAGGCGGCCCGGCTCACGGCGATCGTAGCGCATCGCTTCATACAGGCGGTGCAGCTGCGCGACGCCCGCTTCCACTTCGTTATCATGCTGCTGCAATACCATAAAACCCACGCGGTCGGCATCGATTTCGCCCAGCGTCGCTTTAAACTGGTCAATCTGGTTGTTTTCACAGCCCAGACCTATAGCCAGCACCGCGCCCGCATTCGGATGCCGCACCATGTTTTGCAGCATAGTTCGGGTATTTTCGTGATCTTCGCCCAGCTGCGAGCAGCCAAACGGATGCGTAAAAAGATGCACGCCGTCGATATCCGCCGCGCCATTGGCCTCGCGCAGAAAGCGCGCCTGGATTTGTTTGGCAATGCCGTTGACGCAGCCGACCATCGGCAGCAGCCACAGCTCATTACGGATAGCCGCCTCGCCGTTGCGCCGCCGGTAAACCGCGATTTCGCGATCGCCCGCCTGCGCGCGCAGCGTAACGAACGCAGGTTGATAGTCATAATCTTCTTTGTCGCCAAGAGCCGTACGAAGATTATGGCTATGCACCCAATCGCCTGCTGCGATGGCGCAGGTAGCCAGGCCTATTGGCTGGCCATATTTCACTACGGGTTCAGAGACGGCCAGCGGCTCAAGCGCGAATTTATGCCCGCTGGCGATAGCCTGCCTGAGCGTAATCCTTGTGCCCTCGGTCTCCAGCACATCGCCTGCTGCGAGATCGGCCAGCGCCACGGCGACGTTATCGCTTTCGTCTATTTTGCTATAACGCGGCATTGCCTGTTCCTGTGCTTTTTCATTACTGCTTCAGGTTCCTTTGCTTTTCCGTCGCTGCTTCAAAGTTCAATGGCAAAATAGTCCTGAGCATTGTTAAAGCAGATGTTTTTTACCATCCTGCCCAGTCGCTCAATGTCTGCGGGCGCCTGGCCTTTATCTACCCAGCCGCCCAGCATGTCGCACAGCAGGCGGCGAAAATAGTCGTGTCGCGTATAGGAGAGAAAGCTGCGACTGTCGGTCAGCATGCCGACGAAACGGCTAAGCAGCCCCATTTGCGCCAGCTGCGTAAGCTGGCGCGACATGCCGTCCAGCTGATCGTTAAACCACCAGGCAGAGCCAAACTGCATTTTGCCCGGCAGGCCTTCCCCCTGAAAGTTGCCGGCCATGGTGGCGATAACCTCATTGTCGCGTGGGTTCAGGCAGTAAAGAAGGGTTTTTGGCAGTTTGCCCTGCTGATGCTGGGCGTCCAGAAGCTTTGCCAGCGGCGCGGCCAGCGGGCTGTCGTTGATAGAGTCGTAGCCGACATCCGGCCCCAGCAGCCTGAACTGACGGCTGTTGACGTTACGCAGCGCGCCGATATGGTATTGCTGTACCCAGCCGCGCCGGGTGTACTGCGCCGCCAGCCACAGCAGCACCGCCGTCGTAAACTGCGCGATTTCATGCTGGCCCGGCATCTTGCCAGCCAGCCGCCGCGCCAGAATGCTATCCAGCGTAGCCTCGTCGGCTTCGGCATACAGCACCACATCCAGCGCATGGTCGGCGATTTTGCAGCCGTGCGCGGCGAAATGATCGAGACGGCGCTCCAGCGCCTGGCAAAGATCGTGAAAGCGCACGATATTCACGTCCGCCGCTGCCGACAATTTTTGCAGATAGTCGCCAAAGCCCGCTGCCGCGAGCGTAAAGGCCTTATCGGGCCGCCAGCCCGGCACAACTTTAGTTGCGAAGCTGCCTTCTTGCGCAATCTGCCGATGGTGCCGTAAGTCATCAATGGGATCGTCCGTGGTGCAGATCAGCTTAACGTTCATCTGCCTGATGATGCCGCGGGCGCTGAAGTTCTCCTGCGCCAGCAGGCTGTTGCACCTGTGCCACAGGGTTTCCGCCGTCTCCGGCGACAATAGCTGGTCGGTTATGCCAAAGGGCCGACGGAGTTCAAGATGCGTCCAGTGATAAAGCGGGTTGCCGAGGGTATCCGGCACCGTTTTCGCCCAGGCGAGAAATTTCTCTTTATCGCCAGCCTCGCCGGTAATCAGCGCTTCCGGGACGCCATTGGCCCGCATCGCCCGCCATTTGTAGTGATCGCCCTTCAGCCAGATATCGTAGAGATTGTTGAAACGGTAGTTTTCCGCAATCTGCTGCGGCGGCAGATGGCAATGGTAATCGTAAATTGGCTGGTCAGCCGCAAAATCGTGATAAAGGCGGCGGGCAAATTCGCCCGACAGCAAAAAATCTTCATCCATAAAAATTGACATAACCTCTCCTGGGCTTTTTGCTCTTAAAATATGTCATACCAATATACGCTGAGAGACTAAAAAATATGCTTATCAGCTCACAAAACGCGCAGCGGTTTTTTTCACATCGCCGATAAGCCTGGTGTGAAATAAGACATTTCTTTGTTTTAAAAGAACAAAAATAGTTTAGCTCTGAATAAGGTCTTTTTGTGATGGCATTCAACTTTAAAAAAGGTATGACAAGTTAAGGTGGCACCGTTCAGTCGCCAGGCAACAAGGCGTTGAGCAACCCCTACGCGGGTGTCGTTATCGGCAAGCCGTCCCGCCCGACTTATGCCTTTGGCAAAACGGAGCAGGAGAAAGGATTCATGAAGAAAATAAAGGGATTACGCTGGTATATGATAGGCCTGGTCACGCTCGGCACCGTGCTGGGCTACCTGACGCGCAACACCATCGCGGTCGCCGCGCCTACGCTGGAATCCCAGTTACATATCACCACCCAGCAATACTCTTATATCGTTGCCGCCTACTCGGCCTGCTATACCCTTATGCAGCCCGTCGCCGGCTATATTCTGGATATTCTGGGCACGAAAATCGGCTATGCGATGTTCGCCATCCTCTGGGCCATTTTCTGCGGCGCCACGGCGCTGGCCAATAGCTGGGGCGGCCTGGCGCTGGCTCGCGGCGCGGTAGGCATGGCGGAAGCAGCGATGATCCCCGCCGGGCTAAAAGCCAGCAGCGAATGGTTTCCGGCAAAAGAGCGCTCAATAGCGGTCGGCTATTTTAACGTCGGCTCATCAATTGGCGCCATGCTCGCTCCGCCGCTGGTGGTCTGGGCAATCGTGGCCCACAGCTGGCAAATGGCTTTTATCATCACCGGCGTTCTCAGCTTTATCTGGGCGATCGGCTGGCTAATTTTTTATAAGCATCCGAAAGATCAAAAAAAGCTTACCGATGCGGAGCGCAGCTATATTTTGTCGGGCCAGGAGGCCCATCATCAGCAGGACAACGCCAGCAAACTCTCTACCCGGCAAATCCTTTGCAGCAGGCAGTTTTGGGGCATCGCACTCCCGCGTTTTCTTGCCGAACCCGCCTGGGGGACCTTCAACGCCTGGATCCCGCTGTTTATGTTTCGGGAGTACGGTTTTAACCTGAAAGAGATCGCGCTGTTCGCCTGGATGCCAATGTTGTTTGCCGATCTTGGCTGTATTATTGGCGGCTACCTGCCGCCGCTGTTCCAGCGGTTTTTCGGCGTGAATTTGATCGTTTCGCGTAAACTTGTTGTCACGCTGGGCGCGGTACTGATGATCGGGCCCGGTACCATCGGCCTCTTTACCAGTCCCTATATAGCGATTGTGCTGTTTTGCATCGGCGGCTTTGCCCACCAGGCTTTATCAGGCGCGTTAATCACCCTCTCTTCCGACGTGTTTGGCCGTAATGAAGTGGCCACCGCCAACGGCCTGACCGGCATGGCCGCCTGGAGCGCCAGCACTATGTTTGCGCTGATAGTCGGCGCGCTGGCAGATACGCTGGGCTTCGGCCCGCTGTTTGCCGTACTGGCCATCATGGATCTGCTGGCCGCTGTCGCCATTTGGGGGCTGCTAAGCAACAAGCCGCTCACGCGCTGTGCCGCCTATCCGGTAACCGGCTAGCGCGCTTTTCCTCGCGGGCGATAAAGTGGTATAACAGATTTATCGTCCGCCACCGGAAAAACAGCATGGTTCCCTTAGGTTCTCAGCGCCTTTATCAACAGCTTGCCGCCGATTTTAAACGTCGTCTGGAACGCGGCACCTATGCCGTTGGCGAAAAACTGCCCGCAGAACGCCTGATAGCGGAAGAGATGAACGTCAGCAGAACCGTGGTGCGCGAAGCGATCATCATGCTGGAAGTCGAGGGCTACGTGGAGGTGCGTAAAGGCTCGGGCATTCATGTAGTCTCGCAGCAGCAAAGAAACGTTGTTAATCCCGACGGCAGGCTGGAATTCGCCAGTTTCGGCCCTTTTGAGCTTTTGCAGGCCAGGCAGCTCATCGAAAGCAATATTGCGGAGTTCGCCGCTACTCAGGTTACGCCGCAGGATATTTTGCAACTGATGGCTATCCAGCAGGAAGCCAGAAAAGAAGACCGTTTCCGCGATTCAGAATGGGATCTAAAATTTCATGTCCAGATAGCTCGCGCCACGCAAAACGGCGCGCTGGCGGAAATCGTGGAAAAGATGTGGCTCCATCGCCAGTACAATCCTTACTGGCTGAAACTGCACGAACATATCGAAGATAGCGCCATGGAGAGCTGGTGCGACGACCACGAACGTATCCTCAAGGCATTGATACGAAAAGATCCGGCGGCCAGCAAACTGGCGATGTGGCAGCATTTGGAGCACACGCGTAAAATGTTGTTCGCTGCAACTTCAGATGACTTCGACACCGGCATCGATCGCTATATGTTTAGTGAAAATCCCGTTATCGCCCTCAAATCACTCTCTGAGCAGGATAATTAATATTTCTTGCAGCGGGTGCGGCGGCGGAAGGCGTCAGATAACTCACAGTTATGTCAGCCTTTGTAAAACTCCTTTTCTCGCTCTCACTGCGCCTGTACAACATCCCGAACGCGGGTTTTACTTACTCTGGTGAACGGCTGGCGAAAGAAATAACTGCCCTTTTCCGCGTTTATGCCAGGCTGAAAGCGTGCAGCGCCTGTTTTTGCCTTTGATAAAATTCATTTGTGTTAAGAAGCCGTTCAGCACGCATACTTATTATTATTAAAATGTAACGAACCTGGCCGGAACATGGCTAACAATAATGTTCAGAGAAATTTTATGGATACTTTGAAAGCGTTGGTTCACGCCCTCTGGGAGCAGGATTATGTCATGCTGGCCGATCCCACTCTGGTCTGGGCAATTTACGCTGTACTCTTTACTATTCTGTTTCTGGAAAATGGCCTGCTGCCCGCCGCCTTTTTACCGGGCGACAGCCTGCTGATCCTCGTCGGCGTGCTGATTGCCAAAGGCACCATGAATTTCCCGCTGACGCTGCTGATATTGACCACTGCCGCCAGCCTCGGCTGCTGGGTCGGCTATATTCAGGGGCGCTGGCTGGGCAATACCAGGACAGTGCAGCGCTGGCTGGCGCACCTGCCCGCGCAGTATCATCAGCGTGCGCATGCGTTGTTTCACCGTCACGGGCTTTCCGCCCTGTTGTTAGGCCGCTTTATCGCTTTTGTGCGTACCCTGTTGCCTACTATTGCCGGGCTTTCGGGCCTGAGCAGCACCCGCTTTCAGTTTTTTAACTGGGTGAGCGGTTTACTGTGGGTAGTGATCCTGACGGTGCTGGGTTTTGCGCTGGGCAGAACGCCTTTGTTTCACCGTTATGAAGACCAGCTGATGGTCTGCTTGATGCTGCTGCCGCTGGCGCTGCTGGTTTTCGGCCTCGTTGGCTCACTCTATGTTTTATGGAAAAAAAAACGCTCTATGGAGAAAGGAAACTCGTAATGAAACCTCATCTAACCCTGAAACGCGCGCTGGGCATGGCGACGCTGGCGGTCATCGCGCTTGCTGCCGTCGCCCTTTTGCCCACGCTGTTTCGTAGCGAAACTGCTTTACAGGTGCGTGCATCCCGCCAGGGCACCACGGTTCCGGATGGTTTTTTTGTTTACCAGCAGCTAAACGCCGCAGGCATTCATATTAAAAGCATCACGCCCGATCACAATTCGCTGGTGATCAAATTCGATTCGCAGGAGCAAAGCACCGCCGCCGAAAAAGTGCTGCGCCGCGTTCTGCCGGAAGGCTTTGATATCGCCCGCCTTGACCAGGCTTCGGAATGGGTCAGCCGCATCGGCTCACGTAAACAGAGCATCGGTTAAAAAACGCGCCCGGAAATCCCCTTTCCGGGCCGGCTATCCTTAAGAATCTTCTCTCTTTTTGAGCTTTCCGTATTTCGTGTCTATGCTTTATTCATCGGCGGTGGCCGACAAGCATGACAGGATTAACTGGGTGTTTATAGCAAACCCAAACAACGGAAGGTCACTTTATGAGATACCGCACTATCCTTGGCCTCAGCCTTTTCTCCCTGACCACTTTCGCCCAGGCGGCCGATTCGCTGTGCCTGCAAAAAGAGCAGGAGATCCAGCATGAAATCGATCTGGCCCGCCAGCACGATAACCAGCGCCGCGTAACGGGGCTGGAACGAGCGCTGACGGAAGCGCGCGCTGGCTGTACTGACGATAAGCTGAAGGCTCGCCATCAGGAAAAAATCAAAGAACAGCAGCAGAAAGTGGCAGAGCGGCAAAAAGAGCTGGACCAGGAAAGAGCGGATGGCGATGACAAAGAAAAAATCGCCAGGCGTGAACACAAGCTGGCAGAAGCAAAACGTGAACTGAAGGAAGCTCAGGCCGCCCCTTACTGAGGCAGGTAGAGCTCTTATAACTGATTATTAAGGAGTTTGTTATGTCAAAAGATATCACTTCCGCTCACCTGCGCGCGGAGCTAAAAAACCTGGCGGACACGCTGGAAGAAGTGCTGAGCAACACCAGCGATAAATCAAAAAACGAGCTGGATAAGCTACGCAATAAAGCGCAGAGCGCGCTGAAAGACACCCGCGCCCGCCTTGGCGATTCCGGCGATCGCATTGCCAAAACCTCGCGTGAAGTCGCCGATAACGCCGACGTTTACGTACGCGAAAACCCATGGACCAGCGTAGGTATCGGTGCCGCCATTGGCGTAGTGCTGGGCGTACTGCTGACGCGTCGCTAACGATGGCGGAGTTAAAGCAAAGCCAGGGCCCCGGCAAAGGGGTCATTAACATCGGACAGCGCCTTGTCACCACTCTGGTGGGGATTGTAGAGACCCGCGTCAGGCTGGCGGTAGTCGAGCTGGAGGAAGAAAAAGCCAACCTTATCCAGCTGTTGATTATGGTTGGCCTGACCATGCTCTTTACCGCGTTCGGCCTGATGAGCCTGCTGGTGCTGATTATCTGGGCGGTTGATGCGCAGTATCGCCTGATGGCGATTGGCACCACTACCGGCGTGCTTTTTGTGCTGGCCATTATTTTCGGACTCTGGACGCTGGCAAAATCTCGCCGCTCCACGCTGCTGGGCGCCACGCGTAAAGAACTAAAATCCGATCGTAAATTGCTGGAGGATCATGAATGAGCCGCGAGCGTGACGAGCGTAAGGCCGAACTGCTACGACAGATCCAGCAGCAGCGCCTCGATCTCAGCATCCAAAGGAAATTCTGGCTGGAGAGCACCGCCCGTTACGACCGTGGCTGGCTGACCCTGCTCAGCCTCAAGCGCTATATTGCGGTTGGTAGCGGGCTGGCGGCTATCTGGTCAGTGCGTAACCCGCGCCGCATTACGCGCTGGGCCAAACGTGGCCTGGGTATCTGGAGCACGGTACGCATGGTGCGCAATTTTCTGCCGGGCCGCTAACTCTCTGTCCGGATTCAGGTTCGGCCGCCGAACCTGAATAATCAATTTTTCTGAAAAACTTTGACAGTTTATCTCGCTTACAATCTTTCCTCTCCGCGAATATTATCTTCTGCAACGACCGGCACTTAACGACTTTACCGCGTTATGACTGGCTTCAGAGCGGCTGCATGCATTTTCAGCCGGATTAAATTCATCGGAGATTAACATGAAAAAATTAGAAGATATCGGTTTCCTGGTTGCGCGCATTCTGATGCCGGTGCTGTTTATTGTCGCAGGCTGGGGAAAAATCACCGGCTACGCTGGTACCCAGCAGTATATGGAAGCGATGGGCGTACCCGGCTTTCTGCTGCCGCTGACTATCCTGCTGGAGTTCGGCGGCGGCCTGGCTATCCTGTTTGGTTTTTTAACCCGTTTTACCGCCATCGCCACCGCGATTTTTACGCTGATTACTGCATTTGTTTTCCACAGCAACTTTAGCGTGGCTGGCAATGACATTAACTTTATGAAGAACTTAACTATTTCCGGTGGTTATCTGCTGCTGTTTATTACCGGCCCTGGCGCATACAGCCTCGATCGCCTGTTAAATAAAAAGTGGTAATAAGCGCCAAAAGCAGGGCAATATGCCCTGCTAAGCTATTAGTGATTTAGCGGATACGCCATGCGGCTATCGAATAAAAACCAGCAATATTCGAAAACAATAGCCAGCGTAAAATAAAAAGCAATTTATGCTGTTGTGGCGTTTTTATCTTTAATCTGCGAAATCGCGTTAATCCCAAAATTAACAATACCGACGATCCCCGCGCCGATATTTGAAATAGCCGTAACAAAGTCCAGTTCAAGCAGACTGCCAATGCCTGAACCCAACTGGCCGGCTGGCGTGGTGGCATCGGTGGTCAGGCCGCCAACCGCGGTGCCGGAATCCACAATATTCCCGATAGCTGCACCAATGCTTTTACCTAAGTCGGCGAAAAAACCGGCACCCGAAACAGACTCTATTTCCTGATGGTTTAGTTCACGCATGATTTTCTCCTTGCTTGTTAATAAGTCCTGCATCCGTTATTCGATGCCTGGTGATTTTAATAACACCTGAGAAATAAAGTCAAATGCCTGCGTAAAAACAGATCGTTGAAATATGATTATCTTTACTGGAAATATCTAAACCGCTGGCAAGGAGGTGCAAAATTCTCATTAACGCTTTTATTTGTAAAAGATTTTATTTTGTATATCAAAGCAAAGTCGCAAAGTCAGAAAAATATTAACGGAGAATAGCCCGGGCATTTTTCTGATAACAAGTTATATTGTAACTGAGTGATAAATTTTACCAACCGGGGAAGAATGATGGGACAGTTAATCGATGGCGTCTGGCACGATCAATGGTATGACACCAAATCCACAGGAGGCCGTTTCAAACGCTCCCAGTCCGCCTGGCGTAGCTGGGTAACGCCTGACGGCTCCGCCGGGCCGGATGGCAAAGAAGGCTTTCGCGCCGAGGCGGATCGCTATCATCTTTACGTTTCGCTCGCCTGTCCCTGGGCGCACCGCACACTGCTGATGCGCAGGCTAAAAGGACTGGAGAAGCTGATTTCCGTTTCGGTAGTGCATCCCCTGATGCTGGAAAACGGCTGGACGTTTGCTGACGACTTTCCTGGCGCCACGGGCGACAGCCTCTACCAGAATGAATTTCTCTATCAGCTTTATCTGCATGCGGACGAGAATTACACCGGGCGTGTCACCGTTCCCGTATTGTGGGACAAGCAGCAAAACACTATCGTCAGCAACGAATCCGCCGATATTATCCGCATGTTTAACAGCGCATTCGACGCCGTCGGCGCTCTGGCGGGCGATTACTATCCTGTAGAACTGCGCGAGAAAATCGATGAGGTTAACAGCTGGGTTTACGACACCGTTAACAACGGCGTTTATAAGGCCGGCTTCGCTACCTCGCAGGCAGCTTATGATGAAGCGGTTAGCGCGCTATTCCAGTCGCTGGATCGGCTTGAGCAAATGCTGGGGCAGCATCGCTATCTTACCGGCGATCGCCTGACCGAAGCGGATCTGCGCCTGTGGACAACCCTGGTGCGCTTCGATCCGGTTTATGTGACCCATTTTAAATGCGACCGCTACCGTATCGGCGATTACCTTAACCTGAGCGGTTTCCTGCGGGAGATTTATCAGCTGCCGGGCATCGCGGAAACGGTCGATCTGGCGCATATTCGCAACCATTACTACCGTAGCCACAAGACCATCAATCCCTACGGTGTTATTTCCACCGGCCCGGCTTTCGACTGGGATGAACCGCACGGGCGCGATGAACGCTTCCGCTAACGGCGCGGCGCGTGGCGTTTAGCCAGCAGCTTCGGGATTTCGCGCAGGCACCAGGCCTTGGCTTCGCCCATGCTGTCTCGCCGCCACGCCATAATGATATCAACCTCTTTGCTGTATTCCGGGCTGACGACGCGCAGGCGGCCTTCGGCAATATCCTTTTCCACCAGCGGATAAGGCATTGAGGCTACGCCCAGCCCGGCCAGCAGCGCGCGACGCTTGTCTTCGATTGAGCTTACCGTCAGCCGCTGCTGTTTATCCAGCAGCTGCACGGTAAGTACCGGCCGCTCGCGCGCCGTATCGGCAACCGCGATACCGCGATATTTTACGCGCGAAGGTTCAGATAACGGCTCCGGTTCATCATGGATGGGATGATCCGGGCTGGCGACTATGACGCTCATAATGCTGTAAAGCTTGCGGGTGTTGATCTCAGAAGAGGCGCGAAAATGCATATCCGGTGCGATGACGATATCCGCCCGGCCCTGCTCCAGTCTTTCCCAGGCGCCTGCCAGCACTTCCGTCACCAGCGCGATTTGCGTATTGGCTTTTTCGGCAAGTTTGTCGATCAGGGGGAAAAGGTATTCACAGGGTACCAGCGCCTCGACGACAATCGTCAGCTGCGTCTCCCAGCCTCGCGCCAGCGCTTCCGCATCCGTGGTCAATTTGTCGGCCGCTTCCAGTAATATCCGCCCCCGCTCCAGCAGCATGCGCCCCACATTAGTGAATTTGGTGCGATGGCCGGAACGGTCAAACAGCACCACATCCAGCTCTTCTTCCAGCTTCTGCATAGTGTAGCTGAGTGCCGAAGGCACGCGGCCCAGTTCATCCGCCGCCGCCGCGAAGCTGCCGCGCCGATCGATAGCGTCCATCACTCGCAGCGCTTCCAGCGTCAGAGCGCGATCTTTTGCCATAGCCATTCTCTGTCAGGATTTTTGAATATGGCAAGCAGATTAACTGGCTAACAATCTGGCGTCCAGCGACTTACTATAGAGCGATAATAATGACCGGCGCGGTTTACCGGTTAATAAGGAGGAAAACATGATCGTTAGTCGCCCCGTGCAGCAGTGTGGCCAGGCTGATTATGGCTGGCTTCAGGCGCGATACACATTTTCCTTCGGCCATTACTTTGATCCAAACCTGTTGGGCTATGCCTCTTTACGCGTACTCAACCAGGAAGTGCTGACACCAGGGGCTTCCTTACAACCCAGAACCTATCCAAAGGTCGATGTTCTTAATTTGATTTTGCAGGGCGAAGCGGAATACCGCGACAGCGATGGCAACACGGTCGCGGCGCGTGCGGGCGAAGCTTTGCTGCTGGCTACTCAGCCGGGTATCAGTTACAGCGAGCATAACCTCAGCGGCGAGCAGCCCCTGACGCGCATGCAGCTATGGCTGGACGCCTGCCCTGAACGGGATAACGCCGCAATACAGCGCCTGCTGGTGCCAGATAGCGCTCGCTATATGCTGCTGGCCTCGCCGGACGGCGCTGAACAAAGCCTGCAACTACGACAGCAAGTTTGGCTTCATCATCTGAAATTACAGCCAAATGAGACTTACAGCCTGCCGCTGCATGGCGCACGTGCTTACCTACAGTCGATCCACGGCAGCTTTGACGTTACCGCTTCATCGGCAGAGCAGCAGACGCTGGCCTGCGGCGACGGTGCGTTTATTCAGCAGGAGCATAGCGTTACGCTAACGGCAAAGACGCCGACGCGCGCGCTAATAATAGATCTGCCTGAGTAGCGTTAACCTTGTAAGCAACAGGCCGCCGGAACATCGATAGCGGCCTGAGGGTTCAGACTTAGTCTTCAGTCAGGTTAAACAAGTCGACCGGCACCTTTACCCTCTCGCCAATTGACCAGCCTTTTTTGCCTAAAATTCGCTGCGGCGTATTTTCTGGCACGGTGAAAAAGAAGGTGTTGCTCTCCTCGTCTACTTCGCCCTCATCCAGATCTTCCGGATCCAAATCCATCTCATCCAGTTCTTCTTCCGACAGACCCAGCTGTTTCGCCAGTATTGACCTTTTCATTGCTTATCTCCTTGTGGCTTAAGCTAACAGTTAAGCAAAGATTTCTCCGGCGCGCTGTTTGTGGCCTCTTTTTCTGTTACGCCTGTTAACGCCAGGTTGACCCTGTTTGGCGTACCTTTAGCAAGTCTGACCACCATGAGGTTTTAGTCATGAAAAAGCTGCTTGCCGTGATTTTTATGTTTTTACTGAGCGGGTGCGTGGACTCGGGAAACGTGGGAACGCATCCCGGGCTAAAAATAGCTTATCTGAACGGAAAGCCGCACGAGGTTTCCGCCTGTCTTTATTCGGCGGCGTTAAGCCAGAGCCTGCGCCTGACGCGGGATGGCCGCCTGCCCGACGGAACGGAAAAATATAATCTGCAAAATAACCGTAATGAGGTTATCGCCTGGGTTGAAATTTCGCGCTTCTCTCATGACCAAACCAGCGTCTGGTTCTATCAGGGCAAAGGCACGGATATCCACGCGGCCATCGCCGCAATGACCGAAAGCTGTAAAAATACCCGTTAAATGTTGTGAATTTAATCATCCCGCCAGGAGATACAGACCTACTGTTTTAAAGTCCTCGTTAGGTATAGCGATACTTGAACCCAGGGAAGCGCCTGAAGCTGATTCGGGATGGATTTATGTTGTTGTAACCGCCTACACCAGCCGGAAAGCGCATGGGGTATTAATTGGCAGGCTCGAATAAGAAAGGCGCCCAAGGCGCCTTAAGATAAATTTGTTGGTAGCCGCAGCATTTCTTTAGCACACAGGGTTCAGAAACCGATTCTCATCGTAGCTACCCGGCAGATGACCAGCCATCTGGCTGCCCGGCACAGCAGGCCAATTTCTGGTTGAAGCCTTCTGTGAATGCTCTTGCAGCAATTTCATTCTATACGGATTACCTGTAGGTATTCAACTTCTGGTTGAAGGCTGCTGTAAACAGGCCCTTTTCTCAGTCCGCAAAGCAAAAAACCCGCCGAAGCGGGTTTCAAACTGCTGACAAACCTGAACCCTTCATCAGGACTGCCTCTTTTTACAGCAACACAGCAGCTTGATAGCGGCAGAGGCAGAGCGGATAAGTGGACCGTTTGGCGCAGGGACGCGCCAACCGAGCCATCAGGGACGATTTCACGGCGTGTCCATGTTCCGATCTGCCTCTGCTGCTCTGTCACCGTTTTAAACGCGGCAATGAGTTTGTCATCAACCTCAAACCCGCCGGGGCACTGAATTGTTGAAGCTGACCGGTAAGCCGCTTTCTTTTCATAGAGAGCGTCGTGGACGGTCATTCATCTTTCTTTGGCCTGGTACGCAAAAAACCCGCCGAAGCGGGTTTTTTACTGAATTGTTGAAGCTGACCGGTAAGCCGGGTTCTGTCGTGGACAGTCATTCATCTAGGCCAGCAATCGCTCACTGGCTCAAGCAGCCTACCCGGGTTCAGTACGGGCCGTACCTTGTGAACCCCTATTTGGCCTTGCTCCGGGTGGAGTTTACCGTGCCGCGAACTGTTGCCAGCCGCGCGGTGCGCTCTTACCGCACCCTTTCACCCTTACCTGATCCCACAAGTGGGCCATCGGCGGTTTGCTCTCTGTTGCACTGGTCGTGGGCTTGCGCCCCCCAGGCGTTACCTGGCACCCTGCCCTATGGAGCCCGGACTTTCCTCCCCTCTGTCTGTCTCCCCCGAAGAGGGACGGCAACAAAGCGGCGACTGTCTGGTCAGCTTCGGCGCGGATAATAGGGCATTCCGCGCGGTTTGTCACCCCTCTTGCTGCTCCAGCGCATACTTATAGAGCGCATTCTTTTTTACGCCGTGGATTTCAGCCGTCAGCGCGGCCGCTTTTTTCAGCGGCAGCTCCTGTTGCAGCAGCGCCAGCGTACGCAGCGCTTCCGGCGGCAGCGCATCCTCGACGGCGTGATAGCCTTCGACAATCAGCACCATCTCGCCCTTGCGGCGGTTTTCGTCTTCTTTAACCCAGGCCAGCAGCTCGCCCACCGGCGCGCCGTGAATCGATTCCCAGGTTTTGGTGATCTCTCGCGCCAGCACCACATAGCGCTCGCTGCCCCAAACGCTGACCATATCCTCCAGGCTTTCCAGCAGGCGATGAGTCGACTCATAAAAAATCAGGGTGCGCGACTCCTGCTCCAGCGCGCGCAACGCATCACAGCGGCCTTTGCTCTTCGCTGGCAGAAACCCTTCGTAACAGAATCGATCGGACGGCAACCCCGCCGCGCTTAATGCTGTAATGGCCGCGCAGGCGCCAGGCAAAGGTACTACGTTGACGCCTGCCTCGCGGCAGAGGCGAACCAGATGATAGCCAGGATCGTTAATCAGCGGCGTGCCGGCATCCGAAACCAGCGCTATGCTTTGTCCGTCCCGTAGCTTTGCCAGCAGCGTTTCCGCTTTCTGCTGCTCGTTGTGATCGTGTAATGCGAACAGGCGCGCATTGATGGCGAAATGTTGTAGCAACAGCCCGGTATGACGTGTATCTTCCGCTGCGATCAGATCGACGCTTGCAAGTACCGAGAGCGCACGCTGGGTAATATCGCCCAGATTGCCGATCGGTGTGGGAACGATGTAGAGCGTGCTGGCCGAAATCTCTTCGCGTTGTTTCATTGTTTGATCCGAATTGCCGATTTAATATTGAGCATCTTGAAAAAAACATAACTGGATACAGTATGCTTCCTTCGAAAGTCATTCATAACAAAGCAGGACGCTGTGTGCCTCTGCTGCTGGCGGCCCTGATTTTTGCCGGCTGTTCCGGCCAGGGGCCGCAGGCGCCGACGGTCAACGTGCAGGGCGCGGCGACGGGCTCTTCCGACTCTTATTTGCAGCAAATGCAGCAAAGTTCAGATGATAACAAGGTTGACTGGCAATTACTCGCAATCCGGGCGCTGCTGAACGAAGGAAAAATTCCTCAGGCCAGCTCGCAGCTCGGCAGCCTGCCGCAGCAGCTCAACGATGTGCAGCAGCAGGAATCGCTGTTGCTCCAGGCGCAGCTCAAAGTTATTCAGCGGGATACCGACGGCGCGGCGCGGCTTTTGCAACAGATTGATACCGCCTCTCTGTCGCAGGAGCAGCTGGCTCGCTATTACCAGCTACAGATTGCGGGCAGTCAGGGTTTAACGCTGCTGCGCGCTTATATCGCTCAGGAACCGCTGCTGACATCCCCAGCCGACAAGCAGAAAAATATTGATGCTACCTGGCAGGCGCTGAGCCAGATGCCGCCGGAACAGGCCAGCAACCTGGTGATCAACGCCGATGAAAACACGCTGCAAGGCTGGCTGGATCTGCTCAGCGTCTATAAAGCCAACGCCAGCGACCCGGGCATGCTGAAGGCGGGTATCAGCGACTGGCAGACGCGCTACCCCAATAATCCGGCCGCGAAAATGCTGCCAACGGCGCTGAGCCAGGTGCAGAGCTTCCAGCAGTCCTCTACCGGCAAGATCGCGCTGCTGCTACCGTTAAACGGCCAGGCGCAAGTTTTCGCCAAGGCGATTCAGAAAGGTTTTGACGATGCCAGAAACGGTGCGCTGGCCCAGTCTGCCGCTCCGGCAGCCCAGCCTCAGCCTGCCGCAGAGGCAAATGCCACAGCGAACCCGGCCGCGACGCCAACAGATGCTGCCGTCAGCCCATCCGCGCCGGTAGAGGCCAGCGCGCCATCCGCAGATACACAGCCTGCCGCAAAAAACATCAATGTGGCCCAAACCGCGCCGCCATCCAGCTCGGCACAGGTTCAGGTTTACGACACCAGCAGCCAGCCAATCGATCAGGTACTGGCACAGGCGCAGAAAGATGGCGCTACCCTGGTGGTCGGCCCGCTGCTGAAAAGCAACGTCGAACGTTTAGCTTCGGTACAGACGCCATTGAATATCCTTGCGCTGAACGAGCCGGAATCGGTACAGAACCATCCGAATCTTTGCTACTTTGCGCTTTCTCCTGAAGACGAAGCGCGGGACGCCGCCCATCATATGTGGGATCAGGGCAAGCGCTCGCCGCTGCTGCTGGTGCCGCGCAGTTCGCTGGGCGATCGCGTCAGCAAGGCTTTCGCCGATGAGTGGCAGAAGCTGGGCGGCGCTACCGTGCTGCAGCAGCAGTTCGGCTCGCAAAGCGAGTTAAAACAGGGCATCAATAGCGGCGCAGGCCTGCGTCTGACCGGTACGCCGGTGGTTAGCCAGCCGCAGCAGCCTCAGGGCATCACCGTTGCGGGCCTGACCATTCCGGCACCGCAGGCGGATACGCCAGCAGCCAGCGACGGCAGCGTTGATTCGCTCTATATCGTGGCGACGCAGGATGAGATGGCACTAATCAAGCCGATGATCTCGATGCGCGTCAGCAGCCGCAGCATGGCGCAGATTTACGCCAGCTCGCGCAGCTATCAGGCCGGTAGCGGCCCGGATTACCGACTGGAGATGGAAGGCGTGCAGTTCAGCGATATTCCGCTGCTGTCGGGCACCAATCCGGCGCTGATGCAGCAGGCGGCCAGAGGCTTTAACAATGATTACTCTCAGGTTCGCCTTTACGCCATGGGCATAGATGCCTGGACGCTGGCCAACCACTTTAACGAGGTGCGCCAGCTACCGGGCTTCCAGCTGAAAGGGGAAACCGGCGACCTGAGCGCCACCCAGGATTGCGTGATCAACAGGAAGTTGATATGGAACCAGTATCGTCAGGGACAGATCGTTCCGGCATCCTGAGCCGCCAGCAAACCGGTGCGGGCTATGAACAACAGGCCCGCCGTTTGCTGGAACAGGCAGGATTAATTTTTGTCGCGGCTAACGTCCGCTTTCGCGTCGGGGAAATTGACCTCATTATGCGCGATGGGCAGACGTGGGTTTTCGTAGAGGTGCGCTACCGCCGCAACGATCGGTTCGGCGGTGCCGCAGCAAGCGTGACCCGCAGCAAGCAGAAAAAGCTGCTGAAAGCCGCCGCCTTGTGGCTGAATGGCCGCCAGAGCAGCCTTGAGAGCGCCCGCTGCCGCTTTGACGTGGTGGCGATAACCGGCGCGCAGATTGACTGGTTGCCCGATGCCTTTACGGCGGAATAGTTTCCGCCCATGACTTGCCAGGTGAAAAACGTGCTGGAAAGAATAAAAGTTTGTTTTACCGAAAGTATTCAGACGCAGATAGCCGCGGCGGAAGCGCTGCCGGATGCAATCTCGCGCGCGGCGATGACCATAGTGCAGTCGCTGCTTAACGGCAACAAAGTGCTGAGCTGTGGCAACGGCACCTCAAGCGCCAACGCCCAGCACTTTGCGGCCAGCATGATCAACCGCTTTGAAACCGAGCGTCCCAGCCTGCCTGCGGTCGCGCTGAGCGCCGACAACGTGCTGCTGACCGCCATCGGCAACGATCGTCTGCACGATGAAATCTATGCTAAACAGGTACGCGCGCTGGGCCAGGCTGGCGATATTTTGCTGGCGATTTCAACCCGCGGCAATAGTCGTGATATCGTGAAGGCCGTTGAAGCGGCGGTGACCCGCGATATGACTATCGTGGCGCTAACCGGCTATGACGGCGGCGAACTCGCCGGTTTACTGGGCCCACAGGATGTGGAGATTCGTATACCCTCGCACCGGAGCGCGAGGATTCAGGAAATGCATATGTTAACCGTAAATTGCCTGTGCGATTTGATCGATAACACTTTGTTTCCCCACCAGGATGCTTAAGGAGCCATGATGAAACTGATTTCCGCAACGGCGGTCGTACTGACCGCGCTGATGCTACAGGGCTGTGTCGCCGCCGTTATCGGCAGCGCGGCAGTAGCCACGAAAACAGCGACCGATCCGCGTACCGTGGGTACTCAGGTCGATGATGGCACGCTGGAGCTACGCGTCAGTAACGCGCTGGCGAAAGATGACCAGATCAAAAAAGAAGCCCACATCGTGGCAACAGCCTACCAGGGCAAAGTGCTGCTGACCGGCCAGGCGCCGAGCGCCGATGTCGCTAATCGCGCTAAACAGATCGCCGTCGGCGTGGATGGCGCGACAGAGGTCTACAACGAAATCCGCACCGGTGCTAAAGCCAGCTTCGGCACGGCCTCTTCCGATACCTGGATTACCACTAAAGTGCGCTCCAACCTGCTGTCGAGCGACCAGGTAAAATCCTCCAACGTCAAGGTTACTACCGAAAACGGTGAGGTATTCCTGTTAGGCCTGGTGACCAGCGCAGAAGCTAAAGCGGCTGCCGATATCGCCAGTCGGGTTAGTGGCGTTAAGCACGTCACTACCGCCTTTACCCTTCTCCAGTAGTTAACGTTTGTCCGTGCCTTAGCGGCACGGACACCGCCTTTTTACTCCCACCGATAACAAGAGTTTTTTACCTTAGCCAATTGCTGGTCGCTTCTGCCATTTGGCCTTTTACTTTTTGAAAGGTTAAACCTTTTGCAGAATATTAATCTAAAGCTACAGCCGACTTAAGCACTCCGTCGCCACCGCTTTAAAAGCCGCAAAGTCTTTGCTGTCGCGCAGTCGCGTCATTGCTCTTTCGCGCAGAAAAGTCACAAACAGATCGTAAATCGCCATCGCCTCTTCATAGTCGTTTTTGCTGATAGCCAGCAGGAAAATTACCGTGGCCGTTTCATCACCCCAGGCGATGCCCTGTGGCGCCAGCACGGTATAGACCACACTTCTGTTTGCCAGCAGGCCCAGCGAGTGTGGCAGCGCGATGCCTTCGCCCAACAGAGTGCTGACAATAGCTTCGCGCTCTGCCACCGAATCATAGAAATCAGCGTTTACCACGCCCTCTTCTTGCAGCCGATCGCACAGGATCCTGAACAGATCTGCCTGCGTCGTTGGCCGATCCACAATCAGAAAATGATCGGCATCGAAAAACTTCTCCAGCATATAGGGCCGGGTTCGATCCACCAGCACCAGCTTACCGATCTGCTCCAGCTGATATTCCGTTGGAAAAGGCGACATCACCACCACTGGTTTTTGCTTCTCGCTCAGGCGCGTGGTGGAAATAACAAAATCTTCTTCAATATTTTGCTGCTGCTCATACTCGCGCAGCGAAATAATATTGCTGACGACGATCTGCGGATATTTACGCATCAGCATGGCCTGAATCATGCGCACGGTGGAATTACCGGTATCGCATACCAGCAGCACCTGCGGATGGCGCTGATAGCCCACGTTATAATGCCGCTCCAGGCCAACGCCGATATGCAGCACCAGAAAGCCCATTTCGTTTTCGCTGATGGTATAGGGCGTATATTTCTCCCAGCTGGAAACGGCGGCCAGGGTGACGTCCCATGCCATTGGATAGTGCTGTTTGATATTAGCCAGCAGCGGATTGGGAATAGTAATCTGGTAGCGCACTCGCGTAATCATTGTCTTGATATGCGTCAGCAAGTCCGCGCGCAGCTGCATATCGTTTTGCAGGTTAAAGTTATAGTGGCTGTTGATATAGCTGAGGATATAGTTAACCAGCGACTCGCCGTCGTCCGGGCTGATGCTATCCGGTGCGATCGCAACGACACGCCGCGCTGCGATATTGACGCGCAGATAAGCCTCTTCCGCAGCGGATATCGCTTTACCAGCCAGTGGCCGCAGCTGTTCGGCCAGATCGCGGGCTGCGCTGCGCACCTCTTCATCAACGTCATCGGCGGCAAAATCGACAAGCGGATAGCCTTCGCTGATGCGCCTGACGGCGACCGCGCAGTAAAGGCGCAGATAAAACTCGCCGTCGTCACTCATTTTGATATTAAAACGCCCAAGGCAATGATTCAGCAGAGGTTGCAGGGCCGTCAGCATGCCGCTGTTCAGCACCTCCAGATGCAGCAGCGGATCTTCTGGATCTTCCTGTGCGATCTCACAGAGCAGATCGGTCAGGCAGGTGCGCACGGCCACCTCGCTGCCAAACAGCTTCATGCCGTAGCGCGGCCGGGTTTCTATCGCCAGCTGGTAGCGCGCCAGCCGCTCTCTTACTTCGGCCATATCGCTTTGCAGCGTGGCGCGGCTGACAAACCATTCGTCGGCCAGGTCTTCCAGCTTAAGGGCATAGGCCGAAGTAAGAAAACGGGTTAACAGATACTGTACCCGCGCGCCCGAGGTGCGAGGAATACGCAAAGAAGAAGGCGACTGGTGCCGTAGCTGGCTGTAGCGCTGCGCGTCTTCAATCTGTAGCTGGTAGCCCTCTCCCCGATTGAGCACAAAACGGATGCCGTGATCGGCCAGCAGCTCATTCAGCGCCGTGATATCGGTGCGCACGGTGCGCGTCGAGACTGCAAAACGCCGCGCCAGCTCGTCCTGGGGCAGCGTCTCGTTTTGCAGCGTGTCGAAAAGTCTCGCAAGACGTTGATTGGGAAATCTCACCGTTTTTCCTGGGTTGCCGATATTGCTCTCAATGCGTAAAGACCGGGCTGGCCCGGCCGCGCCTATCCAACCAGTTTTTTTGTTATCGCCAGCAGCGCGCTGACCTCTTCCGGACGAGTATTGCCTGAAGCTTTATCAATAATCGAGCTGTAAATGTGCGGGATGATTTTGCTGACGCCCGCTTCCAGCGCGATTTGCAGGATGGCCTCATAGTTTTCCGGATCGATGCCGCCCGTTGGTTCCAGCCAGAAATCCTGCTCCGCGCAGGCCTTCGCCACCGCGCGAAACTCTTCAACGGCTTTTAGCCCGCCCATAGGAAAATATTTTACTGAGCTACCGCCCATATCTTTCAGCAGCGCGATAGCCGTTGCTACCGGCACGATGCCTTCAGGTGCCTGCGAACTTAGCGGCCCGGTGGAAATTTTTACCATTCCGGGCGTACCCGTTGGCGAAATCAGGCCGTTGACCACCGTCTGGCTCTGCCCCAGCAGCGCGCGGCTGGTGGCTACGCCGGTGAAGACCTGATTAACGTGCTGCGGCTGGATTTCCGCCGCAATCGCGCTGACCATTGCCGACTGGTTTGGATCGCCCGCGCCCAGGCCGACGGAAAGTGCGTTATCGATCAGCGCCGCATACTCGCGCATATCGGCCACCGCACTTGCCACGCTGCTGTAGTTTTTTGACAGTACGCCGACCAGAACGTGTCCTTCGGCAGCCTGCCAGACAGCGCGGGCGTTCTCTTTCGAACCCGCCAGTACGTTCAGGCAAACGCGGTTGCGGTAGAAATTTGGCGTCAGCTTCATGCTTTTTTCCCTTCGGCTAATAATGCCCTGATGGCAACATAAATAATATGCAGCTGCTCTGGCGAGACGCTGCGCACGTCTGCTTCGACTATGCCTTCGTTGGCTTTGTAGCCGCGGAAGTAAATAGCCACCTCGCCGGTTTTCAGGCGCTGCACCATTTCGCCCGTGGTCAGGCCGATTTTAAGCTCGTCGAAATGAATCTCCGCGCGGGCGATATCGCGTCCCGCCGCATCCCAGACCACGCGCGCGCTGATACCTTCCAGAGCGTTAAGGTTCTCAATAAAAGGCGTCATTTTTTCTACCATCTGCGCGCCGGTTACTTTCGGCTGCTGCAAATAGTTTTCAATGGCCTGCGTCAGCCCCAGAATGCCCTCTTTGCCGACTTTCATCGCCCGGCCAATCCCTGACGACTGGCGCCTGACCCATTCTACGTACTGCTTGCGCCCCATCACCAGCCCGCTGGTCGGCCCTTCGATAGCTTTAGCGCCGCTGTAGATCACCAGATCCGCGCCGTATTGGTAGTAGCGCTGCAAATCTTCTTCCGCTGCCGCATCGACAATCAGCGGCACGTTGTGCTGGCGTGCCACGATAGCGGCCTGTTCGACGCTCAGATGACTTTTCTGCACGCAATGGTGCGATTTGATATAGAGAATGGCGGCCGTCTGCGGCGTAACGGCGGCGGCGAGCTGCGCGGGCGTACACTCGTTGGCATAGCCAGCCTCTACCAGGCGTCCACCGCCCAGCGCAACCATGGTGCCGACCGGCGCGCCGTAATTCACGTTATGGCCCTTAGGCGTCACGATATCGTGAGGCACGCTCAATGGCGCAGCATGAAGGTTATCCAGCAGCCAGTCGTTGTCTTTGACTATCACCGCCGCTACGGACTGCGCGATACCTGCCGAGGCGCAGGAAACCACTACCGCATCCTCGCAGCCCAACAGTCCGGCGATATAAGCACCGGTTTTCTCCACCAGATCTTTTATCTCGAAATAGTGGTCAAGACCGTATTTCACCGTTTCTACTACATCAGCAGCAGGGGTAGAAACGCCCAGAATGGTCATGCGTCCCGAAGCGTTAATGACCTGCTTTAAGCCATATTTCTCATAAATCGAAGACATGATGCTTTTTTCCTTCCTCGGTAATACGCCATTGCCCGCCGACGATGGCGGCCAGCGGCAGCAGCTGTTTCTCGCCCGTAACCGATTCGCCTTCCGAATCCGTAAACAGAACTGTGGAGTCGCGCAGGTCAAAAATAGTCAGATCCGCGTCATAACCTACGGCGAGACGTCCTTTTTGCGCCAGCCGCAGCCCTTGCGCCGCGTTGATAGTTACGCAATCGACAATCTGAGCCAGCGTCATACCAACGCTGAAAAATTTAGACATCACGTGCGCCAGCGAGCGAACCGGGCCGTTGAGCCGGTTGCGGCAATAGATATCGGAGCTGATAGTGTGCGGCAGAATGCCCTGCGCGATAGCTGCGCGCGCTACCTCGAAGCTGAAGCTGGCCGTACCGTGGCCTACATCCAGCCGTACGCCGCGCTGTAGGGCGCGATGGACAGAGGCGCGCAGCTCGCCTGCTGGCGTCAGGATACGGTTCGGCTTGCCGTTGTAGCAGTGGGTGATGATATCGCCGCTGCCCAGCAGATCGGCTATTTCATCCAGATCCGGCGGATTGTTGCCGATATGCACCATCAGCGGCAGCTCGTTGTTTTCCTGCTGGATCGCCTTAGCCTCCAGCAGCGGCCGCACGCCGTTTTTTCCTACCACGCTGCTGCTGATACGCGCTTTAATACCGAGAATAAAGCCCGGCAAACGCTGCACTGCATCACGAACGCCGACGCGATCTATTTGCGACATATCCGCCAGTTCGTTTTGCGTGACGATACCGGTGCGCGCGATATTTAGTAACGCATAGACCTGAGTGCTGGCGCTGCGGGTTAGCTGATAAAAATCGTCGATATCGTCTGCGCCAGTACTGCCCGCATCCACAACCGTCGTTACGCCAGTAGCAACGCCGATAGCGTCGGCCTCGTCGTGATAAATCGGCGATTTGGGATAGCAATGCACGTGCGAATCGATCCAGCCCGCGCTCAGGTAAAAACGCCCGGCTAAATCGTACTCGCGCGCTGCTGGCTCACTCACCTCGCCCAGCGCGGCAATTTTGCCAGCTTCAACGGCGATATCGGTCAGGCTGCCGTCCGCAAGGCGCGCGTGACGAATAATAAAATCATACATAACAGGCTCCTCTCACCAGCACTTAAAGCGCGACCGGGAAAAAAGCGCCCAGCAGCATGGCACCCAGAATAGCGCCGCCGGTAATCGGCTTGTTCCAGAGATAAAACAGCAGCGCGCCGATTAGCGAGCCGAGGCCGATAGGAATAGAGGCGCCCATCGCTGAGAGAATAATCAGCGGCCCCAGAAAGCGTCCGGAGGCGTTGCCTGCGCCCATCATCACATCGGCGCCATAGGTAGAGTCGCTGTTGTTGATGGTGAATTTACGCGCGAGGATAATCACGTAGCCTATTGCCAGGCCGAGGATCAGCCCGGTCAGCAGCGAGGCGGCAAAGTTCGACACGGGAAAAATAATGCCTGCGCCCAGCAGCAGCGCCGGCACGCCAAGCCCGACGCCGGTCTGGATAGCACCGCCGATATCCAGAATCCCTACCAGCGAGCCTTCGATAATACGGGCAAACAGAAAGCTCGCGCCGAAAGCCGCTACCGCGCCATAGACGCCGGTTTCCATGCCGGCACGCAGCATAGAAACAAAGGCAACCTCGTTAAAAGCGCCAAGCCCGTAGACGTAATACATATGCGTTCCGGCGAAAACCCCGGCGGAAAGCAGGCCGACAAAAATCGGGAAAGACCAGTCGGCGTACCAGAAACCGCTTTTTGACTCTTCCATCTTGTTTTCTCCTTATTTTCCGCTCAGGGAGTTGTGGATCAGCGACAGCCAGTCCGGCACGCCAAGCCGGAAGGATTCCAGCATTTTCATATCGAAACCGCGGAAGAAGCCGCTCAGCACAAACAGCAGCACGATGGCGAACATCATTATTTGGGTAACCCGGTTCCAGCCGCTCTCTTCTACGCCTTTGCCGATCAGGATCCCCAGCACCAGGCCCGGCACGGCGTTGCCCATAATCAGCTGCGCAAGGCCACCGAAGATGGTGGCCCAGAAGCCCGATTTTTTACCGGCGTCGATTGCCGCCAGCCAGAAGATCACCGGCATCACGGTGTTAACCAGCAGGTTTGCCGCAGGCACCAGAACTTTGACTGCCGTAACCTGCAACGCAGCCGGTACGGCCGAAGCGGTGGAGTTAAGGAAAGCGACTACGATCATGCCGATCAACCCACAGGCGATCGCCATCTTTTTAGGATCGTGTAGCGTTTCCGCCAGGTTGCGGTTTTTGATCATTAGCGCCGCCGCGCCCCAGTTGGGGATAATGCGGTGATCGACATCCTGGGTAAAAGATCCCGCTGCGACGGAAGAGGCCCAGGCGTTAAAAAAGAAGCCCAGGCCAAACGAGAAGTGAGAAGCCGGATCGCCTTCGCAGGAGTTAAGTTCGCCCAGCGTACGGAATGCGCCCATGCCCTGCGTGGTTGGCGCGTGAAACATGCGAGCGGCACCCGCGCCAACGCCTACGCCGACAAGGCCGCCGATAATCAGAGATTTAAAAAGAATAATTAAAAACATCACACTTTCCTTTCAGGCTTGCGCCAACGTTTTTAAGTTATGTTTGCCCGGCTAGCGCGTGAGGAAATTAATTTTATCGACGTCGATAGCGCTCACGCTGACGGTAATTTCCAGTTCGATGCTGTAACTCCGTCGTTCCCTCGCCAGAAAGAAGAACAGGAAGCGCTCTTTGCGTACGCTTTCCCGCGCCTGCACCACCCGGACTTCCTGCGGTTCAATGCGCAGCAGAACCTTGCCAATCGTCTTTAGCAGCGTGCTCTGAACCCGGCTCAGGGCATCGGCAAAAGCTTTTTCCTTGCTGTCGCCTTTGCCGCTGACGCTGACGCTGGTGGTAAATTGCTCTTTCATTGCTCAGGCGCCGTGCTTTTTATGCCAGGCCTGCACCAGCCGCTCGCCCAGCTCTTCTTTGTCCATAAAGCCGAAGCCGAGCACGTTCGCCCCTTCGTTGATGGCGGTAACGCCTTCATCTACCGAGCGCATGCCGTATTTTGCTTTGTAGCCATGTTTGGTCTGGGCGGTGATTGCGCCCGCGCCGCCGCTGCCGCAAAAAGAGATGCCGAAAGTGGCGTTTTCCGCTTTCATCACGTCGCCCAGCTTCATATCCGCCGCCACGCCCGGCACCACCACGGCTTTGCCGCCTGCTTTCTCTACGCCTGCCGCGACCTTCTGCCCTTTTCCTAAGCGATCGCCGATAACCACAATGATTTGCGACATGTTCTAATCTCCAGTGAGTGAAATTACCGTTCGTTTTCTTTTGCCACTTCGAAATGCACGGAGAGCAGCCAGGCCTCTTCCTGCGGCAGATTGCCGAAGAGATCCACCACCTGGCGGGCCAGCGCCATCGACTCAGGCGAAATATCTTCAAAGAGTTCAGCCTCGACTTCCGGCAGCGGTTCGCCGGTTAGCGAGCGCAGCGCCATCGCCCGCACGTGCGAAGTCAGCATTTGCTGCTGTACGGCGTTGGGATAGATATGACCGGCGGCAAACAGTTCGTTGATCTGCGCCATTACCCTGTCGGCCAGCGCCTGAATTGCGCGCTCCTCGTCGCCTTTTTCCATCGCCGCTGCTCCGTTGTTCACGCCATGCCCCTTATTTTTCCGTTCCGTACCAACCTTATTCACGAAAAAATAAATTAACGCCGGGAGGCGGCTCTTTGTAGCCCGCCTTTTTCCGCTTCGAAGCGGAAAGAAGTCCGCCACGCCCGTAACCCTTCACAAAACGGTTATTCGGCACGGTAAAAGCATAAAAATGGAAGGTAAATCACAGTACTGGCGGAAAAAGACCAGAGCGAGGCTGCGGCTAAAAAAGAAGTTTTACGTTATGTGGCGGGAAAATATAGGAATTAGTTATGACAGCAAGGCTGCCGGAAATAGATTGAAGCGCGCGTTTAAAAATCTGGCGGGATTATTTAATTACTGGAGTTTTTTAGGCGAAAGATAAAAAAGAGGCGCCAGCTGCGCCTCAGACTGCTGGCAAACCTAAACCGTTTCTGGACTTTGGCTTTTATCTACCGCAACACGGTAGTTCGATAGCGGCAGAGGCTGAGCGGATAAGCGGACCGTTTGGCGCATGGACACGCTAACCGAGCTTACACGGATGTATTTACAGCGTGTCCGTGTTCCGCTCTGCCTCTGCTGCTCTGCTACTGATTTAAACGCGACCTGGGGTTTGTCATCAACCTCAGGCGCCAGCTGCGCCTCCCGTTATGCGCTTACTGCCCGGCGATTTTCATTTCCGGGATCAGCACCGAACCACACTGAATATTGCTGCGGGTTTCGATATCGCTGCCGACCGTGACCATATTGCGCCACATATCCTTCAGGTTGCCCGCGATGGTGATTTCACTTACCGGGTACTGGATTTCGCCGTTTTCTACCCAGAAGCCCGCCGCGCCGCGCGAGTAGTCGCCGGTGATGCCGCTGACGCCCTGGCCCATCAGTTCGGTTACTACCAAACCAGTGCCCATTTTTTTCAGCAGTTGCTCAAAGCTGTCGCCCTGGCCGTTGATGCGCCAGTTATGGATACCGCCCGCGTGACCGGTACTTTTCAGTCCCAGCTTGCGCGCCGAATAGCTGGTCATTAGCCAGGTTTGCAGCACGCCATCTTTGATAATCTCGCGCTGTTCGGTGCGTACGCCTTCGCTGTCGAACGGCGAAGAGGCCAGCCCTTTCAGCAGGTGCGGCTGCTCCTCAATCGTCAGCCATTCTGGCAGGATTTGCTTGCCCAGCGAGTCCAGCAGGAAGGTTGATTTACGGTAGACGCTGCTGCCGCTGATAGCGCCGACCAAATGGCCGAACAGTCCGGTAGCCACTTCTGCCGCAAAAATCACCGGCGCTTTCATAGTCGAAAGCTTACGCGGCGAAAGGCGCGCCAGCGTGCGGCGGGCGCACTCTTCGCCGACCCACTCTGGCGATTTTAGATCTTCAATAGCGCGGCCAATGGTATAGGCGTAGTCACGTTCCATATCGCCGTTGGCTTCTGCGATTACGCTGCCGGAAATCGAGTGGCGGCTGGATGAATATCCCTGGATCATGCCGTGGCTGTTGCCGAATACCTTGATGCCGATATGGCTGTTAAAGCTGCCGCCTTCGGTATTGGTAATACGCTTGTCGGCTTTCAGCGCGGCCTGTTCAGCGCGCGCCGCCAGTTCGATCGCCTTGTCGGGATCGATATCCCACGGATGGTAAAGATCCAGATCTGGCGCATCAAAGGCCAGCAGCTCACGATCTGCTACGCCCGCGTAAGGATCCGCTGAGGTATAGCGAGCGATATCTATCGCCGCCTGCACGGTGCGTGCGATTGCTTCTGGGCTGAGATCGGTAGAAGAAGCGCTGCCTTTACGGTTCTGATGATAAACGGTGATGCCTAAAGCACCGTCGCTGTTGAACTCGACGTTTTCTACCTCGCCGTAGCGGGTGCTGACGCCAATGCCGGTGGTTCTGGTGACGGCCACTTCCGCCCCATCGGTGCCGGCTTTAGCCAGCTCGAGTGCTGTCGCGACCGCCTGTTCGAGGGTCTTACGCTGTTCTGCAACTTGGGAGAGTAATTTCATCGACCTACCATATAATTAACAGAGGGCTTCTCTGGGTATAAGCCACCAGATTTCCGAGCTCTTCAGGGGTTAAGGTTTACCTGAGTCTAACAGACTCAGCGAACAATTTCGCAGTAGCCTGAGTTTCCTGATAGCATTAGCCTCTTTTTTAGGGAGCCTCCCATGAGCAAACAGCCTGACGACTGGCTAGATGATGTACCGGATAATCAAGAAGAAGACGACGAAGAGATTATCTGGGTCAGTAAAAGTGAAATTAAACGCGATGCCGAGGAGCTTAAGCGCCTGGGTGCCGAGCTGGTGGAACTGAGCAGCAACTCGCTGGACAGAATTCCGCTGGATGAGGATCTGCGTGCCGCTATTGAGCTGGCGCAGAAGATCAAGAAAGAGGGACGCCGCCGCCAGCTACAGTTAATCGGCAAAATGCTGCGTTCGCGCGATGAAGATCCGATCCGCCAGGCGCTGGATAAGCTGAAGAACCGCCACAACCAGCAGGTTGCGCTGTTCCACAAGCTGGAGATGCTGCGTGACCGCCTGATTGCAGAAGGCGACGATGCGATGGCAGACGTGCTGCAGCTTTATCCGCAGGCCGATCGCCAGCAGCTGCGCTCGATGATCCGCAACGCCCAGAAAGAAAAAGCGACCAATAAGCCGCCGAAAGCCACCCGTCAGATCTTCCAGTATCTGCGCGAGCTGGCCGAAGCCTGATAACGCTGCGGGTTCGTTTACCCGCAGCGCTAAAGCCGACCCGCTGTTGCCTCAGGCCAGCCTGTCCAGCAGCTTCTGATGGATCCCGCCGAAACCGCCGTTGCTCATCACCAGAATGTAATCGCCTGGCTGCGCCGTTTTGGCGATCATCTCGACCAGAGTATCCACGTCTGCGCTCCAGTGCGCGGGCTGTACGCAGGCCTCTGCCACTTCCGCAACCTGCCACGGAATATGGTGCGGCTGTAGCAGGAATACTTCATCTGCCCGACCCAGTGCAGGCGCGAGATCGTCTTTGCTGACGCCCATTTTCATGGTGTTGGAGCGTGGCTCCAGCACCGCCAGAATACGCGCTCTGCCACCAACCTTGCTGCGCAGCGCGGTCATGGTCGCCAGGATAGCGGTAGGATGGTGGGCAAAATCGTCGTACACCTTGATACCGTTGGCTTCGCCGCGCAGCTCCAGACGGCGGCGCGCGTTAATAAAGTCGTCCAGCGCTTTGGCGGCATCTTCCGGCTTTACGCCGACGTGACGCGCGGCGGCGATAGCCATCATGCCGTTATGCATGTTGTGCTCGCCCACCAGCGACCAGTTTACTTCCCCTACACGTTCGCCATCCAGCCAGACTTCCCAGTGCGAGGCATCCGGCGTAAGTTTCTTCGCCTGCCAGCGCCCGTTTTCGCCCGCGCTCTCCTGCTCGCTCCAGCAGCCCATGGCGATCACCTGCTTCAGGTTGCTGTCGTGCTCCGGCACAATGATCCGACCCTGGCCCGGCACAATGCGCACCAGATGATGGAACTGACGCTGAATAGCTTTTAAATCGTCAAAAATATCCGCATGGTCAAACTCAAGGTTGTTGAGGATCAGCGTACGCGGGCAGTAGTGAACGAATTTAGAGCGCTTGTCGAAGAAGGCGCAGTCATATTCATCCGCCTCGATCACGAAGAATGGGCTTTTTCCTAAAGTTGCCGAAACTTCGAAGTTCCCCGGTACGCCGCCGATGACGAAGCCCGGCTCCAGCCCGCACGCCTGTAAGATCCATGCGGTCATGCCCGCCGTGGTGGTTTTTCCGTGTGTTCCCGCAACAGCAAGTACCCAGCGGTCGCGCAGCACGAAATCGTGCAGCCATTGCGGCCCGGAAAGGTAGGGAATATTACGCTCCAGCACCGCTTCGACACAGGCGTTGCCGCGGGTCATGGCGTTACCGATAATCACCAAATCCGGCGCGGGATCGAGCTGGGAAGCATCGTATCCCTGAATTAAATCAATGCCTTGCTTTTCTAAAAGCGTGCTCATCGGCGGATAAACGTTGGCATCGGCGCCGGTCACTTCATGGCCCAGCGATCGGGCCAGCATTGCCAGACCGCCCATGAATGTGCCGCAGATACCGAGGATGTGAATACGCATAAAAGGTCCGTTTACTGAAAGGGTCGGTGCACAGTGTAGCGTCCTCGTCGTGCGGAAGAAACGGAATTTGCCCTATGTTCTTTGCCCTTCATTCGGCTAAACTGCCCCGGTATACGTTGGCAGTTTGTTTAACAAGCTGCTGTTCAACCGCAGATTCAGGGATTGTGTTATGAAAACGTTAGGCGAATTTATCGTCGAGAAGCAACACGACTTTCCTCACGCCACAGGTGAGCTGACGGCGCTGATTTCAGCTATCAAGCTGGGCGCGAAGATCATTCACCGCGACATTAACAAAGCGGGCCTGGTGGATATTCTGGGCGCCAGCGGCGTGGAAAACGTGCAGGGCGAACAGCAGATGAAGCTCGATCTGTTTGCCAACGAAAAGCTGAAGGCGGCGCTGAAGGCGCGCGGCATTGTGGCCGGTATCGCTTCTGAAGAAGAAGACGAAATCGTGATTTTCGAAGGCGTTGAAAACGGCAAATATGTGGTGTTGATGGATCCGCTGGACGGCTCTTCCAACATCGACGTCAACGTTTCCGTCGGTACCATTTTCTCTATCTACCGCCGTATTACGCCGCCAGGCACGCCGGTAACGGAAGAAGATTTCCTGCAGCCGGGCAGCCAACAGGTTGCGGCAGGCTACGTGGTCTACGGTTCCTCTACCATGCTGGTTTATACCACCGGCTGCGGCGTTCACGCTTTCACCTACGATCCTTCGCTGGGCGTGTTCTGCCTCAGCGCGGAAAAAATGGCTTTCCCGGAAAAGGGCTACACCTACTCCATTAACGAAGGCAACTATATTCGCTTCCCGCAGGGCGTGAAAAAGTATCTTAAGTTCTGCCAGGAAGAAGATAAGCTGACCCGCCGTCCTTATACATCACGCTATATCGGCTCGCTGGTGGCGGATTTCCACCGCAACCTGCTGAAAGGCGGCATCTATCTCTATCCAAGCACCGCCAGCCACCCGCAGGGCAAGCTGCGCCTGCTGTATGAGTGCAACCCGATGGCGTTCCTGGCCGAGCAGGCCGGCGGCAAAGCCAGCGACGGCAAAAACCGTATTCTGGATCTGGTGCCGGAGACGCTGCACCAGCGCTCGCCGTTCTTTGTCGGCAACACCGATATGGTTGACGATACCGAACGTTTCCTGCGCGAATATCCGGACGCGTAAGGACGCAGCCAAAAGCTAGCCAGGGCGATCTCCGGATCGCCCTTTCTTTGTGCCGGATTTATAGCTAACACGCGCCGTTAACGGCCATACTGGAGCATTCCGAAAGCCCAAAAAGGGGGAATACTTTTATATCCAGTTGGCTATAATGTGCGTCACTTGATTTAAGACGATTAAAGGAATTCACCATGAGTTTAAACCAGGTTCCAGCGGGTAAAGATCTGCCAGAAGATATCTACGTAGTGATCGAGATCCCGGCCAATGCCGATCCAATCAAATATGAAGTAGATAAAGATTCCGGCACGCTGTTTGTTGACCGCTTCATGTCTACCGCCATGTTCTATCCGTGCAACTACGGCTACATCAACCACACGCTGTCTCTGGATGGCGATCCGGTAGACGTGCTGGTACCAACTCCTTATCCGCTACAGCCGGGCTCAGTGATCCGCTGCCGTCCAGTGGGCGTGCTGAAAATGACCGACGAGTCTGGCGAAGACGCCAAGCTGGTTGCGGTTCCGCACACCAAGCTGACCAAAGAGTACGATCACATCAAAGATGTGAACGACCTGCCGGAACTGCTGCGCGCGCAGATCACCCACTTCTTCGAGCAGTATAAAGCGCTGGAGAAAGGCAAATGGGTGAAAGTAGAAGGCTGGGATAACGCTGAAGCAGCGAAAGCGGAAATCGTTTCCTCTTTCGAGCGCGCTGCGCAGAAGTAAGCTTTCCGCTGCTAAAAAAACGCCGCTCAACGAGCGGCGTGAGGTTGATGGCGAAGTATGCCGGTGCAGGCTCAGGAGGGTCTGTGTCTTCCGCAAAGACGCAAAAAACGTCTTCCATGACAGCTCAGTACGGGCCGTCCATGGCCCGTAATGCTTTGCTCCAGCTACAGGCCCTCCATCGCTTCACGTTAGTCAGCAGTCTGACGCCGCTCAACGAGCGGCGTTTTTATTTGTGGCTGTCAGGAAAAAAATGCTCATCCATAAATTCCGCCCAAAGCCAGGGAAGCTTTTGCGGAAAATCGCTGATTTCGGTGCCTGTCTCGCGCGCGGCAGAGAGCAGCGCATCGCCCCAGGCGTCCGCCATCAGTTCAGGAAGTTCACTTTTCAGACTGGGGTTACGGTTCAGCCTGCGCACGATTTTACGGCGCTGTTCCGCTATCGTAAGCTGCCAGCTGCGCCCTCGATAAGCTGGTTGATATTGCCATTTCAGCAGGTGCATAAACAGCACCTCCAGGCGTGATTCCAGTTCACGGCGCTCGCTGTTTCCCATGCTTCTTATTTCCTCAAGCAGGTTCCTTGTGTCCAGCTGTTCCAGATTGCCAGCCTGCAGCAATCCTGCCTGTTCCAGCGTCCAGCCGTAAAAGTCACTTTCGTATTGAGAAGCCATGGTTTTCTCTGCTAAAGAATCAATATTGATAGCGGGAAGTTTGTCAGAGCCTGCTATTGCCGTCAAAACCTCTGTTCGTTTTTTGCGCGGCACGCCGCAGTAAACAGGCGAAAAAAAACGCCGCTCAACGAGCGGCGTTTTTATTTATATCAAGCGAGTCAGGCAGGATCCTGGTTATCCCGCAGCAGCCAGTCTCCGCTGGCTATCCGCTGCTTGCCTTCTACCGAACGCTGATAAACATAGAGCCAGGCGCTGCCGTAAGGCGTTTGCATCAGCTCGCGTTTATACTCGCCGCCTTTGGTTCTGAGCGCGTCCAGCTCGCCCAGCGTCGAGGCGTCTACCCGGTAGACCTCACAGTAAACCTGGCCGCTACCCGCGACGACGCCGGGATAGTGGCCCAGGTTGTATAACTCGTAGCCGTCGATCAGATGATCGCCCAGCCACTGCCCGTTGGTCATCCAGTGACTGTTGCCTTGCTTGCGTCTCAGGCTGCCGTAGACAATTATTCGCATTGCTAGAACTCAAACTGATAAAGCACATCGAGGGCCTGGTCTACGCCAGACACCGCTTCCAAATAGAGTTTAGGCATCAGGCGATAACGCAAGGTTAAAGTCGCCAGTGAATCAAATATGCCAACACCATATTTTACCTGTAGACCTGGCAGTACGTAGCCGCTGACCTGAACCTGCTGGCTGTCGCCGACGCCCGCCGTGTCCAGCGCCAGGTTACTTACGCCGAAGGTCTCCCCGATTTTACCCACAACCTGCCCACTTTGTGCAAGCCCTAATCCCACAAGCGCCGAGGTTAATGCGCTGCTGTCGCTGCCCGTGGCATCCAGGCCCTGTCCGCGCAGCAGATAAGAGAGCGCTTCCTGCTGCGACATGGCCGGATCGGAGAAGACCTCCGCTTTCGGCTCGTCGGCAAGGCCGGTAACGCGCACGCCTGCCGTAACGTCGTCTTCTGTGGCTTCCGGGTTACGAATTGCCTCGATATTAAGGTAAGGCTGATTCGCCGGGCCGGAGAACTGCAGCTCGCCTTTACGCACGATCAGATCCTGGCCGTAAGCGTGGAAGCGCCCGGAAGGAATGTTGATCTGACCGTTCAGGCCAAGCCCGCGCTTATCCTGCGCCAGCTTAAGATCGCCGTTCAGCTTCGCTTTCAGGCCAAAGGCGCTGAGCCGCACATCGTCGCCGACATGGATAATCAGGTTGCTGTTAATGGGAATAGCGGTGCTTTTCGGTGCAATTGGCTTGAGGTTCTCATCCAGCAGCACTTCGTCCGAAGAGACGCCCACTGCGCTTTCTGGTACTTCCTGCACCGTGACTCGCGCCCAGGGGATATCGACACGGCCGTTCAGGTTAAACGCCTGCGGCGTCGCCTCAAACTCCAGATCCGGCGAGACGTCCATCCGGATCATTGGCGGCACCGTCACGCGGATTTTACTGCCCTTAGCGGCAATGCGTGCGCGCCAGGCATCCAGCTGCGCCCAGTCCGCATCGCCGCTGAGCGCCAGCTGCCCTTGCGAAGTCTCAATCAATCCCTGTAGCGTCGAGCTCATGCCGTTAAACACCATATTCAGGTTGGCCCCGGTCAGATCGACCGGCATAAAGCTGCCGTCCACATCCACGTTCTTCAGGCCGAGCTGGCCGTAAACCTGCGGTTTTTGCAGGCTGCCGCCCAGGCGCAGCGCGCTGTTGAGCATGCCGGCCACTTTTTCGCCCTGCATCAGCGCCGGGTTAACCAGCGCCAGGTCGATGTTTTTGATATTGACGTTGCCGGACAAGCCGCGCTTGTTCTGCGGGTCGCTGATCTGCACGTTGCCGTCCAGCTGGCCGTTTTTCGCCAGGCGGATCAGCCAGTCCAGCTGGGCGCGGCCGTTACGCAGCGCCGCATTCAGGTTCAGCGTATCAAAGGCTAATGGCAGCGTGTTGCCGTCTACGTCCTGGGCAACCTTCACACCGTTACCCTTCAGCGAGACGCGGCCCTGCGGCAGGCCGCCCTCTTTTGTCCAGCTGACGTCTGCATCGCCGCTAAAGACGCCGCTGAGCTGGGTTTCCTCTGGCAGGAACGGCTTCACCATTGCCAGATCAAAGCGGTTCAGCGTCACTTTCGCATGGCCGGACGGGCCAGCCTCAATGGTTTGCGGCACGCAAAGCTCGGCGTTGGGGTTTTGCCAGCAGTGCGGGCCAACCGAAACCGTCTGGCTGCTGTTGAGATAGTCCAGCGCGATAGCGCGCGTCAGGCGCCATTCACCCACCGGCGTATCGAAACGGGTGTTGTTCAGCGTGCCGCGCCAGCGCTGCTGGCTGCGATCGAAGCTGCCGTTGAGCTGTAGCTGCCCGGAAACCGGCTCGCCGTTGACCGTTAGCTTCAGCTGGTGCGCTTTTTCATCGCCGCTGGCATCCAGATCCAGCCGGTCGATCGCCAGCGAATCCTGTTTCAGCCGATCCACTCGCAGCGCCACTTTGCCCTGGATTTGCTCGCCCGATTTCACATCGCCCTGTAGCAGCACGCGAGCGATGCTCATCGCTTGCCAGCGTAAGCCTGTGGCGGTGAGATCGGCCAGCAGCTGCGGAGTTTTCAGATCGCCGCGCGCCTTGATGGTGCCTTTTGCCACGCCGCCCAGGCCCGGCAGCGCGTTGTCCAAATGCTGCGCATCAATATCGGCGTCCAGCGCCAGCTTGTCGCCAAGCGAGCCTTTCAGATCGATATTGTTGCGACCAAGCACCAATTTAATGCCGGGAATATCCCACTGGTTATAGCTGTTGCCGTAGAGCGAGCCATCCGCGCTGACCGCGTTCTGCTTAACGTTGCCGCGCAGCTTCAGCTCCGGTACTCGCATCTGCCAGCTACCGCCATACAGGCTGCCGCGCGTGGTAATTTTGCCTTCCAGCTTCGCGGGCCAGTCCGGATATTGCCGTGCGGTGTTAATGCCGTTAAGCGTCAGCTCGCTGCGCCAGCTGATCGCCTTGCTCCAGTCCACCAGCGCTGTCAGATCCGTGGTGCCTTCCAGCGCCGCCAGCCGCAGCTTATCCAGCGAGAACTGCTCCACGTTGCCTTTGCCGTCCAGCGTCAATGTGGCAGGCGGGATCTGCTGGCCGCGCAGCGCGGTTTTCAGCGACATTACGTAGTCTGTGGCTTTGCCTTTAAAGCTAAAACTGAAGTTATCGGCCTGGTACTGCGTTTCACCCGTCAGCGGCCAGCGTAGCTGCGCGCTTTGCAGCGTCATCGCCAGTGGCAGACCCGCTTCCGCCAGCTGCGTCTGCGCATTCAGCTGCGCTCTGACCGGGCCGGAAAGGTTTAGCGCCAGATCCAGCTGCTCGCGCAGGCCGCCGCCTACGGTCATTTTGATCTTCTCGCCTTTGATCGGATCGACGTTAAGCGAGCTGGTCAGATTGAAGTTCACCGGCCAGTTGGCGGCAAGCTGCGCCTGGCCGCTGGCGTTAAGCTGGCCCTGCGGCGAATCCACATCCAGGGTCTCCAGCCGCAGCAGGCGATCCTGAGTTTGCGCCTTCACCAGCAGGCGCGTAATAGCGATATCGGTATCGCCCGTAATGCGTAGCTGCTCGCCGAGAATCTGCTGAATATTCACGTCCAGCGGCATTTTAAAGTCGGGCAGATCCGGCAGCAGCGGCTTAGCGAACATCTCCTTCAGCGTTTCGCCTAATGGCGGCTCTTCTGCTTTGGGCTGCTCTATTTTCGGCTGCACGACCTGTTCATCTGCTACTTTGGCCGCCTTCGGCAGCGCGATCAGCAGCCCCTGAATATGGGTCGGCGTTAAGGTCAGCGCGCGCTGCTGCCAGCCGAGGCCGGAAGTAAAGTCCGCCAGAGAGATCGCCGTATCGTCTACTTTGACCGTGATGTTATGCAGCGCCAGACGGCGCAGCGTAATGGGATAAGGCGTGCTGAGATCGCCGGATGACTCATCTTCTTTGCTTTCCGGCGCGGCCGGCCCCAGCTTTTTGCTGTCTACCACTACGCTGGCATCTCGTAGCGCCAGGTCGTTAACGCAGAAAGCTCTGTTTTTCAGGCAGCCCAGATTCAGCGCCAGATGAAATTCGCCGGCGTTCACCGTGACGCCCGGCATCTCATACTGCACGCCCTTCAGGGTCAGGTTGCGCCAGCCGCCGCTGACTTCTTTGATCGCCAGGCCCGGCACCCAGCGGGCCGCACCGTTCAGCACTAAATGCAGGCCGGTGGTGGTGCCGATTAAAAACGCCACGCCGCCCAGCAGGACGACCAGGAAAATCAGGATGCCAATAAGGACCTTTTTCCAAAGCTTCATAGTTCAGGCCCCAAACCGATATAAAACTGAATGTCACGATCTTCGCTGTCGCCGATCGGGCGGGCGATATCCAGCTTGATCGGCCCAACCGGCGACTGCCAGCGCACGCCGAAGCCTGCGCCGGTTTTAAAATTGCTCTGCTTGATGTCGTTAACCGCTTCGCCGGAATCCACGAATACCGCGCCCCACCATTTGCCGGTCACGTTGTACTGGTACTCTACCGAGCCTGTCGCCAGCTTTGAGGCGCCGGTCAGCTTGCCGTCATCGTCGCGCGGCGAGATGCCTTTGTACTTGTAGCCACGAATGCTGCGGTCGCCACCGGCGAAGAAGCGCAGATCGGGCGGTACGCGATCAAAATCATTGGTTTCTATCCAGCCAAGGTTGCCGCGCAGCACAAAACGGTGTTTATCCGCCAGCGTGCGGATCCAGACGTTTTGCGCCTGCACCACGGCGAAATCGATATCTGAAGCCCAGGTAGTGTCGGAGACATCCAGCGAGTAGCGCTGCGAGTCGCCCCATGTCGGCATCAGGCCGCCGCGCGAGCGGGTGCGGTTAATGCTGACGCCAGGATAGATCAGCATGGTGGTATTGGTGACGTTACCCTGAGTAAAGTGATCCAGGCTCCAGTGCAGGTTAATAGCGCGCTGCCAGCCGGTAGAGGATTCCCAGTAGCGCGAAGCGGCCAGCGTGGTGGAATCCGCTTTAGTATCGTTGAGATCCGTTCTTTTCAGGCCGCCCTGTAGCAGGTAGTACTGTTCCACCGGATTTTTCAGCAGCGGAATTTTATAGCTGAAGTCGAGCTGCTGCTCCGGCGCGGAAATATTGGCGCTGGTGGTGAAGCTGTGGCCGTAAGAGTTTACCCACGGCCTTTTCCACGTCGCTTTCACCCTTGGCCCGACATCGGTAGAGTAACCTACGCCTGTCTCGATGGTATTTTCCGTGCGCGGGCTGACCACACCGTGTAGCGGCAGGATTTTGCTTTTACGCGCCTGGTCGAACTGCGGCGCCACCACTACGGAGTTAAACCAGCCGGTTGAAGAGAGCCGACGGTTCAGCTCTGCCAAATCTCGCGAGCTGTAGTAGTCGCCCTTTTTAAAGGGCACCAGATTTTGCAGATACTCTTCGCGGATTTGCGAGCCTTCAAAGCTGACGTCGCCGAAGCGGTAGCGCTGGCCGCTGTCGTAATCGATATCCCAAAACGCCTCGCGCCGCTCGACGGAAACGCCCAGCTGGCTTTTACGGTAGTCGCCGTCGAAGTAGCCCTTGCGCAGCGCCAGGTTGCTGAGCGAGCTTTTAAAGCTGTCATAGTCGCCGTGATTAAGTACGCCGCCGATTTTGCTTTTACCGCTACGCACCAGCGTTTGATAATCTTCGTCGGTGCGGGCTTCGCCGCGAATAATCACCGTTTCGCCTGCCAGCTTCACCGGCTGGCCGGGATCGACTTTGGTCAGCAGCACCGGTCTTTTACCGCCCGCAGGCGGCGGCTGTAGCTCAAATTCAATATCCGGCTCGTAGTAGCCCAGCGCCTTAAGCCCTTCCTTAACCGCTTCGCTAACGCGCGCGCGAAAACGCCCATCGGAGGTGACTTCCTCGCTGGAGATGGTGGACAGTCTCGCCCGCACGTTTTTTTGTAGTTCCCCGGTCAGGCCTGTGACCTGCAGGCGCACCGTGGCCGCCTGAGCGACGGGTGCGGCTGCGATCAGACCTAACATGCAATAGACGTGAATTCGTGGCACGCTAACTCCTGATATTATTGCCGCCCTCCAGATGGGCGCAACGGCTGAATCTTCCCAATGGCCCGCTTAAGCATGGCAACTTTTTACGGGCTCAGCGGCTCTTTTTATTCGAAAAGCCGAAATTTGCGTTATTGTGTGCAAACAATCGCCAGGTTACAACCGGCTATCGTATGGGAATGTTACGCCAGGTCAGCTTAGTCCCCATACTCGGATAAATCTCACTGCACCGGCCGCGTAGCGCCGCAATTGTAAGCAATCTTCACCGCGGCTATAATCCACAGCAGCGGCCGGATAGCGGCCAGCTTAACAGTTTTCTGCTCCGGTTAACGGCGCAGACATTTTTGGCACGGATAGCCCGTCGCCGCCGAAGGATACAGGAAGTACGCCGCGCCATGCGCTGCCCAGGCCAAAAATGACAGGTAATCAACTTAAGGCCTGCTTTAGCGCGCTTTCCACCGAAAGCGCCCAAACCGGCCATTTAATGGATGTTTTATGTTAGACAGCTTGCTTGTCATCTTAATGCTGATAGCCATCAGCTCGTTTTTTTCACTTTCAGAAATCTCTCTGGCAGCCTCGCGCAAAATCAAGCTGAAGCTGCTGGCGGACGAAGGCAACATCAACGCGCAGCGCGTGCTGAAAATGCAGGAAACGCCCGGCATGTTTTTTACCGTGGTGCAGATTGGCCTCAACGCCGTCGCCATTCTCGGCGGTATCGTCGGCGATTCCGCTTTCTCGCCCGTGTTCCGCACGCTCTTCGACCGTTTTACCGGCCCGGTACTGGCGGAGCAGCTAAGCTTTATTGCCTCTTTTACCGTGGTCACCAGCCTGTTTATCCTGTTCGCCGACCTTTTCCCTAAGCGTTTAGGGATGATCGCGCCGGAAACCATCGCGCTAAAGATCATCAATCCTATGCGCCTCTGCCTGTTTATCTTCCGGCCGCTGGTGTGGTTCTTTAACGGCGGCGCCAATATTATCTTCCGCCTGTTTAAAATCCCGCTGGTGCGCAAGGACGATATTACTTCAGACGATATCTATGCCGTGGTAGAGGCTGGCGCGCTGGCGGGCGTGCTGCGCAAGCAGGAGCATGAGCTGATCGAAAACGTCTTCGAGCTGGAGTCTCGTACCGTACCTTCCTCCATGACCTCGCGCGAAAACGTAATATGGTTCAACCTGCACGAGGAAGAGGCAAGCCTGAAGGAAAAGATTGCCAATCATCCGCACTCCAAGTTCCTGGTCTGTAATGATGATATCGACCATATCGTCGGCTACGTGGATTCCAAAGAGCTGCTGCTGCGCGTGCTGGGCAACCAGAGCATGGCGCTGAACAGCGGCGTACAAATTCGCTCGGCGCTGATAGTGCCGGATACGTTAACGCTCTCAGAAGCGCTGGAAAGCTTCAAAACCGCTGGCGAAGACTTTGCGGTGATCATGAATGAATACGCGCTGGTGGTAGGTATCATCACGCTGAACGATGTCATGACCACGCTAATGGGCGATCTGGTCGGTCAGGGCATGGAAGAACAAATCGTGGCGCGCGATGAGAACTCCTGGCTGGTGGAAGGCGGCACGCCAATCGACGATGTAATGCGCGTGCTGGATATAGATGAATTCCCGCAGTCCGGCAACTATGAAACCATCGGCGGCTTTATGATGTATATGCTGCGGAAAATCCCCAAGCGCACCGACTTTGTGAAGTTCCACGGCTATAAGTTCGAGGTAGTAGATATCGACAGCTACCGCATCGATCAGCTGCTGGTCACCAGAATTGACGAAACCAGACAAGGCGCGGCCGCCGTGCTGAGCAAAATGGTGGAAGAATAAAACAGAAAAGGCGCGAAATTCGCGCCTTTTTCTTGATGCCCAACCTTAGTTGAACTCGGTCTGTAACCGCAGAACCTGGCGGTTCACTTCTGACATTACGCTGTAGTGCTGCTTATCTTTAATGCGTGGGATTAGGATTTTACCTTTATCAAACTCAAACGCGCCTACATCTTTGATGTAGATCCGGCCACGGAACAGGGTTTTGACGTATTTCGCTACCTGCAGCGGATTATAGCGCTGAAAAATCTTCATGTTACAACTCCTGAGAGAGAATACGTGCTGCGTCGTGTCCAGACTTGGTACGAAGCTTTGCAGCACAAAGTGGATACACTATAGACCAGGTTTCACTTCCAAAATTCTTAAAACCGAATTTTTTTACTGTTTTTACACATCATGACAGTAGGCTCTTTCATCCTGACGCAGGCGAACAGTATAAACCTTTGCATCTGGCGAAATTGTGCGTCGTGTTGCAAAGTTGTTATGCCCCGGCGACAGGTGCATCATCCACGTTTATTATTGCAGGAACATGACTAATGAGTTTTTTCGCGCCATGATAATTTTCCGCCTGCCGCTATTGCTGTTTACGCTGCTCTCTCCGCTGCTCGCCAATGCGCATAATTTTGTCGCGGGCGAGCGCGTGCCGCCCGTTGGCATCAGCGATCGGGGCGAACTGCGTTATCAGCAGGACGAGTTCGATTATCGCAACTGGAACAGCGCGGCGCTGACCGGCAAAGTAAGAATAGTGCAGCATATTGCCGGTCGCGCCTCTGCTAAAGAGAAAAATGCGGCGCTGATTGAGGCAGTCAAAGCTGCCGGTTTCCCGCGCGATCGTTACCAGACCACTACGGTGATCAACACCGATGATGCAATTCCCGGCACCGGCATGTTTGTGCGCAGCAGTATTCAGAGCAATAAAAAGCAGTATCCCTGGTCGCAATTCATTGTCGATAGCAAAGGTAACGCTAAAAAGGCCTGGGGGCTTAAGGATGAAGGCTCGGCAATCATTGTGCTGGATAAAGCGGGAAAGGTGCGCTTCGTTAAAGATGGCGCGCTGACGCAGCAGGAAGTGCCGCAGGTGATTGCCCTGGTAAGAGCTCTGTTACGTTAGGCAATAAAAGCGCCGCCTGAAGAGGCGGCGCCCGGCCTCAAAAGATTGAAACGCGGAAGCCCGGGTTCAGGAAAGACTCGCGCGGCGCATAGTCCAGCGTTTTCCCCTGCCAGTCATGCACGTGCGCGCCCGCCGCGATAGCTACGGCATGGCCTGCGCCGGTATCCCAAATGTTCGTCGGCCCAAAGCGGGGATAGAGCTGCGCTTTGCCTTCCGCCACCAGGCAAAATTTCAGCGAGGAGCCGATGGCGATGGTCTGGTGTTCACCCAGCTGGCTGAGATAATCCTCCAGCTCGCTATCTGAATGCGAGCGGCTGACCACCACCAGCGGCGGACGCGCTTCGCGTACGTGGATCTGCGTTTTTATACCGCCCTCTTCTTTCCATGCCTTGCCGTCGGCGGCCGAATACATCACCTGCATCACCGGCGCATAGACCACGCCCAGCACTGGCTTGCCCGCTTCAATCAGCGCAATGTTCACGGTAAATTCGCCGTTGCGCTTGATAAACTCTTTGGTACCGTCCAGCGGATCCACCAGCCAGTAACGCTGCCAGTGCTGACGCACTTCCCAGCCCGGAGGATCTTCCTCCGAAAGAACCGGTACTTCCGGCGTTAGCGCGGCAAGGCCCTGCAAAATGACTTTGTGCGCGGCGATGTCCGCTGCAGTCACTGGCGAATCATCGGATTTAGTGGAGACGTCAAGCGGCGCCTGACCATCGTAGATCTGCATGATGGCAACGCCTGCCTCTCGTGCCAGCTGGCATATATTCTCTAACATTTTCCACCCCTTGATTGGCGAGCTGACGCTGGCGCCAGCGCTCTCTTGATCATAGTCGATGGCGAAACCTGGATACCCCAGGATCCGTCAGCGCTTAGTTATCAATAGCATAAATTATTTTATAGCGCAGGCGCTGCTGTTTTTTCTCTGATTGACCCGGCATCGGGGTCAATGATTCAGCCTTTCGCCGGCATAAGAGGAAAATATTTGTAGCTGGTCACATATCTGTGAGACAGAAGGTATTAGTTTCACAAAACTTTGCGACGTTAGGAGCTCAATAAGGTAAGGAGAAAAAATGATTAAGCCCGTTATGACGCTTGGCGCTCTGCTGGTTAGCTGCGCGCTGCATGCAGCCACGGTGGATTTCCGCCTGCTGGAAACCACCGATCTGCACAGCAATATGATGGATTTTGACTACTACAAGGACACGCCCACGGAGAAATTCGGCCTGGTGCGCACCGCCACGCTGATTGAGTCGGCCCGCAAAGAGGCGACGAACAGCGTGCTGGTGGATAACGGCGATATTATTCAGGGCAGCCCGCTGGGCGATTACGTCGCGGCTAAGGGTTTGCAGCAGGGCGAAATCCATCCCGTTTATAAGGCGATGAATACGCTGGATTACACCGTAGGCAACCTGGGCAATCACGAGTTCAACTACGGCCTGGACTATCTGCAAAAAGCCATCAGCGGCGCCCGCTTTCCCTATATCAACGCCAATATTATCGATATCCACAGCGGCAAGCCGCTGTTCCGGCCTTTCCTGATTAAGACGGAGGAAGTCAGGGATCGCCAGGGCGGCAGCCATCAGCTAAAGGTCGGCTATATCGGCTTTGTGCCGCCGCAGATCATGATTTGGGATAAGCAGAACCTTAGCGGCAAAATTACCGTGGAAGATATTACCGAAACCGCCCGCAAGTGGGTGCCGGAGATGCGCAAACAGGGCGCGGATCTGATAGTGGCCATCCCACATTCCGGGCTTTCCAGCGAGCCGTGGCACGCGATGGCGGAAAACTCCGTTTACTATCTCAGCCAGGTGCCGGGCATCGACGCCATTTTGTTTGGCCACGCGCATGCGGTTTTCCCGAGCAAGGATTTTGCGGCGATTAAGGGCGCGGATATCGCTAAAGGCACGCTGAACGGCGTACCGGCGGTAATGCCGGGCATGTGGGGCAACCACCTCGGCGTAGTCGATCTGGTGCTTAACAATGATTCGGGCCGCTGGCGAGTAAGCGAGGCGGTCGCTCAGGCGCGCCCCATCTACGATACGGCGGCGAAAAAATCGCTGGCGGCGGAAGATCCGGCGCTACTTAAGGTGATGGCTCAGGATCACCAGGCCACGCGCGAGTTTGTCAGTAAACCGATTGGGAAAGCATCAGACGTGATGTACAGCTATCTGTCGCTGATTCAGGACGATCCCACCGTACAGATAGTGAATAACGCGCAGCGTGATTACGTAGAACATTTTATTCAGGGCGATCCGGATCTGGCTAATCTGCCGGTGCTCTCCGCCGCTGCGCCATTTAAAGCAGGCGGCCGGAAAAACGATCCTGCCAGCTATGTCGAGGTGGAAAAAGGCCCGCTGACGTTCCGTAACGCGGCGGATCTCTATCTTTATTCCAATACGCTGGCGGTAGTGAAAGCCAGCGGCAAAGAGGTCAAAGAGTGGCTGGAGTGTTCAGCCGGCCAGTTTAACCAGATCGATCCTGCCAGCGCAAAGCCGCAGTCGCTGCTTAACTGGGATTTCCGTACCTATAACTTCGATGTGATCGACGGCGTCAGCTATCAAATTGATGTAACCCAGCCCGCCCGCTATGACGCGGAATGCCAGCTCATCAATGATAAAGCCTCGCGTATCCGCGATCTGACTTATCAGGGAAAGCCCATAGATCCCGAGGCGACCTTTTTGGTGGCGACCAATAATTATCGTGCCTATGGCGGCAAGTTCGCCGGAACCGGCGAAAGCCATGTGGCTTTTGCTTCTCCGGATGAGAACCGCGCTATCGTAGCGGCCTATATTGCGGCGCAAACAAAGGCGCATGGTGAGGTTAATCCGCAGGCCGATAATAACTGGCGGCTGGCGGCTATCGGCACTAAAACGCCGCTGGATATTCGCTTTGAAACCTCGCCGGATAAAAAGGCGGAAGACTTTATCCGCGAGCGCGTGCTTTATCCCGTCAGCAAAACCGGTACGGATAGCATAGGCTTTGCTATTTATCGCGTGGACTTACAAAAGCAGTAAATTGAGGCGTACCGGAAAGCCCGCAGGCTTTCCGGTAGCCCTGGCTATTACAGGATTTCCAGCAGCTCGACTTCAAACACCAGGGTGCTGAATGGCGGGATAGAAGCCCCGGCGCCGCGCTCGCCATAGGCGAGGTTCTGTGGGATAACCAGCTCCCATTTTGAGCCTACCGGCATCAGGGTCAGTGCTTCGATCCAGCCTGGGATCACGCCGCTTACCGGGAATTCAGCCGGTTCGCCGCGCGCCACGGAGCTGTCGAAAACGCTGCCGTCAATCAGCTTGCCGGTGTAGTGAACGCGCACGCGATCCTGGCGGGACGGAATAGCGCCGTCGCCCTGTTTGATCACGCTGAACTGCAGGCCGGATTCGGTGCCGCTCACGCCATCGCGCTGCGCGTACTCTTCCAGGAATTTCTGGCCTTCTGCCGCCATCGCCTGCTGGCGCTCACGACGAACCACATCGGCACGCTCATGCACTTCGCGCAGCGCGCGGTGCACCACATCCACAGGCACAGCCGGAGAGTTCCCTTCCAGCGCGTCGCGCAGGCCAGCCAGTAACGCTTCTGGCTGCAGGCCCTGCAGTCCGGATTCCAGCAGCTGCTGGCCAACCTGTAAACCGATACCGTAGCTTGCCTGGGCTTCTACGCTGTCTAAAGAAGGGGTAGTCATGGATTTTCCTTTACTGGTGATAAAACTGAGCACGAAGCATAACAGCGCTGGCTACAGGGGTAAAACGCCATCTTCTCCGGATGACATTTTCAGCGTAAAAGGAAACAATACTGCCGTACCGTCAGCGGCATAAAAGCCGCACGGAGAGTGCGCTATCAGCTATATTTCAGTAGAGGTCAACATGGGGCATATTGCCCGTAGACGAAGGAAACGCCCGCCGCTTTCAGCTTTGTTACAGCGGTATATTTCATTCGCGCGAGGATCGCGCAAGGAGGACGACGCCATGCCTGCAACTAAAGCGTCATCAGCATCACGGTGGTTTAACCGGATCTGGCACCTGACGGACTCAGCGCGCTGGATGGATCCACTGCCGCCCTTTCACCGCCGCGGCATCGTTCTTGCCAGCGCGCTGGTGTTGCTGGCCTTTCTCTGGCCTTCGCCGCGCCAGCCGGAGCAGCCGTCGCGCCCCGTTAATATAGAGCGCACTACCACGGATGTGCCGCTGCAGGCGGAGCTCAGCGATCCTGCAGATACGCAGCCCAAAGGTGATGCCCAGGGCGAGTGGACGAACTATCAAATCGCTTCCGGGCAAACGCTGGCGCAGCTGTTCCGCGACCATAACCTGCCGGTTAACGATGTTTTTGCTATGGCTCGCGTAGAAGGCAGCGGCAAGCCGCTAAGCAACCTACAGGCGGGACAGGCGGTCAGGATCAGGCAGAATTCTCACGGCGTAGTAACGGGCCTGGCGGTCACCACCGATCAGGGCGAAATCCTCTTCACCCGGCAGCCGGACGGCGCTTTCCTGCAGGTTCACCAGGCCACAAAAACAAAAACGCCGGCACAGGGCCGGCGTTTTTAAGCAGCAGCGAAGCGATTAAGCTTCAGCAACCACGTTTACAGTCAGTTTAGCGAAAACTTCGCTGTGAACCTGGAAGTCCACTTCGTGCTCGCCAGTGGTGCGCAGAACACCGTTTGGCAGACGCACTTCGCTCTTGGCTACTTCAACGCCGGCTGCAGTTACAGCGTCAGCGATGTCGCGAGTACCGATGGAACCGAACAGTTTACCTTCGTCGCCTGCTTTAGACGCGATGGTAACGGTGCCCAGTGCATTGATTTTCTCAGCGCGAGCGTTAGCAGCGGACAGAACGTCAGCCAGTTTGGCTTCCAGCTCTGCACGGCGTGCTTCGAAGAACTCAACGTTTTTCTTGGTAGCAGGAACAGCTTTGCCCTGTGGTACCAGGAAGTTACGAGCGTAGCCCGCTTTAACGTTAACCTGGTCGCCCAGGGTGCCCAGGTTTGCTACTTTATCAAGCAGAATAACTTGCATTACCTTATCCTCTTAAAGTCGTTAAATGACAACAGCCGTTACTGATGACGATCGGTATACGGCAGCAGAGACAGGTAACGCGCGCGCTTGATAGCACGAGCCAGCTGACGCTGGTATTTAGCGCGAGTACCAGTGATACGGCTTGGTACAATCTTACCGCTTTCAGTAATGTAGTTTTTCAGCGTTGCGATATCTTTATAGTCGATCTCTTGAACGCCTTCCGCGGTGAAACGGCAGAACTTGCGACGACGGAAATAACGTGCCATTTGGCTAGTCTCCAGAATCTATCAATTCAATCTGCTCGGCATGCAGCACCGTTTTATTCAGTCCATTGCGCCCTTGATGGCTGCTGATGAAGCCTGAAACGGTGATCGGCGTGCCGACCGTTATACTTTGAGTAATGGCCTGATGGGCTTTGCCGCTGATAATCACCGGCATCCGACACCAGGCTTGCCGGGTAAAACCGGCTTCCACCTGCATAGATTTGTGCTCAAGCACGAACTGGCAGTGTGGAATACCTGAGGGGCTTACTTTACGCATCGGCGTCTTGCACACGGTGCCAGACAGCGTCAGCCGATTAGCCGCCACGGTAATTACTCTTCAGAATCCCCAGCATCTGCTTCTTCTGTGGTTTCGTTAGCAAAATCTTCACGACGCTCGCGGCGCTCGTCTTTCGCTTTAACCATTGGAGAAGCTTCAGTTACCGCGTGCTTAACGCGCATAACCATGCTGCGGATAACGGCGTCGTTGAAGCGGAAGTTAGTTTCCAGCTCATCGATCGCTTCCTGCGGCGCTTCAACGTTCAGCAGAACGTAGTGTGCCTTGTGCAGTTTGTTGATCGGGTAAGCCAGCTGACGGCGGCCCCAGTCTTCCAGGCGGTGGATCGTACCTTCTGCACCGGTGATGGTGGCAGAGTAACGCTCGATCATGCCAGGAACCTGTTCGCTTTGGTCAGGATGAACCATAAAAACGATTTCGTAATGACGCATCGAATTTGCTCCTTACGGATTATTCAGCCTCCTGTCAGGGTCAGCCGCGGCCCATGGAAGCAAGGAACGTGTTTGTGTGCGGCTGAAAAATTGACGCGTAATCATACTGACGGCGGTGGGGAAACTCAAGGTAAAGTCGCGGCTCAGCGTAAATTATTTGTCAGCTTTGGTCAGGCCGCGTCGAAAGAGAAAAAAATCAGCGATCTGGCCACATGAAGCGGGACGGTAAAAAGCAAGAATTACTAATACACTTTATCGCCAGCCGCGCTAAACTTAACAGGTTATGACAAGACCCTGACGCCCGGCGCCAGATTTGTTACCTGATTGTGGAGTTGGATCATGAAAACCATCGCAATCGCCACCTTACTCGGACTCGTACTTTCCACCCCCGCTCTCGCCAGTGATGCTGGCTGCGCGCAGCAAGTGAAAAGCCTTACCAGCAAAGCGGCGAACAGCTACGTCTATATTAACCGGATCGATACGCCAGCAAGCCAGCCGACGGACAATCCCTCGGTAACCGCTCCTGCGACGCGGCGGCTGGTTCAGCAGCTCTGATAAGGACGCTATAAATGACGTTTGAAAAATGCCGTCGCGGCCTCCAGCGCCAGCGGCGTGATGCGATGCCCGACGCCCGGCTCCGTTAAAAACGTCAGCCGGGCATCGAGCTTCGCCTCTTTTAGCGCCCGTTCCAGCCGCAGGCTTTCCGCCGCAGGCACCACTTCATCCGCTTCGCCATGCCAGACCAGCAGCGGCCGATCGGCGAGTTTTTCCAGCTGATGGCTAACCTCGTACGCCGCCAGCGGCGCTATTCTCTGCGCAAAAGCCTCCTCTGGCGCATCGCTCGCCAGCGGCGGAAATAGCGTATGGGCCAGCGACATATAATAGCCCGATCCCATCAGACAGGCGACGCAGGTAAATTGTGGATAGCGCGCCATAGCGCCCAGCGCTGTCATACCGCCCATTGAAGCGCCCGCCGCCGCGATACGCGTTCCTTCGATAAGGTTCTGCTGGCGTAGCGCAGCTTCCAGCAGCGGTGCCTCATCAATATTGCTTTTGAGGATTTCCCAAAAGCGGGTAAGACGCAATTCGCTGTCGTCGTTGTAGCGCGCGCCGTGCATATCCGCATCAGGCAAAATAACGCGGAATCCCGCCTGCGCCAGCGCTACGCCGAAATAGCTGTAGACCTCTTTTGACGAGGCGAAGCCATGCCAGAAAATAACCGTAGGCAGCGGCTGCGCGCTTTTACCTGCTGGCGCGGCATGCAAACACTCAATACCAGCGAAAAATTCCGTACTGACTTCAATCATCGCTTTCCCCTTAAGTTATTGCGCTACAGGTTATAAATACAAATAGCCAGCTAATCATGCTGTTATTTGAGTTTATTGCTTATTTCGTTGATCTGTCTGCTGAATTCGCCACTAAATATTTCCTGGCGCCCGCCGTTAACCGTTATGACCCCTTCTTTTAATTAACAGGCTTTATTATGAAATTTCTCGCATTTGGGCGCTGGAGCCTCGGCGTTAAGCTATCGGTGATTACCTCACTGAGCGTCGCCGCGCTGTTTTTAGTTTTAACCCTGGCGCTAACCAATAACGCGTCAAATCAAATGCAGGCATTAACGCTGGAAAATATGGAAAACCAGGTCGACGGCATCGGCGATATGGCGACTATGTTTAACAGCACGCTGAGTGAAGAAGTCGCCAACTATACCGCGCTTTTCCAAAGCTTTTTGCCAAAACAGTTTACGCTGGATACTACGCAGCGCGTTGCTATAGGCGCAGAGCAGGCACCAGTGCTGCGCGCCGGAGACAAAACGCTTAACCTTGATGAAACCCTGGTGGATGATTTTTTCCAGCGTACCGGTGCAATTTCGACGATTTTCGTCCGTGACGGCGATGATTTTCTGCGCGTATCGACTTCATTAAGAAAAGAGAACGGCGATCGCGCCATCGGCACCCGTCTCGATCGTAACGCGCCCGCCTGGAAACTGGCACAGCGCGGAGAAATTTTCCAGGGCGTTGCCATGCTATTCGGCAAGCGCTATATCACTCAGTATCAGCCGGTAAAAGACGCCAGCGGCCAGGTTGTCGGTATTCTGTTTGTCGGCGTCGACATCACCAAACAATATGCGCTAATCCGCGAAAAAGTGCTGTCGAAAAAGCTGGGCGAAAGCGGCCATTTTTCGGTGCTGAACGATGCCGAAGGTAAAAGCCGTGGCCAGTACGTATTCCATCCTGAACGCGAAGGCCAACTGCCAGCCTGGTCGGAAGCGACCCGCCAGCTGCTGCTAAGCCAGAACTCTGGCAAGGTAGAAGTTCAGGGCGCAAATGGTGAAACGCAAATCATGGCCTGGCACCATTTGTCGGACTGGCACTGGGTGATCCTGGGCGAGGTGAATAAAGCCAGCCTGCTGGCGCCGATTGAGCACACCCGTAATCTGTTCCTGACGCTGGGCGCGGCGCTGGTAGCGCTCTTCGCGCTGGGCTTTATCACTACTACGCACCGCTGGGTCAGCAAGCCGCTACAGCAGGTCATTGAACTGGCCGAGCACTATTCCGCAGGCAACCTGCAGGCGACGCTGGAAACCCAGCGCCATGATGAAGTGGGTAAGCTGATTGTGGCTATCAACGGCATCGGCGACGGTTTGGATCGCATCGTTTCCCAGGTGCGCGAGGCCGCCCAGGATATCAGCAGCGGCACCGACGCTATTGCTTCCAGCAGTGAAAACATCAGCGAGCAGATCACGCGCCAGGCGGCCAGTGTCGAAGAGACTTCTGCCAGCATGGAGCAGCTAAGCGCTACCGTAGCGCAAAATGCCGCTAACGTTTCCCAGGCACTGACGCTGGTCGGCGAGGCGGCAGCGGCGGTCGGCAAAGGCGGCGAAACGGTTTCACGCTCTGTGGTGACCATGACCGATATCAAGAGCGCTTCACAGAGCATTGCCGATATTACCCATGTGATTGAGTCTATTGCTTTCCAGACTAACATTCTGGCGCTTAACGCTGCGGTAGAAGCTGCTCGCGCAGGCGAACACGGCAAAGGCTTCGCGGTGGTTGCGGCGGAAGTCCGTGCGCTGGCGCAGCGCAGCGCCACGGCGGCTAAAGAGATCGATGGCCTGATTGAAAACTCGCTGAGCAAAGTCGTTCAGGGCCATAACCTTTCCGAGCAAACGCGCCAGTCGATGGAGGATATCGTTGGCCGTATCGAGCAGGTTAAAGTGCTGATGAGCGAAATCAACGTTGCTTCCAAAGAGCAGTCGGCGGGCATTGGTCAGGTGAATATCGCCATGAACCAGATTGGCCAGGCGACGCACGAAAGCACCGAACTGGTCGCCACCTCGGAATTAACGGCGCAGGAGCTGAGCCGCAAAGGGCATCACCTCACCGACCTGGTGCAGGTTTTCCGCGTTAAGGCGTAAAACGGTGGGATAGCTTACACTTGAGGCAGTCCATCCGGAGGAGCTGCTATGCGTAGGTTATCCCTGTTTTTCCTGCTGCTGCTTGCAGGCTGTAGCCAGTTTCAGACCAGGCCGGAAGCGCCGCCGCCGGTAAAAGCACAGGCGCAGGAAATTAACCGCGCGCAGAGTATGACGCTAACGCGGCTCGGTACCGTCAGCGTCTCAGTACGCGGTTCGCCGGATGATGCCGAACGGGCTATCGCCGCGAAGGCCAACGAGGCTGGCGCGAAGTTTTATCTGATCCAGATGGTCAGCGAAACGGTGATGCCAGGCCGCTGGTACTCCACGGCGATCCTGTATGGCCCATCAGCTTCCGCCGGTAGCGCGCAGTAGCAAACGCTGGCAGACTTTTTCCGGCAGCGGCGAAGGCCCGCGCAGCTGGCGGCACCAGGCATCGGCGAGGCAAGGCTCCAGCTGAGTCATGACCTGCACGCCGCAGGCCAGGTTGAATAAGCTTTCACACAGCACGCGCGCCTGCGCCTCCTGCGGATGGCGCAGCAGCAGCTTCAGCTGTCGCCAGGCGCTGTCAAAGTAGCGGCTCTGCCCTTTTACCGCCTCAAACTCTTTAGCCAGCAGCTCAATGGCGGCTGGCTGCTTGCTCAGGACGCGCAGCACATCCAGGCACATGACGTTGCCCGCGCCTTCCCAGATACTGTTGACCGGCATTTCACGATAGATCCTCGGCAGCTCGCTCTCTTCACAGTAGCCAATACCACCCAGCGCCTCCATCGCCTCCGCCACAAAGCTGATACCGCGTTTGCAGACCGTGTGCTTCGCTGCTGGCGTAAATAATCTGCTGAAAAGCCTGCCCGCCTCGCCGCTTTCCGCTGACCAGACGCCCGCCAGACGCATCAGCATCGCCGTTTGCCCTTCCAGCAGCAGCGCCTGAGAGCAGAGCTGCTGGCGCATCAGCGGCTGATCGATCAAATTTTTGCCCTGTACCTGCCGTTGATGGGCATGATAAAGCGCGATGGATAAGGCGCGCCGCATCATGCTGTGGCTCGCCAGCGCACAGTCGAAACGCGTGTAGCCGCCCATTTTTAAAATCTGCCTGACGCCTTCACCTTCTTCGCCAATCAGCCAGCCGCTGGCGGCGAAGAACTCTGCCTCGCTGCTGGCGTTGGAACGGTTGCCCAGCTTCTCCTTCAGTCTTTCCAGCCGTATCGCATTGCGGCTGCCGTCCGGCAGCAGGCGCGGCAGGAAAAAGCAGGAAAGGCCGCCTTTAGCCTGCGCCAGCACCAGATGCGCATCGCTTTGCGGCACCGAGAAAAACCACTTATGGCCGGTAAGGTGGTATTCACCGTCGCCAACGAATTCAGCGCGCGTGGTATTGCTTAGCACATCGGTGCCGCCCTGTTTTTCGGTCATGCCCATGCCGATCAGCAGGCCCCGCTTTTGCTCGCCCGGCTGCGAATGCGGATCGTAACGATCGGAAAGCAAAGGTGCCAGCCAGCCGCGAAAAGGTGCGGGAAGCTGCGCTTTTAGCAGCGGAATGGCGCCAAAAGTCATGGTGACGGGGCAAAGCGTGCCCGCTTCCACCTGGGCATGCAGCATAAAGCGGGCGGCGCGGGCGACAAAAGCCGCTGGCGGCGCGTTCTCCTGCCACGGCAGATTGTGCACGCGATTGCTGCACAATCCCTGCATCAGCAAATGCCAGGCGGGATGAAAGCGCAGCTCGTCCAGCCTTTCGCCGCGCGGATCGTAACGCAGCAGCTCTGGCGGATAGCTATTGGCCAGCCTGCCCAGCTCCAGCGATTCGGCACTGCCCAGCTGCTGCCCGACCGAAGCCAGCAGATCGCTGTCCCAGCCCGCGCCTTCGCGCAGCACGGCTTCGCGCAGCGGCGTGTCGGAGAGAAAAAGGTTGCTGTTAGCCAGCGGTCGGGGCTGATTGAAAACGCTATGGGTGCTTTCCATCCTGACCTCCTTCTTTAAGCACACCCTCAGTATGCGAAACAGAGCCGGAGAGGCGAGAGGCAGAAGAGAATTTCGGGGCGCGGATCACGCCCCGGAGAGATTATTTCGCGCGCTGGCGTACAGCCTCGAACAGGCAGATGCCGGTGGCGACCGACACGTTCAGCGAGGAAACGGTGCCCGCCATAGGGATGCTGATCAGCTCATCGCAGTGTTCACGGGTCAGGCGGCGCATGCCTTCGCCTTCCGCGCCCATCACCAGCGCCATCGGGCCGGTCATTTTGCTCTGGAACAGCGTATGGTCAGCTTCGCCCGCCGTGCCGACGATCCAGACGTTGGCTTCCTGCAGCATACGCATAGTGCGCGCCAGGTTAGTGACGCGGATCAGCGGCACATGTTCCGCCGCGCCGCAGGCCACTTTTTTCGCCGTCGCGTTCAGCTGCGCAGAACGGTCTTTCGGCACGATCACCGCATGGACGCCAGCAGCATCGGCGCTGCGCAGGCAGGCGCCCAGGTTATGTGGATCGGTGACGCCGTCCAGGATCAGCAGGAAAGGCGTTTCCAGCTTCTCCAGCAGATCCGGCAGGTCGTTCTCCTGATACTGGCGGCCAGCCTTAACGCGCGCCACTATCCCCTGATGCACGCCGCCTTCGACCTGGCTGTCCAGCCACTGGCGGCTGGCGACCTGGATCACAATACCCTGGGCTTCCAGCGCTTTTACTACCGGCTGCAGGCGACGATCGTCACGGCCTTTAAGGATAAAGACTTCCTGAAAGCGCTGCGGATCGCTGTCGAGCAGCGCCTGCACGGCGTGGAGTCCAAAAACTATTTCACTCATTCACTGTTACTCAACTGGTCATTTCATGCCGCATCTGGGATGCGGCGAGGTTATACGCCTAGGACGTTGCGCCATCGTTCTTTTTCGCCGCGCGTTTGGAGCGGGTCGCTGCAGCGATTTTACGGGTTTTTTCCGACGGCTTGCGCGGTTTTTTCTCGCTTTTCGCGGTCGCTTCGGCAGGCTTGCCCTTGTTGCTGCGGAAAGCGCTGTCCGGCTCGAAGTTCGCTTTCTTGCCCTGATCGCGGCGGCGCTTGCCGCTGTGCTGCGCGGCCGGTTTTTTCGCGCGGTCGCGTTCGGTTTTGCCTTCGCCACGCGGTTTGCGCGAGCTGGAAATCAAAGCGAAGTCGATTTTGCGCTCGTCCATATGCACCGCTTCCACTCGCACTTCTACCGTATCGCCCAGGCGATAGGTTTTGCCGCCGGACTCGCCAATCAGGCGCTGGCCGACCGCATCAAAGCGGTAGTAGTCGTTATCCAACGTAGAGACATGTACCAGACCGTCGATAAACAGATCGTTCAGGCGCACAAAGAAGCCGAAGCCGGTCACGCTGGAGATAACGCCGGTGAAGTTTTCACCCACGTGATCGTGCATAAAGTCGCACTTCAGCCAGTCTGCAACGTCTCTGGTTGCTTCGTCCGCGCGGCGCTCGGTCATGGAACAGTGCTGGCCGAACTGCAGCATTTGCTGCATTTCATAGTGGTAGCCGCCAGTCGGCGTAGTATTGCCCTGTAGCGTATTGTTCTCTTTCGCCAGCAGATATTTGATGGCGCGGTGCAGCAGCAGATCGGGATAGCGGCGGATCGGCGAGGTAAAGTGCGCATAGGAAGCCAGCGCCAGACCGAAGTGCCCACGGTTCTCTGGATCGTAGACCGCCTGCTTCATGGAGCGCAGCAGCATGGTTTGCAGCATCTCTGCATCCGGACGCGAGGAGATTTTGTTCAGCAGCTCGGCATAATCCAGCGGGTGCGGTTTCGCGCCGCCGCCCAGCGTCAGGCCCAGCTCGTTCAGCACCGAGCGGAAGCTCTTGATGCTCTCTTCGGTTGGGCGATCGTGGTCGCGGAACAGCGCCGGCTCGTGGTTTTTCTCCACAAAGCGCGCCGAAGCGATGTTTGCCAGGATCATGCACTCTTCGATCAGCTTGTGGGCGTCGTTGCGCGCCACCTGCTCTACGCGTTCGATACGGCGATCGGCGTTAAAGATAAACTTGGCTTCTTCGGTTTCGAAAGAGATGCCGCCGCGCTGCTCGCGTGCTTTATCCAGCACCAGATACATGCGGTGCAGCTCTTCCAGATCTTTTACCAGCGGCTGGTACTGTTCGCGCAGCTCCTGGTTGCCCTGCAGAATACTCCAGACCTTGTTGTAGGTCAGTCGCGCCCAGGAGTTCATTACCGCTTCATAATGCTTGTAGCCGGTAAGCTTGCCGGTAGCGGAGATGGTCATCTCGCACACCATGCAGAGGCGATCCACCTGCGGGTTCAGCGAGCAAAGGCCGTTGGAAAGCACTTCCGGCAGCATCGGCACCACCTGCGAAGGGAAGTAAACCGAGGTGCCGCGATTGACCGCTTCGTCATCCAGCGGCGTGCCCGGACGCACGTAGTAGCTGACATCCGCAATCGCTACCCACAGACGCCAGCCGCCGCCGCGCTTTCTTTCACAGAAAACGGCGTCGTCGAAGTCGCGGGCGTCTTCGCCATCAATGGTCACCAGCGGCAGATCGCGCAGATCCACACGGCCCATTTTGGCTTCTTCAGGCACTTCTTCTTTCAGTTTAGCGATTTGGCGCTCCAGCGCCTCCGGCCAAACGTGCGGAATATCGTGTGTACGCAGCGCCATTTCTACGGCCATGCCGGTGCCCATGTTGTCGCCCAGCACTTCCACTACTTTGCCGACGGCTTTGCTGCGGCGCGTTGGGCGCTGCGTCAGCTCTACCACCACTACGTAGCCCATGCGAGCGTTCATTAGCTCTTCCGGCGGGATCAGGATATCGAAGCTCAGGCGGCCATCGTCCGGCACCACAAAGCCGACGCCCGCTTCAGTAAAGTAGCGGCCAACGATTTGGTTGTTGCGCGGCTCAAGTACGCGCACTACTCGCGCTTCGCGGCGGCCTTTACGATCCGCGCCCATCGCCTGAGCCAGGATTACGTCGCCGTGCATGCACATTTTCATCTGCTCGGCAGACAGGTAAAGATCGTCTTTGCTGCCTTCAATGCGTAAAAAGCCAAAGCCGTCGCGGTGGCCGATAACCTTGCCGCGCAGCAGATCCAGGCGCTCCGGCAGCGCATAGCACTGGCGGCGGGTGAAGACCAGCTGGCCGTCGCGCTCCATGGCGCGCAGGCGGCGACGCAGCGCTTCGGTCTGCTCTTCGCCGGAGATAGAAAGTTCGGCCGCCAGCTCTTCACGGCTGGCGGGTTTTTCGCGTTTATCTAAATGGGAAAGAATAAATTCGCGGCTGGGAATGGGGTTCTCATATTTTTCAGCCTCCCGTTCCTTAAAAGGGTCTTTTGACATAGCGGTTCCTCCGTTGTCATCAGCTGCGGACTGAAGGCTGTTCAATCTGCAGCAATTGGTAGAGCGGATGGTTGTCGGCAACCAGATCGGCCAGCGTATAGCCATCCAGCACGGCGAGAAAACTCTGCACCGCCTGATGCAGCGCGCTTTTCAGACGGCAGGCTGGCGTTATGTGGCAAAAGTCACTGTGGCAGTTCACCAGCTGGAGCGGCTCCATATCGCGAACAACCTGGCCTATTACAATCTCATCGGCCGGTTTTCCCAGCCGGATGCCGCCATTCTTGCCGCGCACTGCGGCAATGTAGCCGGCCCGACTTAGCTGATTGATAATTTTGACCATATGATTACGCGATACGCCGTAAGTCTCGGTGACTTCCGTAATGCTGGTCATTCTGCCCGTGGGCAGAGCGGCCATAAAAATCAGCGCGCGTAAGCCATAATCAGTGAAACTTGTTAGCTGCACGGTTACCTCAACGGCACAGCGCCAACAGCGCCGCTATCCGCTCAAAAATGAGTGTGTTGTCAATGATGATAAACCAGCCATCGCGTTCGAGGCCATTTTATTTCAGTAAGCGCTGATAAAGAGAAGGCGGGACAAAACGGCGGGAGAGGGAATCAGGCCGGGCAATGCCCGGCCAGGATAACATCTTAGGCGTCAAATGGGTCACGCAGGATCATCGTTTCGCTACGGTCAGGGCCGGTAGAGATGATGTCCACCGGTACGCCGGTGACTTCTTCTACGCGCTTGATATAGTCGCGCGCCGCCTGCGGCAGGCCATCCAGCGTTTTCACGCCGAAGGTGGTTTCGCTCCAGCCCGGCAGGGTTTCGTAGATTGGCTCAATGCCTTCCCAGCCTTCTGCAGCCAGCGGCGTGGTAGTCACTTCGCGGCCGTCCGGCATGCGGTAGGCGACGCAGATTTTCACTTCTTTCAGGCCGTCCAGCACGTCCAGTTTGGTCATGCAGAAGCCAGACAGGGAGTTGATCTGCACCGCGCGGCGCACCGCAACCGCATCCAGCCAGCCGGTACGACGGCGACGGCCGGTGGTCGCGCCGAACTCGTTACCCTGCTTGCACAGGAACTCGCCGGTTTCGTCAAACAGTTCAGTCGGGAACGGGCCTGCGCCAACGCGGGTGGAATAAGCTTTGACGATGCCCAGCACATAATCCACGTAGCGTGGGCCGATGCCGGAGCCGGTAGCTACGCCGCCTGCGGTAGTGTTAGAGGAAGTGACGTACGGGTAAGTACCGTGGTCGATATCCAGCAGCGTGCCCTGCGCGCCTTCGAACATGATCAGCTCGCCTTTTTTACGCGCGCCGTCCAGCAGTTCGGAAACGTCCACCACCATGCCGGTCAGGATATCGGCAATGGCCATGATATCGTTCAGCACTTTGTCGTAGTCGACCGCTTCTTCTTTGTAGAAGTTCACCAGCTGGAAGTTATGGTAATCCATGACTTCTTTCAGCTTGGCGGCGAACGTCTCTTTATTGAAAAGATCGCCAACGCGCAGACCACGGCGGGCGACTTTATCTTCATAGGCCGGGCCAATGCCGCGACCGGTGGTGCCGATCGCTTTTGCGCCGCGCGCTTTTTCGCGCGCTACGTCCAGCGCGACGTGGTATTCAAGGATCAGCGGGCAGGCTTCGGAAATAAACAGGCGGTCGCGTACCGGAAAGCCGCGATCTTCCAGACCCTTCATCTCTTTCATCAGCGCGGCCGGCGAAAGCACCACACCGTTGCCGATGATGCTGGTGACGTTTTCACGCAGAATACCAGAGGGAATTAAATGGAGGACGGTTTTTTCACCGTTGATGACCAGCGTGTGGCCAGCGTTATGACCACCCTGATAGCGAACCACGTATTTCGCACGTTCGGTCAGCAGGTCAACAATCTTTCCTTTACCTTCGTCACCCCATTGGGTGCCCAGTACGACGACGTTCTTACCCATTTCTAAAATCACCGATTGCTTAAAAATGGATTCTACCACCGTAAAACACGTCTTTCAGCCCTTTTAGCACACGTTTGCGTACTTTTTTTCCCGCCGTGCCGTTGCGGCCCGGCGGAGGCTTTTTTGCGCCGTCAGCCGCCGCCGTGAGCGCTGACCATATACCAAATCACCAGCCCAGCCACCACCAGCCCGCCGCCGAAACGACGCAGCAGCCGGTCGGGGATCTGTGCCAGAGTAAGGATAAAGCGCCGCCAGATGCGCGGCAGCAGCATCGGGCCAATTCCTTCTAAAATCAGCACTAACGCCAGTGCCAGCCAAACAGTTGCATTCATAAGTGACGATCCGGGAAAAAGAGCCGTAGTATGCCACGGCTTTTTGCCGGTTGAAGCGGGAAATGAAAAGAATTGTTGTGCCTCTCAGAAACGCGCTTCGGCCTTCAGCCACCACGAGCTGGCACTGCCTGCGCGCGGACTGCGGCTTTTGGTGCCGTTGTAAAAACGCGAGGAAGGCGCAAACCAGGCGGCGCTGGCCTCCAGCCTGAACTGCGAGTTTATCCGCCAGCCCGCGACGATATCCAGCGCTGAGCCCAGTTTCTTCGTGGTCAGGCGATCGTATTTCGCATCCAGTTCCGTGCTGTTTTTCACCAGCCTGGCCAGATGGTGCTGGCGATAGTAGTGACCAATAACGTCCAGCGAGAAGCGATCGTCAAAAGTGACGCCCGCGCCGGCGGTCAGGATATGGATATTGCTGAGTTCAGGATCCAGCGTATCGCCATAAATTTTGTACTTGCTCAGGCCGCCGGTCCAGGCTTCGTTGCCCTGTAATCCGGTTTGCCGATAGCGTCGGGAGACTTTGCCATTATTGTCATCGCCGCTGCCCCAGGCATAGCCCAGCAGCAGCCTTGGCCGCAGCGGCACCTGTTCAAAGGTAGTAATGACGCCGCCGTCCAGCGCGTAGCCCCGCAGCGCCTGCTGGTCTTTATGCCCGCGCACCGTGCCGATATCCAGCCAGTGGCTGAAAGCCTGCCGCGGCGGCGAGTAAGAGCGCAGCCCAAAATTGAGCTGGCGCTCGCTGTTCTTTGCCCGGTTGTATTGCCAGAAAGCATAGCCGCCTATCCGCCACTGCTCGTCCATTTTATAACGCGAAAACAGGGTCACCAGATTGGTTTTATCGCCGCGCGTATGGCTGTCTAACAGGTTGCGCTGCCAGTAATTGATGCGGCCCGCGCCCACCTCCGTTTTCAACTCATCGCCAAAACGGGCGTAAACGCCATCGACGTTTTCGTCTATTAGCCATTCCCTTTCGTCGCGTAGCAGCCAGCGCCCGAGCCGCAGATCGGTATCCGGCAGCAGCGACTCGTCGAAGCGCAGCCAGAGCTGGTTAAAGTTCAGCGTCTCTGTAATAGCGGCGGCGCTTCCCGTCTGGCGCTTTTCTTTACGGATAAACTCCAGCTCGCCGAAAAAAGAGACCGGCTGGTCTTTATAGCCCCGGATGTTCAGCCGCAGCGTAGGCTCGGTTTCAATTTTATTGCTGCGGTCTTCGCCATACCTGAGCTTGCTGTTTTTCAGCTCCTTCGCCTCATAAATAGCCCGCAGATGAAAAGTGACCGGCGGCTCAGGCTCTGCGACGGGCGCTGGCTCTGCCCGGGAATTCGCGGCCAGCAGCACCAGCAAGGCAAGCGCACTGCATAGCTTCATCAGCGCACCTCCCGGACAATAAAACGTTTTAGCCTCGCCTCGCACAGGGTTATCAGTGCTTCCGTGATGCGGTAACGGTCGGGAAACTGCAGGCTGATAGCGATATGGCGCGCCAACGCCAATGTGGTGAAGATACCCAGATTGGCGATATCGCCCTCGTCCGCAGTCGCCAGCCATGCGGCGACAAAAGCGTCTTCATGCGCCACCAGCGCCCCAGGATCGCCATAGTCGCGCAGCGCCTGCTCGCGCAGATGGGCTACGTAGTTGCCCGCATCCAGCGCTGCCGGCCCGCAGGCGGCCAGATCGAAGTCCAGTAGAGTAAGCCGTCCTGGCCGGTCTTCCGTTATCAGCAGCTGGGCGGGATAAAAATCGCGGTGAAGGAACAGGCTGGTGCCTGCGATCAAAGTCTGCGCCAGCTGTTCGCAGGCCCGGCTGACCTCGGCTATTCTTACCGCCCATGCAGGCCTGGCCGCCGCAGACTGCTCCAGCTTCTGCTGCAGCATTGCCAGCTCGTGGGTGATGGTCCAGCTTTTGCCCGCTACCGCGTTCTGCGCCGCCGTGCTGTGCTGGATGCTGCCCAGCGCCTTGCCAACCAGCTCGCCGATCTCCGCCAGCCGCTCGCTGCCGGGAGAAAGCACATCGGTCACCCGCTTTCCGGCCGCCTTGTGCTGTAGCCAGAGCTTGTACGGCTTCAGGACGGCCAGCGGCTCCGGCACCACAATGTCGCTCTCGTGGCTAAAGCCGTCGCGCCATAGTGCCTGCTGCACGACAAAACCATGCGCTTCGAATCCCTTATGCCGATATTTGCCGATAACGTTCAGCTCGCCAGACGCCAGCTGCCAACGATACGCCAGCACCGCGCGGCGCCCAGGCTTGCAGGCAAGCCTGGCCGTTTCCAGCAGCGTCGCCGAAGCTGGCAGCCCCAGCGCCTGCCGCAAAGGCGCCGCCATTTGCTCTTTGCTCAGAAGCGCGGACAAGGCCGCCGCTGGCTCAGCCTCTGGCGGCGGCTTTTCGTCTTCCGCTATCAGTTCATCGGCCCGTTGCAGCAGCGCGGTAATCTGCCATAGCCATTCAGGCGCACGCTTGCGGAATGGCTCGACGGCCAGCCGCAGCAGCGCCAGCGCCGCGTGGCTGGCCAGCAAAGCGGGAAGCTCGCCGCGCTGCCGCTGATAGCCCGCCTGCAGCAGCGCTACCACGCGGCCAACCTGCACAGGCGTCAGCGTGCGCTCAATTGCCTGAAGCTCAAGCCTGGCCTGGAAAGTGGCTAAATCGCTGGCCGCCTCGCCCGCTCTGGCCCTGTCCCAGTCGATTAGCCGCAGCCGCCCGCATGCATCACGCCGGACCACCTGATCGATAGTGAAATCGCCGTGGATCGGCACCAGCCGGGATACTCGGTTGGTAAGTTTTTTTTCCAGCCGCGCCAGCAGCAAACTGAATGGCTCTACCTGCCCGGGCGCAACAGCGCGCAGCGTGTTCAGTACCTGGCGTGCCTCGTCAAAGCCGTTTTGCCTGTTCGCTTCCGGCAAGGGAATCGACAGGGCGTGTACGCCAGCCAGCCTGCAACCCAGCTCAAAGACGGCCTGCTCCGGCAGGCTGCAGCCCTGCTCCGGACACAACGATTCGCCTTCGATCCAGCGGGTAATCAGCAGTTGCTGCTCAGGAAGCATCGCCAATAGTTCTATCTCGCCGGTGGCGTGCCCCAGCCGGTTCCCGGTCAGCATTGCCCCAAAGCGTTCCGCGCTGGCGAAACGTAGCGTGGCGTAAGCTTTGCCGCCGCCGCTCAGTAGCGCCAGCAGCCTGCGCTCCGGCTTATAGCGTAAAATTTTCAGCTCAAGGGGCGCATCTGCTTTTATCTCCGGTAGCCAGCCGCGCAGCTGTGCATCCCGTTCCGGTGAGGCTTTCAGCAAAGAGAGGCCGGGCAGCGCACGATCGTGCTGTGGGTAGCTCAGGATGATCCCCAGTTCCGGGATCGCCAGCGGGGCATGGGGATCGCGTTCGATCACCAGCTTTTGCCGTTTAGGGTGTCGCCAGGAGACTTCAAAACGTGCCAGCGTCAGCGCTTTGGCCGCCAAATAGCGCTGCCCCTCGGCCAGCTCCAGGATCAGCGTGGCAACGCAGCTGGTGGCAGGTTTATAGCGTATATAGTCGATGGTCAACGCACGCAGCCCGGCAAAAGGCGGCATCGTTCGTAGTTGCTTTGCCAGAAGATCCGCATCCAGCAGCGCTGCCAGTCCCGGCAGATCGGGGTCTCTGATTGTCAGCGCCGCATTTTTATCCTGTAACATGTAATACTTCCCTGTTGTTGCGCTGCTGTAAGGCCCACAGCTCGGCGTAGCGTCCCCGGCTTGCCAGCAGCAGCGCGTGAGTTCCCTGTTCCACGATTTCGCCATCTTCGATTAAAAGGATCCGCTGCGCCCGCGCAGCAAGCGAAAGATTGTGCGTAACCATAATCGTGGTGCGTTCGGCCATTAGCTGAAACAGCGCTTCCATCAGCAGATGTTCGCTTTCGCTATCAAGGCCGCTGCCCGGCTCGTCCAGCAGCAGCACCGGACTTTGCCTGATAGCGGCGCGCGCTACAGCGATACGCTGGCGCTGGCCGCCGGAAAGCGATCCGCCTCTTTCGCTGAGCACGGTGTCGTAGCCCTGCGGCAGCTGCATAATAAAATCATGCGCTCTTGCCAGCTTCGCCGCGGCTTGTACCTGCTCATCGCTAACCTCCCTCAGCGCTGCGATGGCGATGTTTTCACGAACGCTCAGGCCAAACAGCAAACTCTCCTGGGGAACATAGCTGATGTGTTGCCGCACGCTTTGAACCGTACATTGCCGCAGATCTTTTCCGTCCAGCAGGATACGACCGGCCTGGGGATCGTACAGCCGCAGCAGCAGGCTGAGTAGCGTAGATTTTCCCGCGCCGGACGGGCCGACAACGGCCAGCGACTCGCCCGCGCCAAGATGAAAGCTGACGTGCCGCAGCGCGCCGTGCGCATCTGCCCGTGGATAGCTGAAACAGAGATTTTCACAGCAGATTTCGCCACGGATATGTTCTGGCTGACGCGCGCCGGGCCGATCGGTAATAGTCGGCTGCACATCCATCAGATCGGTAATGCGTTCGCCAGCGGCCAGCGCTTTCGAGAGACGTCCGGCGTATTTGGCGTACTCGCGCACCGGCCGGAAAGAATTTTTTAAATAGGAGACGAAAATCAGCAGATCGCCGGGCGACATACGGTTTTTTAGTACCTCGCTGGCGCCATAATAGAGCACGGCGGCAGTGGCGAGGGCGATGAGGAGATCGACCTTGCGTTCCAGACCAGCCAGCAGACGACGCGATCTGACGTTCTGCTGCAGGCTTTTGCCGTCGTCGGCGGCAAAAACTTTTGCCGCGACCGGCTCCAGCGATAGCGCCTGCACCACGCCGATCGCGCCAAAGAATTCGGCGGCGTTAGCCGCCAGTGCGCCTTCGCGTTTGCGCTGGTCGCGGCTGACTTTGTGTACTTTCGCGCTGGCCCGGCGGGTGCTGAACAGCAGCAACGGCATCAGTAGCAGCGACAGCAGTGTCAGCTTCCAGTTGATGTAAAGCATCATGCTGAACATGCCGGTCAGGATCAGGATATTGGCCAGCATCGGCACCATTGCTGTGACTATCGCCTCGCGCAGCATGCCGATATCGTTAATCAGTCGCGTGGTGAGATCGCCGGTTTTCGCCTGCTGGTGGAAATTCAGCGACAGGCTTAGCAGGTGGCCGAACAGCGCCAGCCGCACCCTACTGATAATGCGGCTGCCGGCGATCGCCAGGCCGATGGTGCTTAAATAGCTCAGCCCGGCTTTTACGGCGGCGATCAAAATGACGCTGCCCGCACAAATTAGCAGCAGATTTTCTACGTTGAACTGCGCGACCAGCGCATCCAGCTTGCCTTCCACCGGCGAGGTATGCTGCGCCAGCAGATCGTCAATAATAAACGCCAGCGGCCACGGCTCCAGCAGCCTTGTGCCTGTCGCTAACAGCAGCAGGATCAGCGATCGGGCGATTAGAATGCGCTGTTGCCGCAGCCAGGGAGAAAAGCGGGAAACAACCCGCAGCCAGTGCAGTCGCATTACGGCACGCTCCCTGACGAAAAAGCTATCCGCAGGATCTCTTTAGCTACCCCATCCCAGCTATGGTGCTGCTCGACAAAACGGCGACCGGCTTCGCCCAGCCGCTGGCGCAGCAGCGGGTTGTCCGCCAGCTGCAGCAGGCAAGCGCACAACGCTGCAGGATCTTCCGGCTCGACCAGCATCCCTGTCACTTTGTCGTTTACCACCTCAGCAAGATGGCCGACGCGCGTGGTCACAACCGGCAGCTGCGCGGCCATATATTCGTAGATTTTCAGCGGTGAGAAGTAGAAGTCCGCCAGCTGCGGATAGGGCGCGACGGCGATATCCATTTTGCCCAGCCACTCTGGCACCGCCGCCGGAGCGACGGCGCCGGTAAAAACGACGTTGCCGATTGCCCGACGTTGGGTCAATGCCTGAAGCCGTTCGCGCTCCGGGCCGTCGCCTACTATCAGCAGCCAGCTCTCTGGCCGCTGCGCCTGCAGTAGCGCGAACGCCTCCAGCAGGTTTTCTACGCCGTGCCAGGGCTTCAGCGAACCAACAAAGCCAATGGTCAAAGCATTATCTACACGGTTTGCCATGAGCCGAGGTGCAAAACGCTGTGGGTCGACGCCGTTAGCCACAACGTGGATGCGCTTCGCCGAGGCTGGTGCAAAGGTGGTTAGCCACTTTTTTACGCCTGGCGACACCGCAATAACGGCCGTGGCGCTGGCGAGCAGGCTGCGCAACACCGCTTCGGCTTTTTCTTCCGCCGCCAGCTCGCGATAGCGCTTTTGCTCTTCGATCAGCGGCGCGTTGACTTCCAGCACCGCAGGCCAGCCCTGCCGGTGCGCGTACGCCAGACCAGCAAAGCTCCACAGCGAATAGCGCTCATAAACCAAATCAAACGGCTCTTCCGCCCGCAGCGCCTGCTCCAGCTGCGCGTTGGCCGCCAGCGCTGCCTCCGCTCGGGCCACCGCGTCTCCTGACGGCAGCGGATCGAGCGCCACCAGTTTGATCGGCTGAAGATCTTCAGGCGGCTTTTCGATGCGGCGGGCAAACAGCACGATTTCCGCGCCCTGTCTCAGCAGCGCACGTAGCACCTCCTGAACATGCACGGCAGCGCCTTTGCTGCCAAAAACAGGGATGCCGCTGTCGGCACAGATAAAGGCAATACGCATAGATGAAAATCCTTTTTCCAGAGGCAAAGCTCATTTTTGCCCGGCGTTAAATATTTCTCTCATTTTCAGGGTGTTGAGATCGACGTCATAATCGCGGACGATCAGCTTGCGCGCCTGGCGCGCCAGCTTTTCCCGCAGATCCGCGCTGTCCAGCAGCTTCGCCATCGCCGCCGCCAGTTCGCCAACGCTGTTCGCGGCGACGCACAAACCGGTCTGCTCATCTACCACCAGCTCGGGGATCCCCGCCACCCGCGTAGAGATCACCGGCGTACCCAGCGCCATCGCCTCGACCAGAATCGTCGGCAGGCCGTCGCGGTCGCCATCCTCGCTGATAACGCAGGGTGCGACCAGCATGGCGCTCTGCTGGATCATCGTCGCTACCTCCTGACGCGGCAGCAGCCCGGAAAAACTTACCCTGGCCTGCAGCCCTGCAGCGACAACAGCGGCCTGAAGCGCCTCCCGTTCGGGGCCATCGCCGACCAGCTCACAGTGAAACGGGATATTTCTGGCCTGCAGATGCGCCAGCGCCTCAATCAGTACCCGAAATCCTTTTTTCGCCACCAGCCGCCCTACCGCCAGAATCTTCGCCGGACGCTTAAAGGGGGAAAGCCACGGAAACTGCCGTAGATCCAGGCCGTTATAGAGCCTGCTGACTTTTTGTCTGTCGCCGCCGTAATGTTCACACAGCCAGGCGAGGTTATAATCGGACACGGTGATCGCGTGGCTGGCATCCTGTAGCTTGCGGGGCAGTTGGATATCGGTTTCATAGCGATAGTAGATATCCTTGGCGTGCGCGGTAAAAGTCCAGCTGATGCCGCTAAATTTTGCGGCAAGCCGCGCGACCGTAGCCGCCTGGGTGGCGAAATGCGCATGCAGGTGCCGCAGCCCGAGCTCCCTGACGGCCAGCGCGATTTCTGTTCCCTGCGCGAGATCGTGGACGCTGTGTCCCTGCTCTTCCTCCAGCCGCCTGGCATAATCAGGCAGCGCTGCCATGCCCTTTTTAACAACTGCCCAAAAATGCTCAGCGCTGCGCTGTTTCTCCGGCAGGCGCGTAACCGGCGCTTTTACCGTGCCGATATCCGGCTGAAAGTAGGCCTCCATGACCGGGCCGAGCGCAAAAATAGCGAGGCAAAGACCCGCGCGCTCGTGAGCCAGGATTTCATTGACGATAAAGGTCTCTGAAAAGCGCGGATAGCGCTTCAGCACATAGCCTACGCGCGGTGATTCTGACGGCATGAGGCGCTCTCCCTGGCGGCTGCTCTGTTGAAAATCTGCCTTACGCTGACGGCGACCTGCTCCAGGCCGTTGAAGCTGAGTTTTTCGCGCGGATCAATAAAACGGTGCGGCTGCGCCAGCCAGCCGCTGAGCCGCTCTGGCGTCAGGCTGGCGGGATGCAGCACGTCCGTCAGCCCCAGTTCGGCCAGCCTGGCCGCTCTGATCCACTGCTCCTCGCGAGGCTCGACGCGCGGCACTATCAGCGCGGGCTTATTGCAGGCTAAAATTTCCATCAGGGTGTTGTAGCCGCCCATGGCAACGACGCAGCTGGCATGCCGCAGCAGCGTCAGCGGTTCCGCGACGAATTCCAGCACGTTTTTTTCAGGGAAGGCAACGGCAAGTTGCTTAAGCTGCTGACGCTGCGCCTCCGGCATCATCGAGCCGGTGACCAGCAGCCCGCGCAGGCCAGCCGGTAGCGCGGCTTTCACAAAAGCTTCCGCCAGGCGAAATCCATCCTGGCCGCCGCCTACCACGCAGAGTGCATAAGGCTGTGCGGGGACGAGGGCAGCCTCGTCGGGATGGCTGATACGACGCGCCGCATCCAGATAGCCGGTAAACGTTACCTTGTTTTTTATCGCCGCTTCGAGATTATATTCCTTGCGTAGATCGTAGAGCCGTCTGTCGCCGTAGACCCAAATGTCGGAATAAAACTCCCTGAGCGCGGCGCTGTTTTCCTGCTTATGCCACTGCTGCTTAACCGCTTCAGGATCGTCCAGGATATCGCGCAGGCCCAGCACCAGATGCGTTTTTTTCGCGGCGAGCAGCGGCAGGCTGAGATCCAGCTCGCGCATGGCGCCGCGCGGCACGTTGTCCACCACCATTAAATCCGGCGAAAAAGCGTTGATGGCCGCATAGATAATTTGCGCGCGTAGCCATACCAGCGGTTTGATTTTTTTCCCTAAGGCGCGGGGCTGGTATTTGCCTTCCGGAGTTTTGTGCCAGGAAGGCAGGATCAAACTGTCCGCGCCGGGCGGCAGCGTAAAGACTCCGGCCTCGCGCACGCCGGAAATAAGCAGGATTTCGGCTTCAGGACAGGCAGCGGTGACCGCCTGACAGAGCAGCATATTGCGGCGAATATGCCCGAAGCCCATGGTGTCATGAGAATAAAAGACACAGCGGGGTTTTCTGGAAGAGTCCATTCCATTTTCCTGTGACTGACGCAACTTCATGTCAAAAGTCCATCGGCCTGTTTATCCATTAAGCCGACGGGCGGTTAATAACGGCCCGATTTCTGGTGCGTTTTAATTAATGTTTAATGCGATTAATTAAAGGAAAAAAGCTACACAAAGCTAAACTCAAGGTCAACGACCAGCGGGAAAAAACGGAATATTCACATTTTTGCCCGAGCATTACTTAATAAAGTCGTAACAAAAACATTACGCTTTCGCGGGCAAAAAAAAAGGCCGGGAATTATTTCCCGGCCTGATAGCTGTTTTTCCGTTAGCGCGTGGCTTTGGAAGGCGATTGCATAAAGCGGAAGAAGTCGCTGTCCGGGCTTAGCACCATCACGTCCTGACTGCTGTTAAAGCTGCTGTCGTAGGCGCGCAGGCTGCGGATAAAGGCATAGAAATCCGGGTCCTGGCTAAAGGCATCGGCAAACAGCTTCGCTGCTTCTGCATCGCCTTCGCCTCGCGTCATTAGCGCGGTACGCTGCGCCTCTGCCAGCGTGCGGGTTACTTCGTAGTCCGCCGCCGCACGCAGTTTCTCCGCCTCTTCCTGGCCCTGCGAGCGCTGGCTACGGGCAACCGCTTCACGCTCGGCGCGCATGCGGTTGTAGATGGCATCGGAAACTTCCGTCGGCAGGTTGATCTGCTTGATACGCACATCCACAACCTGAATGCCCAGCGCCGCCATGCTGTTCGGGTTTACCGCAGGCTCTTTGCTGCTGGTTTCACGTTCAACCCGCGCGGCAGCAGAAGCGATAGCGTCATCTGCCGCTGGCGTGGCGATCTCGTCATCCTGGCCCGCGCTGCCGGTGTTCAGGGCATCGCGCACGTCGGTAGTCAGACGACCACGAGAATCCGTTACGATATCCTTCACGTCCAGGCGGCCTATCTCAGAGCGCAAACGGTCGCTGAACTTACGCTTCAGCAGCACTTCTGCCTGCTGCACATCGCCGCCGCCCGTTGCCAGGTAGTAGCGGCTGAAGTCGCTGATGCGCCATTTGATGTAGGAATCCACGATCAGATCTTTCTTCTCTTTGGTGACGAAGCGATCGGCCTGGTTATCCATGGTCTGCAGGCGCGCGTCCAGCGACTTCACCGACTCCAGGAATGGGATCTTGAAGTGCAGGCCTGGCGCATAGACCAGCGGTTTGTTTTCATCATCGCGCAGTACCTTGCCAAAGCGCATAACGATGCCGCGCTCGCCTTCCTGTACTACAAACAGCGAGGCATAGAGCGCGACCAGCACCACAATAACTATAATGATTAACGGCTTACGCATCCTTAATCTCTCCCTTCGCGCTGGGTGTCGTTACGCTGAGCGTTTACCCGGCGCTGATCCATAATGCTCTCCGGGCTGAACGGCGCGCTGTTGCTCGCGCGTTCATTGCTACCCGAAGCTGGCGGCAAACGCAGCAGGTTGGCGCTGCTGTCCTGGCCGGACGCTGGCGTAGCGCTCTGGCCGCGCATCAGCTGATCCAGCGGCAGCACCATCAGGTTATTGCCCTTGTCGTTAACCAGCACCTTGCGGGTATGGCTAAGTACGCGTTCCATAGTTTCGATATAAAGACGCTCGCGGGTAATTTCCGGCGCGGCTTTATATTCCGGCAGCAGCTTGGCGAAACGAGCCACTTCACCCTGTGCCTCCAGCACCGTACGGGTTTTATAAGCGCGGGCCTCTTCCAGGATGCGCTGTGCCTGACCGTTAGCCCGGGGCTGGACTTCGTTGGCATAGGCTTCCGCCTCACGCACGTACTGCTCGCGGTTTTCACGGGCGGCAATGGCATCGTCAAACGAGGCTTTTACCTCTTCCGGCGGACGGGCCGCCTGGAAGTTAACGTCCAGCAGCGTGATGCCCATATCGTACGGGCGAATAGTTTCTTCCAGCTCGCGCTGGGTTTCGCTACGCACCACGGTACGGCCTTCGGTCAGGATACGATCCATAGTCGAACGGCCAATCACGCCGCGTAGCGCGCTATCCGTAGCCTGTCTCAGGCTGTCATCCGCGTTGGTTACTGCGAACAGATAACGTTCCGGATTCGTCACGCGGTACTGCACGTTCATCTCTACGCGCACCACGTTTTCGTCAGAGGTCAGCATAGTGCCGGAAGCGGCCAGTTCGCGTACCGCCTCGATGTTGACGGCGCGTACGCGATCGATAAAGGTCGGTTTCCAGTTAAGGCCCGGCTCCACCTGGCGATCGAATTTGCCGAAGCGTGTCACTACGCCGCGCTCCGCTTCTTTAATGGTATAGAAGCCGCTGCCCGCCCAGATAACCACGGCGGCAGCCGCGACAATGCCGATTACGCGGCCGCTGCGTCCCGGCGCCTGCTGGCCGCCATCGTTTTTACCACCGCCGAAACCGCCAAGCTTCTTGCTCAGCTTGCGGAAAATATCATCCAAATCAGGAGGCCCTTTATCGCGCCCTCCTTTGTTTCCCCCGGAGTTGCCGCCTTGATTATTGCTGCTCCCCCACGGGTCGCGGTCCTGTCCGTTATTTCCGGGCTGATTCCACGCCATGTTTCTGCTCCATTAAATGTGTATGCGGTGTTATCCCAGAGCCGGGATACGCGAGTCGGGCGTCAAACAATGTACTCCGCCAGCTCCGGTTCCTGCTTGCACAGGCGGCGCCAGTCGACCACAGGCATGCGCACATGTAAACCTACGCTGCCGTCATCTTCGTTCCACTCTTTTTCTATCGCCTGCAGCTGATAAAAACGGCTGCGCAAGCGCCCCGCTTCCGGCGGCAAACGCAAATCGTACTGGGCGATTTCGCCTGCCAGACGCTCGGTCAGCGCCTGGAAAAGCAGCGGAATGCCTTCGCCCGTTTGCGCGGAAAGCCAGACGCGCACGGGCAGATTTTCTTCGTTGCGATCGATGCGCGGCGTAAAATCCTCCAGCGCATCTATCTTGTTCATTACCTGGAGTACCGGAATATCGTTTGCTTCGATCTCTTCCAGCACTTCCTCGACGGCCTCGATATTTTCATCGACCCGCAGGTCGGCGGCATCGATGACATGCAGCAGCAGCGCGGCCTGACGGGTTTCCTGCAGCGTTGCTTTAAACGCCGCCACCAGATCGTGTGGCAGATGGCGGATAAAGCCTACCGTATCCGCCAGCACCACTTCGCCTACGTCTGCTACGTCCAGCCGACGCAGCGTGGGATCCAAAGTAGCGAACAGCTGGTTCGCCACGTAGACCTCGGCAGAAGTAATGCGGTTGAACAGAGTCGATTTCCCGGCGTTGGTATAGCCAACCAGCGACAGTGTAGGAACATCGGCTTTATTACGCGCCTGTCTGCCCTGCTCACGCTGCTTTTCTACTCTTCCGAGCCGGGAAAGGATAAGGGTAATGCGGTTGCGCAGCAGACGACGGTCAGTTTCCAGCTGGGTTTCCCCTGGGCCGCGCAAACCAATGCCGCCTTTCTGGCGCTCAAGGTGAGTCCAGCCGCGTACGAGGCGCGTGGCGAGGTGGCGCAACTGGGCCAGTTCTACCTGCAGCTTACCTTCATGAGTACGCGCGCGCTGGGCGAAGATATCCAGGATCAGGCCGGTGCGGTCGATAACGCGGCATTGGCACAGTGCCTCCAGATTACGCTCCTGGGCCGGGCTCAGGGCGTGATCGAACAGCACCACGGACGCGCCGCTGGCTTTAACCGCCTCGGCTATCTCTGTGGCTTTACCTTCGCCGACAAAATATTTCGGATGTGGCGCCTTGCGGCTGCCGGTCACTACGCGTAATGCTTCGACACCAGCGGAAGAGACAAGAGTTTCGAACTCCTGTAAATCTTCCATATCTCTGTCCTGGGAGAAATAGATGTGTACCAGTACGGCCTGCTCACCGGCATCATAACGGTCAAACAAACTTAAAACCTCTCAGTACCTTGTTGAACCTGCTTTACGATGGCCATACTGCCTGGAATCAGGTGCGAAATGCACATTTGCGCCAAAGATAAGGGCGCGCCGCCCGCTTCGGCTTAGTGATAAGCGCGGGTCGGCATGTCATTGCCAGGACGGGCGGGCTGGCCCGTCCTGAAAGAAGAGTGATTACTCTGCGTCGTCACTTTCCTGCTGAGGCTGCGATGAAGCCCCCTGATTACTGCCACCGTGATGATAGTTGCTGCTTCCGCCACCCGCGTTGTTGCTGTGATGGGAGACCGGACGGGACGGAACAACGGTAGAGATAGCGTGCTTATACACCATCTGGCTAACCGTGTTTTTCAATAAAATTACAAACTGGTCAAAAGATTCAATCTGACCCTGTAGTTTAATGCCATTCACCAAATAAATCGAAACCGGAACACGTTCGCGACGCAGTGCGTTCAAGAACGGATCTTGCAATGATTGCCCCTTAGCCATTCTATCTTTTCCTTATATGCTTGTTGTTTACTACTCAAAATACTACGTAAAATTTGCGCACGATAACGCACCAATTGTACACAATCACCCGGCCTTCGCACTAAGAACCTGTAACACTTCTGCCAGTGCCGCCTCAGGCTGTTCGCTATCCAGCCAGTGAACGCCCTGCCAGCCGCGTAGCCAGGTTATCTGGCGCTTGGCCAGCTGCCGTGTCGCGCAAATTCCCCGATAAACCATTTCATCATAATCTGTCTCGCCCTGCAGATATGACCACATCTGGCGATAACCGACACAACGAATGGAAGGCATATCCGTATGCAAATCACCTCGTGCGAAAAGCGCCCGAGCCTCCGCTTCAAATCCTGACGCCAGCATTTGCTGAAAACGTAGAGCGATGCGCTGATGAATTAGTTCCCGACTTTTAGGTGCAATCGCAAACTGCGCCACATCATAGGGTAAGGCTTCGCCCGCCGTTTTCGTCAGTTCTGTTAAAGTTTTACCTGAAATAAAAAAAACTTCCAGTGCTCGCGAGAGTCTCTGGGGATCATTCGGATGAATACGATTCCCTGCAACGGGATCTATTTCACATAATTCACGGTGAAGCGCTTCCCAGCCTTCTTCACTTGCTCTTTGCTCTATACGCTGGCGCACTGCAGAATCGGCCGGGGGCAGCGGCGATAATCCTTCCAGCAGCGCCTTGTAATAGAGCATGGTGCCACCAACAAGCAGCGGAATGCGCCCGCTTTGGCTTATTTCCGCCATTTCCGCCAGCGCGTCGCGGCGGAACTCCGCCGCCGAGTAGGTCTCTGCCGGATCGCGAATGTCCAGCAAACGGTGGGGCGCGAGCCGCCGTTCCTCTGCTGAGGGCTTGGCGGTGCCGATATCCATACCGCGATAAATCAGGGCGGAATCAACGCTAATCAGCTCTACCGGTAGCTGCTGGCGCAGGGCTATCGCCAGCGCCGTCTTGCCGGAGGCCGTAGGCCCCATCAAAAAAATTGCCTTAGGCCGGCCAGCCGTGGATAAGTCACTCATGCTTCAGGGCATTCATCGCCAGTTCAGTATCAATATACTGTAAGAGTCCGGAAGGCGGCGCTTTAATCAGCTGCGGACAAAGTCTTTCGACCTCCGCCAGCAGCGCGATCGCCTGTGAGTGATTCCAGTGCGGACGCTCGGTTACGGTATGGCGCGCTAACCATTGCGCCGCCTGCGTAACGGAAACCTCCGGCTGTTGGGCAAGATAGCCTAACAGTTCAGGAATCAAGATTTGTAAATTTTGTTGGCGCAATGGTAAAGGTACGGCGCGCAGCGTCACGTGCTGCCCTTCCGCCTCCAGCTCTACGCCCATTTGCTTTAATAAAGCCGCATAGCGGCTGGTCGCTTCACGCTCTGGCTTCGCCATTTTTATCCTGACCGGGATCAGCAGCGGCTGCGGCTTCAGGGCTTCTTCGCCAGGCGTTAGCTGCGCCTGTTTTAACCAGCGCTCCGCCACGGGCAGCGAAATCAATGCCAGACGCTCGCCCGCTTCCAGCAGCGCAAATTCGTTGTGCAGCACGGTCAGCACGCGGCCAAAGCTTTCGCTGTGGCCACTGAGCACGGGCCCGTGCTCCTCATGTACGCTTCTATCGGAAGCTTGTGGCTTTTCTTCTTTCTGCGCGGCAGGCAGATCGGGCGTTTGCAATAGCTGGCGATAGAGTGCGCCTTCTTTCTTCTGATAGCCCGGCGTCTGGTGCTGCCAGCTTGCCGCTGCTCCGCCGCCGTGGCCGCCACGGTTTTCCCGGCTGCCGCTTTCTCTACTGCCGTAACCACTCTGGCTTTCCCTGCTGCCGCTGTAACTGCTCTGGCTTTCTCTGCCGCCGCTTTCCCTTTCTCCGGCGCTTCCAGCCTGCGCAGGCGCGGAAAAATGATTACCGCCAGCCGCCTGACGGTTTTCCGGCTGCCAGCGCTCGCCCGGCTCCTCTGCGGCCATACCCGGCAGCGATTCCGCACCGGCTTCTTGCAGCACGCTAATCACGCCCTGATAAATAAAGTCGTGCACCAGGCGAGACTGATGAAAACGCACTTCGTGTTTAGCAGGATGTACGTTGACGTCTACCTGATGCGGGTCGATGGTCAGGTAAAGCACATAGGCTGGCTGGTGATCGCCCAGCTTATCCTGATAGGCCTGTCGAATAGCATGGTTGATCAGGCGGTCGCGCATCATGCGGCCGTTGACATAGCAATATTGCAGATCGGTAACGGCACGCGCGCCAGCCGGATCCGCCACCCAGCCCTGTAAAGCGAGGTCGCCGTGCTGCCACTCAATCGCCAGCGCGTGACTGAGGAAAGCGGTACCGCAGATAGCGCCCAGCCGCCGCTCGCGCTGCTTGCTGTCGCTGACGCCGCGATACTGGCGAATCAGCTTGCCGTTATGAGTCAGCGAAAAGGCCACGTCAAACCTTGCCAGCGCGATGCGGCGGATCACCTCGTCGATATGGGTGAATTCGGTCTTTTCCGTACGCATAAACTTGCGGCGGGCTGGCGTGTTATAGAAAAGGTCCAGCACCTCCAGCGTGGTGCCAACCGGATGCGCCGCAGGCTTAATAGTGACGTCCATATCGCGGCCTTCCGCATAGGCCTGCCAGGCTTCCGCCTGATCCGCCGTACGCGAGGTTAAGGTCAGGCGCGAAACCGAGCTGATACTGGCCAGCGCTTCGCCACGAAACCCCATGGTCATAATAGCTTCCAGATCGTCAAGCGTAGTGATCTTACTGGTAGCGTGGCGGGCCAGCGCCATTGCCAGCTCGGCCTTGTTGATACCGCAGCCGTTATCGCGGATGCGGATCAGTTTGGCGCCGCCTTTGTCTATTTCTATATCTATTCTTGTCGCGCCAGCGTCCAGGCTGTTTTCTACCAGTTCCTTCACTACCGACGCCGGACGCTCCACAACTTCACCTGCTGCGATCTGGTTGGCAAGCTGTGGTGGCAGTACCTGAATCGGCATAGAGAATCCTTGTTTACGAAGTTGGAATAGTTAAGGTCTGGCCCAGCATAACATTTTGCGATTTCATGTTATTCGCCTGCTGAATGGCTTTTGGGCTGACGCCGTAATGCGCGGCGATGGCGGTCAGCGAGTCGCCGCGCACCACTTTATGCCGCTGCGGACGATTTGCGCTGAGCTTCACGCCCGAAGCGGGCACCTTCAGCCGCTGCCCGACCCAGACCACATCTCTTTTCAACGTATTCATTGAGCGCAGCATTGCCATACTCACGCCATAATGCGCGGCGATACCGGAGAGCGTTTCGCCCCTTTTCACTACGTGGCGCGTAACCGCACCGGTATAGCTTGTGCTGGCTGGCGCCGGGTTAGGCTGCACATCAACCGCCGTTGCGGACTGCAACGGTCGGTTTTCCTCCTTTGGGACGGATTGCAGCGGATGCGCCAGGAAGTAATTGCGCAGGCCTTTGTAAATCGACTCGGCAATCTTCTGCTGGTAAGCGCTACTGCCAAGCAGTCGCTCCTCCGAAGGGTTACTGATAAAGCCGGTTTCCACCAGCAGTGAAGGGATATCCGGCGAGCGTAAGACCCCAAGGCTGGCATGTTCCGGGCGACGTTTATGCAGCGAGCCGACGCGCTGTAGCTGCGCGATAACTTTCACGGCAACATCGTAGCCAACGCGCTGCGAATGGCCGAACTGGAGATCCAGCACAGCCTGGCTCAGATAAGGATCTGCCTGGCTGTTCGCCAGCAGATCGCCCGCCCCGCCCAGCAGCTCAGATTGCTTCTCGTGCTGTTCCAGCCAGCCCGCCATTTCGCTGTTGGCGCGACGGTTAGAGAGCACCCATACCGATGCGCCGGAAGCGCTGCGGTTCGGCGCGGCGTCGGCATGAATCGACACCAGCAAATTAGCGTTCTGCTTACGCGCCACGTCCGAACGGCCCATAACAGAAATAAAATAGTCGCCGTCGCGGGTCATTACGCCTTTAAACATCGGATCGTCGTTAAGCAGCGCTTTTAGTTTACGCGCAATGGCGATAGTGACGTTTTTCTCTTTCAGCCCGTTTGCGCCGATAGCGCCCGGATCCTGGCCACCGTGACCGGCATCTATCGCCACGATAATAGCCTCGTCCACCGCGCGAACTCTTTTGCCTGGCACAGCGACCTCATTGCCATTGCTGACCGCAGTTACCGGATTCCCTTTAAAGGGATTATCTGCCGGAGCGGGACGCGATACGCTGCTGACGGCAGCCGAACGCGACGCCGGACGCTCACCATCAATGGTGAAGACCACGTTGTAGTCGTTGCCGTTGCGCTGGGTAACGGCGCGGGTTTTACCGGGCTGCGTTAGCTCAAAGACCAGGCGAATGCTCTGCTTGTCTTTTGGCGTACTGGAGCGGATGCGCTTAACCAGGTTATCGCCGCTAAAGGTCAACGGCAGCCCTTTGATCACGCCGCTCTGGCGGATATCCAGCACCACGCGATCCGGATTGTGCAGCGGGAAGAAGCCATACACCGGCTGCCCGTTGAAGCTCAGCGTCACCGTCGCTTTGTCATTGCCGTTGGAAACCTGGATATCCGATAAATTCGCAGCCAGCGTGGAAAACGTACTCAGTAGAGCAACCAGCAGTAAACCCAGTCTCATCATGATCCCGTTTTCTCCATGCGGGCCAGAATCTCTTCGCCCATGGCCGAACAAGCCTCCAGTTCCGCCTGACGCGCCTCGCCCTGGTAGCTGAGATGCAGTTTGATATCCGGCTGCGGCAGAAAGCCTGCGCCCTGCTGCGGCCATTCGACCAGACAGAGGCTGTAGCCGCCGAAATAGTCGCGGATCCCCATAAACTCCAGTTCTTCGGGATCGGCCAGACGATAGAGATCGAAATGATATACCTGGCGATCCGGCAGCAGATAAGGTTCCACCAGCGTATAGGTTGGGCTTTTCACATTGCCCTGATGGCCCAGCGCCTGTAAAAAGCCGCGGCTGAACGTGGTTTTCCCCGCGCCCAAATCGCCATATAAATAAAGAGTTGCCGCGCCGTGACAGGCGCGGGCCAGGCTGGCTCCCAGTGCGAGAGTGGCAGCCTCGTCGGACAGTGCGATTGCGGTCTTCATTCTTTTCTGTTCAGGATCTCTGGGTTAACAAACAGGTACAGCTCGGAAAACAGGTCGGTCGCCAGCATGCCGCGCGTGCCCACGCGCTGCGACACCGCTTCCGCCGCCGCGCCGTGCGCCACGCAACCGGCGCAGGCCGCATCATACAGCGAGAGCTTTTGGCCTGACAAACTGCCGATAATGCCGGAAAGCACGTCGCCCATGCCGCCGGTCGCCATACCGGCATTGCCGACATCCGCGATAGCGATTTCGCCCGCCTCGCTGGCGATAACGGTGCCAGCGCCTTTTAGTACTGCGACGCCGCCATAGCGTTCAACCAGATTACGTGCGGCAAGTAAGCGGTCACTTTCTATTTCGCTGGTTTTCACGTTCAGCAGCCGGGCCGCTTCGCCCGGATGGGGCGTGATTATGCGATTTTGACGTTTATCGTCTGCGATTGCCAGCAGGTTAAGCGCGTCGGCGTCCCAAAGCATGGGTTTAGTGGATTTTTTTACTTTTCCCAGGGCTTTCTTCCCCCAGTCGCGCTGCCCCAGGCCTGGGCCGATAACGATAACATCCGCCCAGTCCAGCGCCTCGTCGAGCGCCTGCTCACTCAATTCCTGTGCCATTAACTCCGGCCTTGCCGTCAGCAGCGCCGTAAGATTGTCTTTGTGAGTAAGTACTCGCACTAATCCTGCGCCCGCGCGCAGCGCTGCTTCGCCAGTCATGCGGATCGCGCCCGCCGTCCCCTGATCGCCGCCGATAATTACCAGCTTGCCATGGTCGCCTTTATGCGAGGTCGGCTTGCGCGGCGGCAACCAGTTTTCCAGAGCCGAAGCATCATACCGCGCTATCGGCGCATTTTGCCCTGCCAGCCAGGCATCAAGGCTAAGGGCATGGAAATGCAGCAGGCCGACGTAATCGCGCGCTTTACCGGTTAGCAAGCCTGGCTTGAGGGCGATAAAAGTCAGCGTATGGGCCGCGTTAATGACCGCACCAGGCGCGGTTCCGTTAGCGGCTACTAACCCGGATGGAATATCTATGGCGAACACTGGCGCGCCAGCCTTGTTTGCCTTATCAATAAGTTGGGCGTAATGCTCGCCAGGAGCGCGGTTAAGGCCGGTGCCAAATAGCGCATCCACGATAATATCGACTTGTTCAGGCCACGGCGCATCCGGCGCGTGAATTTCGCCGCCAGCGGCCAGCCAGGCTTCCTGCGCCTGTTGCGCTTCTTCGGGCAGCGGCTTTGTTCCTTCGCAAGCGAGCAGCGTAACGTTAAGCCCGGCGGACTGTGCCAGCCGCGCCACAATATAGCCATCGCCGCCGTTGTTGCCGTGTCCGCACAGGATCAGCCAGTGTTGTTTGTCCGGCCAGAGCGCCCGAATTTTCGTGAAGGCCGCCTCGCCCGCGCGCTGCATCAGCTCAAACAGCGTAATTCCCAACGCATCCGCCCCTTCATGCTCAAGTTGCGCTATAGCCTCTACAGGCCAGACGGAATAGGGTAAACTGGTCGGGTTATTCAGCTGGTTCAGGTTAGTCATGTCGCATCCTCTCGATCTTTCGCAATTCGCCCTTGAAATTAAGCAGTGGGGGCTGGAGCTCGGCTTTCAGCAGGTAGGTATCTGCGATACCGATCTTAGTCTGGAAGAGCCGCGTCTGCAGGCCTGGCTGGATAAACAATATCATGGCGAAATGGAGTGGATGGCCCGTCACGGCATGATGCGCGCTCGCCCTCATGAGTTACAGCCCGGCACGCTGCGTGTAATCAGCGTACGCATGAATTACCTTCCTGCCAAAGCGGCCTTCGCCAGCACCTTAAAAAATCCGCAGCTGGGCTATGTTAGCCGCTATGCGCTGGGACGTGATTACCACAAAGTATTACGCAATCGCCTGAAAAAGCTCGGCGATCGTATTCGCGAGCGCTGCGCAGAGGCGGAATTCAGGCCTTTTGTCGATTCTGCGCCGCTGCTGGAAAGGCCGCTGGCGGCCAAGGCTGGTCTGGGCTGGACAGGAAAACATTCGCTGATTTTAAACCGCGAGGCTGGCTCATGGTTTTTCCTTGGCGAACTGCTGATTAATCTGCCGCTGCCGGTTGATGAACCCCAACAGGAACAGTGTGGCCGCTGCGTCGCCTGTATTACTACCTGCCCTACCGGCGCGATAGTCGAGCCTTATGTGGTGGATGCAAGACGCTGTATTTCCTATCTGACTATTGAGCTGGAAGGCGCGATACCGGAAGAGTTCAGGCCGCTGATCGGCAATCGCATTTACGGCTGTGATGACTGTCAGCTAATTTGCCCGTGGAATCGCTACGGCCAGCTCACGGATGAGGATGATTTTAGCCCTCGCGCCGTGCTGCATGCGCCGCCTTTGACCGAGCTTTTCGCCTGGGACGAAGCAACTTTCCTGCGCGTCACGGAAGGCTCGGCAATCAGGCGCATCGGCCATCTTCGCTGGCTGCGCAATGTAGCGGTGGCGCTGGGCAACGCGCCATGGGCGGAAGAAAACGTGGCGGCGTTAAAGAGGCGTCAGGGCGAGAACGTGATGCTGGATGAACATATTGCGTGGTCGCTTGCTCGTCAGCTGGCAAGGCGGACAGAAAACGCGGTTGAGGTTCAGAGCGGGCAGCAAAAACGTTTGGTACGCGTGATCGAAAAGGGTTTACCGCGCGATGCATAAATAAGCGCCTGCGCGCCTTCCGCCGAAAAAATCGGTTTTCCACATGCTGTGCATAAAAATAAAAAAGCTTTGTCATTCAACTGCCATAACAAGCGCAAGCCTTGTTTATAGCAATCTGCAATATTATTAAAATCTTTTAAATCAATAAATTAATCGATTAAGGTGGCAGGGTTTATTTAACGGCTGTGCCCATAGCGCGGCTACAACCTGTGGATAACTCTGTTGAAGAGCATCGGCATCCAGGCAGAAAATGCGAAGCGCAGCTCTGTTCCGGCTGTGGATAACTTATCGGGAAGTTAAGGCACGACTGTCTGAAGTGGAAAAGCCAGCCTTACCGTGGCAAGCCTGGTATCGCCGCCGCGCCTTCTGAGCGCCAAACGGTTTCCGTTAAGATCTGTTGTAGACTATCTAAATGCCTTCAATATAGCCAACCTGTTGATTTAAAAGCATTTATTTTTATAATACATCTGAACGGGTGCGATTATGAACGTATCGAAGGGCAAAGACAAGCTTTTTTCTGTCTGATAACACGCCTGATAGCCAGAGTGGGTGACAGGGATAATGGATTAAGCAAAGCAGCAAAACGCCCCGCATAGCCGGGGCGTCAGGTTGTTAATTTTCAGAAAGCAATGGCTTTACTGATTTTTCGGCTTTTCAACCGTTTGATTATCCATCAGCACCTTCCATTTTGCGGTTTCCGATTGTTGATTTGCCGCGCCGCTGTTCTGCGTCTGTGATTGCTCTTTGTTAGCAAGGCTTTCTGCTTTGGGCGAGCTATTGGCTGGTTTAGCGGCACCCGAGTTATTATTTCCTCCCGGACGGCTGGCGCTGCCAGTGCCGCCAACAATAGGTTTCGCAGGCTGCACCGTTGGCCATTTAGCGGCTGGCGGAGTCACTTTGGTGCCTGTGCTGCCCTTTGCTGAATCGCTCTGGCTGGCATTATTTACGGTTTTTTCGCTCGCTGCGCTCTCTGTTACCCTGGCCTCACTGGCACTCCCTGCCACTTTACCCGTTTCGCCATTTTGTATCGGCGAATTGTTTGCCGGTTTAGCAGAACCCGCGCTATTAATTCCGCTTGGGCGGCTGGCGCTGCCCGTGCCGCCCACAATAGGCTTAACAGGCTGTACCGTCGGCCATTTAGTGACAGGCTGGGTAGCTTTAGCGCCAGTATCAGCGGCGGTATTTTGGCTGGTTTTAGCCGTTTCGCCATTTTGTATCGGCGAATTGTTTGCCGGTTTAGCAGAACCCGCGTTATTAATTCCGCTCGGGCGGCTGGCGCTGCCCGTGCCGCCCACAATAGGTTTAACAGGCTGTACCGTCGGCCATTTAGTAGCAGGTTTAGCCGTTGTGGCACCGGAATCCACTGTATCTGTGGCAGTTGGGCGTTTCGCCGTCTCAGTAGTTGCTGAGCTGGTACTGTCGGTAACCGTAGCAGTGTTCGGCCGTTTCACTGGCTGTACGCCTGGCTTCTGCGTTGCCGTACTGCTGCTGTCACTAACCCCAGGCCTGGTCGGTGTTGCTGCGCTACTGCTGCCTGGCTTTTGTGTCGCTGAACTGCTGCTGTCACTAACCCCAGGCCTGGTCGGTGTTGCTGTGCTACTGCTGCCCGGCTTTTGTGTCGCTGAACTGCTGCTGTCACTGACCCCAGGCCTGGTCGGTGTTGCTGCGCTACTGCTGCCTGGCTTTTGTGTCGCTGAACTGCTGCTATCGCTAACTGTTGGTCTGGAAGATTTAGCCCCGGAGTCGGCTGTGTTTTTACTCTTACTGCTTCCTTTGGAAGAAAAGCCAAATTTAGGCAGGCCAAGCGTAAACGAAATATTGTTACCGGCAGTTACATCTACTTGATCCACCGTCGACGTCTTGTTGGCATCTGTATTGAGGTTGCCGCTTACTTCACCATTGGTGATACCAACATTAATTGTGCTGTGCTGGCTTTCTTCGTAATCGATAGTATCAAGCTTGTTGTAATAGCCATTGACAGTAGGTAATCCCTTAGAGTTGATACCGCCGCCGCCGCCGCCGTAGGCACCGCCGGAGTGAAGCTCGTCTTTCAGATCGTTTGCTGTAATAGTGCCCGCAACATCAACCGAGCCCTGCTGAGTTTCGGAAACAATATGCCCTCCCGTCAGGTTAAGATCGCCGCCCGTAACAATATTGACCTCGTTCGTGGTTTTAATTCCCGACTGCTGTTGGGTAAGACTGCTGTTGTGGTTTTCACTGCCGCCGCCGCCATTTGCTGCTAGCGTAGGTAGTATGCCGGAGGTTGAGATGGCGGCTCCGGCAGAGACTCCCCAGGTGGTGCCATTGGCCGTTTCTACATAGGTATCCTGCACAGAGGTAATAGCGAGGTCGCCGCCGACATTGATGTTAGCCGCCCCTGCCGTGATATTAGCACCGCTCATGTCCATATCGCCTTTGATATTTACGTTAACCTGATTGGCATCAAAGCTGGCGTTAGCATAGGCAGTTGCGTCAGTATCTCGGGAGTTTTTCGAGCCGCTCTTGTCATAAGAGCCCCCTGCTCCCGCGCCCATTAGCGATACCCCCGCACTGGCAGCCAATGCATCACTGCTAAACGAATCGGACGAAGAACTTGTGTAGGTGCTTTGAGCTGCAGACAGCATTAAATTTCCCCCTGCCGTGAAGTTAATCTCATCAGCTACGGCATCAACTCCTTTCAGGTTGGTATCGTTACCTGAATTAAAATTAATTTGCCCTCCATACAGGGAATTTATATTTTCCGTTCTGGTTTCAGAAGTTACTGTATTTTCTTGCGTCGTTGTTCCCAGTGAGAAAGACCCCCCTATTAAGTCGTTAAAACCTATGTTGGTAGCATCGCCTGCATACTCAGCCGCTGTCAAACCAACATCAGTTTTCACATCTGCATTGTTTATAGCCTCTTTAACTTTATCAGTGGCTATATCATCTTTAACCTCAACACCTTCCTCTTTCTTTTCATCCCGATCAATCTGTTTTTTTATGGCATCCAGGACTGAGCTGTGGGCTTCAGCCTTTACTCCGGTAAAGGTTTCTTTTGTTGTTGTCGTACTTTTACTGACATCTTCATATTTAGTGGAAATAATATTTTTTCCGCTAAGGTTAGCTACGGCAATGTCGCCTACAGTCAAATCCATACCGCCGATATCAAGAGTGTTACCTGCTGTCATATTGACGCCGTTACTAAAGTTAAAGCTGGCATTGGTATTGGTAACAGAAGATGTCGTTGTGGTCTCCTCAGTGGTTTTCATGCCGGCGCTAAAAGAAAAGGAATCGCTCAAAGCCGCCGCGCCCGGACGCTTACTATTGGAGTTACTCATACTCCCCTCCTGACCCTGGCTCTGAAATTCCGCCTCTTTCGTATCCTTGCCTTTTAAGGAGTTCATACTGATATCAGTGTTTAAGTCAGGTAAAAACGAAGTTTCAGACACACCTAAAAGCCCTAAAGCTTTGGGGATTATCATGATAGGCAGATCGACTTTAAGACTCAAATCCAGACTCGTTTCCGTTACCTTTACCTCTTTAAAATCATGATCTTGAGAAGTTTTAGTAATAATGTCGTTATCCGCGCTGATAGAAGCAACGCCAGCATTATATGTTCCGCCCGTGAATACCACGTCCTGAGCGGCATTAACAATAAAAGCACCATCCGTATTTATCGAGCTGGTTTTTGATTTTGCTGCCGCTTCGGTAGTTTCTTCGGTTCGGGTAGTAAAACCAAAATCTTTACTCTGAAAATCATAGCTATAAGCAGAACTTACTTCATGAATATCATTGAAGTTAACGTTGCCTTCAGTAGAAACGATATTGATATAGCTGTCCGACGTTTTCTCTGCTTCGGCATTCTGAGCAGCCGAAGAATTCTTGTGCAAGCCTATAAGTTCTGGTTCTGCCGCCGGAGTATCTTTTTCCGTCTCTTTAGCTACGTCGCCCGCACTTAAGGCAATACCTGTAATATTGACTTCTTTAGCCAAAATATCGATGCTGCCGCCTGCGCTAATTCCGTCATCATAGGCAGAAATTTGTTGGTTCCCTGTTTCATTTCGCCCTACGCTGGCGATAAGGTCAATATTACCTTCGCGGGCCACAAGCGCAATATTTTCTCCAGCATCAATGGCGCTACCGCTATTGGTTATGTCACCTGATTCGCTAATCAGATAGGCCGAGCCGCCAGCTTTAATACCCGAATTCATGCCACTGCTGATATTATTTATATTGTTTTCAGCGACCAGGGAGATATCTTTACCAGCGCTAATTTCAGCATTATTATTGTTAATAGCAGTTGCATCAACAATGACGTTTTTTCCTGCATGTATTGTGGCAGCTCCGGTTTCGCTGGCGACTTTTACTTCCTGCAGCGTTTTGTTAGACAGATAGATTTTCGGCACCAGCACTTCGATACCGTCGACATGTTCCGAAACAAACCAGACGATATCTTGTTCAAGATTATCAATTTGTTCCTGGCTAAGAGCCTGACCGATAATGAATGCTTCCCCTGTTTCGCCAGCGACCAGTTCAGCCGCATTGTCAAAAAGTAATTGAACCAGAGCAGCGCCTTCAACCTGATATTTTTCAGACATAAAGGGGCCTAAAGACTCCGTTGCCTGGCGTCGAATCAGCTCTGAGATAAAGTAGTTATCGCCGATGACCAAAACCGGCTGTTCGCTTTTATAGCCTACCGCATTGAAAAAATAATCCGAACCGTAATACTGGTTTTGATCAATCATTGACGGTCGGGTCTCATACATAGCTACAACTTTATACGCAGCGCCTGTTCCAGCCTGTACCTCTGCATCTGCAGCCTGTACGGAGGAAGAACCAGAACTAAGCGCATTAAGATAGTCGATAAAATCCTGTGACTTTTCGAAAAGCCCTTTGATATCGGTGAGCTTACCTATCGTGGGTAGCGTACTTATCCCTTTAGCAATTTCCTCTATATTTTTTTTATTGAATTTTACTTCATAGCCCTGCTCCAGGGTTGTTACTTCCTGATCGCCTACGGTAACAGTAACGACTTTGTTTTCCTGCAGTTCGCCGGTAACTTCTGATGCAATCCCATTGTTCATGGTTCCGCCCGTATGAACAAAATTACCGCCTGCGCTAATCGACGCTTTTGCCGCCGGCAAGAAGTAGATCTTCATATCTTCCAGTTTGCTTGATTTCTCCTTAGATCCCGTTTCGAATTCCGAGGGCGGGTTGATATAGTATTCCTGATTGACTTCAGCCCAGCGGCTTTGCATATATTCAAATTTGCTGGACTTCCACTGTTCGCCAAATATTTTGTTCATCAATTCATTTAGCAAAACGTGTTTGGATGCTAATTCTCTGATAGCATTACTAAATTTCGATCTACTATTGCTATCAAGTTCTACTTCCGACTTAGCTCTATAATCCCCATTACCATATAAAAAGTCCAACATTTCATAAACACTGGAAAAGTAAAGTGATGGATTACCGTTAGTCCATAAACTTTTCCAATAGAAAAAATTAAAGACTATCTCTTTAGATAATTTTGTTTTTAAATAGTCGGCCATGGTAATACTGAGGTAGTCAGGTGCATTATACAAGTGGCCTTTTACATATATATCATTTGCAGCCTGAATTAATCCACCTTTGTTATTAACAATACTATCAGACGCTGAATCTTGATTGATGTAAAGGTTATTACCAGCGGATATTTCAGCACGGATATCAAGAGATATATTTGAGGCTAACCCTGGGATATTGACCGTAACAGAATGTGTTTTCCCCCAGGTTGGACCCTCTTCCTCTACACTCTCCGTGCCATTTTCATAAGCACTGTAGTCCCAACTAACCCCTTTATAAGTACTTTCATTGAGCAGATTTTTTGCATCAAGCCACATATTGCCTTCAGAGCGGATCACGCCTGCCTGGTTATAAATGGATTCTGCTTCCATAACTATATTCTGCTGGCTAAGAATATTCCCCTTCAGTAAGTTACTTATTTTTTCACTGGCAATGAGAATGCTATTTCCCATAGAGTAAATCAAAGAATTGACATTGTTTACAATATTGCTGGCCTTTAAATATATATCACTAGCACTAACAATAGATTCGTTGTTGTAGATATTATTTGCGCTAATATTAACCGCAGCAAAAGATTCTACGGCCTTATCTATAACAACATCGCCCGTTGCGTTTATATTTAACTGAGTGTTGGAGGCAAGCGAGCCCTCGGCATTATTATAATCACCAACCTTGTTTAGCGTCAGCGCCTTGCCAGCAAAAATTCTGCCATCGTCGCTATTGTTCAGATTAGTAGTATTAACTGTTAACGATCCGGTATTACTGATGACGCCTGACGCGTTGTTCAGGTCTTTAACATCGATCAAACTCTCTCCGGCGCTGTTGCCCGAAGAAATGACGCCTTTATTATTCAATATAGCTGCACTAAGCTGGTAGCTGGCGGCATTGATATCACTTTCAAGAGCGTTATTAATGGTGTCAGCCACTATAGACAGACTTTCTTCAGAGAAGATTCCAGCCTGGGCGCTGTTATTAACCTCTTTTGCCGTGATGGCCATATCTTTAAGACCGACGATCTGACTTTCGTAACCTGTATTGGTCAGGCTGCCGGTTGCAATTGCTATGGTATTAGCCTGAATAAAAGCCGCCGCTTCGTTCAATAAGGTATTTGCCTCGTTTATTTTTAGCGAGTCATCAGCAAGGATGGCGGCGTAATCCCGGTTAACGATACTTTTTACTTTTTCAAGGACAATATCCAGCCCCTGTAACAGGGCAAACTCGCCTTTATTCACTAACACGTTAACATTTTTTAGCAGCAGGCTGGCGTTCGCCATGATAGCACCAGCGTTATCAACATTACCGATTTCGTCCAGCTGAATGTCGCCAAATGACTGGATAAGGCTGTCATCACTGTTGTTTAACATGGAGGTATTGTAAAACGAGAGCTGCTCGTTCGCTTCTATTAGTGCGCCAGAAACATTGCTAATGTTTTCAACGGCGTTGAACAAAACATTCTTATAAAGAGAAGAGATCGTTGCGCCATCACTATTGATTAACGAATTTATCTCTTCAAATTTAAGCATATTATTGGCGATAATTTCAGCCGAGCTATTGTTCAACTCTTTAATATTACTGAATGTAATGTCTTGCCATGAGGAGATGTTGCCCTGCATGTTATCCAGTTGATCGATATTAGTAATCGCCAGGCTCTGCTGGGCGACAATTACGGCATCTGCGCCCTGATTCTTCACCCGCTCAATGTTTAGCAAGTTAACATTGCCGCCTGAGAGCTGCCCATCAGTATTGACTATCTCGCTCGCATCGACAATATTGAGCATGCCGCTGGCCTGGATTTTTGCCATATCATTATTCAGTGAGCCTAAGGAATGGATATCAATATTTCCTTTGGTGCTTTGAATTACTCCGCCGTCACTATTGTTAACGACAAGTGTGCCTGGCTGTTCGCCGGTCATGGTCAGTGTTTTTGCTGCTGAGATTATGGCCGCGTCACCTGCATTTGTGAGCTCGCTGGCTACCCTAAGCTGCATATCGCCATAGGAGAGAATATCACTGTGGTTAGATATTTTTTCCGCTGAAAGCATTAACTCATTCTGGGCGGCAATTGTGCCCTGGTTGTTCAGCTCGCCCTGAATGGCAATTTGCCCGCTTTGAGCCTGAATGACGCCGGTATTGATAACGCTCTCGCTTCCCTGAACGTTCAAAGATAGATGGCTCTCTTCAGCTATAACTTCGCCGCTGTTTACCAGCTGGTCAGAGGCAATCTGAATGCCCTTGCCATAAAGCACACCGCTGTTATCAAGCTGGTTGCTGAGCTCAAGGTTAAGGGCTCCCTGCTGAGCGGCTATGCCACCTTCGTTATGTAACGTTTTACCCTGTAGCGTGATAGTGTTACCGGCCTGAATAGTGCCACGATTCAGCGCCTTTTCATCACCATTAATCTGCAGCTTAATATCGCCGGAAGTAGCCAGCACGTTGCCGGTGTTCGTTAATTTTTCAGATACAGATGAAACGTTTTTACCCTGTATCGTTCCACTGTTAACCAGGCTGTCCGTGGTAAGCTCGGTATCTGAAACTGAGGCTATAACGCCACTATTATTTACATTTTTCGTTTTTACTTTAACAGCACTGTTAGCCTGCAGCGTCCCGCTGTTGTTCAATTCATCCTGGATCTGTAGATCTATATCGCCCTGTTCAGAAAGAATAATACCTTCATTGGTCGCCTTGCTGGCGGTGACGACTACCCGATCGGCATACAGAGTCCCGCTATTTTCAAGCGTACCCAACGTTAATTTCAGGCCGCTCGTGGTGTTAATAATGCCGCCATTTTTCAGCCGTTTTCCGGCAATGCTGACGGATCCGTTTGCCTGAACATAGCCATCATTAACCAGAGCGTCATCCAGATTGAAAATCAGGCTCCCTTTTTGCGCGGTGATAACGCCCTGGCTGTTTTGCAAAAATCCGGCGCTGACGGCAATATCACCGGAGACGCTGGTTATACTGGCGTCGGACACAATGGCTGCATTGCTCATAGTTTTGCCATTAACTTTAACGACAAATTTTCCCTGGCTAAGGACGATTTGAGCGCCGTCGATCCTGTTGTTATTGCCGTCAACGGCATACAGGGTTCCGCTAATAAAATAGCGATCGGCAACCTGAATTTGAATAGCGGGCACAGCGCTGCTGCTTTTTGTGCCGTTTCTCGCCAGCAGATTCGCAGCGCTTTGCAGCAAAGAATTTGCGTTGATGCGGATCGTGCCTTGCCCGGCCACTATATCCGCACCGATAGCCATATTGGTCAGCGCAGTAAGAACGACGTCGGACTGAGCGCTGATCCCGCCCTGGTCTGCGTATTTAGCCAGTGTGATACTGCGCCCCGCAATCGTAACACTGTCGCTGTCACTGACCACGGAAGCCAGACTAATCTCGCCGTCAGCAGAGATTTCAATGCCTTTGCTGCCAATGATGCTTCCCTGATGGGTAACGCCAGCCCCACTCTCGGTACTGATCAACTGGATTCTGTTGCCATACATCGAGCCCAGCTGCGAACCACTTATTGCCACGTCAGTAGTGCCGTTGCCGCTGCGCACTGAATGCGTTCTCGAAGTGGTGTTGTAATCATTGGGGCCGGTCAGGATTTTAATATCCGCCTGGCCAGCAATTTCTCCCGTCAGCTTAGCGCTGCGGCTGACAATATCAAAATAGCTCAGGCCATCCGTGTTGATGCCCTGACCTTCAATTGAGACAGCGCCGCGTTCCACTGCGAGCTGGACGCCGCCGTTCTGGTCAAAGTTCACTCTACCCGTGCTCAGGGTAAGGCTGTTGGCATTTACGGTGGATACGCCGTTAACTGTAATACCGTTTTCATTTGCTACAATCAGATCGGCGGTACGCCCGAAAACTTCCATTGAGCCGGCAAGCTGACTGCCGCGCGCGCCGGTTACTTCATTCAGGATAACCTTGGCTTCAGAGGATAGGTTGCTGTTTTTTATTACAAAACCGCCAGTTTTCGATACGCCGTCCTGCATGCTGTTATTAAATATAACGCCCTGCCGTTCCACGTTAAAATCGGCATATTTATTGTGGGAAACGCCCTGGCCGTTGGCATTGTTAATGTTAATAACCGGCGTACCGTTGGCGGCGCTGGCAAGGTTTTCCTGATGTTTTTTATCAGGATCAATAATGATGTCCGCTGCGGCTGACACCGGAATAACAGCACTCATTGCTAACACAAGTGGTTTTAAGCGTAAGTAACGTTTTCTTTTGGTAATAAATTTAATTTTTTTATAATTCATAGCTTGCCCCCGATGTTATTTTTTCGTAATTAAAAACCTAACCCTAAATTGAAATACAGCGCATAATTATCGACGTTCGAGTCTTTTAGTGAAGCTGGCTTTTTAACTGGCCAGCCAGCGGTAAAGGAGCCAGAAAAATCTTTTCCGCTTATTTTTATACCCGCAGCTGCGCCGGTAAGATAATCACGGTCGCAATTTCCGCTGGTACTGAAACAATTATGTCTGGCCATGCCCATATCAAAGCCAGCAAAAGGAGCGATGGAGTTAATGCGAGCATAATTTATTTGTACGGGAATTTTTATAGTATTCGCTATCCAGACTGCCCGCTCGGCCGCTACGATATCTTCTTTAAATCCTCTAACGCTAAATTCATCGCCTAAACTGTATTTTGCATCGCTAACCAGTCTGTCGTTGGTATACTGAAATCCGCTGTTAAAATCGTAATCTACTGCCAGGCGGCCGCTTTCCGTCACGCTCAGCCTTCTGCTCCAGTTCAGACTGCCGTTATACTTTTTATAATCGAGTTTGAAACCGTTTAAATCCGCGTCCTGCTTCCAGGCGGCGCCGAACCACGGAACGCCTGCCGTTACACTAAGATCGGCATAGCCCCAGCCACCCGCCAGGCCGCCTACCCAGTTAACGCCTGCGTTCAGGCTACTGTATTTTTTGCTGGAAACAGCGACAGGAAAGTTCATGATATTATTTTCATTATCTCTTTTTTCAACTTTCAGCCAGCCGGAATACTTTCCGGACGCGTCGCGGAAAAGTGTTCTTGACGCTTTTAAAGAAAAACGCTCGGCGTGCCCGTCGCTGACGTAGCCGCCATACATACCACCAATAGTCTTCTTGTAGTTCGACTTATAATAGCTGGTGTCGAAAAGCCAATAGCCCAGCGGCAGGCTGAAAGACAGGCTTTTGGCTAGCTGATTGTCGTCCTCTGCGTTTAGATCGTTATAAGAATAGTACCAGGTTAATGTATCGTTCAGCCCCAGAACGTTTTTCAAAGCGGTATTAAGATAGTATTGATACCAGCCAGCATCGCGGTAGCCAGAGTTATTCATACCAACATTAATTGATAAAGGAAAAATGCCGTTTTCAGTATGGTTAATGATAGAGTAGCCGTGCTGGCTGTCTGGCTCAATTAATAGTTTATCGGTTGAAGAGACGCGCAGCAGGTTATCCAGTCCCTGATCGATATCTTTTATATTTAAGCGTTTATCTTTAGCAAAAGGCATGGCGCTGAACATACGCATTTTTTCACGCCAGCCCGGCGCTTCGCCATTATGGCGGAAATCCGCAATTTTACCCCACAGCACTTTCATCACTAACTTGCCGGTTCGCAACGAGCCTGGCACTATAGTGACCTGGGTTGTGGCATAGCCGCGACCAATATAGAAATCGTTCAGTTCCTTAGTCAGCATTAAAATTTCTTGTTTACCCATATCCGTGTTTAGATAACGGGCCAGGATGGCATTTCGCTGTGCTGAAAACTCATATTTATCATCATCCTCAATGACAATTTCCTTGATAAAGAAATGAAAGCGGCTGGCTTCACCTTTTGTTGTATTATCTTTTTCTTTTTCAATTTCACTTTGTTGTATTCTTCGCTCCCGCTGCTTTTCTGCCTGAATAGTCTGTTGCTGTTTTTCCCTTTCCAGACGATCGAGATTACGCTGAGCCGCACTGGGCAGGCCATTGAGTTCTGCCGCACTACCATAACCGGCATAACTTAATACAGTGATAACAATGAATTTTGTTAAAATTCTGGTTCTCATGAAGACGATTCTCTCTAATTCAGGGTTAGCGTATAAATAACGTTTGCAGTTACACTGCCTGCGGTGGCATTGGCGCGAGTGCTGTCATCAAAATACATTTCACCTGCATAGGTTACTGTTCGCTTTCCGGTGAACGCTGCAGAACTGCCAAAGCTTGCCTCAGTATTAATTGCTTTGGCTGTATAACGCTGACCTGATTTTTGATAAAGCCTGATATAGGCATTTTTAGCATCGCCGGCATTTTCAATTACGCCAGTATCCATTCCCCAGGCAGTACGCCCTTCAAAAGTTATTTTTGCTGAAGTTTCTGCCGGACAGTCAAGTGTAATAGTAAAATCCTTTTTCTCACCGCTGAAATTTGTTTTAATCACATCAGCCAGTGAATATTCACCTAAATCAACATTGTTTGTACTGGCGTAAATAGCGCAGCTTCGTGTACTAACAGTGACTTCGCCTAAACTTATATTCAGCAATGTTAAGGTATTGCCGGGTTCACTGTCGGGAGAAACGCTGATACCCACTATTGCTCCCGCCGGTATAGTTCCGCTGCTGGCTACGCCAGTTTGTACAAATTCCAGCACCATTTTGTCTGCAGGCTCTATACAATTACCCTGACAAGAATAGCTACCCGGCACCCAGGCATTATCTGAGCGGCTCTGCGGCCATTTAATGCGAAGACCGATACCGGCGACATTAGTGCTGTAAACATTATCTATTGCCGTTTTCGACGCTTCCGCCCGCGTATAAAAAGAACGCCAACTGGATTTAACGCCGCTACCGCAGGAAAAATTAATTTGCCCTACCTGAATGCTGGTTGAATAGAGTACCGTACCCACACTTCCTCGATCGGAAGGCGTAATAGTTATTGCGGGGAATTGAATAGTTTGCGCCTGCGAGCCAATGCTACAACCTGCCTTCACGCTAAAAGAATTTAGCCCGAGAAACAATACAATGGCAAAGCTCACCATTTTGGAAGAGAAAAAAACATTCATTTTTCTGTTTCTCTACAAATAAGTGTCAGGGACGTTTTTCCGGTCGAAATATTTATTGCTTGCTTGATAAATTTCGATGGAATAACGCAGTCTTTTACTTTTTTACCCAGCTTCCAGCTTGCTGTTAAAGGTTGATCACTGTCCATCAGCGACAGGATAGTGATACCGGACTGTCCCACTGTGCCTGAAATATTCCCCTGTGTGTCAACAAGACGGGAACCAAAAGGAAGCGGTCTGCCCTGGCTGTTTTTTATTCTGACCAACAGTGCTGTAGTATTGTTTGTTGTGTAGTTCACTTTAATAACAGCGCCGGCTGTAGGAACGACTACAGGCTCATCGTCGCCCGGATCAAAGCCTAAAGACGAGCCTTTGGTATCCAGGAAAATTTTATTTTCCTCATAGGGCGACAGATTAGGCAGCAGGCCATAGCCGTCTTTATTTATCCGGGAAAAACGATTTCCGGAAATAGTTGCACCTTCCCCGCCAGGGGCTTTAACCAGCGCAACGGTATCGCTAAGATAGGAAGAAAAATGAATCCCTTCGCTATGGATCAGTAGTGCACCGGCAAGGCTGCCCGAGAAAGTATGGTGCTGCATTCCCTGGCTGTAGGCGATACTCTTTTGTAAGACGCTACCGGTATGGCCCACATTAATGCCAAAATCGGACTGTTTTTTGCTGGACTGACTGAAATAGCTGTTGAAGCTCGAGGAGTAATCTTCTCCCTGATGGCTGCCGTTAACGGAAGTTCTGAATCTGGCCTCGTTGCTGGTATAACTCATCGAGGCACGCAGGCTTGGCGGCAGTTTTTTCATGTAGCCCAAAGGAACCGATAAAGAGGCAAAAATTTCTGTTTCTTTATGGCCTTCGGCGGTGAACGTTCTGTTAACATTCAGGCTATAGTTAACATAGCTATAGCTATTTCTGTAACCCATTATCCAGGAGGATCGCGAGCCCTGTTGTGGATTAGTATTATTTTTTTCCCACCAGCCGCTTAATGAAACCTCTCCCCAGTTCGGGGCTAATTTTTGAGCCAGCGTAACCTCAAGACGATTACGGTAGGTGCCTGCTCCTTGCATGCGATAGCTATTTTTCTGCTCCTCCTTTTTTTGTAGATAGTCATTCAGTGTATAAAAGTTCTTTCCCAGGTGATGATAGCCAGAGAGATTCAGGAAAGTTTGCGTTTCACTCAGCTGTTTTGATAAACCCACTTTTATCTGACTACTGTCGGCTATTTTCCCGCTTTCTTTTTGTATATCCCCAGCTGTTACCGACTGGAAAAACTCGGTGCTGATAGCGCCCAGCGGCGTATTGAAAGCGGCCCCGCTGCTGAGCGAGAGATAAGAGCTATCCCAGGTCAGCTGTCCGCCGCTATACAGGGTCAGGAAATCAGACAGGCCGTAACGGGCAGTCGCCTCTACTACGCCGGGCCGCTCTCCTCCTCTGGCGTAACGTAACTCGCCGGCAGCGAGTGAGTAGTTGAAATATCCTTTGCGCAGCAGCTGAGGCAGACTGCTGTAAGGCACTTTAAACTTTCTTACCGTACCGTTGCTTTCTTTTATCGTGACCTCAAGGTCGCCGCCGTAGCCAGCGGCGTTTAAGTCCCTGATACTGAATTCACCTGGTGGCACATTCTTTTCATAGATAATATTGTTATTCTGCGTAACGGTAACGACCGCATTACTGTTGGCTATCCCGGTAATCTGCGGCGCATAGTTTCTGGCCGTCCAGGGAAGCATTCTTTCATCGCTTTGCAATACAGCGCCCCGCAGTGCAAGCGTATCGAACAAGCTACCGCGGGTGTTAAAATCGCCAACAGAAAGCTCAGACAGGCCGCTGCCTATGGCTCGTTGGGCATAGGCCTGCAAATGCTGCAGCTGGCTCTTTTGATTGCCGCCGCCGCTGAGCGTTTCAAACGTAGCCAGCCGCCATGCTCCTAGCCGCCACAAAGTCTTTAAATCACCATAGTAGGTGCCGTACTCCGTTCCGCGGTAATAGCTTTTTGAACCGTTTAACGAATAGTTTGCGCTAAAAGCATTAATGCCTTCGTCCCAACGCGAGGGATCGATAAAACCGGCTATTTGCTGCAAAAAATAAACTTGCGGAATAGTAATTTTTAAAGACTCGCTGTCATAGTCATACTTTGCTTCTGCACCTTTTACCTTTTGTGCAATATCAATACAGATCGATTCTTTCCAGTTCAAAGGCAATTTTTTTTCATCCAAACCAATGTGTTGTAAAACAGAAGCAGGAATACAGGGTATAACCGAATCACCTTCTTTAATAAAGTTCACATTGTAACTTCTTAATTTATCTCCATTGATATAGATGTCTACGCGGTGCATACCTGGCTTAATACCTTCACCTTTCTCAAGCCAGCTTAAGTCAATATCCTTATTGAATTCTGTAAGAAATGCCGTATTAAACCTGACTTTACCCTGCTCGCCTGATGTCGTTTCCCCGCTGTTAACTTCACCCGTAGCAAGCGCATTGAAGGATAAAAATAATATAAAATGGCTAATAGTTAAGAAAAATTTGTTCCTTAAACTCATACCTTTGACCGTCTTGTTAAAATTTTATTTTTCTTTCTACAAAGGCGCCTAAATCACTAATGTATTGATAATTTATATTATCCCCAGAATTTTTAACTTTTTTAAAAACTACATTACTGGAGGAATAAGGCGCCACCATATCACCAGGTAAAGAGGCAATGATTTTTTCACCCTCCTTTAACTCCAGGCGTGCAAATGAAATATGGAAAGGTGAGTTATTGGTAACCGTGCCGATTACACTTCCTGACTCTTTTTTTACCGACCACTTCAAATTTTCGCCAGCTTCAATGAGCGTGCCTTTTAGCCCGACAGGTCGATAAAAAGCTTTTATTCTGGTGCGAAAAGCAATATTTAATTTATTCCCTTTATTTTCTTGCTCTGTTGTTGAGGGGACGTCCAGTACGTTTATCCAGAAGACGCTTTCCCGATCTTTAGGTAAGGCTGCTGAAGCTCCATCTATAGAAAATAGCCGAAATACCTTGTCCTTAGCCACGTTAATACGTGCCACAGGAGGTGTGACGTTAAGAGGAAGATTGTCCGGGATATTCATTCCCTTATCATCTTTCCCCGATAGCCAGATTTGAACCAGCGAAGGTGTGTTCCCGGTGTTACGTATAATAAAAGATTGTTCTTTTTCTGCTTCATTTAAAATAACTCTGGTTTTAAGAATTTGTATTGCAGAAAAGGAAAGCGTCGACCAGATAAGACCGAACACCAGTAATGTTAGCCTTAGCATATATTCCTCTTGAACTGTCAGGGGACGGATATCCCCTGACAGTGATTAATTATATGTTATAGAGTAAACAACGTCGCTCTTTACCGTGCCCGCTTTTGCCGCACCGTTTACCGCAATATACTGCCCCCAGTATTTAAAGCTTGCTTTATTGCTGGCAATGACCTGCGGCTGATGATTACTGTTAACCAGCGTCAAGTTCAGAGGCGTTTTGTCACTATTTAAAATGCGTACCTGAACATTTTCCGCGCCGCCGGTGGCTTCGGTATTTTTAAGATAACCGGTTGTGCTATCAATATTTGAACTCTGCGCTCGTTCAAAAATAACGTTGGCCGTTTTACCGTTCGGGCAGTTTTCGCCTGTCAGATTAATATGAAAGGGCGTATCGCCTGCGGCCTGACCAACAGAGGCCAGCGCTGTTATACTGACGTGTGGTAGTGAAACATTAAAATCGGCCCCCTGGTCAGGGTTAGTTTCATCGCCGCCGGAAATTATGCAGGTTGCATCCACAACGTTTCCAGTAAAGGTAATGGTGCCGTCATTCGCGGTAACACCCATTGATGAAAAACCGCCTGCCAGCGCAAGCATCAATAAACTTTTTGGGCAAGAAATTTTAGCCATGAAGAGCTCCTTTTCGTTATCTGTAATTTGCTAACGGTTAGCGTCAGCTTTTATCACTGTCCTGTCATTCATTTATCAAGTTAAAATTTAGTTAATCACTTCATTAAAAAAATAAGGTTCCCTCCCTTTCTTGATAATTATTTAACTTTTGCAATAATACTGACCATCATCTTTCTGAAAGTATGACTAAAACAACTCAGGGCCGTGTCCAACATTCACCTTTGTAAATGAATTTGTTTCTATTCATTATTAAAAATTTATTACTTTTTCCACAACCCCTCAGTATTGCTAATGAGTTAGTAACAGAGATAACCCCTAATTTTCTTGTTCTTGCTTGACACACAGGCATCCTGACAAAAAAACTGTTTTTGATCCTTACCGGATTGTGACGCTATGCTTATATTTAACTTTCTTTAAGATTATTTTCATCAGAATAGAAGTCATCCGATGAGCGAAATATATATTGTTTATCGTTTCATTTCATTACACACTGTCCAGGATAATTCTGTAGGGTTGTAAATAATATGTTTTATATTTAGAGGTACCCCTTCTGATATTTACATAATCGCAACAACTTTATCGATAAGGACAGGAATATAAACTGATCGTCCGAATATTAATAATATAAAAATAAAGTAATGCAGCTTAGCTATTTAGATTATGCCGCAAACAGCCTGCTGCCTTATGGATTTATTTGTATTTACTTATTAAAAATCAATAAGTTACAAAGAGACGCTTTCTGTACCAGACGTATAACACTTACAAGGATGAACTACACCATGGATAAAAATGAATTTCTCGCTTATTACATTGATAATAAAGTTATCTTTTTACCTGAAAAAAGCAGGCTTATCTCCTGTAAAACGGGTAAGCAGCTTGCTTTATACGTGACTGCCTCTCGCTGTTTACAGCTGCTGATCAATAATCCTGGCCGGGTCGTTATTCACGCTGAGCTTTATGCAGCTGGCTGGGAAGACCATGGCAAAATTGTGACGCCTAACACGCTATATCAAACAATATCTAAATTACGCAGGCAGCTCGAGGCTGCAGGGATTGAACAGAACATCATTCAAACCTTGCCGCGCCAGGGATGGATCCTTAATAGCGAAGCAATGATTGAAAAGCAGACGCTGAACGCATTTTCCACGTGGGTAAACCAGGATTCCGCTCAGCCTGCACAGCTGAATAATATAAGAAACCTGTGTAAAAGGCTGTTTATGGCAAGACCCATTGAAATACTTGCCTCTTGCAGCAACCCGTTAAAGATATTCAGGCCGCGTTCAGGGACACAGGGCAAATAAGCTGTAATTCGGGAAATAAAGAGAATAAAAGCAGATCTGTCCCATTCGGCTGGGGCAGTTTGAAGAAAGGAAAAAAAGACTGGAGCGGGAAACGAGACTCGAACTCGCGACCCCGACCTTGGCAAGGTCGTGCTCTACCAACTGAGCTATTCCCGCT
>NZ_JBHDVM010000013.1:0-129399 GCF_042610525.1 Pantoea sp. sgz302252
CGTGTAGCGATGCTCAAGGAAAACGTCGTAATGAATTTATTACGTGTTCACTCTTAAGACTTGATATTTTTTACGTCTTGCGACGTTGATATCAATCCTGCGAGTGCCCACACAGATTGTCTGATAAATTGTTAAAGAGCGGTGCCACATATCTCGTGTGGCGCGGGGTGCAGATGTTACGCTTTCCCGCTGAAGAGTCAAGGAATTTCTCACTTTTCTCTTTCCAACCCGGCGACTCGTAAGCCGTTGTTCCGTGTCAGTGGAGGCGCATTATAGGGAGTTCTCGGCGGCTGACAACCCCTATTTGCAAAAAACTTTTCGACCGTTGCTTTTTTAGGCAAAAACGCGCTAAAGCGCCAGTTTTTCCAGCTTTTCAAAGCCGTAACGCTGTAAAACGGGCATTAACTGTACAGTTTTCTCGGTAATTGCCATACAGAAAGCGATATTGCTCTCTGTAGAAAAAACTTTTGGCGATTCGTTTTCCAGTAACCAGGCGATGCGACGCGCAATTGCCGCGCCGGAATCAATCAAGCGTGTACCTTCGGGCAGCGCCTGTTGCAGCTCTTCCGCTAATAATGGGAAATGGGTACAGCCAAGCACTACGGTATCCGGCGGTTCTTTCATACGTAGCCAGGGCTGCAGTATCCGCTTTATCTCTTCCATCGACACTTCTTTACCCTGCAACTTCGCTTCTGCCCATTCCACCAGCTCTGCTGAACCCAGCATTTCCGTTTTGCACTCGCCAGCGAAGCGCTTTACCAGTTCATGGGTGTAAGAACGTTTGACCGTGCCCCGCGTTGCCAACAAGCCGACAATACCGTTACGTGTTAAACGAGCCGCAGGCTTGATAGCGGGAACAACGCCCACAACAGGAAAGTCGAAGCGTTCCCGTAATGCGGGAAGCGTGACGGTGCTTGCAGAGTTGCAGGCGATAACTACCAGCGACAGCGGATGCACGCGCGTTACTGCGGTGACGATCTCCAGTACACGTTCGACGATAAACTCTTCGGTTTTTTCACCATAAGGAAAAGCGACGTTGTCGAAGGCATAGATATAGTGCAGATCCGGCAATAGCTGCCGGATCTCATCGTAGACGGAAAGCCCACCAACGCCGGAGTCAAATACCAGCACGGTAGGCCTTGGATCAGAAGGTGTAGCTGCCGCTGAGGTAATACTCCCTTCCTGGAGTTTGATAGCCATAAACTGTCTCGTAATCTTTATCGAACAGGTTGGCTATTCTACCACGAACAGTTAACTGGGATGTGACCGGATACGAAACCGCGAGATCCCACAGGCTGACGCCACCGAGTTTTACCGTACGCGTGGTATAGGAGGTGTTGTAATCTTTGTCGTAGCGTTCTCCCAGATACTGATAGCTCAGCGACCAGTCGAAATCATAGAAGCTGTAATCCAGCTGGTATTTCACCTGCTGTTTTGCACGGCGCACCAGAATTTCATTAGTGGTGCCATTACGCGGATCGACATAATCCCAGGAGAGCGAGTGGCTGACCGGGCCGGTATCAAATGAAGCCGTAGCTTCGACGCCTTTGATCGTTGCCTTACTGATATTGAAATAACGGAAGGTTGTCGGGTCACTGTCGATAAGGTCGTCGATGTCATTGCGGTAACCTGATACGCGCCAGCTAACCGGGCCGGTAAGGCCTTCGAAGCCGCCTTCCCACTGTTTGCTTTTTTCCGGATTGAGATCGCGATTGCCATAGGTTGCACTGTAAACCTGATTAAGGTTAGGCGCTTTAAAAGCGGTACCGTAAGAAGCGAAAACGCTGTAGCCGTCAACGAATTCCCAGGCGGCGCTGGTTTGCCAGGTATTGTGCCAGCCGAAGCTATTATTATCGTCTCCGCGCACCGCGCCTTCCAGCGTTACGCTGCCTACCTTTTGTTGAGCCGTAGCGTAGACGCCTGTATTACGTTGTTCCTGACCTTCGCTGACGTAGTTGGTATTAGGTTCAGAAGTTTGCTTCTGCCAGTCAACGCCCGCACTCACCGTTCCGTAGCCTAACGCAAGGGTATTACCCCATTGCAGGTTGTATTGTTCAACGTCGTCAACCGTTGCTGGCGCAGCGTAGCGGCCAAGGCGAGGATCGTAGTTATAGTCTTTGGTATGGCTATAGCTGGCGATTAGCTGTGTTGAATAGATATCCCGGTTAAAGCGCAGTCCGGTATCCCATGTCTGGCTATAAAGCTGGCGAGTATCTACCAGCGCGCCGGGCACGGTATAACTAAGGCTGCTGTCGTAAGCGGTACGATTATCGTAGCCGTAGCCGCGCACGAATCCGCTGAATTCTTCGTTAAATTGCTGCTCCACGGAACCGTACAGGCTTTTACTCATAAAGCCGTCGCGGTCTTTCTGTGCCGGATCGCCATACACGTCCGGATAGTTGGCGACCACATCGTACCCTTTGGTATAGGTATAGTTGCCCGCTAAGGTAACGCGCGTGTTCTTACCCAACATTTGCTGTGTAGAACCGTCATAGGTCTGATAGCCGTTCGAACCCATACCAGCAGTCAGCGTTGTGCCCGGCTTATCTCGCCCGGTAATAATGTTGACTACACCGCCGATCGCGTCGGAACCGTAGACAGCAGAACGCGCGCCACGTACATATTCAATACGCTGAACCAGAGAAAGAGGGATCTGGCTGAGATCGGAGGAACCGCTAATCCCCGCCTGATTCAGGCGAATACCGTCTATCAGCACCAGCACATGGCTGGAATTGGTGCCGCGGATAAACAGCGAGGTTTGCTGTCCCAGGCCGCCGTTTTGCGCGATATCCACGCCAGGCAAACGGCGCATAACGTCGGCGACGCTTTTGGACTGCCAGCGGTCTATTTCTTCACGCGTTACCACGGTAGTCGGTGCCAGCACAGAGGAAACAGGTTGTGCAAAACGGTTTGCAGTAGTGACCAGCGTGGTTTCAGCTTCCTGCGCAAAGCCATTTTGCGCCCAGAGGGAAAGTGCCGTAGCGCTGAAGGCCAACAGCTTCGGTTTAGTTATCATGGTGTCAAAGCATCCGGTAAATCAGGCAGATGCCGCAGGCATACGAGAAAGAGCGCGCTCGTAAGAGTTGCGACGTAGTCACCGGCAGGTCTTCGGGCTTGGAATCATGAAACGGTGAAGACTTCCCGTCCGAAGACAGTGTCTGCCACCCACGACGACATTCCATACCGCTGCGCGTCAGCTCCAGCTTTTCACTGGATTCCCTTTTAACTTATTGCAAGGCCGGCACCGCATTTTATGTTCAACGAATAGAGGAATCCAGACGTCTGCGAGGCTAAAAGACGCGGGCGCTGGACATTACGCGGCGGATGCCTACAATCGCAGGGCTTTAAAGGCCCTTAACCCAGGAAAGACCATGACTCCCGAACAGCTGCCGATCGAAAATTACGATGCCCAACTGGAAGAGAAAGTAGCCCGTCTGCAAACGCTGATGGTTCCTTTTACCGCGCAGGATGTCGAAGTATTCCGTTCGCCAGTCAGCCACTACCGCATGCGCGCTGAGTTCCGGATCTGGCACGATGGCGACGACCTTTACCACATTATTTTTGACCAGCAGACTCGCCAGCGTATCCGCGTTGATAGTTTTCCGGCAGCCAGCGAGCTGATTAATCAGCTGATGCCTCGCCTGATGGACGCCGTGCGTGATAAGCCAGTTCTGCGTCATAAACTGTTTCAGATCGATTACCTGTCGACCCTGAGCGGGCAAATCGTGGTTTCCATGCTTTACCATCGCGCGCTTACGGATGAGTGGCAGCAGGCGGCCACGGCGCTACGCGACGAGCTAAGAGCGGAAGGCTTCGATTTGCATCTGATTGGCCGCGCAACCAAAACTAAAATCTGTCTGGATCGCGACTACGTGGACGAGCGCCTGCCGGTCGCGGGCAAAGAGCTTGTTTATCGTCAGGTGGAAAACAGTTTTACCCAGCCGAACGCGGCAATGAATATTAAGATGCTGGAATGGGCGCTGGACGTTACCAAAAACGCCAGCGGCGATTTGCTGGAACTGTACTGCGGCAACGGCAACTTCTCTTTAGCGCTGGCGCGCAATTTCCGCCGCGTGCTGGCTACAGAGATCGCCAAGCCTTCAGTTGCTTCCGCCCAGTACAATATTGCGGTTAACCAGATTGATAATGTGCAGATTATCCGTATGGCGGCAGAAGAATTCACGCAGGCCATGAACGGTACTCGTCAGTTTAACCGTCTGGAAGGCATAGATCTGAGCAGCTATGAGTGTGAGACGATTTTTGTCGATCCGCCGCGCAGCGGGCTGGATGAAGAGACGGTGAAAATGGTGCAGGCTTATCCGCGTATTCTTTATATTTCCTGCAATCCGCAAACGCTATGCGATAACCTGGCCACGCTTTCCGCCACGCATGATGTCGAGCGCCTGGCGCTGTTCGATCAGTTCCCCTATACCCATCATATGGAATGCGGCGTGCTGCTGACGCGGCGTTAAGCTGAAAAGAGCGAGGTTTGCCATCGCTCTTTTGAGGTTGATGACAAACTCATTGTCGCGTTTAAAACGGTGACAGAGCAGCAGAGGCAGATCGGAACATGGACACGCCGTGAAATCGTCCCTGATGGCTCAGTTAGCGCGTCCATGCGCCAAACGGTCCACTTATCCGCTCTGCCTCTGCCGCTATCAAGCTGCTGTGTTGCTGTAAAAAGAGGCAGTCCTGATGAAGGGTTCAGGTTTGGCAGCAGTCTGAAAGCGATGCTGGCCATCGCTCTTTTGCTTTTCAGGTCAGCTGTTTTTGCGCGCGCGCAGCTTCAGGCCAATCCAGAACACCAGCGCCACCATCAGAATGGTTTGCACAAAGTTGGAACCGATATCGGGATACTCTGCGCGAACGATAGCGCTGTAAACAAGGATGCCCAGCAGAAAAAACGCGGCGGCAATAGAGGGCATACCGTCCGGCATCGCACGGTTAAGGTAACGCTGATGCAGGCACCAGGCAGACAGGCCCAGCGCAATCAGTGGAAAAACGGAAAACGGCACTATTGAACTGAACAGCACCGAAAAGGTGCCGTTAATAGATAGCCCGGTAAGAAAGGCCAGTAACAGCGTGCCCTTATCCCGGCCAGTCGCTAAACTCATCTCACTCTCCTAATCATGGGAGTCCAGCGTCACCGCCAGCCTCTCCTGTTCACGTCGATACCAGTAATAAGCGCCTTTGGAGATCATCCGTAGCTGCAGTACCAGCCGCTCTTCCAGCTGGCGACGCTGCGCCGCGTCGATATCCAGCGCCTCCGCGCCGGCATTGAATACGATAATGACCATCGCCTCCGCCTGCGCCTCGGTAAAGCTGCGCGGCATGCGATTTTCAATTTCAAGATAGTCCGCCAGTTCGGCGATAAAATGCTGGATTTCACGGGCGACCGCAGCACGGAACGCGGCTGAGGTGCCGGAACGCTCGCGCAAAAGCAGGCGGAAAGCGTTGGGGTTGTTACCGATGAATTCCATAAAGGTGGAGACCGAGGTACGAATTACGCTGCCGCCTTTAGCGATGCGCTGGCGTGCCTGGCGCATTAGCTGGCGCAGCATCAGGCCGCTTTCGTCCACCATGGTCAGGCCCAGCTCGTCGACATCCCGAAAATGGCGATAGAAAGAGGTCGGCGCGATACCCGCTTCCCGGGCGACTTCCCGCAGGCTGAGGCTGGCAAAGCTCCGTTCGGCGCTGAGTTGACTAAATGCCGCTTCGACCAGCGAACGCCTTGTCCGTTCTTTTTGCTGCGCTCTGACGCCCATGTTTGTGCCTGTTTTGCCTGCCAGAATCGCACTATACCAAATTTTTCAGCGTACAGATGCATCAACTTTGTGAATGCCTGTTAACCTTTATTTTGTCAATAAATGGCAAATAAAGCGGTTAGAATTGGGAACCCGCGCACAGGATGTTAGAATAAAGTTGAAAATTTGTATAAAAAAATAGGACGTATTGGTATGCAACAGTCTTATGATTACGACGCTATCGTGATTGGCTCCGGCCCCGGCGGCGAAGGCGCGGCGATGGGCCTGGTAAAACAGGGCGCACGTATCGCAGTGATCGAACGCTATCACAACATCGGCGGCGGCTGTACGCACTGGGGGACTATCCCATCCAAAGCGCTTCGCCATGCCGTTAGTCGTATTATCGAATTCAACCAGAACCCGCTTTACAGTGACCACACGCGACTCCTGCGTTCTTCTTTTGCCGACATTCTTAACCATACGGAAAACGTGATCAGCCAGCAGACGCGGATGCGCCAGGGCTTTTATGAGCGTAACCGCTGCGAACTGTTTCAGGGCGACGCCCGCTTTGTTGATGCCAACACTATTGAAATAGAAACGCATGACGGCACCGTAGAGCGCCTGACGGCAGAGAAGTTTGTTATCGCCTGCGGCTCGCGCCCCTACCATCCTGCCGATGTGGATTTTACCCATCCGCGTATTTACGACAGCGATTCTATTCTGAATCTGCATCATGAACCTGGCCACGTCATTATTTATGGTGCAGGCGTGATCGGCTGTGAATATGCCTCTATTTTCCGTGGACTGAACGTAAAGGTCGATTTAATCAATACCCGCGATCATCTGCTGGCGTTTCTCGATCAGGAGATTTCCGATTCGCTCTCCTATCACTTCTGGAACAGCGGCGTGGTAATTCGCCACAACGAAGAGTTTGAGAAGATTGAAGGCGTCAGCGACGGCGTGATCATGCACCTGAAGTCCGGCAAGAAGGTTAAAGCAGACTGCCTGCTCTACGCCAACGGCCGTACCGGGAATACTGACGCGCTGGGGCTGGAAAACGTGGGTCTGGAAGCGGATGGCCGTGGCCTGCTGAAGGTAAACAGCATGTACCAGACAGCACAGCCGCATATCTATGCGGTCGGCGATGTGATTGGCTACCCAAGCCTGGCCTCTGCCGCTTACGATCAGGGACGTATCGCCGCTCAGGCACTGATTAAAGGCGAGGCGAATGCGCATCTGATCGAGGATATCCCAACCGGTATCTATACCATTCCGGAAATCAGTTCGGTGGGGAAAACGGAACAGCAGTTGACGGCAATGAAGGTGCCGTATGAAGTAGGCCGCGCCCAGTTTAAACACCTGGCCCGCGCGCAGATTGTGGGGATGAACGTCGGCAGCCTGAAGATCCTCTTCCACCGTGAGACCAAAGAGATTTTGGGGATCCACTGCTTTGGCGAGCGCGCCGCCGAGATTATTCATATCGGCCAGGCCATCATGGAACAGAAAAATGGCGGCAACACGATAGAGTACTTCGTGAATACCACCTTTAACTATCCAACGATGGCCGAAGCCTATCGCGTGGCCGCGCTTAACGGTCTAAACCGCCTGTTTTAACGTGTCCTTCATATAGCCCTGCATATGGGTGCGGATCGCCTCTGCCAGCTGCTCATAGCGGCCGCGCAGCGGCGAGCCTGGCCGGTAAACCAGCGCGATGGTGCGCTGCGGTTCCGGCTTGTAGCACGGCAAATAGCAAACGCCGTCGCGCACGCGCTCTTTTGGCACCGCCAGCGCAGGCAGCAGCGTAATACCGCTACCGGCCGCTACCATATTGCGCAGCGTCTCCAGACTGGTGGCGCGGAAATGCGTATCTTCATCCGCGCCCGCCTGGAAACAGAAGCCCATCGCCTGGTCGCGTAAGCAGTGGCCATCTTCCAGCATTAGCAGCTTCTCGCCAGAAAGATCGGACATCGGCACGCGATCGCGCTCGTTCCACGGGTGATCCTGATAGATCGCCAGCTTCATTGGCTCGTCAAACAGCGGGACTTCGATAAAGGCTTCCGACTCTTTCACCAGCGCCAGAATAGCGCAGTCGAGCTTGCCGCTGTCCAGCTGCGCCAGCAGCTGCTGCGTCTGCGCCTCGTGCAGATACATCTCCAGCTTGGGAAAGGTTTTATGCAGCGTCGGGATAATTTGCGGCAGCAGATAGGGGCCAACGGTTGGGATCAGCCCGATATGCAGCGGCCCGGACATTGCCTCGCCCTGCTGGCTGGCCATCTCTTTCAGGACTTTGACCTCGCGCAGCACGGTGCGCGCCTGATCCACCAGCAGCAGGCCAGCCTGAGTAAAAAGCACTTTACGGCTGGTGCGCTCTAACAGCATAACGCCCAGCTCGTCTTCCAGCTTGCGGATTTGTCCGCTGAGCGTGGGTTGGCTGACGTGGCAGGCATCCGCCGCACGCCGGAAATGGCGATGTTCCGCCAGGGCTACCAGATACTCAAGATCGCGAATGTTCATTCTGTTCCTCCGAACCACGATAGTTCGTGGCGATAGATAGAATAGCAATCAACGATTATCCCTATCAAGCCTGAATGATAATAATGTCCCCCGTTCGAGAGATGAATCACTTTTACCCCTAAACATGAGGTAGTTTATGTTTGCAAGTCAGGAAGGTAAGTCAGTCCCGCAGGTCACTTTTCACACGCGTCAGGGCGACAGCTGGGTAGACGTCACGACTGATGAGCTGTTTAAAGACAAAACTGTCATCGTATTTTCATTGCCGGGTGCGTTTACGCCAACCTGTTCGTCAAGCCATCTGCCGCGCTATAACGAGCTGTCTGACGTTTTCAAAAAGCATGGCGTGGACAATATTCTGTGCGTATCGGTCAACGACACCTTTGTAATGAACGCGTGGAAAGCCGATCAGCACGCTAACAACATCACTTTTATTCCGGATGGCAACGGCGACTTTACTCGCGGCATGGAAATGCTGGTCGAGAAAGCGGATCTGGGCTTTGGCCCGCGCTCATGGCGCTACTCTATGCTGGTGCGTAACGGCGTGGTAGAGAAGATGTTTGTTGAGCCAAACAAGCCGGGCGACCCGTTTGAAGTGTCTGATGCCGACACCATGCTGCGTTACCTGGCACCGGAGTTCAAAGTACAGGAATCCGTTTCCCTGTTCACCAAGCCTGGCTGCCCATTCTGTGCCAAAGCCAAGCAGATGCTGCTGGATCGCGGCATTCAGTACGAAGAGATCGTGCTGGGCCAGGATGCGACAACGGTTAGCCTGCGCGCTGTAACCGGCCGTGCTACCGTTCCACAGGTCTTTATCGGCGGACGCCACATCGGCGGCAGCGACGACCTGGAGCAGTTCTTTTTAGCATAACGAATTAAGAAGGCGAGTCTCTGCCCGCCCTCTTATGTGCCTAAAATTAATAATAAAGTCGAAATTTAGTTGGCGGGCCTGATGCCCGCCTTTTTTCGTTTTTACGCCAGACGGTTTTTCGCGTCGGTAATCGCCAGCGAAACCTGATGGGGAGAGACGCCGCCTTTGGCGTTACGCTTGTCCAGGCAGGACTGCAAAGACAGAATTGGATAGACGTCTTCACCAATCGTATCGCTGTATTTTTGCAGCTCTTCCAGCTTCAGCGCTTCCAGCGCTACGCCTTTGCCGATGGCCGCTACCACTACTTCGCCTACAATATGATGCGCTTCGCGGAACGGTACGCCTTTGGCGACCAGATAATCTGCCAGTTCGGTGGCGTTTGCATAACCTTGTTCCGCCGCTTCCTGGCAGCGTGGGCGTTTCACTTTGATATCGTCCAGCACCAGGGCCGCCATGTGCAGGCAGTCTGACCAGGTATCCAGCGCGTCGAACAGCCCTTCTTTGTCTTCCTGCATATCTTTGTTGTAGGCCAGCGGCAGGCCTTTCAGCGTCATCATCATGCCGGTCAGCGCGCCCTGCACGCGGCCGCACTTGCCGCGGATCAGCTCCAGCGCGTCCGGGTTTTTCTTCTGCGGCATCAGCGATGAGCCGGAAGTCACCTTATCAGAGAGCTCAACAAAGCCGGATTCACCGGTATTGAAGAAAATCAGGTCTTCCGCAAAGCGGGAAAGGTGCACCATGCCGATAGAGGCATCGGAAAGCAGCTCCAGCACATGGTCGCGGTCGGAAACGGTATCCAGACTGTTGCGGGTTGCAGAGGCGAAGCCCAGCCAGCCAGCCAGCTGTTCGCGATCGATTTCATAGGCCGTTCCGGCCAGCGCACCGCAGCCCAGCGGGCTAACGTCCAGGCGTTTTAACGTATCCTGCAGGCGGCTTTCGTCACGTGCCAGCATCTCTACGTAGGCCAGGCACCAGTGCGCGAAAGTCACCGGCTGCGCGCGCTGTAAGTGGGTATAGCCAGGCATTACCGCGTCCTGGTTCGCTTCTGCTGTTGCCACCAGCGCTTGCTGTAACTGGCGCGTGGCAATCAGCAACTCGCTAACCTGTGCTTTGCACCAGAGTTTCAGATCGGTAGCGACTTGATCGTTACGGCTACGGCCGGTATGCAGTTTTTTACCCAGCGCGCCGACTTTCTCAATCAGGCGGCCTTCAACATAGCTGTGAATATCTTCCGCATCGCTTTCCAGGATCTTTTCCGGGTTGGCGCGCACTTCTTCCAGCAGCACGTTCAGCGCGCTTTCCAGCTGCTGCTGCTCTTCCGTCGTCAGAACATTGACCGTCACCAGCGCTTTGGACCAGGCTACGGACCCGACGATGTCCTGCTCTGCCAGACGATAGTCAAAGCGCAGCGAGTCATTAAACTGTTTGAAACGTTGATCTGCTGCCTGAGTAAACCGTCCACCCCAAAGTGCCATGTCAGTGCTCCATTAAATTCGTTGAGTTTTTAAGGCGGAGAAGCTCCGCCTGTTTCATTCGGGCAAAACGGCGCATTCCTTTAGCCTGTTACCCGATGAGTTTCTTCCCTGAAACGCCCGTTACTTCTGCTTTTTCTCGTTCAGCGCGCGGATGCGTGAAGAGAGCGAGAACAGACGGATAAAGCCGCCCGCGTGGCTGTGGTCGTAAACTTCGTCTTCGCCGAAGGTCGCGAACTCTTCGGAGTAGAGGCTGTTGGCCGATTTCTTCTGGATCGCGGTAACCTGGCCTTTGTAGAGCTGCAGCACCACTTCGCCGTTTACTTCTTCTGCCAGGGACTCAGCAGCGGCCTGAATGGATTTACGCAGCGGCGCGAACCAGCGGCCATCGTAAACCACATAGGACATCTCGTGGCCCAGCTGCTCGCGCCATTTGAAGCTGTCGCGATCCAGTACCAGCTGCTCAACCGCACGCAGCGCGTTGACCATAATGGTGCCGCCAGGGGTTTCGTAACAGCCGCGCGACTTGATGCCGACCAGACGGTTTTCCACGATATCGATACGGCCCACGCCGTGTTTAGCGCCGATAACGTTCAGTTTTTCCAGGCAGCCAAACGGGCTTAACGCTTTGCCATTTACGGCAACTACGCGGCCTTTCTCAACTTTAACCGTAACCTGCTCCGGCTGATCTGGCGCTTCCAGCGGATCCACAGTCCAGACCCAGCAATCTTTGTTCGGCGCATTCCACGGGCTTTCCAGCACGCCGCCTTCGGTAGAGATGTGCCACGCGTTTTCGTCGCGGCTGTAGATTTTTTCCAGCGACGCGGTGGTCGGGATATTGCGCTCTTTCAGGTAGTCCAGCAGCGCTTCACGGGAACGCAGATCCCACTCACGCCACGGTGCAACCACTTTCAGCTGCGGAGCCAGCGCGGTATAGGTAGTTTCAAAACGAACCTGGTCGTTGCCTTTGCCGGTCGCGCCGTGGCACAGCGCATCTGCGCCTACTTTCAGCGCCAGCTCAACCTGCGCTTTGGCGATGATTGGGCGAGCCATGGAAGTACCCAGCAGGTAAGTGCCTTCATACAGCGCGCCGGTTTGCAGCACTGGATAGACATAGTCGCTGATAAACTCTTCGCGCAGATCCACTACGTGGCACTCAGAAGCGCCAGACTGCAAAGCTTTCTGCTCAACGCCTTCCAGATCGCCACGCTCCTGGCCGATATCGGCCACGAAAGCGACCACTTCACAGCCGCCGTAGTTCTCTTTCAGCCACGGAATAATCGCGGAGGTATCCAGACCGCCGGAGTAAGCCAGAACGATTTTTTTGATGCTTTTATCTTGCATTGTCTTTTCCTTGAACCTGTTAAGCGAGGATCCGGGTGCCGATGGACACGCCGTTGAATAGGGTTGGCAGCTGCTCGGCATGACGCCAGCTGGCGATATCCACCGGACGGCCCAGCGTGCGGGCGGCATCCAGCGCGGCGTTGACTTTAACGATCATGCCGTCGGTAATAATGCCCTGGGCAATCAGCTGCCCGGCCAGCGCCGTAGTCATTTCTTCGATGCGCTGGCCTTTGCCGTCCAGAATGCCGCTGACGTCGGAAAGCAGCACCAGGTCAGCGCCCAGCGTCGCGGCCAGCGCGGTGGCGGCCTGATCGGCGTTGACGTTCATCAGCTTGCCGTCTTCGGTAATGCCGATAGAGCTGATTACCGGTAAATAGCCAGAGGCCAGCAGCGTATTAATCAGTTTTGGGTTGCCCGGCGTCGCCTGGCCCACATGGCCCAGCTCTTCATCGAAAGCCGCCACTTCGACGCTGCCGCCATCGCCCAGGCAGAGGCCGACCGCATCAATGCCGTGCTTTTTCGACCAGGCCAGCAGCGTTTTATTAGCGGTGCCCGCCAGCGCGCCGGTAATGATGTCGATTTGATCGGCAGGCGTCACGCGCAGGCCGTTTTTCTTCTTCACCGGCAGCGCCAGCTTTTTCATCAGCTCGTCCACCAGGCAGCCGCCGCCGTGCACGATCAGCAGCGGACGCTGATGGCTTTCGCGGTAGGCAACAAGGGCATCGAACAGCCGCGCCAGCGCTTCTTCACTGTCCAGCAACACGCCGCCGAGTTTGATAATTAGAGGATTGGTCATTGGCTTTCTCACTGATTAAATAAGCGACTGCGTTTCCGGAAAACCGAAACGAATATTCATACACTGCACCGCCTGCGACGATGCGCCTTTCAGCAGGTTATCTTCCGCCGAGACGATAATCGCGTGCTCGCCCTGCACGGCAAAGCCGATATCGCAGAATGGCAGGCCGACTACGCCTTTAATTGACGGCACGCCTTTATCATAGACGCGCACCAGCGGCTTATCGTGGTAGGCAGTGTGGAAAGCTTCGGCTACATCTTCCCGCGTTACGCCAGCCTTCAGCCGACAGGTAGTAGTAGCCAGAATGCCGCGCGGGAAGTTGCCCAGATGCGGCGTAAAAATCACCGGCACGCCCAGGTGCGCGGCGATCTCCGGCTGATGGCGATGGGTGAAGATACCGTAAGGCTGTAAGCTGACTTCGCAAAAGCTGGTGGTCACGGAAGCCTTGCGGCCTGCGCCGCTGACGCCGCTGGTGGCGTTGATTACCGGCCACTGCGCTTCGTTCAGCAGGTTCGCCTCGATCAGCGGCTTCAGCGCCAGCTGCGCGGCTGTTGGATAGCAGCCTGGAACCGCGATTAGCTGCGCTTCCTTCAGCTTGCCCTGCTGCCATTCCGCCAGGCCGTAAACCGCTTTCGCCAGCCACTCTTTGTGCTGGTGCGGAAAACCGTAATAGTCGGTGAAGAAGCTCTCTTCATTGACACGGAAGGCTGCCGACAGATCGAATACCACACAGCCTGCGGCCAGAAACTCCGGTGCCAGATCGTGGCTGACTTCATGCGCCGTTGCCAGGAACACCACATCCACTTTATCCGCGAACTGCGCTGCATTGCTCAGCGGCTGCAGCGGCATATCCAGAATACCCTTTAGCTGCGGATGCAGATCGGAAAGCAATTTTCCTGCATCAGGGCTTTGCGCTGATACCGCCAAAGCGGTTATGTTCACCTGAGGGTGACGATTCAGGTAGGTCGCAAGCTCTACGCCAGCATAGCCACTGGCACCAACAATCAGCGTATTTAACATCGGACACCTTATTACGGTCTCGGGTTTCGGATAGCGGCTTTACGCCCTCTTTCCACGCGGTTAGCGCCGGTTATGCAGGAAATTTCATTTCCATCCCCACGCCATTAATGTATTTTTATTCACTATTAGTGCATGAATATTGATACTATCCTAACGCAAGGACTGTCAACAGTGAAGACAAAATTACCGCCTTTTATCGAGCTTTACCGTGAGTTGATCGCTACGCCGTCCATCAGCGCCACCGACAGCGCGATGGATCAGAGTAATGAGACTTTAATCAATTTGATGGCGGGCTGGTTTCGCGATCTTGGCTTTGAGGTTGAAGTCCAGCCGGTGCCGGGCACGCGGCACAAATTCAATATGCTGGCGCGTACCGGCAGCGGCGCAGGCGGCCTGCTGTTGGCCGGGCACAGCGATACGGTGCCGTTCGACGATGGTCGCTGGACGCGCGATCCTTTTACCCTGACAGAACACGACAACAAGCTCTATGGCCTGGGCACAGCGGATATGAAAGGATTTTTCGCCTTTATTCTGGATGCGCTGCGCGATGTCGATGTCACCAAACTGAAAAAGCCGCTTTATGTGCTGGCGACTGCCGATGAAGAGACCACCATGGCAGGCGCGAAGTATTTTTCTGAAACCGCTACCGTACGGCCAGACTGCGCCATTATCGGCGAGCCGACTTCGCTACAGCCGGTGCGCGCGCACAAAGGCCATATGTCGAATGCGATCCGTATCGAAGGCCAGTCCGGCCATTCCAGCGATCCCTCGCGCGGCGTTAACGCCATTGAGCTGATGCATGAGTCGATTACGCAGCTGATGGGCCTGCGCAACACGCTGAAAGAGCGCTATCGCCACGACGGTTTCGCTATTCCCTATCCCACCATGAACTTCGGCCATATCAATGGCGGCGATGCTTCAAACCGCATCTGCGCCTGCTGCGAACTGCATATGGATCTGCGGCCGCTGCCGGGCCTGACGCTGAACGAGCTGGAAGGTCTGGTGCTGGAGGCGCTGGCGCCGGTCAGCGAGCGCTGGCCAGGACGCGTTAATGTCAGCCAGCTGCATCCGCCGATCCCCGGCTATGAGTGTCCGCCCGATCACCGTCTGGTGAAAGTGGTCGAAAAACTGCTTGGCACGGAAACCAGCATCGTAAACTACTGCACCGAAGCGCCATTTATCCAGGAACTCTGTCCGACGCTGGTATTAGGGCCAGGTTCGATTAACCAGGCGCACCAGCCGGATGAATATATCGATACCGCATTTATTAAACCTACTCGTGAACTGATTACGCAGGTTGTGCAGCATTTCTGCTACCACTAAGCGGAAACCGGGGTTTTTGGCGGGCAAAACCGCCTTTTGCCCCGGCTTTATCGCCCGTTTGCCGATAAGAATAACTTATCTCACTGCGGCTCTGTTAAATTTCATAAATTCCCGCTAGTTAGCGACAGGTTTGCGTGCGTTTAAGTCAATTGACGGATGCCAGCGAACGTGGCTAGATAAAAGGCAATGTTATACCGGCGACGGTAGAGAGTGATAAAAATAAGGGTCAGGGGTCATATGAACGAACAATATTCCGCAATGCGAAGTAATGTCAGTATGCTCGGCAAACTACTCGGGGATACGATTAAGGATGCGCTTGGCGAGAACATCCTGGAACGGGTGGAAACCATTCGTAAGCTCTCCAAGTCATCCCGCGCGGGAAATGACGCCCACCGTAAAGAGCTGCTCTCCACGCTGCAAAATTTATCTAATGACGAGCTGCTGCCGGTGGCCCGCGCCTTCAGCCAGTTTTTGAACCTGACCAACGTCGCCGAGCAGTACCACACTATTTCGCCTAAGGGCGAAGGCGCTAACCATCAGGAGCTGCTGAGCAAAACCTTTGAACGCTTAAAGCAGCAGCCTAATCTGACGGAAGCCAAAATCCGCGAGGCTATTGAGTCGCTCTCTCTGGAGCTGGTGCTGACCGCTCACCCTACGGAAATCACCCGCCGCACGCTGATCCACAAGCTGGTCGAGGTCAACAGCTGCCTGAAACAGCTGGATCATAACGATCTTTCCGATTACGACCGATCGCAGATTATGCGCCGTTTGCGCCAGCTGGTAGCGCAGGCCTGGCACACCGATGAAATTCGTAAATACCGCCCAACGCCGGTCGATGAAGCTAAATGGGGCTTCGCGGTGGTGGAAAATAGCCTGTGGGATGGCGTACCGGCCTTTCTGCGCGAGCTGTACGAACAGGTAGAGGCTTCTTTCGGCGTGAAGCTGCCGGTGGATTTCGTGCCGGTGCAGTTTACCTCGTGGATGGGCGGTGACCGTGACGGCAATCCGAACGTCACAGCCAAAATCACTCGCCATGTACTGCAATTAAGCCGCTGGAAAGCGACCGATCTGTTCCTGCGCGATATCGCCGTGCTGGTCTCCGAGCTGTCGATGTCGGAGTGCACACCAGAAGTTCGCGAGCTGTGTGGCAATCCGGAAGCGCTGGAGCCTTACCGCGAAATCATGAAAAACCTGCGCGCTCAGCTGCTGGCAACTCAGGCTTACCTGGAACGCAGACTGAAAGGCGAACGGCCTTCGCGTCCGGCCAACCTGCTGATTTCCAACGATCAGCTTTGGGATCCGCTTTATGCCTGCTATCAGTCACTACAGGCCTGCGGCATGGGCATCATCGCCAACGGCCAGCTATTAGATACGCTGCGCCGCGTTAAATGTTTTGGCGTGCCGCTGGTGCGGATCGATCTGCGCCAGGAAAGCACGCGCCACACTGATGCCATTGCGGAAATTACTCGTTATCTGGGTCTGGGTGACTATGCCAGTTGGTCAGAAGCCGACAAACAGGCATTTTTGATCAGCGAGCTGACCTCCAAGCGTCCGCTGCTGCCGCGGCAGTGGGAGCCGAGCGCCGAGACGCAGGAAGTGCTGGATACCTGCCGCGTGGCAGCGGAAGTGCCGCAGGGTTCTATTGCCGCCTATGTTATCTCTATGGCAAAAACCCCTTCCGACGTGCTGGCGGTGCATTTGCTGCTGAAAGAGGCGGGCATACCTTTTGCTATGCCTGTGGCGCCGCTGTTTGAAACCCTGGACGACCTGAATAACGCCAACGACGTGATGCGTCAGCTGCTGGATATCGGCTGGTATCGCGGCTTTATCCAGGGCAAGCAGATGGTGATGATTGGTTATTCTGACTCGGCAAAAGATGCGGGCGTGATGGCCGCAAGCTGGGCGCAATACCAGGCGCAGGATGCGCTGATCAAAACCTGTGAAAAAGCAGGCATCGCGCTGACGCTGTTCCACGGGCGTGGCGGCACCATCGGTCGCGGCGGCGCGCCAGCTCATGCTGCGCTGCTCTCCCAGCCGCCGGGCAGCCTGAAAGGCGGCCTGCGCGTGACCGAACAGGGCGAGATGATCCGCTTTAAGTATGGCCTGCCGGAAGTCACCATCAGCAGCCTGACGCTCTATACCGGTGCTATTCTGGAGGCCAACCTGCTGCCACCACCAGAGCCGGAATCCGCCTGGCGCGGCATTATGGATCAGCTTTCCGCAGATTCCTGCGAGATGTATCGCGGCTACGTGCGTGAAAATGCAGACTTCGTGCCCTATTTCCGTTCGGCCACGCCGGAGCAGGAGCTGGGCAAGCTGCCGCTGGGTTCGCGTCCGGCCAAGCGTCGCCCCAGCGGTGGCGTCGAGTCACTGCGTGCTATTCCGTGGATTTTCGCCTGGACGCAGAACCGCCTGATGCTGCCAGCCTGGCTGGGCGCGGGCGCGGCGCTGCAAAAAGCGATGCAGGCCGGTCATCAGGATCAGCTGGAGGCAATGTGCCGCAACTGGCCGTTCTTCTCAACGCGTTTAGGCATGCTGGAGATGGTATTCTCTAAAGCCGATCTCTGGCTGGCGGAATATTACGATCAGCGTCTGGTAGAGCACTCGCTGTGGCCGCTGGGCAAACAGCTGCGCGACCAGCTGGATTCGGATATCAAAGCAGTACTGACCATCGCCAACGATGCGCATCTGATGGCGGATCAGCCGTGGATTGCGGAATCGATCGCGCTGCGTAACGTTTACACCGATCCGCTGAACGTGCTACAGGCAGAGCTGCTGCATCGCTCACGCCTACAGGAAGCCAACGGCGAAGAGCCGGATCCGCGCGTTGAGCAGGCACTGATGGTGACTATCGCTGGCGTTGCGGCGGGCATGCGTAATACGGGTTAATAAGGCGGAACGCTCTTTAACAGGAAGGAATAAAGAGCGTTCATGATTGTTGACAGCACTACTCCCCGGCTTAACCGGTTTCAGACAGGGGCAGCAGCCCGGCCGGGGCAAAATAGTCATTCAGGATGCGGTGAACCTGCTGTGCGGCTGCCCGAGTCTCCATATCCAGAAAATGTCCTGCTTCCGGTACCGTTCGAAAATCGCAATCCCGAACATAATCTGCCATCAGGCGAATATCTTCTGGCCGGGTATATTCATCAAGTTCGCCGTTAACAAACAGCACCGGCTGCTCGATTTTTTTAAAGATAGCCACATAATCCTCCAGGCGTAGCTGGTTGATCTGGCCGATATGGAAGCTGGCCTGCTGGTATGTTTCCTTATCAAGGCTTTTAATATGCTCATGGTTAACCTGCTTAAGCAAACCAGGCAGATATTTACCCACCTCATCATTAAGCAAGGTTGCTACCGCTTCGTTTTTCCCTTCGTCCAGCAACATTCTGGCTCGTTTGATGTAGCTGGCCATCGCCGGGGTAATAGTCGGCGAGAAAGAAGCAATGACGGCTTTGCGGATAGAATGCTGGCCCGTTGCCAGCGTCATTAAGGCCGCCAGGCCTCCCCAGGAGACCGAAAGCAGATAGTCAGGCGAATAACGGGCAATAAGCGCGTTAAGAATAATGACTTCTTCTGACTTGGGTAATGGCCGGGTAATGACATTATGCGTTCGTGACTGACCGATAAAAGGTAAATCGAACAAAATCACATTTACTTTATGCTTAAAGCTTTTCACACAGTTACGAAACGCCAGCGTTGTTGAAAGCGCGCCGTTAACACAAATTAGCGATTCAACTACGCCAGGGTAACAATATTTTTCAACGTGGATAAGCCAGCCGTTGATATCAACGATTTCGGTTTCTGCCTTCATAATCACTCCCCAGGGTAACAACAGATTGCTATTGCGTTCGTAGGCTCATCGTTTCCCGGCGGGCTAAAGGGTCGCAAAATTTTTTGCCACCAAAATTTAATTTTGTCGCTTAATCTTCTTTTATTATGGTTAAAGCTGCTGGCGCTTAAATGGATTACGACATGCTGACCTCGCTTTCAAGGATCTTGCCAAATGGCGCCCTGTATTATTAACAATCCTAATGCATAAGTTAGATGCAAATCACAAATATGATCAAGATAATTTTTCGACAGAAAAAGAAAAGTGGCAGTAAATTATTTACAATCATGAACATAGTAACAAATAGCTTGATTTTTAGCACAAGCGTATTAATTTGAGACTCTAATGTATTATTCAGGCGTGTTATTGGCATTCCAAATAAACAAAGTAAATTAATCAGTAAGTTAAAAATAAAGCCCGTTTTTTTCGCTATCAGCGCATTAAAAATCGTACCTTCTGAAAAAAGGAAGCGGAAAAGATCATTACTTTTTTGCTAACGATAAATAACTACTGATTAAAAAGAAGCGAGTCTGAAAAAGGGAAGGAAATATACCGAATTATTGGGATTTTAACGGAGAAATATCAGTGCTTATTACTGAGTGAGAGATATTAACAATGCCATCTATAGGGATATAAACCGGGTTAATTTGCGCCGCAGTTGAAAATTCTGCGGCACAAAAACAGACGCTTATTCCACCGTCATTATATGACGGCAGCAAAAGAGGAAACAGAGGGGAAATCGGTGAATCAGGCGGCTGAAGAGGTTACCGCAGGCCGCACGCCCAGCGTATGGCAGATGGCGTAACTCATTTCCGCGCGGTTCAGCGTATAGAAATGGAAATCTTTCACGCCTTCACGGCTGAGGATTTTCACCATATCCATCGCCACGTTAGCACCGACCATTTTGCGGGTTTCCGGATCGTCGTCCAGGCCCTGAAAGAGGCTGGTCATCCAGCCCGGCACGCGCACGTTGGTCATGGCGGCGAAGCGCTGGAGCTGCTTAAAGTTGGAAACCGGCAGAATACCCGGCACGATTTCTACGTCTATCCCGGCGATAACGCAGCGATCGCGAAAGCGCAGATAGCTTTCCACATCAAAAAAGAACTGGGTAATGGCACGGCTGGCACCCGCTTCGATTTTGCGCTTCAGGTTAATTAAATCCGCCTGCGCGCTTTTGGCTTCGGGATGAACTTCCGGATAGGCGGCGACGGAGATATCAAAATCGCCCACTTCCTTCAGCAGCGCCACCAGATCCGCGCCGTACATTTCTGGCCTGCCGCCGCCCGGCGGCAAATCGCCGCGCAACGCCACGATATGGCGAATGCCGTTGTTCCAGTAATCCTGCGCAATGGCACGTAGCTCATCACGGGTAGCATCAATACAGGTTAAATGCGGCGCGGCTTCCAGCCCGGTGCGATCTTTAATGCCTTTAATAATGCTGTGGGTGCGGTCACGCTCGCCGGAATTCGCGCCGTAGGTCACCGAAACAAACTTCGGCTTCAGGCTGCTGAGACGATCGATAGAGTTCCACAAAGTCTGTTCCATCTCGCTGCTGCGCGGAGGAAAAAACTCAAACGAGACGTTAATCTGCCCGTTCAGTTCGGCCAGGCTCTGGTTCAGCGCCTCGCGCTGGTTGGCGTGGAAAAAACTCATGGCTTACCTCATCGATCGCGGAAAGAAACGGGCGCAATAAACATCCATACGTTTAGACGTCCAGACATTCAAAATGACCGATTGTGCATTTTCCGTCAACAGATAAATGATGTCGCGGCGTGACAATTTCTCAACGAAGTTGAAGGAAATTCATACAGAAAAAAGAAGCGAGGAAAATCAAATAGTCAGCCCAAAGGAGAGAAGCTAAAGCGCGGGCAGAGCCAGAACCCGCGCTTTTGGTCAGCTTTACTACAGCAGCTGCGCCAGCCGATTGATATCGGACTGAATGGCGCCCGCCGTCACGTCACGCCCTGCGCCTGGCCCACGAATAACCAATGGATTATCGCGATACCAGCGGCTTTCGATGGCGAAGACGTTATCGCAAGGCAGCAGCGAAGCCAGCGGATGATCGTTTCTGACCGCTTCCACGCCGACACGGGCTTTGCCGTTAGCGTCAAAACGCGCCACGTAACGCAGCACCAGGCCCATTTCCTGCGCGGCTTCGAAGCGTTGCAGCATCTGCTCGTTCAACGCCTCGCCGTTTTCGAAAAAGTGATCGACAGATTCGCCCTCGCAGCTTTTCGGCACCAGCGACTCCACACGCACCTGATCCGGCTCGATATCGTAGCCTGCCTCGCGCGCCAGAATCACCATTTTGCGCATCACATCCTGACCGGAAAGGTCAACGCGCGGATCCGGCTCGGTCAAACCTTGCTGCCAGGCCTGATCCACCAGCTCGGTAAACGGCACCGTGCCGTCATATTGCAAAAACAGCCAGGAAAGCGTGCCGGAGAAGATGCCGCTGATAGCGATAATGCTGTCACCGCTTTCGCGCAGGTCGCGCACCGTGTGGTTGACCGGCAGGCCCGCGCCGACGGTAGCGTTGTAAAGCCAGTGGCGGCCAGTTTTAGCGAAGGCGTCGCGGATCTGGCGATAGCGATCGCTGCTTGAAGCGCCCGCTACTTTGTTAGCGCCAATCACGTGAAAGCCGTGGCTGGCGAAATCCAGATATTGCTCCGCCAGCTGCTCGCTGGCCGTGACGTCCAGTACCACCAGATCGTCAAACGGGTGCGCCCTCATCCACAGAAACAGCGATTCTTCATCCATTGCCACCGCTTCGTCTTCAAAGAAGGCGAGCGCGCGGCTGGCATCCAGCCCTTCATAGTTCAGCAGGCTGCGGCGGCTATCAACCACACCAGCCAGCACATATTCAAAGCCGGTACGCGCCGACAGCGTTTCCTGCTCGCGGGCGAACAGTTCCAGCCAGCGGGAGCCAATATTGCCTTTGCCAAACAGCACCAGGCCGACCTGCTTTTCCGCCCGAAACAGCGACTGGTGCAGGCCACGCATCAGATGTTCGGTCGGGCCTACGCGTAGTACCGCCACCAGGCTGATGCCCTCTTCCGACTGCCAGATGAACTCGACCGGCTGATCTTTCAGCTCCTGCCAGAAGCGATGGCTGTGCAGGGGATTGCGGCAAACGCCCGCGCCGACCAGCGCCACCAGCGCCATGCCTTCGCGCAGCTGTAACCTGCCCGGAATGCCAGCATCCTGTAACAGCGACAGCGCACTGTTCACCACTTCCGAGGTATAGCAGAGCTGTAGCAGATGACGGTCGGGATGCACGCCTACAGCCAGCGGCCGCAGCTGCTCGCGCTGAAGTAGCCGATCGATCTCTTTGTGCGTGATAGCAAAGTCGTGCTGCGGCGGTACCTGGAATTCAATCAGGCAAACATCGTCGTGGCTGGTGACAATACGCGCGCCCGTGCCGGAAGCCAGCACGCGCTCAATGCGCGTGGAGCCTTGCTCCGGCTGATAGCTACAGCGCAGCTGCAAATCGATATCGCTGTTGGAAACAGGCTGTAGCGTGCGGGTATGCAGCACCGGCGCCGCCAGGCGTGCCAGCTCGCTGGCTTCGTCCAGACGCAGCAGCGGCAGCAGACAGGCATCCTTTACCTTGCGCGGGTCGGCGCTGTAAACGCCAGCCACGTCGCTCCAGATAGTCACGCGCGATACGCCAGCCAGCGCGCCGATCTGCGTCGCCGAATAGTCGCTGCCGTTGCGGCCCAGCAGTACGGTTTCACCCGCGTCGTTGCGGCTGATAAAGCCGGTGATCACCAGTCTTTCGTCCGCATGCTGTGCCATCAGCTGTTGCAGCAGCGGCCAGGATTTTCCTTCATCTACCTGGGGCTGCGCGGCCCGCTCAGCGCGCAAAAACTCCCGCGCGTCCAGCCAGCTTGCCGCCATATCCTGCTGTTGCAGCACGGCCGCCATCAGCCTTGCCGACCAGATTTCGCCATGCCCGACCACTTCCGCATAGGCGGCTTCGGTGATTTTATCGTCCAGCAGCGCCGCGAGCTTTTCCAGATCGCGGATAAATTCGCTAATCAGCCCATCCGCAACCGGCGCCGGAAGCAGGCTGCCGATAAGATCGCTCTGATAGCGACGCAGCGCCTGCTGTACCTGATGTGCCGACAGCCGATCGCTCTGGCTCAGCTTCAGCCAGCTAATCAGCTGGTTGGTGGTGCTGCCCGCTGCCGACACTACCATCACATCGCCGGGACGGCTGTATTGCGCCATGATGCCCGCAACCCGCAAATAACATTTGGCGTCGGCAAGGCTGCTGCCGCCGAATTTATGCAGCTGACGCGCGCCTGCTGCCACCGCTGAATGACTCATGCTTACCTCTTAGCCGCTATCCGGAACGCATTATCCAGATCGGCGATTAAATCTTCGTGATCTTCAATCCCTACGGAAACGCGCAGCAGCGTTTCCGAAATGCCTGCCGCCGCGCGTGCCTCTGCCGACATGCCCGCATGCGTCATGGTGGCCGTATGGGAGATCAGGCTTTCCACGCCGCCCAGCGATTCGGCCAGCGTAAACAGTTCCAGCGCTTTCAGGAAGGTACGAATCGTCTGTTCGTCGCCATCCAGCTCAAAGCTTAACATCGCGCCGAACCCTTTCTGCTGACGCGCAGCGATCTGGTGGCCCGCGTTTTCCGGCAGTGAAGGATGATAGAGTTTTTTCACCAGCGGCTGCTGCTTCAGGTAGTCGACAATGGCCAGCGCGTTGCGCTGCGCAGCCGCCATACGCGGCGCCAGGGTGCGCAGGCCGCGCAGCAGCAGGTAGCTATCAAATGCCGCGCCGGTGACGCCGATATTGTTCGCCCACCAGGCCAGCTCTTTGACCAGCTCGGGATCTTTAGCGATAACTGCGCCAGCCACTACGTCGGAATGGCCGTTAAGGTATTTCGTGCAGGAATGGATCACCAGATCGGCACCCAGCGCCAGCGGATTTTGCAGTGCCGGGCTAAGGAAGGTGTTATCGACCACGCTCACCGCGCCCGCTTCCGCCACCGCCTTACAGATAGCCTCGATATCCACTACGCGCAGCAGCGGATTGCTTGGGCTTTCTACCAGCACCAGCTTAGGTTTTTCTGCCAGCGCCGCGTGCAGCGCAGCTTCGTCGCCCTGATCGACAAATTTCACACGGTACGCGCCGCGCTTGCTCAGGCTGTCGAACAGACGATAGCTACCGCCGTAGCAGTCATGCGGCGCGACCAGCAGATCGCCAGGCTTCAGAAAAACGGTACAAACCAGGTGAATCGCCGACATACCGGTATTGGTCATGACCGCGCCAGCGCCGCCTTCCAGCTCGGCCAGCGCACGCTGCACTACATCACGGGTAGGATTGCCGCGACGTGAATAATCGTGCGCGCGTGGCTCGTTAAAGTCGGTGAAATTATAGGTGCTGGAAAGGTGGATTGGCGGGACAACACAGCCATACTGTTCGTCATCATTCAAACCGCTGCGTACTGCGATGGTTGCCTGTTTGCGCGTCATGGTGCATAAATTCCTGCAGGAAAAGAAAGAAGAGCCACCAGCATAACAGGGAACAGATAGACGTCAATACATCTGGACTTCTAAATGTCTTTGCGTATAGATTGAGCAATCCGCCGATAACCGTTAATATTATCTTTTTCCACCCCACAAAAAGTGGGAGTGATGCAGCGCAACTTCGGGCATAATTAGCCGAATTTCGGCATATTTAACTATTTATGATGATTAAGGTATCTCATGGCTGAATGGAACGGCGAATATATCAGCCCTTACGCTGAGCATGGTAAAAAGAGCGAACAGGTCAAAAAAATCACGGTATCCATTCCGTTAAAAGTTCTGAAAATTCTGACCGACGAGCGTACCCGCCGTCAGGTCAACAACCTGCGTCACGCGACCAACAGCGAGCTGCTGTGCGAAGCGTTTCTGCACGCCTTCACCGGCCAGCCTCTGCCGGACGATGTCGATCTGCGCAAAGAGCGCAACGACGAGATCCCGGAAGAAGCCAAAGCGATCATGCGCGAGATGGGCGTCGATCCCGATACCTGGGAATACTGAGCGCCGTTTCGCAGCCATAAAAAAACCCAGCCGAGGCTGGGTTTTTTCGTTGCGTCCGACAGGCGACTTATTTGCTGCCTGGGATGCTGAAACGCTTGTTGAAGCGGTCAACACGACCACCGGTAGCCACATCACGCTGCTTGCCGGTGTAGAACGGGTGGCATTTGCCGCACACGTCCAGGTTCAGGTCGTGACCCACGGTTGAGCGGGTTTTGATTTCGTTACCGCAAGAGCATTTAGCAGTAACTTCAACGTAATTTGGGTGAATACCTTTTTTCATGGGAAAACCTCAGTTAAGGCCGTGTCGCTCTCCCGCGCCAGGAACTTGCCTGCGCCGGCACCACACGAAGATTAATAGTTCAGGTGATTTGATACCAAAATGCCGTATCAACGGCGGCGAACTATACAGAAAATAACCGCACACCGCAATCGAATCCGCACATTCAGGAAGACACAGTGTACACTATCCCGCTCACAATTTCATCCGGATAACTTCATGCCCGTCGTTCAGGTCGCTCTGCCCGTTCCGCTTGCCCGCAATTTTGACTATCTGCTGCCTGCGCATTTGCCCGCAGCGGCAATTGGCGCGCGCGTTAGCGTGCCTTTTGGCAAGCGCAAGGCGGTCGGCGTGGTGGTTGGGCTGGCTGAAACCAGCGATTTTCCCCTCGATCAGCTGAAAGCCGTACATGAGGTACTGGACGACGAGTCGCTTTATCCCGCCTCGCTGTGGCGCATCTTGCTTTGGGCAGCAGAGTATTATCACTATCCGCTGGGCGAAGTGCTGTTTCACGCAATGCCCGTTTTGTTGCGCCAGGGAAAACCCGCGCGGGAAGCGCCGCTCTGGCAGTGGTTTATTACAGAAACAGGCCGGGAAACCGCGCCGGAAAGCCTGAAGCGCGCGCCGAAGCAGCAGCAGGCGCTTGCCGCGCTTCGCCAGCGCAATCTCTATCGCCACGAAATCGGCCAGCACGATATTACCGACGCGACGCTACAGGCCTTGCGTACCAAAGGTCTGTGCGATCTCCGAATGCAGCAGCGCGCGCTACAAGACTGGCGAACGCATTATGAGGTTAAAGGAGAGCGGCTGCGGCTGAACACCGAGCAGGCTACAGCAGTAGGTGCTATTCGCGCTGAGGACGACCGTTTTGCCGCCTGGCTGCTGGCGGGCATTACCGGATCCGGCAAAACCGAAGTTTATTTGAGCGTGCTGGAAAACGTGCTCGCCAGCGGCAAGCAGGCGCTGGTGCTGGTGCCGGAAATCGGCCTGACGCCGCAAACCATCGCCCGCTTCCGCGAGCGTTTCAACGCGCCGGTAGACGTGCTGCACTCGGCCCTTAACGACAGCGAGCGGCTGGCGGTCTGGCTGCGCGCGCGCCACGGCGAAACGGCTATTGTTATCGGCACCCGCTCTGCCCTGTTCACGCCTTTCGCGCAGCTGGGCGTGATTATTATCGATGAAGAGCACGACAGCTCCTATAAGCAGCAGGAAGGCTGGCGCTATCAGGCGCGCGATCTGGCTGTTTTCCGCGCTCGCCAGGAAGATATTCCAATAGTGATGGGAACCGCCACGCCAGCGCTGGAAACGCTGCATAACGTGCAGATGGGCAAATACCGTCAGTTGAACCTTAGCAAACGTGCGGGCAATGCTCGCCAGGCTACGCAGCAGCTAATCGATCTTAAAGGCGTGAAGCTCCTGGGCGGCCTTTCGCCGATGCTGATTAAAAAGATCGGCGAACATCTGAAAGCGGATAATCAGGTTCTGTTGTTCTTAAATCGCCGTGGCTTTTCACCGGCGATGCTTTGTCACGAATGCGGCTGGATTGCCGAATGCCAGCGCTGCGACCGTTACTACACGCTGCACCAGCATCATCGTCAATTACGTTGCCACCATTGCGACAGCCAGCGTCCTATACCGCATCAATGCCCGCAGTGCGGCTCAACGCATCTGGTGCCGGTTGGCCTGGGCACCGAGCAGCTGGAGCAGAACCTGAGCGAGCAGTTCCCCAACGTGCCGCTTTCGCGTATCGATCGAGACACCACCAGCCGCAAAGGCGCGCTTGAGCAGCATTTAGCAGATGTGCATCGTGGCGGCGCGAGAATTCTGGTTGGCACGCAAATGCTGGCCAAGGGCCATCACTTTCCCGACGTCACGCTGGTTTCGCTGCTGGACGTGGACGGCGCGCTGTTTTCCGCCGATTTCCGCTCCGCCGAGCGTTTCGCCCAGCTTTATACCCAGGTAGCTGGCCGCGCCGGGCGAGCCGGAAAACAGGGCGAAGTTATGCTGCAAACGCATCATCCTGAACATCCACTGCTGCAAACTTTACTGCATCAGGGCTACGACGCCTTTGCGCAGCAGGCGCTGAGCGAGCGCAAGACCGTCTTCCTGCCGCCGTTTACCAGCCATGCGCTGTTTCGCTCCGAAGATCACGATAATCAGCAGTCCGCTCTTTTTTTACAGCAGCTGCGCAATCTGCTGGAAGCCAGCCCGTTAAAAGATGAGGCGTTCTGGGTAATGGGCCCGGTTCCGGCGCTTCAGCCCAAACGAGGCGGGCGCTACCGCTGGCAGCTGCTGCTGCAACATCCTTCACGGGCGCTGTTACAGCGGCTGATCAAAACCACATTGCCGCTGATTGGTACGCTGCCCCAGGCGCGCAAGGTCAAGTGGACTTTGGATGTGGATCCCACCGAAAGCTGAAATTTTCAGCAATCGCTTTTTTCCGCTGCGAGACGCCTCGAAAAAAGTCGCACAAGTCACCATTTTTATGCAAATTAAGTAACGCATTTGATTAGCATTAGTTAATTACACGATGACGGTCGGCCTTAACGCTGACGGAAATCCTTTTATTTCCGGCCAAAGCCGGACGGTCAACAGGCCGGAGCAAGGAGAACAGCGTTGGAGCAAAAGCCAGAGACCACGGGCGCCACGATGAAAGACGTGGCGGAAAAAGCGGGCGTATCGACGGCGACCGTTTCACGCGCCCTGATGAGCCCGGAAAAGGTCTCTGCCGCCACGCGCAAAAAGGTCGAGGCGGCGGTTATCGCCGTTGGTTACTCTCCGCATGCCATGGCGCGCGCGCCGCGCCGCAGCGAGTCCCGCACCATCCTGGTGATAGTGCCGGATATCTGCGATCCCTTTTTCAGCGAAATCATTCGCGGCGTAGAATTTGTCGCGGCGGAACAGGGCTATCTGGTGCTGATCGGCGACTGCGCTCATCAGAACCGCCAGGAAAACGCTTTTCTGAATCTGGTGATGACCCGCCAGATTGAAGGCATGGTGCTGCTTGGCTCGCAGTTACCTTTCGATACCGGCCTCGAGGATCTGCGCAATCTGCCACCGATAGTGATGGCGAACGAATTCGCGCCAGAGCTGGATCTGCCGACGGTACATATAGATAACCTGACGGCGGCGTTTGAAGCGGTACACCACCTGCTGAAACTGGGCCACGAGCGCATCGCCTGTATTGCTGGCCCGCAGGATATGCCGCTGTGCCAGTATCGGTTACAGGGTTATATCCAGGCGCTGCAGCGTAACGGTATCAGGATGGATCCGCGTTATATCGTGCGCGGCGATTTTACCTTTGATGCAGGCAGCCGCGCACTAAAACAACTCATGAGGCTACCGCAGCCGCCGGATGCCCTGTTCTGCCATAGCGATATTATGGCGCTGGGCGCGATGGCGCAGGCAAAAATTATGGGCATGCGTGTCCCCAAAGATTTGTCGCTGATTGGCTTCGACGATATAGAACTGTCGCGTTACAGCGATCCGCAGTTGACCACTATCGCCCAGCCAAGATTCAACATTGGCCGCGAGGCGATGAACCTGCTGCTGGAGCAGCTACAGGGCAAACTGGTAAACGGCGGCTCCAGGCTGCTGGACTTTGAGATAAAAATTCGCGGCAGCACCGCGCCCGCGTTGCGCGAACAGGCGTAGCCGCCGAAAATGCAGGTTCGGAACAAGAAAATGGAGAATCAGCAGATTCTTAGCCGTATCCCTGCTGGTCAAACTTCCAACCCTTGAGTAACATGGCGAGCTGCAGGCCAGCGCGCTGGCCCGACCTGACTTTTCATCGATTACTAGCGGAACGATAGTGGCACAAAAAGATTACGTAGGCCGCGGGCGTTCGACAGGGACGCGTCGCAAAAAGAGCAACGGCCGCAGCGGCAGCAAAAAGCGCAGCGGCGGTTCGGGTGTATCAAAGATCATGGTAGGTCTGGCCGTGGCGGTGCTGGTGACGTTTGTCGGCGGATTATGGTTTATTGCCCACCATAAAAAAGAGGAAGAGACGCCGGTCATTCCCGATCATAAAGCGGCCGGCAACGGCCTGCCGCCCAAGCCTGAAGAGCGCTGGCGCTATATCAAAGAGCTGGAAAACCGTCAGATAACCGTACCGACGCCGGTCGAGCCTTCGGCAGGCGGCGAAGTGCGTTCGCCAACCCAGCTGACTGACGAACAGCGCCAGCTGCTGGAGCAGATGCAGGCCGATATGCGCCAGCAGCCTACCCAGCTAAACGAAGTGCCGTGGAACGAGCAGACGCCTGCGCAGCGCCAGCAAACCCTGCAGCGCCAGCAGCAGCAAACGCAGCTGCAACAGCAGGCTCGCCAGCCGCAGACGCAGTATCAGGCTCCGCGCCAGCCGCAGCCGGTTCAGCAACCGCGCCAGCAGCAGTCGGCCCAGCAGCAGCAGCACATGCTGCCGCAGCACAATCAGCAGCCGACCGTCGCCCGCGAGCAGAAAGCCGAGAAGCCGAAGGAAGTGGAAAAAGAGAAGGCGCAGCGCTGGATGGTGCAGTGCGGCTCGTTCAAAGGCAGCGATCAGGCGGAATCCGTGCGCGCCGCGCTGGCTTTTGAAGGCTTTGAGAGCAAAATCACCAGCGGCGGCGGCTGGAACCGCGTTATCGTCGGCCCTTACAACAGCCGCGCCGCCGCCGACAGCACGCTGAAACGCCTGCGCGGCAGCGGCCACTCAAATTGTATTCCTGTCTCGCTCGGGGGTTGAAACCTTCCGGAACTCCCCCATATCTGAATGCATCATTGCCCCGCAGCCAGCCTGCGGGGAGATCTTTCGACTGCAACAAGGGGTCTGCCCGTGACAACAATTGTAAGTGTACGACGCAACGGCCAGGTAGTAATTGGCGGTGATGGCCAGGCTACGCTCGGCAACACCGTAATGAAAGGCAACGTCAAAAAAGTGCGTCGTCTTTATAATGACAAGGTCATCGCTGGTTTTGCCGGTGGCACCGCAGATGCCTTTACGCTGTTTGAGCTGTTTGAACGCAAGCTGGAAATGCATCAGGGCCATCTGGTGAAGGCGGCGGTTGAGCTGGCCAAAGACTGGCGTACCGATCGCATGCTGCGCAAGCTGGAAGCCCTGCTGGCCGTAGCCGATGAAAACGCCTCGCTGATCATTACCGGCAACGGCGATGTGATCCAGCCGGAAAACGATTTGATCGCTATTGGCTCCGGCGGGCCTTACGCACAGGCAGCGGCTCGTGCGCTGCTGGAAAACACCGAAATTGGCGCGCGCGACATTGTGGAGAAAGCGCTGGGTATCGCAGGCGATATCTGCATCTATACCAACCACAATCTTACTATCGAAGAATTATCGTCTAAAGCGTAAGGACCCTGATTATGTCTGAAATGACCCCGCGCGAAATCGTTAGCGAACTGAACAGATTTATTATCGGCCAGGACGGCGCCAAGCGCGCCGTGGCTATCGCGCTGCGCAACCGCTGGCGCCGTATGCAGCTGGATGAAGAGCTACGCCACGAAGTTACGCCAAAAAATATTCTGATGATTGGCCCGACCGGCGTGGGTAAAACCGAAATCGCCCGTCGTCTGGCCAAGCTGGCTAACGCGCCTTTTATCAAGGTCGAAGCAACCAAGTTCACCGAAGTGGGTTATGTAGGGAAAGAAGTGGATTCAATTATCCGCGATCTGACCGACTCTGCGATTAAAATGGTGCGTTCCCAGGCGATTGACAAAAATCGCTACCGCGCGGAAGAGATGGCCGAAGAGCGCATTCTGGACGTGCTGATCCCGCCAGCGAAAAACAACTGGGGCCAGGCGGAAGCCGCTGCCGAGCCTTCTGCTGCCCGTCAGTCTTTCCGCAAAAAGCTGCGCGAAGGCCAGCTGGACGACAAAGAGATCGAGATCAACCTGGCCGCTTCGCCGATGGGCGTAGAGATTATGGCGCCGCCGGGCATGGAAGAGATGACCAGCCAGCTGCAGTCAATGTTCCAGAACATTGGCGGCCAGAAGCAGAAACCGCGCAAGCTGAAAATCAAAGAGGCGATGAAACTGCTGGTGGAAGAAGAAGCCGCCAAGCTGGTGAATCCGGAAGAGCTGAAGCAGGAAGCAATCGATGCAGTCGAACAGCACGGCATCGTGTTTATCGATGAGATCGATAAAGTGTGCAAGCGCGGCGAAAGCTCCGGCCCGGATGTTTCCCGTGAAGGCGTACAGCGCGATCTGCTGCCGCTGGTAGAGGGCTGCACCGTTTCTACCAAGCACGGCATGGTGAAAACCGACCATATCCTGTTTATCGCATCCGGCGCCTTCCAGGTTGCCAGCCCTTCCGATCTGATTCCGGAACTGCAGGGCCGCCTGCCGATCCGCGTTGAGCTGCAGGCGCTGACCACTCACGACTTTGAGCGCATCCTGACCGAGCCAAGCGCTTCCGTCACCGTGCAGTACAAAGCGCTGATGAAGACCGAAGGCGTGGATATTCACTTTACCGAAGACGGCATCAGCAAGATTGCAGCTGCGGCCTGGCAGGTAAACGAAACCGCGGAGAACATCGGCGCGCGTCGTCTGCATACGGTGCTGGAACGTCTGATGGAAGAGATCTCCTACGATGCCAGCGATCGCAACGGCGAGTCGATTACCATTGATGCGGACTACGTCAGCAAGCACCTGGACGAGCTGGTGGCGGACGAAGATCTCAGCCGCTTTATTCTGTAATCGTTCTGCTGCCCCTCTCAAACCCCGCCGCTTATGCGCGGGGTCTGAGGTTAATGACAAATTTCTGGTTGCGTTTAAATCTGCGACAGAGCAGCAAAGGCAGATCGGAACACGGACACGCCGTTAATCCGTCCGTGGAGGCTCGGTTGGCGCGTCCATGCGCCAAACGGTCCGCTTATCCGCTCAGCCTTTGCCGCTATCTGGCTGCCGTGTTGCTGTAAAAAAAGCCAGGCCTGACGAATGCTTCAGGTTTGTCAGCAGTCTCAAACCCCGCCGCCTATGCGCGGGGTTTTTCTTTTTCTGGCGTCTTCCTGCCAAATCCCTGACCTGGATTAATTCTTCGCCAGCTGGCAGTGAGTAAACTGGTAGCTTTCCGGCATAGACTTCCTACCAGCGAAGGCCATAATCCCATGACCGACAACATTTCTACCGCTCCGGCACCCTCTCTGCTGCGCGCCTGGCTGGAAAGCTTGCGTTTGCGCACGCTGCCTTTGGCCTGTGCTTCGGTGATAACCGGCTCGGCATTGGCCTGGCAACAGGGCAGCTTCGACCTGAGCGTGGCGCTGCTGACGCTGCTGACTACGGCGCTACTGCAAATTCTTTCCAATCTGGCTAATGACTACGGCGATGCGGTAAAAGGCAGCGACACGCCAGAGCGTCTCGGCCCGCTGCGCGGCATGCAAAAAGGCCTGATCACTCAAAAGCAGATGCGTTTGGCACTGATCCTGACCGTTGCCCTGACGCTGATCGCTGGCGTCGCTCTGGTGGTACGCGCCTGTCAGGATGTTAGCGATATGCTGGGTTTTCTGGCGTTGGGCGCGCTTGCGGTAGTGGCCGCCATCGCCTATACGGTAGGGAAAAGACCCTATGGCTATCTCGGCCTGGGCGATGTTTCCGTGCTGGTTTTCTTTGGCTGGCTGGGCGTGGTCGGCACTTTTTATCTGCAAACGCACAGTTTACAGTGGCTGCCTTTCCTGCCCGCGACTGGCTGCGGCCTGCTGGCGGTCGCGGTGCTTAACGCTAACAATATGCGTGATATCGACAGCGACCGGCAAAACGGCAAATTTACGGTAGCCGTACGGCTTGGCCCGTGTAATTCGCGCTATTACCACGCCATGCTGCTTTCAGGCTCGCTGTTCTGTTTTGCCCTGTTCGCCAAACTGGCTGCGCTAACGGCGCCGGGCTGGCTGTTTTTGCTTAGCACGCCGCTGTTGTTTGGGCAGGCGCGTTTCGCCATCGCGCACGCCTCCGCCGCAGCCATGCGTCCGCTGCTGGAGAAAACAGTGAAGGCGGCGCTGCTGGTTAATCTGCTGTTCGCCGTCGGGCTGGCGATGGGCTAATTGCGATCTCCCTGACCTGACGCAACTTTTAACAACTGATGCTTTTGCCAACAGCCGCCAGAAGGCGATATACTTAATGTCCCTCTGGCAAACAGATGAACCCTTATGAAATACGATACTTCCGAACTCTGCGACATCTATCATGAAGATGTGAACGTGGTTGAACCGCTCTTTTCAAACTTTGGTGGCCGCACCTCGTTTGGCGGACAGATCACCACGGTGAAATGTTTCGAAGATAACGGGCTTCTGTACGATCTGCTGGAAGAAAACGGCCGTGGGCGCGTGCTGCTGGTGGACGGCGGCGGATCGGTGCGGCGAGCGCTGGTCGATGCGGCGCTGGGCCAGCTGGCGCTACAAAACGAGTGGGAAGGCATAGTGGTGTACGGCTCTGTACGCCAGGTAGACGATCTGGAGGAACTGGATATCGGCATCCAGGCGATCGCGGCTATCCCGGTCGGCGCCTCCGGCGAGGGCGTGGGCGAAAGCGATGTGCGCGTGAATTTCGGCGGCGTAACCTTCTTTTCAGGCGACCACCTCTATGCCGATAACACCGGCATTATCCTGTCGGAAGATCCGCTGGATATCGAATAGCAAAAACGGGTGCTGACTGGCACCCGTTCTTTTACCGCCTGCCGTCAATCTGACTCAGACTTCTTCCATTTTTCCCAACAGCGCACGCAGACGCTCCTGCCAGACGTGCTGCTCCTCTTTCAGATGCTGGTTTTCACGCACCAGTGATTCGCTGTTGCCCGCAGCCTGCTGAACCTGCTGATTCAGATTGTTGTTCTGCTCTTTCAGCTCTTCGATTTCCATCTGCAGCAGAGTGATAGTATCAATCGCCTGCTGAACTTTTGCTTCCAGTTTCTCGAACACTTCAAATGACATCGTAAATGACCTCTCCTAATCGCAAGGCGTTGATGTTGCTGACGCAGCTGAGGCATAGCCGACCGGCTGCGGATCACAACGATGCCCCGATTGTAAGTAGAGCGGCCCGCCAAGTCCAGCAACGAACCTGCTACGATGCGCGCAGCGGCTTTTTTCAGCCAGCTCCTGGTCTCTTTAACATTTTTCAGTGCCCTGCGCCTTATTGTTGTTAATAAATTGCAACAATATGGGAAAAACGAAAGCCAATAACCCTGCTAATAGCCGCGTAAAAGACGCGGAAACGCTCATTTTTTTGAGCCAGTACACAACTTTTGATTTCGCTATTTCTCGTTTATGCTCGTTAACGATAAATTCACATCATCCCCACACAAGATTGGGGAGACTCAAATAATGAGAACAAAAAAACCGGATACCCTTTAACCTCGCCTTCAGGAAACATCATATGAGCCAGACAACCACCACCCTCAAAGGGCAGTGCATCGCAGAATTTCTCGGCGTCGGCACAATTATTTTCTTCGGCGCAGGCTGCGTCGCGGCGGCGAAGGTAGCCGGTGCGGTCCTGGGCCTGTGGGAAATCAGCATTATCTGGGGGATCGCCGTAGCCATGGCGGTCTATCTGAGCGCAGCCATTTCCGGCGCTCACCTGAATCCGGCCGTAACCCTGGCGCTCTGCCTGTTCGCCAACTTCGAAGGCCGTAAAGTGATTCCTTACATCCTCGCGCAGGTCGCTGGCGCCTTCTGCTCAGCCGCGCTGGTTTACGCGCTCTATTACAACCTGTTTTTGGACTACGAACAGACGCATCATATGGTGCGTGGCAGCGTAGAGAGCCTGGATCTGGCTGGTATTTTCTCCACCTACCCTAACCCGCATATCAGCGTCGGCCAGGCTTTTCTGGTTGAAGCGGTGATCACTGCCGTTATGATGGGGCTGATTATGGCTTTAACTGACGATGGCAACGGCCTGCCGCGCGGCCCGATGGCACCGCTGCTGATTGGTCTGCTGATTGCGGTTATCGGCGGCGCAATGGGCCCGCTGACCGGCTTCGCGCTGAACCCGGCTCGTGATTTCGGCCCTAAACTCTTTGCCTGGCTGGCAGGCTGGGGCAACGTCGCCTTTACCGGCGGCCGCGATATTCCTTATTTCCTCGTGCCAATCTTTGGCCCGATCGTTGGCGCCTGCATCGGCGCGTTCGGCTACCGCTCTCTGATCGCCCGCAATCTGCCAGGCGCAGCCGCGGTAAAGAAGGTCGAAAAGACCATCGCGCGTGCTGAACAGCGTAAAGCGTAAGTGCTAACCCTTTAACATCAGGAAGGATTTATGACTACAGATAAAAAATATATCGTCGCGCTGGACCAGGGTACCACCAGCTCCCGCGCCGTGGTGCTGGATCACGACTCCAACATTGTTGCGGTTTCCCAGCGCGAATTTCAGCAAATCTATCCTAAGGCAGGCTGGGTCGAGCACGACCCGATGGATATCTGGGCGTCACAAAGCTCCACCCTGGTGGAAGTGCTGGCTCACGCCGATATCCGCTCAGACGAGATCGCCGCAATCGGCATTACTAATCAGCGTGAAACCGCTATCGTCTGGGATAAAGAAACCGGCAAGCCGATCTATAACGCTATCGTCTGGCAGGATCCGCGTACCGCTGACTACTGCGCAAAACTGAAAAAAGAGGGGCTGGAAGAGTACATTCAGCACACCACCGGTCTGGTGATTAACCCTTATTTCTCCGGCACCAAAGTTAAGTGGATTCTGGATCATGTCGAAGGCGCTCGCGAACGCGCTAAACGCGGCGAGCTGCTGTTCGGTAACGTCGACTCCTGGCTGGTATGGAAAATGACCCAGGGCCGGGTACATATCACCGACTATACCAACGCCTCGCGTACCATGATGTTCAACATCCACAAGCTGGAATGGGATCAGCGCATGCTGGATATCCTGGATATCCCGCGTGAAATGCTGCCGGAAGTAAAATCTTCTTCCGAAGTTTACGGCCAGACCAATATCGGCGGTAAAGGCGGCACGCGTATTCCTATCGCCGGTATCGCGGGTGACCAGCAGGCGGCGCTGTACGGCCAGCTGTGCGTGCAGCCCGGCATGGCGAAAAATACCTACGGCACCGGCTGCTTTATGCTGATGAACACGGGTACAGAAGCGGTAACCTCTACCAACGGCCTGCTGACCACTATCGCCTGCGGCCCGCGCGGCGAAGTGAACTATGCGCTGGAAGGCGCGGTGTTTATCGGCGGCGCTTCTATCCAGTGGCTGCGTGACGAGATGAAGCTGATCGGTGACGCTACCGATTCCGAATATTTCGCTTCCAAGGTTAAAGACAGCAACGGTGTTTATATGGTGCCAGCCTTTACCGGTCTGGGTGCCCCTTACTGGGATCCCTATGCGCGCGGCGCTATCTTCGGCCTGACGCGCGGCGCGAACGCCAATCACATTATCCGCGCCACGCTGGAATCTATCGCTTTCCAGACGCGTGATGTGCTGGAAGCGATGCAGAACGATGCCAACACCCGTCTGCAATCGCTGCGCGTGGACGGCGGCGCGGTCGCTAACAACTTCCTGATGCAGTTTCAGTCCGATATCCTCGGCACCCGCGTTGAGCGCCCGGAAGTGCTGGAAGTCACCGCGCTGGGTTCTGCCTATCTGGCTGGCCTGGCTGTCGGCTTCTGGAAAGATCTGGATGAGGTTCGCGCCAAAGCCTCCATTGAGCGCGAGTTCCGTCCAAGCATCGAAACCACCGAGCGCAACTATCGCTACGCCGGCTGGAAAAAAGCCGTTGCCCGCGCCCAGTCATGGGAAGATCACGAAGAGTAATCTGCTCTTGCCCGCAGTCGCCACGGCTGCGGGCTTCCTGCCTTAACGCTTTTCCTTACTCCTGCAAACAGAATGCTGGCCTTTACCCTCGCCGCTATGCCAGGCTTATCCCTTTACCGGGACCCATGATGAAACGAGAACTCGCTATTGAATTTTCACGCGTAACGGAAGCGGCGGCGCTGGCTGGCTATAAGTGGCTGGGGCGCGGCGACAAGAACGCGGCCGACGGCGCGGCGGTACATGCCATGCGTATTATGCTGAATAAAGTGGATATCGACGGGCAAATCGTTATCGGCGAAGGCGAAATTGATGAAGCGCCGATGCTTTATATCGGCGAAAAAGTCGGCAGCGGCCAGGGCGACGCGGTGGACATCGCCGTCGATCCTATTGAAGGCACGCGCATGACCGCAATGGGCCAGGCCAACGCGCTGGCAGTACTGGCCGTTGGCGATAAAGGCACCTTTCTCAACGCCCCCGATATGTATATGGAGAAACTGGCGGTCGGCCCCGGCGCGAAAGGCGCTATTGATTTATCACTGCCGCTGGCGGAAAACCTGCGCAACGTAGCCCAGGCTTTGCAGAAGCCGCTATCGGAGCTGACCGTCACCATTCTGGCAAAGCCACGCCATGACGATGTGATTGCAGAAATGCAGCAGCTGGGCGTGCGGATTTTTGCCTTCCCGGACGGTGACGTGGCCGCTTCCATTCTGACCTGCATGCCGGACAGTGAAGTAGATGTTCTTTATGGCATCGGCGGCACGCCGGAAGGTGTAGTTTCTGCTGCGGTTATCCGCGCGCTGGATGGCGATATGCAGGGAAAACTGCTGCCGCGCCATGCGGTAAAAGGCGATACGCCGGAAAACCGCGCGCTGGGCGAACAGGAGCTGAAGCGCTGCGCGGAAATGGGTATTGAGGCCGACAAAGTGTTGCAGCTTGGCGAGATGGCGCGCAACGATAACGTGATTTTTTCCGCGACTGGCATCACCAGCGGCGATTTGCTGAAGGGCATTACGCGCCAGGGCAATGTTGCCACCACCGAAACGCTGCTGGTACGCGGCAAATCGCGCACCATTCGCCGCATCCAGTCCATTCACTATCTGGATCGCAAGGACGAGAGCCTGCATCCCTATATTCTGTAAGCGTGCCTGCGGGCCAGGCGGCCCGCACTTTATCAAACCGCCTGCAGCTCGGGCCTTTTCGACAGCGGTAACCAGCAGAGCAGGATCAGCAGCGCCATAGCGAACATCAGCATGCCTAAGCTGAACTGCCCGGTTTGCGGCAGCAGCGCCGACAGCCAGGCCGCCAGTCCCGATCCCAGATTCTGCAGGCCGCCCAGCAGCGCGCCCGCCGTTCCGGCCATATAGGGCCAGGGTTCCATCGCGCCCGTGGTCGCCAGCGGAAACAGCATGCCTGCGCCAAAGAAAAAGAGCGCGGCAGGCACGATCAGCGTCCAGATAGTCATCACGCCGAACCAGGCGGGGATCCACATTAGCACGCCAGCCAGCAGGCAGCTGTTGACCGACCACCACATCAGCTGCTGAAAAGGTTTATTGTCACGACCGGCGAACCAGGCGCCAAAAAATGCCGCCGGAATCGGCAGGATAAACAGCAGGCTCACCGTGATGCTGTTCAGCCCCAATACGCCGCCCATCAGCACGCCGCAGCTGGCTTCAAATACGGCGATACCGCCCAGCGCGCCCATCAGCATCACCAGGTAGCGCACAAAAGTGCCATCGGCCAGCAGCGGGCGATAGCGGGAAAAAAGCGCGCGTTTCTCCAGCGGCGCGGGGCGCGTTTCCGGCAGCCAGCGCAGCATCGCTACTCCCACTGACGAACAGAGCAGCAGCAGGAAAATAAAACAGGCGTGCCAGCCGATCAGATGCGTCAGCAGCGCGCCTATGACTGGCGCTACTAAAGGACTGACCAAAATCCCCATATTCAGCAGGCTGTTAGCATGCCGTAACGCGCCGCCAGCATACAAGTCGCGCGGCATGGTGCGTGCCATTACGCCTGCTACACCGGTTCCCAGCCCCTGAATAGCGCTGCCCAGCACCAGTAAATCAAAAGTAGGCGCGGCAAGCGCTACCAGCGAACCGATCATAAAGATGCTTAATCCACCCAGAATTACCGGACGGCGCCCGATATTGTCCGATAGCGGGCCGTACAGCAGCTGCGAGCCGCCATAAGTCATTAAATAGGCCGCCATAACACGCTGCACCACGCCGTCACGCACGCCGAAATCCTGCGCAATAGTGGCCATAGCAGGCACATAAATTGTCTGCGCCATCTGGCCGACAGCCACCAGCGCGATCAGCATCACCAGCAGATGCCCGTTTGCAATTTTCTTCATTTTACCAGCACGGTTAAGGGCTAAATCACCCGCAAAAAGGGCGATTTACCAAAAGGAGGTTTTAATGGCGAGGAAAATATCAGGAATAAACGACAAAGCGAGAGGGCGCTGAAAAATGGTCTTTACTTAAGTGTCAGTAAAAGCGTTCAGCGGCGTAACAAAAACTGTACGCCAGCGGGCGATTTGTCGATATGAGCTTTGCGCGGCGTCGGGGCTGGCAAAATGGCCGTTGCGTAGCGAAGATAAGGTAGTTCATCCGTTTTGATTAAGGAGCGCACTATGGCCGAATGGGTCAACGCCAGCATTATAGAGGTACGCGACTGGACGGAAAGCCTGTTCAGCATCACCGTCACCGCGCCTATCGATCCTTTTATCGCCGGGCAGTTCGCTAAGCTGGCGCTGGAAGTCGACGGCGAACGTGTACAGCGCGCCTACTCTTTTGTGAACGCGCCGAGTGATAAAAACCTGGAGTTTTATCTGGTCACGGTGCCGGAAGGCAAACTCAGCCCGCGCCTGCATGCGTTGCAGCCTGGCCAGACGCTGATGATCACTAAAGAGTCCGCTGGCTTTTTTGTGATTGACGAAGTTCCCGAATGCCAGACCTTATGGATGCTGGCGACCGGCACAGCGATCGGCCCCTATCTTTCTATTCTGCAGGAAGGCAAAGGGCTTGAGCGTTTCGACAATATCGTGTTGGTGCATGCAGCCCGCTACGCGCGGGATCTGAGCTATCTGCCGCTGATGCAGAAGCTGGAGCAGCGCTACCAGGGCCAACTGCGTATTCAGACAGTGGTAAGCCGTGAAGAAGCGCCAGGCTCGCTGACCGGCCGCGTGCCCGCGCTGATCGCCAGCGGCGAGCTGGAAGCCGCCGTTGGCCTGCCGATGACGGCACAGGAGAGCCACATCATGCTCTGCGGCAACCCGCAGATGGTCAGAGATACGCAGCAGCTGTTAAAAGAGACGCGCGATATGCGCAAGCATCTGAAACGCAAACCGGGCCATATGACCAGCGAGCATTACTGGTAATCTGGCGTGCCGCGGCCAAAGTAATTCACCTGCAGCGTGCTTTTACCAAAGCGGTTCTCGCCTTTACTGCCGCGAAAGACGCCCAGCTCCAGGCTCATGGTCACCAGGATCAGCGTAGGGATAAAGCGCCCCAGCGTCCATTGCCAGCCGGCAGGCAGCGCGGCCCAGTTGCCCGCCAGCAGCATCCAGGCCACCAGCAGCAGCAAAGCCCAGGCGGCCGATTTATTGCGATCGTGCAGGCGCTTCACCACTACCGCGCTGGAGGGCCACAGCAGGCAGACAACGCAAAACGCGGCCGTTTGCGTACTGATCCAGCCGCGCGCGGCCAGGGTAAACAGTAGCATCAGCAATACCAGCCAGAGCGTCAGCCAAATCCACAAATCGCGTCGCCCCAGCCTGCCGCGCCAGGAAAAACACCAGGCTTGTAAGGTCATATTTTCTTCCTCAGAAACAGCGTCAGGTTTTGACTTTGCCAGTCATTGTCCGTTTTAATCTTGAATTAAACATACTGGTTAGAGCTTCAGATAATGAATAAAGCAATGTTCACGGGTTTCATGTTACTGGTCTGGCTAATTAGCGCGCCCGTTCGGGCCGAGGCCGATCCCCAGGAGCGCGCTGAACATATGCCCACGGCGCCCTGGCTGCTGGCGGGCGCGCCAACCTTTGATATGACTATCGGCCAGTTTCGCGAAAAGTATAACGCTATCAATCCTGGGTTACAGATTGCTGAATATCGGGCGACGGACAGCCGCGGCGATAAAAGTAATTTGACCCGTGCCGCCAGCAAGATCAATGAAAATCTCTACTCTTCCACTGCGCTGGAGCAAGGAACTGGAAAGATCAAAACCTTACAGATCACCTGGCTGCCGGTACCGGGCCCGGAAGAGAAAACCGCGCGGGAAAAAGCGCTGGCCTATATGAACGCACTAACGCGTTTTTTCGAACCGACGCTGACGCCGGAGCAGGCTCAAAAACGGCTGGACGAGCTGTTAAGCAAAGGCAAAGGCTCGCGTTATTACGCCCAGACGGAAGGCGCGCTGCGCTATGTGGTGGCCGATAACGGCGAGAAAGGCCTGACCTTCGCCATTGAGCCGATAAAACTCGCAATGCGCGCCACCGACCCGCGTTAAAGATGACGAAAAGCAAAGCCTTAAAAGGCTTTGATCTCTATACTGTCCGGCAGACAACGCTGCTGAGGCAGGGTAATTAAACCGTATCGCGCTAAGCGTGGAGGATAGAATGCGACATCCGTTAGTAATGGGTAACTGGAAACTGAACGGCAGCAAACAGATGGTCAATGAGCTGATTGCCGGTCTGCGTAATGAGCTGAGCACCGTCGATGGCTGCGGCGTAGCCATTGCCCCTCCAGCGATTTATCTGGATCTGGCGAAACACGCCAGCTCAGGCAGCCATATCGTGCTGGGCGCGCAGAACGTTGACGTTAACCTGTCCGGCGCCTTTACCGGCGAAGTTTCCGCCGAGATGCTGAAAGACGTGGGCGCGAAGTACATTATTATCGGCCATTCCGAGCGTCGTACTTATCATAAAGAGAGCGACGAGCTGATTGCCAAAAAATTCGCGGTACTGAAAACGGCTGGCCTGATCCCGGTGCTGTGCATCGGCGAAACCGAAGCGGAAAACGAAGCGGGCAAAACTGAAGAAGTTTGCGCACGCCAGATTGACGCAGTGCTGGAAACTCAGGGCGCGGAAGCCTTCAACGGCGTGGTTATCGCCTATGAACCCGTCTGGGCCATCGGCACCGGCAAATCGGCTACGCCTGCGCAGGCTCAGGCCGTACATAAATTTATCCGCGACCATATCGCTAAAAAAGATGCCGCTGTTGCCGAACAGGTCATCATTCAGTACGGCGGTTCCGTAAACGATAAAAATGCGGCCGAGCTGTTTGCCCAGCCGGATATCGATGGCGCGCTGGTTGGCGGGGCTTCGCTGAAAGCAGATGCCTTCGCCGTTATCGTCAAGGCTGCCGCCGCGGCGAAGAACGCCTGATCCAGAACCTGCTCCGGTGACGGGGCAGGTTTTTTGCCTTCCCTTCCTTTGCTTGCCCTTATTTAACAAAATATAAACATACAGATAACAAACCGACTGTTATTCGTTGACAGAAAATTTTTTATGCTCAGGATTTATTAAACCGTTTTTGATGCTTTTCTCGCCTTTTTGCTGTTTTTTTCTTCCGCACCACCTTTCCGTAACCCACTGTAAGAACTGTGATCTTTCGCGTATAGCTGCTTTCCTGACCGCTTTATCATCACCGTTACTAATCCACGCAAGGCCAACATTCTTATTTTTAATCTTTAAACAATTTTTTAATTGATGCATAACAATGGTATATTTTCAGGACGCTTAATGCGCACTTATCATCCGTTTTCGTGATGGAAGCGCTCTGTATTTTACGAAGCGGCCAACAGGTTCAGCAGAAACCGGCGCCGTTTCACCTGCTCACCATGTTGATTTATCAGCATACGGAGAAGTCGCCTCATGCCAAAATTAGCAGGAGTTCTGGCCGCTATGGGCTTTGCGAAAGCCGCTACGGCAGATGAAGAAAAAGACGTATTACTGATCGGCGGCGGCGCGATGAGCGCCACGCTGGGAACTTACCTTCAGGCGCTGGAGCCGCAGTGGCGCATCAGCATGATCGAGCGCCTCGACAGCGTGGCCGAAGAGAGCTCTAACGGCTGGAACAATGCAGGCACCGGCCACGCCGCGCTGGCCGAGATGAACTATACGCCGCAGAAAGAAGACGGCTCGATCGATATTAAAAAAGCGGTCGATATCAACGAGGCCTTCCAGCTTTCCCGCCAGTTCTGGGCCCATCTGGTGCAGAAAGGCGTGCTGCGCGATCCGCATACTTTTATCAATACCGTTCCCCATATGAGCTTTGTCTGGGGCGAAGATAACGTAGCCTTTCTGAAAAAGCGCTTTGCGGCGCTGCAAAAAAGTTCGCTGTTCCGCGGCATGGAGTATTCAGAAGATCCGGAGCAGATCCGCGAGTGGGTGCCGCTGCTGATGGAAGGCCGCGACGTGAAAGAGCCTGTAGCCGCTACGCGCATCACAACGGGCACCGATGTGAACTTCGGCGAAATCACGCGCCAGATGGTGGCTTCGCTACAAAAAAGTTCTAATTTCACGCTGGAAACCGGCCATGAAGTGCGCGGCTTTAAGCGTAATGACGACGGCAGCTGGAACGTCACCGTAGCCGATTTGAAAAACAATGGCCGCCAGAGAACTATCCGCGCTAAATATATCTTTATCGGCGCGGGCGGCGCGGCGTTGACGCTGTTACAGCAAACGGGCATCCCGGAAGCTAAAGACTACGCAGGCTTCCCGGTTGGCGGCGAATTCCTGGTGACCGAAAACCAGGAAGTGGTAAAACGCCATCTTGCCAAGGTTTACGGCAAAGCTTCCGTGGGCGCACCGCCGATGTCCGTGCCGCACCTGGATACGCGCATGCTGGACGGCAAGCAGGTACTGCTGTTTGGCCCGTTCGCCACCTTTTCGACGAAGTTTCTGAAGCAGGGCTCACTGTGGGATATGTTCGGCTCAATGACTTCCTCAAATTTCAAGCCGATGGTGCACGTCGGGCTGGATAATTTCGACCTGGTGAAATACCTGATTGGTCAGGTGATGCTGACCGATGAAGATCGCTGCAAAGCGCTACAGGAATACTTCCCGGAAGCGAAAAAAGAGGACTGGCGTCGGGTTAAAGCGGGCCAGCGCGTGCAGATCATCAAAAAGGATGAGCAGAAAGGCGGCGTGCTGAAGCTGGGCACCGAAGTAGTGACCTCGCAGGACGGCACTATTTCTGCGCTGCTGGGCGCTTCGCCAGGTGCTTCTACAGCGGCGCCTATTATGATCGAGCTGATGAACAAAGTGTTTGCGGAAAATATGGCGACGCCAGAATGGCAGGCGAAGCTGAAAGCGATGGTGCCGTCATACGGCCAGAAGCTGAACGGCAACGTGGCCGCGACCGAACATCAGCTGGCGGAAACCAGCCGTATTCTGCAACTCGACTACTCGCCGTTCACCGCAGCTAACGACGAAGCCGACGTGGCCGGCGCAGCCGTTATCGGCAAATAGTCTTTTAAAGGCGGAAATTTTCCGCCTGAAGTTTGATAACAAAATATGCCGGTGTAGGCTCAGGAGGGCCTGTGTCTTCCGCAAAGACGCAAAAAGCGCCCTCCATGGCAGCTCAGTACGGGCCGTCCATGGCCCGTTGTGCTCCACAGGCCCTCCATCGCTTCAGGTTCAGCAGTCTCAGGCGGAAATTTTCCGCCTTTCCTTTCCCTCGCTGCACAACTCCCTCAGCCGTCTATGCTTTTAGCTGACTCAACGAAAAGGAGCAGCAGATGGACACTTCTTCACCCCATTCCGCCACCGATGTTGAATTAGCGCTGCTGGATCGCTACTGGCGCGCCGCCAACTATCTTTCGGTTGGGCAGATTTACCTGATGGATAATCCTCTGCTGCGCGAGCCGCTGCGGCCTGAGCACATTAAACCTCGCCTGTTAGGACATTGGGGAACCACACCGGGGCTGAACTTTATCTATGCGCACCTGAACCGTATTATCCGCCAGCGCGACCTTAATCTGCTCTATATCTGCGGCCCCGGTCATGGCGGGCCAGGCATGGTGGCCAATACCTGGCTGGAAGGCACCTATAGCGAAATTTATCCGAAAATCAGCGCGGATGCCCAGGGCATGCAGCGCCTGTTTCGCCAGTTTTCTTTCCCCGGCGGCATTCCCAGCCACGCGGCACCGGAAACGCCCGGTTCAATTCATGAAGGCGGCGAGCTGGGCTATTCGCTGGTGCACGCCTTTGGCGCCGCTTTCGATCATCCGGATCTTATCGTGCCCTGCGTGATCGGCGACGGCGAAGCAGAAACCGGCCCGCTGGCCGCAAGCTGGCACGGCACCAAGTTTTTAAACGCGGCGCGGGATGGCGCGGTGCTGCCAATTTTGCATCTTAATGGCTACAAAATCGCTAACCCGACATTGCTGGGCCGCAGCAGCGACAGTGATTTACGCCAGTTGTTTAGCGGCTATGGCTATGAGCCTCTGTTTATCTGCGGCGACGATCCTATGCTGATGCATCGCCAGATGGCCGACGCGCTGGACTACGCTTTCGACCGCATTCGCGACTACCAGCAGCAGGCGCGCGAGGGCAATCAGAGCGAAAGCGTTCCGGCCTGGCCGATGATCGTGCTACGCAGCCCTAAAGGCTGGACAGGGCCAAAAACGGTGGATGGCAAAAAGGTAGAGGGTTTCTGGCGCGCGCACCAGGTGCCGGTCTCAGAATGCCGCGAAAACGATGAACACCGTAAGCTGCTACAGGAATGGATGCAAAGCTACCAGCCCGACGATCTTTTCGATGATAAGGGCGCGCTTAAGCCTGAACTCCAGGCACTGGCACCGCAGGGCGAGAGGCGCATGGGCGCAACGCCTTACGCTAACGGCGGTCGGCTACGCAAAGAGCTTAATACGCCGGATATCCGCGAGTTTGCCGTAGAAGTTGGTAAACCCGGTGAAACGCAGGAGCAGTCCACGGCGGTGCTGGCAAGCTATTTAAGCGCTATCTTCCGCGATAATCCCGATAACTTCCGTCTTTTCGGCCCGGATGAAACAGCCTCTAACCGCCTGAGCAAAGTGTTTGACGTCACTAACCGCACCTGGATGGAAGCGATCCGTGATTACGATGTCCAGCTCGCGCCGGATGGTCGGGTCATGGAGATCCTTAGCGAGCACCAGTGTCAGGGCTGGCTGGAAGGCTATCTGCTGACCGGCCGCCACGGTCTCTTCAACTGCTATGAAGCTTTTATCCACATTATCGATTCGATGTTTAACCAGCATGCCAAATGGCTGAAAGTATCCCGCAAGCTGCCGTGGCGTGAGCCGATCGCCTCGCTTAACTATCTGCTTTCCTCGCACGTCTGGCGTCAGGATCACAACGGCTACAGCCATCAGGATCCCGGCTTTATCGATCACGTAGTCAACAAGAAAGCCGATATTGTCCGTGTTTATCTGCCGCCGGATGCCAATACGCTGCTTTGGGTCGGCGACCACTGCCTGAAAACCTGGGATCGCATTAACGTGATTATTGCCGGTAAACAGCCGGAGCCGCAGTGGCTGACGATGGATGAGGCGGTAGCGCACTGTGAGAAAGGCATGGGCATCTGGCACTGGGCGGGCAATGAGAAACCGGGCAAACAGCCTGATGTGGTAATGGCCTGCGCGGGCGATGTACCGACCATGGAAACGCTGGCAGCGGTGGATCTGCTGCGGCAGTACCTGCCTGATCTGTCGGTTCGCGTCGTGAACGTAGTGGATTTAATGGCGCTGCAAACCCGCGAGCAGCATCCGCACGGGCTGGAAGAACAAGAGTTCGATGAGATCTTTACCCGTGATAAACCGGTCATTTTCGCCTTCCACGGCTATCCGGCGCTGATTCACCGTCTGAGCTACCAGCGTAACAATCACGCTAATTTCCACGTCAGGGGTTTTATTGAAGAAGGCACTACCACCACGCCTTTCGATATGACGGTGCTGAACGAGCTTGACCGCTACCATCTGGCACAGGAAGCGATTCTGCGCGTGCCGGGCTTGCAGGAGAAAGCTGCCGACGTGCTGGATGCGCTACAGGAGAAACTGGCCGCGCACCATGCCTGGGTACGCGAGCACGGCGAGGATATTCCTGAAGTGCGGGACTGGAAGTGGCCGTCTCAGGAAGGCGGCGGCGAGGTCGGCGACTAACCGGGCGGGCGGTCTGCGGGCCGCCCTGTCTTTTTAAGGCTTCAGCACTTCCACCAGCATCCAGCCAATCGTCACTACCAGCGACAGCGCCATCACGCTGTTAAACGCCTGCCGCTTCCAGGCGACCTGCAAATGTTTGCCCAGCCTGTCGCCCATCATGGCCCAAATCAGAATACAGGGCAGATTCAGCACCACAAACCCGCTTATCAAGGGCAGAACACCGCTGCTGGTGGAGTAGATCAGCGCCACATTTGTCGCCATCAGCCAGGCCTTGGGATTAACTACCTGCAACAGCGCACCGCTCAGGAGCGTTACCGGCCTGGCTTTTTCCCGGAGCTCTGGCGCATCGGCGCGAAAAATTTTCCATGCCAGCCACAGCAGATAAGCGCAGCCCAGCAGCGTCAAAGGCAGTCGAATGGCGCCCATCCAGAGCAGCAGACTGTCCAGCAGCAGTACTGCGATGGCAATCTGTAAAGCGCAGCCTAAGGTGATACCGAACATCATCGGCATGGTACGACGCATACCGAAGTTGACGCCGGAGGTGGCGAGCATCAAATTATTCGGGCCGGGCGTAATCGACATAACGGTAACGTAACTGAAAAAAGAGGGATCGAGCATGGCCGCTCTCCTGCCTGTGAGTGAGAAGAGCATGGTAAGCTGCATGCCGCGATGGTAACAGATTCAGAAAACCAATATTGTTATGGATACAATCGCGCCAGTTGTTTAACTGTACCCCCAGCCGGAGGCAAAACTGTGACCATTCTCGATCCGCAAGAGCAGACGCTGTATCACCAGCTTGCCGCCACGCTGGCGGAGGCTATCCACAACGGCACCTGGCTGCCCGGCAGCCGCCTTCCGGCCGTGCGGCGCTGCGCCGCGAGCCATCAGGTCAGCATTAATACCGTACTGACGGCTTACCGGCTGCTGGAAGATCGCGGTCTGATAGAGGCACGGCCGCAGTCCGGCTACTATGTGCGCGGCGTGCTGCCTTCGGTAAAAGCGCGCGATAACCATCGCAATCAGGTACGCTCGCCCAGCAGTGAGAAACTCGATCTGATCGATACCGTTTTTGCGGCGCAGAATCATCCTGACTACGTCAACCTTTCGCTGGCCTGCCCGCAAAACAGCGATTTTTTCCCGACGGCAAAAATTAGCCGCATTATGGCTTCGCTGCTGCGGCGCGATCCCGCGCTAATCGGCCGTTATGCCCTGCCGCCCGGCAGCCAGCGCCTGCGCCGCGAAATTGCGCGTCGCGTGGCGGATCTGGGCATGACGCTTACCGCCGAGGATATTACGCTCACCCACGGCTGTATGGAGGCGTTACAGCTGGCCTTGCGCGCCGTTACCAAACCCGGCGACTGTGTCGGGCTGGAAACGCCCACCTATTTTTATCTGTTCCCGCTGCTCGCCAGCTTAGGGTTGAAGGTGCTGGAACTGCCTACCGATCCGCAGCATGGTCTGTCGCTGGACGCGCTGGAGCTGGTACTACGCGAACGGCGCATTCAGGCGATAGTAGCGATGCCAACCATCCAGAATCCTCTGGGCTGCACCATGCGGCTGGAAGACAAAAAGCGGCTGGCGAAGCTGGTAAATGAGTATCAGGTGCCGCTGCTGGAGGACGGGCTGTATGGCGAGCTGCAATTTTGCTGGCCGCTGTCGCCGGCGGTTAAAGCTTTCGACACGGATGGCTGGGTGCTGCACTGCGCCAGCTTTACCAAAACGGTCGCACCCGATTTTCACGTAGGCTGGATAGCCGCAGGCCGCTTCTCGCAGGAGCTGGCGCGTTTGAAGTCGGTCTCGTCGCTGACCGAATCTAAGCTGCTAAGCGAAACGCTTGGGCTGTTTCTGGAATCTGGCGGCTACGATCGCCATCTGCGCACCATGCGTCGGCGCTATGCCGCCCTGGTGGACGAGGCGCGTGGCCTCATCGCCCGCCATTTTCCGCAGGGAACCCGGGCGACGCTGCCCAGCGGCGGCTTTATTTTCTGGGTAGAGTTGCCAGGCCAAATTGACTGCATTGAGCTGTTTCATCGGCTGCTGCAGGAGAAAATTTGTCTGACGCCGGGCGCGCTTTATACCCTGAGTGACCGCTGCAATAGCGCAATCAGGCTGACCTGCTGTTACCATTTTGACGAGCGCTATATTTGGGCGCTGAAGCGAACCGGAGAACTGGCCTGCGAAATGAGCGGCATCGCGCCCGGTATCGCCTGACCCCTTACGGCATGCCGTTGCGTCCCCAGTGCGCGTAGCCTTTGCGCTTTGTCAGCCTTTCATAGTAGGCGCGCACCGCCGGCAGCTCCGGATGCTCCATCGGCGTTTCATACCAGCGATTCACCGACAGCCCGATGGGAATATCGGCCAGCGTGAAGCTGTCGCCGGTAACGAAAGCGCCGGTTTTTTCCAGCTGCTGATTTAAAATAGCCATGGTGTACGCCCAGCCTTTGCAGGCGGCGGCCAGCAGGCGCGGATCCTGATGCGCGGGCGAATGGCGCACCAGCGACATAAACGCATAGCGCCAGGAAGTATTCAGCTCGGTCGCCTGCCAGTCGATCCACTGATCGGCCAGGCCGCGCAGGCGTGGATTTTGCGGATAGAGCCAGCTGCCGTCATAAGCGTTTGCCAGATAACGGATAATGGCGTTGGACTCCCACAGCACAAAATCAGCTTCCTGAATAACCGGCATCAGCGCGTTGGGATTTAACGCTCTGAATTCGGCCTCCTGCGGCGATTTATCGCCTTCGCCCCACTCTTCCCGCTCAAAGGCGACGCCCAGCTCTTCGCAGGTCCAGAGTACTTTTCTGACATTGATAGACGAGGCCCGTCCCAGTATTTTCAGCATATTTCCTTCACTTTTTTGGTTCAGGTTTAAGCTAATGCTACCCGCTACAGCGCAAACTGTTTACGGCGCTACCAGTCCTGAAAATAGCATCTATTCAGCGCCCCGATCGTGAAAATTCCTGATACTCTCAAAGAATTCTAATGCAAAGGAGATGACGATGACGCAGCCACGCGCTTTTAAACAGGTCGATGTTTTTACCTCTTCTCCCCTGAACGGCAACCCGCTGGCGGTGATTCTGGATGCCGGGGATCTTAGCGCGGAACAGATGCAGGCTACTGCCCGCTGGACGCATTTATCGGAAACGACTTTTGTGCTGCCCGCTACCGATCCCGCCGCCGACTATCAGGTACGAATTTTTACCCCGGACGGCGAGCTGCCCTTTGCTGGTCATCCCACGCTGGGCACCGCGCATGCGCTGCTGGAAGCGGGGATCGTCCTGAAAACGCCTGGCCAAATCGTGCAGCAATGCGAGCTGGGTCTGGTAACAGTCAGAATAGCCGATGATGGCGCGCTGGCGTTTGCCGCACCCGAAGCGACGCTGACGGAATTTAGCGATGCGCCGCTTGGCAGCGCGCTGAACAGCGATGCTTTCGAAAGCCGTTTGCCGGTAATGATTGCGGATATGGGGATCCGTTTTCTGCTGGTGCCGATGCTCTCCGCCGAAGCGGTGCTGGCGATTAAACCCAACATCACAGAATTTGAACGACTGCTGAAAAAAGCCCGCGTCACTGGCGTAATGCCGTTTGGCCCGTTGCAGGACGCCGAGGAACAATATGAAGTACGCGGCCTGCTGATGGAGAACGGCTCACTGTGCGAAGATCCTGTCACCGGCAGCGCCAATGCCTGCCTTGCCCGTTATCTACAGGCGCAGGGCGTCGAGCTGGACTATCGCGTGCGTCAGGGCACCGCGCTACAGCGTGCAGGCCGATTAAGCGTTAGCTGGGCGGCGGGCACCGCCTGGATAGGCGGCCAAACGGTTACGGTAATAGATGGCGCTATTCATATTTAGCTTCCGCCCTTGCTGAAGTGGGAAGCGGCGCGCTTCCCACTTTTAGCCGATTAAAGAAACATCCCGCCGGAAGCCTCAATGCGCTGGCCGGTGATCCAGCCGCTCTCTTCACTGAACAGCATAGCGATAACCTTGCCAATATCTTCCGGTAGCCCCACGCGGCCCAGCGCCGTTACCGAAGAGATAAACTCATTGATTTGCGGATTGTCCCGCACTCTGCCATCGCTGAAGTCCGTGGCGATAGCGCCAGGCGCCAGAATATTCACCCGGATATCCCTTGCCGCCAGCTCTTTAGCCTGGTAACGCGTTAAAACTTCCATCGCGCCTTTAACGGCGGCATAGGCGCCGGAACCTGGCTGGCTGAACCGCGTCAGACCGCTGGAGACATTCAGGATACGGCCGCCGTTAGCGATCAGCGGCAGCAGCTGCTGGGTCAGGAAAAATGGCCCCTTAAAATGCACGTCGATCAGCGTATCCAGCTGCGCTTCCGTAGTGGAAATAAAAGGCTCGTGCAGCGCCGTTCCGGCATTGTTCAATAAATAATCAAAGCTGTCTCGCTGCCAGTGGGTTTTTAACTGCTTTTGTACTTCGCTGACAAAATTGGGGAAAGCCTGGATATCGCCTGTATCCAGCTGAAGCGCCACGCCACGGGCACCCAGCGCCTCAATCTCTTTCACTACCGCCTGTGCCTCCTGCTCTTTACTCCGCCAGGTGAAAATGACGTCGATGCCCTTTTCTGCCAGTTTCAGAGCGCCGTTTCGGCCTAAACCCCGGCTGCCGCCGGTAATCACTGCAATTTTATGGCTCATTTCAGACTCCTTCAGTTTCACTGTGGATAAAAAACAGGATATTGCACGCAAACCGATATATAAATGTCCTTACCTACGCTTCACTGTTTCACTGATAACAACAATGAGCGCATAAATGGATAAAATTCACGCAATGCAGGTTTTTGTCAGAGTAGCTGAAATGCAGAGCTTTACCCGCGCGGCTGAAAGCATGGGCCTGCCTAAAGGCAGCCTTTCGCGGCAGCTACAGTCGCTGGAAAATGCGATGGGCGTGCGGCTGCTGCACCGCACCACGCGGCGCGTGCAGTTAACTCAGGATGGTTTGATCTATTACGAGCGCTGCCGTGACGTGCTGGCGACGCTGGATGAAATGGATTCGCTGTTTCAGCACGATCCCGCTACGCTGAGCGGCAAGTTAAGGGTGGATATGCCGGTTAGCATGGCCTGCGACTATATCCTGCCGAAATTGCCCGATTTTATGCAGCACTATCCCGGTATTGAAGTGGAGCTGAGCAGCAGCGACAGGCGCGTAGACGTAGTGCGCGAAGGCTTCGATTGCGTGGTACGCGTTGGCGCACTGGAAAATTCCGGCTTGATTGCAAGACCGCTGGGCAAGCTGACTTTGATTAACTGCGCCAGCCCTGATTATCTGACGCGTTTTGGCACGCCTACAACGCTTGAAGATTTGGCTTCGCATGCGATGGTGCACTATAGCCAGCAAATTGGCGTGCAGCCCACAGGCTTTGAATTTTTCGACGGCAAGCGCTGCCGTTATATTCAGACCGGCGGCACGGTAACCGTCAACAGTACCGAGACTTACCGCGCGGCCTGTCTGGCGGGATTAGGCATTATTCAGGTGCCAGAACGCGGCGTAAAACAGGTGCTAAAAGAGAAAAAGCTTGTTGAAGTGCTGCCGCATTTTCGGGCGGAGCCGATGCCCGTTTCGCTGATCTATCCGCATCGCCGCAACCTGACACGCCGGGTGCAGGTCTTTATGGAGTGGCTAACTCAGGCAATGAAACACTACGTTGCCTGATCGCCCGGCTATAATTTGTTTTACGCCATGCACTTGAAGGACAAGAAGAAGGATTCATGAAGGAAAACCAACCCGTAAAGAAAGCAGCGGAAGACAAACCGCTGATTAATATCAAAACCGGCAATAAAACCGTTGATAAGTCGATCACGCGTGTTTCCCGGCTGGTAAGCTGGTTCCAGGCGATCCCGGCGGTGGCGCACTTTATTCGCGCCGGAGAACGTTTTACCGACCGTATGGGCAGCCAGTTCGGCGCGGCGATTACCTATTTCTCTTTTCTTTCGCTGATCCCTATTTTGATGGTGTCCTTTGCCGGCGTCGGCTTCGTGCTCGCCTCCAATCAGGATTTGCTGACCGATTTGATTGATAAAATGGTTAACAGCATCAGCGATCCTACACTGGCGACTACGCTAAAAAATACGGTTAAAACAGCGGTGCAGCAGCGTACCACCGTAGGAATTACTGGCCTGCTGGTGGCGCTCTATTCTGGTATCAGCTGGATGGGCAACCTACGCGAGGCCGTGCGCGCGCAGTCGCGCGATGTCTGGGAACGCAACGAACAGGATAAAGAAAAGATTTATTTTAAATACACCCGCGATTTTATCTCGCTGATTGGCCTGGTACTGGCGCTGTTTATCACCATTATGCTGACTTCGGTGGCTGGCGCAGCGCAGGATGCGATAGTGCGCGCGTTGGGGTTAGACGGCATCGAATGGCTGCGCCCGGCGATGACCACCATTGCGCTGTCGATTTCCATTCTGGCTAACTACCTGCTGTTTTTGTGGATTTTCTGGCGTCTTCCGCGCCATAAACCGCGTAAAAAAGCGCTGTTCCGCGGTACGCTGCTGGCAGCTATCGGCTTTGAGGTCATCAAGGCGATTATGACTATGACGCTACCGAAGCTGGCCTCGTCGCCTTCCGGCGCGGCATTCGGCTCTGTGCTGGGCCTGATGGCTTTCTTTTACTTCTTCGCCCGCTTAACGCTGTTCTGCGCCGCCTGGATAGCCACTGCGCAATATAAGGATGACGAAGAGCCAGAGCAGATCGCCTCCGCCTGACCCGCTCAGGATCGCGGCTGTAAAATAGCGCAGCTGTGATCCTGAAGTTCTTCCGCCGACCCTCGGTTCAGCAACAGTAGATTACGTTTGATAACCATCAGCGCTTTTTTACCATCCGGCATAGCCGCGACTGCTATACCATATTTTCCCATCTCTTCACGCGCGCCCGGCAGCTCGTTGGCAATGCGCACGAAGGGGCTGGTTTTTTTCAGTTCGTCGCGGGTAAGCAGCCTGATTTGATACTCATGTTCGCCAAGCTGCGCCGATTGCCACTTCGCGCTTAGCGAGGCGTTCAGGCTGTCCAGCCGCCGCCGGATATCCGGGCGCAGACAAGAGATATGGATATGCAGCTGGTTTTGCGTTCTGCCGCGTTGCGAGTTAATGCTCAGTGCCACCGCGCTATCGTCTACAGGCGCGCCGCGTCGCTCTTCCATATAGTGGCGCGCATGCCAGGCCTCGGCGAAATAGTTAGGAGAGAAAGGGCTTAGTAAAACAGGGCTTTCAATACCGGTAATTTTTTTCACGGGCATCAGCAGGAACTGTAGCGGCCCATCCCGGTCTTTCATCACTACATAGCCATTGCGCAGATCCACCAGCCGGCAGGGCGCCGGATCGTTGTTTTGCTGCTGATTGGGCACGCACTGCTGGCTGACTATTTTCCATAAAGCATTGGCGTTACGCTTAAAGCCGAGCGCTTTGCAGCCCGCTATTGCGATCACGGATACCAAAACCCCCGTAATCACTATCCATTTTTTGCCCCACATCACGCCAACCTCTGCACCCTAATCTGCGCATAATGTAAACGAACCTCAGGCAAAGGTCATGCTAAATAATCAACGCCCGTGACTATTTGATGTAACCTTTTTAACAGGCAGACAAAATAAAAAAGCCAGTCGGGTAACTGGCCGAGACGGCTAACGAACCTGAAGCGATGGAGGGCCTGTGGCTGGAGCAAAGCATTACGGGACAGGGACGTCCCGTACTGAGCCGCCACGGATGGCGCTTTTTGCGTCTTTGTGGAAGACACAGGCCCTCCTGAGCCCGCTCCTGTACATCTTGTCATTAAAAAAGCCAGTCGGATGACTGGCTTGAGATTGATGACAAACCCTGGTCGCGTTTAAATCAGTGACAGAGCAGCAGAGGCAGATCGGAACACGGACACGCCGTAAATACTTTCATGTAGGCTCGGTTGGCGCGTCCATGCGCCAAACGGTCCACTTATCCGCTCAGCCTCTGCCGCCATAAAGCTGCAGAGTTGCTGTAAAAAAACAGATGTTCACCTGAGCTTTTTTAGCTTTGTCAGCAGTCTTGAAGCCAGTCGGATGACTGGCTTTAAAAGAGATTCTCACTTAACGCTGCATGGCTTTATCGTAGGTGCCGCCGTCCGCAAAGTGCGTTTTCTGCGCTTTAGCCCAGCCGCCGAATTTAGCATCGTCAACGGTAAAAAGTTTTACCGTGGCAAAAGTGCTGGCATATTTCTTCGCTACCGCTGCATCGCGAGGACGATAGTAGTTTTGCGCAGCGATTTCCTGGCCTTCCGGCGAATAGAGATATTTCAGGTAGGCATCGGCGACTTTACGCGTATCGCGTTCATCCACCACTTTATCCACCACGGAAACCGTAGGCTCAGCCAGAATCGACTCGCTCGGCGTGACGATTTCAAACTGGTCTTTGCCCAGCTTGTTGACCGCCAGGTAAGCCTCGTTTTCCCAGGCTATCAGCACGTCACCGATGCCGCGCTCAACAAAAGTATTGGTTGCGCCGCGAGCGCCGGAATCCTGCACCTCGACGTTTTTAAACAGCGCCTTGATATAGTCCTGAGCTTTCGCCGCATCGCCGTTGTTTTTATCCAGCGCCCAGCCCCAGGCGGCCAGATAGTTCCAGCGGGCGCCGCCGGAGGTTTTCGGGTTTGGCGTGATCACCGATACGCCAGGCTTGGTCAAATCCTGCCAGTCGTGGATCTGTTTTGGATTGCCTTTGCGAACCAGGAAAACGATGGTGGAAGTGTAAGGCGCGGAGTTATCCGGCAGGCGCTTGATCCAGTTTTTATCGATACGGCCGCGCTCGGCGATAGCATCGACATCGGAAGCCAGCGCCAGCGTCACCACATCGGCGCGGATGCCGTTGATAACGGAAGTAGCCTGTTTGCCAGAGCCGCCGTGCGACTGGCGGATTACCACGTTATCGCCGGTTTCCTGCTTATAGTGCGCGCTGAAAGCCTTATTGTACTGCTCGTAAAGCTCACGGGTTGGATCGTAAGAGACGTTCAGTAACTGAATATCTTTCGCCAGAACGCTGGTCGATGCCAGCAACAGGGTGAGTCCGACACTCCACTTTTTCATTATGCGCGCTCCCAAAGGTTTTTTTGCTGGCAGAGAGCGTGACACAAAGCGATTGCTGTTTTAAAGAATTAAAAAGTAGCTGTCATAACTGAATGGAATATATACCAGCGCAAAAAAGACGCCGACCAGCAGCGCCCTTTCCGCTTATTTGCCAACCTGCCGCTTTAGTAGAGCCGCTTGGCCGTATCCAGCCAGTCACCTTTAAACGGACGCTTCATATTTTCGATGGCATCGATGATGTCGTGGTGCACCATTTTCTCGTTCTGGATGCCCACACAGCGGCCGCCGTAGCCCTGCAGCAGCAGCTCGATGGAGTAAGCGCCCATGCGCGAAGCCAGAATGCGGTCGTAGGCGACCGGCGCACCGCCGCGTTGAATATGGCCCAGCACCGTGGCGCGGGTCTCGCGTTTGGTTTCGGATTCGATGTATTTCGCCAGCTCATCGATATCGCAGATGTGCTCGGTGATCGCCACAATCGCATGCTTTTTACCCTTGGCGATGCCCGCTTTGATCTCCTGCACCAGCTCTTCGCGGGTAAACGGGATCTCCGGCAGTACGATGAATTCGCAGCCGCCTGCGATAGCCGCTGCCAGCGTCAGGTCGCCACAGTAGCGGCCCATCACTTCTACGATAGAGATACGCTGGTGCGAAGAAGAGGTATCACGCAGACGGTCGATAGCTTCCACCACCGTTTCCAGGGCGGTGAAATAGCCGATGGTGTAATCCGTACCGGCTACATCGTTATCGATGGTGCCCGGCAGGCCGATGCAGGGAAAGCCCATTTCCGTCAGTCTTTTGGCACCCATGTAGGAACCGTCGCCGCCGATAACCACCAGCGCATCGATGCCGCGCTTTTTCATATTCTCAATGGCTACCGCGCGGGTAGACTCTTCGCGGAATTCCGGAAAACGCGCCGACCCCAGGAAAGTGCCGCCGCGGTTAATCATATCGGAGACGCTATAGCGATCCAGATTCACCATGCGGTCTTCAAAGAGCCCCAGGTAACCGTCGTAAATACCAGAAACTTCCAGATTCTCACTCAGCGCCGCACGAACGACACCCCTGATAGCTGCATTCATGCCAGGCGCGTCACCGCCGCTTGTCAGTACACCGATTTTTTTGATCATGACAACCTCTGAACTTGTTGATGCAAATTTGAAATCTGAACGCCGTGGGGGGTCGGCGAACGCGAGCGATCGACTAATGTTGGCAATAGTATATCAAAGCCTTTTAGCTGAATTGATTCAGGTCAGGGATCATTGTGCTATTTTTTCAGCGCAAAATAACCCTTTCAGGCAATTTTTGGATAATCGTTTTAACTGATTGAAAATCATAGCCCGTTCAAATCCTTTTCCGGCACTACCGAACAGGGATCCTGATGGATAGTAATATCAGAACCGGGAAAAGCTTGCAGCAAGGCTTTTTCTACTTCCTCGGCGATCAGGTGCGCCTGGAACAACGTCAAATGGTCTTTAAGCTCCAGATGCAGCTGAATAAAACGGGTTGGTCCGGAAAGACGCGTGCGAATATCGTGTACCCCTTCTACGCCTGGCCAGCCGACAGCAATTTCAGCGATCTGCGCTTTTTCTGCTTCCGGCAGCGCCCTGTCCAGCAGCAGCTGCACCGCTTCATATCCCATACGCAGCGCGTTGTAGAGGATCCAAACGCCAATACCCAGTGCGAAAAGCGCGTCGGCACGCTTAAAGCCGTACCAGCTCAGCCCCAGCGCCGCCAGAATGGCGCCGTTCATAACCACGTCAGACTGATAGTGAAGCATATCGGCACGAATAGCCAGGCTATGGGTTTTGCGCACCACCCAGCGCTGAAAAGCAACCAAAACCAGCGTTGAAAAGAGTGCGATAAGCGTGACGACAACACCCACCATTGGCGCCCGCATTTCAGCAGGCGTCGAGAGATGCTGCAATCCCGTCAGAAACAGAAACAGAGCGGAGCCGGAGATAAACATGCTTTGCGCCAGTGCGGCCAGCGATTCGGCTTTACCGTGCCCGAAAGTGTGTTCCTCATCGGCAGGCTGCAAGGAGTAGCGGACAACGAAGAGATTGGTCAGGGAGGCAGCGATGTCCACCAGGGAATCTACCAGTGCCGCCAGCAGGCTGACCGAACCGGTATACCACCAGGCGAAAATTTTCACCAGCAGCAGCAGAGAAGCCAGAGTTGTCGCCGCCAGCGCGGCAGAGTTAACCAGGCGCGCGTAGTGGTGTGCCATATCGTACTCCGTTTGGGACAGTACCCTGAGTATATCGGATTTCAGATAAAATAAGTTCTGGTAGAAATCTCCAGGCCGTTTTCCAGAAGAGGTTAGTTATCAGAAAATTTTTCAGTCCTCATGGGCTGACAGGGAATAAGTAGGTAAAGGCGTTGCAGGAACGGCTCAGACCAGAGGAACGCCAGATTGTGTTCAGTTTATTGCAGGCCGGACAGAAGAAGCTCCGTAGAAACAGGGCTTTGCTTTGATAACACTATCAGGATAATGAAATACGCTCTATTGCGGCCTGAGCCAAAAAACCGGAGCGGGATTTAAATTCCGGATGGGTTGCAACACAGCGGTCAATGCGGTCAATTAATGATTTAGGCAATGTAACGTTAATTTTCTCTGAACCGCCGAATAGCCGGGTAACATCTATGTCTACCAGTGCCCATGTATAACCTGCGAAATCTGGATTTTTAGCTAATGATTCAACGGTAGAAATTGTGGGTATATCCTGTCCCAACTCTATTAATAGTTCGATATGTCCCGTTATCGCGTCCTTCGCGTTCGCTATCGCATCGTCCAGTGTATCTCCGGCAGAGAAACAGCCGGGCAGATCCGCGACTGTCACGCCGTATGCGTGTTTTTCGTCGCCAGCCTCAATCGCAATTGGATAAAACATAATTAAGCCTCGTCGAGAAAGCAGATTACAGACCTGCCTGTTTCCTGATGCTTTTTACCGTACCTGTCGGTAAATCTTTTTTAGGGTGAGGTATTGTTACTAACCCCGGTTTCTTTGGATGGGTAAAATGGTGATGGCTACCATTTACTCTTACCAGTACCCAGCCGTCCGCCGTCCGCTTTGATTTCTGCCATTAACCTTCTGCTTTCCATCGCCTCGTCCTGTCCTGTCCTGATGAGATGATGATAACTCTGATAACCCCTTTAAGCAGCGATTGCTGGAGTTATCGGGGTTATTAAAAAGAGAACCGCTTCTAACGGTCAATCGATACAGATTACCGTATTGCGTCATAGTACCCACAAATCGCCCCTGGCCGAACGCCTCAGAAACGGTTCTGAGCCATCCCAACTTTTCTACAGTCGACTGTGTTGAAAGAAAATTTTAGTTAAAACGCGGACAAAAAAAACCCCCACATCATGTGGGGGAAGACAGGGATGGTGTCTATGGCAAGGAAAACAGGGATATTTTGCTACTGGTTACTGCTTACGGCTTGCAGCGGTGATACATGCTGCACCTGCGTCAGCCGACGCATTTCGTCTATGCGCTGCTGATGTTTCTGATTCAGAACGGCCTGCTGTGCCGGCGTTAACAGGTGATACATCTGGTAGCGCACCCGCGCCATCTCGACCTGTCTGGCTACCTCTGCCTGCGCGATTTTGTCGACTCGCGCTTTATAGGCCGCCTCGTCGAATTTATCTGCAATAATCATTGCATGCAGCTGTTCTAAATCGTTAATACTTATGGGAGAACGCTCATGACGAGCCTGCTGCATCAGATCGCGCAACTGCTGGCGCTGCTGTTCAGTAAGATCGATGCCGTCAAACATGTGGCTTTGCGGAATTTGCGCCATACTGCCTGGCGCCACGCCGTTGCGATGCATCTCGTCAGTCGTCGTTATATCTGCAGCCCATGCGGCGGAGAAGCTGAGGATCAGCGCCGGAACCACAACGACGGCGGTAACTTTGCGCATCGTTAACTCCCAGGTTGGTTTCCATATTTCGATTCAACGAAATCCAGTCTACGGGGGCAGCTGCAAACATGCGTCAGGGGGTGTAAAACTACGTAAAGTCATGGATTGCGGGCATTCGTTCACGGTATTTTGCCTGTGGAGGGCGATAAAAAATGAATAAAATCCTGTTGGTTGACGACGATCGCGAATTGACTTCGCTATTGCAAGAGTTGCTTGAAATGGAAGGGTTCGATGTACTGGTTGCCGGTGACGGCGAGCAGGCTTTGGCTCTGTTAGACAGTTCTGTGGATCTTTTACTGTTGGATGTGATGATGCCGAAAAAGAACGGCATCGATACGTTGAAGGAGCTGCGTCAGCAGCACCAGACGCCGGTTATCATGCTGACAGCGCGCGGCAGCGAGCTGGATCGCGTGCTGGGGCTGGAACTGGGCGCGGATGACTATCTGCCGAAGCCCTTTAACGATCGCGAGCTGGTGGCGCGTATACGCGCGATTTTACGTCGTTCCAACTGGAGCGAACAGCAGCAACAACATGACAGCGGTTCTCCTACGCTGGAAGTCGATCACCTGCGTCTCAATCCGGGTCGCCAGGAAGCCAGCTTCGACGAGGTGACGCTGGATTTAACCGGCACTGAGTTTACGCTGCTCTACCTGCTGGCACAGCATTTGGGCCAGGTTGTGTCACGTGAGCACCTGAGCCAGGAAGTACTGGGAAAAAGGCTAACGCCGTTTGACCGCGCGATTGATATGCATATCTCCAATCTGCGCCGTAAACTGCCGGACCGCAAGGATGGCCATCCCTGGTTTAAAACGCTGCGCGGCCGGGGCTATCTGATGGTTTCCGCTACATGATTTCCAGCCTGACTACCCGCATCTTCGCCATTTTCTGGCTGACCCTGGCGCTGGTGCTGATGCTGGTGCTGATGGTTCCCAAGCTTGACACCCGTCAAATGACGCCGCTGCTGGATAACGAGCAGCGGCAGGGCACCATGATCGAGCAACACGTAGAGGCGGAGCTGATGCAGGATCCGCCCAACGATTTAATGTGGTGGCGCAGGCTGTTTCGCGCTATCGACAAGTGGGCGCCGCCGGGCCAGCGCCTGCTGCTGGTTACCAGCGAAGGCCGGGTCATTGGCGCTCAACACAGTGAGATGCAGGTTATCCGCAATTTTATCGGCCAGTCCGATAACGCCGATCATCCGCAGAAAAAGAAATATGGCCGTACCGAAATGCTCGGGCCTTTTTCCGTACGCGACGGCGAAGACAGCTATCAGCTCTACCTGATCAGGCCCGCGGGCAGCTCGCAGCTGGACTTTATCAATCTGCTGTTTGACCGCCCGCTGCTGCTGCTGATAGTGACCATGCTCATCAGCTCGCCGCTGCTGTTGTGGCTGGCATGGAGCCTGGCGAAACCGGCAAGGAAACTCAAGCACGCTGCCGATGACGTGGCCGCGGGCAATTTACGCCAGCGTCCGGAACTGGAAGCCGGGCCGCAGGAGTTCCTGGCCGCCGGTTCCAGCTTCAACCAGATGGTCAGCGCGCTGGAGCGAATGATGACCGCGCAGCAGCGGCTGCTGTCGGATATCTCGCACGAGCTGCGCACACCGCTAACGCGGCTACAGCTTGCTACCGCGCTAATGCGGCGGCGTCAGGGCGAAGGCAAAGAGCTGCAGCGCATAGAGATGGAGGCGCAAAGGCTGGACGGCATGATCAACGATCTGCTGGTGCTGTCGCGCACCCAGCACAAAAACGCGCTGGTCAGCGAAGCGATGAAGGCTAATCAGCTTTGGTCGGGCGTACTGGACGATGCCCGCTTCGAGGCGGAGCAGATGGGCAAAACGCTGGAAGTCCCCTATCCGCCTGGCCCCTGGCCGCTGTATGGCAACCCAAGCGCGCTCGACAGCGCGCTGGAAAACATCGTCCGCAACGCGCTGCGCTACTCCCATACTCGCATTATGGTTAGCTTCGCCGTGGATAAGCAGGGCATCACTATCCATGTGGATGATGACGGCCCGGGCGTCAGTGAGGAAGATCGCGAGCAGATTTTCCGTCCGTTTTACCGTACGGACGAGGCACGCGACCGCGAGTCAGGCGGCACCGGGCTGGGACTGGCGATTGTGGAAACCGCTATCCAGCAGCACCGCGGCTGGGTCAAAGCCGATGACAGCCCGCTGGGCGGGCTGCGCCTGACGCTGTGGCTGCCGCTCTATACCAGCAACGCCTGATCTTTGCTATGCTGCGGCCCTTGTGAACGAGGGCCGCCGCTGATGCTGAATATCGTACTGTTTGAACCTGAAATCCCACCCAATACGGGCAACATTATCCGCCTGTGCGCCAATACCGGCTTTCGCCTGCACCTGATTGAACCGCTGGGTTTTACCTGGGATGACAAGCGCCTGCGCCGCGCCGGTCTGGATTACCATGAATTCACCGCTATTCAGCGTCACGCCGACTATGCTGCTTTTCTGGACACGGAAAACCCGCAGCGCCTGTTTGCGCTGACCACCAAGGGAACGCCAGCGCATAGCGCGGTCAGTTATCAGCAAGGGGATTATTTACTTTTCGGCCCGGAAACGCGCGGCCTGCCGAAAGAGATCCTGGATGCGCTGCCTGCCCAGCAAAAAATCCGTATCCCTATGCAGCCGGACAGCCGCAGCATGAATCTGTCGAATGCGGTTTCGGTAGTGGTATATGAAGCCTGGCGCCAGCTTGGCTACGCGGGCGCGCTGCTTAAAGAGTAAGTAAACAGCCGCGCCATAGGCCGCGCGGCTAAATCTCAGATGCCGTCGCCGAACTCAAAGCCCGGCACCATGCCGTTGAAGTGCTGATCCATCTCCATTGAAGGCTTATCGCTGGTCGGCTTGCCGACGATACGAGCTGGCACGCCAGCCGCCGTAGTATGCGGCGGAACAGGCTGAAGCACTACGGAACCCGCGCCGATTTTTGCGCCGCGCCCTACTTCAATATTGCCCAGAACCTTCGCCCCCGCGCCAATCATCACGCCTTCGCGGATTTTAGGATGGCGATCGCCGCTGGTTTTACCCGTGCCGCCCAAAGTCACCGATTGCAGGATAGAGACGTCATCTTCAATCACCGCCGTCTCGCCCACTACGATGCCCGTAGCATGATCAAGCATAATGCCGCGACCGATTTTCGCGGCGGGATGAATATCTACGGCAAAGGAAACGGAGATTTCATTTTGCAGATAAACCGCCAGCGCGCGGCGGCCCTCATTCCACAGCCAGTGCCCAATACGGTAGGCCTGCAGGGCGTGGAAGCCTTTCAGGTAAAGCAGCGGCGTGGAGTATTTATCGATAGCGGGATCGCGCTGGCGCACCGCCTGAATGTCGCAGGCAGCCGACTGGATCATCGATGCGTCCTGCTTATAGGCTTCCTGCACGATTTCACGGATAGCGATAGCGGGCATAATGGGATTAGCCAGCTTGTTAGCCAGCATATAGCTCAGCGCGCTACCAAGATCGTCGTGCTTTAGCAGGGTGGCGTGGTAAAAACTGGCCAGCATCGGCTCGCATTCCGCCAGCGCCCGCGCTTCTTCTTTGATATAATCCCAGACCACTCCAGGCTCTACACACGGCATTACTTCTACTCCCCATCAAATAACAGAATGCTGCGGCGCGTCGCTTCCCTGTGTCAGCCTATGCTGTTTTCGCCTTTCCGTGTGCGCCCAAGCAGGCTTAATGCTGCCTCTCGCGCATTTTTTTCGCAATACAATACCTGATAAATTTGCTCGGTTATCGGCATCTCTACGCCGCAGCGCGCGGCCAGCGCCCTGACCTCTTTGGTATTTCGGAATCCTTCCACTACCTGGCCAATGTTGTTTTGCGCCGTCGTCACGTCCAGCCCCTGCCCCAGCATCATGCCGAAGCGGCGGTTGCGCGACTGATTATCGGTACAGGTCAGCACCAGGTCGCCCAGCCCCGCCATGCCCATAAAGGTGGTGGGATCGGCGCCCAGGGCTACGCCCAGCCGGGTCATCTCTGCCAGACCGCGCGTGATTAATGCCGTTCTGGCGTTGGCACCGAAGCCAATGCCGTCGGACATGCCTGCGCCGATGGCAATAACGTTTTTCACTGCGCCGCCAAGCTGCACGCCGATAAAATCGGGATTGTTATAGACGCGGAAGCTTTTGCCGCAGTGCAGCAGCTGTTGTAAATCATCGGCAAATTCGGCATCCGTCGCGGCCAGGGCGATTGCCGTGGGCAAACCGGCCGCTAACTCTTTAGCGAACGTCGGCCCGGAGACAATCGCCAGCGGCAGTTCGTTACCTAAAATCTCTCGCGCCACATCCTGCAACAGACGCCCGGTTTCTTTTTCCAGGCCTTTGGTCGCCCAGACGATACGGGAATCGGGTCGCAGATGAGGTTTAATTTGCTGTAGTACATCGCCGAACACGTGGCTGGGTACGACCACCAGCAGATCGCGGCTGGCGGCGATAGCCGTAGCCAGGTCGCTCTCAAGGCTCAGCGAAGCGGGAAAAGGGACATCGGGCAGAAAAGCCGCGTTGCAGCGGTCAGCCTGAAGCTGCGCCAGATGCTGTGGGTTATGGCCCCACATCACCACGTCGTGCCCGTTACGGGCCAGCGTGATAGCCAAAGCGGTGCCGTACGAGCCGGCACCGAGAACACTCATTGAGGCAGGCATTATGCGTCCTGTTGCGGAGCGGCGCCTTCACCTGACTGCTGTTGCAGATAGTTCATAAACAGCGCGTCAAAGTTTACCGGCGCCAGGTTAAGCTGCGGGAAGGTCCCACGGGAAACCAGGCTGGTAATGCATTCACGAGCATAAGGGAACAGGATGTTCGGGCAGTATGCGCCCAGGCAATGTGCCATCTGGTTGCCGTCGATGCCCGCGACAGAGAAGATACCGGCCTGCTGCACTTCACACAGGAAAGCCGTGTCTTCGCCTACGGTGGCGGTAACGGTGACGCGCAGCACGACTTCATAGACGTCGTCTGCCAGCTGGGTGGAAGCCGTATCCAGATCCAGCTTCACTTCCGGTTCCCACTCTTTCTGGAAAACCTGTGGGGCGTTTGGCGCTTCAAAAGAGACGTCTTTAGTATAGATACGCTGGATCTGGAAAGACATCTCGGTGTTGTTTTGTTCTGACATATTCTAATCCTATGGGTTAATAGTCCGTTATTTCGCCGCTTTCCCGCTTACTTCAGCAGCGGGTCGAGGCCCTGGCGGCCATCGAGGGCATAGAGGTCGTCACAGCCGCCAACGTGCTGCGCATCGATAAAAATCTGCGGAACTGTGGTACGGCCGCTGCGTTTGATCATCTCTTCGCGCTTTTCAGCGTCGCCATCAATGGCAATTTCCTGGTAGTTCACGCCTTTCTGGCTCAGCAGCGCTTTGGCGCGGTGGCAGAAAGGACAGGTTGCTTTGGTGTAGATCTCAACGTTTGCCATACCTTAGTCTCCGGAATTATTTGCCGCGTACCAGCGGAAGGTTATCACCGCTCCAGCCAGCCACGCCGTCTTTCAGAATGAAAACCTGCTCAAAACCGGCGGCAGTCAGCTGCGCGGCGGGATCGGCAGCGGAAACGCCGTTTGCGCACACCACGATAACCGGCTTCGCCTTGTGTTTTTCCAGCTCGCCAAAGCTGCCTTTTTTGATATCGGCAGCCAGCACGTTGATCGCGTTAGAGATATGGCCTTTGCGGAAGTCATCGCGCCCACGCACGTCGACCACTACGGCTTCTTCTTTGTTAATCAACCGGGTCGCTTCGCCGCGGCTGATGGTTTTTACTTTAGAGAACATACCCTTAACGGTAGTCACGATCACCAAAACCAGCAGGACGACCCATGCCAGACTAAGAATGGTATGGTTGCCTGCGAACTGCATAATATCTTGCATGAGGGGTAACAACTCCCGAAAGGGTTAATAAGCGAAAACAAGGCTTCTGAGTATACCTGCCAGGCGTTTCATGTACAGACGTGATGCCCTCAGAGTTGCGTTTTCTGCGGCAGATTTCCCAAAAAAATTGCCTTATGTCATAAACGTTCGGCCAACAGGGAAGCGCGTTAAACCTGAGCGGCGATATATTGTGCAATCTCTCTTGCCGTAGCAGCGCTTTTATGGCGGCCAAATCGCTTTGACACCACTGGAAACGCAAAAGCCGCCGTCGAGGCTGGTAAGGCGCTGTTCATCGTGGAATAATCCTCCTCCTATGAGGGAAAAAGCGACAGTTTCATATCAACGAACCCCAGCTAACGGATTGGCCTCTGCAACCCCGTTACGGTCGGGCATGTTCACTTTGTCAGCCAGCCTGTTTTGCGCTGGCCTGCTACTGCTGCCCGCTATCGGCCACGCGGAAGACAATAAATCGGCGCTCTCCAGCCTGCGCGCCGATATCGCCGCCAAAGAAAAAAGCGTCCAGCAGCAAAAGCAGCAGCGCAGCAAGCTGCTCGACCAGCTGCAAAGCCAGGAAAAGATCATTGCCCAGGCGAGCCGTCAGCTGCGGGAAACCCAGCAGACGCTGGGCTCGCTGAACGGCGAGGTTGCCGCGCTGACCGCTTCTATCGGCAAGCTGCAAACCCAGCAGGCGCAGCAGGAGAAAATGCTGGCGGAGCAGCTGGATGCCGCCTTTCGCCAGGGCCAGCACAACGGCCTGCAGCTGATCCTGAGCAGCGAAGAGAGCCAGCGCAGCGAGCGCATTCTGGCCTATTTCGGCTATCTGAACGATGCCCGCCAAAAGTCGATCGACGAGTTGAAAAAAACGCGCAGCGATCTCTCGGCGCAAAAGGCTTCGCTGACAGATAAACAGGCTAAACAGAAAGCGATGCTGGCACAGCAGGAGGCGCAGCAGCAGAAGCTGGAGAGCGCCCGCGCGGCGCGGAAACAAACGCTGAGCTCGCTGGAATCCTCGCTGGAAAAAGATCAGGCGCAGCTTGAAGAGATGCGGGCGAACGAAAGCCGCCTGCGCGATAAGATCGCCAAAGCGGAGCGCGAAGCGCGCGCCAGAGCAGAGAAAGAAGCGAAAGAGGCCCAGCGCGTACGCGAGCGTGAAGCGCAGGCGAAAAGCAAAGGCACCACGTATAAACCCACCGAAGGCGAACGCTCGCTGATGGCGAGAACCGGCGGCCTGGGCAGACCAGCCGGGCAGCTGCTGTGGCCGGTGCGCGGTTCGCTTGAGCACCGCTTCGGCGAGCAGCTACAGGGCGAACTGCGCTGGAAAGGGCTGGTGATCGACGCGCCGGAAGGCCGGGAAGTTAAAGCCGTCGCCGATGGCCGCGTGCTGATGGCAGACTGGCTGCAGGGCTATGGCCTGGTCGTGGTGGTAGAGCACGGCAAAGGCGATATGAGCCTGTACGGCTACAATCAAAGCGCGCTGGTCAGCGTGGGCGCCCAGGTCAAAGCAGGCCAGCCGATCGCGCTGGTCGGCACCAGCGGCGGGCGCGGCACGCCTTCGCTCTATTTTGAAATTCGCCGCCAGGGACAGGCCGTTAATCCACTTCCGTGGTTAGGAAAATAACTTTTGTCTTATCTTGATAAGCTCGGCGGCGCGCTGGCAGGTCTGCTGCTGGCCTGTTCCGCGCAGGCGGGTAAACTCGCCCTCGTTATTGATGATTTCGGCTACCGTCCGACCCAGGAAAACCAGGTGTTGCAGCTTTCGCCACAAATTTCCGTAGCCGTACTGCCGGATGCCACCCATGCGCGAGAGATGGCAACCAAAGCCCACCAGCGCGGCCATGAGGTGTTAATCCATCTGCCGATGGCGCCGCTAAGCAAACAGCCGCTGGAGAAAAACACGCTGCGCCCGGATATGTCTGCCGAAGAGGTTGAGCGCATCATCCGCGATGCGGTGGCTAAGGTGCCTTACGCCGTTGGGCTGAATAACCATATGGGCAGCGCGATGACCTCCAGCCTGCCGGGCATGCAGAAAGTGATGCAGGTGCTGAATCACTACAATTTTTACTTTCTCGACAGCATGACGATAGCCAACAGCCAGTCAACGCGCGCTGCCGCAGGCACCAGCGTAAAAGTCATCAAGCGTCGTGTTTTCCTGGACGATACGCAAAACGAAGCGGATATCCGCAAACAATTTTTGCGCGCGGTGCATCTGGCACAGCGTGACGGCTCCGCCATCGCTATCGGGCATCCACATCCAACCACGGTCAGGGTATTGCAGCAGATGCTGCCGACGCTGCCAGCCGATATCACGCTGGTCAGGCCGAGCCAGCTGCTGAACGAACCGCAGAATGCAGGTCGTCAGCCGCCGCCAGCCGTGACGAAACCAGCGCCGCCGCGCAATCCCTTCAGGGGCGTAAAAACCTGTCCGGGCCAGCCGGAATTCGTGCCGGCCGGTCGCGCGCTGGGCGTAATAGCGGAGAGTATTGCCAGCAGCGAAGGCGTACGCTATTTCAATACTTACTTTTCCGGCCTGAAGCTGGAGCTGGGCGATAATTAATTTTCATGCCGCTTCACGGCGGCTACATGAGTCTGGAAGCGGCAATGACGCCACAACGTAAAAAAATCCTGTTGCTGGATACCGGCAATGAATGGGGCGGCGGCACCAACAGCATGCTGGAGCTGCTCAAGCGCATTGACCGCGAGCGGTTTACTGTTCACTGCTGCTTCTACCATAACTACCGGCGCGGCAGCGGCGATTCTATTGAGCAGGTGCTGGCTTCGCTGGCGATCCCGGTCACTTTTATCCCTCAACGCAAACAGCCGCGCTGGGCGAAACTGCTAAAAGAGCTGCTGCGCTCGCTGGTCTTTTTTCATCGCGGCCTGCGGCTGAAAGCCACGCGCTTTGTCGATAAGCTGTGGCGCATCCGCCCTAACGCCCGCGCCATTCGTCAGCTTCTGCAGGAACAGCAGAGCGATATGCTCTATATGAATAATCAGCCCGGCTCCAACGCCGAAGGCTATCTGGCCGCTCGTAACCTTGCCGTTAGCGTGGTGCAGCACTGCCGTATTGAGCCGGTGCTCGACAACGAGCTGGTCGCTATGGTTAATCGCCGCGCCGATGCGGTTATCGCCGTCTCTAACGGCGTGCGCGATGTGCTGCTGGCAAAGGGCGTGACGGCAGAAAAATGTTTTACCGTCTTTAACGCCATTGATATTTATCAGCCGCTGCCGGAACGTGAGAAGATGCGCCAGCAGTTGCTGAATGTATCGGAAAACACTTTCGTCTTCGGCAGCATAGGTTCGCTGATCGCCCGCAAAGCTAATCACCATACGCTCCAGGCGCTGGAAAAATTCGCTGCCGCCTTTCCCAAAGCCGACTGGCGCATGGTGATTTTGGGCGAAGGCCCGGATCTGGCAGCGCTCCAGCAGCAGGCTTCACAGGCTGGCTTACAGGATCGGGTGATTTTTACCGGTTTTCGCAGCAACGCGCTCGATTATCTTGCCGCTTTCGACGTTTTTATCCTGGCATCGAAAAGCGAAGGCCTGCCGCGCGTGGTGCTGGAGGCGATGCTGCTGAATACCGCAGTGATCGGCTCCAGAGTTACCGGTACGGCGGAGCTTATCCAGCACAATAAAACCGGTTTGCTGTTTGATTACGGCGATACGCAAGGCCTGTTTAAGCAGATGGAAACGCTGTGGCTTGACGCCGAAAAGCGCCACCAGCTTTTGCAGCAGGCAAACCACCATGTCAAAGCGCACTATGCCATTGAGCACTATGTCGCGGGCGTGGAAACTATTTTGGAAAATGCGGCCTACGGAAACTCATCGCATGTTTGAATTTTTAAACCCCCGATTTCGTCATATTCGCGCACGACACAATATCTCTTATCAGCAGCGGGACGTGCAGGGAAATATCCCGGTAACCTCCATCGTTATTCCCTGTACGGGCGCAGATTTTATAGAGGAAGCGAAGCTGAGCGCGCTGTTTGCCGCCCGCTTTGCGCCAGCCGCCGAAGAGATTGTTATCGTCAGCGATCAGGCTGCTGATGCGTTCGGCGAGCTGCCGGAAAAAACCCGCGTCGTAACGCTGGAAGTGCCTTTCCGCGAAGAGAGCTATCGCTATAAGCAGATTTACCGTAGCCGGTTGATTAAGCTGCAGGCGCCGCTACAGGCGCGCACCGAAGGGATTTTGATGATCGATTCCGATCTGAATCTGTTGAAAATGCCGGAAATTAACATGCTGGACGGGCATATTTACTCCAGCTTCCGTCAGGGGAAGATGATCGCCAAGCTAACCAAAACGCCAGAGCAAAACCGCCCTGCTTATTACCGTCACAGCGTACGGCCATTCATCGTCGATCACGTTAACGGCGCTTTCCTGGCCGCCACGCGACAGACCTGGAAGCGTATTTGCCCGCTGTGGCTGACGCTTTTTCAGGATACCTGGGAGCTGATGGACGATTCCCAGCCGCCAACCGATCAGCTGCCGCTGGCCGCGCTGTTGGATATGCTGGATCTGAAAACGGTGAACCTGGGCGACTGGATGAACTGGCCTGTTTCCAAAAAAATCGGCGGCGCGGCAGCGGTTATTCCCGAAGAGGTGATTGGCGCGCACGGCGGTTTCCCGCTGGCGGAATGGCAGAAATATCTGCAGTCGCCAAAAACGCCGCTGACGTTTAAAGGCCAGGACTATACGCGCAAGGTGCGCTACCTCACCGATGCGGAAAAACTGAAGTAGCCAGCGGGATTTACCTTCTCTTACGGAGTCGTCCGGCTGTCCGGGGCGCAATGAGATGTTATGATTACCCTCATTAGCGCGTGAACTTTCCGTTTCACCCATATTTTTTAAAGGTTAACAATCATGATTATCGTCACTGGCGGCGCGGGATTTATCGGTAGCAATATCATTAAAGCGCTGAATGACAAAGGCCACACCGATATTCTGGTGGTCGACAACCTGAAAGACGGCACTAAATTCGCCAACCTGGCAGATCTGGATATCGCCGACTACATGGATAAAGAAGATTTCCTGATCGCCGTGCTGGCCGATGAGGATTTTGGCGATGTTGAGGCCGTTTTCCATGAAGGCGCCTGTTCGTCCACCACCGAGTGGGACGGCAAATACATGATGGATAACAACTATCAGTATTCAAAAGAGCTGCTGCACTACTGCCTGGAGCGCCAGATCCCCTTCCTGTACGCCTCTTCCGCCGCTACCTACGGCGGCCGCAACGATAACTTTATCGAAGAGCGTCAGTATGAAGAGCCGCTAAACGTCTACGGCTACTCTAAAATGCTGTTCGACCACTACGTGCGCCAGATCCTGCCGGAAGCGCAGTCGCAGATTTGCGGCTTCCGCTATTTTAACGTTTACGGCCCGCGTGAAAGCCATAAAGGCAGCATGGCCAGCGTGGCTTTCCATCTGAATACGCAGCTGAACAACGGCGAAAATCCAAAGCTGTTTGAAGGCAGCGATAATTTCAAACGCGACTTTATCTATGTGGAAGACGTTGCCAGCGTAAACCTGTGGTTCTGGGAAAACGGCGTTTCCGGCATTTTCAACTGCGGCACCGGCCGCGCTGAATCTTTCCAGGAAGTGGCCGACGCGGCGCTGAATTTCCATCAGAAAGGCCAGATCGAATACATTCCTTTCCCGGAAAAACTCAAAGGTCGTTACCAGGCCTATACGCTGGCAGATCAAACCAAACTGCGCGCGGCAGGCTACGACAAGCCGTTTAAAACCGTGGCGGAAGGCGTGGCCGAGTATATGGCCTGGCTGAACCGCAACGCGTAACGGGGCGGATTCGGCAATGAAAATTTTGGTGATCGGGCCGTCATGGGTCGGCGATATGATGATGTCGCAAAGCCTTTATCGCACGCTGAAACAGCGCTGGCCTGAAGCCGTTATCGATGTGATGGCACCCGCGTGGTGCCGTCCTCTGCTGTCGCGGATGCCCGAAGTCAACGAGGCGCTGGCGATGCCGCTGGGCCACGGTGCGCTGGCGCTGGGCGAACGCCGCCGTCTTGGCCGCTCGCTGCGTGTCAAAGGCTACGATCGCGCTTACGTGCTGCCTAACTCGTTTAAATCCGCACTGGTGCCTTTCTTTGCCGATATCAAAACCCGTACCGGCTGGCGCGGTGAGATGCGCTACGGCCTGCTGAACGATATCCGGAAGCTGGATAAAGCGGCTTTCCCGCTGATGGTGGAGCGTTACGTGGCGCTGGCTTACGACAAAGAGCGCATCGCCCGCGCCAGCGATCTGCCGCAGCCTTTGCTCTGGCCGAAGCTTAGCGTTAACGAGCAGGAAAAAATCGAGACCGCAGCTAATTTTAAGCTGAGCGCGGAGAGAGCGGTTATCGGCTTCTGCCCCGGCGCGGAATTCGGCCCGGCCAAGCGCTGGCCGCACTATCACTATGCGGAGCTGGCGCAGCAGCTGATCGACCAGGGTTATCAGATCGCGCTGTTTGGCTCGGCCAAAGACAAGGAAACCGGCGAACAAATTCTGCAAAGTTTGCAGGAGGCTTCGCGGCAGCACTGCCACAATCTGGCTGGCGAAACGCAGCTGGAAGAAGCGGTGATCCTGCTGGCGCACTGCCAGGCCGTGGTCAGCAACGATTCCGGCCTGATGCATATCGCCGCCGCGCTGGATCGGCCGCTGGTCGCGCTGTATGGCCCAAGCAGCCCGGACTTCACGCCACCGCTGTCGCAGAAAGCACGCGTCATCCGTCTGATTAGCGGCTATCACAAAGTTCGTAAAGGCGATGCTGAAGAGGGCTATCACCAGAGCCTGATCGATATTAAGCCGCAGCGCGTCAGCGAAGAGCTGGCTACGCTGCTGGAGTCCGCATGCACGTCCTGATTGTAAAAACGTCCTCAATGGGCGATGTCCTGCATACGCTGCCAGCCCTGACCGATGCCATGCGCGCTATTCCCGGCATTCGCTTTGACTGGGTAGTGGAAGAAGGTTTTGCGCAGATCCCTTCCTGGCATCCGGCAGTTGATAAAGTTATTCCCGTCGCTATCCGTCGCTGGCGTAAGCACTGGTTTGGCAGCGAGGTGCGTGAAGAGCGCTTTCTGTTTAAGCGGGAAGTGCAGTCACGCCAGTATGACGCGGTAATCGATGCTCAGGGCCTGATTAAAAGCGCTGCGCTGGTAACTCGTATCGCCAAAGGCATCAAGCATGGCCAGGATAGCCGCAGCGCACGGGAGCCTTTCGCCAGCTGGTGGTACGACAAGCGTCATGAAATCAGCAAGCAGCAGCATGCCGTGCAGCGTACGCGCGAGCTGTTCGCCAAAAGCCTGGGCTATCCGCTGCCGGAAACCAGCGGCGACTACGCTATTGCCCAACATTTTATAACCGAAGGCGCTACAGAAGCCGACCGTTATCTGGTGTTCTTGCACGCTACTACACGCGATGAAAAACACTGGCCAGAAGCGCAGTGGCGCGAGCTGATTACGTTGCTGCACGGCAGCGGCCTGAAGATCAAGCTGCCCTGGGGCGCAGAGCATGAGCACCAGCGCGCGCAGCGGCTGGCAGCGGGTTTCGACTACGTAGAAGTGCTGCCTAAATTAACGCTGGAACAGGTAGCACGCGCGCTGGCAGGCGCGGCCGCCGTGGTTTCGGTTGATACCGGGCTTAGCCATCTGACGGCGGCACTGGATCGCCCTAATATCACGCTATATGGCCCTACCGATCCGGGCCTGATCGGCGGCTACGGTAAAAATCAGTTTGTGATGAAGCCCGTTGAGGGCAACAGCATGGCGGACATCTCCGCGGAAAGCGTGATGGCGCAGCTAACGGCGCTGCTGATACCGAGCGAAAACCAATGACCTCCCCGCAGCTAAGCATTTTGATTGCCGCGCATAACTGCGGCGATACTCTTGCCGATACGCTGGAAAGCATTATCGCTTCACTGGGTACGGCAATCGGCCAGGCGGAAATCATCGTGGTTAATGATGCTTCCACAGACGCCACGCAGAGCATTATTGAAGACTATGCCGCGCGGCTGCCGCAGCTTCGCAGCGATCGTACCGATCACCGCAACGTCGGCAAAGTACGTAACCACGCCATCAACCTGGCGCGCGGCGATTACGTTCTGATGGTGGATGGTGATGATACGCTGCTGCCCAATGCGCTGGCGCACAGGCTAACGACGCTGCGCCAGACCGCGCCGGATATTCTGCTCAGCAAAATTATCGAAGTGCGGCAAATGCCCTCTACGGCACAGTGGCAGCCTGCCGAACCGGCGCTGCTGACCACGCATGATGCCGTAGAACGCTTTCTGATCCATCGTGATTATCAGGCGCATTTTATCGGCCAGTTTTTCTCGCGCGAGCTGATCCGCCAACATGCTTTTCCTGATTTTATCTGTTACGAAGACACCTGGCTGTTTCCGCAGCTGCTGATGCAGAGTAAAAAAACGCTGTTTACCTCTGCTGGCTTCTATCTTTACCGCAAGCATGAGCAGAGCCTTTCTTCTGTGATCGATGCGGGCAAAATCGCCTGCCTGATTGCGGCAACCGAGCATATGGACGAGGTTTTACCGTCCCACTACGAGCATCTGATTACCTGTCACTGGCTGGATATCGCCAACCGCTATCACGATGAGCTGCGTGGCACGCCGCACGGCGATAAGGTAAAAGCGAGGATTGCGCGGGTAAGCCTGGGCCGCTTTTTGCTGAACGGCAAAATTCGGACAAGCTACAAAAGGAAAATGCTCACGGTGAGAAAAAAGGGCCTGTAACAGACCCGTTTTTATTCAGCGCGGGATTTTCGTGGCGGCATAATCCGCCAGCGTCATGCCCTGAGTGCGGCTTTGCAGCCAGCTAAACAGCTGCTCCAGATCTTCATAGAGGCGCTCAATATCGGCCTGGGTTTTGAACGTTGGGCTGCCATCGGGCATAAACTCGCTGGAGTGCAGCATAAATTCTACGTAGTCGGCGCCTTCCGCCAGCGTTTTTTCCGCTACGTTGATCATCTGCTGCGCGTTGCCGCCAGTTGGGCGCAGCCAGTAAACTGAAGGGCTGCGGCGCTTGCCGCGCAGGCGATCGTAGCCTTGTTTTACCGCGTTCATCAGCCCGGAGTGCTTGTAGCGGATGGTCATAGGGACTTCCAGCAGCCCGGAGGCACCGGGACGGGAAATGTCTTCTGTATCCAGCCAGTAGGCGGAGCGCGGAAAATGCGTATAGTCGCTGCCGCCATTGCCCTGAGGCGCGCCGGGAGAGAATTGCCAGTTAACGCCAGGCGTTACCGAGCAGTCGACCCGATAGCCGTGCTCGATCAACAGCTGAGCGTAATATTCATTGAACGCCCAGCGGCCCGCGCGATGGCTGAGCATTTTGACCTGAAAAGTCTCTTCCAGCAGCTGCGTCATAAAAGCGACTTTTTTGCGCATCTCTTCACGCGGATAGTCAATCAGGTAAGGCTGATGCTGCCAGTCGTTTTCCGTCAGCTCACAGGCTGGCGGGCTGTTCCAGGCGTGCAGATGCATACCGACTTCGCCCTGGCCGCGAGCGATAACGTCGCGGGCGAAATCGATATAAACCGGATCGATGGCCATTTCATAGTTGGTCAGCCAGGTCGGTTTAAAGGTATATTTCTCGCAAAGTTTCTGAAAACGAGCGAGCCAGGCAGCATTTTCGGTCGTAACCTGGCCGGAACGATTACGCCAGAGGTTGTCACCTTCTGTATCTATGGTGATGAGAAAAGCAGGTTTTTGCATGGCGATGCGGCGCTCCGTGTTAACACTGCCGGTATGTTAGCAGCGGCACGCCGGGACGCAAAAGTATTTGCGGCAGGCACGGCGCGAAAGAGATTCCCTGTGGCGCGCTCTTTTTTATTTTTCTAAGATAAACCAGAGATAGCTTAAGATTGCAGGATCGGCAGGACAGCACTGATGAGGCTTCGGCAAGGGAACTGCCCGAATAGATAAGAAAATTGGTTTTTCGTGTAGTTAATGGTCAGGAAGCGGCCAGCGACGCATGATTTTCTCTGTTAAGGGTAAAAAATTGTCCAGGCGCGTATTAATGATCATTGATGGTCTGCCAGGCGGAGGCGCGGAAAAAGTCGTGCTGACGCTGTCAAAAGGACTCATAGAGCGCGGTCATCGGGTTTCGCTGTTTTCGCTGCGCGCCGTTTGTGACTACGCTATTCCACCAGGCCTTGATTATCAGATAATTGAAGACGGCTGCCGTCAGCCCTGGCGAAAACTCACGGAATTGAGCCGGCGCGCCGAAAGTCTGGATCGGGCTATTGTGCAGTCCGAAAAAGAACAGGGCAGTTTCGATCTGGTGGTGTCTCACCTGCATAAAACTGACCGTATCGTTAGCCGCTGCCGACATCTGGCGCCGGAAAAAACCTGGTTTTGCCTGCACGGCGTTTTTTCCGCTTCCTATCTGGCTCGCCGCAAAGGCTTTTCTCTGTGGCTGAAAAAAATTAAAACGCGTCGCATCTATCAGCATCGTAATGTCATTGGCGTGTCGCAGTACGTCGTTAACGACCTGAAGCGCTCTTTCGCGGTACAGCCAAAACATGAGCGGATAATTTTCAACCCTTTTGATTTTGATGCTGTTCATGCCGCCGCCAGCCAGCCCTGTGAAATGGCAGGCGAACCCTATCTGATCCACGTTGGCCGTTTTCACGAAACCAAGCGCCATGACCGGCTGCTGCGCGCCTACGCTAAATCTGGCATAGCGGCACCGCTGGTTCTGATTGGGCAGGGAAACGATGAAGCAGTTAATGAAGTCAAAAAGCTTGCAACAACCCTGGGAATCCAGGATCGCGTTATCTTTAAAGGATTTATGCCTAATCCCTATCCGTGGATCCGCCATGCGAAAATGCTGGTGGTCAGCTCGGACAGCGAAGGTTTCGGCAACGTGCTGGTAGAGGCCCTGATTTGTCAGGTGCCGGTAGTCAGCACTCGCTGTCCAGGCGGCCCGGTTTCGATCATGACCGGCGAACTGGCTCGCGGGCTGGCCAACCTGGATGCGGATTCGCTGGCGGCGACTATGGCGGACGTCTGGTCGAAGCCGCCTGACGTTTCCCGGCTCGATCTGCAGGCTTACAGTATCGAAGCCATCTGCAAACAGTATATTGCGCTGACAGCTCACTAATCCGACGCAACATTTACAAATTCATGATGTCTGAGAAAGTCAGTCAATGAGTTATTCATTCTGGTGCGAGCCACCGGCGCGCATTTATCTATTTTAAGGCTTTAGTATGGTGACGCTCATAACCGAAAACGGCTATCAGAGCATGATAAGAAAATCAGGATTTGCCATTTCGCCGCCTGATACTTACAGAAAAGGCGGTCGCATTTCGCTCAGGGAGAAGAGAGCGTGAATTACGTATTGCTGTTTTTGCTTTTACTGCCAGTTAAGCTGCTGATGAAGCTAAACCCTAAAAAGCAGGCCCGTAATCTGGTGATCCAGACGGCGAAAATCGGCGACTTTATTAATATTACGCCGCTGCTCAGGCACCTTGAACGCAGCGATGGCCTGCTGAGCCGCAGCGTTGCGCCGCTGGCGCAGCATGACGAGACGCTGGCAGAGATTTTTTATATCGAGGATCATAAAGGCAGCACGCTTAGCAAGCTGAAGCTGGCCTTTAAGCTGATGAATCGTTATGAAAATATTTATTTGCTGCATCCTGATAGCCTCAACCTCTTTTATGCGGCGCTGTGCAACGCCGACAATAAAAAGTTTCTGTCGACCTACAGGCGGAAATGGTACCAGTCTATTTTTTATGCGACGGCAGACGGCGTTGTGGAGCATAGCAAAACGACCCTGACGCTGGAGAGTTATCTCCAGCTGGCAGATCGCTCGCTGCATAAAGAGAGCTACGCCAAGCATGCCACCCTGCCTCTTTATCAGCCAAAGCATCCGCCTGCCGAGCTGTTTCGCCAGGACGGAATCAAAATCGGTCTCAGTATTTCCGCCGGTAATCAGGCGAAAACCATCCCGGCGACAGTTTGGAAAAAAGTCTTTGAGCGGCTGAATGCGCTGCCATGTCTTTTTTATATATTTGGCACTGCAGGGGAACTTATCCACCTGAAACGTCTCTATGAAGTGGTCGAACGCACCGACAACATCGTTGATATGACAGGAAAAATGGCGCTCGAAGAGCTGCCTTACGCGATTGCTCAGATGGACTTCTATATCGCTTCCGACTCCGGCAACGTCTATATCGCTGATGCGCAAAATGTGCCGATTATCCTGATTTATGGGCCTTGCGGCATAGAAGAACAGCGGCCGACCGGCGATGTGCTGCTGATTGGGCCCGATCATATCGCACCTTCATCGTTTATTTTTCAGGCTCCTTACCAGTTTGCCTATCCAGCCGAGCAGCTGTTTGCACTGGACCAGCGCAAGCTGGACGATATTTACGATTTTATCTGCGCGCGCAAGCCGCCATTACAAGAAAAGAAGACCTCATTCTGAGCATGAAACCGCAAGATAACACCTCAGCGCCTTTGCTGAGCGCGATTGTCCCGATGTACAACGCTGGCACCAGCTTTCAGGCTTTTATCGACTCCGCGCTGGCGCAGAAGCTGTCGTCGCTGGAGATTATTATCGTTAACGACGGTTCGACAGACGAGTCGGCGCAGCTGGCGCACCGCTATGCCAGCGAACATCAGCAAATTATTGTTATCGACCAGGCTAACGGTGGCGTTTCCCGCGCGCGCAATGCAGGGCTGGCGATAGCACGCGGCAAATATGTAACTTTTCCCGACGCCGACGATACGCTCGCGCCAGAAATGTACAGCACGCTGACGGCGATGGCGGAGCAGGACGATCTGGATGTGGCGCAGTGCAACGCAGAGCGTTTTTTTTGGGGTTCAGGGCGAGCAAAAACGCTGATCCCAACAGACCGCCTGCAATCAACGCCGGTGCTGAGCGGCGCAGAGTGGCTGAACAAGGCGTTGTCGACCAATCGTTATCTGCATGTGGTCTGGCTGGGGATCTATCGCCGTTCGCTGATTGACGAACTCAATTTGCTGTTTGAACCCGGCCTGCATCATCAGGATATTCCGTGGACAACGGAGCTGATGCTGAACGCCCGCCGCGTGCGCTATACCGAGCAGGTGTTCTACCGCTATTACGTGCACGACCAGTCCATCAGCAACCGCAAACGCGTCGGCATGGCGAACGTTGAGTATCAGCGTCACTATCTGAAGATTGCCCGCATGCTGGACGAGATTAACCTGCGCTACCGCGATAAGGTCAAAATCGGCCCGGCAATTTATCGACAGGTAACCAAAGAGGCGCTGACCGTCTGTCACGCTCTGCGCCGTGAGCCGGATGCCGCTGCGCGCCAGGCGATAATAGCGGATCTGCTTGCCAGCAAAACGCCGGGCCGTATGCTGCGTAACGCGCGCGGCGTTAAACAATGGTATCAGCTACTGCTCTGGCTGAGCCGGATTTACCGCTGGCGCCAGCGGTAATGCGCGGCGCTTTTCCCGTGCAGGCTTCTTACATCAGCTTCACTTTTTTTGAGATCTCCTGAGTATGGTCACTTCTCAATCTGTTTCAGCCAGCTTTGCGCCGCAAAAGATTTTGCTGATTAAGCTGCGTCACCATGGCGATATGCTGCTGACTACGCCGGTAATCGAAGCGCTGCGTCAGCGCTATCCACAGGCCAGCATCGACGTGCTGCTGTATAAAGAGACGCTGCCGATGCTGCAGGCACATCCGCATATTCGCCAGCTGCGCTTTATCGATCGCAAGTGGAAAAACGAGGGAACCCTGGCGCATCTGCGTCACGAGGCGGCTTTGCTCAGGGCGATCCGCCGCGAAGGTTTCGATTTGGTGATTAACCTGGCTGACCAGTGGCGCAGCGCGATTATTACCGCTTTTTCCGGCGCGCCGGTCAGGATAGGTTTCGCCTATAACAAGCGCCGCAGTATTTTCTGGCGGCAGGCACATACGCATCTGGTTTCCACCAGCAACCACAGCCAGCTGCATACCGTCGAGCAGAATCTGGCCGCGCTACAGCCGCTGAATATTGCCACTACCGGCTTTGCGGCAGCGATGCACTATAGCGAAAGCGACTGGCAGCATACGCAAACTGCGCTGGCGCAAAACCAGGTTACGCGTCCTTATATCGTTATCCAGCCTACTTCGCGCTGGGTATTTAAGTGCTGGGAAGATGAGAAAGTCGCCGGGCTGATTGCCGCACTGGCTTCTGACCAGATCGATATCGTGCTGACCGCCGCGCCGGATAAAAAAGAGCTGGCGATGATTGAGCATATTCTCTCGCTTTGTCCCGGCAAGGCGATCTCGCTGGCCGGTAAGCTGACGCTGCCACAGCTGGCTTCTCTTATCGATCATGCCCGTTTGTTTATCGGCGTCGATTCTGCGCCGATGCATATGGCCGCCGCGCTGGATACGCCCTGTATCGCGCTGTTTGGCCCGACCAAGCTGAAGCAGTGGCGTCCGTGGGGCGACAATAACCGGGTAATCTGGGCTGGCGACTATGCGCCGCTGCCTTCGCCAGACAGCATTAATACTAATACTGAAACGCGCTATCTCGCGGCGATCCCGCTGGATGACGTGGTTAAAGCTGCAAGGGATTTTCTGAATGACTAAGGTTCGACTGGCCATAGTACGGCAAAAATACCGGCCTGACGGCGGCGCCGAGCGGTTTATCTCGCGGGCGCTGGAGGCGCTGGACGACGACAGCCTGGATCTGAACATTATTACCCGCAGCTGGCAGGGCGAGCCAAAACCCGACTGGCATCTGCATATCTGCAATCCGAAAAAATGGGGCCGCATCTCGCGCGAGCGCGGCTTTGCCCTGGCGGCGCGCGAGTGCTGGCAACGGGAAAATTTCGATATCGTGCAGAGCCACGAGCGCATCGCGGGCTGCGATATTTTCCGCGCTGGCGATGGCGTGCATCGCGTCTGGCTGGAGCAAAGAGCGCGTATCGTTTCGCCAGCGCAAAAGCTGCTGACTGCGATAAGCCCTTATCACCGCTATGTGATGAAGGCGGAAGAAGAGATGTTCCGCTCGCCGGCGCTGAAAAAAATCATCTGCAATTCGCTGATGGTGAAAAACGACATCATGCGCTGCTTTCAGGTGCCGGAAGAGAAATTTGCGGTTATTTATAACGCTATCGACGCGCAGCGTTTCCAGCCCGCCACGCCGGATGAACGTCAGCAATCGCGCGCGGCGCTGAATCTTCCCGCTGATGCCAAAGTATTTATCTACGTTGGTTCCGGTTTTGAGCGTAAGGGCCTGAAGGCGTCCATTAGCGCGCTGGCCGCCACCGATGCGCATCTGCTGGTGGTAGGCCAGGACAAGCAGCAGTCCCGCTACAGCGATCACGCCCGCACGCTGGGCTGCGAAAACCGGGTGCATTTTGTCGGCGTTCAGCACAACGTTATCCCTTATTATCACGCGGCCGATGCGCTGATGCTGCCTACGCTCTACGATCCTTTCCCGAATGTAATTCTGGAAGCAATGGCCTGCGGCCTGCCGGTAATTACCAGCTTTACCTGCGGCGGCGCGGAATTTATCGTTGATGGCGTTCAGGGCTACGTGTGCGACGCGCTGGATGTAAAAGCACTGGCCGCAGCGGCGCAGGCGGTGCCGCTCAGAAGCGTTGACGCCCGTATGGGCGAGGCGGCCCGCGAGCGCGTGCTTCCCTGTTCGCCGCAGCAGCTGGCGAGCCAGCTTCATGCGCTGTATCAACAAGTGTTGCGACAGGCCTGAGAAGAAGCTGTGAGCAAGCGCGACTTATCTGCTAACATGCGGTAATGTTTCTATTTTCCGGCATTTCCTGACGCGAGTCGCTGCGTAATTCGTAAACACTGTGATGACAACAATTTATTCCGTCCTGCTCTATCTTATTCAGCCTTTGATCTGGCTCCGGCTCTGGCTACGCGGCAGAAAAGCGCCCGCCTACCGTAAACGCTGGGCCGAGCGCTACGGCTACTGCAAAGGCAAGGTCAGGCCGGACGGCATTCTGCTGCACTCCGTTTCCGTGGGCGAGACGCTGGCCGCCGTGCCGCTGGTCAGGGCGCTGCGCCATCGCTACCCCACCATGCCGATTACCGTGACGACCATGACGCCGACCGGCTCAGAGCGCGCGGCTTCGGCCTTCGGTAAAGATGTCGATCACGTCTATCTGCCTTACGATCTGCCGGGCTCAATGAACCGTTTTCTGAATAACGTCAGCCCACGGCTGGTGATTATTATGGAAACCGAGCTGTGGCCAAATATGATCGCCCAGCTACACGCCCGCAATATCCCGCTGGTGATAGCGAACGCCCGCCTTTCTGAACGCTCGGCGAAAGGCTACGGCAAGCTGGGCAAATTTATGCAGCGCCTGCTGCGAAAAATTACGCTGATTGCCGCACAGAACGAGGAAGACGGCGAGCGTTTCGTTACGCTCGGCCTGAAGCGCTCGCAGCTGGCAGTAACCGGCAGCCTGAAGTTTGATATTTCCGTTACGCCAGAGCTGGCGGCCCGCGCGGTAACGCTGCGGCGTCAATGGGCGCCGCGCCGCCCGGTGTGGATCGCCACCAGCACCCATGAAGGCGAAGAAAGCGTAATCCTGGAGGCGCACCGCAAGCTGCTGGCGCGCTTTCCCGATTTACTGCTGATTCTGGTGCCGCGCCATCCGGAGCGCTTCGACACCGCGCGGGATATGGCGCAGAAAGCGGGCTTCAGCTATACGCTGCGCAGCAGCGGCGAAATTCCTTCCGGCAGTACGCAGGTAGTGATTGGCGATACCATGGGCGAACTGATGCTGCTTTACGGCATCGCCGATGTGGCTTTCGTCGGCGGCAGCCTGGTGGAGCGCGGCGGACACAATCCGTTAGAGGCTGCGGCTCACGCCATTCCTGTGCTGATGGGCCCGCATACGTTTAACTTCAAGGATATCTGCGCCAAGCTGCAGCAGGCGGACGGCCTGATCACTGTGACCGATGCCGATTCGCTGGATAAAGAGATCGGCAACCTGCTGACCGATGAGGATTATCGCCTCTATTACGGCCGCCACGCCGTAGAGGTGCTGCATCAGAACCAGGGCGCGCTGCAGCGTCTGCTACAGTTACTCGAACCCTATCTGCCACAGCGGAATCACTAAATGTCTTCACGTCAGCTTCTGTCGGTCGTTCTGATCGCTAAAGACGCAGCCGAGCTGCTGCCGGAATGCCTGGAGTCGGTGAGCTGGGCTGATGAAATCGTGCTGCTGGATTCCGGCAGCAGCGACGGCACGCCGCAGATTGCCGCGCGGCACGGCGCTAAAGTTTTCCACTCCCATGAATGGCATGGCTATGGCAAGCAGCGACAGCTGGCGCAAAGCTACGCCTCGCACCCAATGATTTTGATGATCGATAGCGACGAGCGCGTCACGCCACAGCTACGCGCCGCTATTGAAGCCGTGCTGCAACAGCCAGCCTCTGCGGATAAAGTTTATAGCCTGGGCCGCCGCAATCTGTTTCTGGGGCGTTTTATGCGCCACAGCGGCTGGTATCCGGATCGCGTTACCCGCCTCTACCCGCGCGAGTTCAACTACAACGATCACCAGGTGCATGAGTCGCTGGAGACGAAAGGCGCGAAGGTTGAGCCGTTAAAGGGCGATTTGCTGCATTTAACCTGCCGCGATTTCTCCGCGTTTCAGTGGAAGCAGTTTGCCTATGCGGAAGCCTGGGCAAAGCAGCGGCACCATCAGGGCAAAAAATGCGGCCTGTTTTCGATTTTTGCCCATACGCTGGGTGCCTTTCTGAAAACGCTGGTGCTGCGCGCCGGTTTTCTGGACGGCAAACAGGGCTGGCTGCTCGCCGTGGTCAATGCCCAATACACCTTCAATAAATATACGGCGCTCTGGGCGCTGAACCACTCCACTCACCACGCTTCCGACAAAGGCGACTTATGAGCACAAAAGCGATTTATCCCGGCACTTTCGATCCCATGACCAATGGCCATCTGGATATCGTCACGCGCGCCGCGCTGATGTTCGATCATCTCGTGCTGGCTATTGCCGCCAGCCCGAGTAAAAAGCCGATGTTCTCGCTGGAGGAGCGCGTGACGCTGGCGCAGCAGGTGGTAGCTCATCTGCCGAACGTAGAGGTAGTGGGATTCAGTGATTTGATGGCGAACTTTGCCCGGGATCAGCAGGCGAACGTGCTGGTTCGCGGCCTGCGCGCGGTATCCGACTTTGAATATGAGATGCAGCTGGCGCATATGAACCGCCATCTGCTTGCCTCACTGGAGAGCGTATTTTTGATGCCTTCAGAAAAGTATTCGTTTATCTCTTCCACGCTGGTAAAAGAGGTGGCGCGCCACCAGGGCGACGTCAGCGCCTTCCTGCCATCGCTGGTACACAGCGCGCTATTGGCGAAGCTCTCCGCCTGATCTACTTCTGGCAGTTTGGGCAGTAGAAGGTACTACGCTGCGCGTGCTTAGCGCCCACAATCGGCGTACCGCAAACACGGCAGGGTTCCCCGGCGCGACCATAAACCTGCAGCTGCTGGGCAAAATAGCCCGGCTTGCCGTCCGTCTGTAAAAAGTCCCGCAGCGTGGTGCCGCCCTGCTCTATCGATCGCAGCAAGACCGCTTTGATGGTCTCAGTCAGCAGCACAACTTCTTCTCTGGTCAACGCCATTGCCGGTCGATCGGGATGGATCCCGGCGGCGAACAGCGATTCGCTGGCGTAAATGTTGCCAACGCCTACCACCAGTTTGTTATCCATTAGCCAGGGTTTAACCGGCGTGCGTCTGCTGCGCGACTTTTCAAACAGGTAATCTGCGCTGAACGCTTCGCTAAGTGGCTCTGGCCCAAGATGGGCCAGCACGTTGCTGGCAGTCAGATCGCTGCTCCACAGCCAGGCACCAAAGCGGCGTGGGTCGGTATAGCGCAGCACTTTGCCGTTGCTCATCACCAGATCCACATGGTCATGTTTCGCTGGCGGCGTCTCTTCTGATAACACCCGCAGGCTACCCGACATGCCAAGGTGAATGATGATCCAGCCTTCAGGCAGCTCCAGCAGCAGATATTTAGCGCGTCGCTGTACGCTCAGCACCGGCTGGTCGCTGAGGCTGTGGATTTCGTGCGAGACCGGCCAGCGCAGGCGGCCATTGCGCACCACGGCGTGCAGAATAGTGGCGCCGACAAGATGCGGCTCGATACCGCGTCGGCTGGTTTCAACCTCTGGTAATTCCGGCATGCAAACCTCCCGCAAATATTTTCAGACGCAGAAAAGAAAAAACCCCGCCGAGGCAGGGTTTTTCAAGTCGCTAATCTCAATTACTTGATTTTAGCTTCTTTGTAGATCACGTGCTGGCGGACAACCGGATCGAATTTCTTCAGTTCCAGTTTTTCCGGCTTAGTACGCTTGTTCTTCGTGGTGGTATAGAAGTGACCTGTACCAGCAGAAGAAACCAGCTTGATCTTCTCACGAATACCTTTAGCCATGTTTCAGTTCCTTACCTTAGTACTTCTCACCGCGGGTACGCAGATCGGCAAGAACCGTCTCAATACCCTTTTTATCAATTACGCGCATGCCTTTGGCAGATACGCGCAGTGTAACGAAGCGCTTTTCGCTCTCAACCCAGAAACGGTGAGAGTGCAGGTTCGGCAGGAAACGGCGTTTCGTCGCGTTCATTGCGTGGGAACGGTTGTTACCCGTCACCGGACGCTTTCCAGTTACCTGGCAGACTCGTGACATGTCAATTCTCCAAAAATCAAATAAGCTCGAGCTTTAAAAATAAGGGTCCTGGCCGCCTCGTCAGGCTCATAGCCTATCCAGGCGAGTTCTATGTGAACCCGCTGAGCAGGCCCAAACGCCAAACCCGAGATTCTCAAAGGTGGCGTAGTATACGCTCTGCGGCGCTGGTGCTCAAGTCCCGAACAGATAAAGATCCCTTAGGATCGCGCAAAATTGCCGCATTTGAACGGAAAAAGCACCGCCGCCGCACTGAAAAACGGGCGGCGGCAGGCTGCCGGCAGCGTTAAATCAGGCCCCTTTCCGCAAAAGAGGTATATTCCCCCTGGCCGATAACGATATGGTCAAGCACGCGAATATTAAACAGCTGGCAGCAGTCGATAACCTGTTGAGTAATATCCTGATCCGCCATGCTGGGCGTCGAAACGCCCGAGGGATGATTGTGAGCCAGTACTATCGCCGCTGCGTTATACTGCAATGCCTCGCGCACGATTTCGCGCGGGTGCACCTCTACGCTGGCGATAGTGCCCGCGAACATTTCGCTGGTATGAATTATCCGGTTCTGGCTGTCGAAAAAAATCACCATAAAAATTTCGCGCTCGCGGTGCGCCAGCTTGCTGTGCAGGAAATTCACTACATCCGTGGGCTTGTGCACCGCCTGCTTTGTGGCATCGGCGCAGGAAAAGAAACGCCTGCCAAGCTCAGCGATAGCGTTTAGCTGGGCATACTTCGCCACGCCTACGCCTTTAACCCGTAAAAAAGCTTCTTTATCTGCCGTCATTAGCTGATACAGCGAGCCAAACTCGTCCAGCAGCTGCTGGGCCAGCGTCATGACATGGACGCCATTGGCGCCGGTTCGTAAAAAAAGCGCCAGCAGCTCCGTATCCGTTAAGGTGCTGGCCCCGCCCGCCACCAGCTTTTCGCGTGGCGGCATTTTTTTCCATGGCTTCTTCATTTGCTTTCCTCCTTCCGCAACTGGCAAAAGCATGGCATTATATACAGTAGTTTTCCACGCTTTTCTTCTGTGTTGCGAGCGGGCTTCCAAAGCGGCCGTTGTGCTAAAAGTCAGCAGCCAGGGAATATGATAAAATGGCGCAATTCCGGCGCCACGGCGCCCTGCTGGCTCAATGGAGCAGAGAGTATGACATTATCCGGTAAACGTATCGTTCTGGCCGTCAGCGGCGGCATCGCCGCCTATAAGGCGCCCGAACTGGTAAGGCGCCTGCGCGATCGCGGCGCAGAAGTGCGGGTGGCCATGACCGCAGCGGCAAAGGCTTTTATTACGCCACTGAGCCTGCAGGCCGTCTCCGGCTATCCGGTCAGCGATGACCTGCTGGATCCGGCGGCAGAAGCGGCTATGGGCCATATCGAGCTGGGTAAATGGGCCGATCTGGTGATTCTGGCGCCCGCCACGGCCGATCTGATCGCCCGGGTCACAGCGGGTATGGCGAACGATTTGGTTACTACCATTTGCCTGGCTACGGCAGCGCCCGTCGCGGTAGTACCGGCAATGAACCAGCAGATGTATCGCGCGGCGGCTACGCAGCATAACCTTCAGGTTTTACAGGCGCGCGGCCTGATGATTTGGGGGCCGGATAGCGGCAGCCAGGCCTGCGGCGATGTCGGGCCTGGCCGTATGCTGGATCCGCTGGCTATCGTAGAGGAAGCCGTCAGCTGGGCATCCCCGCAGCACGATTTGGCCCATCTGAAGATTATGGTTACAGCAGGCCCAACCCGTGAATCGCTTGATCCAGTCCGGTTCATTACTAACCACAGCTCGGGTAAAATGGGCTTCGCCGTTGCCGCCGCCGCGGCAAAACGGGGCGCTCAGGTAACCCTGGTGGCTGGCCCGGTAGCCTTAGCCACGCCGCCCGGCGTTCAACGTATAGATGTAGTCAGCGCGCTGGAAATGGAAGAAGCCGTAATGGCGAGCGCAGCCGGGCAGCAAATTTTTATCGCTGCGGCAGCGGTTGGTGATTATCGCGCGGCGGAGTTCTCCAGCGAGAAAATCAAAAAACAGGGCGATGAGATTGTCCTGAGAATGATCAAGAACCCGGATATCGTGGCGGGCGTAGCGGCCATGCAGCAGAACCGCCCCTTTGTGGTGGGGTTTGCAGCAGAAACCCGGAATGTGGAAGAATACGCGCGGCAAAAAAGGGCGCGGAAGAATCTGGATCTAATCTGCGCCAACGATGTCGCAAAAGCCGGGCAGGGGTTCAACAGCGATACCAATGCCCTGCATCTTTTCTGGCAGGAAGGGAGCAAAGCCTTGCCGCTTAGCGATAAGCAGCTCCTGGGCCAACAATTACTGGACGAGATAGTCAGCCGTTATGAAGAAAAAAATCGACGTTAAGATTTTAGACCCGCGCGTGGGCACCACTTTTCCCCTGCCTGCGTATGCCACTTCCGGCTCCGCTGGTCTCGATCTGCGCGCCTGTCTGGACGAGGCGATACAGCTGGCGCCGGGCGCGACCACGCTGGTGCCGACCGGTCTGGCTATCCATATTGGTGACCCGCAGCTGGCGGCCGTGATCCTGCCGCGTTCCGGCCTGGGTCATAAACATGGCGTGGTACTGGGCAATCTGGTGGGCCTGATCGACTCAGATTATCAGGGCCAGCTGATGGTTTCCGTCTGGAACCGCAGCCAGGATGCTTTCAGCATTGAGCCGGGCGAGCGTATCGCACAGATGGTGTTTGTTCCTGTGGTGCAGGCCGAATTCAATCTGGTGAATGACTTCGACGCCAGCGCGCGCGGTGAAGGCGGCTTCGGCCACTCCGGCCGTCAGTAGCAGGCGCCATCCGTCCTTATTTCCACCGTGAGCCTTGCGGCTCACGGTTGTTCCGTGGGCGCTTGCCCGAACAAGGTGATACTTCAGGGGTCTTTCAGGACATGGCAGAGAAAAAAAGTGCGAAAAGGAACCGTCGCGAAGAAATACTGCAGGCTCTGGCGCAGATGCTGGAATCCAGCGACGGCAGCCAGCGGATCACAACCGCTAAACTGGCGGCAAGCGTAGGGGTTTCCGAAGCTGCGCTCTACCGGCATTTTCCCAGCAAAACTCGCATGTTTGACAGCCTGATTGAGTTTATTGAGGATAGCCTGATTACGCGCATCAATCTGATCCTGCAGGACGAAAAAGAGACGCTGCCGCGTCTGCGGCTGATTACTCAGCTCGTTCTGGGATTTGGTGAGCGTAATCCGGGCTTGTCGCGCATTCTGACCGGTCACGCGCTGATGTTTGAACAGGATCGCCTGCAGGGCAGAATTAACCAGCTGTTTGAAAGAATCGAGGTGCAGCTAAAGCAGGTTCTGCGCGAGCATAAGATGCGCACCGGCGAAGGTTTCCGCACCGACGAGGCGCTGCTGGCTTCCCAACTGCTGGCCTTTTGCGAAGGGCTGCTGTCGCGCTTTGTGCGTTCTGACTTCCGCTATCGGCCAACGGTAGAGTTTGAAACGCGCTGGCCGCTGCTGGCCTGCCAGCTGGTGTAAGCACCGGGCCGCGTCCGGCGGCCCGTACTGTTCAGATACCGTACTCTTTACGGTAGGCGCGAACGGCGGCCAGATGGTCGGCCAGTTCGGGTTTTTCTTCCAGATAGCTGATCAGGTCGTTTAACGTAATGATGGCGATAACCTTGCAGCCGTAGTCGCGCTCCACTTCCTGAATAGCCGACTCCTTACCGCGTCCTCGCTCCTGACGATCCAGCGAAATCATTACGCCAGCCAGCGTTGCCTGGTGAGCCGCAATAATCTCCATCGATTCACGAATAGCGGTGCCGGCGGTGATAACATCATCCACCAGCATGATTTTCCCCTGCAGCGGGCTGCCTACCAGGGTTCCGCCTTCGCCGTGGTCTTTCGCTTCTTTACGGTTAAAGCAGTAAGGCACATCCCGGTCGTGATGATCGGCCAGCGCAACGGCGGTAGTGGTCGCGATAGGGATGCCTTTATAAGCCGGGCCGAACAGCAGGTCGTAATCGATGCCGGAATCCACCAGAGCCTGGGCGTAAAAGCGTCCCAGCAGCGCCAGGTCGCGGCCGGTGTTAAACAGGCCCGCATTGAAAAAATAGGGGCTTTTACGCCCGGACTTCAGCGTAAACTCGCCAAATTTCAATACCTGCTTGTTGATAGCAAATTCGATAAATTGGCGCTGCCAGGCTTTCATGTCTCGCTCCTCACTCATCTATAAAAAAGGCGACTCTCTGGTCGCCTGGAAATCAGTTCTGTAACGCCGCTTTCTGCGCCTGAATCAAGGTGTCGATACCACCGCGCGCCAGCGACAGCAGCGTCAGCAGTTCCTCATGGCTGAACGGCTCGCCTTCCGCGGTGCCCTGCACTTCGATCATGCGGCCATCTTCGGTCATCACCACATTCATATCGGTTTCTGCGGCGGAGTCCTCAACGTACTCCAAATCGCACAGCGCTTCGCCGTTAACGATACCCACGGACACGGCAGCGACCATACCTTTCATTGGGTTAGCCTTCAGCTTGCCGATAGCAACCAGATGATTCAGCGCATCGGCCAGCGCTACACAGGCACCAGTAATGGAAGCGGTGCGCGTGCCGCCATCGGCCTGCAACACATCGCAGTCCAGGGTAATCGTGAATTCGCCCAGCGCTTTCAGATCCAGCGCGGCGCGCAGTGAACGGGCGATCAGGCGCTGGATTTCCAGCGTGCGGCCGCCCTGTTTGCCTTTGGCTGCCTCACGCGCGTTACGGCTGTGGGTAGCACGCGGCAGCATGCCGTATTCTGCTGTGACCCAGCCCTGGCCCTGCCCTTTCAGAAAGCGCGGCACGCCTTCTTCAATAGTGGCGGTGCAAAGCACTTTGGTCTCACCGAATTCAACCAGAACGGAGCCTTCCGCATGTTTGGTGTAGTGACGAGTCAGGGTGACGGGACGTACCTGATGGGCATTACGGCCTGCTGGACGCATGGTTTTTCTCCGGCTTGTAAATCATGATTGGCTGCGCATTATACGGATTTCGCGGCGGAATGCCTATGCCACTACGGCTGGTGTCGAAGCGCTTCACCATTTTAATTCAGAAGCTGGCGCACACGGGCGTATCGACCCGCATTACGGATTCCTGCTGAAAGCGCTGTTTATACGCCGTGCGAATCGCCTGAATAGCCTTTTCCTGCTGCGGCCCGACCGGATGGATAAGCAGCAGCGCTTTGCTTTGCTCGCGCACCACCCTGTTTTTGCTATCCAGCCATTGTCCCTGACCATCCATCACCGTCAGCCCTTCTCTAAAATGCGGCGTGACCGTATTGTCGATGAAATTTTGCCATTCAGCAGGCTTTACGTCTGAACCAGTGGGACGGCTCAGGCCAAAATAAAGCGTGGTTTGCGTCATATGCTCGCCGGTATAGCAGCTTGCCACTGACGGCGCAGGATGTGGGGTTCCAGCACAGCCGGTAAGAATTGTTAGCAACAGCGCGGCGCTCAGAGCCAGCTTTTTCATCGAATTTCCTGTGATTGTTATCGCGGGGCAAGTTCTACTTAACATCCTAATCAGAAACGGGTCAAATAGCCGCACGGCTGGCGGAGTTTGTCGCAATGCCTGTTAAGGCAGTGTCGGCGCCGCTATAATCACCTGAACTTAATCTGAAAACGGGTACGCATAATGATCCGCAGCATGACCGCCTACGCCCGGCGTGAAACCAAAGGCGAATGGGGCAGCGCAGCCTGGGAGCTTCGTTCCGTAAACCAGCGTTATTTAGAAACCTATATCCGCCTGCCCGAGCAGTTCCGCGGTCTGGAGCCGGTGATCCGCGAGCGCATCCGCAACCGCCTGACGCGCGGCAAAATCGAGTGTAATCTGCGTTTTGACGCGGACGTACGCGCGCAAAGCTCGCTGGTGCTGAATGAAAAGCTGGCTATCCAGCTGATTGAAGCCGCCAAATGGGTCAAATTAAAGAGCGACGAAGGCGAAATCAATCCGGTCGATATTCTGCGCTGGCCTGGCGTGATGTCAGCGGAAGAACAGGATCTGGATGCTATTTCTGCCGAGCTGCTGAAGGCGCTGGACGTGGCGCTGGATGACTTTATCGCCGCCCGAGAAACCGAAGGCGCCGCGCTGAAGTCGTTGATCGAACAGCGGCTGGAAGGCGTCAGCACAGAAGTTACTAAAGTGCGCGCGCAGATGCCGGACGTACTGAAATGGCAGCGCGAGCGTCTGGTCACCAAGCTCGAAGAGGCGCAGGTGCAGCTGGACAGCAATCGCGTTGAGCAGGAGCTGATTATGCTGGCGCAGCGCGTGGACGTGGCGGAAGAGCTGGATCGTCTGGAAGCGCACGTAAAAGAAACCTATAACATCCTGAAGAAGAAAGAGGCCGTTGGCCGTCGCCTCGACTTTATGATGCAGGAATTTAACCGCGAGTCGAATACGCTGGCGTCTAAATCAATTAATGCCGAAGTTACTACTTCAGCCATTGAGCTGAAGGTGTTGATTGAGCAGATGCGTGAGCAGATTCAGAATATCGAATAATCGCATCAGTATTATTTAAATAGCCCGTTTAATTACGGGCTTTTTTTAACCAACAATAACAACCAACTTCCAGCGCCGATCGCTTAAAGCTCGCTGACGATCCTGGCCTTGGTGGTTTCATATTCGGAATCGCTGATTAGGCCTTCTTCGTAGAGCTTTTTCGCTTTCTTCAGGCGTTCGACGGCGCTGGCTTCCGGGCTGGATTCCGCTACAGGCATACTGCCGCCGAAGTTACCGAAGCCGCCGGATTTTGCCCGCAGCTCTTCCAGCTCGCGCTGGCGCCTTTTTTCCCGCCATGCCTGCTCGTGGGTCTGGGCGATCTTGTAGATTTCCTGCGCTTCGTCTTTGCGTAGCCCGCTAAACTGAAAGCGCATCACTTTACCCTGCGTCGCCAGGTCAGGCTGTTCCAGCGCCGTGATATAAAGCGTGCTGCCAAATATTCCCGCTTTGATATGCGCATTTTTTAGATCCTGCCAGCGCACGTCTACCGGCGTAAAGCCACCCAGCAGGCCACGTATTGAGCCAATAAAGCGGCCAGAAGTGGCACTCACCATGGTTCGACGATGCGTCAGGGCAAACAGGCGGCGCTGAATGCCGACTTTCAGCAATGTTTCGCCCGGCACCAGCATAGAGGTGAGGTAGCCGAAGGCTTTCTCTAAACCCTTCTCGGGAACAACGTTTTGCTGGCTATCCTGGGTACTCATAATGGGCTCCTGCTGTGTAATAACGATAAAAAAATCTTAAGGGTTAATATACCTGCTCTTTATCGGTTGCTTAAGAATTTTCTTAACCAAATAACGCCAAATTTTTCTAAAAAAGCGGCACCTCTGTTGGTCAGGCCAGGCCACTTTTTACATTTGCAGCCGGAGGCGTTGTTGCCAATAAAGATAAATAGGATTCCGGACGTCGCCAGGCTAGAATCTCCCCTCTTTTTCTATGGATTACCTGAGGTCTTTTATGCAAACCCTTCCTCCCTGCCCTGAATGCAGCTCTGAATACAGCTGGCAGGACGGTGCGCTGTTTAACTGTCCTGAATGCGGCCACGTTTGGGCTGATGGCGCAGAACCCGCAGCTGACGATGCGCTAATCGTCAAAGATGCCAACGGCAACCTGCTGGCCGACGGCGACAGCGTGACGGTGATTAAAGATCTCAAGGTCAAAGGCAGCTCTACGCCGCTTAAGATCGGCACCCGTGTCAAAAGCATTCGCCTGGTGGAAGGCGACCATAATATCGACTGTAAGATCGACGGCTTCGGCCCGATGAAGCTGAAATCAGAGTTCGTTAAGAAAAACTGATTGCCCGCTTTTTGCCGCACGGCCTGTTTTCACGACTTGCCGGCTCTGCCTCAGGTAAAGGTGGCCGCCTGCTCAGGCGTAATCAGCGCCAGCCTTTCCAGCTGCATTGCAACCGAACGGGGCGAGCGTTCGCACAGCTCGGCCAGCTCCCTGACCGTGTAGCCCTGGCGAAAATGTAGGATAAGGCTTTGCTTTTCCTCTTCGCTCCAGGGCAGATAAGCGTTGGCGGGACGTCCTTCCGCCAGGTTTTTCTCTCGCCGCTGCTCTGGCGTCAGTTTCACCTTCTCTTTTCTTGCTACAGCGCTAAAGTTTACGCCGCTGAACTCTTCCGCCAGGGCAAACAGCAGCCTTATGGCATCCGGCGTATGAACAATGGAGGCCGGGGAGAGCAGTTCACCCGTTTCCGGATGAATGCCTTTCGCCAGCAGTCGAAAAATTTCGTTCGCCATCATTTTTTTCGTCCTTGTTTTTGCCTGCCCGGACATTGCCATGCCCGGCATGCGGTTTTTTAATTACGCTATCTGATAAAGCCAGGCTCTATTGCGAAAAGCCAATTTCAAAAACCTATAAAAAATAAAAGCTTGCCCTTGATAACTACGCCGAGATTTTATTTTCAGATTAGGTAAACTCATTTGCCTGAAGGCTTTTAAAAAAATTTCAGTCGCCAACCTGTTAGAGATCCTGCAGGCTTGCCGCCAACTCTTCAGGAGCGGGTTATGCTACTTACTGTTTTCTATCTGATTGGGATCACCGCAGAAGCCATGACCGGCGCGCTGGCCGCTGGCCGCCGTAAAATGGATATGTTCGGCGTTATTATCATCGCTTCCGTCACCGCTATCGGCGGTGGCTCGGTGCGCGATATGCTGCTTGGCCACTATCCGCTTGGCTGGGTCAAACACCCGGAATACATCATTATTGTGGCGCTGGCCGCAGTAGTCACCACGCAGCTTGCGCCGCTGATGCCGCATTTGCGCAAGGTATTTCTGGTGCTGGACGCGCTGGGCCTGGCCGTTTTTTCGATTATCGGTACTAAAGTCGCGCTGGATATGGGCCATGCGCCGATTATCGCCGCCATTAGCGCCGTGATTACCGGCGTTTTCGGCGGCGTGCTGCGCGATATGTTTTGTAATCGCATTCCGCTGGTTTTCCAGAAAGAGCTCTATGCCGGTATCGCTTTCGCTTCCGGCTGGCTCTACATTCTGCTGCTGAAAACGCCGCTCTCCGACGAGCTGGCGACGGTGATTACCCTGCTGTTCGGCTTTCTGACCCGCCTGCTGGCGCTGCGCTTTCGGCTGGGGCTGCCGGTGTTTAACTATCCCTATGCCGACCATTAAATGGCTCATGGCTTTGCCTCTTCTATATAGGCAATCAGTTGCCGAACCTGAGGATGGTGCAGAAAGTTGCTGATTTGGCCCGCCAGCGTTTTACCTGTGCCTGGCAGTTGCTGCCAGGCCTCAACTTTACGTGCCAGCAGCGTTGCCCAACTGTTATCCGCAATAGCGTTGAGCGTGCTTTCCGCAATGGGCACACCCAGCGCTTTCACCCAGCGGCGAAAAGGCTGCTGTCGGCTCAGCGAGAACTGGTGATAGAGCCAGTCGGCACGAGCGGGCGTGATGCCTTCCGTTTTATGCAGCTCTTCTGGCGTGAGCGTTAGCCAGGAAAAAAGATGGCTGAGCTGACCGGCTTGCATTAAACGTTGCCAGCTGCTGCGGCTGACGCCGGTCATCGCCAGCGCTTTGCTGCCGCTTAACCAGACCAGGCGGGCCAGCAGCTGCTCGCGGCAGGCTGGGGTATAGTAGAAACAGCTTAACGCGTGGAAAGCTTCGGCGTTTGGCGCCTGCGGTTTATCGCGCTTTTCTACCCGCCAGACTACTTCGTCAAATCTGGGGATCCCCTGGCCCGCCAGGCTGACAGCAACCAGATCGCCTGGCACGATATCCAGCTTTTGCCAGCGCTTCAGCGAGCCGATGTTAACCCGGCTGACTTTTTTGTCATCCAACTGCACGGGCGTAAGGTTTAATACCGTGCCGACTTTTCCGGTGCGCCCGATGGGGAAATCCACCGAGCGTACCTCCGTGGTGACTTTTAGCGGGCTGTACTTCCAGGCTGCCGACCAGCTGTTTTCGCCAGGCAGCCAGTACGCGCCTTTTACCGGCGTGCCGTGGATCACCACACCATCCGTAACAAAAGGCAGCGGCTGGTTAAACCAGCGTTCCCGCCACTCTGCAACCTCATCGACGTTGGCGACAGGCTTGCTCCAGGCTGCCATTATGCTGAAACCGGCCTCGCTTAACTGCTGCAAACGCTGCTGCATTGATGCTGGCCCGTCCGGCCAGGCCCAGATAAAAATACCCAGCTGCTGCAATAACGGTGAAGCCTCGCTGCGCCTCATTGCACCCGCAACAATGCTGCGCGCATTGACACCGCCTTTGCTGCTCTGTTGATGATCGGTCATCTTCAGGTAAAGCTCGCCCTGAAGCGTCAAAGAATTGGCGGTAAGCGGAATACGCTGCGGGATAGCGGGAATCTGCCGCGCTTTTGCCGTCCAGTCTTCACCCTGTAGCCCATCGCCGCGGCTGATAACCTGCGTAAGCTCTCCGCGTTGGTAATGCAGCGTGACGGCAACGCCATCCAGTTTTGGCTGTACCCATAACGGCTTTTTGCCCATCATCCAGCGCGCGACCGCTTGTCTGTCAGGCAGCTTTTTAACGCCGACATGCGCCACCGGATGCCGCGCTTTGCCGTTTTTCGCCAGCTCAGGCGAACGCGGCTCGCTTCCCGGCTGAAAGCAGCGCTGCCAGTCGCGATACTTTTTCTCTAACACATCGTAACGCTCGTCTGTTACCAGACTAATGCCCTGCTGGTAATAGGCGCGATCCCAGTCGCTTAGCTGTTTTTCCAGCGCCTGCATCTCTGTATCTGCCCTTGCTGGCGACCAGACGGGGCAAAAGGCCTGGGCGATGACGCACCAGGCCAGACCCAATATCATTATTATGCTTCGCATCTTCACACTCCTTTGTTGCTCTGCTTGCGTAGTAAACCGGCAAAGCGCAGGCGTGGCGACAGCGGAAGATCGGTTCTGGAAAACGGGCCGCAAAGTTTTTCGCCATAGCATGAAACGCAGCATTAGCGCCGCGAGCCATCTTCCAGTTTTTGAGAAAAAACGCGGCGAAACAGCCGAAACGCTGCATCCTGCCCTTCACCCGTGTATACTGTGCAGGAAGTAGACTCCGACTGGCATATCAAGAAAGAATCATGGCTCAAGGCACACTTTTTATTGTTTCAGCTCCAAGCGGCGCGGGGAAATCCAGCCTGATTAACGCGCTGTTAAAGACGCAACCGCTGTATGACACCCAGGTTTCCATTTCCCATACCACCAGGGGCGTGCGTCCGGGTGAGAATCATGGCGAGCATTACTATTTCGTCAACCATGATGAATTTCGTCAGATGATCGCAGAAGGTGCCTTTCTGGAGCATGCCGAAGTTTTCGGCAACTACTACGGCACGTCCCGCAGGGCGATTGAGCAGGTGCTCTCAACCGGTGTGGATGTCTTTCTGGATATTGACTGGCAGGGCGCGCAGCAAATCCGCCAGAAAATGCCGCAGGCGCGCAGTATTTTCGTGCTGCCACCGTCAAAAGATGAGCTGGATCGCCGCCTGCGCGGCCGCGGCCAGGACAGCGAAGAGGTGATCACCCGGCGTATGGCGCAGGCCGTCGCGGAAATGAGCCACTACGCAGAGTACGACTACCTTATTGTGAACGATGATTTCGATCTGGCGCTGTCCGATCTGAAAACCATTATTCGCGCCGAGCGTCTGCGAATGGGCCGTCAAAAATCCCGTCATGATGCTTTAATCAGCAAACTGTTGGCAGACTGAGGACAACTCAGTATGATGCCCAGTCATTTCGTCAACCGTGGAGTATCACACTTATGGCACGCGTAACCGTACAGGACGCAGTAGAAAAAATTGGTAACCGTTTTGACCTGGTTCTGGTCGCCGCTCGTCGCGCTCGCCAGATGCAGGTTGGCGGCAAAGATCCGCTGGTTCCGGAAGAAAACGACAAGTCTACCGTGATCGCGCTGCGCGAGATCGAAGAAGGTCTGATCACCAACCAGATTCTGGACGTTCGTGATCGTCAGGAACAGCAGGAGCAGGAAGCCGCAGAGCTGCAGGCTGTTACCGCTATCGCTGAAGGTCGTCGTTAATCATCAGCCGGAAGGCTCGCCCTTGTATCTGTTTGAAAGTCTCAATCAACTGATTGAAAAATACTTGCCTGAGGATCAGATCAAACGCCTCAAGCAAGCTTACCTTGTCGCACGTGATGCTCACGAGGGACAGACTCGCTCCAGCGGTGAGCCTTACATTACCCATCCGGTTGCTGTCGCCTGCATTCTGGCGGAGATGAAGCTCGACCATGAAACGCTCATGGCCGCGCTTCTGCACGATGTGATCGAGGATACGCCCGCCACCTATCAGGATATGGAACAGCTGTTCGGCAAGAACGTCGCTGAGCTCGTGGAAGGGGTTTCCAAGCTCGACAAGCTGAAATTCCGCGACAAGAAAGAGGCCCAGGCCGAAAACTTTCGCAAAATGATCATGGCGATGGTGCAGGATATCCGCGTCATTCTGATCAAGCTGGCCGACCGCACGCATAATATGCGTACGCTGGGGTCGCTGCGTCCCGATAAGCGCCGCCGTATCGCGCTGGAGACGTTAGAGATCTACAGTCCGCTGGCGCACCGCCTGGGTATCCATCATCTGAAAACCGAGCTCGAAGAGCTGGGTTTCGAAGCGCTCTACCCTAACCGCTACCGCGTAATCAAAGAGGTAGTGAAAGCGGCGCGCGGCAACCGTAAAGAGATGATCCAGAAAATCCTCTCGGAAATCGACGGTCGCCTGCAGGAAGCCGGTATTCCGTGTCGCGTCAGCGGCCGGGAAAAACACCTCTATTCCATCTACTGCAAGATGCACCTTAAAGAGCAGCGCTTCCATTCTATTATGGATATCTACGCATTTCGGGTGATCGTGCACGATGTGGATACCTGTTATCGGGTGCTGGGCCAGATGCACAGCCTCTATAAGCCTCGCCCTGGCCGGGTAAAAGATTATATCGCTATTCCCAAGGCCAACGGCTATCAGTCCCTGCACACCTCAATGATTGGCCCGCACGGCGTGCCGGTCGAAGTGCAGATCCGTACAGAAGATATGGATCAGATGGCAGAGATGGGTGTAGCGGCGCACTGGGCCTATAAGGAACAGGGCGAAAGCAGTACTACCGCGCAGATCCGCGCCCAGCGCTGGCTGCAAAGCCTGCTGGAGCTACAGCAGAGCGCGGGCAGCTCTTTTGAATTTATCGAGAGCGTAAAATCAGATCTTTTCCCGGACGAGATTTACGTTTTCACGCCGGAAGGCCGTATCGTCGAGCTGCCTGCGGGCGCGACGCCGGTCGACTTTGCCTATGCCGTGCATACCGATATCGGCCATGCCTGCGTGGGCGCGCGCGTCGATCGCCAGCCTTACCCGCTTTCCCAGCCGCTGACCAGCGGACAAACTGTCGAGATCATCACGGCGCCAGGCGCGCGGCCTAATGCGGCATGGCTGAACTTTGTGGTCAGCTCCAAGGCGCGCGCTAAAATCCGCCAGCTGCTGAAAAACCTTAAGCGTGATGATTCCGTGAGCCTGGGCCGCCGTCTGCTGAACCATGCGCTGGGCGGCAGCCGCAAGCTGGCCGAGATCTCGCCGGAGAGCATCCAGCACGAGCTGGAACGCATGAAGTTGGCAACGCTGGACGATCTGCTGGCCGAAATTGGTCTGGGCAACGCCATGAGCGTGGTGGTTGCTAAAAACCTACAGCAGAGCGACCAGCCGCAGACGGTTTCCAACACGCCTTCGCGCGGCAAGCTGCCGATCAAGGGTGCCGATGGTGTGCTGATCACTTTTGCCAAGTGCTGCCGCCCTATTCCGGGCGATCCTATCGTGGCGCACGTCAGTCCGGGCAAAGGTCTGGTGGTGCATCACGAATCCTGCCGAAATATCCGGGGCTACCAGAAAGAGCCAGAGAAATTTATGGCGGTAGAGTGGGATAAAGTTACCGAGCAGGAGTTTGTAGCGGAGATCAAGGTGGATATGTTTAACCACCAGGGCGCGCTGGCGAATCTGACCGCGGCGATCAACACCTCCGGGTCGAATATCCAGAGCCTGAACACGGAAGAGAAAGATGGCCGGGTTTACTGTGCCTTTATCCGTCTGACGGCGCGCGATCGCGTTCATCTGGCGAATATTATGCGTAAAATCCGCGTAATGCCGGACGTGATCAAAGTTCACCGCAACCGAAACTAGCGCATGAATGCTCAACGCTTTGCCCGTATCCGCGAAATGCTGGCTGCCCGCCAGCATGATCTGACCGTCTGCATGGAGCAGGTTCACAAGCCGCATAACGTTTCTGCGGTGATCCGCACGGCGGATGCGGTCGGCGTGCATGAGGTTCATGCGGTCTGGCCCGGCAGCCGGATGCGCACTATGGCCTCGGCCGCCGCCGGCAGCAATAGCTGGGTGCAGGTAAAAACTCATCCGACAATTGCGGAGGCGGTGGGTCACTTAAAGGCTCAGGGAATGCAAATCCTGGCTACTCACCTTTCCGACAAGGCCGTAGATTTCCGCGAGATAGATTATACGCGGCCAACCTGCGTGCTGATGGGGCAGGAAAAAACCGGCATTACCCAGCAGGCGCTGGAGCTGGCTGACCAGGACATTATTATTCCGATGGTCGGCATGGTGCAGTCGCTGAACGTTTCGGTGGCTTCGGCGCTGATCCTCTATGAAGCGCAGCGCCAGCGCCAGAACGCAGGCATGTACCAGCGGCAGGAAAGCCAGCTACCCTACGAGGAGCAACAGCGCCTGCTGTTTGAAGGCGGCTATCCCGTGCTGGCAAGGGTCGCCAAACATAAAGGTTTGCCTTATCCGCAAATTGACGAGGCGGGCGAAGTGGTCGCCGATGCCGACTGGTGGGCCACCATGCAGGCCTCGGTACGCAGAAAATGACGGGCCGCCTGCTGGACTCCATCCCACTCACCACGCTTTCCGGCGTCGGCGCAAGCCTGGCCGGCAAGCTGGCGAAGATTGGGTTGACGACCATACAGGATCTGCTGCTGCACCTGCCGCTGCGTTACGAAGACCGTACCCAGCTTTACGCTATCAATGACCTTCTGCCCAATATTTATGCCACGGTAGAAGGCGAAGTGCTGCAAAGCGATATCTCCTTTGGCCGCCGCCGTATGCTGACCTGTCAGATCAGCGACGGTAGCGGCATCCTGACGCTGCGCTTTTTTAACTTTAACGCCGGGATGAAGAATAGTCTGGCGCCAGGACGTCGCGTTACCGCCTATGGCGAGATCAAACGCGGCCAGCGCGGCGCCGAAATCATTCATCCGGAATATCGTATCCAGGGCGAAAGCGGCCCGGTAGAGCTTCAGGAAACGCTGACGCCAGTTTACTCCACCACGGAAGGCGTACGCCAGGCGACGCTGCGCAACCTGACCGATCAGGCGCTGAAGCTGCTGGATACCTGCGCCATCGCCGAGCTGCTGCCGCCAGAGCTGAGCCAGGGCATGATCAGCCTGCCAGATGCGCTGCGTATGCTGCACAGGCCGCCACCTGATATGGAACTGGTGGATCTGGAGAACGGCAGGCATCCCGCGCAGCGCCGCCTGATTATGGAAGAGCTGCTGGCGCACAATCTCAGCATGCTGGCCGTGCGAGCTGGAGCGCAGCGCTATCAGGCCTTACCTATGACGGTTCGTCACGAGCTGAGCGATAAGCTGCTGGCCGCTTTACCTTTTAAACCTACCAACGCCCAGGCGCGGGTAGTTCAGGAAATAGAACAGGATTTGGCGCAAAGCTATCCAATGATGCGGCTGGTGCAGGGCGATGTAGGCTCGGGCAAGACGCTGGTGGCTGCCCTGACCGCGCTGAATGTTATCGCCTGGGGCAAACAGGTTGCGCTGATGGCGCCTACCGAGCTGCTGGCCGAACAGCATGCCAACAACTTCCGTCAGTGGTTCGCGCCGCTGGGCATTGAGGTAGGCTGGCTGGCGGGCAAGCAGAAAGGCAAGGCGCGGCTGGCGCAGCAGGAAGCCATTGCCAGCGGCCAGGTGTCGATGATCGTTGGCACCCACGCGATTTTTCAGGAGCAGGTGCAGTTCAACGGCCTGGCGCTGGTAATTATCGATGAACAACATCGCTTTGGCGTCCACCAGCGGCTGGCGCTGTGGGAGAAAGGACTCCAGCAGGGTTTTCATCCTCATCAGCTGATTATGACCGCTACGCCTATTCCACGAACCCTGGCGATGACCGCCTATGCGGATCTGGAAACCTCCACCATTGACGAGCTGCCGCCGGGCCGTACGCCGGTCACCACCGTCGCCATTCCCGATACGCGAAGAGCCGATATTATTACCCGCGTGCAGAATGCCTGTAGCGGCGAAGGGCGTCAGGCCTACTGGGTCTGTACGCTGATCGAAGAGTCGGAACAGCTCGAGGCGCAGGCAGCCGAAGCCACCTGGGAAGAATTGAAACTGGCACTGCCGGAGCTACAGGTCGGGCTGGTGCACGGACGGATGAAACCTGCCGAGAAGCAGGCGGTTATGCAGGCTTTTAAACAGGGTGAGATCGATCTGCTGGTCGCCACTACGGTAATTGAAGTTGGCGTGGATGTGCCCAATGCCAGCCTGATGATTATCGAGAACCCGGAGCGGCTGGGACTGGCGCAGCTGCATCAGCTACGCGGCCGCGTAGGCCGTGGCTCGGTCGCATCCCATTGCGTACTGCTCTATAAAGCGCCGCTAAGCAAAACGGCGCAGAAGCGTTTGCAGGTGCTACGCGACAGCAACGATGGCTTTGTTATCGCCCAGTGTGATTTGGAGATCCGTGGCCCAGGCGAACTGCTGGGCACGCGGCAGACCGGCAATGCCGAATTCAAAGTAGCCGATCTGGTACGCGACGGTGCGATGATCCCGGAAGTCCAGCGCGTTGCCCGTCATATTCACCAGCACTATCCCGAGCAGGCACAGGCGTTAATTGAGCGCTGGATGCCGGAAACAGAGCGCTATACCAACGCCTGACCACGACTATTAACGCCCGCTAAAAGCCGCCATCGCGGCAACCGCTTCGCCTACGGGCTGCTCGCCAGCGGTCAGCTCGATAATCACTCTTTTCACTTCCGGCTGTTCAATCAGCGCGTGCAGCACGGCGGCTACATCGTCGCGCGGAACCGAGCCATAAGGAATAGCCAGTCCGGCTTTGACCTTTTCCGTGCCCGCTTCGTTAATCAGCGTGCCGGGCCGCAGGATCACCCAGTCCAGCGAGGTTGCTGTCAGCATCACGTCAGCCTGCTTTTTTACCTGCATATAGTGTTCAAAGCCTGGCGAAGGCGTTTTTCCCCTTCCCGCTTCGGGAAAAGCAGAGACCAGCAAAAAGCGCTGAATGCCCGCCTGTCTCGCGGCTTCGGCAGCAAAGCGCGCGCCGCGACCGTCGATACCATCCGTAAAGTCTACGCCCGCGCCTGCCGCACCCGCAGAGAAGACTACGGCATCGCAGCCCTGCATTGCTGCCGCCAGTCTTTCGCTGCTGGTGTTCATCAGATCGATATTAACCGGCGTTACGCCGTCCGCCTCCAGCGTTTCTTTCTGGCTGTCGCGGCGATAGAGTCCGGTAACCTGATGGCCCGCGCCAACCAGCCTTTTTCTCAGGCGGCGGCCCACGCCGCCCGTTGCACCAATAATAAATACGTTCATGTTGTTCTCCCTTTTTTAGCTGGCCCGCAGGCGCGATGTTTAAGCTTAGTGAATTGTGGCCCGCTTCGCTGCCTGGGCTTTGTCCTTCCGCGCTTTAAGTTAGTGGCAATCGTTTGCTTTTACGGTGAGGAAGCTTAAAATCGCCACTTTCTTCGCCACGGAATCCCGAGCATGTCCGTTAATACCCCAGAAGCCAGTCGCGCCGCCGCAAAAAGTGAATTGATCTACCGGCTGGAAGATCGTCCGCCGCTGCCGCAAACTCTGTTCGCCGCCTGCCAGCATTTGCTGGCGATGTTCGTTGCGGTTATTACGCCTGCGCTGCTGATTTGCCAGGCGCTGGGGCTGCCCGCACAGGATACGCAGCATATTATCAGCATGTCGCTGTTTGCCTCCGGCGTCGCGTCCATTTTGCAGATTAAAACCTGGGGGCCGGTCGGCTCAGGACTGCTCTCCATTCAGGGCACCAGCTTTAACTTTGTGACGCCGCTGATTATGGGCGGTATGGCGTTGAAAAGCGGCGGCGCAGATGTGCCGACGATGATGGCAGCACTGTTCGGCACGCTGATGCTGGCTTCCGTTACCGAAATGGCGCTTTCCCGCGTGCTGCATCTGGCGCGCCGCATTATTACGCCGCTGGTTTCCGGCATCGTGGTGATGATTATCGGCCTGTCACTGATTCAGGTTGGGCTGACCTCGATTGGCGGCGGCTTCGCGGCTATCAGCGATCACACCTTTGGCGCACCGAAAAACCTGCTGCTGGCGGGCGCAGTGCTGCTGGTGATTATTTTGCTGAACCGCCAGCGTAATCCTTATCTGCGCGTGGCTTCACTGGTGATCGCCATGGCCGTCGGCTATCTGCTGGCCTGGCTGATGGATATGTTGCCAGCCACAACAGCGCCAACCGATCAGCCGCTGATGGCGGTGCCAAAGCCGTTCTACTACGGGCTGGGCATCGACTGGAATCTGCTGATCCCGCTGATGCTGGTGTTTATGGTGACCTCACTGGAAACTATCGGCGATATTACCGCGACTTCTGATGTTTCCGAACAGCCGGTCAGCGGCCCGCTCTATATGCAGCGGCTGAAAGGCGGCGTGCTGGCGAACGGCCTGAACTCCTGCGTATCGGCGCTGTTCAATACTTTTCCCAACTCTTGTTTCGGCCAGAACAACGGCGTGATCCAGCTGACCGGCGTCGCCAGCCGCTACGTAGGTTTTGTAGTGGCGCTGATGCTGATCGCGCTGGGGCTTTTCCCGGCAGTTAGCGGTTTTGTTCAGCATATTCCTGAGCCGGTACTGGGCGGCGCAACTATCGTGATGTTCGGCACTATCGCCGCTTCCGGGGTTCGTATTGTTTCACGCGAGCCGCTGAACCGCCGCGCTATTATGATTATCGCGCTGTCGCTGGCGGTAGGGCTTGGCGTCTCACAGCAGCCGCTTATTTTGCAGTTTGCGCCACAGTGGCTGAAAACGCTGCTCTCATCCGGCATAGCCGCCGGCGGCATTACCGCTATCGTGCTGAACCTGCTTTTCCCGCAGGAAAAATAGCAAAGACGGCAGAGGGCCAGCCGCCTTCTGCCGCTATCCAGGCTTGAGCTTCGCCGCTAAATCAGGCATAAAACCCCTTACTTAAAGCTCACAGGGATAGCTGCAATGAAATCTGTCGGAAAAATTCTTCTTTGGCTGCTGGCCTTGCTGCTGGTGGTTGTCGTGGTGCTTTATCTGCTGCTGCAAACGCGCTGGGGCGCCAGCTGGCTGGGCCGCGCCGTCAGCCAGCACAGTAATTACCAGCTGGTGTTTGGCAAGCTGGAGCATAATTTTTCCGCCCCTTCGCATCTGATCCTGCATGATGTTTCCTTCGGCCATAAAACCAAACCCGCCATTCTGGTAGCTAAACGCGTGGATTTAGGTCTGAGTGCCGTTCAGTTTACCGAGCCGCTGCATTTTGCCAGCATTCTGCTCAACCAGGGCACGCTAAGGGTAACCAATAAAACCAGCGCGCTGCCCTTTTCTGCCGATCGTTTACAGCTAAGCGATATGGCGGTAACCAGTTTCCACGACGCGCTGCCTTTGACTGCGCAGCGTGTGAACGGCGGCGTAATGCCGTGGCAGCCCTCAGCGGCAAGTTTCATCGGCAGCGACGCCAGCTTCCAGTTCAGCGCTGGCTCACTGACGTTTAAAGAGATGCCTGCCAGCAATGTGTTGATTCAGGGGCGTATCACTAAGCAGCAGCTGGTGCTGAGCAATGTGGGTGCCGATGTGGCACGCGGCTCGGTAACGGGCAGCGCACAGCGTGATGCTCAGGGCGTCTGGCAGGTCAGTGCGCTAAGGCTGAATAGCCTGCGCCTGCAAAGCAGCAAGACGCTTAACGAATTTTTACAGCCTCTGCTGACCTTGCCCGCCGTTCATTTCGATCGGGTCGAAGTGACTGATGCGAAGCTGGAAGGCCAGAATTGGGCAGTCAGCGATCTCGATCTGGCGCTGAAAAACGTTACGCTGAGCGATGGCGACTGGGCGAGCGATGAGGGTTCGCTGTCGATGAACGCCAGCAGCTTTGTCAACGGCACGCTACAGCTGAACGATCCCATCGTTAATATGACGTTTTCACCCCAGGGCGCGGCGCTGACGCAGTTCAGCTCCCGCTGGGTTAACGGCCTGGTTCGCGCCTCGGGAAACTGGACGCGCAGCGACAAAAAGCTGACGCTGGACGAAGCGGTAATCGCAGGCCTGGAATATACGCTGCCGCAGGACTGGCGCGAGCTCTGGCTGGCGCGCCTGCCGGAGTGGCTGAACAGTGTGGAAGTAACAAAGCTGAACGTCAGCCATAACCTGATTATTGATGTCGATCCGGCTTTCCCTTTCCAGATGACTTCGCTGGACGGTACGGGCAGCAATCTGCTGCTGGCGCGCGATCGGGAATGGGGTATCTGGAGCGGCAATCTGAGCTTTAACGCAGCGGAAGCCACTTTCAACCGCGTAGATCTGCGTCGCCCTTCTATCGCTATCACCGCGGACAATAACGCGATCAACGTAACCGAAATGAGCGCGTTTCCCCGCAGCGGCATGATTGAAGGGCTGGCGACAGTTTCCCAGCAGCCGCAGCGCGCGCTTTCTCTCTCTTTGCAGGGCCGCGAAGCGCCATTGAATCTGTTGCAGGATTGGGGATGGCCAGCCGTGCCGCTGGATGGCAACGGCGAACTGTCGCTAAAAATGCAGGCGAGCCTGGCAAAAGGCGCACCGCTGAAAGCTTCCGTTAACGGTACACTCTCCGCTACCGCGGGCGAAAAATCCGTACAGCAGGCTTTGCAGGCAGGCGAGCTGAACGCCAAATAAAAATGCCACCGGGCGGGCTAATGCGTATTCGCAACATAGTGCGGTTACTGTATAGTCCGCTTTTTTTACGGAGGAATCATGCTGACCAACTCATCCATTCGTCTCAATAAATACATTAGCGAGAGCGGTATCTGTTCTCGTCGCGATGCCGATCGCTACATCGAACAGGGAAATGTTTTTATTAACGGCAAGCGGGCCGCCGTAGGCGCGCAGGTGTTTGCTGGCGACGTGGTGAAAGTGAACGGTCAGCTTATTGAGCCGCGTGACGAGGAAGATCTGGTGTTTATCGCGCTGAATAAACCGGTCGGTATCATCACCACCATGGAAGAAGGCGAGCGGGATAACATCAGCGATTTCGTCAACCACAGCAAACGCGTTTTCCCTATAGGGCGGCTGGATAAAGATTCCCAGGGACTGATCTTTCTGACCAACCACGGCGACCTGGTGAATAAAATCCTGCGCGCCGGAAATAACCACGAGAAAGAGTACGTGGTTACGGTAAACAAACCGGTGACGGATGAGTTTATCGAAGGGATGAGCGCCGGTGTGCCGATGCTGGGCACGGTGACGCTGAAGTGCAAGGTACAGAGAGAAGCGCCTTTTGTTTTCCGTATTACGCTGGTGCAGGGGCTTAATCGCCAGATCCGCCGCATGTGCAAGCACTTCGGCTACGAGGTGACTAAACTGGAGCGCACGCGCATTATGAACGTCAGTCTGAAAGGGCTGCCGCTGGGCGAATGGCGCGATCTTACCGATGACGAGCTGGTAGAGCTGTTTAAGCTGATCGAGGACTCTTCTTCAGAAGCTAAGCCCACGAAAAAGGCGCAGCCTAAAGCGAAGCCCGCCGCCGCGAAGAAACCGGCGGGCGGCGGCGTGAAAAGCGGTGATAAAGGCGGCAAAGACGGGGCGAAAACGCCGGGCAATCTGGCTTCCCGCAAGCGCTTTACCCAGCCAGGCCGCAAGAAAAAAGGCCGCTAGGGCATGGTGGTTCCGGCCGGTTCCAGCGGGCCGTCCGGATCGGCAGGCAGTACGATATAAACGCCTTCAAATACCGCGCCGCACTCTTCATTGCCAAACAGTTCCACTTCCAGCTGCACGCGCGCTTTGCGGCCGCGCGCCAGCCTGTCCAGATCGCCGCTCAGCGAGCCTAAATCCGCTACCGCACCGGGTTTGCCGCTGATTGGATGGCTGTAGCGGATATGCGCATCCGCCAGGATAATGGTGCCGCCCAGGTGCCGCTCGCGCAGCAGCAGCCAGATTAATCCCCAGCCGGTCAGCGTCGCCAGCGAAAACAGGCTGCCCGCAAACAGCGTATGGTGAGGGTTCTGGTTGCCGGTCTCCGGCATGGTGGTAATAAATTTTTGCCCGGTGTACTGCAGAATGCGTACGCCCATTTTCTCGCTTAGCGGAATATGCTCGTACCAGGCCTGCTGCAGTTGCCCGCACCAGTCGGCGCGATGCAGGATATCGTCCAGCGTAACCACCGGCTTAATCATCAAATAGTGACGCACCGGCGTGGTTTGCGGCGCGGTAATCTCGCCCTGATTGACGTAGCCCAGCTTGGCAAAAAACTCGACGGCATCTTCGCGGGCGCTACAGACCACGCGTTTGGCTCCTTCCTGCCTCGCCACGGATTCCAGCGTCATCGCCACCAGCGTACCCAGGCCTTTGCCCTGTACGGAAGGATGCACGGCCAGAAAGCGGATTGCCGCCTCGTTATCCGCATTGATGTAGAGCCGGCCAACCGCGACCGGCCTGTTGTTTTCATCAACCACCATTTGGTGGTGCGCCAGCGCATCCCAGGCATCTCTTTCGGATCCCATCGGCTGACGCAGCGGCTTGCGCAGCATTTCCCAGCGGAACTGATAGTAGGTATCCAGCTCTTCTGCGGTTTCAGGTACACGGAGATGATACATAAAATGGTTCTCTCTTTCCGGGCCGACCGGTCTTTCCGACCTTTTCATACCTGGAGCCAGAAGGTCACAGGCCCGTCGTTGACCAGCGCAACCTGCATATCCGCCGCAAAGCGGCCCGTTTCGGCAACGATGCCTTTTTCGCGGCAGCAGCCGACAAAGTGGTTATAAAGCCGCTCGGCTTCTTCAGGCGCCGCGCCAGCCGAAAAGCCCGGACGCATCCCTTTTTGCGTATCGGCCGCCAGCGTAAACTGCGAGACCACCAGCACGCTGCCGCCTGCCTGCTGCACGTTGAGGTTCATTTTGCCGTTTTCATCGCTGAAAATGCGGTAGCCCAGCACGCGATCGCACAGCCGCTGCGCCTTTTGCTCGTCGTCGCCTTTTTCTACGCCTAATAAGATTAGCAATCCGGGGCCGATTTCACCCACCGTCTCGCTGGCTACCGTCACGCTGGCGCTCAGCGCTCGTTGAATTAAGGCAATCATGCTCTTCCTTTTCTTCTTCTTGTTTAAGCTGGCGGTAGTCGCCGAGGGTGGCGGTGATTTCCGCACCCAGCAGGACAATACACCATGTCCAGTAAACCCAGAGAAACAGAATAGGGATCACCGCCAGTACGCCGTAAATCAGCTGGTATGAAGGGAACATCGTAACATAGAGCGCGAACCCTTTTTTGCCCAGTTCAAACAGCAGTCCGGCGACCAGTGCGCCGACCAGCGCATCTTTGCCCGGCACCTGCCGCGTCGGCACTATGCTGTAAAGCAGCCAGAAGCTCAGCCATGACAGCAGCAGCGGGAAGACGCGCAGCCCGTAGTCGATCAGCCCGCTGACGCCGCTGACTGAAGCCCAGCGTAGCGACAGCAGATAAGAGCTGATCGCCAGGCTCGCCCCTGCCAGCAGCGGGCCAAGCGTCAGGATCATCCAGTAGACCGCAAAAGAGTAAACCATCGGTCTTTTTCGCTTGCTGCGCCAGATAACATTCAGCGCGCTGTCGATGGAGTACATCAGCAGTAGCGCAGTGACGACCAGGCCACAGGCGCCCACCGCCGTCATTTTATTGACGTTGGCGACAAACTGCTCCAGATAGCTCTGGATCACCGTGCCGGACGCTGGCACAAAGTTTTCAAAAATAAAGAGTTTAAGCTGCCGACTGATATCGTTAAAGGCCGGAAAAGCGGCGAAAAGCGCAAAAACCACCGCGATAAGCGGCACCAGCGACAGCAGCGAGACGTAGGCAAGATGGCCCGCCAGAATGGTCATGCCATCTTCGTCGATACGCTGCCAGAGCAGCTTTATCCAGCGCCAGGTGGCCCTTGAACGATGTTTAATCAGCCGCATTGGCGAAGAAGGCCGGAATAGTGGTGGCATCAAAAACCTGCACGCTTTGAATACCCAGCGCCTGCGCCGCCTCGATATTTTCCTGATTGTCGTCGAAGAAAGTAGCCTGGTCGGCGCTGAACCCTTCTTCGCTCAGCACCTGCTGGAAGATCCTCGCCTCCGGCTTGCGCATGCCCATTTCCTGCGAGAGATAAAGCTTATCCGCTGCGCTTTGTACCTCGGGATACTGTGAGGGCCAGAAACGCTGGTGCAGGCGGTTAGTGTTCGAAAGGATTACCACGCGATCGCCGCGCGCGCGCAGCGTATTCATAATGCGGATCGTATCCGTTCTTACGCCTACAAAGACAGCCTGCCAGCCTGCGGTGAATTGTTCAAAGCTCAGCGCCAGCCCCAGCTCGTCGCATAGCTGTTCGGCGAAGGCTTCATCGCTGATTTCTCCCCGTTCGTGGCGCTCAAAGCTCTCGCCCATGGTGAAGCGGCTTTGCAGCGTGGCCAGCGGCACGCGCCCCAGATCGCTCCAGACGCCCAGAACCCGGTTGAAATCAATATCAACAATGACGTTACCTAAATCAAAGATATACAGCATGGTCATCTCCATTTGTTCCGGCAAGGTACTCACTCTAGCGGTAAAAAGGACGACTGAACAGGTGGTGCTTAAACATCTGGATAAAAGCTCGCAAATTATAAAGTGCAGCGTAGGGAACAGCGGCCTACGGTTCGAAAAGACTTATAAACTCTGCCGCATCGTCTTATGATGCGCTATTGCCGGAACAAGGAGTGGCTATGATTAATGAACTGAAGATCGAGGGCTTTAAATCGCTGCACTCATTAAAGCTGGATCTGGGCAGAATTAACTGTTTTATTGGGGCTAACGGCGCCGGGAAAAGCAATATTCTTGAGGCGCTGGGCGTGCTTAGCGCTGCGGCAAGCGGCACTGTAGATGACGAATCCCTGATGCGCAGAGGCGTCAGACCCGGCCTTCCCCGTCTCTATAAATCTTCTTTTTCCTCTTCACGTACGCCTGCTCATATTGGTCTTTCCGCAATAAGCGATCAAAGTGCTTCCTATCGTATTTCACTGTTGAATCCACTCGAAAAGCCGGAACCGCTCTGGTCATACAAAACAGAGGTGCTTGCCGATGACGTCAGTGAAATTATTTCTTCCGGCGTAAGAAAAAAAGTCGATTTAGACCCAACGGCGGGTTTAGCCGCTCTTAAAATGATTGAGCTGGCTCGCGACAACCCTGCCCGAATGATGATGGAAAAGCTTCAACAGTTCGCTATTTACGCGCCGAATACGCCTACGCTAAGAAGCCTTGTGCCGGATACTCAGCCACGTTCTCCGGTAGGTTTATCTGGCGGCCTTGTCTCTGAGGGCTTCGCCGAGTTGAAAAAAACTGTTCTGGATAAAGACGAATCGCTTGCAAATGATATCTACGATCTTATCGACTGGATAAGCGATATTACGACGACCTCGCAGACAGGCTCGCTACTCTCTCCTTCGGTCGGAAGAACCACAGAAAGTATTAAGTTTACCGACCGTTTTATGCAAACTTCACGCAACCAGCTTACAGCTTACGACGCCAGCGAAGGCGTACTCTATATTCTTTTTTGCGCGCTGCTTTGCCTTTCGCCGAAAGCCCCGTCCTGCTTCGCAGTCGATAATATTGATATGGCGTTGAATCCACGTCTGGCATCGGCCTTGATACAAAAAATGTCAAAATGGATTTTATCGCAAGCGCGCCAGCAAATTTTATTTACTTCGCATAATCCGGCAGTGCTTGATGGCCTGGACTTAGCAAACCCGCAGGTCCGGCTGTTTGCCGTGGAGCGAAACGCTTTTGGCCATACAGTCGTCAGAAGGGTGGAATTGACTGAAAGTATGAAAAAGCTCAACGAGCAATATCCACTTTCTCGCCTGTGGCTAATGGGTAATTTGGGAGCGCTGCCGCATGTCTAAACGTATTGCCGTAGCCTGTGAAGGACCCAGCGACTTTATTGTTATCGAAGCCGCGTTGAAAGCCGTCCTTAAGGTGCCTTTTGTGCTCAGCCGCTTGCCTGGCGAAGCGATTCTCGCGCAAACCGGCGGAGGCTGGGGCGGCGTGATAAAATGGTGCTATAGCATGGCGGAAATGGCGAAATCAGGCAATTTCACTCGTCTGGCCGACCTTCCCGGACTCGAAGGTTTTGATGCCGTGATTATTCATCTGGATGTCGATGTCGCCGGAATGCATTACCAACAGTGCGGCTCTGCTATCGCCGCGTTGGCAGGTCATGCAGGCTGGCTGGCTTTGCCTTGTCAGCAACCTACACTGACAGCGACAATTCTTTCTTTGCAACAGACAATCGCAAGCTGGATAGCGCCCGTCATACTTGCAGGCCCGATGAATCTTTTTTGTTTACCGGCGCAGGCAATGGAAGCCTGGCTGGCAGCGGCAGTACTGCCTCAGGGCCACGCTCTATTGAGTAATATAGAATTGACCCCCAACCTTTCTTCCAGATTCAAAGGGTTACCGGCAAAGCTCAAACTTACCAAAAGCAATGCCTGCTATCGTCAAAATGCTCACCTGGTTACCCGTAACTGGCAGGCCATACAGCTAATTTGCCCACAAGCGAAGGCTTTCAGCGCTGCTTGCCAGCAAATATAAAAAAACGCCCTCCGGTTTCCCGGAGAGCGTTTATCAGCTAAAAGCGACGAATTAAGCTTCTTTGCTGCCGCGTGAAGCGCGCTTACGGTCGTTTTCGGTCAGGTGACGTTTACGGATACGCACGGACAGCGGAGTTACTTCCACCAGCTCGTCGTCATCGATAAACTCAATCGCCTGCTCAAGCGTCATCTTGATTGCCGGAACCAGCGTGGTCGCTTCGTCAGTACCGGAAGCACGCATGTTGGTCAGCTTCTTACCGGTCAGACAGTTAACGGTCAGGTCGTTAGAACGGCTATGAATACCGATGATCTGGCCTTCATAAACTTCTGCGCCGTGACCCAGGAACAGCTTGCCGCGATCCTGCAGGCTGTACAGGGCGAAGGCTACCGCTTTACCCTGGCCGTTGGAGATCAGTACGCCGTTCTGGCGCTGGCCTACTTCGCCCGGACGAATGTCGTCGTAGTGGCTGAAGGTGGAGTACAGCAGACCGGTACCGGAAGTCATGGTCATGAATTCGTTACGGAAGCCGATCAGGCCACGGCTTGGGATAACGTAGTCAAGACGTACGCGACCTTTGCCATCCGGATCCATGTTTTTCATGTCCGCTTTACGTTCGCCCATCGCCTGCATCACGGCGCCCTGGTGCTGCTCTTCGATATCCAGAGTCACGTTCTCGAACGGCTCCTGCTTGCGGCCGTCAACTTCGCGGAAGATAACTTTCGGACGGGATACCGCCAGCTCGAAGCCTTCACGACGCATGTTTTCGATCAGTACGGACAGGTGCAGCTCACCACGGCCGGATACGCGGAACGCATCGGCGTCTTCCGTTTCTTCTACGCGCAGCGCTACGTTGTGCACCAGCTCTTTGCGCAGACGATCCAGAATCTGACGAGAAGTAACGAACTTACCTTCTTTACCGCAGAACGGTGAGGTATTGACGTTGAAGAACATGGTTACGGTAGGCTCATCTACGCTCAGCGCTGGCAGCGCCTGCACGTTCTGCGGATCGCAGATGGTGTCGGAGATGTTCAGCTCGCCCAGACCGGTGATAGCGATGATATCGCCCGCTTCCGCTTCGGTCGCGTCGATACGCTCCAGACCCAGGTGAGTCAGCACTTTGCCCACTTTACCGTTACGGGTTTTGCCTTCGCTATCAACGATAGTAACCTGCTGGTTCGGCTTCACTTTACCGCGTTTGATGCGGCCGATACCGATAACGCCAACGTAGTTGTTGTAGTCCAGCTGGGAAATCTGCATCTGCAGCGGCGCTTCTACCTCAACCTGCGGAGGAGAAACGTGCTTAACGATAGCTTCGTACAGCGGAGTCATGTCTTCCGCCATATCGGTGTGGTCAAGACCAGCGATACCGTTCAGGGCAGAAGCATAGATAATTGGGAAGTCCAGCTGTTCGTCGGTAGCGTCCAGGTTAACGAACAGGTCGAATACCTGATCCACAACCCAGTCAGGACGCGCGCCCGGACGGTCAACCTTGTTGATGACCACGATCGGCTTCAGACCATTAGCGAAGGCTTTTTTGGTCACGAAGCGGGTTTGCGGCATAGGGCCATCCATTGCATCCACAACCAGCAGCACCGAGTCGACCATTGACATCACGCGCTCTACCTCGCCGCCGAAGTCGGCGTGTCCCGGGGTATCCACGATGTTGATACGGTAGTCGTTCCATTTAATGGCGGTGTTTTTTGCGAGGATGGTAATCCCACGCTCTTTCTCCAAATCGTTGGAGTCCATTACGCGTTCGGCCGCTTCGGTACGGGCGTCAAAAGTCCCGGACTGCTGCAGCAATTTGTCAACCAGGGTAGTTTTACCATGGTCAACGTGGGCAATAATGGCGATGTTACGCAAATTTTCGATCACAGCTTTGCCTCAGGCATTAGAAATAGCGCGCTATTGTACACGGATTAATCGAAGAGCTGAACAGGATCACAGTTTTCAATTAAAGATAACTTTCGGGATTGCTTTAAGGGCCGTTTTCGGTGCAAAAATTGCCCGTTACCGTCAAAATGCACCATAATTGTGCACAACCCGCATGCAAAAGCACCACAATGGTGCGCGACTTCCATCGTGGTGCAGCTCCCGTTTCACGAGAGGGCGCATCATAGCGCTTTTTTCGTCAATTAAGAAAGTTGGCATAGTTTTCGCTTTAATCTTATCAAGCGAAAAACGCCCGTTTCCACAACGGTAGCTTGTCAGAGAACGTAATTATCGGTCGGCTGGGCGAGATAATCAAAGCGCGCCGCGAAAGTTCTCTAACCGACGACCATGACAAAATCCAGGAGAGTTAAGTATGTCCGCTGAACACGTTCTGTCGATGATGAACGAGCATGAAGTCAAATTTGTTGACCTGCGCTTCACTGACACTAAGGGTAAAGAGCAGCACGTTACCATTCCTGCTCACCAGGTTAACGCTGACTTCTTCGAAGAAGGCAAAATGTTTGATGGCTCCTCCATCGGCGGCTGGAAAGGCATCAACGAGTCCGACATGGTGCTGATGCCTGACGCGACGACCGCTGTCCTGGATCCGTTCTTTGAAGATTCTACCCTGATTATCCGTTGTGACATTCTTGAGCCAGGCACCATGCAGGGCTACGACCGCGATCCGCGCTCCATTGCCAAGCGCGCAGAAGATTTCCTGCGTTCTTCCGGCATCGCGGATACCGTGCTGTTCGGGCCAGAGCCAGAATTCTTCCTGTTTGACGACGTGCGTTTCGGCGCCACCACTTCCGGTTCTCACGTAGCTATCGACGATATCGAAGCGGCATGGAACACCGGTAAAGAGTACGAAGGCGGCAACAAAGGCCATCGTCCAGGTCTGAAAGGCGGCTACTTCCCGGTACCACCGGTCGATTCTTCTCAGGATATCCGTTCTGCAATGTGCCTGACCATGGAGCAGATGGGCCTGGTAGTTGAAGCCCATCACCACGAAGTGGCAACGGCTGGTCAGAATGAAGTGGCAACCCGCTTCAACACCATGACCAAGAAAGCGGACGAAATTCAGATCTACAAATACGTTGTGCACAACGTAGCGCACGCTTTCGGTAAAACTGCGACCTTTATGCCAAAACCAATTTTTGGCGATAACGGCTCCGGCATGCACTGCCATATGTCTCTGTCTAAAGGCGGCACCAACCTGTTCGCTGGCGACAAATACGGCGGCCTGTCTGAAACTGCCCTGTTCTACATCGGCGGCGTTATCAAGCACGCTAAAGCGATCAACGCCCTGTCTAACCCGACCACCAACTCCTACAAGCGTCTGGTTCCGGGTTACGAAGCACCTGTTATGCTGGCCTACTCTGCCCGTAACCGTTCCGCTTCTATCCGTATTCCAGTGGTTGCCAGCCCGAAAGCGCGTCGTATCGAAGCCCGCTTCCCGGATCCAGCCGCTAACCCATACCTGTGCTTCGCAGCGCTGCTGATGGCTGGCCTGGACGGCATCATCAATAAAATCCATCCTGGCGACGCGATGGACAAAAACCTGTACGACCTGCCGCCGGAAGAAGAAGCTGAGATTCCAAAAGTAGCAGGCTCGCTGGAAGAAGCGCTGATCGCGCTGAGCGAAGACCGTGAGTTCCTGACCCGCGGCGGCGTATTCACCGAAGACGCTATCGATGCTTACATTGAGCTGCGCAAGTCCGAAATGGACCGCGTTCGCATGACGCCGCATCCGGTAGAGTTCGAACTTTATTACAGCGTTTAATTTTTAAATCCGGCGCCTCTGTGTTGCGCAAAAGCGGCTACCGGATTCCGATGAATACGGGAGCCGCAGCGTAACCAGCGCCGGAGGTTTTGTTGCCGTGGAAACTTCAGCCCATCTCCGGATGGGCTTTTTTCGCCGCGAATTCAGGGTTTGGCAGGACGAATTCCGGGTTTTCTGATTATAATGCACTAAAATGGTGCAGGAGAACGCTGTTATGGCAACAGGCATGCAGCCCGATGCCGGGCAGATCCTCAACTCGCTGATTAACAGTATTCTGCTGGTGGACAGCGAACTGGTGGTGCATTACGCCAATCCCGCCGCCCAGCAGCTGCTGGCGCAAAGCTCACGCAAGCTCTTCGGCACGCCGCTGCCGGATTTAATGGGTTATTTTTCGCTGAATATCGAAGTAATGCGCGAGAGCCTCGATGCCGGCCAGGGTTTTACCGATAGCGAGGTCACGCTGGTGGTCGATAGCCGGGCGCATATTATGTCGCTAACGGCGCAGCGGCTTCCCGATGGATTGATCCTGCTGGAAATGGCGCCAATGGATAACCAGCGCCGTCTTAGCCAGGAGCAGATCCAGCACGCTCAGCAGGTTGCCGCGCGTGATTTAGTTCGTGGACTGGCGCACGAGATTAAAAACCCTCTGGGCGGTTTACGCGGCGCGGCGCAGCTACTGGCCAAAGCCTTGCCCGATCCTTCCCTGACCGAGTACACCAAAGTCATTATTGAACAGGCCGATCGCCTGCGTAATCTGGTGGATCGCCTGCTTGGCCCGCAACAGCCCGGCATGCACGTAACTCAAAGCATTCATCAGGTAGCCGAACGCGTAGTGAATCTGGTGACGATGGAGCTGCCGGACAACGTCAGGCTGGTGCGGGATTACGATCCCAGCCTGCCGGAGCTGCCGCACGACCCGGATCAGATTGAACAGGTTTTGCTGAACGTAGTTCGCAATGCGCTACAGGCGCTGGGCGAGAAAGGCGGCGAGATCACGCTGCGCACCCGCACGGCGTTTCAGCTCACGCTGCACGGCGTCCGCTATCGTCTGGTGGCCCGTATTGATATTGAAGATAACGGCCCCGGCATACCGGCTCAGCTACAGGACACGCTGTTTTACCCCATGGTAAGCGGACGCGAAGGCGGCACCGGCTTAGGCCTGTCCATCGCCCGCAGCCTGATCGATCAGCATTCCGGGAAAATAGAATTTAACAGTTGGCCCGGCCATACCGAATTTTCCGTTTATTTGCCTATTCGCCAGTGAGGTTTCTATGCAACGAGGGATAGTCTGGATCGTCGATGACGATAGCTCCATCCGCTGGGTGCTTGAACGCGCGCTTACTGGAGCCGGTTTAACCTGCGCCACTTTTGACGGCGCTAACGAGGTGCTGGACGCCCTGGCGACCAAAACCCCCGATGTTTTGCTTTCCGATATTCGCATGCCGGGTATGGACGGGCTGGCGCTGCTGAAGCAGATCAAGCAGCGCCATCCGATGCTGCCGGTGATTATTATGACCGCGCATTCCGATCTGGATGCCGCCGTCAGCGCTTACCAGCAGGGCGCTTTCGACTATCTGCCCAAGCCTTTCGATATTGATGAGGCCGTGGCGCTGGTGGAACGCGCCATCAGCCACTATCAGGAGCAGCAGCAGCCACGCAACCAGCCGGTCAGCGGGCCAACCACCGATATCATCGGCGAAGCGCCAGCGATGCAGGATGTATTCCGCATTATTGGCCGTCTTTCCCGCTCTTCGATTAGCGTGTTGATCAACGGCGAGTCGGGCACGGGTAAAGAATTGGTGGCCCATGCGCTGCACCGCCACAGCCCGCGCGCGAAAGCGCCTTTTATCGCGCTGAATATGGCGGCGATCCCCAAAGACCTGATCGAGTCGGAGCTTTTCGGCCATGAGAAAGGCGCTTTTACCGGCGCAAATCAGATCCGTCAGGGCCGTTTCGAGCAGGCCGACGGCGGCACGCTGTTCCTGGATGAAATTGGCGATATGCCGCTGGATGTGCAGACGCGTCTGTTGCGCGTGCTGGCCGATGGGCAGTTTTACCGCGTCGGCGGCTATGCGCCGGTTAAGGTAGACGTCAGGATTATCGCCGCCACGCACCAGAACCTGGAGCTGCGCGTCCAGGAAGGCAAGTTCCGCGAAGATTTATTCCATCGCCTGAACGTTATTCGCGTGCATTTGCCGCCGCTGCGTGAACGCCGTGAGGATATTCCTCGTCTGGCGCGCTATTTCTTACAGGTTGCGGCTCGCGAGCTGGGCGTGGAAGCGAAGATCCTTCATCCGGAAACCGAAACGGCGCTGACCCGCCTGCACTGGTCGGGTAACGTACGCCAGCTGGAGAATACCTGCCGCTGGCTGACAGTGATGGCCGCAGGCCAGGAAGTGCTGATTCAGGATCTGCCGCCGGAGCTGTTTGAAACCGCTACGCCGGAAAGCCCGACGCAGTCACTGCCCGATAGCTGGGCGACGCTGCTGGCGCAATGGGCCGATCGGGCACTGCGCTCCGGTCATCAAAACCTGCTTTCGGAGGCGCAGCCGGAGATGGAGCGTACGCTGCTGTCTACCGCCCTGCGCCACACGCAGGGGCATAAACAGGAAGCGGCACGGCTGCTGGGCTGGGGAAGAAACACCTTAACCCGCAAACTGAAAGAGCTGGGGATGGAGTAAATCAAAGGGCGCGTAAAAAACGAGCATTTTTTATGCACTGTTGTCTTTACATGTTGATGCCAGTCAGTATCATTTTGAACCGTTATCGGGAGGAATGATTATGCTGGAATCGTTAATCCATCTTGTGACACAGTATGCGCAAACGGGAGCGGCACATCCGCCGCAAACGGCTATCGCCGCCGTGCTGTGCGCCGTGATGCTGAATTTCTTTAGCTGACGGGTTCAGACAAAAAAAGCCGGAAGCTCTGCTGTTTCCGGCTTTTTTATGGCGGCAAAAAGGACTTTTAGATCACCCTTGAAAACTGCTGCAAACGCGCCTTCTGACGCAGATAGCGATCGAAGCACATACAGATATTCCTGACCAGCAAACGGCCCTTAGCCGTGACCTGAAGGCCCTTCTCGCTGCGTTCCACCAGCCCATCCGCCACCAGAGGTTCCAACAGTGCCAAATCCTCAGCAAAATAGTCGGTAAAGCTACCATCGGGCGGCTGAAAATCGGCGAAGTTTAAGGAGAAATTACACATCAGCGTCTTGATGACTTCGCGGCGCAGGATATCATCAGCCGACAATATTATGCCGCGCCACAGCGCCGTTCCCTGCGCGGCAACGGCAGCATACCAGCTCTTTAGCTCTTTCTGGTTTTGCGCATAGCTGTCACCAATGGTGCTGATGGCGGAAACGCCTAATCCCAGCAGATCGTTCTCGCCCTGCGTGGTGTAGCCCTGGAAGTTACGATGCAGCCTGCCTTCGCGTTGGGCAACGGCGAGTTCATCTTCCGGCCTGGCGAAATGGTCCATACCGATAAACTGATAGCCTGCCGCCATCAGCATAGCTATCGACTGCTGCAGAATAACCAGCTTTTGTTCGGCATTTGGCAGATCTGCCTCTTTGATTTTCCGCTGCGCGGCGAAGTGCGCTGGCATATGCGCATAGTTGAAGACGCTGAGCCGGTCGGGATTTAGCGCTATAACCTTGCGGAGAGTAAAAGCAAAGCTTTCCGGCGTCTGCTTCGGTAAGCCATAAATTAAATCCAGGTTAACCGACCAGAAGCCTGCCAGCCTGGCGCGTTCAATCAGCTCGACTATGGTCTGCTCATCCTGCACGCGGTTAACTTTTTCCTGCACTTCTTTATTAAAATCCTGCACGCCCATGCTCAGGCGGGTAAAACCTTCAGCATAAAGGTGGTCGATAACCTCTGGTTCGATTTCGCGCGGGTCGATTTCAATGGAGAGTTCGGCCCGGGCGCTAAAGGTAAAATGCTGCCGCAGCAGCGCCATCAGCCCGGAGATTTGCGCTTTAGTCAGAAAAGTTGGCGTACCGCCGCCCCAGTGTAGCTGGGTTACGGTTCTGCCAGCGAAAAGCCTGCCGCGAGCGGCTATTTCCACGGCCAGCGCCTGCAAATAGTCGTCGGCTTTATGCTGATGGCGGGTAACGACTTTATTGCAGCCGCAGAAATAGCAAAGGCGATGACAGAAAGGAATATGGATATAGAGCGACAGCGGGCGATTGGGATAACGCTGGCTGGCCTGAATAAAGTCCGTTTCGCGGTAGTTTTCGCTGAACTCCAGCGCGGTGGGATAGGAAGTGTAACGGGGGCCGGAAATATTATATTTTTGCAGCAGGACGGCATCCCACTCAACTCTCTGCGTCACTCTGGTCTCTCCTGCGTTGGCGTCCGGGCGACGGCCTGCGCGTAAAGACGCGTGGGGGAAGCGGCGTTTTGCGCAGCCTGGTTTTCAGCCGGGACAGACGCCGTAGTTTAACCAACATCCAGAGCAGGCTGCAGAGCAGAATCAGCAGGTAAATTGATCCAGGCCAAATCATCGCCAGAGAAACCTTAAGAGACGGCGCCTGCCGGCGCCGTTCTGCCTGTCAGTCCGAAAAGCATCGACGGGATTACTTGCCGCCCTTAAGCAGGCGATACATATCCTCTTCAGCTTCTTCGTCTTCCACATCGTCATCCAGCGCGATGCCAAGCTGTTCCATCAGCACGTCGATGCGGTCAAGCGTTTGATCCAGCCATGCCTGATCTTCCGCCTTCAGGGTTTCGCCGTTTTCCAGCCTGTCCAGCAGCAGATCCAGCCGCTCGTCGTTTTCCAGCTTCGCCAGCTCTTCTTCCGGCGACAGGCGCGGCTTTTTCTCTTCGGCCGCTTTAACCGGTTTGGCTTTTTTCGCCGGTTGGGCGGCTGCCGCTGCCGCGCCCAGCGCTATCGGTTTTTTACTGCCGATACGCGGGTCTTTATCTTTAGCGCCTTCACCGCTTTTTTTCGACGTGGCAACAGGATTAGCGCGGCTGCCGGATGCGTGGCCGCGATGCTTTTTATCACGTTTGCGATCGCGCGCTTCGGTGTTGATTTCATCGCGCGTTTTACGCTTCGCTTTGGCCGCCGGTTTTTTCTGCGATTCGCGTGCAGGTTGCTTCATGGTTTCTGCTCTCAGACTATTTATCTTCAGTATAGAATTGCGGCGGAATCTAGCAGAAAGCAGACAAAGAAAAAAGGCGCCAGGTCACCCTGTCGCCTTTTTTCGCACCTTCCGCAGAAGGACTGACTAAGTCAGCATCCTTTTTGGCAGCCAACTTCCCGGTTTTCCCTTGCCATGCTGTCCTTCATGGACACAGTCCTTTCCCTTCAGATGAGCCGTTTCCCCGACACTTTCCTTCCCTGCTCAGCACCTTCCTGACGTCCCCCTGAGCGCTTCATCCTGAAGTAAGCCGTCCTGGCTCTGACAACAAATGTAGACTATATAGCGAAACTCACAAGGTAAGCGCCGGAAAAATTTTATTTTTATCTGGCCTTAAAAACTTAAGTAACTAACTTTATTAGAGTTAATGCCAGTTAAATAATTTAAATAAGGTAAACTTCTGGCAAAATTTGTAGCCGATCTCTTACAAAGCCAGCACCGCTTCGCGTCCAACAGGGCGCTTTTAATCCATACAGGGTATACTCTGCGCAATTGTTCTTATTATCTGGAGTTTTTATCTTGTCTGGCTGGAATTATCATTTAACCCACTTTGTCACCAGCGCGCCTGACATCCGCCATCTTCCAGCCGATACCGGCATTGAAGTGGCGTTCGCGGGCCGCTCTAATGCGGGCAAGTCCAGCGCGCTCAATACGCTCACCAATCAGAAAAGCCTGGCCCGTACCAGTAAAACCCCAGGACGAACGCAGCTGATTAACCTGTTCCAGGTTGCAGAGGGCTTCCGTCTGGTGGATTTGCCGGGTTACGGCTACGCAGAAGTGCCGGAAGAGATGAAGCTGAAGTGGCAGCGCTCGCTGGCGGAGTATTTGCAGATGCGTCACTGTCTGAAAGGACTGGTGGTGCTGATGGATATCCGTCATCCGCTGAAGGATTTGGATCGCCAGATGATTGAATGGGCAGTGCAGAGCGGCATTCAGGTGCTGGTGCTGCTGACCAAGGCGGATAAGCTGGCTTCCGGCGCGCGTAAAGCGCAGCTGAATCTGGTTCGCGAGGCGGCTAAAGGTTTTGTTGGCGATGTACAGGTAGAGGTATTTTCATCGCTGAAGAAAATGGGCGTTGATAAACTGCGCCTGAAGCTGGACAGCTGGTTCAGCGAGATCCCGCCAGCCACGGAAGAAGCGTAACGGCAGCCTGCACGACGCGCAATAAAAAACGCCCCAGTCATAACGACTGGGGCGGCTAATATTCAGCCAAATCCGATTACGTGAAGTAAAAGGTCTGAAAGATAGAACATCTTACCTCTGTACCCTACGTCTGCAACTCTACATGATTTTTTCAGGGCTCAAAAGGATTTTTTACCGCCTGGTTTCATAAAACTCCCCTTTTTATCCAATAGAGTTCACATAATAAAGCTTTTCAGGTAGCGAACCGGCTACAAAAATGTTTGAGGCATAAAGGGTTAGCCAGACTGAAACGCCAGCCGACGCCAGGCTACTTTTGTTTCACCCGGCGGGTTTAAAAGCTTGCGCCATCCGTGGCGCTGCGGGGAGAAATCAGTGCGCTTCGTCCCAGTTGTGCCCAACGCCGACATCGACGCGTAGCGGCACATCCAGCTGCATGCAGTTTTCCATCAGCTCGCGGATTTTTACCGTCGCTGCTTCAACTTCTGAAGTTTTGACTTCGAAGACCAGTTCATCGTGCACCTGCATGATCATCTTCACGTCCGGATCGGCCTGCGGCGTCAGCCAGCCGTCAACGGCAATCATGGCCCTTTTAATGATATCGGCCGCTGTGCCCTGCATAGGCGCGTTGATTGCCGCCCGCTCGGCCGCCTTACGGCGCATTGCGTTACTGGCTTTAATATCCGGCAGATAGAGCCGACGGCCATCCAGCGTGGAAACGTAGCCTTTTTCCGCCGCCTGCTGGCGCGTGTTTTCCATATACTGCAGCACGCCAGGATAGCGCTCGAAGTAAAGATCCATATATTTTCTTGCTTCATTGGCGCCGATATTGAGCTGGCGCGAGAGGCCGAAAGCGCTCATGCCGTAAATCAGGCCAAAGTTGATGGCTTTAGCGCTGCGGCGCTGCTCGCCCGTTACCTTATCCAGCGCCATGCCGAAGACTTCCGCCGCCGTAGCGCGGTGAATATCTTCTCCGGCGGAGAAAGCGCTTAGCAGCCCTTTATCCTGGGAGAGATGCGCCATAATGCGTAGCTCAATCTGCGAGTAGTCCGCTGCCAGGATTTGGTGACCTTTGGAAGCGATAAAGGCCTGACGGATACGGCGTCCTTCCTCATTGCGTACCGGGATGTTTTGCAAATTAGGATCGGTAGAAGAGAGGCGTCCTGTGGCCGTTACGGCCTGATGATAGGATGTGTGCACGCGACCGGATAAAGGGTTGATCATCATCGGCAGCTTGTCGGTATAGGTCGACTTCAGTTTGGAAAGACCGCGATGTTCAAGAATGACTTTTGGCAGCGGGTAATCCAGCGCCAGCTCGGCCAGCACCTCTTCGCTGGTTGATGGCGCGCCGCCCGGCGTTTTTTTGGTCGGCTTGATGCCCTGCTTTTCAAACAGAATAGTCTGCAGCTGTTTGGTTGAAGAGAGGTTGAAAGGCTCGCCAGCCAGCTCGTGCGCTTTTGTTTCCAGCTCTGCCAGCCGCGTGGTCAGCTCCTGGGAATGCTTAGCGAGAATAGCCTGATCGATCAGGACGCCATTACGCTCAATACGTGAGATCACCGTGACCAGCGGCATTTCGATATTCTCGAATACCTCTTTCGGCCCCTGCTCTTTTTCCAGCTCCGGCCACATCTTCAGGTGCAGCTGTAGCGTGACGTCTGCGTCTTCCGCCGCATAGTGCGCTGCCTGTTCAAGCGCGATCTGGTTGAACGTCAGCTGCTTTTTGCCTTTGCCGGCAATTTCTTCAAAGGTAACGGTTTTATGATTTAACCAGCGTGAAGCCAGCGTATCCATATCGTGCCTGCCCACTACGCTGTTCAGCGCGTAGGATTCCAGCATAGTGTCGAACTTGATACCGCGCAGCTGAATACCGTAGTTATCCAGCACGCCGCGATCGTATTTCAGGTTCTGCCCGACTTTTAGCAGGCTGTTGTCTTCCAGCAGCGGTTTCAGGCGCGCAAGCACCTCTTTACGATCGAGCTGCTCCGGCGCATCCAGATAGTCGTGGGCGACCGGCAGATAGGCGGCCTCGCCAGGCCCAGTAGCAAAGGCGATGCCGACAATATTGGCGCTGAGCGTATCCAGCGAATCGGTTTCCAGATCGAAGGCGAACAGTTCGCTGCTCTGCAATTTTTGTAGCCATTCCGCAAAGGTCGCTTCGTCGAGAATAGTCACGTAGCCATCTGCCGACAGAATACTGGTGGCCTCCGGCTGTGGCTCCGGCTGTTCGACCTGGGTTTTCTGTGCGGCGGCACCGCCTTTTTTCCCCTGTAGCCATTTGCCCTCTTCCAGATCGACGATCCAGCGTTTGAATTCGTAGCGGCGGAACAGCGCCAGCAGTTCGTCAACGACGGGCTCGTTGACCGTGAGTTCTTCACAGCTCTGCTCCAACGGCACGTCGGTTTTGATAGTCGCCAATTGGTAAGAGAGAAAAGCGACCTCTTTATTTTGCTCCAGCTTAGCCGCCATGGTTTTGGCACCACGGAATGAAAGCTCCGCCACTTTTTCCAGGTTTTCATAGATATCTTTAATACCGCCGAGACCCTGTAGCAGCGCCTGCGCCGTTTTTTCGCCAACGCCCGGCACGCCCGGAATATTGTCCGAGGAGTCGCCCATCAGCGCCAGAAAATCGATGATCAGCGAGGGCGGAATGCCATATTTTTCGACAACTTCATCCGGGCCGAGAATAGCGTTGTTCATGGTGTTGATCAGCGTGATATCCGGCGTGACCAGCTGCGCCATATCTTTATCGCCGGTGCTGATCAGCACAGGAATACCTTTTTTACCGGCTTCCAGCGCCAGCGTGCCGATAACATCGTCCGCCTCTACGCCGGATACCGCCAGCAGCGGCAGCCCCATTGCCCTGACCATATTATGCAGCGGTTCAATCTGCGCCCGCAGATCGTCCGGCATTGGCGGACGATGGGATTTATAGTGCTCGAAAAGCTCATCACGAAACGTTTTGCCTTTGGCATCGAAAACCACCGCTACATGGCTCGGTTTATATTGCAGCAGCAGGCTGCGCAGCATATTCAGCACGCCGTACATGGCGCCGGTAGGATCGCCAGCGCTATTAGTCAGCGGAGGAAACGCATGATATGCGCGATACAGATAAGAAGAGCCGTCGACTAAAATGAGCGGGTTTTCTGCAATTTGTGCCATGGGTTGTCACATTCCGGGTTAAATTCACAATAGGGTAAGGATGCCACAGCTATGCCGTAAATATGAAATCCCTGCGGATATTAAGCAGCATAACCTGGGCGTTTTGCGGCCTGCTTCGCTTTATCGGCCTGTGGATAAGTTTGTGCGTAAATTCTAAAGCAAATTAAAAACTTCGCTTGCTCGAAGCTAAATTTTTATCAAAACCATTAATTTTCATGCAGTTAAGATATTAAATTAGCCGGAGTTTCTCTCAGGCTTAGTTTTGATCGATGTGGATATCAGTTATGAAGTTTTTAGATCTTTAAAAAAGGATCGCGTTGGGAAGTTTTATTTCTGAGGGAGGAGGATCCTGGCGATCGACGCGGCAGGCTGTTGCCGCGTCGTCTTATCGCTTACTTCTGGCTCAGCAGAAACTTCACGACATTGGCATATTGCTGGGTGTAGTTATCCATTGAACTGGTATCCAGGCCGCCGTTGTTAACCATGTATTTGCCATTAACAAACATAGCAGGCACGCCGCGCAGTTCAACATCGACGGCCGCTTTTTCCTGCTGGGCTACCAGTGATTTCACAACAAAGCTGTTCCAGGCCGCATCATATTCTTCTGGCGTGATGCCCGCAGCTTTAACGAAAGCCTCTTTCAGGCTGGCCGGATCGGTGATGGTTTGCGTTTTCTGGATGCCTTCGAACAGCGGTTGAGTGACTTTATCTTCCACGCCCAGCGCCATGGCCACAGCCCACGCCTGAGTGACCACTTTACCCATATCGCCGCCCAGGAATTCCACGTGATATTTGCTGACTTTGGTACCGGCCGGCAGGTTTTTCCTTACGGCATCGCTGACGTGCCAGACGTTTTCGAATTCATAGCAGTGCGGACAGAAGAAAGAAAAGAACTCCAGAACCTGAGGTTCGCCGGTAACAGGTTTCTGTATCGTGACGTATTGCTGGCCATCGGTAAACTGGGCAGCAGAAGCGCTGAACGCCAGAAAAACACCAACCAGCGCGAATAAAATCTTTTTCATCTGGAAACTCTCTCCTGATAGCAAAATAAGCTGACCGGAAAAGGCGATCAGCCCTGGAATGCGGGCGTCAGCTGCAGCGGGGGCTCCTGCAACAACCGGGCCTGCTCGTTGAAAATAGCGATCTGTCTGCGCCAGAAATCTTCGTCCGTCATCCATGGAAAACTGGCCGGAAACGCGGGATCCTGCCAGCGGCGAACAATCCACGCCAGATAATAAACCATCCTCATGGCGCGTAAAGGTTCAATCAGTGACAATTCATGTGTATCGAATTCGCAGAATTCGCTATAGGCTTCCAGCAGAATATCCCACTGGATGCGCTGCTCCTGAATGTCACCGTTAACCAGCATCCACAAATCCTGTACGGCAGGGCCATTGCGGGCATCATCAAGATCGACAAATAGCGGGCCATCACGCCATAAAATATTACCGGGATGGCAATCGCCATGTAGCCGCAGCGGCCGCCACTGAGTATGCCAGCACTTTTGTAAAGTTGTGCTGAGCAGCTCGACGCTGGCCAATAAATCTTTTTTCAGCCTGGCTGGGATAAGATTGCTGGCTTCAAGAACCTGCTGCGGCTCATTGATATATTCCTGCAGGCCAAAAGTGGGACGAGCGGTAAAAGTTTTTTTGCGCCCTGTCTGGTGTATACGGCCCAGAAAGCGTCCAACCCATTCCAGATGATCATAGTTATCTGTTTCATACTGTCTTCCTCCGAGGCTGGGGAAAACGGTAAACCAATAGCCGTCATGCTGATGCAGCGTTTTCCCCTGTAGCGCCAGCGGCGCGGCAACGGGAACCTCATCAGCCAACAGTTCGGCAGTAAACTGATGTTCCTCTTCAATCTGCTGCGATGACCAGCGCTGCGGTCGGTAAAACTTTACGACATAACGTTTTTTGTCTTCATCTGAAAATTGATAGACCCGATTTTCATAGCTGTTCAGTGCGGTAAGGCCTGACTCTACGCGAATGCCCGTATCCCAGAGCGCATCAAGGATCGTATCGGGATTGAGGTTTTGAAAGTTAAAGGCGGGTTCGGTCATCCGGCATACTCATCGGTAATTTGCATAGGTTGAGGATACCATCAAACGCCAGTACGTCGGATGAACCGGTCTATTTAATCTTTAATTACACCACGCGCGCGAAGCAGCGCCGTCTTAAAATCTTCTTCATAGTCTTTTTTTAGCCCGGGGATTTGCTCATTTTTGTCGGTATCGCGTAGTTTAAGATGATAGATCAACACATCGTCGGTGAGTTCTTCCAGCGGCTGGGTAAAACCTGCTTCTTTCGCAATTTTCTGTAAAAATTGTACCAGATTCAGCTCGGGCTCCTGCTGCCAGGCTGGCTGCAGCAGCGAGATCAGTTCGTTCAGACGGTGGCAGTTCATTATCGGCTTCCTGTGAGATTGGGGTTTCGCTACGGTAGCAGGGTTAATCCCACAAAAAAAGAGGGTGTAAAGCTTATGGGTTTTTACGGCTCCGGTGCGGCTTCGGTGGCTGGCGTTATTCTTGCTGGCGGACGCGGCAGCCGGATGGGCGGAGAAGACAAAGGACTGGTGGCTTATGATGGTAAGCCGCTTTATCAGCACGTTCTGGAACGGCTTCAACCTCAGGTTGAGCATGTATATATCAGTGCGAACCGTAACCTGACGCTTTATCAACAAAGCGGCGTGCCGGTGATCATTGATACGCTGCCTGACTTCCCTGGACCTTTAGCAGGCATGCTGGCGGCGCTTCAGATGGTGGATAGCGAATGGCTGGCATTTGCCTCTTGTGATACGCCTGAACTCCCGCAAGATCTTGTACAGCGCCTGTGGCAGCAAAAAGGCGAAGCATCTGTCGTTTGGGCAGCAACGCCCGATCGCGATCATCCTACGCTGGCGCTGCTGCACCGCAGCATAGCAACAATGCTGGCTGATTTTCTGGCAAGAGGCGAACGTAAGGTCATGCTGTTTTTACAGCAGGCTGGTGGGCATGCAGTCCTGTTTGACGACGCTGAGGCTTTTCGCAATATCAATCGACCAGAAGATCTAACCAGGGAGAAGCGGTGACAGTACCTTTATTAGCGGTGGCCGCGCTAAGTGGCACAGGCAAGACTACTCTTCTGAAAAAGCTGATCCCGATTATGCACCGTAAAGGGATCCGCTGTGGATTAATCAAGCATACTCATCACGATATGGAGATAGATAAGCCCGGTAAGGATAGCTATGAGCTGCGCAAAGCCGGGGCGGATCAGGTACTGGTCGCCAGCCAGCAGCGCTGGGCGCTGATGACCGAAACGCCTGCACAGTCGCCCGATCTGGCTTATCTGGCCAGCAGGATGAATACAGAGTCGCTGGATTTAATTCTTATTGAAGGGTTTAAAGACGAGCCGGTCGCAAAAATCATGCTTTACCGGGAAGCGGCCGGAAAACCTTTTCCTGAGCAGCTGGACAAATACGTTATTGCCCTGGCCAGTGACAAGCCGCGCTCGCTGGGACTGTCTTGCTTACCGCTCGACGATGCGGAACGTATTGCGGAATTTATTGAGGCCTGGTTGCAGGAGCAGAAGCGTTAACGAAGATGCCTCTGAAAAAAGGTTTTTTGACTCTACTTTCGCATGTTTTTGCAGCAATAAAAAGTAGCGGATACAGTTTTACTTAGCCCAAACGCAAAAAACCCCGACCGTAAGGTCGGGGTTATGCAATTTGATGCCTGGCAGTTCCCTGGTCCCGCATCGGGATATTTTGCCGTCGCGCAGACGCAAAAAACCCCGGCCTTTCGGTCGGGGTTATCGCA
>NZ_JBHDVM010000014.1:0-127663 GCF_042610525.1 Pantoea sp. sgz302252
GCGATAGCGGGCAAGGCGATGTCGCGTAAAACCGGCGCGCGCGGTCTGCGCTCCATCGTGGAAGGCGCGCTGCTGGAGACGATGTACGATCTGCCATCAATGGAAGCCGTAGAGAAAGTGGTGATCGATGAGTCGGTAATCGCAGGTGAATCAGCGCCGATGCTGATTTACGGCAAGAACGATGCGCAGCAGGCTTCTGGCGAATAAATAACCAAATCATTCCAACCGGTTACCGTAAAATGGGGGAAATTTTCCCCCATTTACTTTTCTCGCGCACATAACGTTGAATGTCCTGCATTCATCCCCATATACTCAACTACCTGTGGGTAAAACTGCATGCCTGACGAATGCGGTTCCCCTCACCCTGGCGGAAATTAAACTAAGAGAGAGCTCTATGAATCCTGAGCGTTCTGAACGCATTGAAATCCCTGTGTTGCCGTTGCGTGACGTAGTGGTTTATCCGCACATGGTAATTCCGTTGTTTGTAGGCCGTGAAAAATCGATTCGCTGCCTTGAAGCCGCCATGGATCATGACAAAAAGATCATGCTGGTCGCGCAAAAAGAGGCTTCAACGGATGAACCTGGCATTAACGATCTCTTCTCTGTAGGGACCGTAGCATCGATTTTACAGATGCTGAAACTGCCCGACGGCACGGTAAAAGTGCTGGTCGAAGGGCTGCAGCGCGCGCATATCACCACGCTCGCCGACAATGGCGATCATTTTACCGCCCAGGCGGAGTATCTGGTTTCGCCTGAGATCGACGAACGCGAGCAGGAAGTTCTGGTCCGCACGGCGATCAATCAGTTTGAAGGCTATATCAAACTGAACAAAAAAATTCCGCCGGAAGTGCTGACCTCGCTGAACAGCATTGAAGATGCGGCGCGCCTCGCGGATACCGTAGCGGCCCATATGCCGTTGAAGCTGGCCGACAAACAGTCCGTGCTGGAGATGTCCGACGTTAACGAGCGTCTGGAATATCTGATGGCGATGATGGAGTCGGAAATCGATCTGCTGCAGGTAGAAAAACGCATCCGTAACCGCGTGAAAAAGCAGATGGAAAAAAGCCAGCGCGAGTACTATCTGAACGAGCAGATGAAGGCGATTCAGAAAGAGCTGGGCGAAATGGACGATGCGCCGGACGAAAACGAAGCCTTAAAGCGTAAAATCGACGCGGCGAAAATGCCGAAAGAGGCGCGCGAAAAAACCGAAGCCGAGCTGCAAAAGCTGAAGATGATGTCACCGATGTCGGCAGAGGCTACGGTAGTGCGTGGCTACATCGACTGGATGGTACAGGTGCCGTGGAACGCGCGCAGCAAGGTCAAAAAAGATCTGGTTAAGGCGCAGGAAACGCTGGATACGGATCACTTCGGCCTGGAGCGCGTGAAAGACCGTATTCTGGAATATTTAGCAGTGCAGAGCCGCGTCAGCAAAATCAAAGGGCCGATCCTGTGCCTGGTAGGGCCGCCGGGCGTGGGTAAAACCTCGCTGGGGCAGTCCATTGCTAAAGCGACCGGCCGTAAATATGTGCGTATGGCGCTGGGTGGCGTGCGTGATGAAGCGGAAATCCGTGGCCATCGCCGTACCTATATCGGTTCTATGCCGGGCAAGCTGATCCAGAAAATGGCTAAGGTCGGCGTGAAAAACCCGCTGTTCCTGCTGGATGAAATCGACAAAATGTCTTCGGATATGCGCGGCGATCCGGCTTCGGCGCTGCTGGAAGTGCTGGATCCGGAGCAGAACATCGCGTTTAACGATCACTATCTGGAAGTGGATTACGATCTCTCCGATGTGATGTTCGTGGCGACGTCTAACTCCATGAATATCCCGGCACCGTTGCTGGATCGTATGGAAGTGATCCGCCTGTCGGGCTATACCGAAGACGAAAAGCTCAATATCGCTAAACAGCATCTGCTGCCAAAGCAAATTGAACGCAATGCGCTAAAAGCCAGCGAGCTGACCGTAGACGACAGCGCCATCGTCGGCATCATTCGCTACTACACCCGTGAAGCGGGCGTGCGTAGCCTTGAGCGCGAGCTGTCGAAACTGTGCCGTAAAGCGGTTAAAACGCTGCTGATGGATAAAACCGTTAGCCATATCGAAATCAACGCGGAAAACCTGAAGGATTTCCTGGGCGTGCAGCGTTTCGACTATGGCCGTGCCGACAGCGAAAACCGCGTAGGCCAGGTAACAGGTCTGGCGTGGACGGAAGTGGGCGGCGATCTGCTGACCATCGAAACCGCCTGCGTGCCGGGTAAAGGCAAGCTGACCTACACCGGCTCGCTCGGCGAAGTCATGCAGGAGTCAATCCAGGCAGCGCTGACCGTGGTGCGCGCGCGTGCAGAGAAGTTAGGCATCAATGGCGACTTCTACGAAAAACGCGACATTCACGTTCACGTGCCAGAAGGCGCGACGCCGAAGGATGGCCCGAGCGCCGGTATCGCTATGTGTACAGCGCTGGTTTCCTGCTTGACCGGCAACCCGGTACGTGCCGATGTGGCGATGACCGGCGAAATCACGCTGCGCGGCCAGGTTCTGCCTATCGGCGGCCTGAAAGAAAAACTGCTGGCGGCGCATCGCGGCGGCATCAAAACCGTGCTGATCCCGGACGAGAACAAACGTGACCTGGAAGAGATCCCGGATAACGTTATCGCCGATCTGGAGATTCATCCGGTTAAGCGCATCGAAGAAGTGCTGACGCTGGCGCTGCAAAATGCCCCTTACGGCATGCAGGTCGCCACCGCGAAATAGTGATATAAGACAAAAACACCCTAAATGCAGAGCTGGCAAACCAATTCGGACTTGCCAGCTTTTTTTTGTGCCGTTAATTTAGGGGGCTGTTAAGCCGGTGAAGGTCTGAACAGGCCCGCTTTTACGACTCGACAAAAATGATAATCAACGCGCGTTCGTAGCCGGGAAGCCCGTTTGCGAAGTGAAAATACTTAAAGAGGGGATGATTAAGTGAATAAATCACAGTTGATCGACAACATCGCTGCCAGTGCGGATATCTCTAAAGCAGCAGCTGGACGTGTATTGGATGCCTTCATGGAAGCCGTCACCGACTCGCTTAAGGCGGGCGATGAAGTGGCGCTGGTTGGCTTCGGCACTTTTTCCGTGCGCGAGCGCGCCGAGCGTACCGGGCGCAACCCGCAAACCGGGAAAGAAATCACTATTCCTGCGGGCAAAGTGCCGGGCTTCCGTGCCGGTAAGGCGCTGAAAGACGCGGTTAATTAACCTCAGGCAGCAATTTCTTCGGTGGAATGAGGACTGTCCTGACGTTCTCATGTACCATACGGGGCACATCACACAATGATGTGCCTTTTTTGTTTCAACGGTCGCGAGAGCCTGATACGCAGCGGCGTAGCGATCCCCGGTATCCGGGGAGCAAACGCAAGGGTTTACATTCATAACACAGCGGAGTGTTGTCACACCATGATGGACAATTTACGCGCGGCGTCGAACCATGTCGTGCTCAAAATTTTACTGGGTCTGATCATCCTCTCTTTTGTTCTGACCGGGGTGGGCAACTACCTGATCGGCGGCAACGGGGATTATGCAGCTAAGGTCAACGGCCAGGAAATCAGCCGGGCGCAGCTTGAAAGAGCCTTCAGCAACGAGCGTTCGCGTCAGCAGGAGATGCTGGGCGAGCAGTTTTCTCAGCTGGCCGGCAACCCTGCTTACCTGCAACAGATCCGTCAGCAGGCGCTGTCGCAGCTGGTGGACGAAGCGCTGCTGGATCAGTATGCGAAAGATCTGCATTTGGCGATTAGTGACGATCAAATTAAACAGGCGATCTTTAACCAGCCGGCATTTCAGAACAATGGCAAGTTTGATAACGCTCGCTACCTGGCGATTATCAACCAGATGGGCCTGACCGCCGACCAGTATGCCCAGGCACTGCGCAAGCAGTTGACCACCCAGCAGCTGATCGCGGCGGTAACCGGCACCGACTTTATGCTGCCGGGCGAGACCGATGCGCTGGCTGCGCTGGTTTCTCAGGAGCGTCTGGTGCGCGAGGCAACCATCGACGTAGCGGCGCTGGCAGCAAAACAGACCGTCAGCCCGGAAGAAGTGAAAAACTACTACGAGCAGAACAAAAACAGCTTTATGGCACCGGAGCAGTTCCGCGTGAGCTATATCAAGCTGGATGCGGCCTCGCTGCAGAAAGACCCCAGCGAGAGCGATATCCAGAACTGGTATAACGGCCATCAGCAGGATTATACCCAGCCGCAGCGCAGCCGTTTCAGCGTTATCCAGACTAAAACCGCCGCCGACGCACAGGCGGTGCTGGACGCGCTGAAAAAAGGCGAGGATTTCGCCAGTCTGGCAAAAGCGAAATCAATCGATCCTATCTCTGCCCGTAAAGGCGGCGATATGGGCTGGCTGGAGCCGGACACCACGCCGGACGAGCTGAAAGGCGCTAACCTGACGCAGAAAGGCCAGCTGTCTGGCGTGATTAAATCTTCCGTTGGCTTTATCGTCGCCCGTCTTGACGACGTGCAGCCGCAGCAGATCAAACCGCTGGCGGCCGTACATGACGAAATCGCCGCTAAGGTGAAACGTGAAACGGCTATCGACGCCTTCTTTAAACTGCAGCAGAAAGTCAGCGAGGCGGCCAGCAACGATAACGAGTCGCTGCAGAGCGCAGAAGAAGCGGCAGGCGTCAAAGCGGTGGAAACAGAGTGGTTCAGCCACGACAACCCGCCAGCCGAACTGAATTTCAAAGCGGTAGAGCAGGCGATCTTCAACGGCAACTTGGAAGGCGATAACGGCGCGCCGGGCAGCAATTCTGACATCATCACGGTCGATGGCGATCGCGCCTTTGTGCTGCGCATTTCTGCGCATAAACCGGAAGCGGTTAAACCGCTAACCGAAGTCAATGCAGAAATCGTTGCCACGCTGAAAAACCAGAAAGCGCAGGCGCAGGCTAAAGCGCAGGCAGAAAAACTGCTGGCGGATCTGAACGCAGGCAAGGGCGAAGACGCCATGAAGGCGGCTAACCTGAGCTTTGGCGAACAGAAAACGCTGACGCGCAGCGGCCAGGATGCGGTAACGCAGTCCGCCTTTACGCTGGCGCTGCCGGAAAAAGCTAAGCCGGTTTACGGTATCAGCGAAGACAGCAAAGGCAATGTCGTGCTGCTGGCGCTGGATCAGGTGCGCAGCGGCACTATGCCGGAAGCGCAGAAAAAAGCCATGGTGCAGGGCATTACGCAGAACAACGCGCAAATCGCCTTTGAAGCACTGCTGAGCAACCTGCGTAAAGAAGGCAAAATCAAGTACGGCGCAGCCGCGCAGGCGCAATAAGCCTCGCAAAATTTTTGCAACTTAATGCAAATTCAAAGGCCGCTTATGCGGCCTTTTCCATTTCTGTCATCTGCCGTTTGTGGCGATCTTTCAGGGGGCGTAGTCTGGCGTTGCTGTCAAACACATGGAGGAAAACAGCATGCAAAATAAATTAAGGGCTTTAGGTTTTACCTTGCTGCTTGGTATGGCTTCGCCACTGTACGCCGGCCCAGCTATCGATAATGTCAGCGCCGCGCAATCCGGCACGCGTCCGTCAGTGGAGCAAACTGCGCCACAGGCTGAACAGGGCGGGCAGGTCAGCATCAACAGCGCTACGGCAGAGGAGCTAAGCGCTGCGATGAACGGCGTCGGGCAAAAAAAAGCGCAGGCCATTGTCGGCTATCGTGAACAATATGGTCCATTTACACAGGTTGAACAGCTGAAAGAGGTTCCCGGCATCGGCAACGCGCTGGTCGAAAGAAACCTGACAAGGCTGAAACTGTGACTGCTCTCGCGACTCACCTTTGCGGCCTCGCAGAATAGCGTGGCAGCCTGCTACGCTGACAGAGGTCATACCAGCAGGTGCTGCTGCGCGATTCCCTGAACGCAGCTGCGTCTGGCCGGTTACTCAGGGCCACTTCTGCCGGAGTGGCCTTTTTCGCAGAGGGCAACTATGCAAATCAGCATCAAGGTTCGCGGCTATCATCTGGATGTTTATCAGCACGTCAATAACGCCCGCTATCTGGAGTTTCTGGAGGAGGCGCGCTGGGCCTGGTTAGAAAAACTCGACGCCCTGCGCTGGCTGCATGAAAACCAGCTGGCTTTTATCGTGGTGAATATCAATATCAACTATCGCCGCCCGGCGCTGCTGGGCGACGAGCTGCTCATCAGTAGCCAACTCTCGCGGCTGGGCGAAAAAAGCGGCGTGATTAGCCAGGCCATTACGCTGGCCCCGGGCGGCGAAGCGGTAGCCGATGCGGCGCTAACCTTTGTCTGCATCGACCTGCGCACGCAAAAGGCGCAGCCGCTAACGAGAGAGCTTAAGCAGCGGCTGGAAGCGTTGCTGTCGGCATAAACGCGTAGCGGCTGGGGCAGGGCGAAGGGGATAAATCAATGCCAGCCGGGGCGATTTAGCGCAGACCTGTTTTGCGCTGCATCTCCTGCATAACCGTGGCGCTATTTATTTGATAGTCGCGCAGGCCGTTAGCACGCAGATGGCAGGCGGCGCACTCGCCGCAGCCGTCGCCCTTGATGCCGTTATAGCAGGTAAGGGTTTCATTGCGCACCAGCGCCAGCTGCTGCCAGTAGTCCGCCAGCGCCCAGGTTTCCGCTTTGTTCAGCCACATCAGCGGCGTCTCAAAACGTACCGGGCGCGCCATGCCCAGCTCTACCGCATGATTCAGCGCCCTGACGAACTCATCACGGCAGTCAGGATAGCCAGAGAAGTCGGTTTCGCACACGCCGGTAATCACGGCTTCGGCTTCGACCTGATACGCGTAAATCGAGGCCAGCGTCAAAAACAAAATATTGCGCCCTGGCACAAAGGTGCTTGGCAGGCCGCTGGCTTCGGGGTCGTAAGCGGGCACCGGGATGCTGTCGCGGGTCAGGCTGCTGACGGCCAGTTCGTTAAGCAGCGTAACGTCCAGCACCTTATGCGCCCGCGCGCCCAGCGACTGCGCCAGCTCGCGGGCAATGTCTATCTCCGCGCGGTGCCGCTGGCCATAATCAAAGGTCAGGCAGTGCACCTCGTCATACTGCTGCAATGCCTGAATCAGACAGGTTGTGGAATCCTGTCCGCCGCTGAAAACCACTACTGCACGTTTCATACTTTCTACCTCATTAATCTGTTGGGCGTTATGGTACTGCCTGCGTCAGCAGAAAGGTAGTGCGTGGTTTGCCGTGGCCGCCAGCAGAATATCGCTCTCTACAGGCAGTTGCTGTTGCCAGGGGCGCAGATCGCCAATATGTTCAGCCACCCAGTCTGGGTGATAATAAGTATCCTGATAGCGCTCGCCACTGTCGCACAGCAGCGTGACGATAGCGCCGCCGCGCCGAGCTTGCGCCATGCCTTTCGCTACCTGCAAAGCACCCCAAACGTTAGTGCCGGTGGAAGGGCCAACCTTTCGCCCAAGCTTTTGCGTAAGCCAGTGCATAGCAGCGATGCTGGCGCCGTCCGGCACTTTAATCATCTCGTCCACCACGTCAGGAATAAATGAAGGCGCCACGCAGGGGCGGCCAATGCCTTCGATTTTACTGCCGCAATCGCTACGCAGATTGCAATCTCTGCGCTGCCAGTAATCGAAAAAAACCGAATTTTCCGGATCCACTACCAGCAGCCGGGAAGTATGGCCCTGATAGCGTAAATAGCGGCCAATAGTGGTTGCGGTATTGCCCGTCCCCGCGCCTGCTACAATAGCCGTGGGCACAGGAAAGGGCGTCCGCGCCAGCTGTTGGAAAAGGCTGGCGGCAATATTTTCTTTACGCCAGTCCGTAGCACGCTCGGCAAAGGTAAACTGATCCATGAAATGGCCATTGAGTTTTTTCGCCAGCCGGGCCGCTTCGGCAGCGAGTTCGCCTGCATGCTTTACAAAATGGCACTCGCCGCCCAGCAGCCGGATCTGTTTAATTTTCGCTTTGGCCGTGCTTTCGGGCATAACGGCAAAAAAAGGCAGCCCCAGCAGCCGCGCGAACCAGGCTTCGGAAATGGCAGTGCTGCCGGAAGAGGCTTCGATCACCGGCGTTCCCTGCTTTATCCAGCCGTTGCACAAGGCATACAGGAACAGCGAGCGGGCCAGGCGATGTTTCAAACTGCCGCTTGGCTGCGCGCTTTCATCTTTCAGGTAAAGCCACAGGCTGGATGTTAACGGCAGGCTAATCAGTGGCGTTTCAACCTGGCGGCGCTGTTCATCATAAAGTTTGGCAATAGCTGTAGCTATCCATGGATCGGACATCTGTTTTTCTCCGCTTATCAACGGAATGCAGCATAAGGCATTAACGGGAAAAATTTTTTACCTTATTCCCTGTAAAATCGCCGGTTAAGAGAAAATTATTCTCCGGAGAGCGGTTATGACAGATAAAACAGACCGTAAGCTGCTGGCGCTGCTGCAACAGGATTGTACAATATCGCTGCAGGCGCTGGCGGATGCCGTACATTTAACCACCACGCCATGCTGGAAACGCTTGAAAAGGCTGGAAGAGGAAGGCTATATTCGCGGCCGTGTAGCGCTGCTGGATGCGGACAAGCTGGGGCTGCCGCTGACCGCTTTTATGCTGCTCAAAACCCAGCAGCACAGCAGCAGCTGGTATCAGCAGTTTGTGCTGGTAGTGCAGTCGATGCCGGAAGTCATGGGCTGCTACCGAATGACCGGCGAATATGACTATCTTCTGCGCATCCGCGTCGCGGATATGAAAAGCTACGACGCCTTTTATAAGCGCCTGGTCAATGCAGTACCGGGCATGCTGGATGTGACCTCAAGTTTCGCAATGGAAGAGATAAAATACACCACGGCGCTGCCGCTGACCTAAAGCGCTCGCCCAAACCTGACCGGGACGTTTATTGTGCGACTTTTCAGCCAATTAAGCTGGTACTTTTTGCGTGAATGGCGCCGTTATCTCGGCGCCGTTTTGCTGCTGATCGCAATTGCGCTGCTGCAGCTGCTGCCGCCTAAAATCGTTGGCGTGATTGTAGACGGCATTTCTCATCAGCAAATGAGCGCCTCGCGACTGCTGATGTGGGTTGGCGTAATGCTGCTTACGGCCGTGGTGGTTTATCTGCTGCGCTATGTGTGGCGCGTGCTGCTTTTCGGCGCTTCCTATCAGCTGGCCGTTGAGCTACGTCAGGATTTCTACCGGCAGCTCAGCCGCCAGCACCCTGAATTTTATCTGCGCCACCGTACTGGCGATCTGATTGCCCGCGCCACCAACGATGTCGATCGCGTAGTTTTCGCTGCGGGCGAAGGCGTGCTGACGCTGGTCGACTCGCTGGTCATGGGGCTGGCGGTGCTGGCGGTAATGAGCACCCAGATCAGCTGGCAGCTAACCCTGCTGGCGCTACTGCCGATGCCGGTTATGGCGATAGTGATTAAACGCTACGGCGACCAACTGCATCAGCGGTTTAAACACGCCCAGGCAGCGTTTTCCTCGCTGAACGACAGAACGCAGGAGAGCCTGACCAGCATCCGCATGATCAAAGCTTTCGGCCTGGAAGACAACCAGTCGGCTCAGTTTGCCGATATCGCCCGCGATACCGGACAAAAAAATCTGCGGGTAGCCCGTATCGATGCCCGCTTCGATCCCACTATTTATATCGCCATCGGCCTGTCGAACCTGCTGGCGATTGGCGGTGGCAGCTGGCTGGTCTGGCACGGCGCCATGACGCTGGGACAGCTCACCAGCTTTGTGATGTATCTGGGCCTGATGATCTGGCCAATGCTGGCGCTGGCCTGGATGTTTAATATCGTCGAGCGGGGCAGCGCAGCCTGGAGCCGTATTCGTGCGCTGCTGTCAGAAGCACCGGCCGTAGCAGACGGCAGCAAAACGCTGCCGGAAGAGCGCGGCCAGCTGCAAATCGCCATTCGCGAGTTCTGCTATCCCGGCGCGCAGCAGCCATCGCTGCGGCACGTCAATGTTAACCTGAAACCCGGCCAGATGCTGGGGTTGTGCGGCCCTACCGGGTCCGGAAAAAGCACGCTGCTGAGTCTGATCCAGCGGCACTTTGATATCGCACAGGGCGATATTCGCTATCATGGTATTCCGCTAACGCAGCTGCGGCTGGATAGCTGGCGTAGCCGCATGGCGGTAGTCAGCCAGACGCCGTTTCTGTTCTCCGATACCGTAGCCAACAATATTGCGCTGGGAAGGCCAACGGCGCAGCAGAGCGATATTGAGCGGGCTGCAAGGCTGGCTAACGTGCATGAAGATATTCTGCGGCTGCCGCAGGGCTATGAAACCGAGGTTGGCGAACGCGGCGTAATGCTCTCAGGCGGCCAGAAGCAGCGTATCTCCATCGCCAGAGCGCTGCTGCTGAACGCGGAGATCCTGATTCTGGACGATGCGCTGTCGGCAGTCGATGGCCGAACTGAACATCAAATCCTGCACAACCTGAGAAAATGGGGCGCAGGAAGAACCATCATTATCAGCGCGCATCGCCTGTCGGCGCTGACCGAAGCCAGCGAAATCCTGGTAATGCAGCAGGGCACCGTAGCGCAGCGCGGGCAGCACGAGCAGCTGGCGGCGCAAAGCGGCTGGTATCAGGATATGTACCGTTATCAGCAGCTGGAAGCGGCGCTTAACGAGGATGAAATAGCGAAAGGGGTGCCGCATGGCAAATCTTAACCAGCTTTGGCCGACGCTGAAGCGGCTGCTGAGCTATGGCTCGCCGTGGCGGAAATCTCTTGGCCTGGCCATAGCGCTGCTGTGGGTAGCGGCGGCGGCAGAAGTGCTGGGCCCGGTGCTGGTCAGCTATTTTATTGACAATATGGTAGCGAAGCACCACATGCCGCTCGGCCTGGCGGCCGGTCTGGCTTTTAGCTTTATTCTGCTGCAGGTATTGGCCGCCGCGCTGCATTACTGGCAGGCGCTGCTGTTCAACGAGGCGGCGGTAGGCGTGGTGCAGCGGCTGCGCACGGATGTAATGGACGCCGCGCTACGCCAGCCGCTCAGCGCTTTTGATACGCAGCCCGTCGGGCAAATTATTTCACGCATCACTAACGATACGGAAGTAGTGCGCGATCTCTATGTCACCGTAGTAGCAACGGTGCTGCGCAGCGCTGCGCTAATCGGCGCCATGCTGGTGGCAATGTTCAGCCTTGACTGGCGGATGGCGCTGGTGGCGATAATGATTTTTCCGGCGGTGCTGGCAGTAATGCTGATCTATCAGCGCTACAGCACGCCTATAGTACGGCGGGTGCGCAGCTACCTGGCCGATATCAATAACGGCTTTAACGAAGTCATTAGCGGCATGAGCGTTATTCAGCAGTTTCGCCAGCAGGCGCGCTTCGGCGAGCGGATGAGCGAGGCCAGCCGTTCGCACTATCTGGCGCGAATGGAAACGCTGCGGCTGGATGGTTTTCTGCTCAGGCCGCTGCTGAGTCTGTTCTCCGCGATGATCCTGTGCGGGCTGATGCTGCTGTTCGGCTTTTCCGCCAGCGGCAGTTTCGAAGTTGGTGTCCTTTATGCTTTTATCAGCTATCTGGGCAGGCTGAACGAGCCCCTGATTGAGCTGACCACGCAACAGTCAATGCTGCAACAGGCGGTGGTAGCGGGCGAGCGTATTTTTGAACTCATGGATGCGCCTCGTCAGCATTATGGCGAGCACAACCAGCCGCTGACTTCCGGACGGATCGAAATAGAAAATCTCAGTTTCGCCTACCGCGATGACCGCAACGTGCTTAGCGATATCAACCTTAGCGTGCCCTCGCGCAGCTTTGTGGCGCTGGTGGGCCATACCGGCAGCGGCAAAAGCACGCTGGCTAACCTGCTGATGGGCTATTACCCAATAAGACAGGGCGAAATCAGGCTGGATGGCAGACCGCTGACTGAACTGAGCCACGGCGTACTTAGGCAGGGCGTGGCGATGGTACAACAGGATCCGGTAGTGCTGGCCGATACTTTTTACGCTAACGTCGCGCTGGGCCGTACCATAAGCGAGGAGGCGGTCTGGCAGGCGCTGGAGAAAGTACAGCTGGCCGGGCTGGCGCGTTCGCTTTCCGAAGGGCTCTACACGCGGCTCGGCGAGCAGGGGAATAATCTTTCCGTAGGCCAAAAACAGCTGCTGGCGATGGCGCGGGTGCTGGTTGCCTCGCCGCAGATCCTGATTCTGGATGAGGCGACGGCTAATATTGACTCCGGTACCGAGCAGGCGATTCAAAAAGCACTGCGGGCGATCCGCCAGCAGACCACGCTAATCGTTATCGCCCATCGGCTTTCAACTATCACCGAGGCCGATACCATCCTGGTGCTGCATCGTGGCCGCGTAGTCGAGCAAGGTACTCATCAGCAGCTGCTGGCAAAGCAGGGCCGCTACGGACAGATGTATCAGCTCCAGCTGGCTGGCGAAGAATTAGCAGAAGCGGAGCGCTAGCCGTCTCGCTGCACTATAAGCAGGCGGCTCTGGGTTTAAAACAGGCTGAATGCACATTTCCGAAGCACAACGCACCTTAATGGTGCGTTTTCTTTTTCTCTCCAGACTTAAAGCCGCTGCGGACAGGCTTATTTGCCATAGCCCCTTCTCAAAAAGCCCATTTCTGATTTATGGCACAGCCTTTGCTTTAGTGATTACGGGGCGGAAAAACCGTTGTCTTAACTGGAGGGGATCGTATGAAGCTGGTTACCGTGGTAATCAAACCGTTTAAATTAGAGGACGTGCGTGAGGCGCTCTCTTCCATTGGCATTCAGGGGCTAACCGTAACCGAGGTAAAAGGGTTTGGTCGCCAGAAAGGGCATGCCGAACTCTATCGCGGCGCTGAATACAGCGTGAACTTCCTGCCGAAAGTCAAAATCGATATCGCTATTGCCGACGATCAGCTGGATGAAGTGGTCGACGTCATCAGCAAGGCCGCCTATACCGGAAAAATTGGCGACGGCAAAATTTTTGTCGCCGAACTCCAGCGGGTTATCCGTATTCGCACTGGCGAAACGGACGAAGCCGCACTCTGATCTCGGGGCTAAGAATTGTTAGGGGATGGGAAAAAATGAAAAAAATGAATAAATTCGGCCTCGCCAGCCTTTGCCTGCTGCCGTCGCTTGCGCTGGCAGCGCCGCCAGCCGTGGCGGACAAGGCGGACAACGCCTTTATGATGATTTGCACCGCGCTGGTGCTATTTATGACACTACCCGGCATTGCTCTTTTCTACGGCGGCCTGATCCGCGCCAAAAACGTGCTTTCCATGTTAACCCAGGTCTCCGTAACCTTTGCGATGGTCTGCGTGATCTGGATGCTCTACGGCTATTCGCTGGCGTTCAGCTCTGGCAACGCCTTCTTCGGCGACTTCAGCATGGCGATGCTGAAAAATATTCAGCTAACGGCGCTGGTAGGGACTTTCTATCAGTATATTCACGTTTCGTTCCAGGCCTCTTTCGCCTGTATCACCGTAGGCCTGATCGTAGGCGCGCTGGCCGAACGTATTCGTTTCTCTGCGGTGCTGATTTTCGTCGCTATCTGGGTCACTTTCTCCTATTTGCCCATCGCGCATATGGTCTGGTCAGGCGGCCTGCTGGCGCAGGACGGCGCGCTGGATTTCGCCGGTGGTACCGTAGTACATATCAATGCGGCGGTAGCGGGGCTGGTGGGCGCTTACCTGGTAGGCAAACGCGCTGGTTTCGGCAAAGAGGCGTTCAAGCCTCACAACCTGCCGATGGTCTTTACCGGCACAGCTATTCTCTATGTCGGCTGGTTTGGCTTTAACGCCGGTTCAGCCAGCGCGGCTAACGAAATTGCGGCGTTAGCTTTCCTGAACACCGTAATGGCGACCGCTGGCGCGATGCTGAGCTGGACATTCGGCGAATGGGCGCTGCGCGGCAAGCCTTCATTGCTGGGCGTCTGTTCCGGCGCTATCGCTGGCCTGGTAGCGATTACGCCAGCCTGTGGTTATGTGGGCGTCGGTGGAGCACTGGTTATCGGCCTGATTGGCGGCCTGGCGGGATTATGGGGCGTTACAGTACTGAAAAAATGGCTGCGCGTGGACGATCCCTGTGATGTGTTCGGCGTGCACGGCGTTTGCGGTATCGTTGGCTGTATCCTGACCGGCGTCTTTGCCTCTTCTTCGCTGGGCGGCGTCGGCTACGCTTCCGGCGTCACCATGGGCCACCAGGTTTGGGTACAGCTCTACAGCGTAGGCGTAACGGTGATCTGGACGGGCGTGGTTGCCTTTATCGGCTTTAAGGTAGCGGATATGACGGTTGGCCTGCGCGTACCGGAAGATCATGAGCGCGAAGGGCTGGACGTCAACAGCCACGGCGAAAACGCTTACAACCAGTAACGGCCTTTCTGACTATAAAACGAGCCCCGCTTTGCGGGGCTTTTTTAATGGCGCTACTGGCGCTGGCGCATAACGCCTTCCTGCACCGTTGAAGCCACCAGCACGCCCTCCTGAGTAAAAAACTCGCCGCGAACAAAACCCCTGGCGCCGGAAGCCGAGGTGCTCTCTACGCTGTACAGCAGCCACTGATTTAGATCAAATGAGCGGTGAAACCACATTGAGTGATCGATGGTTGCTACCTGCATACCGGGTTCCAGAAAACCCTTACCGTGCGGCTGAAGCGCGACCGGCAGGAAGTTAAAGTCTGAAGCGTAGCCCAGAAGATATTGATGAATGCGCCTGTCTTCCGGCATTGGCCCGTTAGCCCGTAGCCAGACATGGCGTACCGGCTCATCGACATGGCCTTTCAGGGGGTTGTGAAACTTAACCGGACGAATTTCAAACGGCTTTTCAGACAGGAATTTTTCACGCACTTTTTCCGGAATAAAATGAGAAAACTGTTTTGCTATTTCATTTTCCGTAGGCAGTTCGTCCGGGCCGACCACATCCGGCATCGGCTTTTGATGCTCAAAACCCGTTTCCGGAGCCTGAAAAGAAGCGGTCATATAAAAAATCGGCTGGCCATTCTGGATAGCGCTTACCCGGCGCGCGCTGAAGCTATTGCCATCGCGCAGGGTTTCCACATCGTAAATGATCGCTTTCTGGCTGTCGCCGGGCCGCAAAAAGTAACTGTGAAAAGAGTGAATAATGCGTGCGGCAGGCACCGTTTGCTTAGCGGCGTAAAGCGCCTGGCCGACAACCTGGCCGCCAAAAACCTGGCGCAGCCCAAGATCTTCGCTCTGGCCACGGAATAGCCCTTCTTCCAGCTTTTCCAGATTTAATAAATTCAACAATTCTTGCAGTGCCTGGCTCATGGCGAGCTCCTTAATAGTCGATTCCCTTTCAGTTTGCGAAACCGAACCCGCAGCCGTCAACGGCAAAGCGAAATATTCCCCGCAGGCGAAAAACACTAACCTGTGCCAGAATTAAGGCTTACGAAGCAAACATTAATGCTTCTTACCCTCCGCATTGATCATAAGGAGAATAAATCAATGAAACTTTGGCCTGTATTGACCGGCGCTGCCCTGGCGGTCGCGCTTTCCGGATGTGCTGATAAAAGTGGAAATGTTCCTACGCCCACGCTGGCTTCTAAAGTTGCGGGAGAGGCAAATACGCTGCGCCAGCCACACGTTAGCGGCACTATTACGCTTCCGGCCAACGTGCGGCTGCCGCCGGATGCTTCATTAACCGTTATGCTTTCTGACGCTTCACTCTCTGACGCGCCGGCTAAAGTCATTTCGCAGCGCGTGGTGTTGACTGACGGCAAGCAGGCGCCGTTCAAATTTATTCTGCCGTTCAATCCTGCGGATATCCAGCCAAACGCAAGGATCCTGCTGAGCGCGGCAGTGATCGTCGATCGTAACGTGGTGCTGATTGCCGATTCAATCAAACCCGTGATTAACAACGGCGGCACCAAAGACCAGACGCTAAACCTGAAAGCGGTTCCGGCTAAAGCGTTGCCGACGGCGCCTGGCGCTGCAACGGCGGTACCTTCAACTTCGCCGACGCAGGTAACGCCAGCTACTACCGTTCCTGCACCAACCTCCCTGTAATTTCTCCGCCCCGCAAGGGGCGGTTTAACCCTGCCAGCGATAGCGCTCCAGCGCAACTTTGCCTGCGGGCGTGACCTCTATGCCTTCCGCCAGAAGAGCCTGGCGCTGCCGTTCAAGATCGCTGCCCGTCAGGGAAATTTCTCCCAGGCGGTTAATTACTCTGTGCCAGGGAAGTTTCGACCCCGGCGGCAGGCGTTTCAGCACGCCGCCAACCTGACGCGCAGCCCGTGGAGAGCCTGCCAGACGTGCGATATCGCCATAGGTGGTAACGCTGCCATAAGGAATGGCGGCGAGAATTTGCCAGATACGCTGCGGAAAATTTTCTTGCCCGTTCATTTTTGCTCCCTTTGATAAAGCTTAAAGTAAGCGAAAACGTGCCCAGGCTGAAGCAAAGGGCCGAAATTTTGCATAACAGAGCAGGGGTTGTGCAAGAAACCAACGGTTGTCGGGCATGGGGTTGCAATTGCCCAGGGCATCATTGATAATGCCCTCGCTCCATCACATGGAGCCGTCAATGGGGGCCCGGTTGGTTCTCCCGCAACGCTAACTTGTGAACTCGGTCAGGTCCGGAAGGAAGCAGCCGCAGCAGGTAACGCGTGTGCCGGGATGTAGCTGGCAGGGCCCCCACCCAATTCTTGCTGATAACCCTGCCTGTTTTATTCCACTTCTAACGTACAAACTTCCAGACTGCAACCGGTACCTTATCGTAAAGCTTATTCATAGTAAGTTCAGCTAAACGGTGGTCGGCAGCCGAATAAAAAACGGCCAGTTCATTATCGGAGAGTTCGTATTTGTTTTTTTCGATAACGCGTTCGAGCGTGTCAATTGAACGGCATCGTCTTAAACGCATCAGATAATCAGTTTTCGTAAGTAGTTTATCTGTCATTATTAAACCATTGAAAAAATAAAGGTTACTAAAATGAATGGCTTGCCTGTGCGGTGACGACAGCGCATTCCTCTATAAAAACGTTAAACAGCCGTTTCGCTGATTTTTGCCAGCGATGAAGATCCTGCACGTTAATACCGTAATTGCTGAACAGCACAAAGGTATCGTCAAGGTATTCATCAATCTGACTAATCAACTCGGTGTCTTCGATATGCTTGATTTTGTAATTCATGGTAAACCCAGCAATATGCTCAATAAGGTCATTAAGCTGCAAGTTAATTGCTGAAGTGGGATCGTTTACCCAACCGTGGTGGCTGTCGCCTAACGTCGCCAGGCTTTCATCATACAGGTTTTCACACAAAAATTTCAGCTGGGCAATATCATGCCTTTTCGGTGAGTATTCGTCCATCTTTTTCCCCTCCATAGCGAGTGAAAAATGGTTTACCGCTGACGTGCCGTCGGCGATGTGCCAGGAAGCGATATTGGATCTCAGGTGGATCACATATTAAATATAGCCCTATTAAAGATTATCTGTGCCTGATTACTGAAAATTACAATTCTTCAGCGGCTGAAGCGCGTGCTGTTTCAATAAAGTCGAAAACCAGCGCATCGGGCTGCCGCTCAAAATTTACCGACTGGATGGTCGTCTCATCGGCATCAATATCCAGGCAGGCGTTAAAAACGTTCCAGCGGAAACTGTAAGTCATTTTGTAGCCTGAGTGCTCGCCGCGTTCAACAGAAATAATTTTTAAACTTTCGGGAACATATTGCGCATTTTGTGAATACCACAACAGTGAGCCGGTTAGCTCGTCTTCTATTTTGGGAATAATCCGCTGAATAAGTTCAATCATTGCAGATTCGTCATCTTCGTTAATTACTGAAGAGACAGGAATACGTTTGCGCATTTTTTATCCACAGAGTTAATAAAAGCTTATAGAGATAATTGCTGCAAACCGCGAAACAATCAAGGTACCGGAAAAGACAAAAAACTATCTCAATGATTTGTCTGTTAATTATTTTAGTAGAGGATGGCGTTTTCTGCGATAGAAAATTTCAATTAAGTTGAAGAAATTTTATATAACCTTGTCTCGTCTTGTCTATTTTCGTAGAAATAAAAAGATACATTTTTACCACGGCATCCTTAAGCTCAACAGATTATGATATTGTTATGTTATAACGTAATAGATAATAAACTATGGCTTCTTCCCGTTTTCGTTTCCAGACCTCACTCCTGATGCAGTCGGCCGCTCTGCGTTTGCTCTGGGCTGCAAGTGCCGTGGTCATACTGAGCTTGCTGACCGGATGGGCGGTATCCTGATGATTAAACTTGAAAATTTGCGCGTCGGCTACCAGGGGCGCGCCGTTACGCCACCGCTTAACGGTGTTTTCGCCCAGGGGTCAATGACTGCGCTGGTCGGTGCTAACGGCTGTGGCAAATCGACTTTATTAAAAACTATTGTCGGCCTGCTACCGCCGGTTAGCGGCCTGGTAGAACTGGCCCCGCCGCAGCTCAATGTCGGCTGGCTTCCTCAACAAGCGGAGATTGAAAAAAGTTTTCCCATCAGCGTATTCGATCTGGTGGCATTGGGCTGCTGGCGACACTGTGGATGGTTCGGCGCGATTGACCGACAGGGAAGGCAAAAGGTGATGGCGGCGCTGGAGCAGGTCAATATGGCGGAATTTGCCGCGGCCCAGCCCGGTACGCTTTCCGGTGGTCAGCTACAGCGCGTGCTTTTTGCCCGGCTACTGGTCCAGGAAGCTTCGCTGCTATTGCTGGACGAGCCGTTTACCGGCATAGATGCCGAAACTACCAGGCTCTTGTTGACGCTATTGATGGATTTACATCAGAAAGGGCACACCCTGATTGTGGTTCTGCACGATCAGGCGATAGTAGAGCATTATTTTCCGCAAGTTTTACGGCTGGAAGGCGAAAAGGCCGAGTGGTTGCAGACCTTGCCGGTAGTAACCAGGCTGGAGTCGGCATGATCCTGAATCTACTTCATCCTTTTATCGAATTCGGTTTTATGCGGCGCGCGCTGGTAGCCTGCATTGCGCTGTCGCTCAGCGCTACGCCGCTGGGCGTCTTTCTGCTGTTGCGCCGGATGAGCCTGGTTGGCGATGCGCTTTCCCATGCGGTGCTGCCTGGCGCGGCGATTGGTTATTTGATCTCCGGACTGTCACTGGTGGCCATGGGCGTTGGCGGCATCATAGCCGGATTATCGGTAGCTTTGTTGTCAGGTGCAGTCAGCCGTTATACACCACTACGCGAAGATGCCAGCTTCGCCGGATTCTATCTTGGCTCGCTGGCGCTGGGCGTTACCCTGGTTTCGCTGCGGGGTTCCAGCGTCGATCTGCTACACGTACTTTTTGGCTCATTGCTGGCCGTTGATAATCCATCGATTCTGCTGGTCAGCGCTATCTCTTCGTTAACGCTGCTGGCGTTGGCGCTGATCTATCGTCCGTTGGTAATTGATGCTTTCGACCCGACATTTTTACGCGCCCAGAGCCGCTGGGTCGCGCCGCTGGTGCACTCTCTTTTTCTGATTCTGGTCGTGACCAATCTGGTCGCGGGCTTCCAGGTGCTCGGCACTTTAATGTGCGTCGGTCTGATGATGCTGCCGGCTGCGGCTTCGCGTTTCTGGGGTCGTGAACTGCCGGGCACCCTCGCTGCTGCGATGCTGCTGGCGTTAATTGCCAGTTTTGGCGGCCTGAGCGCGTCATTTTATCTGGCGTTGCCCGCCGGGCCTGCCGTAGTGCTCTGCGCCGCGCTGCTGTTTTTTATTTCAATTTTAGTCGGGCCGCGCGGCGGTATTTTGCGCACGCGTCCTTTTACTGTTGGTAAGGAGAAAATATGAAGAAGTTACCTGTTGTGCTGGCTCTGGCGGCAATCTGCGCAACGCCGCTGGCGATGGCTAAGGATCTCAATACAGTCGCCAGCTTTACGGTATTGGCTGATATCGTTAAACAGGTCGGTGGCGATCGTGTTCAGGTAAAAAGCCTGGTCGGGCCAAACGGCGATCCGCACAGTTTCGAGCCTACGCCGCAGGACAGCCAGGCGCTGGCAAAGGCCGATGTGGTGTTTGTCAGCGGCCTCGGTCTGGAAGGCTGGATGGATCGGCTAATCACTGCGTCAGAATATAAAGGCGAAGTCGTGGTCGCTTCTAAAGGAATTTCGACGCGTTCAATGGAGGAAGAGGGGAAAACCATTACCGATCCCCATGCCTGGAACAGCATGAAAAACGGCGAAACTTACGCCAATAACGTCATGAATGCACTGATAGCCGCCGACCCGCAGGATGCTGACTATTTCCGCCAACGCGGCACGGCCTATATTGAGCGGCTACACAAACTGGACGAGTGGGCAGCCGCCGAATTTGCAGCAGTACCGGCAGCGAAACGCAAAGTCCTGACCAGCCATGATGCGTTCGGCTATTTCGGCCAGCGCTACAAGGTTTCGTTTATGTCGCCAGTGGGGTTCTCCACGGAATCGGAGGCCAGCGCGTCTGACGTGGCGGGATTGATTAAGCAACTTAAAAATGAACATATCAGCAGCTACTTTATCGAAAACCAGACCGATCCGCGTTTGGTGAAGCAGATTGCCGATGCAACCGGCGCGAAGTCTGGCGGCGAACTCTATCCCGAGGCGCTGACGGAAAAGGGCGGCGAGGCGGATTCTTACGAGGCGGCTTTCCATCATAACGTGACGGCGATGCTGAACAGCATGAAATAAAAATAAGGCGGGCCGCTTAACGGCCCACCTTAATGAAATATTGCTGTGGCTTCCTTGCCGAACGCGCTTCCCGGCGCAAAACGCTATCCTCAGCGCTTCTTCTTCCTGCCCTGTACGGCTTTAAAACGCGGATTGCTTTTACAAATTACAAATACCCGGCCATGACGGCGGACAATCTTGCAATCCTTATGGCGTTTTCTGGCGGAAGCCAGCGAGTTTAATACCTGCATGAGCGCCCCCTATTTTTTAAAAAAGCGGCCAAAGCGCTGGTTGAAACGGTGCGCGCTGCCTTCTTTAGCAAACTCTTTTTGTTTGCCGGTGTAATAAGGATGCGAAGCTGAAGAGACATCCAGCACCACATAGGGCAGCGTCTTGCCTTCCAGCTCGATAGTACGGTCGGTTTTGATGGTGGAACCGACCACAAAAAAGGTATCGGCGCTGGTATCGTGAAAAGCAACGGTGCGATAGGCCGGATGGATATTCTCTTTCATGAACTACCTCTTATTCGTACGTTATAACATAACAATAATTATGCGCGGCGGCTGAACAAAATGCAACGGCAAAAAGAGAAGGGCAGGGAGAAGCAGCACGAAAGAACAGAGTAAGTAGAAAACGGCGGGATGCGACAGGCGGACAAAAATCAGCTTAAAGTTGGCGAGCGGGACAAAAAAAAGAGGCCGCGAAAGCGGCCTCTGAGATTTTAAAAGTTAGTGCGTTTGATCCGGATGATGCGGCTCCAGATCCTCTTTGTGCTTGCTGAAGCGGCGGCGAACCACCACAAAGAACACAGGCACGAAGAAGATAGCCAGGATAGTTGCCGTCACCATACCACCCATTACGCCGGTACCTACCGCGTTCTGCGCGCCGGAACCTGCGCCGGTGCTGATAGTCAGCGGCAGTACGCCCAGGATAAAGGCCAGTGAGGTCATCAGGATAGGACGCAGACGCATACGTACCGCTTCCAGCGTCGCCTCCACCAGGCCTTTGCCTTCTTTCTCCATCAGGTCTTTGGCGAACTCTACGATCAGGATGGCGTTCTTCGCCGACAGGCCGATAGTGGTTAACAGGCCTACCACGAAGTAAACGTCATTGCTCAGACCGCGAATGGTGGTGAACAGCAGCGCGCCGATAACGCCCAGCGGTACCACCAGCATTACCGAGAACGGAATAGACCAGCTCTCATACAGCGCTGCCAGACACAGGAACACCACGATCAGCGAGATAGCATAGAGCGCTGGCGCCTGGTTACCGGAGAGGCGTTCCTGATAGGACATGCCTGTCCACTCATAGCCGATGCCCTGCGGCAGCTTAGAAGCCAGCTCTTCCATCAGGTTCATCGCATCGCCCGAACTTTTGCCCGGTGCGGCCTGGCCCAGAATTTCCATTGACGGCAGACCGTTATAGCGTTCCAGACGCGGCGAGCCGTACTGCCATTTGGCGCTGGCGAAAGACGAGAACGGCACCATCTCGCCGTTAGAAGCGCGCACGTACCATTTATCGATATCGCTCGGCAGCATGCGGGAATCGGCTTTACCCATTACGTAGACTTTCTTCACGCGACCGCGATCGATAAAGTCGTTAACGTATGAGCCGCCCCAGGCCGCGCCCAGCGTGGTGTTGATATCGGAAATAGAAACGCCCAGCGCCTCTGCTTTCTCCTGGTCGATAGTCAGCTTGTACTGTGGCGTATCTTCCAGACCGTTTGGACGCATGCCGACCAGCGTATCCGGATGTTCGGCAGCCATGCCGAGCAGCTGGTTACGGGCGTTGGTCAGCGCTTCGTGGCCCAGGTTAGCCTGGTCAATCAGCTCGAAGTCAAAGCCGGTGGCGTTGCCCAGTTCGATAATCGCCGGCAGGTTGAACGGGATCACCATGGCATCTTTGATAGCGCCGAAAGCCTGCATGGCGCGACCGGCAATGCCTTCCACCTTGTTCTCTGACCCGCTGCGCTCGTCCCACGGCTTCAGGCTGACAAAAGCGATACCGGTGTTCTGGCCGCGTCCCGCAAAGCCGAAGCCGTTAACGGTAAACACCGAACGCACGTTATCCTTCTCTTTGGTCAGGAAGTAATCCGTTACCTGGTCCAGCACTTTCTGCGTACGACCCTGAGTTGCGCCAGCAGGCAGCGAAGCCTGGGCCAGCAGCAGCCCCTGATCTTCTTCCGGCAGGAAGGCGCTTGGCAGCTTCACGAACATATAAGCCATGCCGACCACAATCACCAGATAGATCAGCAAATAACGGCCAGTGCTGCGGATAATATGACCGACGCTGTTGGTGTAGTGATTGGTGCTCTTGTCGAACATACGGTTAAACCAGCCGAAGAAACCGGTGGTTTTGCCGTGATCGCCTTTTTTGATCGGCTTCAGCAGCGTTGCACAGAGTGCTGGCGTCAGGATCAGCGCCACGATCACCGACAGCACCATCGCGGAAACGATAGTGATCGAGAACTGGCGATAGATAACCCCGGTAGAGCCGCCGAAGAAGGCCATGGGGATAAATACCGCGGAAAGCACCAGCGCGATACCGACCAGCGCGCCCTGAATCTGCCCCATCGACTTGCGGGTAGCTTCTTTCGGCGGCAGGCCTTCTTCCGCCATAACGCGCTCGACGTTTTCCACCACTACGATGGCGTCATCCACCAACAGGCCTATCGCCAGCACCATCCCGAACATCGTCAGCGTATTTATCGAGTAGCCGAAGGCGCTGATAATCGCGAAAGTGCCCAGCAGAACAACCGGCACGGCAATCGTTGGGATCAGCGTGGCGCGGAAGTTTTGCAGGAACAGATACATTACGATAAAGACCAGCACGATCGCTTCAATCAGGGTTTTCACCACTTCCATAATGGAGATTTTAACGAACGGCGTAGTGTCGTACGGGTAAACCACTTTCAGACCGGCCGGGAAGAACGGCTCCAGCTTGCCCAGCTCCGCTTTTACCGCAGCGGCAGTATCCAACGCGTTAGCACCGGTTGCCAACTTGATACCGATACCGGAAGCCGGCTTGCCGTTATAGCGCGCGACGATCTCGTAGTTTTCACCGCCCAGCTCGATTTTCGCCACGTCTTTCAACAGCACGCGCGAGCCATCCGTGTTGACTTTCAACAGGATTTTACCGAACTCGTCGGTAGAGGTCAGACGCGTCTGCGCGATGATCGAGGCGTTCAGCTGCTGGCCTGGCACCGGCGGTGAACCGCCAAGCTGGCCCGCGGCCACCTGGGCGTTTTGCGTATTGATAGCGCTGATAACGTCGACCGGCGTCAGCTGGTAGTTATTCAGCTTATGCGGATCCATCCATATACGCATCGCATACTGCGCACCGAAGATCTGAGTATCGCCCACGCCAAGCGTACGGCTGATAGGATCTTTGATATTCGACGCCACGTAGTCCGCGATATCGTTCTGGGTCATGCTGCCGTCATCGCTGACGAAACCCGCCACCATCAGGAAGCTGCTGGAGGATTTCTGCACCTGGATACCCTGCTGCTGAACTTCCTGCGGCAGCAGCGGCGTGGCCAGCTGCAGCTTGTTCTGCACCTGAACCTGCGCGATATCTGGATCGGTGCCTGACTGGAAGGTCAGGGTCAGCTGCAGCGTGCCCGATGAATCACTGTTCGACGACATATACATCAGGCCGTCGATGCCGTTCATGTTCTGCTCGATAACCTGGGTTACGGAATCCTGCAGCGTTTTAGCATCGGCACCCGGATAGGTGGCGCGAATCTGTACGGCCGGCGGCGCAACATTAGGATATTGCTCGATCGGCAGTTTTAGAATCGACAGCACGCCCACCAGCATAATAATAATGGCGATAACCCACGCGAAAATGGGGCGATCGATAAAGAACTTAGCCATGTATCAGCGGCTCCTGGTTAAGACTTCGGTTGTTCAGACTGCGTTTTGCTGACGTCGTCTGCACTGACTTCCTGCGGAGTCACAGTAGCGCCTGCTTTGGCACGCTGCACACCCGTGGTAATGACGCGATCGCCATCTTTCAGACCTGCCGTAACCAGCCATTTGTCGCCAATTGCCTGCTCGGTCGTGACGTTACGGGATTCCACTTTATTATCCGCGCCTACCACCATAGCGGTAGCCTGACCGGTCGGCGTGCGGGTAATCGCCTGCTGCGGCACCAGCAGCGCGGCAGGATTGGTGCCTTCTTCCAGACGGGCACGCACAAACATACCGGGCAGCAGCGAATGGTCCGGGTTAGGGAATACCGCGCGTAGCGTAATGGAGCCAGTGGTTTCATCCACAGTGACATCAGAGAATTCTAATGTGCCGGGTTGCGCAAATTCGCTACCATCCTGCAGTAACAGTTTTACTTTGGCTTTACCGTCAGTCTGCTGCAGCTTGCCAGAGTTCAGCTCCTGACGCAGACGCATAAAATCTTCGCTGGATTGCGTGACGTCGACGTAAATAGGATCAAGCTGCTGAACTGTGGCGAGGGCAGTGGTCTGGCCGCTCTGCACCAGCGCGCCTTCGGTTACGGCGGATTTACCGATCCGTCCGCTGATTGGCGAAATCACTTTGGTGTAGGCCAGATTGATACGGGCGGTTTCCACGCTGGCTTTTGCCACCTGTACTGCGGCGGCGGTCTGGCTCTGCGTGGCGACGGCGTTATCGTAATCCTGCTGGCTGATATACTTTGTACCCATCAGCGGCTTATAGCGCTTAACGGTCAGCGCGGCGATCTGGGCATTGGCCTGAGCCTGAGCTAAATCGCCTTTGGCGCTGTCGTAAGTCGCCTGATAAGGCGCCGGGTCGATCTGATACAGCGACTGTCCCGCTTTGACATCGCTTCCTTCCACAAAATTACGCTTCAGAATGATGCCCGAAACCTGTGGGCGAACCTCTGCAACACGGAACGAGGAAGTGCGGCCCGGAAGATCGGTGGTAATAGTTAACGGAGCGCTTTTCAGGGTTAGCACGCCGACTTCCGGCGCTTTTTGCTGACCACCCTGCTGTGCGTCTTTGTTATCACATCCTGTTAGCACCAGGCTGCCTGACAGTATCAGAGCGGCCGCCAGAGGCGTTAACCCCCTGTTTTTATTCATAAATAAACCTCGAGTGTCCGATATCGATTGTTCAATGGATCACAAAATCCATAAACCCATTGCTGCGTTTAAATTATGGTCGTGCTATGGTACATACATTCGCAAATGTATGTAAGTGCACCTTGATTGTTAACATCACCCTATGGCACGAAAAACCAAACAGCAGGCGTTAGAAACGCGAAATCATATCCTTGACGCAGCGATAACAAGGTTTTCCGCACATGGCGTAGCCAAAACTTCGCTGGCCGATATTGCGGCGGCTGCTGGGGTGACGCGCGGTGCGATTTACTGGCATTTCAAAAATAAAACCGATCTGCTCAACGAAATATGGGCGCAGTCCGAGTCCGGGCTGGAGAACATAGAGCTTGAGTATCAGTTAAAATACCCTTCCGATCCACTCTCTGTTTTACGCGCAATGCTTACCTATGTGCTTGAAGCCACAGTAAGGGATACGCGCAGGCGGGCGCTGATGGAAATTATTTTCCACAAGTGCGAGTTCGTAGGGGAAATGACCACGCTACAGATGATGCAGCAGACGCTCTATCTGGAGTGCTACGAAAAAATCGAGGATGTGCTGCGGCAGTGTATGACGGCGGAGCAGCTGCCGGAGAAACTGGATACCCGGCGCGCCGCCGTAGTGATGCGCGGCTATATCACCGGTCTCATGGAGAACTGGCTGTTTATGCCAGAGAGTTTCGATCTGGCGACGGATGCGCCGCAGCTGGTAGAAGTGCTGATCGATATGCTCAGGCAAAGCGCAACGTTAAGAAAAGTCGTTGATTAACCGGCCGTGCCGCGTTCTGCTTTGCCGTGGCCGTGCGCTTTCTTTTCAAAGTCTTTTTGCACTATAGCCAGGGCGGCCAGCACCGTCTGCGGCGCAATATTGTTTTCTTCCAGCAGCATAATTAAATCTACCGCCAGCTTTACTTCTTCCGGAGCGCTTTCCAGCGACATCTTTTCTCTCCTGCAGGTCAGATACGGAGTTTTTTAACAAGCAGCGCCATCAGCAGGGCGCCAAGTAACGCCAACAGCTGTGCGCCGTGTTGCGATTCGCCCAGCGTACCATAATTAAAAAAGACGCCGATATAGCCGCCGACCAGCGCGCCGACTACCGCCAGCACCAGCGTAGCTATCAGTCCGCCCGGACGGCCAGGGAAAAAGCGGCGGCTGGTAAAGCCTACCGCCAGCCCAATGATTAACCAGGAAAGAAGCGCCATCAGCTATCTCCAGTGAATTTTTCCGGCAAGTATAGCAAGCGCATTGCGTATCTACTGGCGTTCACGATTTTCGATAGCGCGCTCGATTTTTTTCAGCGCCTGAAGACAGCGCTGCAGGCGACCTTCCAGCGCCGCTATCTCACGCTGTAGCTTCTGCTGCTGGGCCAGCGTCTCCTGTTGCCCTAGCTGGCTTTCTCTGTCGGCGACCATAGCGCGCAGGCGGCGTTCGTAATCCTGATGCTTCGCCAGCTTTTCATAAAGGTTCTCCTGTTCCGGCTCCGGCGGCGTTTCGCGGCTGCGTAGCTTTAGCGTTGCCAGCTCGCGCTGTAGCGCGCTCATTTGTAATACCACGCGCTCTGCCATCCACGCGACACGCTCCGTACGCTGGCCGTTGACGCTTTGCCTGAGTAGCAGCAAACTTTGCCGGACTTCCTGCATATAGTCGCCCAGTCGCGTCGAGTGACAGTGAAAAAGCTGGCTATCAAAGCGCGCTTTTGGGGTTTGTTTATTAGCGTGAGGCGCAACGGCCTGCGCCAGCTCTTCCAGCTTTGCCTGCAGCTGTTCAAGTAAATGGGCGCTTTTCATTTTTTTCTCCCGAGTTTGCCGCGCCTATAATACGCTTAATTTGATCGTTCTGTGCGCGGGCCTGTTTTTTCCCGTTCCGGCAGGCTTGATAAAAACCAACAAAAGCGCTGATTTTGCTTCTGGAGGTTGCAATTGCCGGACGATTTGCATAGATTTGGTCGTTTTCGTGCGTGGCTTCCCCCGGACACTCCTGTTTTGCTCTGCGATTTTCCTCGTCAGGGCAACGAAGCTGCGCGAGTCAGATTTGTATTTACCAGGCATAACATTATGACCGCGACTGCGCAGCAGCTTGAATTTCTTAAAAACAGTATCAAAAGCATTGAGGATTACCCCAAGCCAGGCATTCTGTTCCGTGACGTCACCAGCCTGCTGGAAGATCCAAAAGCTTACGCACTCAGCATTGAACTGTTGGTTGAACGCTATCGTGATGCAGGCATTACCAAAGTCGTAGGCACCGAAGCGCGTGGCTTCCTGTTTGGCGCGCCGGTAGCTTTAGGCCTTGGCGTCGGCTTTGTCCCCGTACGCAAGCCGGGCAAACTGCCGCGTAAAACCTTTGCCGAGACCTACGAGCTGGAGTACGGCACGGACTGCCTCGAGCTGCATTGCGATGCTATCGGCCCGGGCGATAAAGTGCTGGTAGTGGACGATCTGCTGGCTACGGGCGGCACCATTGAAGCCACCGCTAAGCTGATCCGTCGCGCCGGCGGCGAGGTAACGGATGCGGCCTTTATCATTAATCTGTTCGATTTAAGCGGCGAGGCGCGTCTGAACGCGATGGGCCTGAACTGCTTCAGCCTGGTGAATTTCCCGGGCCACTAAATCCCCCTACGAATAAAGAAGGCTGGCTCATGCCAGCCTTCTTTCGTTTTAAATGGCTATTAGTTTAAAACTTCATATTAAAGGATGCGGAAACCGCCTGAGCCGTCTCATGCGAAGACTTTTGCACATCGTAATGTAAGCCGTAGGTCAGGCTGCCTTTTTGCAGCAGCGCACCTGCGCTAAGGCTGAAGGCCGAACCGTCAGCGAGACGGGATTCGCTCCAGGCATTGCCGTTTACGCCAGCCATACTGACTTTAGTCCCCTTAGTGGTATCGCCGGTGGTGGCGATAAAAGAGAGATCGACGCGCGGCTTCAGCGTGTAGCCCGAATCGCTTTTAAACTCGCGGGATAAACCTACGCCCAGCGGTATCGACCAAAGCGAGGCAGAGGTGCCAGCGTTGTCAAACAGCGATTTTCCACTGCTCTTTGCCGTAAACCTTTTGTTTTTCAGAGAGGTGTAGCGCAAGCCGATATGCGGAATAATATCGAAATAGTCGGTATCGAAAAGATATTCCGCCGCTACGCCGCCGCTGATAATCGTCGATTTGGCTTTGCCAGAGAGTTTGCCGTATCCCGCTACAGGTAGCGACATAGTCATTTCATGATTGACGCGTGAGTAGTTGAGATCGGCCATCAGATTCCAGTTGTTGTTCAGCCAGCTGCCGTAGAGCGAACCTCCCCAGAAATCCAGATCGTTTTTTAGCGGATAAAGATTGCCGCTTGCCTTGCTTTTGCCACGGCCGATATTCAGCGCGCCGCCGGTTTTCAGAATGGCGTCATAGCGCGTAATCAGCGTATCTTCCGCACCGATAAAAGCGCCGCCCAGCCAGGTTTTGCTTTTGCTGTGGAAACCGCCTGCGCTGTAGCCTTTTAGCTGCGCATTGTCGTAAAGCAGCGATGTCCACAGATTAAAGCCTTCCTCCAGCGGCGTGCCATTGAAAAAATGTTCGCCCTGTGAAAGGTGTCGCGCTATAGCATGAGTTGCTGCCGACATCACCTGATAGCCGGTGCCCGCAACATTAGCCACTGAGGCAAAATTGATGGCGGATTCTGCGATGCGCGTAGCGATTGCGGCATCGCTTACGTAGCGCACATCCATCACCTGCGAAAGGAACTGCTGGGCGGCATTATCAGAAGCGGTATCAACGCCGATTTGGCTGGTCATAGCGGTAAGTAGCCGTTTTGAACCGGCGGACAGGCCGGGCAGGGCAGAGCTGTAATCCGCATTGCTGAAGGTCAGTAAAGTCCCGTTCTCGCTGGCTGAAGGCGTTAACGCCAGCAGTCGGCTGGTGGTATTGATATTGGTTTGCTGCCAGCCGGGCGCCTGACCGGCACCTGTGCCTGAAACCGCTGTAAAGCTTTCCCCGGCGCTTACGCCACCGTCCGTCAGCACCAGCAGGCTTGCCCGGTCGTCGATTTGCGCATTGCCCAACGCCAGGGCTACCTTGCCAGAATCAATATAGGATCGGGCGTGGATCACCGTCAGCGAGGAAGATCCTAACCCCCATGTGGCTTCATCGCCGCCGATCCGCCAGTTGAGATCGCTACTGGAGAGATCGATCGTGTCAGCACCGCTCAGGATCAGCTTGCCGTTCCAGCTTGCCTGCTGCGTCTGGCTGAGCAGGGCCACGCTTTCCTGCCAGTTATGGGCGTTCAGTTCTGTAGAACCAAAGATAATCGTCCCTTCGCCGCTAACGGTGAAAGTTCCCTGACTGGCATCCAGGGTTTGGCTGGCAAAAGTGCCGTTGCTGACGCTCAGGCTGCCATTGTTGATCTCAGTCGTATTGACCTGAAAAGTTCCGCCGCTTTGCACATACTGACCTTGCGCCGTTGCTGTCACGCCGGTTAATGCATTCCAGGCCGTAGCGGTGCCGATAGCCAGCGTGCCTGCGGTAAAGGTGCCGCCCCTGATTTCCAGCAGGCCTGTGCCGCCAGCGCCAGCGGATTGCGCCCAGGCGCTATTGTTTAACACACCGTCGTGGCTGCCGCTGGCGCCGCCCAGCTGGACGAGCGCGCCGATTTGGCCGCTGCCGCCGCTGAAAATAGCCGTGCCCGCGCCGCCGTTACCCGCCAGACCGCCGTTGCCCGAGCGGCCTTTAGCGCCGCTGTTGATGCCGCCGTCGCCCGCATCGCCTCCCTGGCCGCCCAGTTGCATATCGCCGCTGTTGGCTATCATGCCGCTATTGAATAAAAGGGTTCCCGCTGCGCCATCGGAACCGTTGCCCCCGCTACCAGCAGCCGCGCTTCCCTGTAGCGAACCTCCAGTGCCGCCGTTGCCGCCGTTACCACCAATTTGCATGCCGGTGGTCAGGTTTAGCGTACTGTTGGCGACGGTTAGCGTGCCAGCGCCAGCGCTACCGCCGTTGCCGCCTTTGCCTCCCTGACCGCCAGCAGCGCCTTTACCAGCTGCGGCCACGCTATCTGCGGCGCCTGCCTTACCGTTACTGCCGCTGTTGCCGCCATTGCCGCCGTTCGCACCACTGGCGCCAATAGCGATTGACTGCGCATTGATCACGCTGTTTTCAAGCAGTAACGCGCCTTCACCGCCGCTGCCGCCATTAGCACCATTGCCGCCATTACCGCCACGACCGCCGTTGCCGCCATCGCCGCTGTTGCCTGTTTCGCCCGTTACGTTGGTTTCGGTATAGGGATCGGGCGTATGGCCCGCATCGCCGCCATTACCACCGCTGCCGCCGCTGCCGCCGTTCGAGCCCTGGCCAGCGGTGCCGCCAATGCTCAGCGTATTGTTAACTGTCAGCGTAGTATTGTTGAGCGTCAGCACGCCGTTACCGCCGTTGCCGCCGTTTGCGCCATCGCCGCCGCTGCCGCCAGCGCCGCCCGAGCCGCCTTTACCGCCGTCGCCCGGCAGGCCCCCAGCCGCCTGGAGGCCAGGCACGCCCGCTTCGCCGCCGCTGCTGCCCGCGCCGCCGTTACCGCCAGCCTGACCCTTGCCGCCCGCGCTGGCTGCACCGCCCGCGCCACCGACCACCAGATCGCTGCTGCTGAACTTGCTTTGATTTATCGTCAGCGTACCGTTGCCGCCGCCTGCGCCGTTACCGCCGCTACCGCCGCTCGCGCCATTGCCGCCGTTACCCCCGTTGCCGCCATCACCGCCATCACCGCCCATTCCGGTGGTGCCACCGCTGCCGCCGTCGCCGCCTTTTCCTGCCGCCTGACCGCTGGTGCCTGCGGAAGCTACGCCTGCCAGTCCGCCTTCGCCGCCGTCCGCGCCGATCTGTAGCAGGCCGAGCTGGCCTTTAACATTGCGCAGCGTGCCGGTTTCATCGGTTCCCGCCGTTCCGGCAACGCCGTCGACACCTGGCGTGCCGTTGGCACCGCTGCCGCCTGAAACGCCGTCGCTGCCGTTACCGCCGCTACCGCTGCCCGCCGCATGGGCACCGCTGGTGCCGCTACTGCCGCTGCTTGCCTCGCCAGCCTGGCTCGCGCCGCCACCGCTACCGCCGCTGCCGCCCTGGATGCCGATAGTAATATTATCCTCAGCCTGGAGAGGATTTATTGCGACCATGGCAGGTAGCGTTATTATTGCCAGCGCATTGAACAGGCGCTTCTTGTTTAATATTCCCGACCTCACGGAATGAAGCTGTTTTTCCTTATTCTTCATTTTACCAATCCATTAGTTTTATATAACAAGGTTTATCTGAAGGTTTTTTCTTTAAAGTCCAGCTATTTCAATGTGTTGCTATGCCAGGATGTTTCTTGCTTGCCGCAAAGGAAATTCCCGATGTTAGCGATTAATTAAAACTTCCCACGCTACTGCTTATTAAATACCCTAAAATTTCGCCGGTAAATTAATTTTGGAATTTTAGGAAAATAGACTGGTTTTTTTAATTATTTGGTTACAGCAGAATGCAACGGGTAATTTCAGGTGAATTCTCATCCTGTATTTTCTTATAAATTCTCAGGACGTTTTTAGCCGCACGCGGGACGCCAGCGGATTTAGCCGCCTGTTTTACGCAAAGTGATAGGAATGTGCCAGGCCGTACTGGTACACTGTAGCGGCAATCAGCAACGAGGCTAAAACACGGGTTAACGGTGTTTAGATGAATTATTCTCTATAAATCAATGATGAATCACGAATGAGCTACCAGGTACTGGCCCGCAAGTGGCGTCCCCAGGCGTTCAGTGATGTCGTCGGTCAGGAGCACGTGCTGACCGCGCTGGCTAACGGCCTGTCGCTTGGCCGCATCCATCACGCTTACCTTTTTTCCGGCACCCGCGGCGTGGGAAAAACCACTATCGCCCGCCTTCTGGCGAAAGGCCTGAACTGTGAAACCGGTATTACCGCCACGCCCTGCGGCAAGTGCGATAACTGCCGCGAAATCGAACAGGGGCGCTTTGTCGATTTAATCGAAATCGATGCGGCTTCGCGTACCAAGGTCGAGGACACCCGCGATCTGCTGGACAACGTGCAGTATGCGCCAGCGCGCGGCCGTTTCAAGGTCTACCTGATTGACGAAGTCCATATGCTCTCGCGCCACAGCTTTAACGCGCTGTTGAAAACGCTGGAAGAGCCGCCGGAGCACGTAAAATTTCTGCTTGCCACCACGGATCCCCAAAAGCTGCCGGTCACTATCCTGTCGCGCTGCCTGCAGTTTCATCTGAAAGCGCTGGATATTGAACAGATCCGCGGCCAGCTTGAGCATGTGCTGCAGGAAGAGCAGATTGAGGCCGAAACGCGAGCGCTACAGCTGCTGGCGAGGGCGGCCGACGGCAGTATGAGGGATGCGCTGAGCCTGACCGATCAGGCTATAGCTATGGGGCAGGGGCAAATCACCACCGCTACGGTCAGCAGCATGCTCGGCACGCTGGATGACGAGCAGCCGCTGGCGCTGATCGAAGCGCTGGTAAACGCCGAGGGCGAGCAGACGATGTCCCTGCTGAATCAGGCCGCCTCAAGAGGCGTAGAGTGGGAAGCGCTGCTGGTAGAGATGCTGACGCTGCTGCACCGCGTGGCGATGATCCAACTGCTGCCTTCTGCGCTGGGCGAAGAGTTCGCAGGCGTGGAACAGCGTCTGCGCGAACTGGCCCGCGTTTTGCCGCCGGCGGATGTGCAGCTCTATTACCAGACGCTGCTGGTTGGGCGCAAAGAGCTGCCGCTGGCGCCGGATCGCCGCATGGGCGTAGAGATGACGCTGCTGCGCGCGCTGGCTTTTCACCCTAAACAGGTGATTGCCGAGCCGGTTGCCCGTCCCGCCATGACGCCGCAGTCGCAGCCGCAGCCGCAGGAAGCGCCTCGTCAGAGGGTCGCGCCGCCGCCAGCAAGCAGCGAGCCGCCATCAGGCCCGCCGCCGACGCATACTGTGCAAAATAGCGCGCCGCTCTCCGACGCTACCAGCCAGCTGCTGCAGGCGCGAACGCAGCTGATGCGCCAGCAGGGAGCGACCAAACTAAAAAAGAGTGAGCCGGCGGCGCCCAGTGCGCGGCCGGCAGGCTCGGCCCTGGAGCGGCTGGCAGCCGCCACCGAGCGCGGCCAGAAGCGGCAGAGCGCCGTTGCCGCACCCGATCCGGTAAAACCGGAAGCCTACCGCTGGAAGGCGCAAACCGTTGCCGCTAAGCCAGAGCCGGTGGCTACGCCCAAGGCGCTGCGCACGGCGCTGGAGCATGAAAAAACGCCGGAGCTGATGGCGAAGCTGACGACGGAATCGCAGCAGCGCGACGCCTGGGCAGCGGAAATCGCCGGGCTGACGCTGCCTAAGCTGGTGCAGCAGCTGGCGCTGAACGCCTGGAAAGAGCAAACGGAAAACGGCATCTGCCTGCATCTGCGCTCCAGCCAGCGCCATCTGAATTCGCCTTCGGCGCAGAAAGCGCTAAGCGAGGCGTTGAGCGCGGCGGCGGGCAAGCCGGTTGAACTGACGCTGATTGAAGACGATAATCCGGCGGTGCTGACGCCGCTGGAGTGGCGGCAAAAAATCTATGAAGAGAAACTGGCGCAGGCGCGTCAGGCAATTATCGCGGATAATCATATTCAGACGCTGTGTCGTTTTTTTGACGCGGACGTGGATGAAGAGAGTATTCGCCCCCTTTGAAAACGCTGTATACGCGCTGCGGCGCGCGTGCGGCCCGATCTGAAGAGAGAAAACTATGTTTGGAAAAGGCGGACTGGGCAACCTGATGAAGCAGGCCCAGCAAATGCAGGACAAAATGGCGCAGGTGCAGGAAGAGATCGCGGCCATGGAAGTAACGGGCGAATCGGGCGCGGGCCTGGTGAAAGTCACCATCAACGGCGCACACAACTGTAAGCGTGTGGAAATCGATCCCAGCCTGCTGGAAGACGATAAAGACATGCTGGAAGATTTGGTGGCCGCTGCATTTAACGACGCCGCTCGTCGCGTAGCGGAAGCGCAGAAAGATAAAATGTCTGCGGTCTCCAGCGGTATGCAACTGCCGCCTGGCTTCAAGATGCCGTTCTGATGCAGACCAGCCCGCTCCTTGAAAGCCTGATGGAGTCGCTGCGCTGCCTGCCCGGCGTGGGGCCAAAGTCGGCGCAGCGTATGGCGTTCCAGCTGCTGCAGCGCGACCGCAGCGGCGGCATGCGCCTGGCGCAGGCGCTGACCCGCGCCATGTCGGAAATCGGTCACTGTGCGGACTGCCGCACTTTTACCGAGCAGGAAGTCTGCACCATCTGCGCCAATACGCGTCGTCAACAGACCGGCCTGATCTGCGTGGTAGAAAGCCCGGCTGACATTCACGCCATCGAGCAGACCGGGCAATATGCCGGTCGCTACTTTGTGCTGATGGGGCATCTTTCGCCGCTGGATGGCATTGGCCCGAATGATATCGGTCTTGACCGGCTGGAACAGCGGCTGGAAAAAGAAACGATTCAGGAAGTGATCCTGGCCACCAACCCAACGGTAGAAGGGGAGGCGACCGCCAACTATATCGCCGAGCTGTGCGGGCAGTATGGCGTCGAAGCCAGCCGCATCGCTCACGGCGTACCGGTCGGCGGCGAGCTGGAGATGGTGGACGGCACCACGCTGTCGCACTCTCTGGCCGGGCGCCACAAGATTAGATTTTAGTTATTTAACGGCACGATACGTCGTGCCGTCTTGAAAAGCCGCTAACCGTCCCCATTCTACCTTTCAACGTAAACCGCCAAGTTAACTGAGGTAGCAATGACCATGAAAGGACAAGAGACGCGTGGCTTCCAGTCAGAGGTAAAACAGCTTCTGCACCTGATGATCCATTCCCTCTATTCAAACAAAGAAATCTTCCTGCGCGAACTGATCTCCAACGCTTCCGATGCGGCCGATAAGCTGCGCTTCCGTGCGCTCTCTTCGCCGGATCTTTATCAGGGCGATGGCGACCTGCGCGTGCGGGTTTCTGTGGATAAGGAAAATCGCACCCTGACGCTGAGCGACAACGGTATCGGGATGACGCGAGACGAAGTCATTGAGAATCTGGGCACCATCGCTAAATCGGGCACCAAATCCTTCCTGGAGTCGCTGGGTTCGGATCAGGCGAAAGACAGCCAGCTGATCGGCCAGTTCGGCGTCGGTTTCTACTCCGCCTTTATCGTGGCGGACAAAGTTTCTGTGCGTACCCGCGCCGCTGGTGCCAGCGCTGATGAAGGCGTGTTCTGGGAGTCCGAGGGCGAAGGCGAATACACCATCGCCGATATCACAAAAGAAGATCGCGGTACCGAAATCACGCTGCACCTGCGTGAAGGCGAAGACGAGTTCCTGGATGCATGGCGCGTGCGCAGCATTATCAGCAAATACTCTGACCATATCGCGCTGCCAGTAGAGATTGAAGAACACAACGAAGAAGAGAAAACCACCAGCTGGGAAAAGATCAACAAGGCGCAGGCGCTGTGGACGCGCAACAAGTCTGAGATCAGCGACGAGGAGTACAAAGAGTTCTACAAGCACGTTTCCCATGACTTCGCCGATCCGCTGACATGGAGCCACAACCGTGTTGAAGGCAAACAGGAGTACACCAGCCTGCTTTATATTCCTTCCCAGGCGCCATGGGATATGTGGAACCGCGATCACAAGCACGGTCTGAAACTGTACGTGCAGCGCGTCTTTATTATGGACGATGCCGAACAGTTTATGCCGAACTACCTGCGCTTCGTAAGGGGTCTGATAGATTCCAGCGATCTGCCGCTGAACGTTTCTCGTGAGATCCTGCAGGACAGCCGCATTACCCAGAACCTGCGTAACGCGCTGAGCAAACGCGCGCTGCAAATGCTGGAGAAAGTAGCGAAGGATGACGAAGAGCAGTACCAGAAATTCTGGCAGCAGTTCGGCCTGGTGCTGAAAGAAGGCCCGGCGGAAGACAGCGCCAACAAAGAAACCATCGCTAAACTGCTGCGTTTCGCCTCTACCAGCAGCGAAGGCTCCGCACAAACCGTTTCGCTGGAAGACTATGTCAGCCGCATGGTGGAAGGGCAGGAGAAGATCTACTACATCACTGCCGACAGCTACGCCGCCGCGAAGAGCAGCCCGCATCTGGAGCTGTTCCGTAAAAAAGGCATTGAGGTACTGCTGCTTTCCGATCGCATCGACGAATGGATGATGAGCTACCTGACCGAATTCGACGGCAAAACTTTCCAGAGCGTCAGCAAAGCGGACGAAGCGCTGAGCAAGCTGGCCGACGAAGAGAGCGAAGAGCAGAAAGAGGCGGAGAAAGCGCTGGAGCCGTTTGTAGATCGCGTGAAAACGCTGTTGGGCGAGCGCGTGAAGGACGTACGCCTGACGCACCGCCTGACAGACACGCCAGCTATCGTCACTACCGACGCCAATGATATGAGCACCCAGATGGCGAAGCTGTTTGCCGCTGCGGGCCAGGCTGTGCCGGAAGTAAAATATCTGTTCGAGCTGAACCCGGAGCACGCGCTGGTGAAACGCGCTGCGGATACGCAGGACGAAGCCCGCTTCGGCGAGTGGATCGAACTGCTGCTGGATCAGGCGATGTTCGCCGAGCGCGGCACGCTGGAAGATCCTAACCAGTTTATCCGCCGTATGAACCAGCTGCTGCTGGGCTGATAAAGCTAAATGCGGAGAGCTAAGCTTGTGCTCTCCGCTTTTTCTCTCTTCGTGGTTTAAACTTGTTTTTCCTGCCTGACTGTTTTTCCTGAAACCCTTTTCGCAATAACGTTAACATTGGTAGCGATCCTGCTATCACCAGGTGAAAGAGTCTGAAAACAAGGCTTTCAGGCTGCCTGCTACTGTAACGCGCTAAAGCTGCGTGATTTATACTGAAACACCCGGAAGTTACCGGTAACTTCATCAGCCAGTCCGTAAGCTTAACTGCCGCGTTCCTTGTGGATACAGGGGCATAATGGTATGTTCATGCCCTACATAACTTGATTAAAGCGATTCGCAAGGGGATTTACGCAATGCGTATTATTCTGCTCGGTGCTCCGGGTGCAGGTAAGGGGACTCAGGCTCAGTTTATTATGGAGAAATACGGCATTCCGCAGATCTCCACGGGCGACATGCTGCGCGCGGCGGTTAAAGCCGGCAGCGAGCTGGGCAAACAGGCCAAAGAACTGATGGATGCAGGCAAACTGGTCACTGACGAACTGGTTATTGCGCTGGTAAAAGAGCGTATCGCCCAGGAAGATTGCCGCAACGGTTTCCTGCTGGACGGTTTCCCACGCACTATTCCTCAGGCGGACGCCATGAAGGAAGCGGGCATCAAGATTGATAACGTGCTGGAGTTCGCGGTGCCGGACGAGCTGATCGTCGAGCGCATCGTTGGCCGTCGCGTTCACGCGCCTTCCGGCCGCGTTTACCACGTCACCTTCAATCCGCCTAAGGTTGAAGGCAAAGACGACGTGACCGGCGAAGAGCTGACCACGCGTAAAGACGACCAGGAAGAAACCGTGCGCAAGCGCCTGGTAGAGTATCATCAGATGACCGCACCGCTGATTGCTTATTACAGCAAAGAAGCGGAAGCGGGCAACACCGCCTACCACAAAATTGACGGCACCCGCAAAGTGTCTGAAGTCAGCGCCGAGCTGGAAAAAATCTTCGGTTAATGCCTGCCAGGGCCGATAAAAGTCGGCCCTACTACAGCAATTGGTTTTCCCTCCCCGATTTTCCGCTAAAATGATTCTCGTTTTCATCATCTGCAATGCCTGAGAAGGAATAACAATGAGGCAAGATAAACCCGGCGTACTGCTGGTCAACCTGGGTACGCCTGACGCGCCAACCACGCCTGCTGTTAAACGCTACCTGAAACAGTTCCTTAGCGACAAGCGCGTAGTGGATACGCCGCGCTGGCTGTGGTGGCCGATCCTGAACGGTGCCATTCTGCCAATTCGTTCGCCGCGCGTGGCTAAGCTCTATGCATCGGTGTGGATGGACGAAGGTTCGCCGCTGATGGTCTTTAGCAAACGGCAGCGGGACGCGCTGGCGGCACGGCTGGATATGCCGGTGGAACTGGGCATGAGCTACGGCAATCCGAGTTTGAAAAGCGCGTTGGATAGCCTGATGGCGCAGGGCGTGACTCGTTTAATCGTACTGCCGCTTTACCCGCAATTTTCCTGCTCCACCGTGGCGGCGGTCTGGGACGGCATTACCCAGGTTTTTGCTGGCTATCGCAGCCTGCCTTCCGTGCAGTTTATCCGCGATTACGCAACGCATCCTGCCTATATCGCCGCGCTGAAAGCTTCTGTTGAACGCTCTTTTGCTAAACACGGCAAGCCGGATCTGCTGGTAATGTCCTATCACGGTATTCCACAGCGTTTTGCCAACGAAGGCGATGATTATCCGTTACGCTGCCGGGAAACCAGCGACGCGCTGATCGCGGCGCTGGGCCTGAACGAGCATGAAGCCATGATGACCTTCCAGTCGCGCTTTGGCCGCGAGCCCTGGCTGACGCCTTACACGGACGAAACCATGCAGTCGCTGCCAGCGAAAGGCGTGAAGCACGTGCAGATTATGAGCCCGGGTTTCTCTGCCGACTGTCTGGAAACGCTGGAAGAAATTAGCGAGCAAAACTGCGAGTTCTTTATGCACGCGGGCGGCACCAAATTTGAATATATTCCGGCGCTGAACGACGATGAGCTGCATATTGATATGATGGTGGAACTGGTCAACGGCCAGCGCTAAAAATCGGGGGGTGTGGGCAGCCAGCCGCATCCCTGTTATCATTGCCTGCCTGTATCCCTTCCTGAAGTCAGCAACATGAAATTTCCCGGCCAGCGTAAATCCAAACACTACTTTCCCGTCAGCGCCCGCGACCCGCTGCTCCAGCCCGTGCAGCAGGAGAGCGAAACTGCAACCAGCTGGATAGCCGGCATCGATCAGATTCTGGTGGATATCGAAGCGAAGGTAGATGACGATTTTATCGCTCGCTACGGCCTGAGCGCGGGCCATTCTCTGGTAATCGAGGATGATGTCGCGGAAGCGCTGTATGAAGAACTGACGCGTGCTAACCTGATTACCCATCAGTTCGCTGGCGGCACTATCGGCAATACGCTGCACAACTACTCGGTGCTGGCGGATGACCGCTCGGTGCTGCTGGGCGTGATGTGTAGCAACGTGCAGATTGGCAGCTACGCCTATCGCTATCTTTGCAACACTTCCAGCCGCACCGATCTCAACTATTTGCAGGGCGTGGATGGCGCTATCGGGCGCTGCTTTACGCTAATCGGCGAACACGGCGAGCGTACTTTCGCCATCAGTCCGGGCATGATGAACCAGCTAAGCAAAGAGAGCATCCCGGAAGAAGTCGTAGCGGGCGCGTCCGCGCTGCTGCTAACCTCCTATCTGTTGCGCTGCAAGCCAGGCGAGCCGATGGCGGAAGCAACCATGCAGGCCATCGCCTGGGCTAAAAAGCACAATGTGCCGGTAGTGCTGACGCTGGGCACCAAATATGTCATTGGCGACAATCCGCAGTTCTGGCGTGATTTCCTGCGCGATCACGTTTCCGTGGTGGCGATGAACGAAGAAGAAGGCGAGGCGTTAACCGGCTTCAGCGATCCGCTGCAGGCCGCCAATATGGCGCTGGAGTGGGTAGATCTGGTGCTCTGCACCGCCGGACCGAACGGTCTTTATATGGCGGGCTACACCGAGGAAGAGGGCAAGCGGAAAACGCAGCATCCGCTACTGCCCGGCGCTATTCCGGAGTTTAACCAATATGAGTTCAGTCGCGCGATGCGCCGCCAGGACTGCCAGCAGCCGCTACGGATCTTCTCGCATATTGCGCCATATATGGGCGGCCCGGAAAAAATCATGAACACCAACGGCGCGGGCGACGGCGCGCTGGCGGCATTGCTGCACGATATTACCGCCAACGACTATCACCGTCTGAACGTGCCTAACTCCAGCAAGCATGGTCGGCGCTACCTGACTTATTCCTCATTGGCTCAAGTCTGTAAATATGCCAACCGCGTCAGCTATCAGGTGCTGAATCAGCACTCGCCGCGCTTAACGCGGGGGCTGCCGGAACGTGAAGACAGCCTCGAAGAGTCCTACTGGGAAAGATAAGCTTCAGGAAATAGCCCGGCTCAGATCGGGCACTCCTGCGGCGCGTTTTCTTTTTCGGCCAGCATAATATTCAGCATGCTGTTGGCGATTTCCCGCTCGCCCATGATGACCTGGTTGGCCCCGCGCTCGGTGATATAACTGACTTCTTCATTGTGATGGGCGCGGGCAAGGATTTCGATAGCCGGACGCTTTTCACGGGCGGCGACAGTAATCTCGCCAGCCTCATAACCGTTAGGGATAGTCAGCAGCAGCCAGCGCGCGCAGTCCAGGCGCGCCAGATCCATTATCTCCGCGCGGGCCGCATTGCCCAGCACTGCGCTGATGCCTTGCTCTCTTAACGCTGCCACGCGGGTGCGGCTATTTTCTACTACCACAATTGGCACGCCGTTCTCGATAAGCTGTTGCCCCAAAAGGCTACCGACACGACCAAAACCTACGATAATGGCGTGATTGCAAAGGTCGACCGGGATCTGCTGCTCTTCCTCCAGCGCTTCCGCCTGCGCCTGTTCCTCAGCCTTGTCCTTTTTATCCAGATAGCGCTGTAAAAAGGCGAAAAGCACGGGATTAAGCATAATTGAGAGAATAGCCCCGGCCAGCACCAGATTGCGGCCTTCTTCCGGCAACAGCTTTAGCGAGATGCCTAACCCGGCCAGAATAAAGGCGAACTCGCCGATTTGAGCGAGGCTTACAGAGATAGTCAGCGCCGTGCGGCGCGAATGGCCGAACAGCAGCACCAGCAGCAGCGCCGCCAGCGATTTGCCCAGTACGATAATCGCCAGCACGCCTGCGACTGCCAGCGGCTCTTCAAGCAGGATCATCGGATCGAAAAGCATGCCAACGGAAACAAAAAAGAGCACTGCAAAAGCATCGCGCAGCGGCAGCGTATCGTGAGCGGCGCGGTGGCTCAGTTCAGATTCGTTTAATACCATACCCGCAAAGAAAGCACCGAGCGCGAAGGAGACATCAAAAAACTCTACCGCGCCAAAGGCGATGCCCAACGCCAGCGCCAGCACCGACAGCGTAAAAAGCTCTCGCGAGCCGGTTGCTGCGCTGCGGGCAAGGATCCAGGGCACTATGCGGCGTCCAACCACCATCATCAGCACCATAAAGGCAACCACTTTACCTATGGTCATCAGCAGATCGATCAGCAGCATGCTGATGCTGGCGTTGCCTTCTTCAAACATACCCGCGATGGCGGGCAGCAGCACCAGCGCCAGCACCATCACTAAATCTTCCACAATCAGCCAGCCGATAGCGATCTGCCCGCGTTTACTGTCGATAAGCTGGCGCTCTTCCAGCGCGCGCAGTAGCACTACCGTACTGGCAGTGGAAAGGCAAAGGCCAAACACCAGCCCGGTCATCAACGACCAGCCCATCAGCGAAGCAAGCCCCATTCCCAACAGCGTGGCGACGGCAATTTGCGCCACGGCACCGGGAATAGCGATCCGCTTTACCGCCATCAGATCCTTTAGCGAAAAATGCAGGCCGACGCCGAACATCAGCAGGATAACGCCCAGCTCCGCCAGTTCCGGCGCCAGATTAGTATCGGCCACAAAGCCTGGCGTAAAAGGGCCAGCCAGCACGCCCGCCAGCAAATAGCCCACCAGCGGCGAAACGCGAATTTTATTCGCCAGCATGCCCAGGAGAAAAGCGAGAACAAGTCCGCCGACAATGGTGGTGATAAGCGGGGTAGTATGATGCATGCTTGTCTCCTTGTATGTGCAAATGTATCCGAATGTAATAGTAAAGTGTATGGCATTTTGGCCTGTCTCGCTCAGAATATTCGGACTAAAATCGGGAAAAAAAGCGTTGGCGGGTAAAATTCTCTTATTGTTGGGATTTATGTCACTTAAGTTAAGTACGGTCTTACTGACTGAAGTGTCAGCTCAAATAAACGAGCAATTATCTGGCGGCAGAAACGGGTTTTTTTTCTGTAGAGAACCACAGAACGGCGAGGCGGCAAAGATTTGGTAAATAAAGGCCTGGTTTCAACAATCATTTTACCGTCACGCTAGTTGTAGAGAATTTTGTGTTACTGTCGTTTCCGGCAAGGTACGCTCTTGCCTGCAAAAGGCGCCAGCCGGATTAAGCACACAAGGAGATTCGCTATGCTTTCATCAAAGAAAACAATGCTGGCGCTGTTGACGCTGGCTTTCCTCAGCACGCCGATTGCCGCTCAGGCCTGGGTAAAAGATCGGGTTTACAAATTCACCGTGCTGCACACCAACGACCATCATGGCCGCTTCTGGCAAAACGAGCATGACGAGTACGGGCTGGCCGCGCAGAAAACCATGATGGATCAAATTAAATACGATGTGCAGGCTCATGGCGGCGCGGTGCTTATTCTCTCTGGCGGCGACATTAATACCGGCGTGCCGGAATCCGATTTACAGGATGCCGAACCCGACTTTCGCGGCATGAATCTTATTGGCTACGATGCGATGGCGATCGGCAATCATGAATTCGATAATCCGCTTTCCGTGCTGCGCCAGCAGCAAAAATGGGCGAAGTTCCCGCTGCTTTCCGCCAATATTTACCAAAAAAGTACCGGTAAACGTCTGTTCCAGCCTTATGCCCTGTTTAACCGTATGGGGCTGAAAATTGCCGTGATTGGGCTAACCACCGACGACACGGCGAAAATCGGCAATCCGGAAAATTTTACCGATATCGTTTTCCATAAACCGGCGACGGAAGCGAAAGCGGTAGTGGAAGAACTACGCCAGCAGGAAAAACCGGATGTCATTATCGCGGCGACGCATATGGGTCATTACGACAACGGCAACCACGGCTCCAACGCACCGGGCGATGTGGAAATGGCGCGCGAGCTGCCGCCGGGCTATCTGGATATGATCGTCGGCGGCCATTCTCAGGATCCGGTCTGTATGGCAAAGGAAAACGTAAAACAGGCCGACTACGTGCCGGGCACGCCGTGCCAGCCGGACAGGCAAAACGGCACCTGGATAGTCCAGGCACACGAATGGGGCAAATATATTGGCCGGGCGGACTTCACCTTCCTGAACGGCAAGCTGACGCTGGAGCATTATGAACTGGTGCCAATTAACCTGCGCCATAAAGTGACCAACAGCGACGGCAGCGTTAGCTGGGTCAATTACACCCAGGAAATAGCCAAAAACCCGGCGATGATGAAACTGCTGACGCCTTTCCAGAAAAAAGGCGAAGCGCAGCTGCAGGTGAAAATCGGCAGCGTTAATGGTCATCTGGAAGGCGACCGTAGCAAAGTGCGTTTCGTACAGACTAACCTCGCCCGGCTGCTGCTAAGTGCGCAAATGGAGCGAGCGGGTGCAGATTTCGCCGTGATGAGCGGCGGCGGCGTGCGTGATTCCATCGAAGCTGGCGATATTACCTATAAAGATGTGCTGAAGGTACAGCCTTTCGGCAACACCCTGGTCTATGTCGATATGAAAGGCAGCGAGGTGGAAAAATATCTGGCCGTGGTAGCGAACAAGCAGGTTGATTCTGGGGCCTATGCGCAGTTTGCCAACGTCAGCCTGACCGCAGACGGCAGCGGCGTAAGCGATATCAAAATCAAAGGCGAGCCGCTGCAGGCGGATAAAACCTATCGCATGGCGACGCTCAACTTTAACGCTACGGGCGGCGATGGCTATCCTGTTATTACTCAGTTTCCGGGCTACGTTAATACTGGCTTTGTCGATGCCGAGGTGCTGAAGCAATACATAGAAAAGCACTCGCCGCTGGATGCCAACGCTTTTGCGCCGCACGGCGAGATCAGCTATCGGCGGCAGGATGCCGTAACGGAAACTAAAGCGGAAGAGCCGCCAAAGAAATGGCGGCTGGCGCGCATTGAATTAGCCATGCGCGAAGCCTGGTCATCGCTGTTCTGAAGAAGTTTGACGCGCTTTGTGCTGCCATTTAGCGCGAAGCGTGTCATACAGCCAGTTATACACCACCGTATAGGGCAGGAAGAAAAGGAAAAAGCCAATTTCCAGCAGCAGCGCCTGCCATAGCGTTACTTTCAGCATCCAGGCGGCGATGGGCAGGCCAATCAGAATAAAACCACCTTCAAAAGCCAGCGCGTGCAGAATACGCAGCGGCAGGCCTCTGCGACCTTGTGGAAAAAGACGGTCAAACCCGGCGTTATAAATCATATTCCAGAGCATGGCGACGGTGGAGAGCATTAGCGCCAGCGCGCCCATCTGAAACAGGGGTTTATGCATTGCCCAGGCGGCCAGCGGCGAAATCAGCAGGATCGCCAGCGCCTCGAAACCAACCGCATGGAAAAATCGTTCTTTCAGGGTACGGGTCATCTTTGCTCCTTACTAAATCAGCAGCGCATTCTGCCTGTAAGCTTTGCTAAGATAAAATGAGTACCTATCGGAAAAAGCGATACTTTGATGCGATATTCACCGGAATCCCTGCAGGCTTTTGTGCAAACCGTAGAAAGCGGCTCCTTTTCAGCGGCCGCAAGAGCCTTACGTAAAAGCCAGTCCACCATTAGCGCCGCCGTCGCCGGTCTGGAGGCGGATCTGGGATTCGCGCTGTTCAGCCGCGACGCGCGCTCGCCGGTATTAACGGAAAACGGCCAGCGGGCGCTGATTCAGGTCAGAGAAATGCTGGCGGCCAGCGAGCGGCTGGAAGAGCTGGCAATCCGCCTGACCGGCGAGGTGGAACCCCGTCTGAGCATGGCGATTTCCGACTTCTGGCAGGCGGACTATCATGAGTCGCTGCTAAGGCGGTTTGCCGAGCGCTATCCGCATATTGAGTTTGAATGCATGATTGCAGAGGATGCCGACGTTATCGATCTGCTACAGGCCGGACGAGCGCATATCGGCGTGATCCGCGTCCAGCCCCATTATCCGGCAGATATCGCTACCACAAGGCTACAGGTAAAAACCCAGCTGGCGATCTATCTGCATCAGGATCATCCGCTGGCACAGCAGCAGGCGGTCAGCGAAGAGGCGTTAAAAAGCGTACGCCAGCTTTGCCTGAATACGTGGGTGGGAAAAGTACAGCCGCAAACGGGTAACGGCGTCTGGTCGGCGCCTTCCTATTTGCTGCTGCTGGAGATGGCGGAGCAGGGATTTGGCTGGACGATCCTGCCGCGCTGGCTGGTGGAACAGTTCGGCCACCAGGTCCTGCATGAGCTGCCGGTTGGCGGCTGGCCGCAAAGCATTCCGGTTGATGTCGTCTGGTCCCGTGTTTCTCCGCCAGGTCCTGCAGGGCGCTGGATGATCGACCAGCTTCTGGCGCAGACCAACTAGCTCAGGCTGCGTTTTGCAATATCGGCGAAGCTGGCGTTTAGCTGCCGGGCCAGATCCGCAGGCGAAAGCTCGATCTCCAGCCCGCGGCGGCCGCCAGAAACAAAAATCGTGGAGAACTGCTGCGCCAGGCGATCGATCACTACGGGTAGCCGTTTTTTTTGCCCCAGCGGGCTGATACCACCGAGCTGATAGCCAGTGATCCGCTGCGCTATTTGCGGATCGGCCATCTCCACTTTTTTAACCCCAAGCGCTTTGGCGACGTTTTTTAAATCCAGCTGCCCGGCGACTGGCGTAACGGCTACCGCCAGCGCGTTTGCGTCGCCGTTAAGCGCTACCAGCAGCGTTTTATATACCTGGTCGGCGTCCTGATTAAGCTTGCGTACGGCCTCGTCGCCATAGTGCGTTTCGCTGCTGTCATGCTCATAGCTGTGCAGCCTGAAAGCTATCTTTTGTTTTTCCAATAGCTTAACGGCAGGGGTCATCAGGCTTCTCCTTATGCGGCCAATCGGTGAAAAAAAATACTGGCGAAAACGGTAAATTCAGGCGACAATCTGTGCCCCTTCGGTATGCGCCGGGGGCGAACTAAAATCAGAAAACAGACCTTATTCACGGCCGATAGCGATATTGGCCTTTTTTTTAGCCTTTTTTCAACAGGTCGGGCAAATTGCCTTCGCCATAGAGGTGGAGCGCGCCAACGGCCACCACGTAGTCGCCCGAAGGCAGTGCCGCCAGCGTCTGCCGCCAGCGCTCGTTGCGTTGCAGCATCAGCACGTCGTTCAGCGCGCTGTTAAAGGTGCCGGGCAAAGCAGGGCGGCTGTCTACGGGCGGCCTTTCCAGCCACCAGCCAATCATTGTTTGCAGCAGGCGCGCATTGGTATGCCAGTGTTTCAGCGTATCCTGCAGCAGCGACAGGCCGTTCTCCGGCAGCGCTTTCAGCAGCGCCAGCTGCGCCTGCGGGCCTTCCAGCTCCAGGATCTTTTTCCCCTGCGTTTTCGCCTCGCGCAGCAGCTGGAAATCGATGCCGTAATTCGCTCTTAGCCCCAGCTGTTGGGCCTGCTGCGCCTGCAGCATTAGCGCAATTTGCCAGGCGGGCAGACCATCTATCACTTCCATATCCACATTAACTTCACTGCAAAGCCGCTGAAGCTGCTGAAGCTCATCCGTGCTTAACCGCTCCGCTAATGGCGGACAGAGCTCGCTTTCGTTAAAAGGCGAAGCGCCGGAAGTGATATCCGCTTCAACGATTAGCGCATCCGCCTGCGCCAGCTTTTTCTGCAGCGCGGCCGGCAGCGGCATCATGGTTTGCGTGCCCATATGAATACTGCCGACCAGATGCAGGCGACGCTCGCCGAGCGCCATATCCTGAGCCGGATAGGCATAGCGCGGCGGCGAAATTCTGCGCCATAGCGCCACTGCACGCTGCAAGAGTTTTCCCATAGATTCCGCCTTGTTAGTTTCCTTTATGCTAACGGCTTCACTGGCTGAAAAACAGAGGGCGGCCGGGCTTTCAGATAAGGCCTGAGAATAGCTATTGCTTCGACGGCCGATAGCGTAACAGGCGGTTAGCATTGCTGACCACGGTAACAGAAGAGAGCGCCATTGCCGCGCCAGCGACTACCGGACTCAGCAGCGTTCCGGTTAACGGGTAAAGCGCACCAGCCGCAACTGGAATGCCGCAGACGTTGTAGATAAACGCGCCCAGCAGATTTTGCTTCATATTGCGCAGCGTCGCTTTCGCCACTGCCAGCGCATCGGCAATCGCCTGTAAATCGTGACGCATTAGCGTGATCCCCGCTGTTTCGATCGCTACGTCGCTGCCGCTGCCGATAGCGATGCCAACGTCGGCCTGGGCCAGCGCGGGCGCGTCATTGATACCGTCGCCAATCATGGCCACTCGCGCACCCTGCCGTTGAAGTTTTTCAATCGCTTCGGCTTTGCCCTCTGGCAGAACCCCGGCAATGACTTTATCTATACCGGCTTCACGGGCGATAGCCTGCGCGGTAAGCTCGTTGTCACCCGTCAGCATTACCAGTTGATAGCCCTGTTGATGCAGCTGTTTTAGCGTGGCCGCGCTTTCTTTACGTAGCGGATCGCGTAGGGAAAACATCGCTTTCAGTTGACCATCCGCCGCCAACAGAACCGGCGTCATTCCTTTAGCTGCCTGAGAAGCGATCAGTTCGTCCATCTCTGAACCGGCTATATTTTGCTGTGCCATCAACGTGCGGTTGCCAAGCCAGAGCATCTCGCCATTAACGCGGCCGCTAACGCCCAGCCCGCCCAGCGACCGGAAGCCAGCGACTTCCGGCAGGGAAAGCCCCTCAGCGCGTTCGATAATAGCGCGGGCCAGCGGATGCTGTGAGCCTTGTTCCAGCGCGGCCGCCAGCAATAGCGCCTGCTGTTCAGTGGTATCGTCGAATAAGGTGATTTCAACGACCTGAGGTTTTCCTTCCGTCAACGTGCCGGTTTTATCGAATACCAGCATGGTAAGCGAGCTGGCCCGCTGCAATGCATCGGCATCACGTACCAGCACGCCGAATTCAGCGGCGCGGCCCATTCCGGCAGTAAGAGACATTGGCGTAGCCAGCCCCAGCGCGCACGGACAGGCGATGATCAGTACTGTGGTAGCAATCACCAGGCTATAGACTACCTGTGGAGCAGGCCCAACAAAATACCAAATCGCGGCGCTCAGCAGCGCAATAGCTACTACTGCAGGCACAAATATTGCCGAGATTCTGTCGACCAGACGGCTGATTTCCGGTTTGCTGCTTTGCGCCTGGCGCACCAGGTTCACGATGCGCGCCAGAGTAGTATTTTTGCCCACCGCGCTGGCGGAGAACAGCACGCTGCCGTCCTGCATCAGGGTGCCAGCATGTACCTTGTCGCCTTTGCTTTTTTCCTGCGGTAGCGCCTCGCCGGTCAGCATCGCCTCATCCAGCCAGGCCTCGCCCTGAATGATTTCGCCATCGACGGGCACGCGATCGCCCGGCGTCAGACGCAGCGTCATGCCCGGCACTACTTCGCTAAGCGGCACGGTTTTTTCTTCTCCCGCCGTCACGATACGAGCAACGGGCGGCGTCAAATCCAGCAGCCGCTCCAGCGCCCGCGAAGCGCGCTGGCGGGCGCGTTGTTCCAGCATATGCCCAAGATTAATCAGGCCGATAATCATGACGCTGGCTTCGTAATAGAGGTGGCGCGCCTCGGGCGGAAAAACGGCGGGCCATAGAGTGACCATGCTGGAATAGAGCCAGGCCGCCGCCGTGCCGAGCGCCACCAGCGTATCCATAGTAGCGCTAACGTTCAGTAGGCTGCGCCAGGCGCTGCGGTAAAAATGGCCGCCAGCGATAATCATTATTGCAAGGGTGATAACGCCCAGCGTCAGCCAGACAGGGCGGTTATCCGCTGTCAACACCATGTTGTCGCCAGACATGCCCCAGACCATCAGCGGCACGCCGAAAGCCAGCGCCAGCAGTGCCTGCCAGCGGAAGCGGCGCATCGCACTCTGTGCCGTTTGCTGCTGTTTCGCCCGGCGTTCGCCTTCATCTTCGATAACTTCGGCATCGTAGCCCGCTTCACGCACCGCTTCGATCAGTGTGGCGGGCGATGCCTCTCCCATAACCAGCGCGCTGCGCTCAGCAAGGTTCACGCGTGCCTGAGTAATGCCCGGAACCTGCTGCAACGCGCGTTCGACACGGCCTACGCAGCTGGCGCAGCTCATGCCCTCAATAAGAAGATGAAAATCCTGCGCCGGAAGCTGGTTAGAGGCCGCTGTCAGCGCTTCCGGCTGGAGTTCTGAGTCTGTCAGCGGTTCAGGCTTTGGGAAGGCGTCTTCCGCCAGCGTAGCCTGGTAGCCAGCCTGTTCGACAGCGGCGATGAGCGCCTGTGGATCGGCTTCTCCGGTTACGCGAGCCTGGTTGATTGAGACCTCCGCCTGTTCTACATCGGCGCGTTGTTCCAGCGTCTCTTTTACTCTTTTTACGCAGTGGCCGCAGGAGAGGCCATCCAGCGTCAATAAAGTCGTTTGTGTCATAGAATTTCCTTTTTGCGTTAGCGACAGGGATTAACACTCATCGCTAAGGTTAAACCTTCCATCAAGGGGAAGGTCAAGCTCCGGGCGGGGCGTTTTTTCTCGCGGGCGCAGAAGTGCTAAAATCAGGGGAAACCAGGCGATCGGGAAACAAGATGAACATCAGCGACGTGGCCAAAAAAACCGGGCTCACCAGCAAGGCGATTCGTTTTTACGAAGAGAAAGGGCTGCTGACTGCGCCAGCGCGCGGCGAGAATGGCTACCGCAATTATACGGCAAAGCATCTGGAGGAGCTGACGCTGCTGCGGCAGGCCCGGCAGGTGGGTTTTAATCTGGAAGAGTGCCGCGAAATGCTGTTGCTGTTTCATAACCCTCAACGTCACAGCGCCGAGGTGAAAGCCAGAACGCTGCATAAGGTTGCTGAAATCGAAGCGCATATCAGCGAGCTGAACCTGATGCGCGAGCGGCTGCTGGCGCTGGCGGCCAGCTGTCCGGGCGATGACAGCGCCGACTGCCCAATCATTAATAATCTGGCGGGCTGCTGCCACAGCGTGAAAGCACGCTAAACGGCGGCTATCGGTAAAAAGACCGATTGCCGCCAGAAAGATTAGCGGGATGGTTTTGCCGCTGGCTTCCGTTGTTAGCTGCTTTCGCTGTGCTGCTCGCTTTCTGAAGCGTTGTCGGCTTGCCGCCGGACAATACGGAGCGTAATGCCCTCTACCGCAACCACGGTAACAGGCGTGCCGGCGGGCAAATTCTCAGTGGCCTGAACGCGCCAGCTGCTGTCGCCGACGCGCACATGCCCGATGCCATCCCGCAGCGGTTCATCCAGCAGCAGCGCCGAACCTATTAGCTGGCTGCCACGCTGGTTCAACGAGGAAGAGGGCCGACGACGATCTCTCTGCTTCAGCCAGCGATACCACCACAGCGCGGAAAGCACGGTCAGCACCGCGAAGCAGATCCCCTGCCATTCCCAGGGCAGCGGCGCCAGCCAGACCAGCAGCCCCACCAGCACGGCGGCTATGCCGCTCCACAGCAGGTAACCGCTGGCACCCAGCATTTCGGCAGCAAGCAGCAGCCCGCCCAGAGACAGCCATAGCCAGGCAGGATGTGACAAGAATTCACCTGCCATCAGGCCCCCCGATCTTGTTTGCTTTCCTTCAGCAGTTCCGAAATACCGGCGATAGAACCCAGCAGGCTTGAAGCCTCCAGCGGCATCATGATCATTTTACTGCTCTCAGAGGTGCCGATTTGCTGTAGCGCGTCCGTGTATTTCTGCGCGACAAAATAGTTGATGGCCTGGATATCACCGGCGGCGATCGCCTCCGACACCATTTTGGTCGCTTGCGCCTCCGCTTCCGCGCTACGTTCCCGCGCTTCCGCCTGTAAAAATGCCGACTGGCGTTCCCCTTCGGCTTTCAGAATTTGCGCCTGCTTTTCTCCTTCCGCGCGCAGGATCGCTGCCTGGCGAACGCCTTCTGCTTCCAGAATATCGGCACGCTTGGTTCGTTCCGCCTTCATCTGCGCGTTCATTGAGGCAGTCAGCTCTGCTGGCGGCCGCACGTCGCGGATCTCAATGCGGGTTATCTTAACGCCCCACGGATTGGTTGCTTCATCGACAATACGCAGCAGCCGCGTATTGATGTTATCGCGCTGCGACAGCATCTCGTCGAGCTCCATTGAGCCCAGCACGGTGCGCATATTGGTCATGGTCAGGTTGACAATAGCCAGCTCAAGATTGCTGACCTCGTAGGCGGCGCGGGCGGGATCTATTACCTGGATAAAGCAGACGGCATCGATGGTCACGCTGGCGTTATCTTTAGAGATAATCTCTTGAGAAGGGATATCCAGCACCTGTTCCATCATGTTGATCTTGCGACCAACGCGATCCATAAAAGGGATCAGCAGATTAAGACCGGGCTGCAGCGTTTTGGTGTAGCGGCCGAAACGCTCTACCGTCCACTGGAAGCCCTGCGGCACAATTTTGATGCCTGACCAGACTACAACCAGCGCAACGACAATAAGAACGGGAATCACTGTTAACATATAACCTCCGGGTTGTTGAATTACGGGCTGAATCATTCAGCCCGAGCGCTCTGTTAATAAAGCAAAGAATAAAGCTGACGGCGATACTTTGAGGCCAGCGCGTCGCCTGTGCCCAGCGCGGCCAGGATTTCCTGCAGGATTTTACGCGCCTGGCCCTCTGCTGCGCCTAAATCTTTTTTCAGATGGTCGAACAACAGCGCCAGCGCCTCTTCGTTGCGGCCAACCTGATGCAGCTGAATAGCGAGTTTGGTCGCCAGCTCTGCGTTATCCGGATCGGCGGCAATCTGCTGCTGCAGCTGCTGGATCTCCGGCGAGTCGGCCGCCTGCTTCAGCAGGTCGATCTGGGCGATCAGGCCCTGATAACGGGTATCTTTATCCTGTAGCGGCACCACGTCCAGCACCGCCTGCGCTTCATCGCTGCGGTTCAGGCTGATTAAGGCTTCGGCCAGTAAAAAGCCGATTTCGCTGCTTTGCTTGCTTAGCTGCCAGGCCTCTTTCAGCAGCGGCAGCGCCTCCAGCGTTTTGCCTTCCTGCATTAGCTGCATGGCCTGCTGCGCTTTTAACTCTTCTTCTTTCGGCAGCACTTTATGCAGTAATGCGCGCACTGCTTCTTCTGGCTGCGGGCCCTGGAAGCCGTCTACCGGCTGGCCGTTCTGGAAGAGATAAACGGTAGGGATAGAGCGCAGCCCAAACTGCTGCGCGACCGCAGGCTCGGCATCGCAATCCAGCTCGGCAAGGATAAACTGGCCGGCATACTCCTGCGCCAGACGCTCCAGCACCGGCGTCAGCTCCTGGCAGTGCGCGCTGCGCGCTGACCAGAAATAAAACAGCACCGGCACCTGCATGGATTGCTCAAGCGTCTGATGAAGGTTGCTTTCGTTAATAGTAACAATGGCAGCTTGTGGTGACATGAATTCGTCTCTTTCTACTGGGTTTCTTACTCTATTGGGGCAGATGCCCTGGCTTCAAGGTTTTGTTGACGCGGGCGCCGTTTTACCGCGCAAAATGCGATCCAGCATCCGGCCCGGTAGCAAACGGCGTAACAGGCTAAGCGCATGAGCGACCAACGTCACAGGATAGCGCAGACGGGGCCGCGGACTCTCCAGCGCGTGGCGCAGTTTCGGCAAAATCGCCTCCGGCGGCAGCGTAAAGCGGGCGGCGATACCGGGATTTTTAACCGGCTTATCCCGCTCGGCCTGATTGACATTACTGGTGAAGCGGGTAGCAATCGGGCCTGGCTCAATCAGGCTAACCTGAACGCCGCTGCCGTGTAGCTCCATACGCAGCGCGTCCGTCCAGGCTTCCAGCGCATATTTGCTTGCCGCGTAGGCGCCACGGCCAGGCGTGGAAATTAATCCCATTACCGAGCTGGTATTAACGATCCGCGCGTCGCCAGAGGCGCGCAAAGCCGGAAGCAGCAGCATCGTCAGCTGATGCGTGCCGAAGAAATTAGTGGCGAACTGCTGTTCCATCTGCTGGCGGCTGATAGCGGTGAGCGGGCCATAGACGCCGAAGCCGCCGTTATTGAACAGGGCATAAAGCCGGTTATCGCTCAGCTTCAGGATTTCTTCGGCAGCGCGAATCACGCTTTCGCTGCTGTCCAGATCCATTTCAATACCGGTAAAACCCAGCTCATGCATGCGCTGCACGTCCTCCGGCTTGCGGCAGGCGGCCAGCACGCGATAGCCGCGCCGCAGCAAATCGTTGGCGGCAACCAGACCGATTCCGCTGGAACAGCCGGTAATGACTACTGTTTTTTGCATAACTTTACCTGTAAAACCTCTGTAACGGCCTATTGCTCATGGTTAACTAGCGGAGCCAGCGCTTTTTCCATCAAATCGGCGATAAAGGGCTGAGCGTCAGGATTGGGATGGATGCCGTCCTGCTGCATCCACTGCGGCTTCAGGTAAACCTGCTCCATAAAAAAGGGCAGCAGCGGCACGGAAAATTCTTTCGCCAGCTTTGGATAAACCTCGCTAAAGGCCTCGGTATAGCGGCGGCCATAGTTGGCGGGCAGGCGAATTTGCATCAGCAGCGGCTGCGCATTGGCCTTTTTTACCTGCAAAATAATCTGCCGCAGCTGCTGTTCAAGCTGCGCTGGCGGGAAACCGCGCAAACCATCGTTGCCGCCCAGTTCAATCAGCACCCAGCGAGGCTGATGCTGTTTTAACAAGGCGGGCAGGCGGGCCAGCCCCTGCGCCGCCGTATCGCCACTTATGCTACCGTTAATGATAACGGGAGATTGCTGCCATTTATTATTAAGCAACGCCGGCCACGCGGCGCTGGCGGACATGCGGTAGCCTGCGCTCAGGCTGTCGCCCAGTACCAGCAGCTTGTCCGCTGCCGTCACGCGCAGCGTCGTCAGGGCCAACAATAACAGGATAAGGTAATGCCAGCGGAAAACATTCTTGAAGTTCATCGTCTTAGTAAGTCCGTCGGTCAGGGTGAGCATCAGCTTTCCATCCTTACCGGAGTTGAGCTGGTTGTCAAACCGGCGGAGACCATCGCGCTGGTTGGCGAGTCCGGCTCCGGCAAGTCGACGCTGCTGGGGATCCTGGCAGGCCTGGACGATGGCGGCGCAGGCGAGGTGTTTTTACTGGGAAGGCCGCTGCATCAGATGGATGAGGAGCAGCGGGCGGCGCTGCGGGCTGAAAGCGTTGGTTTCGTCTTCCAGTCTTTTATGCTGGTGCCAACGCTAAATGCGCTGGAAAACGTGCAGCTTCCGGCGCTGCTGCGCGGCGAGAGCGATGCACAAAGCCGTGAACAGGCCAAAAATCTGCTGACCCAGCTGGGGCTGGCGGGCCGTCTGGATCATCTGCCTTCGCAGCTTTCCGGCGGCGAACAGCAACGCGTGGCGTTGGCAAGGGCTTTTAGCGGCCGACCGGCGCTGCTGTTTGCTGATGAACCAACCGGCAATCTGGATCGTCATACCGGCGAACGCATCGCCGATCTGCTGTTTTCGCTGAACCGGGATTTCGCTACCACTCTGATTCTGGTAACCCATGACGAGCAGTTGGCTGCCCGTTGCGACCGGCGATTGAGGATGCGCGACGGCAAACTTCAGGAGGAAGCATGATCTGGCGCTGGTTTTGGCGAGAGTGGAAATCGCCTTCGCTGCTGATTGTCTGGCTGGCGCTAACGCTGGCGGTGGCCTGCGTACTGGCGCTGGGGTCACTGAGCGACAGAATGGAAAAAGGGCTGACGCAGCAGAGCCGCGACTTTATGGCAGGCGATCGCACGCTGCAAAGCTCGCGTGAGGTTCCCGAATCCTGGCTCGACGAGGCCCGGCGCGAGGGCTTGCAGGTTGGTCGTCAGCTGACGTTTATGACCATGACTTTTGCTGGCGAGACGCCACAGCTGGCTGCTGTAAAAGCAGTGGACGATCGTTATCCTATGTTCGGCGATCTGACCACGGAACCAGCCGATTTACGGCCTGAAGCGGGCAAAGTGCTGGCCGCGCCGCGCCTGCTGGCATTATTGAATTTAAAGGCGGGCGGCGAACTGGATGTCGGTGATGCGACTCTGCACGTAGCGGGTACGGTAATTCAGGAGCCGGACGCTGGTTTTAACCCTTTCCAGACCGCGCCGCGCCTGCTGATGAACCTGGCCGATGTGACCAAAACCGGCGCGGTGCAGCCGGGCAGCCGCCTGACGTGGCGCTATAAATTCGCCGGTACGCCTTCACAGCTGGCGAACTACGATCGTTTTATCGCGGCGAATCTCAAACCCGAACAGCGCTGGATAAGCGTGGAAAACTCAGAGGATGCGCTCGGCAAATCAATGCAGCGCGCCCAGCAGTTTTTACTGCTTTCAGCACTGCTGACGTTAATGCTGGCGATTGCCGCCGTAGTGGTGGCGATGAACCATTACTGCCGCAGCAGATACGATCTGGTAGCCGTGCTAAAAACTCTGGGCGCAGGCCGGGCAGCCTTACGTAAGCTTATCATCGGGCAATGGCTTGCCGTGCTGCTGCTGGCGGCGCTGTGCGGCAGTCTTGTCGGCAAGGGGTTTGAAGCGCTGCTGCTCCATATGCTCAGAGCAGTATTGCCCGGCGAATTGCCTGCGGCCAGTTTCTGGCCCTGGCTATGGGCGATTGGCTCGCTGTTTGCCATTTCTTTGCTGGTAGGATTACGGCCTTATCGTTTGCTGCTGGCCACTCAGCCGCTGCGCGTGCTGCGGCGCGATGCGATAGCCGCCGTCTGGCCGCTAAAGTTTTATCTGCCGGTGATGGCGGTGACGATTATAGCCTTGCTGGCGCTGCTGGTCGGCAGCAGCAAACTGCTTTGGGCATTAATTATCGGCATCCTTCTTTTGACGCTGCTGTTGGGCGCTTTAGGCTGGGGCGGGCTACTGCTGTTGCGGCGCCTGCGCGTGCGGAATCTTGCTTTCCGTCTGGCTGTGAACCGGCTGCTGCGCCAGCCTTCCGCCACTTTTAGCCAGCTGGCCGCTTTCTCACTCTCTTTTATGCTGCTCGCTTTACTATTGGTGATGCGCGGCGATCTGCTCGACCGCTGGCAACAGCAGCTTCCGCCGGACAGTCCCAACTATTTTTTGCTTAACCTGACTCAGGAGCAGGTTCCACAGGTCAGGGATTTCCTGAAGCAGCATCGCATTGAGCCGCAAACCTTTTACCCAATAGTTCGGGCGCGCCTGACGGATATCAACCAAAAGCCCGCCGATCCCACGCTGGATAATGCGCTGAATCGTGAACTGAACCTGACCTGGCTGGCGCAGCTACCCGATCATAATCCGCTGACCGCCGGGCGCTGGCCGCCGAAAGAGGGCGAGGTATCAATAGAAGAGGCGCTGGCAGAGAGGCTGGGCGTTGGGTTGGGCGATACGCTAACCTTTACCGGCGATACGCAAACATTCACGGCGAAAATTAGCAGCCTGCGTAAGGTAGACTGGGAAAGCCTTAAGCCCAATTTCTTTTTTATTTTCCCTCCCGACGCGCTGAACGGGCAGCCGCAAACCTGGCTGACCAGCTTCCGGCTGGAAAACGATAACGCGCTGCTGGCGCAGCTGAATCGTGCTTTTCCTACGCTTAGCCTGCTGGATATCGGTAGCATCCTGCGCCAGATAGGGCAGGTGTTGGCACAGGTCAGCCAGGCGCTGGAAATTATGGTGGTGTTGGTGACCGCCTGCGGCATCCTGCTGCTGCTGGCACAGATTCAGGTGGGTATGCGCCTGCGCAGGCAGGAGCTGGTGGTCTATCGTACGCTGGGCGCTGGCAAAGCGCTGCTGCGCCGCACCCTGTGGTGTGAATTTGCGTTACTGGGCTGCGTCTCAGGCATTGCTGCAACCATAGGCGCAGAGGCGGCGCTGTGGGGATTACAGCGCAAAATATTTGATTTTCCCTGGCAGCCCGATTACCTGCTGTGGTTAATCTTACCGTTAACAGGAACTTGTATACTTTCCGTTTGCGGCGGCTGGCTGGGTATCAGGCTTCTCAAAGGAAAGGCGTTGTTCAGAAGCTATAATGCAGCTTAGAATAAAGGCCGGTTGATACCGGCCTTAAATTATTGAAACGAGTAAAAACTCCTGTCGTTTCAGGTTCTTTAGTAACCTGAAAGCCAGTATACACCGATCTTAATCATTATTTTTCTGCTCAAGGATGGGCTAATCCTATTCACTTGTTGCAGCAGCTCAAATTTTCCCCGCGGGTAAAATTGGGCAGTTGTAGCCTGAACAGTAGAGCAGGGTAATAAATTAAATGTTGGACCTGTTAGATATAAAATATTGTTATCTTTCGGAGATAAAGGCGAATGAGCTATTTAGCTTGCGAAAAAGAGTGTTTAAAGACAGGCTTAACTGGATGGTTAACAGCCATAATGAAATGGAATTTGACGAGTACGACAACCAACATACGACCTATATTTTTGGGGTTCACAAAGATGTCTGTGTATGCAGCCTGCGTTTTATCGAAACCCAACATCCCAATATGATTACCGGCACTTTTCACACCTGGTTTAAAAACTATAGGCTCCCGGAGGGAAACTATGTAGAAGCCAGCCGTCTTTTTATCGATAAGGAAAGGATGACGACGTTAAAGCTTCGCCATGAACCTGTCAGCGCGCTGCTCTTCTTATCAATGATCAACTATGCCAGACATTATCATTATGACGGCATATACGCTATTGTCAGTCACCCTATGTACCTAATTTTTAAACGTTCCGGCTGGAGGATTAACGTGGAGGCACAGAGCTTTTCCGAGAAAAAAGAGAAAATATTTTTAATCTTTATGCCGGTAGATGACAGGAATCAGCGTATTTTAATCGATCTTATCCACGCGAAAGCGCCTGAACTAAACCTGTCGCTGGACAGTTGGCCAATCTTATTCCCCATCAGCCGAAACCGGCCTGATTAGCTGTAACTCTATACTTAACCTGATGGCGTGTTTCATATTGGTAACGCCCAGTTTTTTTACTGCATTGCCAATATGATATTTAACCGTGGTAAGCTTTATGCCAAGGATGAGCGCGATCTCCTGATAAGATTTGCCCACGCTGGCCCAGTAAATAATTTCGTTCTCGCGTTTTGAAAAAATTTCCCGCGAGTTCATCTCATCAAAATCCGCTTTCTTCGCCTGCTCCTGATACAGCGAGGTTAGCTTCTCATGCGTATTAATAAACAGCATTTGAATCGCACTTTGATTGCTACGAATCACTTCTTCAAAATTATTGTCGCAGTGGTGATCAAGCATTATTGAGAGAACGACAAGATTATTAAGATGGTCGTGAAGAACGAAGGTGTAGCCATTTATAATGTTATGGTTCCGAGCCATATCAAATAGTTTTGGGACCTTTACGCCTTTGCTGAGCATAATGTTTTCGTCCCACGAAAACGGTGAAACTCTGTACAGAGCGGTAATTAAAACAGGATCGATAAACTGAAAATTGTTTTCGATATAAACTTTAAACCATTCCTGGCGGTTAGAAATGATAGAGAAATCTGCCGGATTGCGCTTACTCATAATCGCATAGGCATATTTTACATCGCTGAACTGCGACAGCTTCTTCTCAAGGTAATCTTTTATCGAGGAGTTGATAACCTGATTACTAAAAAATGATTTAGCCACGTTATTATCTCCTTGAGCAAGTAAGGCTGCCAGCTTTAACAATCAACTTTATCATATCTTTAAAACTAAACCTAATTCCGCTTTTAAAATAACCAGGCGTTCATAATTGATTAAGATGAAAAAATGTTCGGCCAGTCTGAAAGACTATGCTAACTTTTTAAAGCATACGAGGAAACTTAAGTTTGCCGTAAAGGCACTATTTGGTTAATCGGGGGAGGGCGGGAGAACCAAACCAGACCATAAACACGTAAACTATAAAAAAATTAACGTATTTATAACGACGATCTGCGAATGGCTCCCTTGGTGTTGGCAAAAAAAACTTCTAATTACTTAATAATGCTATGTATTTATTGTTTTGTTCGCCAATACAATACGATGTTAAGCTATGAAATGATAGCCATACTTAAGTACAGTTAAGCACTGTCCTTTTTCAGCTGTTCGCTCGCCCAGGCAAGACCGCTGGCATAACCTGTTGGTAAATCAGGCGTTAACGCCTCCAGCGCGCGCTGAAGCGATTCATGACTGATATCGTTCAGGTTAAGATGACCTACCTTTCTGCCTGGACGAACCTCTTTTTCATACCAGTGCAGGCGTACCAGCGGTTGCCGGAGCCATACCAGATTTACCGCCGTCCCGATCAGGTTGATCATCACGGAAGGCGTGTTGACTACCGGCGTCGGTAACGGCAAGTCCAGGACTGCACGCAAATGTAGCTCAAACTGGCTAATGGAGGCACCGTTTTGCGTCCAGTGGCCACTGTTGTGCACGCGAGGCGCCAGTTCGTTGATCAGCAAACCTTCCGGCACGATAAAACATTCCATTGCCATGACGCCCACGTAATCCAGCTCGTCCATAATAGCTGCCAGCATGCTTTCAGCCTGCTTTTGGCGCGCGGCATCCGGCTTTGGCAAGGCCACACTGGCACGCAGGATGCCGTCCTGATGCAGGTTATGGGTCAGAGGGTAGAATACGGTGCTGCCGTTGCGCGCGCGGGCACCGACCAGAGAAACTTCGCCGGAAAAGTGAATGCCCTGTTCTACAATGCACTCGCCATAGCATTCGGCAGGCAGAGAAGAAGTTTCATCCTGGCGTAAACGCCACTGGCCGCGGCCATCATAGCCGCCGGTGCGGCGTTTGACGATAGCCAGCTCGCCCAGACGGGTAAAAATTTCCGGCCATTCGGCCGCGTCGCTCAACAGTTGCCAGGGCGCAGTTGCCAGACCCAGCCGATCCAACAGCTGTTTTTGTGTAAAGCGATCGGCCAGCAGCGGGAAAATATCGCGGTTAACAAAGGCATTATGGTCGGCAAGCTGGCGAGTCAGCGCCGTCTCCGGCCAGCGTTCGATTTCTGCGGTGATCACGCTTTGCTGGATGGGCAACGCCTCGGGTTCAGCATCCAGCCCGACGGGATAAACGGCTATACCCAGCGGCTCGCCGGCCTGGCGCAGCATACGGCCCAGCTGGCCATTTCCTAATACGCATACTGGCTTCATGCTTCCTCCCGCGGGTCCGGATTGTTCAGCACTTCATCCGTCTGGCTCTGGCGCCAGGCGTGCAGGCGGCTTGCCAGTTCACCATCGTGCAGCGCCAGAATCTGGGCTGCAAGCAGCGCTGCATTGGCTGCACCCGCTTTGCCAATCGCCAGCGTGCCTACCGGAATGCCGCGCGGCATCTGCACAATCGAATAAAGGCTGTCAACGCCGCTCAGCGCCGCGCTTTGCACCGGCACGCCCAGCACGGGCACCAGCGTCTTCGCCGCCAGCATGCCGGGTAAATGGGCCGCGCCGCCAGCGCCAGCGATAATAACCTGAATGCCGTTCTCTGCGGCCTGTTCGGCAAAGCTGAACAGCTTGTCCGGCGTACGGTGCGCTGAAACCACTTCGCAATGGAAAGGAACAGCCAGGCTGGTGAGGATCTCCGCGGCAAATTGCATGGTTGCCCAGTCACTTTTGGAACCCATAACAATAGCAATGCGGGCCGATGCGGCGTTGGAAGACATGCGGGTCTGACTCCTGTGATTATACAAACATCATCCGTCGGTCGGGACGGAAAGGAAGGAGAGAGAGAATATCATGACTGACCAGTAAGGAAAACGTTTGCTATGCCCATAAAGCGGCGCTATACGGCGATTTTAGCGCTCAGAAAGGGAAAGAGATAAGCGCGACTTCTTCGGCGCTGACTTTTATCATGGAGCCTTGCGTATGCCACGCACCCAACACAACGCGCTCGGCGGCTACACCGTTAACGTTAAGCTTATGAACGGCTGGCCTGTGCGTATGGCCGTGGATTAAATACTGCACCTGATAGCGGCTTAAGACCGCCTGTACGGCTTCGGCGTTGACATCCATAATGGCCACATCTTTACTGCTGTTGGCCTGTTTACTGCCATCGCGCATTTTTCTTGCGATGCGCTGGCGAAGAAACAGCGGCAGTGAAAGGAAAAGTTTTTGCAGCCAGCGCTGGTGCACCTTACGGCGAAAGCGTTGATAGCCTTCGTCATCGGTACAAAGCGTGTCGCCGTGCATAATCAGTACCCGACGGCCATAAAGCTCCAGCACTTGTTCTTCCGGCAGCAGGCGCATGCCGCACGCTTTGGCAAAGCGCTGACCCAGCAAAAAATCGCGATTGCCGTGAATAAAGTAGCAGGGGATGCCAGCAAGCTGTAGCGCATTTAAAGCGGCGGCAATTTCCGCATGCAGCGGCTCAGGGTCGTCATCGCCAATCCAGGCCTCGAAGAGATCGCCAAGAATGTAAAGCGCATCGGCCTGAAACGCTTCACGCCGCAAAAAAGCAAGAAAACCGGCAGTAATTGCCGGTTCTTCTGCACACAGATGTAAATCTGCGATAAATAGCGTATGCGACATTATTCGCTAACGGTGACTTTCTGGATCACAACGTCTTCTTTTGGCACATCCTGGTGCATGCCGCTGCGGCCGGTAGCAACGGTTTTGATCTTCTCAACCACGTCCATACCTTCCACAACTTCAGCGAAGACGCAGTAGCCCCAGCCCTGCAGGCTTTCGTCGCGGAAGTTCAGGAAGTCGTTGTCCGCCACGTTAATAAAGAACTGCGCGGTAGCGGAGTGTGGCGCCTGAGTACGGGCCATCGCCAGGGTGCCTTTGGTGTTTTTCAGGCCGTTGTTGGCTTCGTTACGGATTTCCGCTTTGGTGGCTTTCTGCTGCATGCCCGGCTCGAAACCGCCGCCCTGGATCATAAAGCCGTTGATAACACGGTGGAAAATGGTGTTGTCGTAAAAACCTTCACGGCAGTAATCCAGGAAGTTTTTAACAGTTTCAGGCGCTTTGTCGTCAAAGGTTTTAATAACGATATCGCCATGGTTAGTCTGGAAAGTGACCATATTCTCATCCTGTAAAGGTTGAAGGGGGTAAATTTAACCGCCGCGACCCGCATAACAGGGCCGACGGACTGTAAAACAGAGGGCTCTTATATCACAAAATGTGATGACGCGTCAGCACCGCCGCATAAAGGAGAGCGGGCGGAGCCTTGCTTTGCATGGCGCTTGCGTTAACAATACGTCAGAATATGAGTTTCACTGTCACGATCGCACACGTTAAAAACGGAATGTCTCAATGCTAAAGATTTTCAATACCCTGAGTCGTCAAAAAGAGGAATTTAAACCTATTCATGCCGGTAAAATCGGCATGTACGTGTGCGGCATCACCGTTTACGATCTTTGTCACATTGGTCATGGACGCACCTTTGTCGCTTTCGATGTGGTCGCCCGCTATTTGCGTTATCTGGGCTATTCGCTGAAGTATGTCCGCAATATCACCGATATTGACGATAAAATTATCAAGCGCGCTAACGAAAACGGCGAAACAATCGAGGTGCTGACCAACCGTATGATTGCAGAAATGCATACGGATTTCGCCGCGCTAAATATTCTGCCGCCGGACAGCGAGCCGCGCGCCACTCACCATATTGCGGATATCATCGAGCTGGTCAGCAAGCTCATCGAACGCGACCATGCCTACGTTGCCAGCAACGGCGACGTAATGTTTTCAGTAACCAGCAACCCGGACTACGGTCTGCTGTCGCGCCAGGATCTGGAGCAGCTTCAGGCTGGCGCACGCGTGGAAGTGGCCGCCGATGTTAAGCGCAACCCAATGGATTTCGTGCTGTGGAAAATGTCTAAAGCGGGCGAACCGGGTTGGGCTTCGCCGTGGGGCGAAGGGCGTCCTGGCTGGCATATTGAGTGCTCCGCCATGAACTGCAAACAGCTGGGCGATCATTTTGATATCCACGGCGGCGGTTCCGACCTGATGTTTCCGCACCATGAAAACGAAATCGCGCAGTCTACCTGCGCGCACGATGGCCCCTACGTCAACTACTGGATGCACTCCGGCATGGTGATGGTCGATCGTGAAAAAATGTCCAAATCACTGAATAACTTCTTCACCGTACGGGATGTGCTGGAACATTACGATGCAGAGACGGTGCGCTACTTCCTGATGTCGGGCCATTATCGCAGCCAGCTTAACTACGGCGAAGATAACCTGAAGCAGGCTCGTGCGGCGCTGGAGCGTCTTTATACCGCGCTGCGCAACACCGACCCTCAGGCGCAGGCCAGCGGCGGCGAGCTGTTCGAATCCCGCTTCCGCGAAGCGATGGACGATGATTTCAATACGCCAGAGGCTTATTCTGTGCTGTTCGATATGGCGCGAGACGTTAACCGTCTGAAAGCAGAGGATATGTCGGCAGCCAACGCGCTGGCGGCGAAACTGCGCGAGCTGGCTGGCGTGCTGGGCCTGCTGGAGCAGGATCCAGAGGTGTTCCTGCAAAGCGGCGCGCAGAGCAACGATGAAGAAGTCGCAGAAATCGAAGCGCTGATCAAGATGCGTAACGACGCGCGTAAAGAGAAAAACTGGGCGCAGGCTGATGTAGCCAGGGACAAGCTGAACGAACTGGGCATTATCCTGGAAGATGGGCCGCAGGGCACCAGCTGGCGTCGCAAGTAAGAGACTATTCAGGGGCCGCGGCCCCTGAATACTTTTGGCGGTTACTCGACTACGGTAATGCTGTTGCCATCAAAAGCCACGGTCTGGCCTACGACAATCTTGCAGCGCTTGCGGGTTTCCACTTCGCCATTCACGGTAACGTAGCCGTCGGCAATCAGCGTTTTAGCCATAGCACCGCTTTCCGCCCAGCCTTCCAGCTTCAGCAGATCGCATAAATCCACGTGCGGGTGTTTTCCCAAAGAAAAAGTTGCCATTATTCTGCTGCTCCATCATGAAATTCTTCGCACGCCTGTAGGGTGTTCTGGATTAGCGTGGCTACGGTCATCGGGCCGACGCCGCCCGGAACCGGCGTGATAAAAGAAGCGCGCTCTGCGGCGGCTTCGAAATCGACATCGCCTACCACTTTGCCGCTTTCCAGACGGTTGATGCCGACATCAATAACAATCGCGCCGGGCTTAATCCAGTCGCCAGGGATAAAACCCGGTTTGCCTACGGCCACGACCAACAGATCGGCATGCTCAACGTGGTGACGCAGATCTTTGGTGAAGCGATGGGTAACAGTAGTGGTGCAGCCTGCCAGCAGCAGCTCCATACTCATCGGGCGGCCAACGATATTGGAAGCGCCAACCACGACCGCATTCAGGCCAAAGGTATCGATATTATGGCGCTCCAGCAGCGTTACGATGCCGCGCGGCGTGCAGGGACGCAGCTTTGGCGCTCGCTGGCACAGGCGGCCTACGTTGTAAGGATGAAAACCATCCACGTCTTTCGACGGCGCGATGCGCTCCAGCACTTTGACATTATCAATGCCTGCCGGAAGCGGCAGCTGAACCAGAATCCCGTCTATTTCGCCGTCGTCGTTGAGTTTATCAATCAGCGCCAGCAGTTCCGCTTCGCTGGTAGAGGCAGGCAGATCGTAAGAGCGGGAGATAAAGCCAACTTCTTCGCAGGCGCGGCGTTTGCTGCCTACATAAATTTGCGAAGCCGGGTTCTCGCCTACCAGCACAACCGCCAGGCCGGGCGCGCGTTTACCTGCGGCCAGGCGCTGCTGCACTTTTTCTGCAACCTCAAGGCGCACCTGCTGCGCAATCGTTTTACCGTCAATAATCTTTGCTGCCATCAGAGAGGGGATCCATCTGTGTTGAGTTGAAACGGGGTCGGCGCCTATTCTCGCAGAAGCGCGCGCCGCTGTCAGGCATAGATTCGGGGCTGTCTGCTCAATAGTGCAGCAACAGAAACAATCCACTAAGTAAAATCGTTGACTCGAAGGCTTCGCGCCGTATAATCCGACCCTGTTCCCCATGCGCCCTTAGCTCAGCTGGATAGAGCACCGGCCTTCTAAGCCGTAGGTCACAGGTTCGAATCCTGTAGGGCGTGCCATTATTTTTCAACGACTTATCCGCCTTTTCCTGTCTTCAGATTTTCACCGTGGGACAGATTTGGGACAGACACTCTGAAAATTGCGTCAATATGGCGTGCATGCTCGGTCAGATGGTTCGGTGCCAGATGCGCATACCGACGCACCATTTCTATCGATTCCCAGCCCCCCATTTCCTGTAAAGCAGAAAGCGGGACGCCGGATTGTATCAGCCAGCTTGCCCAAATGTGTCGCAAATCGTGAAAGCGGAAATCTTCAATCCCAGCCAGCTTGAGTGCCAGACGCTATAACATGTTGTTATCACGCTGTATTTTCCTGACAGCTGCTGTTTTCGCTCTATCATAATCTTGTCATCGTCAAGGCTGCGCAAGCAGGCATCCCCAAACGTCCTTGTCGGTAAATCTCCGATCTCATCAACCCGCCAGGCTTCCGCCTTTAGCTTGTTGTGAAGCTCTAAGGCCTGCTTCTTGTCCGCAGTGCCAGGCGAGCGCCTGATTCTTTTTCCTGCCGGGGTAAAGAAATGGCAGTGCCACACTCCGCCTCTGAGGGGAATTGGAAAGATAATAAATTCAGGCACAACGTAGCATCAGGTACTTGCCGGAAGTTCCGCCAGTCTGGCCGCCGCGCTTTATTATGTTGCTTACCTTGTGCGGGGAGACTTTAAGGAATGCGGCGGCTTCCGCCAGAGTGAGCGGTTCACTATTTGCCATTAGCTTTACGGTTGCCGCATCTGCGATAGTGCAGAGCGGATATAACGTGGCCACGGCGCTTTGCGCGGCTTTCTGACATAGTTCGTGCTGGCTCGCTTATCAACATTCAAGGCACCCCCGTAAAAATTGTCTAAAATAATGTCCATCTCCCTTACCGCCCGAGGCTCCTTGTGAAAAAAAGCGAACTCCCGACAAAAATCTGTACCGTGTGCGGCAGGCCATTTACATGGCGTAAGAAGTGGGAAAAGTGTTGGGATGAAGTACGGAAGTGCTCAGAGCGCTGTCGGCGTAAGTGAACGTGAATCGCCGGTTATTTACCCATAGCCTTAGCAATCGCTGATTCAGCGCGGGCGTAATTGCTTGATGGCGTGTCAGGTTGCGGGTAAGAGTGCCTTTTTACTAACGCTGTCATTCCCTACAGCGCCTCCAGTAGCTCAGGTGCTGCGGCGATTAGCGTCATATCCCGCTCGCTGCAACCAACCATTGGAAAGCCTGTGCTGTCGTTGTATGCGTAGAGCACATCGCCATCTTTTCCGGACATAGAGCTACTGAGACGCTTATTACTGTTGCTTGTAAACTGTAAATAGACCCATTTTAGCTCCATACATTTTTTTGAGGGTTTAGTCCTTTTTCAAGACGAAGAAATGCCAGAACTACTACTTTACACCGACACTGTTTAGAATGAAGAGATCGGATACTTACAAAAACCAGGTCGAACCCTGCATAAAGCCAGGCTGACAAAGAGGCCAGTTTTACTTGATTCAATTTCTTATTTCTTTTCAAGGGTTACTTTACCATCTGGTGTAAGAGTGTATGTGTTCTTGTCTATATTTATATAGCTTTTACTATCAAGGCTTCCTCTCACAACAATTGCTATACTGTTATAAACACACTTTTTATGCTCGCTATTGGGGGCATCAAAGCATGTATAGTCATCAATTGAACCATCTCTGGTTCCTTTTGGTAATTTTTTATAACCATCGAAATTCATGACGATAACTGTGAAGTTATCTGGGGTGTTAATAATATGATATTTATTATGAAGTAAATCTTTGTTTTTTAGCCACCAGTTCAGTTTTCCTTCTGTAGTCATCGGTAAGTGTTCTACAAAAACCGCATTATTATCTACTCTGACTATTTTGGCTGGTCTTACAGCAATCCATATGCAGTATGCTGCTATTAATAAAATTAAAAAAGCACCAATCCTTTTATAGTTAAACATTGTTTTCTCCTGTCAATGTTATAGTAGCTTCGAAATTTGTGAAGAATGGCTTTTGAGAAAAATGCTTTGCCCTCTGTAGAACAAACCATATTCTAAAGAAAGAAATAGAGTTAAATTTTACCTTTAAAATATCTTCTTTATCTAAGCCAAAATGGTCTTGTGCTCTGTATTTGACAACCGCAGTATATTTATTTCCTTGAAAGGTCAGGCTTTCAATGGAAATTTCTGTGCTGTTTATGTCATGGACGGTAATGCCCATTCCATTGACGAAATCTTTCCATCTTGTATATTTAGGTAGATGACTTTTAGATAACACATTTGAAAAACTTTCTTTCGTCAATTGGGACTTGCTGAAATCAAATTGCTCGATAGTATTTTTAATAATTGATAATGTGCTATCGACAGAGTTGTCACTCAAAATGAGCTTTCTGTAGGCATTGTTCATAGCCGGATGCTGATAATCTTTTCCATTACTGCGCTGCATGTGATTAAAAAGATCTATGATCAAGCCTTGATATGGTCCTCGGAAAGAAAAAACATAGGACTGAGATCTCAGCTCATCGTATAACATCGCAATGGCTTTTTCTCTACTTACTGGTCGAATCGAGTTAGTAGCGGGATGCTGATAAGAGAGACCAAAAGTAGTCCAATCAACGAAAGTTGATACTTGCCCGAGATGATAATGCTTTTTCAGTGTATCAACATCCATGTCTCCACTTTGCATGTCATCCGCATTTCTGTCATTGAATCTTTTTTTTGTAGTAAAGATGATTAGTTTTTTGTCGATTCCTTTCATTCAAAATCAATCCCTCTTAGTTAGGCGATTAAATATTATAGGTTTTCTGTTTGCGAGGTAGATCGAGAATTTTCTTAAAATTTTTTACGGTAAGAGCCATTCAAGCTCACATAAACACCCAGTGATGAACCATACAGTCATGGGAGTGGTCACTTTGTTAAGGGGGCATATCTGGGGCAGGTCACAAATTGAAATGAAAGAAATCATATATAGAACAGAAGATTAGCTATAAGGCTCTAATCCTGTAGGGCGTACCATTATATTTCAACGACTTACCTGCTTTTCCTGTCTTCAAATCCTGACTAACGCTGCCCGTTACGCTCTACTTGAGTCCACCCGCATTTTCCTGACCGCTGCCGTTCTTAATATCCCTCTTAAACCTCATACCTTCTACAGCTAGCGTGGTCAAAACCTTCCATAAAAACGCCACAAAACTGCACTATCATTCCATTCTGGAAATTTCAGAAACAGGATCTTGCCGTGCAGCAACAATAATTTATCCAGCTTTTAGCCGTAGAAAGCTTTGCCGCTCCCATGATAATAGAACGCGAGCCTTTGGGTTCTCTTAAAAAACACCGCCATCCTTCAACGAAGAAAAAACGTACAGACTAACGCTATCACAAGCTAATTAATGAGTATGGCTCATAGCCTTAACCCTGGTGACGCACTGATTCCCATTGATTACAGCTGCTATGCTTTATCGCGCCGGGGTTTCCGCCTTTTTAGCGAAGGCACAGGCTCAGTTAGTTACAACGTACTAAAGGTGGCATTGACAGAAACAGGGGAAAGCAATGCAGCGGGAACAAACCATCATTTATGAACTGACCGCCTGGATAGAGGCTAATATTCACCGTCCACTAAAAATTGACGATGTGGCGGAGAAAGCGGGTTACTCCAAATGGCACTTACAAAGAATGTTTCAGCGCGTGATGGGCAAAAATTTAGGCAATTATATACGCGATAGCAAACTGGCGCGGGCGGCAGAAGATTTGCTTGAAACCAGCGAGACGGTGATGACCATCTCCCAAAAATATGGCTATGAATCCCAGCAGACTTTCACTCGTATTTTCGCCAAAAAGTACCGCCAGCCGCCAGCTATGTTCAGAAAAAGCAACCGGCAAAACTGCGAAAGGCTTATCAGCCCGACTTTCTGCCAACAACAAGCGCCTCAGAACGTAACGGCGCGATAGCGGCTATAGATTTACATTGGCCGGGCATCAGGTCGGCGAATCAGCAGGCCGACAACTCTTCTCAGACTACCCTGTACTTTTTCTGGTCGTTGCCGATAACAGTTTCAGAACGATAAGCCGCGTGCCGTTGTGCGCCGCTTACCAGCGTACAAACAGCCAGGCAACCAGAGGTAGTAATGGATAATTTCCAGAAAGAGATTGATGAGAGAGCGAATCTCGCCTTATCCAATAAATTTGAGCTTTTGCTGTTCCGTTTAGGTTCAGATCAGAACGATGCGAAGTCAGAGCTCTTTGGCATTAACGTATTTAAGCTGCGCGAAATCGTGCCGATGCCGCCGATTACCAAAGCGGCCGGTATGAAGTCACCTCTGCTGGGCATGGCGAATATTCGCGGCCAGTTTATCCCGGTTATCGATTTGCCAGCCGTGGCGGGCTGCACGCCGGAAACCGGTTTAAATCTGCTGCTGGTCACGGAATATGCTCGCAGCACTCAGGCGTTTGCCGTCGAATCCGTCGACGATATCGTGCGTCTGAACTGGAGCCAGATCCATACCGCGGAATCGGGTATCAGCAGCCGCAACATTACCAGTATCGCCTGTCTGGACGATAAGACTAACAGCATGGCGATGGTGCTGGACGTAGAACAAATCCTGCACGACGTCATTCCTTCCGTACGCGACGTTAAGGCGGAAGACGTCAAGCTTAAGGCGTTCAATATCAAACCGGGTTCGGTCGCCATCGTGGCGGAAGACTCTAAAGTCGCGCGTCAGATGCTGGAGCAGGGGCTAAAAGTCATGGGCATTCCCGCCGTGATGCACACGACCGGCAAAGAAGCCTGGGAAAAAATCAAGCTGATGGCGCAGCAGGCGATGACGGAAGGGGTCTCCATTCACGATAAAATCGCAATGGTATTAACCGATCTGGAAATGCCGGAAATGGACGGTTTTACCCTGACGCGCAACATCAAAAGCGATATGGGCCTGAAAAATATACCCGTGGTGATTCACTCCTCGCTTTCGGGCAGCGCCAACGAAGATCACGTGCGCAAAGTCGGAGCAAACGGTTATGTCGCCAAATTCGAAATCAACGAGCTTTCCGCCGTTATTCATAAAGTGCTGGAAGAAGCGGTAAAATAAGCCTGCTGTTATCGGCGGTTAAATGGCCGCCTGATAATAAATATAGCGCTTATTATTTTTAGTTTACAAAAATAGCCACCAGGTTTTCATAAAACTGAAAGCCTGTTCAGAGATTATCCGTAGGGAAAAACAAAAAGATAGATTATTCTGCCGCTGTCAGACCATAAGGAGATCAGGATGACGGTACTTGAGCAGATAAAAATCTTTTACGTTAATAACGAGCAGGACGAATTCCTTAAATATGAAATCCTGGCCGATCACACAGGAAGGCCTGCTGTGGCGCTGGTATATATCTCATTACAGCACCAGGTAGGGCAACTTTCCTACGCGGTGTGGACAAAGATAGCCGAGCTGAACGTAGCCTCGACGGAAGAGAAAGCCGAAGAGGCGTTGAAACTGGCCATGCAGGTCTGTGTCGATCACCGCGCTGGCTGGCAAAAGTAATGGGGAGGCTGCCTGCGGGTAGCCTTTTCACGCTGTTGCTTTCCCCGCGATCCTGCTCTACTCTGACGCCCCCTGAGCCCGCTATTCCCGGTAGATAAAATGATCTGGCTGATGCTTCTGACCCTGGCTGTGGTATTTATTATTGGTTTTCGCGTACTTAACTCGCCAACCCGCAGAGCGACCGGGGCGTTAACCAAACGGCTGAATATCGATCCGGTCTACGTTGAATCTTTGCTTAGCCTGATGGGGCGCCCCGCAGGCGAAGAATTTATCGACTATCTTTCCCGCGACAGCGAAGCGCACTTAAGCAATGCGGCAAGCGTACTGCTGATTTGGCAGCTATTTTTGGTAGACGAATCAGAAGAAAATATTGCCTTCTGGCGCGGCGTGCTGCGGGAAGCCTGGCTACCGACGGAGCTGTCCGGCGAGCATGTTCGTTTGGCGCTAAAATTTCTGCGTGAACTGGAACCTGATGCTCAGGAAATGCATGCGTTCCGCCTGCGCTATAATGCCCGTTTCGCGCCCGATATTACTGCGGCCTCCAACGAACCAAATAACGTCGTTTCGATTCATTCTCATTCGCATTTCCACTGAATAATTTTTCCGCTCTGTTTAACCCTGGCATTATCACGCTTCTGAATTATCTTTAAAGCATTGTAAGGAAATTGTGCCTTAATCAGGCAGAAAAGTAATGCTAAAGGGTGTTTTTTGCACACAACATGCAATTATCATTTGAGTTTCAGTTTTATAACAAAGTTATAAAGCTTAACTAAAAAACATTTTTAATTTAATTTTTACATTCTGAAATACTTTTATCCATAACATTACTTTTTTTCCGGTCGATAACAAAATCTATTAACTCAAATTACATTTTATTATCATGTGAGAGTCGTAATGTTATGCTGCTACAAAAAGAAACTACCCGGCGTAAGTTTTTACTGGGGTCGCTGTTAGCATTGCCGCTAGGCGAACTGGTTTTTAAAGGATTAACGGCGGCGCAGGCTGCTGAAATGGCCGCCCCCGATTTGCTCGACTACAAACCAATTTTCTTCTCAGCCAACGAATGGCAATTCGTTATGGCCGCCTGCGATCGTCTGATCCCGGCTGGCGGCAAAGGTAAAGCGCCAGGCGCGCTGGAAACCAACGTGCCAATTTTTATCGACCAGCAAATGCATGGCGAGATGGGCAGCGAAATCTATATGCAGGGGCCGTTCGATCCTCATGCGCCAGCCACTATGGGCTATCAGATCCCTTTCCGTCCGCAGCAAATTCTGCAAACCGGCATTCGTCTGGTTGACGGCTGGTGCCAGCAGAACCATCAGAAAGCTTTTCACGAGCTGGCGACAGCCGACCAGGAAGCCGTCTTAACTCAGGTACAGAAAAACCAGATCCGCTTTGCCGATCTGGGCGAAAGCGCGCTACAGGGCTCGCAGTTCTTTAGCGAACTGCTCTCCAATACCAAACATGGCTACCTCTCCGACCCAATGTACGGCGGTAACAAAGGGATGAAAGCCTGGATTGCGATTGGTTTCCCCGGTGCGCGCGCCAGCTATATGGAATGGGTCAAGCAGCATAACGTCCCTTATCCGCTGGGCCCGATAAGCATCAAGGGCGAAAGAGCCTGAGTTTTTCTCTGATTACAGACTGGCAGGATTAAAAATGGCAACAGTGAATAAAGAAGAAGTCGACGTAGTAGTAGTCGGCCTGGGCTGGGCTGGCTCGCTGATGAGTATCGAGCTGGCGATGGCCGGATTAAAAGTGCGCGCGCTGGAGCGCGGCGGCGACCGTGGCTATGAAGAGTTCGCCTACCCGAAACCGGCGGATGAATATGCTTACGCCGTGCGTAACAAAGTGATGGCGACGCCTGCGGAAGCGGCCGTTACCGTTCGCTACAACATGAGCCAGACGGCGCTGCCGACGCGCAAATGGGGCGCTTTTGCGCCGGGCACAGGCGTGGGCGGTTCCGGCCTGCACTGGACGGCAGTACTGATCCGTCCAACCCCAACCGATCTCAAGCTGAAAACTTATGCGGACCAGGCGTATGCGCCGGGCATCCTGCAGGAAGATATGCGCATTATGGACTTCCCGTTCAGCTGGGACGAAATCGAGCCGTACTACACCAAGTTTGAGCATATCTGTGGGCAGTCCGGTAATACCGGCAACCTGCGCGGCCAGATTATGGAAGGCGGCGACCCCTTTGAAGGGCCGCGTTCAGAACCTTATCCGCTGCCTCCGCTGGAAGATACGCTGAACACCACTATGTTCGCTAAGGCGGCGAAGAAGCTGGGCTATCATCCATTCCCGAACCCATCGGCATGCGTTTCCCGCGCCTGGACCAACCCTTATGGCAACCAGATCGCGCCGTGCAACTACTGTGGCTATTGCAGTAAATATCCTTGCCTGAACTACTCCAAAGCCTCGCCGCAGACGGCAGTGATGGATGCGCTTAAGCGCATGGATAACTTCTCCTATGAAGTGCACGCTAACGTGATGAAAGTCGTGCTGCATGACGACAAGAAAACGGCGAAAGGCGTGATCTACATCGACGCGCAGGGCAACGAATGCTTCCAGCCGGCGAAAATCGTGGTGCTGAGCAGCTTCCAGTTCTGCAACGTCCGCCTGATGCTGCTTTCCGGCATCGGCAAGCCTTACAACCCTATTACTGAAGAGGGCGTGATTGGTCGTAACTATGCCTTCCTGAGTAACGGTGGCGCGACGCTATTCTTCAAAGACAAAAACTTCAATCCGTTTGCCACCGCAGGCGCTACCGGCCAGATGTTTAACGACATTTCGCCGGGCAACTTCGACGGCCCGTCGCTGGGCTTTATCGGCGGTGCGAAAATCCACAGCTCGCAGGCTACCGGCACGCCAATCAGCACTGCGCTGCCGAAAGGCACCCCATCATGGGGCACCGGCTGGAAAGAAGGCCTGGAAGAGTGGTACGGCCATTCGATGAAAATCAGCATCACCACTACCTGCCAGTCCTATCGTGATATTTATCTGGATCTGGATCCGAACTACAAAGATGAATATGGCTATCCGCTGCTGCGCATGACCTTTGACTGGAAACTGAATGAGCTGAAGCTGCAGCAATACCTGAAAGGCGTGGTAAGCGATATCACCAAAGAGCTAAATCCGGATAGCTACAGCGAAAGCTTCCTGCCGATGGATGCGCATTTCGACCTGACTAAATATGTTTCCACGCACAACGTGGGCGGCGCGGTTATGGGCGACAACCCGAAAACCTCGGCGCTGAATAAGTATCTGCAGAGCTGGGATGTTCATAACGTCTTTGTGCCGGGCGGCAACGCCTTCCCGCAGAACTTCCAGGCGAACCCGACCGATACCATTGGCGCGTTGACGCTGATGGCGGCGCAGGCGATCAAAGATATCTATCTGAAAAACCCAGGCCCAATGGTACAGGCGTAAGCGACGATGAAAATAAAACATTTTTTACTCGCCAATGCCGTGCTGCTTAGCGCAGGCTCCGCGCTGGCGGCTCCGGCAGACAATGGCGAACTGATTAAGCAGGGCGAATACCTTTCGCGTCTGGGCGATTGTAGCGCCTGCCACTCGCTGCCGGGCAAACCTGAGTTTTCCGGCGGCCTGGCGATCGAGTCGAATCTTGGCACTATCTACTCAACCAATATTACGCCGGATAAAGAGCACGGGATCGGCAACTACAGCGAACAGCAGTTCTCGGATGCGGTGCGTAAAGGCGTTCTGCCGGACGGCACGCGGCTCTATCCGGCGATGCCTTATCCTGACTATGCCAAAATCAGCGACGAAGATATGCATGCGCTGTACGCTTACTTTATGCAGGGCGTGAAGCCGAGCGCGGAACAGCCGCCGGAAACGGATCTGAGCTTCCCGTTCAGCCAGCGCTGGGGCATGCGCTTCTGGAACTGGGCTTTCGCCTCCGATAAGCCTTTCCAGCCGATCGGCGGCGCCTCGGCAGAGGTGAATCGTGGCGCCTATATCGTAGAAAGTCTGGGCCACTGCGGTAGCTGCCATACGCCGCGCGGCTTGGGCATGAACGAAAAAGCGCTGGACAGCAGCGATAAAGATTTCCTTTCCGGCGGCAATCTGAACGGTTGGGAAGTACCTTCGCTGCGCGGCTTGCCGCGCTGGACGGAGCAGGAAACCGTGGATTATCTGGCAACTGGCCGTAACGATAAAGCAGCGGTAGGCGGCGAGATGACCTCGGTTATCGAACACAGTACTTCGTATATGAGCGACGCGGATCTGAAAGCGATCACCGCCTATCTGAAGTTCCTGGGCGGCAATCCGTCGCTGCCCGCCAGCGACAGCAAAGCGGCCAGCGCTACGGAAGCTAAGCTGACGGCGGCGAAGAACCTGACTACCGGCGAGCGCCTCTATCTGGACAACTGTGGAGCCTGCCACTTTGTAACGGGCAAGGGCGCGCCAGGCGTCTTCCCGCAGCTGGATCAGGCGACGATTGTCAACGCAGGCGATCCGGGCGGGTTGATCCATACCATCCTGGCTGGTGCGCAGCAGCCTTCCACGGCCAAAGCGCCGTCTACGCTGGCGATGCCGGGCTTCGCTTCGCGTCTGAACGATGACGAGGTTGCTCAACTGGCTACCTTTATCCGCCAGGGCTGGAGCAATAAGGCCCCAGCGGTAAAAGCCGAAGATGTGAAAAAAGTGCGTGAGACGTTGAAGCACTGATCGCTGAAACTCTGGAGAGGCGAAATGCCTCTTCAGGGTTGAAGACTAAGGCAGGTGCAGGCTCAAGGGGGCCGGTGCCTTCCGTAAAGACGCAAAAAGCGCCATCCGTGGCGGCTCAGTACGGGACGTCCCTGTCCCGTAATGCTTTACTCCAGTCACAGGCCCCCCATCGCTTCAGGTTCGTCAATCGCCTGAGAGAGGCAAAATGCCTCTCTTTTTTCCGCCTTACCTGTTTTCATCTGTTACATCGCGTTTTCCAGAGAGACGCCGCATTTTCACAGGCCGTTTCAGCTTGTTTTCCTGCGTTCAGCGGCGTACCGTTTGTCTGTCATTTAAACAAATTTTTCAGGAGAATTAGCGCATGGAAAGCCGAATCGAAAGAGTAGAAAATCAAAGCAGCCAAATGCAGCAGGATCTCGCCACGTTAAAGTCAGATGTCTCGGTGCTGCAACGGGATGTTTCTGAGCTGAAAACAGACGTCTCGCTATTAAAAAAAGATGTTTCTCAGCTCCAGCTGGATGTCGGCGTTATTAAATCCAATTATGCCACCAAGGGCGATGTGCTGGGGCTTGATATAAAAATGGAAGCCATGAGGACCGAGCTGTATAAAGCCATTAGCACGCAAACTTACTGGTTTATTACCGCGCTGTTTGGCCTGCTGGCAACGGGGCTGGGGCTGGCAAAAATAATCTTTTAAATAGCCTGTGTTATTTATTACGCAAGCAATAAGAATAATTTATGACAGTGGGAACTCCATCGTTTTTTCCGCCACTTAGCTGAAGTTTCGGGCATTATCGGCTAAGGGGATATCGCGTGCTATCCGGGATAAAATCAGCTTTCACATCGGGTCTGCACGGCGCTCAACGCGCCACATCGCAGCAGAATCAGCAGGGCAGAATACGCCAACAGAACGCTCAGCCCAGCCAGCGGGGCGGCGGCACGTTGCAAAGTCTGACCGGCGGGCAGGCGACGGCAGCGGGTTTGCAGCAGGGGAGCGCGGCGCGCGCAACTTCCCGGGGGCGCTTTCAGGCTTTTAACCATCTTCCTCTTTTTAAAAAAAACGCTGCTCGCTCCGCTAACACGGCGGGAAGCCATGAGCTACAGCCGCTGACCCGGCTTGACGTAGCCATTCCAGGTATGGCAGAAGGCGGACTGGAAGCAGAAATTATGGCGACGCTGGCCGAACAGCGCGCGCACCAGCCAGAAGAAAAAGCTTCGCTGGGCGTACAGCTTAATGAAAAGCGTAATGCCGCTATTGCCGCGCCAGTAGGCCGGGATGCCCAGCGCGCGCTGCTAAAGCAAACCATTGGCCACCCTAAAATGCATTATCAGAGCGTGGCGGCCAATAAAAATCAGCAGCAGCACGCGCTGCTGAGCGATGAAGGAAAGCTGCTTTCGCTGCACTCATCGCAGCATGCGCTGATCGGCGTTGCCCACAGCAAACCGGCATGGCAAAGAGAAGAGACGCCTGGCGCTGTTTTTCCCCGGCGCAGAGCGGCAGAGGTGGTCGAACACGCTCTGTCGTTTAGCGATAATGGCGACAGCGTGCATATCCGCCGCAGCAATGCGCCGTCAGGGCGCGCAGCCGAGGTAAAATTGCCGGATGCCGCCGTCCTCGGCCAGCTGAGCGGCGTGCACCATCAAAACGCAGATGCGTTTCGTCTCAGCAACGACAAGCTGTATCAGCTGACTTCACAGGAAGAGGGCTGGCAAAAAGTAGAGCACTTCGGCGATGACAAAGACCAGTCAAAGCTTTCGCGGCAGGCGGATAATACTCTTTATCTGGTGCATGACGATCGCCATCTTCATCATTTGCCGACGCAAAAACAGAGCGCGCGCTTTGCGGATAAAATCAGCGGTGCCTCCGTTGCGGCGAACGGGCAGGCGATAGTGCTGCTGGCTAACGAAGAGAACAAACAGCAAAGCGTTAAGCTGCTGCCGCGCATCGATAGCCCGGAAGCGGAACAGCGCACGCTACAGCTCATTCCGGCTAAAACCACGCTGGCGGCGGTGGCGCAAACGGACAGCCTGGTTATCGCCGTTAACCATCAGGGCCAGCTGCTGGTGGCGAATCAGCCCGGCCTGCAAAACGAGTTAAATTTCGGCGATGCGCAGAGCCTCAACCTGCGCGACAGGCTGCACCAGCAGCTGGCGGATGTTATCGGCGATCGCTTTCACGTACAGAGCCTGCTCTGCGGCGAAAACGGCCAGCTGCACGCGGTAGTAAAAGACGGTATGGACAGGCAGCACGCTATTGCGCTGAACCCTAATCCGGCCAGCCCACAGGTTTCTTCTGCCTGGAACCTTAGCGACAGCCTGGTTATGGACTATCAAAAAGGGCTGCCGCAGCCCGCGCCGAACCGCGCTGATATTGTCGATCTCGGGGCCAACGGCAAGCTGACGCTACACGACGGCAAAGTCCATTTTTTCAACGAAGTCACCCGCGGCTGGGAAGCAACAGAAGTTAAAGCCGACCAGCTGCGCGTTGGTCAGGATGGCCAGGCCTGGGCGCTCAAAGACAACGAATTAAAAAGGCTAAAGGTCAACGTAGCCAGCAACAAAATTAATTTTCAGCAGAATACTTTTGCCCTGCATCAGGTGAAAAAAAGCGTCAGTGAAGAGCCCGCGCTGCCGGGACTCGATAAAAAACAAAAAACCATTGCGGCCAGCGTGCTGGACGATGGCCGCTTCGCTACGCTGGAGGAAAAGGGCGATATCCATTTTCATCATGTCGATACAGAAAGCCGCCGCGTTAAGCAATTAACGCAGACGCTTTCGCATCAGGCGCTGAAACAGGCAATGAACGAAGCCAGTGCCGTGCTGAGCCTTGATCCTGCGGCACAGACCGAGCACAAAGCGAAAGATATGGCCATTGGCCCGGAGAGCCGACTCTTTATTCTCAGCGACCAGGGCAAGGTCTTTAGTCTGCCTGCGGAAAGCTGGCGGCGGGGTAAAGTCGATAAGATGCAGGCTGAGCAGCTGCCTGTGCCGCCAAATAACGAGTTTGACGAAGCCGTTGCGGCGTCGCCCGCTAAATTTGCCGGCAACCATAAAGATACGCTGCTGATAGAAATGGATAACAAGCAGGTGCTGGCAAAAAACGATCGTGGCTGGCAACCAGTATCAACAGGCGTTGCCGCAGGCACGCGCGAGGCCGAAAATCTGGCGGACAGACACTACGATCGGCTCAGCGCCGCCACGCGTGATGCTAAGCTGGGCAAAACCGGCATCACCTACAAACGCGAGGTTAACACGTTCGGCCAGTCCGGCCACGATGGGCATAAAGTCCATACGCCGTTTCGCACCAGGCTCAGCACCTTCGTGTTTCGCCCCACGCTGGAGACGCCGCGTCCGCTGAAGAACATGGGTAACCTTGTACAGCATGCCCACAGCGGCCGCCAGGGGCTGGCGGCGATCTATCAGCAGCAAAGCCAGCAGTTAGCAGAGCTGACGCAGTATTTGCAGCGTCAGCCCACAGGCAAAACGGAGGAGCCGCTCAGCCTGAAGCTGAAGACGCTGTCGGCGCGGCAAGATCTGCCCGCCTGGTTTGGCGAGATGCAAAAATTCAATACGCTGCTGGCGGACAGCGCAGCGCATCAGGCCGGGCTACTCCAGCAACATTATGGCGGGCAGGGCAGCGCTGGCAGGCAAATCGACAGGCTGACCGGCAGCCTGAATCCGGCCAGCACGCACGGCGACGACCTGCTGAACAAAATGCAGCGGCTCTTCTCTCTACAGCCCAGCGGCAGAGGCAACGGTGCCCAACTTACCCTGACGGCAATGCGGGATGCAGGCATAAAACTTGCCCATCAAAAACCGGCAGAGGCGATCCCGGCGGGGATGAATCGTGATAAGCACGATGTTATGGGGCTGGCGAAGTCGCGCCTGATCCTGGATGGCCTGACCAATGTGAAAATGCACGATTTAACGAAGCGCCTGACCCACGCGCTGGATCTGCCGGGCGAAACGCGCGAAAAAGTGTTGCAGGCTTTGGGCAAAGAGTTTCGTGCGCTGCGCGACGAAGAGTGGGAAAGCAATCCGCTTAAGCAGATTACCGCCCAGGGCTTTACCGGCAACGACAAGCTGGAAGCCAACTACGATGCCATCAAATCAATGACCAAGGCTTTTACTAAGTCTAATCACGCGATGAATGTCACGACGCGTACTGTTATGCAGGCCGAAGATCAGCAGCTGCTGGCCCGCAGGCTAAAAGAGACGGTGCTGGATATGGACAAGGGTGAAAGTCTTTCTTTTAGCAGGGCCTATGGTGCGGCAACCACTATCAGCGCCCTGCCGGGTTCGCAGGTGATTGCGGGCGTGGGCGGCAGAGCGAATCTGGATCGCGGCTACAGTATGAGCCTGACGCGCGGCGAGGGCGGTATAACCGTAAGCTTTGGCCGCGATGGCGGCGGCGCGCTGACCGCTTTTTCCGGCGTAGGCTACAACCTGCTTACCGGCTATATGAAGGATCCGACGCACGACGTCGCCGTGGATAACCAGCGTAATCTGGCGCCTGCCGTGCGCCTCGGCGGCGTTTTTTCCGCTACGCCGCTGGATGTAAAAAAGCAGAACAGCGTCAGTTTCGATATTACGGAAGCGGAACTGCCCGCGTTTATCGAAGGGCTCACTCAGGGCACGCTGGATCCGCTGACCCTGCTTAATCGCGGCATCAATCATAGCGTTAAGCATGGCGAAGTACTGAATGTCAGTCTGGATGCCAACGCGGCGGCGCTGGCTTCGGCAGGCGTGCCTTTGACCAACAAACATGAAAAAGAGACGCCTGCCAGCTTCCGTGTAGGCGGCGGGGCCTATGCGGGCGTTAACGTGCTTTCCGGCACGCGAGAAAAAGCGAAGACCACCAAAGAGAGCGGCAGCACGGAAAGCCAGAGCAACAACCGTCTGCGCGGATTAAACAAAGCCAGCGTAGGCGTTAATCTCGCGCTGCCGACCGGCGTACTGGTAAGAGGCGAAGAAGGGCGAGTGCCACTGTTTGCCGGGCCAGCCGCCAGCGTACAGCTTTCGATAGATAACCGAACAAAACAGAGCATGGCGGTAGAAACCAAAACGGCCCGCCCGCTGGAAGCGACACATCTTGATAAGCTAACGGAGACCTTAGGGAAAAAATTCACCGATCCTGCCACGGCGGGCCTTATCGCTTCGTTAAAAGATAAAGAGGACGAAACGCCGCTAACGTCCCGGCAAAAACTGGACAAGCTGGATGCGCATTTTACCCCGCGTAACATCAGGGAAAAAAGTAATGAACAGCAGGCCGCGCTGCGCGATTTGGATAAGCACCTGCGTCAGCAAACGGCGGCGGAGCGAGGCCAGAAGCTGTTACAGGGCGGCGAATATCAGACTACCTATGCCAATTTGAGCAAGGTGGACAGCAACGGCCTCTGGCACCAGCTTTCGCATCTGCTCGACGGCAGCCTTAATGCCAGTAACGCCACGAAAATGCGCGAGCTGATGAAAGACGATCACCAGCTACAGAGCTTGATCGCTTCATTGCAGGACAACGTCAGCACGGAGGCAACCGTCACGCTGGAGCTAAAGGATGAGGTCCGGGAAAGATTAGAGCAGCGCTGGCTGGCACAGGGCAACAGCCCCGATGAGATGCGGGCCGAATTGACTAACCGCGACAATTTGCGTCTGAAATCCATCGCCTTCACTAAATCGCAGGTGAAAACGGATGGCTTTGCCACGCCCGCTTTTCTGCTTGGCGGCTCCAACAGCGCTTCAGTCTCCATGAAGCGTAACCTGGGCAAAATCAGCTTCAGCTACGGCGAGGATCAGGACAAGCCAGTCAACTACGCGCTGGAAGGGCGTATCGCTAAAGCCACCACCGAACTGACCAGCGCGCTACAACGAGGGCAGCAGCAAAATTTCGTGCTTAAAAGTTAACAGGAGCCTTTATGATCGCAACAGAGCAGCTAAATCATTTTCTGGCCTGGTATGGCCGTCGTCTGAATCTCAATCTGTGCCTGAAAAACGGCGTTTGTGCGCTGGTGCGCGAAGGGAAAGAGATAGCCGTAGTGGAGCTGCCGCCGGAAAGCGACTGCGTGATCCTGCATCGTAAACTGGGCAAGCTGGCAGGCGCATCGGAAGCCTGGCTGCGCACGCTGCTGGCATTAAACTTTGAAATGGACGCCATGCGTGGCTGCTGGCTGGCGATGGATGGCGATGATTGCTTAAGGCTATGTAGCCAGCAGCCGCTGAGCCTGCTGGACGCGGAGAAATTCAGCCATCTGCTCAACGCTTTTATCGCCCAGACGGATGAAGTCAGCGAATTTCTGGCCGAAAGCCGCGCTGCCGCCTGACTTATCACAAACTGCGCAGGCGCAACAGATCCACAATTCACTCATAGTGTTAAGGAAGGGTTAGGATAGGGTAAAGTACAGTAATATCAGGGGTTTTAAGAATGTTGGATATGTTTTCGTGGCCCGGATTAGACGATAGTGTCATTCAGCGGCGCACCAGAAGCCGTGAGCAAAACGAGGATGTAACCATGAAAAAAACGACCCTGACGCTGTTGATTACCCTGTTCTCAGCAAGCACGCTTTTCTCCGGCGTTACCCAGGCCGAAGGCCCTCCTGGCCAGGAGTGGCATCATCAGGGCGGACACGACGGGCGCGGTGGCCCTGGCGACCACGGCGGCCCTGGACATGGCGGCCCGGATCGTGGTCCGGATCGCGGACACGGCGACTTTCGTGGTCACGAAGGGCATGGCCCGGATCGTCATTTCGAAGAGCGCGACCGCTTTGCCTGGCAGGGGCATGAATTCCACCGTGGGCAGCCATTGCCGCCTCGTTTCCGCGGGCACGATTACCGCGTAGATGACTGGCGCGACCGTGGACTGCATGAGCCGCCGCGCGGCGAACGCTGGGCCTATATTGATGGTAACTACGTGCTGATTGCCGCGGCGACAGGCGTCATTACCTCTATTCTGTTAAATAACGCATTTCATTAATTCCTAAAGTGCCGCCATCTCAGGATGGCGGCACGCTTTTTCCTGCCTCTCGATCCTCTACTACAGATATTTCACTTCAGGCTGACTCTATTCCACCAAAACCCTCTGGTGTTACATTAATTTCATCGTGTTTTCAGAGCCTTCTCGCATTTTATCCCGCAATTAAAGGTTGGTTATTTTTTGCTCGCACTATAGGATCGCGGCATGGTTAACTAAAGCCAAAAAGGAAGAGAGAAATGGAGGAGAGAATGAAACTACTGGAAGGCAAAGTCGAACAGCTGCTGATCGACGTCGCCGTTATTAAAGCGAATTACGCTACAAAAATAGATATAGAGAGCGTCAGAAAAGAGCTGCACACCTCTATTAACACGCAAACGATATGGTTTATCGCCGCGCTGTTTACAGCGCTTGGGGTGGGTTTAGGCCTTGCAAGGCTGCTGTTTTAACTCTTTTAACGCGACGCGGCTGCCAATTAAGCTATTCTGCCCATGCTTGTGCTCATAAAAAAGCTGCCCTGAAAAGGACAGCTCCGGTTATACCCGTCAGCGCAACGCTGCACCGTTAGTGATGCGCGATTACCGAGGTAATAACGCCGGTAGCAACAGCAATCAGAACATAATTGCCGTCAATATTCTGCCAGCGATGGCCCGCCGGAGGCGCTTTCAGACCACGTTTGTGCCAGTCATTAACCTGGTAGCCTTCGCCACGGTATTTTTCCGGCAGCGGTCGGCCTTTATGAAACGCCTGGTGCTGATCCTGACGGTGTTCTGCCGGGCGCGCGTTGTGCTGCGGCTCGCGCTGTGGTTCATGCTGTGGATTAACGTGCTGTCCGTCGCGCTGTTCATGCTGTGGGTTGCCGTGCTGCTGCTCATGCTTAACCGGTGGCTGGCCGTCCTGGCGCGGCCCTTCGGCGAAGGCGCTCAGGCTGGAGGTTGCGAAGAGCAGCGCAGAGAGGGCAATAACGCCTGACTTTTTCATTTTCATTTCCTTGCAGGTCTGATTTGTTTTGGTCAATAGCGATAATCTGGGGGGCCTGAAAGCGCTTAACAATGCCAATAATCCTAAGAAGCAGCGACTTAACATAATATTTACGTTTTGCTGGCGTAATACTGACGACGCAAGGCTTTGCCGCCGCTGCGCAAGATGAACGGAATAATTGCCAGTAAAGACTAAAAAGATTGTCAGGCCAGAAAAGCCTGCTTCCGTAAAAAGCAGGCAAAAAGTCATTTCGTTATGGAGTACGCTTCAGGGGTAAAGCCAGGCACAGAGATCATTCAATGCGAAACGCCTGTTCCAGCATAGAGCGCTGCTGTGCCTCGCTGTAGTTAACCAGCGAATTTTTACTGTTTGAGCGAGCCAGGATCCAGTTCGCCTCCTCGCGGGTCAGTGACGGCGGATCCTGCCAGAAAGGTGTGATGGCCTTATCCTGCAGCCAGGCGGCCAACATACGCGCTGGCGGCAGCGTAAAGCCAGGAAAAAGCGCGACGGCCAGCTCATCCATCAACGCCCGTTGCCGCTCGTCTTCGCTGTCGCCCAGCAGTTGTAAAAAGGGCAGCAGCAGGCGGCCGCAGACTTCACCATGATGATAATCTTTGATCGCGCCCAGCTCGCCAGCAATGCCGTGAATGACGCCCAGACCGGCCATACTCAGGCTCAGGCCGCCTTGCCAGGAGGCATACAGCATCTGTTCACGGGCCCTGTCGCCCTGTTCGTCATCCCGATTCAGGTAAGGCCAGGCGCCAACAAAAGCCCGCAGGCCGTTAAGCGCGGTCTGACGGCTGAAAAAGTTGCCTTTAGCCGAGAGGTAAGCTTCAAAAAGATGGGTAAAAGCGTCGATAGCGCAGCAGGCCAGCACGGTGTCTGGCGCACCGCGCAACAAATCAGGATCGAGAATAGCGACCTGAGGCACAAAGTTAGCGTGGCGCAGCGAGGCTTTGACCTGAATATCGGCTTTGTCCGTCACCACGGCATTTTGCGTCGCTTCGCTGCCCGTACCCGCCGTGGTTGGCACAGCTATTAAAGGTAAAGTTGCGCCGCTTATCGGCGTATCGCCGACTTTTTCCAGATAGCGCAGCGTACTTAACGGATGCTGGCTGACAGCGGCAAAAGCTTTAGCCGCATCCAGTACGCTGCCGCCGCCGATAGCCACCACGCGCGCAGTATTATTGCGCCAGCGCGCAACCCAACTATCAATCTCAGCGGGCGAGGCTTCATGGCGGACAATCTCTATGCCTGTCAGCAGCGGCTCTACCTCCGCTTTTATCTTCTGCCAGGCTTCGCCCTGCAAAAACGAGTTGGCGCAAAAAAGCAGCGTTGGCTGCGGATCTTTACCGAGCAGCGGCACCAGCTCACGCAGGCTGCCACGGCCAAAAAAAGTCTGTCGGTTTGCTATCTGACTAACTGTCATTTCCGTTCCTCGGTGGGGAAAAATCAGGCAAAGGTAAAGGCGTTCAGATAGCGCGGGCAGGGCAGCTAAAGGTGATCATCCTGTCCTGCTGCGCATTGATAACGCTGAAGCGGGTATCAGAAAGCCGCTGCGCCAGCCAGCCCTCTCTGGTGATGGCAGAAGGAATATATTGTTGTGGGTCGCTGGAGTAAAGCGCGCCGCTTTCCAGCTTCAGCTTGTCCATCACAACGTGAAAAGAGGTAAAACGATCGATAATTTCGCCTTCGATATTGCCTAAAGCCTGGCCGCTCAGGGTTTCGACTTTACCTTCGCAAACCATGCCGCCGCTGCCGGAAGAGCAGGCGGTTAACAGTAGCGGAGCGGCAAGCGCTACGACGCAGACGGGAAGAAGCGTAGAGAGTTTAAGGGGATCCAGCCAGCGCATGATATTCCTTTAGCAACGGATAATGGCCTAAGTATAGCGTTTACAGCGGTTTCGCTATGGAAAAGCAAAAAACCGGACAAAATGAGGGGGAAAGCCGCGCCGCGTGGGCATGTAACAAAACTATTATCATTTTGTGGCTTATGGCTGAATCAGTTCAGCTAAATCCTTAACAATGGTTCGCAAACAGATTATTGAGTGCTACAATTTCGTGGTTTTTGATACTTTCATCTTATTCTCAGCCTGCGCGCAGGCGATTGCGTGGGTTGAAGCCGCAATTACCCTTATTTTGCAGGGGATTAGCAGGCAAGTTTCAAAACAGCTTGTATACTTTTTCTGCGCTGGCCGCTTAACGCCGCCAGCGGAAAAGCTTTAACGGGCGTCAGGCTGCAAGCACTCTGGCAACAAATTGATTAACCGAACCAATCCTGTGAATAGAAAATCTGCTCTTTTATTGACGCCGCTGGCGCTGCTTCAGCCCGCTATCGGCCATGCACAGTCTGCCGCCGCGCAGCAAGAAGCCGCCTCCGCTCAGGAAGGCTCGCTAATGGTGATCAAACAGCGTAGCGGACTCTCAGAACTGGATACGCCAGCCGCGGTGAGCGTGGTTAACGGTCAACAGCTGCGCAACAGCACGGCGCAGGTTAATCTCTCGGAAACCCTTGGCAACGTGCCGGGCCTGCAAATTCAGAACCGCCAGAACTATGCCCAGGATCTCCAGCTCTCCGTGCGCGGGTTTGGCAGCCGTTCTATGTACGGCGTACGTGGCGTAAGAGTTTATGTCGACGGCATTCCTTCTACCATGCCGGACGGCCAGGGCCAGACCTCCAATATTGATATCAATTCCGTCGATAAAGTCGAAGTGCTGCGTGGGCCTTACTCCGCGCTTTACGGCAATGCCTCTGGCGGCGTGGTCAACATCGACAGCGAGACAGGCAGCCAGCCGACCACTCTAACCGCAGGCACTTATTACGGCAGCTACGGTAGCTGGCGCAACAGCGTTAAGGCAAGCGGCGCAACGGGCGATGGCACGCAGGCGGGCGACGTAAATTATATGATTTCCGGCTCGCGCTTCACGACGCACGGTTTTCGCGACCAGAGCGGCACGCAAAAAAGCCTCGGCAACGGCAAATTCGGCGTACGTATCGACGATGTCAGCACGCTGACCCTGATGTTTAACACCGTTTCGGTAGACGCTAACGATCCGGGCGGCCTGACCCGCGCTGAATGGAAAGCGAATCCGCGCCAGTCGCCGCGCGGCGAGGCTTACAATACCCGTAAGAGCCTTGATCAAACCCAGCTTGGCCTGCGCTACGAGCGCGAAATGAGCGAAAACGATCGTCTCACGCTGACCACCTGGCACGGCGAGCGGCACACCACGCAGTATCAGTCGATTCCCGTTGCCGTGCAGAAAAACCCAGCTTATCCGGGGGGCGTAATTGTGCTGGAGCGTAAATATTCCGGCGTGGATACGCGCTGGCAGCATAACGATCAGATAGGTTCGGTACCTTTTAGCCTGATCGGCGGCCTGGATTATGAAACCATGACCGAACGTCGACAGGGCTTCGAAAACTACCGTATTGATAACGGCAGCACGCTGCTGGGCGAAAAAGGCAACCAGCGCCGTAACGAAAAAAACGTGATGTGGAATCTGGATCCCTATCTGCAAACCAGCTGGGATCTGACCTCAAAATGGACGCTGGATGCCGGTCTGCGCTACAGCACCGTCAGCTTTGATTCTACCGACTATTATGTTACCAGCGGCAACGGTGATGACAGCGGCAGCAAGCGCTATCACAAACTGCTGCCGATGGGCTCGCTAAACTACGCGCTGACGGATGCTTCAAATCTTTACTTCTCTGCCGGCCGCGGCTTTGAAACGCCAACCATTAATGAGTTGTCCTACCGCTCAATCAGCGGCAACCAGACCGGCCTGAATCTGGGGCTGAAGCCTGCCACCAGCGATACTTTCGAGCTGGGCAGCAAAACCCGTGTTGGTTACGGTCTTTTCACCGCCGCGCTGTTCCAGACCAATACCGATAACGAGCTGGTGGTAGCGCAAAGCAGCAACGGACGTTCGGTTTATAAAAACGCGGGCAAAACGCGCCGTCGCGGGCTGGAGCTGGCGCTGGATCAGCAGTTTGCCGAAAACTGGCAGCTGAAAATGGCCTGGACGCTGCTGGATGCTACCTATCGCAACGAAACCTGCGACAACAGCGGCAGCTGTACTCCTTCCGGCAATCGCCTGCCGGGCGTGGCGCGAAATATGGGCTACGCTTCTCTGGGCTGGATGCCGGAAGAGGGCTGGCATGCGGGCGCGGAAGTTCGTTATATGGGCAGCATTCAGGCCGACGATGAAAATGATGCCAAAGCACCATCTTATACTGTCACCAGCCTGAATAGCGGCTATCGTTTTAACTGGGATAAGTGGTCGCTCGATACTTTTGCACGCGTGGATAATCTGTTCGATAAAGAATACGTCGGATCGGTGATCGTTAACGAAGGCAACGGGCGCTATTACGAACCGGCGCCGGGACGCAACTATGGCATTGGCGCGACGCTCACTTATACCTTTATGTAAAAGAATCCAGAACAACCTGCTGCGGATTACCTGCTCTGCGGCGGGTTCAAAACACCGGGATGGATAATCAGTATGAAACCGGGTGTTTTTTGCGATTAGGCTGCTGCCTAATCGAAGACGTTAAATTTTGGTAAGGTCCATACTATGCAAAGTAAAGCACCGTTATCACGGACGCTCGTGATACTTACGGCTGTATTTGCCGCTCTCAGCGGGTTATACCTGCTGATTGGCGGTATCTGGCTGGCCAAACTCGGCGGCTCTTTCTACTACATCATCGCTGGTGTTGTAGAGCTGGTCGTCGCCTGGCTGCTGTTCCGTCGCCGTTCTTCAGCACTGATGCTGTATGCGGTATTCCTGCTCGCAACGCTGATCTGGTCGTTGTGGGAAGTGGGTTCAGACTTCTGGGCGCTGACGCCGCGTCTGGACGTCACCTTCTTCCTCGGCCTGTGGCTGGTGCTGCCTTTCGTTTACCGTGGCCTGTCTCAGGGCAAAGCGGCACGCGGCGCGCTGAGTGCGGTGCTGGTTGTTACGGTGATCGCGCTGGCTTACGCCGTGTTCAACGATCCGCAGGAAATTAACGGTTCACTGAGCGCCGATCGGGCGGCAAACGCCAACCAGTCCGCTGACGGCATCGCAGCCGGCGACTGGCCTGCGTATGGTCGTACTCAGGGCGGCACCCGCTACTCGCCGCTGACGCAGATCAACGATAAAAACGTTGGCCAGCTGAAAGAAGCCTGGACCTTCCGCACTGGCGATATGAAGCGCCCAACCGATCCGGGCGAAATGACTGATGAAGTCACCCCAATCAAAATCGGCGATTCTCTGTACCTGTGTACGCCTCACCAGATCCTGTTTGCGCTGGATGCGGCTACCGGTAAAGAGAAGTGGAAATTCGATCCGCAGCTGAAAACCGATCCTTCCTTCCAGCACGTGACCTGCCGTGGCGTTTCTTATCATGAAACCCCAGCCGCAGCCGACGTGCCTGCTGGCGGTAAGCCCGCGCTGTGCTCACGTCGCGTGATCCTGCCGGTGAACGATGGTCACCTGTACGCGCTGGACGCGGAAACCGGTGCTCTGTGCCCGGAATTTGGCGAGAACGGCAAGCTGAACCTGCAGCAGAACATGCCTAACGCTCGTGCTGGTGCTTACGAGCCGACTTCTCCACCGATCATCACCGATAAAACTATCGTGATTGCCGGTGCGGTAACCGATAACTATTCCACCAAAGAGCCATCCGGCGTAGTGCGTGGTTTCGATGTCAACACGGGCAAACTGCTGTGGGCATTCGATCCGGGTGCTAAAGATCCAAACGTGGTACCGGAAGGCGAGCAGCACTATGTTGCTAACTCCCCGAACTCCTGGGCGCCGGCTTCTTACGATGCCAAACTGGATCTGGTTTACCTGCCAATTGGCGTAGCGACCCCGGATATCTGGGGCGGCAACCGTACCCCGGAAATGGAACGTTACGCGACCGGCATGCTGGCGCTGAACGCGACCACCGGTAAAGTAGCCTGGTTCTACCAGACCGTTCACCACGATCTGTGGGATATGGACGTGCCTGCGCAGCCTACTCTGGCGGATATCACCGTTAAAGATGGCAGCACGGTTCCGGTTATCTATGTACCGACCAAAACCGGCGATATCTTTGTTCTGGATCGTCGTACCGGTAAAGAAGTTGTGCCAGCGCCAGAAACGCCAGTGCCGCAGGGCGCTGCCAAAGGTGACCGTCTCTCCCCAACTCAGCACTTCTCTGAGCTGACCTACCGTCCGAAGAATAAACTCTCCGGCGCGGATATGTGGGGCGCGACCATTTACGATCAGCTGATCTGCCGCGTGATGTTCCATAGCCTGCGTTATGAAGGCCCGTTCACGCCGCCGTCAGAGCAGGGCACTCTGGTATTCCCGGGTAACCTGGGTATGTTCGAGTGGGGCGGTATCTCTGTAAACACCGATCGTCAGATCGCCATTACCAACCCAATGGCTCTGCCATTCGTTTCTCGTCTGATCCCGCGTGGGCCAAATAACCCAATGTGGCCGGATGCGAACGACAAAGGCGGCAGCGGCACCGAGACCGGCGTTCAGCCTCAGTACGGCGTGCCTTACGGCGTAACTCTGAACCCGTTCCTTTCTCCGCTGGGCTTCCCTTGTAAGCAACCTGCGTGGGGCTACATCTCTGCAGTTGATCTGAAGACCAACGATATCGTGTGGAAAAAACGCATCGGTACCGTACGCGACAGTTCGCCGGTTCCTCTGCCGTTCAAAATGGGTATGCCAATGCTGGGCGGCCCAATCTCTACGGCGGGTAACGTGATGTTTATCGGCGCGACGGCGGATAACTATCTGCGCGCGTTCAACGTTACCAACGGTGAAAAACTGTGGCAGGCTCGTCTGCCGGCTGGCGGCCAGGCGACGCCGATGACCTATGAAGTGAACGGCAAGCAGTACGTGCTGATCGCGGCTGGCGGTCACGGCTCCTTCGGCACCAAACTGGGCGACTATATTGTGGCCTATGCGCTGCCGGACGATGCGAAAAAATAATATCGACGCGGCCTGAATCCGCAGCGATAGCAAAGGGCGCCCTTAACGGGCGCCTTTTTTTTGCCCTTAGTTAAGCAGGGCTGAAGTAAATAGGCATTATATCGGGCTGGCTCACTCATGACATTTCCTTCCCGATAAAGTTCCCCGTTAATAGTATTAAATTTTTATTACCTGTTGGCGCAAAATTGCACGCCGCATCGCTGTTTTTTAAACCTTTCTTAAACGGTGTCGTCACAGATGCCGTTTCTGTTACCTCATTCGCATTTCCTTAATCTTTCCCTAAGGTTTCTCGCTTATCGTTCAGGAAGCGTTGAATTAGCCGCCTTAGCGGCATGCCACAATAAACCGCTACAAAGTGAACGAGTCGTAAAAATAATGTTTCTTCTTGCGGCTGTTGAAAAAGCGCACAGCGCCTGCGTGGGTTAACAAAAGTTAATAATTTTACTCTGTTACTTACGATTCACTGCGCACGATCTGCTAAATTGGCTTTAGGTAATTGTTAAAGGAATTTTAATGATGTCCGAGTTTCTCCCTTTTTCACGTCCTGCACTGGGCGAGAGCGAACTGGCTGCGGTCGGCGAGGTGCTGAATTCCGGCTGGATCACCACAGGGCCTAAAAATCAGCAGCTGGAAAAAGCTTTTTGCGAACTGACGGGCAACCAGCATGCGATTGCCGTGAGTTCAGCCACGGCTGGCATGCACGTGACGTTAATGGCGCTGGATATTGGCGCTGGCGATGAAGTTATTACTCCCTCTTTGACCTGGGTTTCTACGCTAAATATGATAGCGCTGCTGGGCGCCGAACCTGTCATGATCGATGTTGACCGCGACACGTTAATGGTTACGCCGGAACAGATCGAAGCCGCTATTACACCCCGAACCAAAGCCATTATTCCCGTGCACTACGCGGGCGCGCCTGCGAATATTGATGCTATTCACGCATTGGGCGCTCGCTACGGTATTGCCGTTATTGACGATGCGGCCCATGCGGCAGGTACTTATTACCGCGATCGGCATGTAGGTGCGATCGGCACAGCTATTTTCTCGTTTCACGCCATTAAAAATATGACCTGTGCGGAAGGCGGCCTTGTGGTCACCGATAACGAACAGCTGGCTAATCGCATCCGCAGTCTGAAATTTCATGGCCTTGGCGTAGACGCTTTCGATCGTCAGACGCATGGCCGCGCGCCGCAGGCGGAAGTGCTGACGCCCGGCTACAAATATAATCTGGCGGATATCAACGCGGCTATTGCGCTGGTGCAGTTGGGCAAGCTGAAACAGCTTAACGCTCGTCGTGCGGCCATTGCCGAAAGGTATTTGCGCGAACTGGCCGACACGCCTTTTCAACCACTGGCCCAGCCGGACTGGCCGCATCAGCATGCCTGGCATCTGTTTATTATCCGTGTCGATAAGGCAAGCTGCGGCCTGAGCCGCGATGAGCTAATGCAGGCGCTGAAGGAACGCAATATCGGTACCGGCCTGCATTTCAGAGCCGCGCATACGCAAAAATATTACCGCGAACGTTTCCCGGCACTCTCTTTGCCCGCTACTGAATGGAATTCGGAGCGGATCTGCTCTATTCCGCTGTTTCCCACGATGACCGATGAAGACGTCAGCCGCGTTATTGCCGCGCTGCGTGAAATCGCTGAGAAATATCATGCCTGATCAAACTATTAATAAGGTCTCCATCGTTATCCCTGTTTATAACGAGCAGGAAAGTTTGCCCGAGCTGATCAGGCGTACGAGCGAAGCCTGCGCCGCGCTGACTATGGCATGGGAAATTCTGCTGGTGGACGATGGCAGCAGCGACGATTCCGCCAGTTTGCTGACCGCTGCCGCAGAGCAGGAAGGAAGCCACATAGTAGCCGTATTACTTAATCGTAATTACGGTCAGCACTCGGCCATTATGGCGGGCTTTAGTCACGTCAGTGGTGATTTGATCATTACGCTGGATGCTGATCTGCAAAACCCGCCAGAAGAGATCCCGCGGCTGGTTGCTACTGCGCAGGAAGGCTACGACGTCGTTGGTACCGTACGGCAAAACCGCCAGGACAGTCGTTTTCGCAAGCTGGCTTCGCGCACTATCAACCATCTTATCCAGCGCGCGACAGGCAAGGCGATGGGCGATTATGGTTGCATGCTACGCGCCTATCGTCGTCATATTGTCGATGCCATGCTGCACTGCCATGAACGCAGCACCTTTATTCCCATTCTGGCGAATACCTTCGCCCGTCGCGCGACCGAAATTCCGGTGCTGCATGCGGAGCGCGAATTTGGCGACTCCAAATATAGCCTGATGCGCCTGGTTAACTTGATGTACGACCTGGTGACCTGCCTCACTACCACGCCGCTGCGCATGCTCAGCATTGTGGGCAGCGTTATCGCGCTGGCCGGGTTCGCTTTCTCGCTGTTGCTAATCCTGCTGCGCCTGTTTTTTGGCCCGCAGTGGGCCGCCGACGGCGTTTTTATGCTGTTCGCCATCCTGTTTATCTTTATTGGCGCGCAATTTATCGGCATGGGACTGCTGGGCGAATATATCGGACGTATCTATAACGACGTCCGCGCCCGTCCCCGCTATTTCGTACAGCGAGTGGTAACTGCTTCTGTAAAGGATAAAAAAGAATGAAAACCGTTGTTTTTGCCTATCATGATATGGGCTGTGCCGGCATCAATGCGCTGATCAAAGCTGGCTACGAAATCGAAGCGATTTTTACCCACGCTGATGCCGCCAGTGAAAACCACTTCTTTGGCTCGGTGGCGCGCCTTGCGGCGGAGCAGGGCATTCCGGTTTTCGCGCCGGAAGAAGTTAACCATCCGCTGTGGGTTGACCGCATCAAAGCGATGGCGCCGGATATTATTTTCTCTTTTTATTACCGCAATCTGCTTTGCGACAACATCCTGAACATCGCCCGCGTCGGCGCGTTCAATCTGCACGGCTCGCTACTGCCAAAATATCGTGGCCGTGCGCCGCTGAATTGGGTGTTGGTCAACGGCGAAACCGAAACCGGCGTGACGCTACACCGCATGATCAAGCGAGCCGATGCCGGGGCCATTATCGGCCAGCAAAAGGTCACAATCGCAGCGGAAGATAATGCCCTGACGCTGCACCGCAAGCTGAACGCGGCAGCGGAGCAGCTGCTGGCTGATACCCTGCCTTTATTGAAAGCGGGCACCGTTGCTGAACGCGCTCAGGATGAGAGCCTGGCAAGCCGTTTTGGCCGCCGCGGGCCGGAAGATGGCCGCCTCGACTGGGAACAGCCAGCGGAGACCCTGCATAACTTGGTTAGAGCGGTAACGGATCCCTGGCCGGGCGCGTTTGGCTACGTCGGGTCGGCGAAGTTTATCGTCTGGAAAAGCAAGGTGCGCCCCGATCTGCCTGCGGCTAAACCCGGAACCGTGCTTTCGGTTGCGCCGCTGGTTGTGGCCTGCGGCGAGCATGCGCTGGAAATAATGACGGGCCAGAGCGAAAACGGCGTCTGGATGCAGGGCTCGCAGCTGGCGCAAACGCTGGGACTGGTCAATGGTGCGCTGCTGAGCAGCCAGAGCGTTTCGGCAATAAAACGCCGGACGCGCGTATTAATTCTCGGCGTAAACGGATTTATCGGCAATCATCTTACCGAACGTTTACTGAAGGACGATAATTTCGACGTCTACGGTCTGGATATCGGCTCGGACGCCATCAGCCGCTTTATCGGCCATCCGCGCTTTCAGTTTGTGGAAGGGGATATCAGCATCCATTCCGAGTGGATTGAATACCATATTAAAAAATGCGATATCGTGCTGCCGCTGGTGGCTATCGCCACGCCGATTGAATATACGCGCAACCCGCTGCGGGTATTCGAACTGGATTTCGAAGAGAACCTGAAGATTATCCGCGACTGCGTGAAGTACAAAAAGCGCATTATTTTCCCTTCCACTTCCGAAGTGTACGGCATGTGCACCGACGAGAATTTCGATGAAGATCATTCCAACCTGGTGGTCGGGCCGATTAACAAACAGCGCTGGATCTATTCCGTCTCCAAGCAACTATTAGATCGCGTAATTTGGGCCTATGGCGACAAAGAAGGACTGCGCTTTACGCTGTTCCGACCGTTTAATTGGATGGGGCCGCGTCTGGATAACCTGAATGCCGCGCGTATTGGCAGCTCGCGTGCTATTACCCAGCTAATCCTCAATCTGGTAGAAGGCTCGCCAATCAAGCTGATCGACGGCGGCAGACAGAAACGCTGCTTTACCGATATCAGCGATGGCGTAGAGGCGCTGTTTCGCATTATTGAAAATAAAAACAATAACTGCGACGGCCAGATTATCAATATCGGCAACCCGGATAACGAGGCCAGCATCAAAGAGCTGGCCGAACAACTGCTCGCCAGCTTTGACCGTCATCCGCTGCGCGACAGCTTCCCACCGTTCGCCGGTTTCCGCGAGGTTGAAAGCAGCAGCTATTACGGCAAAGGTTATCAGGATGTCGAGCACCGCAAGCCCTCTATCCGCAACGCTCGCCGCCTGCTGAACTGGACGCCAGAGGTGAAGATGGATAAAACCATCGACGCTACGCTGGATTTCTTTTTACGCACCGTGGAAGGCGTGGGCGAGCGGAAATGAAGAAGGTTGGTCTGCGTATTGATGTGGATACGTGGCGCGGCACGCGGGATGGCGTACCGGAACTGTTGCGCATTCTGGATGCGCACCAGATCCAGGCAAGTTTTTTCTTCAGCATCGGCCCGGACAATATGGGGCGCCACCTGTGGCGCCTGCTGAAGCCAAAGTTCCTGTGGAAAATGCTGCGTTCCAACGCCGCCTCGCTTTACGGCTGGGATATCTTACTGGCCGGTACGGCCTGGCCTGGCCGCCTTATTGGCAAAGGGCAAGCGGCGATCCTGCGCAAGACAGCGGATCGCCATGAGATCGGGCTACACACCTGGGATCATTTCGCCTGGCAAACCTGGGCAGGCGTCTGGTCGCCGGAGGAGCTGGAGCGGCAGATTCGGCTGGGGGAAAAAGCGCTAAGCGAGATTGTTCGCCAGCCTGTCACCTGCTCCGCCGTGGCGGGCTGGCGCGCAGATCAGCGCATCGTCACCGCGAAAGAGCCTTTTGGCTTTCGCTACAACAGCGACTGTCGCGGCAGCGGGCCTTTTCGGCCGCTGCTGGCGAACGGCGAACCCGGCACGGTGCAGATTCCGGTCACGCTGCCGACGTGGGATGAAGTGGTGGGATCAACCGTCAGCAAAGAAGATTACAACGCTTATATTATTGAACAGATAAAGCAGGATAGCGGCACGCCCGTTTATACCATCCATGCGGAAGTGGAAGGGATAGTGATGAGCCAGATGTTCCGCGAGCTGCTGACGCTGGCGAAAAGCGAAGGCGTTCAGTTCTGCCCGCTGAGCGAACTGCTGCCGGAAGATCTCTCCACGCTGCCAGCAGGAAAAATTGTTCGGGGTAGCCTCCCCGGCCGTGAAGGATGGCTGGGATGCCAACAGCTAGCCGGATAATTTTATGAAAGCAATGAGAAATGGCCTTCTCTTACTGGCTTTATTTGCCTTGTATTACCTGGCGCCGCTGGAGTTTCGCGCGCTGTGGCAGCCGGATGAAACCCGCTATGCGGAAATCAGCCGGGAAATGCTGGCGAGCGGCGACTGGATCGTTCCCCACTTTTTCGACCTGCGCTACTTTGAAAAACCAGTGGTGGGCTACTGGATCAACAACTTCAGCCAGCTACTCTTTGGCCACACTAATTTTGCCGTGCGGTTTGGATCGGTTTTCTCGGTGACGCTGGCGGCGCTGCTGCTGTACTGGCTGACGCTGCGGATCTGGCGCGATCGAGCTACGGCGCTGATGGCGGGCGTGATCTTCCTGACCAGCCTGCTGGTTTACGGTATTGGCACCTATGCGGTACTCGACCCGGCGATAACGCTGTGGCTGGTAGCAGCAATGTGCGCTTATTGGCTTACCACGGAAGTCTCCACGTTCAGAAAAAAAGCGCTGGCCTGGCTGCTGCTGGGCTTCGCCTGCGGCATGGGCTTTATGACCAAAGGCTTTCTGGCGCTGGCCGTGCCGGTTATCGCTATTCTTCCCTGGGCGGTGCAGCAAAGGCGTTTTAAAGAGCTGCTCGGCTTTGGCGGAGTGGCTGTTATCGGCGCGGCTATTATCAGCGCGCCCTGGGCCATTGCCGTCGCGCAGCACGAACCGGATTTCTGGCACTACTTCTTCTGGGTCGAACATATCCAACGTTTCGCCGAAGCTAACGCCCAGCACAAGGCGCCGTTTTGGTACTATCTGCCGGTGTTGGTGGGAGGTAGCCTGCCGTGGCTGGCGCTGCTGCCGGGCGCGATACTCGGCGGCTGGCGAGAAAGAAAACAGGATGCGGGCAGCTTCTACCTGCTGAGCTGGCTGATTATGCCGCTGCTATTTTTCAGCATTGCCAAAGGCAAACTGCCTACCTATATCCTGCCATGTTTTGCGCCGCTGGCGGCGTTAATGGCAAGAGAAGCCGTGCGGCTGATGGCAACTAACGGCAAGGCGTTGCGCGTCAACGGCTGGATTAACCTGCTATTCGGTCTGATTTGTACCATCGCCGTGGTCGGTTTCCTGGCGCCGTGGGGGCTGGCGAAACATCCGCTTTATGCCGCGCATGAACAGCTGAAAGTTGTCCTGGCCGCCATAATTTTCCTGTTTTGGGCAGGCTGCGGGCTGGCGACACTGGCCGCGCCAGCGCGGCGCTGGGCCTGGGCAGCTTTTGCGCCGCTGGCGCTGGCGCTGCTGATTGGCGCGGTTATCCCGGACAGGATCAGAGATGCCAAACAGCCGCAGGCTTTTATCCATGAAATGAAAGACCAAATCGCGCCCAGCCGCTTTGTGCTGGCAAACAATCCCGGCCTCGCTTCCGGTCTGGCCTGGGAGCTACAGCGCAGCGATATTTTGCTCTATCAGCAGCCGGGCGAGGTGCAGTACGGACTAAGCTACGCGGATGCCAAAGGCAAATTTATTGCGGAAGCGGAGTTTGCCGCCTGGCTACAGCAGCACCGCCGTGAGGGCAGCGTTACGCTGATGCTGGTAATGTCGCGCGATCGGGAAGATACCGATGCAGAAGTGCCGAAAGCCGACCGCAGCTATCGGCGAGGAAGGCTGGCCGTCTATCAGTATGGTCAGACGCCGTGAATATGTTGCTGATCGTCTTCAGCAGCCTGCTGAGCTGCGTCGGGCAGCTCTGCCAGAAACAGGCCGCTCACCATGGCCTGCTGAAGGGAAAATGGCACCTGCTGTTCTGGTTAGGGTTAAGCGTGTTGCTGCTCGGTTGCGCCATGCTGGTCTGGCTACGGGTATTGCAGCTGGTGCCGGTGGGCGTGGCCTATCCCATGTTAAGCATGAACTTTATATTTATCGTGCTGGCGGCGCGCTGGCTGTGGCGGGAAGTCGTACCGCTACGGCACTGGCTGGGCGTGCTACTGATAGTGGCTGGCGTAGCCGTGATGGGGATCTACGCCTGATGGGCCTGTTACTGGCTTTATGCAGCGTGCTGCTGGTCAGCGCGGCTCAGCTGCTGATGCGTTGGTCGCTGGTGACTTTGCCTGCCGCCAGCGATCCTGCGGCTTTTTTTGCCGCGCTACTGGCTTTGCCCCCCGAAGCCTGGGGATTGGCTGGCGGGCTGCTGGCCTATGCGCTCTCGATGCTTTGCTGGCTGCTGGCGCTGCGGCGAATAGCCCTCAGCAAAGCCTATCCGCTGCTGAGCGTCAGCTATGTGCTGGTCTGGTGTGGCGCGCTTTTTCTGCCCGGTTTTCATGAGGGTTTCCACTGGGGAAAACTGGCTGGCGTAGTGTTAATTCTGGGCGGGCTGCTGCTGATCGGCTGGCCGCAAAACGGCGGCGGAAATAAATGAAAATACAGGAAAAACTAGCCGCTTAGCGGTATATTCAGGCCGTTTATTATTTTGATGGAGAGAGAACGTGACGATTCGCCGCTGGCTGTTACTGGCATCCCTGGTGGTTTCTGCGGGCGCAGCCGCAACCACTTATCCGCTGCAGATTACCGATATGGATAATCAGAAGATCACCCTGGAAAAGGAACCGCAGCACGTTATTCTGCAGGATGGCCGCGATATCCTGGCGCTGGCGCTGCTGGACAGGGAAGATCCGTTCCGCCGCGTGGTGGCGTGGAACAACCTGCCGAAAAAGCAGGATCCGCAAACCTGGGCGCTGCTCAGCAAAAGCTGGCCGGAAGCAAACAAAATCATTGATATGGGCTTCAACGATCAGGGACAGGTGAACCTGGAAAGCGTGGTGGCGGAGAAGCCGGATCTGATGATTGCCCAGCTGCGCGCCAAAGCGGCGTTAAAGCAAACTGGCGTGCTGGCTACGCTACAGCGTCTGCATATTCCGGTAGTATTTATCGACTATGAGCTACATCCGGTACAGAACACGGCTAACAGCATTACGCTGCTGGGCAAAGTGCTGAACCAGGAAGCCAGAGCCAAAGCCTACACGGATTTTTATCAGCAGCGCTTTGACGCTATGCAGAAAACCATCAGCACCATCGCTAAAAAACCCACGGTATTTATTGAGCCGATAGCAGGTAACTCGGATAGCTGCTGCTTTACCCATGCCCATAACGGCTGGGGCGGTCTGGTAGAAGCGGTTGGCGGTAAGAACATCGGTTCGGCGCTGCTGCCGGGCTCTTCGGGCTTTGTGGCGCTGGAGAAAATCATCGCCATGCAGCCGGACGTTTATATTATGTCAGGCTCAAAGCGCCCGAATAAAAACGTGCTGCCGTTTGGCTATAACGTTACTCCTCAGGAAGTGACAGCGACCTTCACCACGCTGGTTAAACGCAACGGGCTACAGCAGATTGCGCCGGTACAGCAGGGCAGGGTTTACGGCATCTATCACCATTTTTATAACCATCCTTACAATATTATCGGGATGGAAATTTTGGCGCGTGACCTCTATCCGCAGGCGTTCAGCAAGCTGGATCCCATCGCGGATTTTCATCAGATAATCACGCGCTTTACCCAACTGCCGGATGAGCCTGTGATCCTCAGCTATTCCGCAACGCAACGCTAGTTTGTCAGGGCGGCTAAGGCCGCCCGCTTTACTTTCAGGCCGAACATGTCCGCTTCCATCCCTTTACTTGATGTACAGCACATTGGCTACGAGCAGCAGGGTAGTGAGCTGCTGTCGCCGGTCTCTTTCCAGCTTAACGCTGGCGAACAGCTTATGCTCACCGGCCCGTCCGGCAGCGGTAAAAGCACGCTGTTGAAAATAATCGCCTCGCTGCTTGAGCCAACGGCTGGCAGGCTGCTGTTTAAAGGCGAATCTGTTGCCCGCCTCCGGCCGGAGCTATATCGACAGCAGGTCTCTTACTGTTTCCAGACGCCCGCGCTCTTTGGCGAAACGGTGTGGGACAACCTTGCGTTTCCCTGGCGCATCCGCGAGAAAAAACCGGATACCGCCTCAATGCGGAACTGGCTGGAAAAAGTCCGGCTGTCGGGCGATATGCTTGATAAGCCCATCGGCCTGCTTTCCGGCGGCGAGAAGCAGCGGGTCGCTTTACTGCGTAATCTGCAATTCCCGCCTGCTATCCTGCTGCTGGACGAGATTACCAGCGCGCTGGATGAAGAAAATAAACAGATAATTAGCAGACTGATTGATGAGGAGGCCGTGCGTCAGGGCGCAGCGGCTATCTGGATCAGCCACGATAAAGCGGAGATCGAGCGCGCGCGGCGGTTGATAACGTTACGTAAGCCGCTAAGGAGCGAAAATGAGCCAGCATAATATCAGCAACGAGTCGCTGCTGCTGGCGCTGGCGCTGATGGTCATTGCGCTGTTAGTCAGCAAAAAAGAGCGGCTGGGGCTGGAGAAAGATATTCTCTGGAGCATTACGCGGGCGGTTATTCAGCTCATTCTGGTGGGTTATGCGCTGAAATATATCTTCAGGATGGATAATGGCTGGCTGACGGTGATTATGGTGCTGTTTATCTGCGTCAACGCCGCGCTCAACGCTCGCAAGCGCAGTCGAAATATCGATTATGCCTTTACGCTTTCTCTAATCGCCATTACCGTCAGTACTACGCTGACGCTGACCATCCTGCTACTGAGCAAAGCGATTGAGTTTGTGCCGATGCAGGTTATTCCGATTACCGGCATGATCGCTGGCAATGCGATGGTGGCAGTCGGGCTGTGCTACAACAATCTGAACCAGCGTTTTAGCGATAACCGTCAGCAAATTCTGGAGATGTTAAGCCTGGGTGCATCAATAAAAATGGCCTCGGCCAGCTATATTCGCGAAAGCATACGCGCCGCGATGATCCCAACCGTGGACGCGGCGAAAACAGTGGGGCTGGTAAGTTTGCCCGGCATGATGTCTGGACTTATCTTCGCCGGAATCGATCCGGTTAAGGCGATCAAATATCAGATTATGGTGACTTTTATGCTGCTGGGCACGGCGAGCATTGCCACTATTATCGCGGGCTATCTGGCCTACAGGCGTTTTTTTACCGCGCGGGCACAGTTGAAATAAGGCGGGCAGCAAGCCCACCCCTGACTACTGACAAACTTGAAGCGATGGAGGGCCTGCGGCTGGAGCAAAGCATTACGGGCCATGGACGGCCCGTACTGAGCTATCATGGACGATGCTTTTTGCGTCTTTGCGGAAGACACAGGCCCTCCTGAGCCGGCACCGGCATATTTTGTCATCAACCTCAGGCGGGCATTAAGCCCGCTCGATTAACATCAGAAGTTGATGGTAGCGGTGATGCCGCCAACAAAGGCGTCTTTCACTTCGCTGACCGCGCCAGGCGAGGAGACGTACTGCAGATTAGGACGCAGGTTCATCCAGTTGGTGACGTGCGCGTTGTAGTAAATCTCGTAGTTATATTCCGAGCCGCTCTGGATTGGCAGATAGGTTGGATTATCGTAGCTGTTCACGCCGTTTTCACGATTGGTCTGGCGCAGCATTTTGCTGTAATCGCTATTAACGTGGATACGCGCCGCGCCGATGCCAATCTCATCTTCCGGACGGGAATCAAACGGCCCGGTCAGAACCAGCGCCAGAGACTGATAATTGTCGGTTTTAGACGTTTTATGATCGTTCATCACGCCCTGCGCCACGACGCTCAAACCGCGCTTGTTATCGCCACCCAGGGTAGTCAACTGCTGCTGTAACAGCAGGTAGCCGCCGTACGAGTGATTATCCTCGCCGTACTGACCATTGCTGTAAGAGCTGTAGTTGTCGCCTCTCACTGAAGAATAATAGAAGCCTGCGCGGTAGTTACCCGCCAGGTTATCCGGGCCAAGCTTCGGCTGCCAGCCCAGCTCTACCGGCACAAGGTTGCCTTCCGTATGGCCTGCATCAAGACGGAAACCGTTGCCGGTGTCGTAGTTGGAGGCGGTCTGGTTATAGAAACCAACCTGCAGGAAGACTTCCGGCGTAAAGTTGAACTTCACGCGGCCGCCCCATTGGGAAACCGGCCAGTTGTACCAGCGATCGCCGCGCCAGTTGCCTGCCTGGCCGCCGCCGAACGCCAGGTTCTGGAACTTGCTCGGCCAGGTATCGAAATCTTCGCCAACGGTAACGCGTCCCGCTTTCACTTCCACCGCGTGGTCGAAAAAGCCCTTGTTCAGCCAGAACTGCGTCAGACGCCAGGTCTGCCCGCGCCCCCAGACTTCCTGCACGGAAGAAAGGCCGCCAGAGCGCGGATCGTTAATATAATCCGTTAAATTCTGGCCGTTACGGCTGGTGATGGTCGCCTGAAACTGGGTATCGGTCCAGTTCAGCAGCTTTTCCAGATCCAGCGTGGTGCCAAAGCCCCACTGATCGGTATAGCGTGCGCTGGTAGAATGGTTATAGCCACCGGAGAAATTGCTGGCGGACTCCATAGTATAGTTAACCTGAAACTCTACGCCGTCCTGCTCAAGCTGGGTACGGTTGCCTGCCCAGTCGCCGAAAGCGTAAGGGGAGTCGATGCTGAGCGGCGCATAGTCCGCCAGTGCCTGGCCGGAGGCCAGCAGTAATCCAACACCACAGAACGCCACTGTTCTTTTCAAGGTGGATTCGCTTTTCATAATGGGAAACCCTGTTTTAGTGAGAGCGCTGCGCTTCCACAGGTGGAAGCCAGTTGGCGGCCATCATGCTTTTGTCAGCATTATCTCCGGCAATAGTTAAACGGGCAGGAAGAAACCACTGACGTAACGCGCGGGCGATGGCCTGTACGGCAGGATGTAACCACTAATTCAGGATAAAATTGTTATAAATAGTGCTGAATATGTTTTGTTTTTGCTAAAAAAGTTAAGCAGATCACGGTTTAGAGCGGGCAGGTGATGAAGAAGCACACAGAAGGGGTGTTTTGCAGGCGCTGAACAATAATGAAAAGAGAAGGGCCGGAAAACCGGCCCCAGGACTACTGAAAAACAAAGTCGGGATATTAACGACGTCCGCCGAAAATTTTGGCGGCCAGGAAGCCTACGCCTGCGGCAATGGCCAGCGAGACGAAAGGCGCATCCTGCGTTTTAGTCTTCACGCAGTCCAGCGCGTCATCAACGGCATAAGAGGCTTTCGCGGCGCCCTGGCGCACCTTGCCCTTAAATTCATGCTCCGGAGACTCGGCGGCCTTACCAAACTGCTCCTGGCCTTTGCCCAGCGCTTCTTCGGCTTTATCGTTAGCTTTATCCAGTAAACTCATAGTGCCTCCTTCTGATGGCATGATTACCTCATGAATGAACTTAAAGCATAGACCATCAATAAAAGCTTGCCGCTGCGGTTATGTGTAATTTTATGAATGATGTAAAGAAAAGCGGGGAAATGGCTCAGAAAGCTCTGAATGATAGCCATAAAAAAGCCCACGCTTAGCGTGGGCCCAGACTGCTGACAAAGCTAAAAAAGCTCAGGTGAACATCTGTTTTTTTACAGCAACTCCGCAGCTTTATGGCGGCAGAGGCTGAGCGGATAAGCGGACCGTTTGGCGCATGGACGCGCCAACCGAGCCTACATGGAAGTATTTACGGCGTGTCCGTGTTCCGATCTGCCTCTGTTGCTCTGTCACTGATTTAAACGCGACCAGGGGTTTGTCATTAATCTGAGCCCACGCTTAGCGTGGGCTCAGACAACCAGAGTATCAGTGTGACTTCATGCCAGCTGCGGTCATCATAAAGCGAAACAGCGTCGCGACAACGCCCAGCGCCAGCACGCTGCCTGCATAAATGACGGCCAGCCACAGAATGCGTTTCCACATCGGGAGCTTAGGCGCTTGCTGAGTTTCAACCATACTATCCTCCGATTAACCGTTATTAATGGTAATGCTCTTCCGGTTTGATCTTCCCGCGGAACACGTAGTAGCTCCAGAAGGTGTAGAACAAAATAACCGGAATAATCAGCAGACCACCCACCAGCATAAAGCCCTGGCTCTGCGGCGGGGAAGCCGCCATCCAGATGGTGATATGCGGTGGAATGATGTTTGGCCACACGCTAATGCCCAGGCCGGTAAAGCCCAGGAAAACCAGCGCCAGCGTCAGCAGGAACGGCGAGTAATGCGCATGGCGCTTCAGCGCGCGCAGCAGCGCCACGGAAGCCAGCACCACCAGCACCGGCACCGGCAGGAACCAGTACAGGTTAGGGCGCGTAAACCAGCGATGCATGATGTCGGCATGTTCCAGCGGCGTCCAGATGCTGACGATGGCGATAATAGCCAGCAGCACCAGCAGCAGCGGCTTAGTCAGCGCGGTCATTTTGCGATGCAGTTCGTTCTCGGTTTTCATAATCAGCCAGGTACTGCCCAGCAGCGCGTACGCCACGACCAGACCCAGGCCGCAAAACAGCGAGAACGGCGTCAGCCACAGCAGCTCAGGGCCGCTGTAAGCGCGGTTAGTCACCTCGAAACCGTTGATAAAGGTGCCCAGCACCACGCCCTGGCTAAAGGTTGCCAGGAACGAACCCACGATAAAGGATTTGTCCCAGAACGCACGATGCTCTTCGGTCGCCTTAAAGCGGAACTCAAAGGCCACGCCACGGAAGATCAGGCCGATCAGCATCAGCGTCAGCGGCACGGAAAGCGCATCCAGAATCACCGCGTAGGCCAGCGGGAAGGCGCCGTACAGCGCCGCACCGCCCAGCACCAGCCAGGTTTCGTTGCCATCCCATACTGGCGCGACGGTATTAACCATCATGTCGCGCTCGGTGGCATCTTTGTTGAACGGGAACAAAATACCGATACCCAGATCGAAACCGTCCATCACGATATACATCAGCGTCGAGAAGACGATGATGGTGAACCAGATAATAGAAGTATCAATGCCCACGTTATTTATCCTCTTCCGCGTTTAACTTTTCTTTCACGGCAGACAGCGGACGCGCCTGGGTATGACGTGTGCCCGGACCGCCTTCAGGTTCGTCATGACCTTCGCCCTGTTTCGGCCCTTTTTTGATCAGGTTAAACAGGTAGGTATAACCCACGCCGAACACCGACATATAGACCACGATAAAGGCGATCAGGCTGATGCTCATATGCATATCGCCATGCGCCGATACCGCATCTTTGGTACGCAGCAGACCGTAAACCACCCACGGCTGACGACCAATCTCGGTAGTGAACCAGCCAGCCAGCAGCGCGATCAGGCCAGAAGGGCCCATCAGCAGCGCAAACCACAGGAACGGACGTGAGGTGTACAGACGCTTACGATAGCGCAGCCACAGGCTGACCACGCCCAGCAGGATCATCAGCATGCCCAGGCCCGCCATCACGCGGAATGACCAGAAGACGATCAGCGAGTCAGGACGATCCTCTTTCGGGAAAGTCTTCAGCGCCGGAACCTGTTTGTCCAGGCTGTGCGTCAGGATCAGGCTGCCCAGGTAAGGGATTTCCAGCGCATACTTGGTTCTTTCCTGCTCCATATCCGGAATACCGAACAGGATCAGCGGGGTAGGTTCGCCCGGCGGGTTTTCCCAGTGCCCTTCGATCGCGGCGATTTTCGCTGGCTGGTGCTCAAGGGTGTTCAGACCGTGGGCATCGCCCAGTACGGCCTGAATTGGCGAAACGATCAGTGCCATCCACAGCGCCATAGAGAGCATTTTACGAATGGCTGGCGTATCGTTTTTACGCAGCAGATGCCAGGCTGCGGAAGAGCCAACAAAGAAGGCGCTCGCCAGGAAAGCAGCGGTGGACATATGCAGCAGACGGAATGGGAATGACGGGTTAAAGACAATCTTAAACCAGTCCGCCGGCACCACCAGGCCGTTCTGAATCGCATAGCCCTGCGGTGTCTGCATCCAGCTGTTAGAGGCCAGGATCCAGAAAGTAGAGATAATGGTGCCCAACGCCACCATACAGGTAGCGAAGAAGTGCAGGCCAGGCCCTACGCGGTTCCAGCCAAACAGCATTACGCCCAGGAAGCCCGCCTCAAGGAAGAACGCGGTAAGCACTTCGTAGGTCAGCAGCGGACCGGTGATGCTGCCCGCAAACTGCGAGAAGCCGCTCCAGTTGGTGCCGAACTGATACGCCATCACCAGGCCGGACACAACGCCCATACCGAAGTTAACGGCGAAGATCTTAGACCAGAAGTGATACAGGTCGCGATAGTCCTCGTTTTTGGTTTTCAGCCACAGGCCTTCCAGCACCGCCAGGAAGCTGGCGAGCCCGATGGTGATAGCCGGGAAGAGAATATGGAAGGAAACGGTAAACGCGAACTGTATCCTCGCCAGGTGGAACGCATCTAATCCAAACATTGCTTACCTCGATCTAACATAAACTGCCTTTCTTTTTTATTTACCGCACGTTAACAATAAGACTACATAAAGGCAGTCCCTGTTTAGCGCGGATATTTCAACGGAGTTTGATCCTGAGACCAAATCGGGAGAAGGAGTAGCAACAGTAATCGGTATCTCAGATATAACAGCATAGATCTTTGCGATGAATTGTTTCACCGCTGCGTTAAATAATCACCGTCTACTGTTAAATGATGATTACCTCTTGCTACATTTATGTAAAATTAATGTGGCTTTTGGCGTGTGGAAGCGTTTTCAGGGCCTTTACGCGCCGATGATGTAACAGACAAATAAAAAAGCTGACTAATCTTTTTATTTATAATAACGCTTCACTCGTTAACTTAACAGAATATCAATCCCGCGAATAAGCGCACAAATTGGAAATTAAACCGCGGATTAACGTCCTTGCAGAAGGTAATGTTATTTTAATGTTGCCACTTGGGATGTAAGGGTTTAAAAATTGCATTAGTGATTGTTATCAACACGATGTAGTCACGTCAGGCAATCATTTTCTCCGTCAGGCATTGTAAATGTTAAACCAGAAAAACGCATTTTGATGCATATAGAATCATTTTGTTACATTTGCACGGCTATTAAGTCAAATTTTATTGCCTCAGGTCAAGTTGTGGTGCGGAAAAGTATGCAATCAGCTGCGCTAAGGAGCGCCCGAAAATGATGCCATTGTTGTTAACCTTGTGGCCGGTTTACCTGGCTTATCTGCTGGGCACGGCCAGTCCTGGCCCCAGCAATCTGGCGATTATGGGCGTTGCCATGCGCCACGGGCGGAGATCCGCGCTGGCGCTGGCAGCAGGCGTAATCACGGGATCGATGTTTTGGGCGACGCTGGTGGCCTGCGGATTGTCCACGCTGCTGCTTGCCTGGTCAGAGGCACTAATTGTTATCAAACTTGTCGGCGGCTGCTATCTGCTATGGCTGGCTTTTAAGGCAGCTCGCAGCGCGGCACGGAAAGGCGAGGGCTCTTTAGCCGAAAAAACAGTAGCAGAAGCGACAATGGGCGCATTCTGGCGACGCGGCGTGCTGCTGCACCTTGCCAATCCGAAGGCCATCATGGTCTGGCTGGCAATCATCTCATTGGGCATGCATCCGGGCGCACCTGCGGCAACGCTGCCGCTGATTGTCGGCGGCTGCGCCTTGCTGGGTATGCTGGTATTTGGCAGCTACGCCCTGCTTTTTTCTACGGCCACGGCTGGGCGGGTTTACTTCAAGGCCCGGCGCCTGGTAGAAGGCACTTTCGCGCTGTTTTTTGGCGCTGCCGGTATCAAAATGCTGACCGGCAAATAAGATGTTGCAGATGCGGCTAATTTGTTGCTGTCGGGTTTCCCGACAGTAACAAAAGTTTGATCTTCATCTCAAATTGTAAATTCCTTCTTCTCGCCCCGTATTCGTTACGTCATGTTACCGTTAACATGCGAGCAGCAGGCAGGCGCCTGTTCTACTGTTCCCTGATTCTCTTCGCCGTCATCGGCGGAAAACCAGAAGCGGCCAACAGGCCGTCGGAGAAACATCATGCCAATACTTTTTGTCGTTATCGGCGTAGCGCTGCTGCTGTTGCTGATGGTTCGTTTTAAGCTCAACGGCTTTATCGCTCTAATCCTGGTGGCGCTGGCGGTGGGCGTTATGCAGGGCATGCCGGTCAATAAAGTGATTGCCTCAATAAAAGCCGGGGTCGGCGGCACGCTGGGCAGTCTGGCGCTGATTATGGGTTTTGGCGCTATGCTGGGAAAACTGCTGGCGGACTGCGGCGGCGCGCAGCGTATCGCCACTACGCTTATCAATAAATTCGGCAAGGAGCGTATCCAGTGGGCCGTGGTGCTGACCGGTTTTACCGTTGGCTTCGCGCTGTTCTACGAAGTAGGCTTTGTTCTGATGCTGCCGCTGGTGCTTTCTATCGCTGCGGCGGCCCGCGTGCCCTTGCTGTTTGTTGGCGTACCGATGGCGGCTTCGCTTTCAGTAACACACGGTTTTCTGCCGCCGCATCCTGGCCCGACGGCTATCGCCACGTTGTTTCATGCCGATATGGGCAAAACGCTGCTGTTTGGCACGCTGTTAGGGATCCCAACGGTCATTTTGGCCGGGCCGGTATTTGCGCGCTTCCTGAAGAAAATTGATAAGCCCGTGCCGGAGGGGCTGTATAACCCGAAAACTTTTACCGAAGCGGAGATGCCGACTTTCGCCGTCAGTGTCTGGACGTCACTGGTGCCGGTAGTGCTGATGGCGGTACGGGCGGTAGCGGAAATGGCGTTGCCGAAAGGGCACGCGCTACTGGCTTATGCGGAGTTCTTCGGCGATCCGATTATGGCGACGCTGATTGCGGTGCTGATCGCGATTTTTACTTTTGGGCTGAATCGCGGCCGCACCATGGAGCAAATTACGGGCACGCTGGGCGATTCAATTAAAATTATCGCCATGATGCTGTTGATTATCGGCGGCGGCGGCGCCTTTAAACAGGTGCTGGTAGACAGCGGCGTGGATAAATATATCGCCAGCCTGATGGAAGGCAGCACGGTATCGCCTATTTTGATGGCGTGGTCAATCGCTGCTGCGCTGCGTCTGGCTCTGGGTTCGGCTACGGTGGCGGCAATTACCGCAGGCGGCATAGTGGCGCCGATTATTGTGACCACTGGCGTTAGCCCGGAACTAATGGTCATCGCCGTAGGGTCAGGCAGCGTCATTTTCTCGCACGTTAACGATCCGGGATTCTGGCTGTTTAAAGAATATTTTAACCTCAGTATCGGAGAGACATTACGCTCATGGTCAGTGCTGGAAACTATTATTGCCGTGTGCGGTCTGGTGGGATGTTTACTGTTGCAGGCGCTGATCTAAGCCTGTTGCGTAGCTGAGACCGCAAAAGCGGGGCGATACTAAACACGGCGGTGAAACGACGTCAGGCAGCAAGAAGCGATGGCGTGCCTGTAGAGGCTACTGCGGAAAAAAGGATTACCGGCGGGCTTATAATGTTGTGGTAGCTTTGCCGGAAGCCGCTGTGCAGTAGCGCAATGCAGCGCGGGCACGCCGTGAACCTGTTTCTGTGGGCTTATGTGGCGCGTGCCTTATCCACACGGCCTTTTGCTGCCGTTGCACAGCGGCGTTACTGCTCTATTGCTGTGGAGCAGGAGCTTATTGACGGGAAACAGCAATGCTACACAGGGTGCCGTAATAGTGGCCACCGCAATCGCATGATTTCTTTTTAATAAAACGGATAAACGCGAGAGTGAAAGGCGCGGCGTTAAAACCAGTAAAAGCCTTTCGCCATCAGCGCGGCCAACCCCAGCACCGAGGTGATAAGCGCAGCGAACATCAGGCGGAAATCCGTTTTCATCTCGCTACGCAGGCTGGTTTCCAGTTTACCGATATCCCGACGAATTTCACGAACGTCCATTTTGACGTCGCTGATGTTGCCTTTGATGTTGTCGACATCGGCTTCCAGCTTCGCAATTTTGGCTTCCATTTCTTTCTCTCCCTCTTTACCGGTGGTCGTAATGGCGGTACAGGGAGAAGCGTACTGATAAAGATGTTTTACTTTTGCCATCCTGACATCCCCTGTGGGCCCGGTTACTTTTGGCAGCACTGCATTGTGTCCCCTGAATCAGGCTGCTGTTTTACGTTCGGGTATACTTTATGCTTTCAGGATGCTCCGTCAACCGTAAATAGCCTTATTTTATACAGGGTATTACGCAGCTTTTTATTTCTGGAAGACAACGCATAAAAAAATGAAAACGCCTGCAACCGATCGGCCAGCATAAGCCGTTACGCCGTCGCCACGGCTTTCGCGTGATGCCTGCCCAGTTAGCGGCAAAATTTCGGGCGCTAATTTCACTTAAAAAGAATTATTCTGTTGAATTGGCGACTTTTTACTTTCCGCCGCTTTTTATTATCAATTCACCCTCTATGCTTAGCTGCTCATTTTTAAAAGATAATTTATACGTACAGGCGGCAGGCTATTTCATCGGTTGCCAGATGATAGCTCTGAAAAGTATAATGCACTGAATTAACTTGAATTTTTTAACTTAAGCCAAACGAGTGGCAGGGTTTCGTCGGCCAAAGCTGATGCGGCCTGTTATTTTCAGCCTTGCTACTGTGCCTCTCTTTATTATCTGACCGAACGGGCGAACTTCCGCCTTTGTGGATTATTGCAGTATGGAAGAACAAACAGAACAGGCTATCTCAGTACCCGAGCTGCCGCTGGACGGTATTCCGTCCTCTATCCTCCGGCTGGGCAAGCGCCTCGCGGATACCAAATACCAGATCGACCTGCTGGGCAAAAACGGCTGGGCGGAACTGACCTCAAATCTGCACGGGCTGGAGACCAGCGGCGAGTGGGACGGGCCGGACGATGCGCTGACCTTTTTCAGCAAAATTTTCCCTTTTGCCATTTCGCCTGCCGAAACCGAACCGATGGGCGTTTTCAATGTGCCCGTTGAACGTGTTATCGGCCGCAGCTGGCGCTGGTGGCCCGAGCACCTGAACGGCAGCAGCGAAGCAAGATTTCTTGAGCATCTCAACGGCCCCTTTGCTGCGGACGGCACTTCCTGGTATTTTCTGCCTTCGCTGGGCGTGCTGCTTGCCGCGCAGGGGCAGGGAAGAGTGAACTATTGCCGCCATCACCATATTCCCTACACGCGGGCGCGCGTCAGCCATTTGCACTATCCGCCAGCGGATCGTTTCCGGCTTTACCACGTTATGCTGGGGCAAACGCGCCAGAGCTGGGTGGTTTATAACAACCGCTATCTGCAACCTGTGCAACTGCCGCGCATTACCTTGCCTGCGCTCACAGCCTATGGCGTGCACAGCGCCAGCTGGCCGCTGACGTTTCCACCGATTACGAGGGTTTTCGACGAATTGCATCATCCACAGCCGCTGGGTGACTTTATTGCGCCGGGCATAGATCTTGAGGCGGTAAAAGGCCGCATTCGCGCCGAAAAAGAAGCGGAAAAACGCGCGAAGAAACCGGTAAAAATGGCGCTCAGCGATATGGATATCACCAATATCTGGCCGGTCAGCCTTACGCTCTCTTTCTTTTTTATCCTGTCGCTGGTGGTGGCCGGGCTAACCTCCGGTGCGGGCTGGCCGGGCGGCCTCAGCATGCTGATTTGCGGCATGGCGGGCAGCCTGCTGCTGTTTATCGCCACGCCGATCTTCCTGGTCAGCAAGCGGCACCATCGCGCCTGGCAGCCAGAGAAGCCGCAGAGCGAAGAAGCGCCGCCTGCCGAAGAAGCCACGCCGCCCGAGACTACTGCACCAAACGGTGGCTGATAGCGTAGCGGACGATATCAGCGTTGCTGCTGAACTGCATCTTCTCCATCATGCGTGATTTATAAGTGCTGACGGTTTTGTTACTGATGGAAAGAGCCTCCGCAATAGCGTTAATGGTTTCGCCATGCGCCAGCATCAGCAGGATCTGGCGTTCGCGGGTAGTCAACGTCTCGTGCAGCGCGCGGTTGCCGGTCTGGTATTCCGCAAAGACAATCTCCTGCGCCAGATCGTGATCGATATAGCGGGATCCGCGCGCCACGCTACGGATAGCCGCCAGCAGCGCGTCCGGGTTTTTATCCTTGGTGATATAGCCCAGCGCGCCGCAGTTCAGCACCCGTCGGGCTATCTGCGGTTCATTGAACATGCTCAGCACAAGGATCGGCAAATCTTCATACTGCGAGCGAATGCGGTTGATCAAATCTTCGCCGCTGATGCCGGGCATAGAGATATCCAGCAGCAGCAGATCCAGACCGCCAAGGCGCAGCCTTTCCAGCACCTGGCCGCCGTCACCGGCTTCGCCCACTACGGTAATATTGTCGTCGAGCGCAAATATCTGCTTCAGCCCTTCGCGCATCAGGGCGTGATCGTCGGCAATCACTAATCTTATGACTTCATTCATCCTGTATCCTGGTTGCTGACGGTAAATAGGCTTACTGCTTTAGAGGAAGGGTCAGTTCCAGCTGCGTGCCTTCGCCGGGACGGCTGGCGATAGTCACCTGACCGTTCAGCATATCCACGCGTTCTTTGATGCCCAACAGGCCGAAAGCGTCGTGACGCACCGAATGCATCTGGAAGCCGCGGCCGTTGTCGCGTATCTGAATCACCAGCGTGTCGCGGCTGGTCTGCACGATAATCGATACCTTGCTGGCATGGGCATGGCGGGAAATGTTAGTCAGCGACTCCTGCACGATGCGGAACACCGTGGTGACAACCTGATCGCACAGCGCAACCGGCTTGCCTTCCGGCACGATCAGCATACAGCTGCAGCCGCCGTTTTTCACAAATTCATCACGCAGCCACTCCAGCGCGGGCATTAACCCCATATTCAGCATATTGGGCCGCAAACGGGTAGAGACATCGCGTACGACCTGAATAGTGCTGTCGATCAGCGTCATCAGGTATTCCACCTGACTGGCGACGCGAGCGGGATTTTTAGTCTGCATGCCAATAACCGACAGCCCGGCGCGCAGGCTGGTAAGATGCTGGCCCAGTTCGTCGTGAATCTCTCGCGCGATATGCTTGCGCTCCTGCTCGGTACGCTCCTGCTGATTACTGGCCAGCAGACGCAGCTGGTGATGAGCGGCGCGCACTTCGTTTTCCGCTTCCCGCAGGCGGGTGATATCGCGGCCTACCGCCAGGATCGTCACTACTTCGCCCTTGAGATCGTATTCCGGCACGCAGCGCACATGCAGCACCATAGCGCGCTCGCCGAAGTGTGCTTCCAGTTCCGACTCGCTTTTTTCGCCGCGCGCCAGCGTATTGGAAACCAGGCGAAACAGCTGCATACCAGGTTCATCAAACGGAATGCTGTCTGTCAGCCGCCAGCCGCGCGCCTGCTCCTCGCTGCAGCCGATTAAATCCAGCACGCGTGGATTGGCATAAAGACAATGCAGCGCCGTATCGAAGCGGGCAATTAGATCGGGCGAATTTTCTACCAGAGAGCGAAACTGCTGCTCCTGCTGCAAATAACGTTCGGTGCGCTGCTTAAGCTCGCGGACATCGCGCACTACGCACAGTACCAGCGTCTCGCCTTCATGCTCCCAGGCGCTGGAGTTAACCTCGACCGGGATGATTTCGCCATCGTGCATACGGTGTTGCGAAGTAAAGCGGATGCCTTCCGGACGCAGGCTCAGTTTCCACCACAGGGCGGCTACATCCGCATCCTGCAGCTCGTTTTCAATATCCGCATAGCTTAATCGAATAAGCGCCTGGTAATTATAGCCCAGCATCTCACAGGCTTTATTATTGATATAGGCCAGCCGGGCATCCTGGCGCACCAAATAGATGGCGTCATTGACGCGATCGAGCGCGAAGTCGGGCAAGATAGCGCGGCCATTATAGGGTTCTTTACTGACGTTCAGGCTAAATATCTCAGACGAAAGCATCTCTCTCTCAGATTAATGAAAAAGCAAGGATAAGCCTGAATTATTACAGCTTATCGTATGAAGCGGAAATTTTACTCTTAATCCAAAGTACAGCAAATATTTCAGCGGGTGACCATTTACTTTGTTCTTAAAAGCACGATGAAAGCAAATAAAAGGATTTTATCCGGCGTTCAGCTTATCGTGCTTTTTAGCGATTCACGCACGCGTGACAGGCGCGATTTTACCGTGCCTAAAGGGATATTGAGCGAAGTTGCTACATCCTGGTAGCTGCCGTTGCGCTCTACCAGGATGGTCAACATACGGCGCGTCTCCTCCGGCAGGCGATCGATCGAGGCGGCCATTACGCTAAGTAGCTGATCGTTAGCGATGATATCGCTGGGATCGCACTCCTGAACCAGATCCGGCACGTTGTCATCGGTAATGCTGTCAAAAAGAAAACGGTGCTGATGCGTTTTGTAATAGTTACGGATCAGGTTGGCGGCAATGCCGAAAAGCCAGGTTTCCGGCCGCGAGGCGCCTAAAAATTTATGGCTGTTGCGCAGCACTTCCACGCAGGTCATTTGTGCAATATCTTCTACATCTTCACGGCTTGAAACGCGCTTGCGAATAAAATTATGCAGCTTGCGATTTTGCTGGCAAAGAATTTCCTGCCATAAAACGGCGACCGGGGCTTCTGCGGTAAAGGATATTTCAACTGGGGTAGCGGTTAACATTGGTTTGCTCCTGGCATTATTTAGTTACTCGTCATATTGCAAAGGGTGTGCCAGGCGAAGAAAAACGGAAAATAGCAGTAATGGCGCGGCTTGCGGGATTTAACTAAGAATCGTCTGAGACAAATTTCGTCGTAACAGTAAAAATAGCTGTGCAACTTTTTACACTAATAACGCCGGTTGAAAGTTTCAGAATGCACACCTTTTTCCTTTTTAAAAAAGAGGGAACCCGCTGCGTTTTTTCGCCACCAAACAGCATCGCGAAATCAACCTTCGAGGCCGGGATGATAAAAGTTCATTCTTCTCTTCAGTATCAGCAGGCGTTGGCTAAAACCCTGCTAAAGCAGGATGGTCCAAAATCGGCCACGGCGGGCGCTGATACGCGCGCGCGACCGGTGAATATCCGCTCGGCGGCGGAATCGCTGACAGATTCGCTGGAAGAGATCGGCATGATGTTCAGCGAAAAAGTAGAGAAAAAGAGCAAGGGCCTGAACCGTCGGCAGATCAATACTCAACATCTGCGCAGCAACCGCAGCGCGGTCGAACGTATTGAGCGGCTTGGCGAACTTTATCAGCTGCTGGACGGCCAGCAGCAGGAGAAGCTGGAAGCCAGGCTCAGCGCGCTACAGGGCATTCTTGAACGCCAGGCCGAACCGGATGCACATGAGCTGGTAGCGGCGGCAGATAACGATCCGGCACGTTGCGATCTGCTGTTGCGTATGACGCTGCGCGAGGCCGATCGCAGTGGCGATATCACTACCGCAAATGCCGCAGGCGAAGCGCTGCAAAAATTAGACGAACAGTTTGGCGACAGCGTACGGGCCGGGCTGAACACGGCTTCGGCTATCGCCAGTTTTACCACCGATCCCAGCGAAAAACAGTCGATGCGCCAGCTCTACTACCACGGCATCGTCAAGCATCAGTCAGCGGCGGTGATCCTGGACAGCCTGCTGGAACGTTTTGGACGCGAGCAGTTTTTGCCGGGACTGCGAACCTTGCAACGCGCGCTAGCGGAGGATATTGCCTCGCTGACGCCTTCACTCTCTTCGCGCTCGCTGCACAAAATTCATCTTGGCCTGAGCGAGGCGGGGCAGCTAACGCAGCTGATCGCCGACAGCGACAAACTGCTAAACCGGCTGCGCAGCGGCGGAAAAATTCCGCTTTCCGCGCTCGGCGGGCTGGATATGGCCAGGCGTTTACTAAGCGTGGCGGAAATGGGCCTGCAGCCGCGCGATATCAATGCTATCGGCAAAGAGTTCGCGGGCGAGCAGCCACAGGCGCAGATGCGCTTTCTGAACGGGCTGCTGCCGTTGGTCAATGACATGCCGCTGATGCTGTGGCGGGACAAAAAAAACCGCCCTGAAGCGGCAACGTTGCTGCGCGGCGCCATTACCCAGCTGATCAATAATCAGCAGCGGGCGGGAAGTCAGGGAGCGGTATGAACAACCTGTTTCTGATCCTGAACCGCATCGCGCTGGCGGCCATGCAGCGCTCGGAGATCATCGGCGCCATCTTTGCGCTGGCGATTGTCTTTATGCTGATTATCCCGTTGCCGCTGGGGCTGATCGACACGCTGATTGCGGTCAATATCTGTCTCTCTTCGCTGTTGGTAGTGTTAGCAATGTATCTGCCGAAGCCGCTGGCATTTTCCAGCTTCCCGGCGGTGCTGCTGCTGACCACCATGTTTCGTCTGGCGCTGTCGATCTCCACCACGCGCCAGATTCTGGTACAGCAGGATGCCGGGCATATCGTTGAAGCTTTCGGCACCTTCGTGGTCGGCGGTAATCTGGCGGTCGGCATGGTGATGTTCCTGATCCTGACCGTGGTTAACTTCCTGGTGATCACCAAGGGTTCGGAAAGGGTGGCGGAAGTGGCCGCGCGTTTTACCCTGGATGCGATGCCAGGCAAGCAAATGTCGATCGACAGCGACCTGCGCGCGGGCATTATCGATGTGAATACCGCCAAACGTAAGCGAGTCGATCTGGCGAAAGAGAGTCAATTATTTGGCGCAATGGATGGCGCGATGAAATTCGTTAAGGGTGATGCGATAGCCGGGCTGGTGATCCTGTTTATCAACCTGATCGGCGGCTTCAGCATCGGCGTTATGCAGCTGGGCATGCCGGCTGGCGATGCGATGCATACCTATTCGGTGTTGACGATCGGCGATGGCCTGATCGCGCAGATCCCGGCGCTGCTGATCTCGCTAACGGCGGGGATGATCATTACCCGCGTTTCGTCCGATGGCGACAGCAGCATGGACAACAATATCGGCCGGGAAATCGCGGAGCAGCTAACCAGCCAGCCGAAAGCCTGGGTTTTCTCTTCCATTGGCATGTTCGGCTTTGCGCTGCTGCCGGGTATGCCGACCGGCGTTTTTATCGTGCTGGCCTTGCTGACGCTGGCTTCGGGCAGCTTTCAGGTCTGGCGCGCCAAAAGAGAGCTGGTGGCCAGCCAGCCGCAGATGGAAAACGAAGTAATCCCGCCGGAGCTAAACGGCACCGAAGATCTGCGTCAGTTCAATCCTACGCGACCTTATCTGTTGCAGTTTCCTGCTGGCGCGCGCGGCACGGCGGAGACGCTGGAGCTGGTGCAGGCGATCCGCCGTCTGCGCAACAGCATCGTTTACAACTACGGCTTTACGCTGCCCGCTTTCGATATCGAATTTCAGGAAAAGCTGCCCGCCGATGAGTTTCGCTATTCGGTTTACGAAATCCCGCGCGTGGTCGGCACCTTTGGCGTAACAGCCCTCGCCGTCAGCCGCATCGGCCACGAAACGCTGGCAGAACAGGAAGAAGTTGAGCCGGGCACCGAGGCCAGAAAAGAAACCACGCTGCTCTGGCTGCCCGCCGGGCATGCTGTGCTTCAGGATGAAAACGTACCGCGCTGGAGCTGTCACGAGCTGCTGATGAAGCGGATGGAAAATGCCATTCACGCCAGCGCGCCTAATTTTATCGGCCTACAGGAAACGCGAGCGCTAATGGGCTGGCTGGAGAGTGAACAGCCCGAGCTGGCGCAGGAGCTGCAGCGGGTCATGCCGATCGCGCGCTTCTCTAACGTCTTGCAAAATCTGGTGGCGGAACGCATTCCGCTGCGCTCGGTACGCGCTATCGCCGAAGCGCTAATCGAACACGGTCAGCACGAACGCGATATCAGCCTGTTGACCGATCTGGTACGCATCTCGCTAAAAGAACATATCTGTTATCAGTACACGCAGGACGATGGGCTGCACGTCTGGCTGCTGACGCCGGAAATGGAAGAACAACTGCGTGACGCCTTAAGGCAAACGCAAAACGAGGTCTTCTTTGCCCTGACCCAGGAGCAGACTATGGCGATCCTCGCCCAGATGCGTAACGCCTTCGCGCCGGAACAGCCAGCCTTCGCAGTGCTGCTGGTGGCGCAGGATTTACGTAGCCCGCTGCGCGGCCTGATTCAGGATGAGTTCCACCAGGTGCCGGTGCTGTCATTCGCCGAGCTGCAAACTAACCTGGCTATCAACGTGGTTGGTCGTCTTGAACTGGATGAGGGCATCGACGCGTTCGATGCCTGAGGAGCGGAATATGTTTGAGCTACGCGTACTTACTGGCCGCCATCAGGGCGCGGCGCTGCCGGTTAGCGGCGGACGCTGGACGCTGGGACAGAGCGAAGAGGCCGACCTGCAACTGACCGACAATGGCGTGCTGCCTGAGCATGCTGCGCTCTGCTTTATTGACGAGCACTGGCAGTTGCAGGGTATCGAAGGCAGGATAGGCCAGCAGGAAGGCGAACCGCTGACGCTGCTCGAGCCGCTGCCGACCGATACGCCTTTCGCGCTGGGTGAGGTGTGGCTTTGCCTGGCGCAGGCGGAACAGCCATGGGAGGAGATGCGAGCAGCGCCGCAGCCCGTTGCGCCCGCGCCCGTAGCTCCAGCCGCGACGGTTGCCGCTACGCCGCCCGCGCCTTCACGGCTTTTCTCCCGCAGCATCCAGGTTTTATCAATCAGCCTGATCCTGCTGCTGAGCTTCACTATTATCAGCTGGATACTTCAGCCTACCGTAGCGCAGACCTCTACCGCGCCTTCCAGCCGAAAGATCCTGGAAACCTTACAGGAAGTGCGCCCGCCGCTGCTGGCAATGCTGCGTGAGCGCGGCCTGACGCCTGGTGTGAAGATCGATATGGATAAAGGGCGATTAATCCTTAACGGCGAGCTAAGTAAAGAGCGGCTGCAAATTCTTGACCGCATGCTGACGCGCTTTCAGGCCCAATATAGCGTGCTGCCGCAGCTGGTTAACCATACCCGACTGCGCAGCGCTAAGCTGCCGTTTCGCATTGTACAAATTACCACCGGCAAGCGGGCAAACGTGGTGACCGATGGCGGAGAGCGCCTGTTTATTGGCGATCAGGTCGGCGACCTGCGGCTGGTGGCTATTACCTCCAGCGAGATCGAATTTGCCGGACGGGAACATATCAAGGTGAACTGGTGAAGCCTGATTTTACCCAGCTTGATACCTGGTTTGCCGCCCATCAGCAGCGTTTGGCACGTTTTGCGCCGGTAGCGGTCTATGGCCGTATTACCGGCATCAGCGGCATTTTGTTGGAAAGCAGCCTGCCGGATGCCCGTATCGGCGATTTGTGCCAGATCGAAGGTAAAAACCAGACGCTGGTACTGGCGGAAGTGGTGGGCTTCAATCCTCATCACACGCTGCTTTCCGCTTTAGGCCAGCTCGATGGCATCGCGCAGGGTGCCCGCGTCACGCCTCTGTTTTTACCGCACAGCATCCGCGTCTCCGACCAACTATTAGGCAGCGTGCTGGACGGCTTTGGCCGTCCAATAGAAGAGGGCAGCGTCAGCGCCTTTGCGCTGCCGGGCGAAGCGGACAACGTCAGGCCCGTACTGGCCGATGCGCCGCCGCCGACGGCCCGTCCCAGAATAGATACACCGTTGCCTACCGGCATGCGCGCCATCGACGGGCTGCTGACACTGGGCGTCGGCCAGCGCGTAGGCATTTTCGCTGGGGCAGGCTGTGGCAAAACTACGCTGCTGGCGGAACTGGCGCGCAACACGCCATGCGATGTCATTGTATTCGGGCTGATTGGCGAGCGTGGCCGCGAGCTGCGCGAGTTTCTCGATCACGAACTGGACAGCGAGCTGCGTAGCCGCACCGTACTGCTTTGTGCTACCTCTGACCGCAGCAGTATGGAGCGTGCCAGAGCAGCTTTTACCGCTACAGCTATTGCCGAAGCCTTCCGTGAGCAGGGCAAAAGCGTGCTGCTGATCCTGGACTCCCTGACCCGCTTCGCCCGCGCCCAGCGTGAAATTGGCCTGGCACTTGGCGAACCGCCGGGACGCGGCGGCCTGCCGCCTTCGGTTTATACGCTTTTACCTACTTTGCTTGAGCGCGCCGGACAAACCAACAGCGGCGCTATTACTGCACTTTACTCTGTGCTGATAGAGCAGGATTCAATGAACGATCCTGTTGCCGATGAGGTGCGCTCGCTGATTGACGGCCATATCGTCCTGACCCGCAAGCTGGCGGAGCGCGGTCACTATCCGGCCATCGATATTCTTGCCAGCCTCAGCCGTACCATGAGCAACGTGGTGGCGCGCCAGCAGATCAAAGAGGCGACCGCTATCCGCCAATTGATGGCGGCCTGGCAGCAGGTAGAAATGCTGATCCGCCTGGGTGAATACCAGCCCGGTAACGATGCGCTGACGGATGCGGCGGTAGAGGCGCAAAGCGCCATCAACGGCTATTTGCAGCAGGCGATGCGTGCGCCGTCCGGGTTTGAGCAGACCTGTTTCCAGCTTTCCGAGGTAAGCCGCTATGCGCCGTTACGTTAACCCTGAACCAGAGCCTGCCGCCGATGCCACAGCAGAAGAACTGCGGCGAACCCTGAACCTGCTATTGCCAATACGTCGCCAGCGCTTAAACCGTAGTGAAAGAGAGCAGCGCGAGCGTGAACAGGCGCTGCGCGAGCTGGAAGAACAAACAGCGCGCGCTGGCGAGCAACTGCACGAGCGGCAGCTGGGTTATCGCCAGCTACGCGCAGGCTTCGCGCAACAAAACTGCGGCGTGCGTCAGGCCAGCTATCTGCTGGAACGCTCGCTGGAGCAGGAGCAGCAGGCGCTGAAAAAAGTGCACAGCGGAGAGTTAAAAATGCAGGAGCTTAATCAGGCTCAGCTTGCTCAGCAGCAGCGCGTTGCAGAGGCGCGCCAGCAAACCAAACTGCGGCAGCGCGAAGTGGAAAAACTGGAATTTTTACTACAGCAGGAGGTAAGCGAATGATTAGCCTTCCCGACCAGCGGCTGCAACAGCTGCGTGATACGCAACGACAGACTAACGAGCGCCATATGCAGCAGCAGCGCGGAACGCAGCGCCAGCAGCAAACACGCGGCGCGCAACGAGACGCAGAGAACGAACCGCCCGCTACGCAACGCCGTGAACCGCGCAAGCCCGCGCGTGAAGAAGATGCGCTATTCAGCGAACTGCTGGAAGAAGGCGAGAGGCCAGGCCTGCCGCAGACCTTTAACCAGCCCGATTCTCAGCAACAGGGATTTTCGCAGCTGGACGAAAGCAGCACGGCTGGCGCACCGCCTGCGATGGCGATGTGGCAAGAGGTTGAAACAGATCTGCTCGCCGCCACGGAGCAGCGGCAGCCCGGCGAAATGACGCTGACGTTCATTCTGCCAAAGCTTGGCCATGTTGATGCCCGGTTCTCGGCGCTCGCCGCAGGCGGTTGGGATATCGCTTTAAAGCTGCAACCCTCTGCGTGGCGCGCTCTGTTGCCGCATCAGGAACGTTGCCGCCTGTCGCTGCGCCAGCGCATGGCTTGCCGGGTACGGCTGCGTTTTGAACGCCGCGCGGCGGAGCCGGAAGCATGAGCAAATTATTGTTAAAAAAGCTCGACAGGCAGTCGGCACGGCTACGCCAACAAATCGGCGCGGGCTGTTTTTATCCCTATTTACTTGGCGGCGAACCGGGCGTATTGCGGCTACAGCTGGCTGACGATTGTCTGCCGGGCGAAATGAGCGACTGGCGGTGCGAAGCGGGCAACCTGCGGCTTTCCGATGCGCAGGCGGCACTGTCGCTGATGTCCGCCACGCCGACTTTCGCGCTGCCTGCGACAGCGCCGGAGCAGCTCTGGTACTGGCCCTGGTGGCAAAGCCAACTTTCTGGCGAACTTCTGACGCTGTTCGGCCACATAAGTGTAACGGAAGAACAAACGGCAGCGGAATTTCTGTTGTTGATGACCCTGGAGTGGGGCGGAGAACAGGCGCGCAGTCTGCTGGCACTCTCCGCACAGACGCTTGCACGGCTGCTTGATAAACCCGGCTGGCGGCAGGAGAAAATGCCGCTGCCGGCGGCGCTGCCGCTCTCTTTGCCGGTGATTATCGGCGAATTAATGCTGTCGCCAGGCGAACTAAAGCGCGGCGACGTGCTGTTGCCGCAGCGGCCCTGTTTTACCCCGGATGGCCGGGGAGCGATCCGCTGCGCCGGTTGCCTGCTGCACGGAGAGCTGCGGATCCAGTCCGGCACGACGGCTCATTTTTACCTTAGCGAGATGGAGAACCATGACGTGACTTTGCCCCCTGACGAGTTTGAGCAGCAGATTACTCCCGATCCTCAATGGGAGACCGGATCGACGGCGGAGGCCGCGGACTATTCCGCACTACCGCTGGCGCTGTCGGTGCGCTGCGGCCAGCTGCGGCTGACGCTGGGAGAACTATCCGGCCTGGCGCCAGGCGCGACGGTAATGATAGATAATGTCACGCCAGGCGAAGCGCTGCTTTGCCACGGTGATTATCCGCTGGCGAAAGGCGAGCTGGTCGAGGTGGAAGGGCGGCTCGGCCTGCAAATCACCCATATGCTGCCCAGCCACAGCCCGCTGGCACCGTAGCCGCATGGATTCTCTGTCGCTGAACCCGATGACGCTGGCCCTGTTTCTGGGGGCGCTGTCGCTGGTGCCGATCCTGATGATCGTCTGCACCTGTTTTCTGAAGATCTCTATGGTGCTGATGCTGACCCGTAACGCGATGGGCGTGCAGCAGGTGCCGCCAAATATGGCGATATACGGCATTGCGCTGGCCGCTTCGCTGTTTGTTATGGCGCCGGTGTTCAATGAAATCAGCCAGCGGGTAAAAACGGTGCCGATCGATACCCAGTCTGCCGAACGGCTCGACTATACCGTCAGCAACGGCGTAGAGCCGCTGAAACGGTTTATGGTAAAAAATACCGATCCCGATATCCTGATCCATCTCCAGGAAAACGCACAGCGTATGTGGCCGAAAGAGATGTCGGCTACTATTCAGCACGACAGCCCGCTGCTGCTGATCCCCTCTTTCGTGCTGTCGGAGCTGCAAAACGGTTTCAAAATAGGCTTTCTGATTTTTATTCCCTTTATCGTGGTGGATTTAATCGTCTCCAACGTCCTGCTGGCGCTGGGGATGCAAATGGTCTCGCCGATGACGATTTCGCTGCCGCTAAAAATCCTGCTGTTTGTGCTGGTCAGCGGCTGGACGCGGCTGCTCGACGGTCTGTTTTACAGCTACCTGTGAGGAAAAAATGGATATCCTGACGCTTTTTCGCCAGGCGATGCTGCTGGTGGTGATCCTCTCCGCGCCGCCCCTGATTGTGGCGGTTATTGTCGGCGTCATTGTCTCGCTGCTACAGGCGGTGATGCAGCTACAGGATCAGACGTTGCCGTTCGCTATCAAGCTGGTAGCCGTTGGCGTGGCGCTGGCGCTGACCGGCCGCTGGATTGGCGTGGAGCTGACCGAACTGGCGCAGAGCGCTTTCGCTATGATGCCCAACGTGAAGTACTGATATGTGGAACAGCGTCCTTTTCGATGGCTATCACTTTATCCTCGCGCTGACGCTGGCGATGGCGCGCATTTTTCCCTGCCTGCTGCTTTCGCCCGTTTTCTCTTTCAATGCCATTAAGGGCGGCCTGCGCTCCGGCATTGTGCTGGCGCTGGCGCTGTTTCCCGCGCCGATGATCCAGCAGCAGCTGGCGGCTCAGGATCCCTCGCTGTTTTTGCTGGCCGCGCTGGCAATGAAAGAGGTGATTATCGGCGTGGTCATTGGCCTGCTGATGGCAATGCCGTTCTGGTTATTCGAATCGGTAGGCGCACTGTTCGATAACCAGCGCGGCGCACTGATGGGCGGCCAGCTCAACCCACAGCTGGGGCCAGATGCCACGCCGCTCGGTTTTTTAATGCAGCAGTCAATTATCCTGCTGTTGGTAGTCGGGCTGGGACTGTCGACCATTACGCAAATCATCTGGGACAGCTATCGCCTGTGGCCGCCAATGCAGTGGCTACCGCTGCCGCATGAGGCTGGCCTGAAAGTCTATCTTGATCTGTTAGGCGGTATTTTCACCCATATGGTGCTCTACGCCGGGCCGCTGGTGGCGCTGCTGCTGCTGGTAGATTTTAGCGTCGGCATCCTCAGCATCTATAGCCCGCAGCTACAGGCCACCGTGCTGGCGATGCCTGCTAAATGCCTGCTGGGAATGCTATTTTTTGTACTCTATCTGCCCATCTTAAATTACGTAGCGGGCGAACGGCTATTTGACCTGAAAGATCTGGTGCCGCAGCTGGCAGAGATTTTTGGTAAAGGAGCAGGCTGATGGCGGAAAAAACCGAAGACGCAACGCCCCAAAAACTCAAAGAGTCGCGTAAAAAAGGTCAGGTCGGGCAGACGCCGGACATACCTAAGCTGCTGATTTGCGTGGGCGTAATGGAGACCATTTTCGCGCTGGTCGGCGGCGGCATGCAGCGGCTGGAGGCGATGATTATGCTGCCGCTCGCACGCCTTAACGATCCTTTCAGTCACGCGATGCAGGAAGTCGTTATGGATGGCCTGATGGTAGTCTGCTACTTCTGCGGCATCGTCTGCGCGCTGATTTTTCTGCTGCGTATTCTGGGCGGCTGGCTACAGTTCGGGCCGCTGTTCGCCACCGAGGCGCTGGCGCCAAAATTTGACGCCATCAATCCGGTCGGCCATCTGAAAAATATGTTCTCGGCTAAACAGCTGACGACGCTGTTGACCAGCCTGCTCAAGGCGATTGCTATCGGGTTTATTTTCTATCTGGCGATAAAGCCCGATCTAGGTCCGCTGGCGCAGCTGGCCTACGGCGAAGACCTGAACGGCTTCTGGCAGGCAGTGCTGGCGCTGTTTATGAAAATCGTGCGGGAAACGCTGGCGCTGCTGCTGGTGCTGAGCGCGTTTGATTTTGGCCTGCAAAAGTATTTCTTCCTTAAGCAACAGCGCATGAGCCACGAAGATATTCGCAACGAGTTCAAGCAGAGCGAAGGGGACCCGCATATGAAAGGGCACCGCAAATCCATGTCGCATCAAATCCTTAACGAAGCGCCTAAACCTCGCAAAGCGGCGGCGGTGGAAGAGGCAGATATGGTGCTGGTCAACCCTACGCATTTTGCCATCGGGCTGTACTATCGCGCTGGCGAAACGCCGTTGCCGCGTCTGTTGTTCAAGGCGGAAGGCTACGAGGCGCAGGATATTATTGCTGAGGCTAAAAATCGGCAGATGCCGGTAATCCGTTTTGTCTGGCTGACTCGTACGCTGTTCAGAACCACAGAAGAAGGCGACTATATACCGCGTGAAACCCTGAAGGCCGTTGCTCAGGTTTACCGGCTGCTGAAAGAGCTGGAGGATCAGCAGCTGGATGAGGTGCTGGAAATAGAGGAGTAACTGGAAACTTTAACCCGCCTCGTTTTGCTGTGCGGCGTCGGCACCCCTGTTTTCACCCTCCGCTGCTTTTGCCTTGCCCCGGTTTTTATCCGCAGGCGAAAGCGATTTTTTCTGCGATTGCCCCATAAAAACGCCGCCTTTATCGATAACAAGCTCGTCGGCGAAAATAGTTCCTTCTATGACGCCATCGCGCTGTAGCGTGACGGTGTCCGCGTGCAGTTTCCCTTCAGCCCGACCATTAACGACAATGTATTGCGCCTTAATATCGCCTTTCACCTGACCGCTTTCGGCAATAAGAACCTGCTGAGCAATTATATTGCCCACGATTTTGCCTTCGATAGCAATATTTCCTGCGCCTTCCAGATTGCCGGTTACCAGCATCATACTGGCAATAATGCTGCTTTTATCACTCTCTGCAGTAGCAATGGCTTTTCGATCGTTTATCCGATTTTTCGCTTCAATGCCGCTAAATATGGCCTGGGGAGCGGTTGCCGATAAGGGGACGGAAACTTTATTATTCTTTCCTTTTTGCGAACTTTTTGATGTGCGATTAAAAAATTTCATGCTGTTTTTTCTCATCAGGGTTTGATAAAAAATCAGTGTCGGTACAGATATCGCTAACAGCGAACCGACCCATTTTATTATTCCGGCATCGGGGAATATCTTGTTCAGAAGCCAGGCGGCCCAGAGAAACCAAAGCAGCCAGAGTAATCTGTATTCACGCATTGCTCTACCTTAATATTGCTGCGGTTACCGAAAATGAGCTTTTGCGCTGGGCATGAAATATTTCCGGCCTTTAGTTCATTTAGTCGATACTTTACTGGCTGAAATAAGCCAGGCTTTATTTTGATGTTGCTGTGTTGTTTTATTCTATTAGCAACTGTGTAATATATAAATTGAAGGTAAGGTTTTTTTTGCAACGCGTTTTGCATAAAGAATGCAATAAATTAAGAAAATTATATGGAATGCTGGCAGCGAATGGTTTTTTCCGGCTGCTGAAGCAACAGGGCTTTAATGTAAAGCTGCTGGTTACTCGAAACGTTAAGTTTTCTCATAATGTTGCGCTTATGTGTACTGACGGTCTTAACGCTGACGCCTGTCCAGGTTGCTATCGACGCGGGAGTCAGTCCTTTTGATATATATCTTAATATGTTTCTTTCACTGAAGGTCAGATGCGCCGAAAGACGTCTGGCAAAGGGCGCGCGCGCAGCCTCTTTATTTTTCATCAAACGAAAAAGCTCGTGGTGCATGGCCGCAAGTGGCAGGGATATGGAAATAAAACCTTCTATTTTCAAATGGTTAATTCCATAAAGTAGCGGCTTTAATTTCATGTCGCCCACCACGATATAGGATTTACTTTTATCAATATAGCGGCAGCAATAGGGGATATCGGTAAGAGAAAGATCGGAGAAAAGCAGAAAGTAATAGTTTTCACTTTCAAGCTCGCTGTTATCTCTGAATATAGTTTCGAGTAGAGCGTTAACCCCGGCACACAGAAAGAAATTACTGCCATAAATATGCTGATTAATTTTCATAGTTCCCTCATGAAAAATGCTAACTCCTGGTAAAAATATAGAACAGTATGCAATGGCTTTCCTGACAAACAGAAAACGTTTGTAACGATCGATAAGAGTTATTTAATAGTTAAAATCTATCAAAAAAAATCTATTGATCGTATTTACCGATCAAAGTCTCTATGGTAAAGTCCACAAAAAATTATATTGCTTAAGTGTTTTTTTCTGTGCCTCCCTCCTTTTTGGAAGTTTATTAATGCCGTCTTTTTATTTTTACTGATTTGTACTTTAGGTTGTTACAGCAATGGAGGTGTTTATAGGAATAAGGTCTGGGAACAAAAAGTTAGGGTCGATTTAAGGATAAGCCTGGCGCTGGACGTAAGGTTCGGTGCCAATTTAAAAATGGAGTCAGCATGTTATTAAGAGTTCTTCCCATTATGGCTGTGGTGTTGCTTTCTGCTTGCTCGTCCGGAACAAATAAGCATGCAGCAACAAAAACATCGGGCGAGACAAAACAAACGGCAGCGGTTAACCCGCAGCCTGTCATTAAGTACTCCAGAGGGAACAGCAAAATAGTGCCGGTTAATCCGGTGATCTCAAGCAATAATCAGTGCGTCGATCATTTTAACTTCCTGCGTCAGGCAGGTGAAAAGAAATATCATAAGTACTCGCAGGACTACATCAAAATTGGCGAAGGCTACAGCTTCCTTAATGTCAATAAGAACATCATGGATAACGATGCTAAGCGTGTTTATACCATGAAGCTGGATATGAAGCTGGATACCTTGTGCTCGGTAGTTAACTACGCGGGCTACAAAGTTATCCAGGAAAAAATCAAGGAGCTGTACGACATCTGAATGCCTGAAGAGCCTTAAAAAGGCAGGCAAGGCCTGCCTGTTGTGAAACGGAAAATTTATTCTCAGGGATGAGTGAATATTATGTTTACTGAATTAAGATCGCGCAGGTTTATTGCCTGGGTGCTTATCTGGAGCCAATTTTTAACGCCGCTGCTTTCCGTGATGCCTTCAATGGCGCGGGCGGACGTACCGGCAGAGATGCAGCAGACCATTCAGGGCCTTAATTCACTTATCCTTGAGCAGGATCCGGC
>NZ_JBHDVM010000015.1:0-113402 GCF_042610525.1 Pantoea sp. sgz302252
TAGTGGTGGGTCGTGCAGGATTCGAACCTGCGACCAATTGATTAAAAGTCAACTGCTCTACCAACTGAGCTAACGACCCGCATCATGCGGTTACTGCTACTACTTTATTAGTGGTGGGTCGTGCAGGATTCGAACCTGCGACCAATTGATTAAAAGTCAACTGCTCTACCAACTGAGCTAACGACCCACTTTCACGCTATCGGAACGTTTTGATATATGTCCCGGCAACGGCGGCATATATTACTGATTTACCGTTTTAGCGCAACCACTATTTTCAGATAACCCGTTCAACTGCCTGACTTTCACCCGACCGGAACAGAAATCAGGCTAAAATGGCCTTCAGGCGGTCAATTACAGCGCAGCCGCGCGTTTTTGCGCTTGTTTCGCCGCATCGGTGTTTGGGTATTGCTTGACCACCTGCTGGTAGACGGCTTTCGCTTTTGCGCTGTCGCCCTTCTCCTGCATGATCACGCCCACCTTATACAGCGCATCGGCGCTTTTCGGTGATTTAGGATAATTTTTAACTACGGTAGCGAAATAATAAGCCGCGTCGTCTTTTTTACCCTTGTTGTAATTCAACTGTCCCAGCCAATAGTTTGCGTTAGGCTGATAGGTTGAATCCGGATATTTTTTGATAAAAGCCTGAAAAGCAGTAATAGCCTGCTCGTTCTGCTTTTTCTCCAGCACCAGCGCTACGGCGGCGTTATAGTCGCTGTTGGCGTCTCCGCCCTGCACCGGCGCGGCAGAGGCGCTGTCGCCGCCGCCAGAGCCGTCTACGGTAGCGGCGGGAGCCGCATCGCCAGAAGCTGCCTGCGGCTGCGCAGAGGCGCCGCTGCTCAGATTACCGATCTGCTGATAGAGATCTTTCTGGCGTTCGGTGATCTGGCTAAGCTGGTATTGGTTTTCCTGGATTTGACCACGCAGCGAGTCGATATCGCGCTGGTTGTCGGAAAGCTGCTGCTGAAGCTGCTGAAGAAGCTGGGCCTGAGCATTGGAAATACGCTCAAGCGAGGTGACGCGGTCTTCGACCGAGCCTGACCCTACGTTACTGATTGACGCCTGGGCATTAGCGGCCCAGGGGGCCGCTACGCCAACCAGTAACGACAGACCCAGCAAGTGAAGTCTGAAGTTACTAATCATATTCTTCTCTTAGTAGACCAGTACGGCGCGACGGTTTTTAGCGTAAGCCGCTTCGTCGTGACCCAGTACGGCTGGCTTCTCTTTACCGTAAGAAACGATAGAGATCTGGTCAGCGGAAACGCCTTTACCCTGCAGGTACATTTTAACGGCAGTAGCACGACGCTCGCCCAGGGCGATGTTGTACTCTGGCGTACCGCGCTCATCCGCATGACCTTCTACGGTCACTTTGTAAGACGGGTTGCTGCGCAGGAAGGTCGCGTGCGCGTCCAGCATCTGAGCGAACTCGGACTGGATGTCGTATTTGTCCAGGCCAAAGTAAACGATGTTGTTACGCTGCAGCTGCTGCATCTGCAGACGCGCCTGCTCGTCGGAAGACATGTTGCCGCCGTTCATGCCGCTGTTCATGCTGCCGTTTGCGTCATCGCCCATACCGTTGGTCTGGTCGTTGTTGTTGTTTTTGTGTGAGCTACATGCAGCCACTGCGATAACTGGCAGTGCCAGCATTAAGCCTTTCAGCACTTTATTCAGTTGCATTTCTACAATCCTATTATTGTTTGCCATACATATTTATATGCATCACAGATACGGCGACCAGGCAGGGAATTTGACCTGACCATCGGTAGCCGGAAGACGCGCTTTGAAACGGCCGTCGGTCGATACCAGCTGCAGTACGGAACCCATGCCCTGAGTAGAGCTGTAGATTACCATAGTGCCGTTTGGCGCGAGGCTCGGCGTTTCGTCCAGGAACGTGTCCGTTAATTGTTGAACGGCTCCCGTTTCCAGATCTTGTCTGGCGACGTGTTGCGCACCGCCATTGGTGCTCACCATCACCAGTGATTTACCGTCGGTACTGACGTCTGCGTCCTGATTCTGGGAGCCTTCCCAGGTCAGACGCTGCGGCGCGCCGCCGTTAATACCCACTTTATAGATTTGCGGACGACCAGCCTGATCCGAAGTGTAGGCCAGCGTCTGGCTGTCCGGGAACCAGGTTGGCTCAGTGCTGTTATAGCGACCGTCGGTGACCTGGCGAATCTGACCGGAACCCAAATCCATCACGTAGATGTTCAGGCTGCCGGTTTTCGACAGGGCGAAAGCCAGCTTGCTGCCATCCGGCGAGAAAGATGGCGCGCCGTTGTGGCGTGGGAAAGAGGCAACCTGACGGATAGCGCCGTTGGCCAGCGTCTGGATCACCAGCGCCGATTTGCCGCTTTCAAAGGTGACATAGGCCAGCTTGCTGCCGTCTTTCGACCAGGCCGGAGACATCAGCGGCTGCGGCGAACGGTGCACTACAAACTGGTTGTAGCCATCGTAATCCGAGACGCGCAGCTCATACGGGAACTGGCCACCATTGGTCTGCACTACGTAAGCGATACGGGTGCGGAATGCGCCTTTGATGCCGGTCAGCTTTTCAAAGGTTTCGTCGCTGGCAGTGTGCGCCGCGTAGCGCAGCCACTGTTTGGTCACTTTATACTGGTTTTGCGCCAGTACGGTGCCCGGATTGCCGGAGGTATCCACCAGCTGATAAGACACGGTATAGCTGCCGTCTGCGCCAGGCTGGATCTGCCCGACAACAACCGCATCAATACCCAGCGCGGTCCAGGCCGCTGGCTGAACTTCCGCCGCGCTGCCCGGCTGCTGTGGCAGACGAGCGCGATCCAGCGGGTTGAATTTGCCGCTGTTGCGCAGATCCGCCGCTACGATGCCGCCAATATCTTCCGGCGCTGCGCCCGGCCCGGCCCATTTAAACGGCACCACGCCGATAGGACGCGCCGTATTGACGCCCTGCGTAATCTCAATTCGAACTTCTGCATGCGCCACGGCGACAAACAGCATCAGGAAACTTAGTGCTACACGTAATGCCTGCTTCATCTTTTCTCCCTTACCTGAACGCTACGTCCACGATAATTAGCAGTGTTTCAACGAACCAATGGTGCATTTATAGAGTACGGCAAGTTGACCATAGTTCAACCTGCCGACTAATACCGAAATTATTGCGGCTTGAAATCCAATGGCGCATTCTTTAACGCCTCATAAACAGCCTGGCTCGGCGGTTTAGGTATTCGGGCCTGTTTAGCAGCTACCAACGCGGCCTGACATAGCGCAGGGTCGCCACCTTCAGATTTAACATCGATTAACAATCCATCAGGAGCCAGCTTGATACGAAGTGTACATGTTTTCCCTTTGTAGGATTCCCATTCGTAAAATTTACTCTGAATAGCTGACTGGATCTGCCCTGCATAGCTGTCAATCGCTCCCTGCGAGGCGCCCGCTTTCTTCGCGTTGCCCTGCCCCGCCGCGCCTGCGCTACCGGCTTTACCCGCTTTCGGCGCGTTTTTACCGGAGGTCAAACCGCCCAGCAGGTCGTCAACGTCGCTGCTCTCTTTTGCCGCGTCCGCCGCCGCTTTTTTCTTCGCGTCCGCTGCCGCTTTCGCCTTGGCTGCCGCATCCGCTTTGGCTTTCGCCGCCGCCTCGGCTTTCGCTTTTTCGGCCGCCTCCGCTTTAGCCTTCGCCGCCGCTTCCGCTTTCTCTTTTGCCGCCTCGGCCGCTTTTTCCTTCGCTGCCTCGGCCGCTTTCTCTTTCGCCTCTTCAGCGGCTTTTTCTTTCGCCGCCTTTGCCTCGGCGGCGGCCTGCGCCTTCGCGTCCGCCTGTGCTTTGGCTTTCGCCTCCTGCGCCGCTTTCGCCTTAGCGGCTTCCGCCGCCGCGGCCGCTTTCTCTTCGGCCTGCTTCTTCGCATCGGCAGCGGCTTTCTTCGCCTCGGCTTCCGCTTTTTTCTGCGCTTCCGCCGCCGCTTTCGCCTGGGCATCCGCCTGCGCTTTCGCATCCGCCTGGGCTTTGGCTTTCGCTTCTGCCGCTGCTGCCGCTTTCGCATCCGCCTGCGTTTTTGCTTCCGCTTTGGCTTTCGCCGCCGCGGCTTCAGCCTGTTTCTGCTCCTCAGCGGCCTGCTTCGCGGCCTCCTCGGCTTTTTTCTGCTCGGCGGCCTGTTCAGCCGCCTGCTTTTTCGCGTCCTGCTGCGCCTGCAGGCGCTCTTTTTCCAGCTCTTTCAGCCGCTGCTGTTCCGCCGCCTGCTTTTGCTGTAGCTCTTCCGCCTGCTGCTTCGCCTTTTTCTGGCGCTGCTGCTCGGCGCGCTGGCTGTCGCTTTGCTGATTCTGCTGGCGGTTATACTGATCGACAATAGCGCCCGGATCGACCATCACCGCATCAATGTCGCTACCGCCGCCGCCAGCGCTGCTGGCGTCGATATGTTCGTCAAACGAGCTCCAGATCAGCAGCGCAATCACAATGATATGCAGGATCGCTGAAATGATAATGGCGCGTTTTAACTTATCGTTCTGTTCGGTTACCTTCGACACTTTCGATTCCCAAAAACGATCCAAACTAAATCGGCTGCGTCATTAGTCCAACGGACTTTACGCCCGCCTGATGCAGCAGGTTCAGCGCCTTGATGATCTCATCGTAAGGCACCTCTTTCGCGCCGCCGATCAGGAACACCGTTTTAGGATTCGCTTCAATGCGGCGCTGCGCTTCAGCTATGACCTGCTCCGGCGGCAGCTGTTCCATGCGATCGTGGTCGACCACCAGGCTGTATTGCCCCACGCCTGCGACTTCGACAATCACCGGCGGATTATCATCGCTGGCAACCGTTTTGGAATCCGTTGCGTCCGGCAGATCCACCTCTACGCTCTGGGTGATGATCGGCGCCGTCGCCATAAAGATCAGCAGCAGTACCAGCAGAACGTCGAGCAGCGGAACAATGTTGATTTCGGACTTCAGGTCGCGTTTGCCGCGACCACGCGTTCTGGCCATAGGTCACTCCTACCTGCTGTTCTCGCTGGAGAATGCCTGACGATGCAGAATGGCGGTGAACTCTTCCATAAAGTTGTCGTAGTTCTGCTCCAGCTTGTTGACGCGCTGATTCAGGCGGTTATAAGCCATTACCGCTGGAATAGCCGCAAACAGGCCGATTGCGGTGGCGATCAGCGCTTCTGCGATCCCCGGCGCAACCATCTGTAGCGTGGCCTGTTTTACCGCGCCCAGCGCGATAAAGGCGTGCATGATGCCCCAGACCGTGCCGAACAGGCCAATATAGGGACTGATCGAACCCACGGTGCCGAGGAAAGGAATATGGTTTTCCAGCGTTTCCAGCTCGCGGTTCAGCGAGATGCGCATGGCGCGGGTCGCGCCTTCCACTACCGCTTCCGGCGCATGGTTGTTGGCGCGATGCAGCCGGGCGAACTCTTTAAAGCCCGCGTAGAAAATCTGTTCGGAACCCGCCAGCTCGTCGCGGCGCGCCTGGCTTTCCTGGTAGAGACGCGACAGCTCAATGCCCGACCAGAACTTGTCTTCAAAGGCGTCAGCTTCGCGGCCCGCCGCATTCAGAATGCGGGTGCGCTGAATAATGATTGCCCAGGAGGCGATGGAAAAGCCAATCAAAATCACCATGATAAGTTTGACCAGAAGGCTCGCCTTCAGGAACAAATCAAGAATGTTCATGTCAGTCACTGCTTGAACTCCGCGACAATAGACTTGGGAAGCGCAATGGGCTTCATCAGATGTGGATTGATGCAGGCGATCAGCACTTCGGCTTCGTTCAGCGTCCGGCCTTCTGCATTAACAATACGTTGTGCGAATGTCATGGTCGTTCTGGTCATTTTGACCACCTCGCTTTGTACCTCCAGAAGTTCATCCAGACGCGCGGCAGCCAGGTAATCGACCGTGAGACGACGCACGACAAACCCGACCTGCTGTTCCAGCAGCGTCTGTTGGCTGAAATGGTGCTGGCGCAGCATCTCGGTTCGTGCCCGTTCATAAAAAGCGACATAGCTGGCATGGTAGACCACACCACCGGCATCGGTGTCTTCATAGTAGACACGCACCGGCCATCGAAACAGCGTTGTACTCACTCTACATCCCGGTATAACTTTTTAACCGTTGCTACTATACGCAAGAGCATACGCCTTTGGAATGGATTGCCAGAGGCTAAACAAAATAATTATCTTCCGGAAACAATTCCGCGGATTTAAAGAGAAATCTTAAACCTTTATTGACACAAACCAGGTTAAAAAAAGAACGCGAACCAGAGGAGAAACGGGCCGACAAGGCGGCCCGTTTAGCAGAAGGATGGATAACAACGAGGTGCGCAGGTGGCTATGCGCTTTCTTCAAGATGCTCAATAGCCAGCGCGGTAATCACACCGATGGCACAGGCCAGCAGCGTGCCGAGGATCCAGGCAAAATACCACATGGTTCAGCTCCTTATTCAGTAAAGAGAATGCGTGTTGGCTTCGATCTGTTCACGCGTCACGCGGCCAAACATTTTGTAATAGCACCAGGTACTGTAAATCAGGATGATCGGCACGAAGATAATGGCCGTTACCGTCATGATTTTTAGCGTCAGCAAACTGGAGGTCGCATCCCACATCGTCAGGCTATGGTTCAGCACGCTGCTGGAAGGCATCACAAACGGGAACATCGCTATGCCTGCTGTCAGGATCACGCAGGCCATGGTTAATGAAGAGCATAAAAACGCCCAGCCCGCTTTGTTCACCCTTGCGAAAAGCGCCGTCACTAACGGCAGCGCTACGCCCAGCACCGGAATGGCCCACAGCAGCGGCATTTGATTAAAGTTGACCAGCCAGGCACCAGCCTTGCGGGTAACTTCTTTCGCCAGCGGATTGGATGCCGCATTGTGATCCAGCGTGGAGACCAGCTGATAGCCTTCAAGACCGTACTTCACCCAGACGCCCGCTAACACAAAGCAGACCAGCATCACCAGAGTGGCGATCTGCGCGATCGCTTTCGATCTTAAATGCAGCTCGCCCGTGGTGCGCATCTGCAAATAAGTGGCGCCCTGGGTCAGGATCATGGTTACGCTGACCACGCCCGTTAGCAGCGCAAAGGGGTTTAGCAGTTGAAAGAAGCTGCCGGTATAGAAGAGGCGCAGATATTCATCGGCATAAAAAGGCACGCCCTGCAGCAGGTTACCGAAAGCCACGCCGATCACCAGCGGCGGCACAAAGCTGCCGACAAAAATGCCCCAGTCCCAGAGGCCGCGCCAGCGGGGATCCTCAATTTTCGACCGATAGTCAAAACCAACAGGCCGGAAAAACAGCGAGGCCAGCACCAGGATCATCGCCACATAGAAGCCGGAAAAAGCGGCAGCGTAAACCATTGGCCATGCAGCGAACAGCGCGCCACCAGCGGTGATTAGCCAAACCTGGTTACCGTCCCAGTGCGGCGCTATGGTATTAATCATTATGCGGCGTTCGACATCGTTACGGCCGATAAGACGGCCCAGCATGCCTACGCCCATATCAAAGCCGTCGGTGACCGCAAAGCCAATCAGCAGTATGCCAATCAGCAGCCACCAGACAAAACGCAGCAGTTCATAGGTAATCATGATCAAGCTCCTGTTCCGGTGCTAATAGCCTGTTCGAAATGGTAACGCCCGGTCTTCAGGCTGCTCGGCCCAAGCCTGGCGAAGCGGAACATTAGATACATTTCGGCGATCAGGAACAGCGTGTAAAGGCCGCAGATTAGCAGCAGCGAAAAGAGGATCTGACCGACTGTTAGCGAGGAGTTAGCGACTGCCGTCGGCAGAACTTCGCCAATCGCCCACGGCTGACGACCATATTCCGCAACGAACCAGCCCGCTTCTGCCGCAATCCACGGTAGCGGAATACCGTATAGCGCGCATTTCAGCAGCAACCTGCTCTTGCCGATGCGGTTGCGGATAACGCTCCAGAAGCAGCAGACGGTGAGTAGCAGCATCAGCACGCCACATGCCACCATAATGCGGAAAGAGAAATAGAGTGGCGCAACTGGAGGAATTGAATCCTGCGTAGCCTGGCGGATTTGCGCCTCGCTGGCGTCGGCAACGTTTGGCGTATAGCGTTTCAGCAGCAGCCCATAGCCCAGATCTTGTTTTGCCTTATCAAAAGCAGCGCGTACTGCCGGATCGCTGTTCCCTTCCCTCAGTTGCTCCAGCAGGCGATAGGCGTGCATGCCGTTGCGAATGCGGATTTCGTGCTGCACCATCAGATCTTTTATACCGGTAACCTGCTGATCCACCGAGCGGGTAGCGATCAACCCAAGCGCCCAGGGAATATGAACGGCGTAACGGTTTTGCTGCGCCTGCTGATCGGGTAAACCAAACAGCGTAAAGGGCGCTGGTGCCGGCTGCGTTTCCCACTCCGCCTCGATGGCGGCAAGCTTAGTTTTCTGCACATCCCCAACTACGTAACCCGATTCGTCGCCCAGCAGAATTACTGCCAGCACGGCAGCCATACCGAAACTGGCAGCGATGGCGAACGAGCGTTTAGCAAAGGCGGTATCGCGCCCGCGCAGCAGATACCAGGCGCTGATGCCCATAATAAACATCGCGCCGCAGGTGTAGCCAGCCGCCACGGTATGCACAAACTTCACCTGCGCCACAGGATTGAGGATCAGCTCGGAAAAGCTCACCATCTCCATACGCATGGTTTCAAAGTTGAATTCTGAGCCGATCGGGTTTTGCATCCAGCCGTTTGCTACCAAAATCCACAATGCGGAAAGGTTGGAGCCTAGCGCCACCAGCCAGGTCACGGTAAGGTGCTGGACTTTGCTCAATCTGTCCCAGCCGAAGAAGAACATGCCGACAAAGGTGGATTCGAGGAAGAACGCCATCAGTCCTTCTATTGCCAGTGGTGCGCCGAATATATCCCCAACATAGTGTGAGTAGTAAGACCAGTTGGTACCGAACTGAAACTCCATCGTCAGCCCGGTAGCCACGCCCAGCGCAAAGTTAATACCGAATAACTTGCCCCAGAATTTGGTCATATCTTTATAGATTTGTTTGCCTGACAGCACGTAAACCGTTTCCATAATTGCCAGTAAAAACGCCATCCCCAGCGTTAAAGGCACAAACAGAAAATGGTACATGGCCGTTAGCGCAAACTGTAAACGCGACAGTTCGACTACATCTAACATATTGACTCCTTGCTCCTTGCTCAGTGTTATCCCCGCGCCAGGCGCGACGGCAGAACAGGATCGCTAATCATCGGGCTGTAAGTGACCCTGTTGTTAATCAAAGAACTTAAAACCAGCGCGATTTACGCTCTTTATATGCCAGAAGAGTAATGAGTGAGTAAATTTGCGCTCAACTCAGAATCCACCCAATTATAATTAATGGCGTAAAACGGCTTTTTTGACGCAGAGCAATTTAATCCTTAAGCGCGTGTTTAGCCAGCGTCTGAGACGCAAATAAAAGTTTCTTCTTTGATCTACATTAAACAATGTTAAAAAATAGGCTTTGACAAATATAAATTTAACAGAATTTAAATGGAAACCCCTATACAAGCAATAATTAGAACAAGAATTTAATATAAATATAAAAAAGACAACTATTTAATTTTTTCTTATGAGAAGTTCTCCTTAACGTGTAGACGCAAGCTTGATTATCAAAAACCGTTCAAAATTATCGGCAAGCTCTATATTTAAAGTTTGAAAACCCACCGCTGCGGGGCTGCATTTGTGTCTGGCAGCCAAAAGCATCAGGAGAGTTGCCTGGGTAGTAGGTATGGGGAAATAAGCCGAAACAGAGTGACCTACGAAAAACCAACCAGCCGACCTGAAGATTTGAGCAACAAACTCAGGATGCGTGGCCTCATAATCAGCGATAAGAAGATTGCAGAAAATGCTCTGCGCTTCATTGGTTATTATCGCCTGCGTGGCTGTTTTTATCCGTTTTACTCTGTAACTGACGATCGCGTTCCTCGTCCGCTGGAGCCCAAACACTTTATTATTGGCACCGAACAGATTATCAATCTCTATGAATTTGATCGCCGATTACTTCTCATTATACTTGAGCAGATTTAAAAAGTAGAAGTGGCCGTACTTAAATATCTTTCCGATCGGTTGTCATGGAGCGACGGACTTAAAGAACAATTGGAAAGCCTGATGGTACAGAGTCCGGTATGCGTTACATGGGAAAAAATGGGCTTTCCGAAAAACTGGCGAACCGATTCTCTCTGGAGTCGGCAGTTAAGCCTGTCAGCTTAATAAAAAAATTCACCAAAATTTTATTTAAATAAGGCCGCGCCTTTTGTTCGGAAAAGAGCTAAAAATGATCGGCTTGCAATTGATAAAGGGTTTATGCCTGAGCATAAACCCTTTTTTATTACTTTCCGTCAGACTGGCTTTAAATGTCGCCTTCAGACCGAATGTAAGTTTAGTGTGGCAGTACAGCCTTCACTGCATCGCCGATATCGGCCAGGCTGCGAACGGTCTTAACGCCAGCCGCTTCCAGCGCAGCGAATTTCTCGTCCGCCGTGCCTTTACCGCCCGCAATGATTGCGCCCGCGTGACCCATACGCTTGCCTTTCGGCGCGGTTACGCCAGCAATATAGCCAACAACCGGCTTGGTGACGTGCTCTTTGATAAAGGCCGCGGCTTCTTCTTCCGCGCTGCCGCCGATCTCGCCGATCATCACGATCGCTTCAGTCTGCGGATCTTCCTGGAACAGCTTCAGGATATCGATAAAGTTAGAGCCCGGGATCGGGTCACCGCCGATGCCCACGCAGGTAGACTGGCCGTAGCCGATGTCGGTGGTCTGCTTAACAGCTTCATAAGTCAGCGTACCGGAACGGGAAACGATACCGATGCGGCCAGGCTTATGGATATGGCCAGGCATGATGCCGATTTTGCATTCGCCTGGGGTAATAACGCCAGGACAGTTCGGGCCGATCATGCGCACGCCAGCTTCATCCAGCTTCACTTTTACCGTCAGCATATCCAGCGTCGGGATACCTTCGGTGATAGTGATAATCAGCTTGATGCCCGCATCAATCGCTTCCAGGATGCCGTCTTTGCAGAACGGAGCCGGAACGTAAATCACGGAGGCGGTCGCGCCAGTGGCTTCCACCGCTTCACGCACGGTGTTAAACACTGGCAGGCCCAGATGCTCGGTGCCGCCTTTGCCCGGCGTTACGCCGCCAACCAGCTGCGTGCCGTAAGCCAGCGCCTGCTCGGAATGGAAAGTCCCCTGCCCGCCGGTAAAGCCCTGGCAGATTACCTTGGTGTTTTTATCGATCAAAATGGACATTATTTCCCCTCCGCTGCGGCCACAACGCGCTGCGCCGCGTCGCTCAGGCTGGTTGCTGCAATAATATTCAGGCCGCTGTCCGCCAGTTTCTGCGCGCCCAGCTCGGCATTGTTTCCTTCCAGACGCACCACCACAGGTACATTCACGCCTACTTCGGCTACCGCGCCGATGATGCCGTCGGCAATCAGGTCGCAGCGTACGATGCCGCCGAAGATGTTAACGAAAACGGCTTTAACCGCGTCGTCGGAAAGGATGATTTTAAAGGCTTCGGTCACGCGCTCTTTGGTTGCGCCGCCGCCAACGTCCAGGAAGTTAGCTGGCTGGCCGCCGTTCAGCTTAACGATGTCCATGGTGCCCATCGCCAGGCCCGCGCCGTTCACCATACAGCCGATATTGCCTTCCAGCGCCACGTAGTTCAGCTCCCACTGCGCCGCATGCGCTTCGCGGGAATCTTCCTGGCTTGGATCGCGCATTTCACGCAGCTCTGGCTGACGGAACAGCGCATTGCCGTCCGCGCCCAGCTTGCCGTCCAGGCAAATCAGATCTTCCTGCTTAGTGATCACCAGCGGGTTGATCTCTACCAGCGCCAGGTCGCGCTCCAGGAACATGGTCGCCAGGCCCATAAAGATTTTGGTGAACTGACCGATCTGTTTGCCTTTCAGGCCCAGTTTAAAGGCCAGCTCGCGGCCCTGGTAAGGCTGCGGACCGGTTAACGGATCCAGCGCCATTTTGTGGATCAGATGCGGGGTTTCTTCCGCCACTTTTTCGATTTCCACGCCGCCTTCGGTAGAGGCCATAAACACCACGCGACGGGTGCCGCGATCCACTACCGCGCCCAGGTAAAGCTCCTGATCGATATCGGTCGCCGCTTCTACCAGGATCTGGTTAACCGGCTGGCCGTTGGCGTCGGTCTGGTAAGTGGTCAGACGCTTGCCTAACCAGTGCTCAGCGAACGCGCGGATCTCTTCTTTGCTTTTCACTACCTTCACGCCGCCCGCTTTGCCGCGGCCTCCGGCATGAACCTGACATTTCACGACCCACGGGCCAGCGCCAATTTTAGAAGCTGCTTCTTCCGCTTCGCGTGGAGTGGTGCAGGCATAGCCGACGGGAGCCGGTAAACCATACCGGGCGAACAGCTGTTTTGCCTGATATTCATGTAAGTTCATGTTGTTAATCCATCCAGTTCGGAAAAGACTCGGCCGCATCCGGCATCATGCCGGCATGTCAGCCACACATAGGGTGGACGCGACCTGCGCCGCGTCCAGCAGGAATTAAACGTCCAGCAGCAGGCGAGACGGATCTTCCAGCAGCTCTTTGATCGCCACCAGGAAGCTCACGGACTCTTTGCCGTCGATCAGACGGTGATCGTAGGAGAGCGCCAGATACATCATTGGCAGGATCACCACCTGGCCGTTAACCGCCATCGGACGATCTTTAATGGCGTGCATGCCCAGGATGGCGCTTTGCGGCGGGTTGATAATCGGCGTGGACATCAGCGAGCCAAAGACGCCGCCGTTGGTAATGGTGAAGTTACCGCCGGTAAGTTCGTCTACAGTCAGCTTGCCGTCGCGGCCCTTGATGGCCAGCTCTTTGATTTTTTTCTCGATATCCGCCATGCCCAGCGCGTCGATATCTTTTAGTACCGGCGTGACCAGGCCGCGAGGCGTGGAAACAGCGATGCTGACGTCAAAGTAGTTGTGGTAAACCACGTCTTCGCCATCAATAGAAGCGTTCACTTCCGGGAAACGCTTCAGCGCTTCCACTACCGCTTTCAGGTAGAAGGACATAAAGCCCAGACGGATGCCGTGACGTTTTTCAAAGGCTTCGCCGTACTGCTTGCGCAGGTTCATGATCGGCTGCATGTTGACTTCGTTAAACGTGGTCAGCATAGCGGTGCTGTTTTTCGCTTCCAGCAGACGCTCGGCGATACGCTTACGCAGGCGGGTCATCGGCACGCGTTTTTCGCTACGGCCAGCCAGCGGCGCGGCGGTGGCGGCAGGCGCAGCTGCTTTTGGCTCGGCGGCTTTCGCGGCTGGCGCTTTCGCCAGATGCTTTTCAACGTCTTCACGGGTCAGACGTCCGCCCACGCCGGTGCCTTTGATATCTGAAGGCTCCAGGCCATGCTCGGCGATCAGACGGCGGATAGCCGGGCTGAGTGCATCGTTGCTCTCTTCTTCCAGCGAGGCGCTCTGGCGCTGTGCCGGAGTAGACTCTTTCTCTTCCGCTTTAACAGAACTCTCTTTACCGCCGCTGTTGCCTTCTTTTAAGCGGCCCAGCGCCTGACGGGAAGTCACGGTCGCGCCTTCGTCTTCCAGAATCGCTTCCAGCACGCCATCGGCAGCGGCAGGCACTTCCAGCACCACTTTGTCAGTTTCAATTTCAACCAGCACTTCGTCACGGGTTACCGCATCGCCTGGTTTTTTGTGCCAGGTCGCCACGGTGGCGTCGGCGACGGATTCAGGCAGGTCGGGGACGAGAATATCTACGCTACTCATTATTTTTCCTTTAATTAATTAACGTTCAGCGCGTCATTAACCAGATCTTGCTGCTGCTGCTGGTGAACGGACATGTAGCCAACCGCTGGCGAAGCCGAAGCGGGACGGCCGGCGTAACGCAATGAAGCGCCGAACGGCACAACTTCGCGGAAGTGATGCTGGCTGCAGTACCAGGCGCCCTGATTCAGCGGCTCTTCCTGGCACCAGACAAAATCATGCACGTGCGCATACTGCTGGAGTTTTTCCTGTACCGCTTTGTGCGGGAAAGGATAAAGCTGTTCGATACGGACGATAGCCACATCGGTCTGCTCGTTTTTGCGGCGTTTTTCCAACAGGTCGTAATAAACCTTGCCGGAACAGAGCACCACGCGCTTAACGCCTTTTGGATCGAGATCGTCGATTTCGCCAATCGCCGGCTGGAAGCCGCCGTTAGCCAGCTCTTCCAGTGAAGAGATAGCCAATGGATGGCGCAGCAGCGATTTAGGTGACATCACCACTAACGGGCGACGCATTCCGCGCAGCGCCTGGCGACGCAGCATGTGGTAAACCTGTGCTGGCGTGGAAGGCACGCAGACCTGCATGTTCTGCTCGGCGCAGAGTTGCAGATAGCGTTCCAGACGCGCAGAAGAGTGCTCCGGGCCCTGCCCTTCGTAGCCGTGCGGCAGCAGCATCACCAGGCCACACATACGGCCCCATTTCTGCTCGCCGGAGCTGATGAACTGGTCGATAACTACCTGTGCGCCGTTGGCGAAGTCGCCAAACTGTGCTTCCCAGATGGTCAGCGTGCGCGGTTCCGCCGTGGCGTAGCCATATTCAAACGCCAGCACCGCTTCTTCGGAAAGGACGGAATCCCAGACTCTGAAAGTGCCCTGACCGTTATGGATATGCTGCAACGGCGTATAGGTAGAGCCGTTGGCCTGGTTATGGATCACCGCGTGGCGATGGAAGAAGGTACCACGGCCCATATCTTCGCCGGAGAGACGGCACGGGATGCCTTCATCCAGCAAAGTGGCGTAGGCCAGGTTTTCCGCTGCGCCCCAGTCAAAAGGTTTTTCGCCTGCTGCCATCGCGGCGCGGTCGTTGTAGATTTTGGCGACGCGCGACTGCATCTCGATCGCTTCCGGCACGGTGCTGATGCGTTTTGCCAGCTCCTGCAGACGCTTGAGATCCAGCGTGGACGGATAGCTTTCGTCCCATTCGTGATTGAGGTACGGCGACCAGGTAAAGGAGTGCAGGCTCATCGGACGCCATTCCGGCACTACGCATTCGCCCGCGTCCAGCGCATCGCGGTAAAGATTGACCATCTCGGTGGCATCTTCCAGCGTAGCGACTTTTTCCGCTTCCAGACGGTCGGCATAGAGCTTACGCGGCGTCGGATGCTTTTTGATCTTCTGGTACATTACCGGCTGCGTTGCGCTTGGCTCATCGGCTTCGTTGTGGCCGTGGCGGCGGTAGCAGACCAAATCGATAAAGACATCCCGCTTAAAGGTGTTACGGAAATCCAGCGCCAGGCGGGTAACGAAAGCCACGGCTTCCGGATCGTCCGCGTTAACGTGGAAAATTGGCGCCAGCACCATTTTGCCGATATCGGTACAGTACTGCGTAGAACGCGCATCCTGAGGATTGGAAGTGGTAAAACCAATCTGGTTGTTGATCACGATACGCACGGTGCCGCCAACTTCGTAGCCGCGTGCCTGCGACATGTTCAGCGTTTCCTGAACTACGCCCTGGCCGGTAACAGCCGCATCGCCGTGGATGGTAATCGGCAGTACTTTGCTGCTGCGCGGTTCATCCAGACGATCCAGACGCGCACGAACGGAACCCATAACTACCGGGCTGACGATTTCCAGGTGCGACGGGTTAAACGCCAGCGCCAGGTGCACCATGCCGCCTTCGGTCTCGACATCGGACGAGAAGCCCATATGGTATTTTACGTCGCCGGTGCCCAGATGTTCTTTATGCTTGCCGGAGAACTCGTCAAACAGATCCTGCGGCTTTTTGCCCAGCACGTTGATCAGCACGTTCAGACGGCCACGGTGCGCCATGCCCAGCACCACTTCGCGCGTGCCGCTTTTGCCCGCGTGGCGGATCATTTCGTTCAGCATCGGCACCAGCGCATCGCCGCCTTCCAGCGAGAAGCGTTTCGCGCCCGGGAATTTAGCGCCGAGATAGCGCTCCAGCCCTTCTGCCGCGGTAAGCTGCTTCAGGAAACCTTTTTTCTCATCGGTAGAGAAAGAGGCCTGGCCCGCCACCGATTCGATACGCTGCTGGATCCAGCGTTTCTCTTCGGTGTTGGTGATATGCATATACTCCGCGCCGATGGAGCCGCAGTAGGTCTGCTGCAGCAGGCTGAAGAGATCGGCCAGCTTCATGGTCTCTTTGCCGAAGGCGAAAGAGCCAACGTTAAAGGTTTCCTGGAAATCGGCTTCGGTCAGATCGTGAAAAGCGGGATCCAGATCCGGCACCGATTCCTGCTTCCACAGGCCCAGCGGATCGAGTCTGGCCTGCTGGTGGCCGCGGAAACGGAAGGCGTTGATCAGCTGAAGCACCTTGACCTGCTTGGCGTTGGTGTCGGGATCGCTGACGGAAGAGGTGTAGCGAGAGGCATCTTTCGCCAGACGCTTGAAATATTCGCGAGTGGTGGAGTGGAACTGCTCTGGCCTGACTCCATGACCCGGAAGCTGCTGAAACAGCGTTTTCCAGGCCTCATCGACAGAGTCAGGATCGGTCAGATAATCCTCATAGAGCTGCTCTATATAGGTCTGATTCGCGCCGGCCAGCCAGGAGGAGTCCAGCCAGGGTTTCATCGCGCTGTTCTGCATTGTGATCCCTTAAAGCATTACGCTTTTTTGTTGCCGTGATTATGTAACGGAACAGCTAAGCCCCGCGCCGCGTCAGCGGCTTGCCCTCGGTCGCGCCTGCAGGCGCGGCCTGATAAAACAGCCGGGAGCCAGGCTCCCGGAAAATCTACGCGCTTCGCGCCAGCAGCATCGACTTGATATGGCCGATAGCGCGCGTCGGGTTCAGCCCTTTTGGACAGACGCTGACGCAGTTCATGATGCTGTGGCAGCGGAACACGCTGAAAGCATCATTAAGGTCATCCAGGCGCGCACCGGTTTCCGTATCGCGACTGTCGATCAGGAAGCGGTAGGCGGCCAACAGCCCTGCCGGACCGATAAATTTGTCCGGGTTCCACCAGAAAGATGGGCAGGAAGTAGAGCAGCAGGCGCAGAGAATACACTCGTACAGGCCGTCCAGCTTCTCGCGCTGCTCCGGCTGCTGCAGATGCTCGCGTGCCGGAGGATTTTGCCCATTATTCAACAGGTAAGGCTTAATTTTCTCATATTGAGTGTAGAACTGCCCCATGTCTACTACCAAATCGCGGATAACCGGCAATCCGGGCAGCGGACGGATAACAATTTTACGTTTTCCCGCACCCAGCGCGGAAACCGGCGTGATACAGGCCAGGCCATTTTTGCCGTTCATGTTGATGCCGTCGGAGCCGCAGACGCCTTCACGACAGGAGCGGCGGAAAGCCAGTGTCGGATCTTTTTCTTTCAGGCGGATTAAAGCGTCCAGCAGCATCATGTCGCGCCCTTCTTCCGACTCCAGGCTGTAATCCTGCATGCGCGGCGCGTCATCCACATCCGGGTTATAACGATAAACTGAAAATTCGATTCTCATCTCTTGCTCCGCAAACTAGTAGGTACGAGCTTTCGGTGGGAAAGCCGCGCGCAGTTTTGGCTCCATGTTTACCTCGCGGCGCGTCATGCTTTCGCTCTGCGGCAGGTAAACGCTGTGGCACAGCCAGTTTGCATCGTCACGATCCGGGTAATCGAAGCGGCTGTGTGCGCCACGGCTTTCCGTGCGGAAGTTTGCCGCTACGGCGGTGGCGTAGGCCGTTTCCATCAGGTTATCCAGCTCCAGGCACTCGATACGCTGGGTATTGAAGTCTGGTGAGCGGTCATCCAGGCGGGCGTTTTTCAGGCGCTCGCGCAGTACTTTCAGCTCTTCCAGGCCTTTGGCCATCGCGTCGCCTTCGCGGAATACTGAGAAGTTATTCTGCATGCAGGTTTGCAGCGCTTTACGCAGCTCGGCAGGATCTTCGCCGGTTTCGGTATTGTTCCAGCGGTTCAGACGCGCCAGCGAAGCCTCGATTTCTTCATCGGTGGCTTCCAGCAGCTCGCCCTGCTCCTGCACGGACTGCTGAAGATGCAGACCGGCTGCGCGGCCAAATACCACCAGATCCAGCAGCGAGTTACCGCCAAGACGGTTGGAACCGTGCACGGATACGCAGGCGATTTCGCCTACCGCAAACAGGCCCGGCACCACAACATCTTCGCCCTGCTCGTTAACCGTCAGCGCCTGACCGGTCACTTTGGTAGGAATACCGCCCATCATATAGTGGCAGGTTGGGATAACCGGAATCGGCTCTTTCACCGGATCGACGTGGGCGAAGGTACGGGAGAGCTCCAGGATGCCCGGCAGGCGTGCTTCCAGCACTTCACTTCCCAGATGATCAAGCTTCAGCTTGATATGCGGGCCCCACGGACCTTCGCAGCCGCGGCCTTCACGGATTTCAATCATCATTGAACGGGCAACCACGTCGCGGCCTGCCAGATCTTTCGCGTTAGGCGCGTAGCGTTCCATAAAGCGTTCGCCGTGCTTGTTCAGCAGGTAGCCGCCTTCGCCACGACAGCCTTCCGTTACCAACACGCCCGCGCCCGCGATACCGGTTGGGTGGAACTGCCACATCTCCATATCCTGTACCGGCACGCCAGCGCGCAGCGCCATGCCGACGCCGTCGCCGGTATTGATATGGGCGTTGGTGGTGGACTGATAGATACGGCCCGCGCCGCCGGTAGCCAGTACCGTGGCTTTCGCTTTAAAGTAAACGACTTCGCCATCTTCTATATTCAGCGCGGTACAGCCAACAATAGCGCCGTCGGCGTTTTTCACCAGATCCAGCGCGTACCATTCGGAGAAGATAGTGGTTTTGTTTTTCAGGTTCTGCTGATAAAGCGTATGCAGCAATGCATGGCCGGTACGGTCAGCCGCCGCTGCGGTACGCGCAGCCTGCTCGCCGCCGAAGTTTTTCGACTGGCCGCCGAACGGACGCTGATAGATGCGGCCATCGTCCAGGCGCGAGAACGGCAGGCCCATATGCTCCAGCTCCAGGATCGCTTCCGGGCCGGTTTTGCACATATATTCGATAGCGTCCTGGTCACCGATATAGTCGGAACCTTTTACCGTATCGTACATATGCCATTCCCAGTTATCGTCGTGGCTGTTACCCAGCGCGACGGTAATACCGCCCTGCGCGGAAACAGTGTGGGAACGGGTTGGAAAGACTTTAGATAACAGGGCGCAGCTCTGGCCCGACTGGGAAATCTGCAGCGCGGCACGCATGCCTGCACCACCGGCGCCGACAACAACGGCATCAAACTCTCTGACTGGCAACTTCATTTTTTACGCACCCCACACAACGACAGTTCCATAAATGGCATAGACAAACAGCGCGACGACAATCGCCATCTGCAGCAGCAGACGGGTTGCCAGATGCTTAACGTAATCGGTCAGCACCTGCCACATCCCTATCCAGCCATGCATTAAAATGGAGAACAGCGTCAGCAGCGTGAATACCTTAGTCACGGAGGAGGCAAAAAAACCGCGCCAGAGATCGTAAGTCAGCGTATCCGACATCACGATAAAGCCGAGGATGTAGAGGACGTAGAGCGTCATTACAATCGCCGAGGCGCGCACCAGCAGCCAGTCATGAACGCCATTGCGTCCCAGTGCAGAAGCGTTGCTTAACATACGAGGACTCCAGCCAGAATTGAAAGCACGACGGTGATACCAAAACAGATTTGCGCTGAACGCGTTCCCACCACCTGCGTCTCTGCCAGATAGCCAAAATCCATCAGCATATGGCGTACGCCGCCGACAATGTGGTATGCCAGCGCGGTCAGGATGCCCCACATGATGAATTTAACAAAGAAGCTCTGCATAACGGCGGACGCCTGCAGAAAGCCTTCCGGCGATGAGAGAGAGAGGCCCAGTAACCAGAGCAGTATGCCAACGGCAACAAACGTAATGACGCCGGACACGCGGTGGAGAATGGACGCGATTGCGGTAACGGGAAACCGGATCGTTGAGAGATCCAGATTGACAGGTCTTTGTTTTTTCACGGTTTTGCCCACAGAGCCTTTCTTATTTTGCTTCCTCCGGTCCTGAAGGTAACAGCCGAACACATAAGCGTTCTGACTGTGAACCGGCACCAAAACAGCAACATCCAGTGTTAATATGTGGCGCTAAAACGCTGGGTGGCTCCTGGTGTCAGGGTATTCCGGAGACCTGGCGGCAGTATAGGTCGATCACAATCCTATTACAATTCCCCTACAATCATCCGGTGGAAAAATAGGTGGAACAGTGATCTTACTCACGTTTTTCACAATTTATACAAGTTTAATTATCTGATTTGACAAAACTTCAACATTCTTGTTACAAACCCAGCACGAAAAGTTCTATGATGCACAAAAGTTATGGGGATACACTTTCACCTAATCACAAGTTATGTAACATTGGTGAACTAAACTTATAAAGCATCAGGTCAACAAGTTACGACCACACCGAATCTTTAACAATTACTGAACCAAGCCTGATTGTGTCCTTCCGGCCTGTACGCGCCGTCACTCTGTACCCTGCACGCACCAAGATGCCACAGAGTGGAGATGGTTTTTTAACCACCAGCGGTGACATAACGGCGTTTCAGCTGTCATAGATTCATCGATAAGGCGCTAAGGAGACTTAAATGGCTGATAAAAAAGCAACGCTTAACCTGCCCGGCGAAGACGCCATTGAACTTGACGTATTAAGCGGCACGTTAGGCCAGGAAGAGATTGATGTCCGTAGTCTCGGCTCTAAAGGCTATTTCACCTTTGACCCGGGTTTTACCTCCACGGCTTCCTGCGAATCCAAAATTACCTATATCGATGGCGACGAGGGCATTCTGCTGCATCGTGGCTACCCAATCGACCAGCTGGCGTTGCACTCCAACTATCTGGAAGTGTGCTATATCCTGCTGAACGGCGAAGCGCCGACCAAAGAGCAGTTTGAAGAGTTCCGCACTATCGTTACCCGCCATACCATGATCCACGAACAGATCCACCATCTGTTCCGCGGCTTCCGCCGTGATTCACATCCAATGGCGGTAATGTGTGGCGTGACCGGCGCGCTGGCGGCTTTCTATCACGATGCGATGGACGTCAATATTGAGCGTCACCGTGAAATCGCCGCTTTCCGTCTGCTTTCCAAAATGCCGACCGTGGCCGCTATGTGCTACAAATACTCTATCGGCCAGCCGTTTGTTTATCCGCGCAACGATCTTTCCTATTCCGGCAACTTCCTGAACATGATGTTCTCCACGCCTTGCGAAGAGTACGTGGTAAACCCGGTTCTTGAACGTGCGATGGATCGCATTTTGATCCTGCATGCCGACCACGAGCAGAACGCCTCGACTTCTACCGTGCGTACCGCTGGTTCTTCCGGCGCTAACCCGTTCGCCTGTATCGCCGCGGGCATCGCCTCGCTGTGGGGACCGGCACACGGCGGTGCAAACGAAGCCTGCCTGCGTATGCTGGAAGAGATCAAAACGGTTGAGCATATCCCGGAATTCCTGCGCCGTGCGAAAGACAAAAACGACTCTTTCCGCCTGATGGGCTTTGGTCACCGCGTTTATAAAAACTATGACCCACGCGCCACCGTAATGCGCGAAACCTGTCACGAAGTGCTGAAAGAGCTGGGCATGAAGGACGATCTGCTGGAAGTAGCCATGGAGCTGGAGCATATCGCCCTGAACGACCCGTACTTTATCGAGCGTAAGCTTTATCCAAACGTCGATTTCTACTCCGGCCTGATCCTGAAGGCGATGGGCATTCCTTCCTCTATGTTTACCGTTATCTTTGCGATGGCGCGTACCGTAGGCTGGATTGCGCACTGGAAAGAGATGCACGACGACGGCATTAAAATCGCCCGTCCGCGCCAGCTTTATACCGGCTACGATCAGCGCGACTTTAAATCTGCCACTAAGTAACGGGCAGAGTTTTCGCGAGAGGCGCCGCACTGCGGCGCTTTTTTTATGGCTTACGGACACTGGCCGGGCAACATATTTTATCGCTTGCGGGACAAGCGCTGGCGTGTTGCCGCTGCTATCACTATCTAATAGCGAAACTGGCCGTTCATTTAAGAACTGCAAAAGTAGCCGTTATGAGCGAGAAGAAGACGTTAATTTCGCATAGATATAACCACGCTCTAACGATGAATAATTGAAGTTATAAAAGCGCCGGGTTTTCAAGTGCAGCAATAATTGTGGCTTCTATTTTCTCTGGGGTAGCGATCGGCGCAAAACGTTTAAGTGGTTTGCCATCGCGTCCGATCAGGAACTTAGTAAAGTTCCATTTGATCCGTCCGCCGAGCACGCCAGGCAATTCATCTTTCAGGTACCAAAACACCGGGTGCGTTGACGCGCCATTGACCTCCACTTTTTCGAACATTGGGAAGCTTACCCCATAGTTAATATGGCAGGTCTGCGCGATTTCATCAGCACCGCCAGGTTCCTTGTTTACCAAACTGGTTGCAGGGAAAATCAAGCACCACCAGCCCTTGGGCAGCGTACTTTTTATAAAGGGATTCAAGGCCTGCGTACTGTGGCGTAAATCCACAATGACTGGCAGTATTGACTACGAGAACCAGCTTGCCAGCATAGTTAGCCGTAGGGTTGAGCTGACCACTCAAACTGGTGGCAGCAAGTTGATGAAAAGTGGTCATGTCGGAATCCTCAATATTACTCATATCGCAAATTTTTTGGGTAAGACAGGATAGTGACTTGTCGATCGGAATTGCACGTTCTCTATGTCGTATCTGGCACAAAGCGGACTAACCCACCGAGCTAAATTTCCGCTTTGAGCGAAAAGCGGAAGTTGGCATAGCTGTTAAAGTGAATGGTTGGTATTGCGGGGATGCTTACATCATGACCACAGTTCGTTAGATATGAACTGGTATCAGGAAGTTATGGATTATTGGTATCAAAAAAGTTTTTTAGTACAGATCATAAAATCGTATGAAAAACATACCTACTGTATTAAAATTAACCACCGCGTGCCTTAGCACAGGGAGGCACCAAGAAGGCTGATTGGGCGAAAGTAATGAAGCAGACGTAGACAATAAAGATTAATCATTGCTATCAGTGGATTATGAAATCCGTGGTCAGATAAAGGATAGTCAGATGCAAACAGCAGAGATGTTTCAAATTTTTTTGAACAATTTGAAAATTCCAGACGAACGTATGCAGGCAATTGCGACACATTATAAAAATGCCACAAGAAGACTTAACATAGAGTTTAGAGGGGTAGCAAATGGATTCAACAATCGATTGAAAGTCGGTTCAGCAGGTCGCCGAACAGCGGTTAGTAAAACATCAGACTTGGATATGCTGTATATTATGCCCGCGAGATTGTGGGAAGATTACCAATCCGGAATTAATCCACAGCGCCGTTTGCTTCGCGATGTAAAAGAAGCGTTAAAACTATCTTTTACCCAGCAAGAGATCAAGGTTGATAGATTAGTTGTGCAGATCATTTTTGACTCTTTCCATATAGAGGTGCAACCAGTCTTTGAGACTGATGAAGGGTATTTTAAATATCCTGATACTAAGGCCAACGATGGTAATGGCGGGTGGCGAATAACTAAACCTCGGATGGAAATTGCCGAGATGAGAAATTTCCGTAATAAAAAAAGTAGTAATCTTCATAATCTTTGCCGCATGTTAAGAGCTTGGAAAAATAGAAACACCGTTGATGTGGGGGGACTTCTCATTGACACATTAGCCTGGAGATTTCTGAAACAAACAGATGATTATGATAATACCGGAATGATCAGTTATGGGCTTATGTGTCGAGACTTCTTTGACTTTTTGCATCAAGAAGATGCCCATGAACATTATGCAGCGATAGGAAGTGGGCAGAGAGTTAAGGTCTATAGAAATTTTCAGCGGCAAGCAAAACGAGCCTTTAAATTATGTACAAAAGCGATTGAAGCTTATGAGAATGGCTCGATAAAGAAATGCCATGAACACTGGCGAGAAGTTTTCGGGCTAACTTTCCCTAAAGCAGTTGTAGAAATGCGTGACTCTCAGGGGTTAGAGTCAGCTAATTTCATTAATGAGTCCTATACGACTCAGACATGGCGCAATACGGAAGAGTTTACAGATGAAAAGTTTGATGATGTTGATATAAGATATCCCCTCGAAGTTAACTGCATTGTCAAAGAAAACGGGTATAGGGATCGTTCGATTAGGGCTTACCTGTCGGATATAGCTCGTTATTGGTTACCACCGAATAGAACTTTATCATTTTCGATCAACCAAGCAAGTTTGGAGCTCATTCCCGAACCTTATGATATTTACTGGAAAGTATTGAACAGAGGTCTAGAAGCTGAACAGCGTGATGAAGTTCGAGGCCAAATAGTTTTAGGTCAAGTAACTCATACTGAACATACAAAATTTAGAGGTGCTCACAAGATTTGGTGTTATATAGTTAAGAACCATATAGTAATTGCCCAAAACGTTATCGACATACCAATCGAGTAATTATTATGCAAAAAAATGACCTATTATCTCATATTGCTTCTGCTGGATATAATGTTGGATTTGGTGCTAAGAAAAATTTTGCTACATTCGATATTGTCAGCAAAATTCCTGGCTGGATTGGCATCATATCACTAGCAGTCTCTATTTTAGGCCTTTACTTGGACGAAATGAGTTCTAAGCATATTTCAGCCATTTTTATCATTTTAAGTATTGGCAGTTTGTACATCAATTTCTATGATGGTGATAAAAATAAATATGAAGAAGCAGGTAAGAAGCAAACAGCAATCTTCAGAAAGATTGAAAGATTGTATTACGATGCGAAATCAGAAAACGAACCGGATTCTGTTAAATATATTGGGCAACTTGACATTCTGATGAAAGAATTTGATGAAACCACTATCACCAAACAAATTTGTGGAAGCAATTGGTATGCTCATTATAAATTCTTTAGTGAAATGGAAAAAAGGTGGATTGAAGATCAGTTGTCATTGACTTTCTGGAAGGATAAATTTCCTAACACATTGAAAATTTTCATTCTGATAGTTTTCTGCGTCATTTTGCTTTCGATAATTTATAGGTTTAATTGATTGTCGTGATAGAGGAGTTGCACTCCTCTACCATCTCTAGGGGGTTACTGGTCCTGCTTTGCCCGCATCGGGTAATATACTGTACGTTTTCAACGTCCGCTTTGGCACAAAGCGGATATCGTAATAACTATAACTCACAGTCTCAGGCAGGCAGTGAGCAATCCCTTTCCCGGACCTGATCTGAACCCGCTTTTACCATAAGGGTTCAGACCTTCTACAACCTCTGCTAAGTAAGCCTTGAGGCAAAAGCGTTTCGGGCAAAAAACGCCCGAAATGCTTTATGCGCTACGCTTCTACTCACGGCGCAGCGAGCATCAGCGCCTGCTTATTTCTGGCAGCCCGGACACCAGTAAAAAGGTCGTGACGATAACGACGTTTTTTCAATGGTGCCGCCGCAGCGCTCGCACTTTTTCCCTGCACGATGAAAAACTTTAAAGCTGAACAGGGCGCCATGATGCTTGTTCTCTTTCGCTACGCCTCGCGTCTGGTAGGAAAGGCGCGGGATCGCCAGCAGCGCTTCCGCCAGCTTGTCCAGTTGCTCTTCGTTCAGATCCTGCGCTTTATGCTGCGGCGCCAGCCCGGCGTGCCAGAGGATTTCCACCCGCAGATAATTACCCAGACCGGCCAGAAAAGCCTGATCCAGCAGCAGGCCGCTGAACTGCCGCCGCCGGAAGCGCGTAGAGAGCAGGCGCTCTTTTACCTCGGCGACCGTCAGCGTCATATCCAGCACGTCTGGCCCAACGCGCAGCAGAAACGGATGCGCCGCCAGCGTATCCTGCGTTAGCAGTTCGATATCCGAAGCGCTGTAAAGCAGCAGGGTTTTATCCTCAGCGGCCAGCTTGACGCGCAGCACGCGATTGCTTTGCGGCTCGGTGCCGCTTTTAATTACGCGCCAGACACCGTAAAGCTGGTTATGGCTGTAGAGGATCAGGCCGTTGGAGAAATGCGTCAGAATCGCTTTTCCTCGCGTTTCTATCGCCTCTACGCGTTCGCCGATCAGCGAATTTTCATAGGTTTTCAGCTGGGGAAAAGCAAACCAGACCTCGGTCAGCGTTTTCCCCTTAATGGCTTTTTCCAGCTTGTCCGCCGCGCGGCGGATCTCAGGGCCTTCCGGCATTTTCTCTCCTTATTGCGTGGCGCCGCCTTCCAGTTTTTTATCTTCCTCTACCGTCAGCGCGATGCTCAGTGCCATTTCCAGCGCCAGCACTACCGTTTGCAGCGGCATGCTGGCCGCGCCCGGATGCTTAACCGCCTGCTGAGGCAAATAGGGCACGTGAATAAATCCGCCGCGTCCGCCCTGCTTCGCCTGCCGGTGCAGTAGCCCATACAGCACATGGTTACAAACGAAAGTACCCGCCGTTTGCGATACCGCTGCCGGAATATCTGCTTCGCGGATGCCTTCGACAATCGCTTTGATCGGCAGTGTAGCGAAGTAAGCCGCCGGGCCATCCTCAACGATGCGCACATCAATCGGCTGGTTGCCCGCGTTATCGGGAATACGCGCATCGTCAATATTTATCGCCACGCGCTCGACCGTAATATTGGGCCGTCCGTTCGCCTGGCCGACCACGATTACCAGCTCCGGCTCCAGCTCGTCCATCGCGGCATTCAGTACTTTTAGCGATTCGCCAAAAACACAGGGCAATTGCTTTGCCACTACGCGCGCGCCGCAGATCATTCTTTCGTGTAGCTGGCTTGCCGCTTCCCAGGAGGCGTTAACCAGCTCGCCTTCAAAAGGCTCAAAGGCCGCTACTAATACGTTTTTCATTCATGCCTCACCGAAACATTAAGAGCCAGAGAAGAAAAATATTAGCTATTAACAATAGCACGCCGGTCGGCACCTGGGCCTTGATCACTGCGTTGCGATCGGGCAGCTCCAGCAGCGCGGCCGGTACGATATTAAAGTTGGCCGCCATCGGCGTCATCAGCGATCCACAGTAGCCGGAGAACATGCCGATTGCCGCCATAACTGCCGGATTGCCATGATGTTGCAGTACCAGGATTGGAATGCCGATACCAGCGGTAACAATCGGGAAAGCGGCAAAAGCATTGCCCATAATCATGGTCAATAGTGCCATGCCGATAGCATAGGCCGCTACCGCGACAAAGCGGTTATCTACGGCCAGATAAGTCTCGGTCAGATGAGAGATTGCCGTGCCTACGCCAGCCGTAGTGAACAGCAAGCCCAGCGTGGCGAGGATTTGCGGCAGAATAAATGCCCAGCCGATGGCATCCAGCAGGCGACGCGCTTCCTGAACGGACTGTGCAGGGGCTTCATGCGTCATTTTCAGCGCAATCAGCCAACCCACCAGACAGCCAACCATCATGGAAAAAAGCGTCACCAGCGTGGCCTGATTGCCTTCACCAAACAGCGCCACGCGTAATCCCGGCAGGTTATTGAACAACAGCACGCCAACCACTGTAACAACGGGAATAGCCAGCGCGGGCAAAAATAGCCGGTTGCGCAGGCGTTTTGCACTTGCTTCCCGCTCTTCCGGGCTGCGCTGGTGATAGGAACCGAGCTTCACGCCACCCAGTCCGGCAATCAGCGCCATAATGACCACAACCACACCGACCGCGATATGTAGCGTACGCGCGCCGACTATCTCCGCCAGGCCGTCGCCAACCAGAAAGACCAGGCCATAGAGCGCCCAAAAAAGCCCTGTAGTCAAACGACGCGGATTGGCTTTGTCCCGCCAGGACATCACGGCGACCACCAGCAGAATCAATCCCGCCAGCCAATAAAGATATTGTTGCTGAAACATCAGTGCCCTCCTTTCGCTTGCTGCGCCTGAGCGTTCAGAGCGGAAAGCTCGGCAGCCAGTTTTTTATCCAAACGACGCAGACGGAAAGCGTGGATCAGGAAAGCGCAAACGGCGGTAGGAATGCCCCAGACGGCGATTTGCAGCGGATCGGTCTGAATGCCCGCCGACTGTTGCATAAAATTGTGCATAAAGATAATCGCGCCAAAGGCGACAAAGATATCTTCGCCAAAAAACAGCCCAACGTTATCAGTAGCGGCAGACATAGCACGCAGCCGATAGCGGACTTCATTCGGCAGCTCTCCATAACGGTTCTCAGTCGCGCCTTCCGCCATCGGGGCCAGCAGCGGCCTCACCATCTGCGGATGGCCGCCCAAACTGGTCAGCCCCATCGCTGCGGTGAGCTCACGCACCAGCAAATAAACAATCAGCAATCTTCCCGCCGTAGCGCTTTTGATCTGCGCAATCCAGGCCTGGGCGCGTTCTTTCAGCCCGTGGCGCTCCAGCAGGCCGATCACCACCAGCGGCAGTAGCAGAATTAGCGGTAGATTACGGGTGTTGAGAAAGCCCGAGCCTAATTTTTCCAGAATGTCGCCGGGCGGCATTTTCGCTGCCAGACCGGTAATTAACCCGGCAATCAGTACTACCAGCACCGGGTTAAAACGCAGCAGAAACCCGACCACAATAGCGGCGATACCCACCAGCGGCCAGAGATTAACCATATGATCCATTTATCCTCCTGATAATGGTTTTCCTGTTAGCTTTTTATGCAATTAAGGAAGAACAAGAAAGGGCCGTCACCGCGACGGCCCGTTTGACAGATGCAATTACCGGGCCAGCCAGTTAACTGCTGACTACGATATTTCGTTGGGAGAAGGCTTCCCGCAGCCGACGCGCAAAAGCCAGCGCGTGTGCGCCATCGCCGTGCAGGCAAACGGTTTCAGCGTTAACGCTGACCCATTCGCCGCTGACGGCGCGCACTTTGCCCTGCTGCACCATAGCCAGCGTTTGTTCGATAGCCAACTCGTCGCTTTCAATCAGCGCACCTGGCTGTGAACGAGGTACCAGCGAGCCATCCGCCTGATAGCCGCGATCGGCGAAGACCTCTTCTCTTGTTATTAACCCCAGGGATTTTGCGATGCGAATCGATTCGCTTCCCGCCAGACCAACCAGAATCAGCTGCGGATCGGCAGCTTTAACCGCCTGCGCGATAGCTTCCGCCAGCGCCGGTTCCTGCGCGGCCTGGTTGTAAAGCATGCCATGCGGCTTCACATGGGTAACTTTACCGCCTTCGCTTCGCGCGATAGCCTGTAGCGCGCCAATTTGATAAAGCGTCTGCGCGTAAACCGTATCGGCAGGTAGCTGCATTCGTGTGCGGCCAAAATTTTCACGGTCAGGAAAGCTGGGATGCGCCCCAATAGCTACGCCATACTCCAGCGCCCAGCGTACGCTCTGCCGCATGGTTTGCGCATCGCCCGCGTGAAAGCCACAGGCGATATTTGCTGAAGAAACCAGCTGTAGCAGCGCGCGATCGTCGCCGCAGCCTTCGCCAAGATCGGCATTTAAATCAATTTTCATGCGCTAATCCCCACGCCATTTGTTCCAGTACCCGATCCTGCTCGCGTTTAGCCTGGAGCGCCTCTTCCAGCGTGCAGTGCACAAAATGGATCGGCTCGCCCAGGCGGATCTGCGCCAGATGATAAAGATCGGCTTCGATCACGCAGGCAATACGCGGATAGCCGCCGGTCGTTTGCGCATCCGCCATCAGTACAATCGGCTGCCCATTAGGCGGAACCTGCACCACGCCCGGCATCAGGCCATGAGAAAGCATATCGCGCCCGGCGTTACGTACCAGCGCACGCCCTTGCAGGCGATAGCCCATGCGATTGCTCTGTGGGCTGAGTTGCCAGCCTGTACGCCAGAACAGCTCGCGGCTTTCGCGGCTAAATTCATGATATTCCGGCCCGGTCATGGCGCGAACGCGGTTGCCGAACAGTAGTTGGCGGACACCCGCCGGTTTATTGAAGGAGAGCGCAGGCTCGTTTAGCGGCAGCAGATCGCCCTCTTCGATACGCTTTCCGTTAAAGCCGCCCAGCCCCGTTTTTAGATCCGTGCTGCACGAGCCTAATACCGGTTCAGCGGCAAAGCCGCCATCCAGCGCCAGATAGCTGCGCATACCGCGCTGGGGCATTTTCAGCGTCAGACGTGAGCCTTTGCGCACGGCGATGCGCCAGCCTGTCCAGACCGGCCTGCCGTCCAGTTCCGCGCTACAGCTTGCGCCCGTCAGCGCCATCCAGCCGTCGCGGGTAAACTCGGCACAGAACTGGCCCAGGGTGATTTCCAGTACCGGACTGTTCCGCTCATTACCCACCAGTAAATTCGCGGTCGCCATCGCCGGATAGTCCAGTACGCCGCCGCTGCTGATGCCATATTGCCGCCAGCCGATACGACCCGCGTCCTGTAAAGTCGTGCTCATACCTGCGCGAATAATTTTTAGCATACGCCCTCCTTTTGCGGCACAAAGCGTACCCGATCGCCGGGCCGTAAAAAGGTTGGCGGTTGCCGCTCAGGCGTAAACAGTGCAATTGTCGTCTGGCCGATAAGCTGCCAGCCGCCGGGCGCCGCCAGCGGATAAACGCCGGTCTGGCTACCGCCAATGCCGACAGAACCGGCCGGCACTACCAGACGCGGCTCCGCCCGGCGAGGCGTATGCAGGCGCTCGTCCAGACCGCCCAGATAGGGGAAGCCTGGCTGAAAGCCGATAAAATAAACGGTATAGAGCCCCGCCGCATGCGCTTCGACAACCTGCTGCGGCGACAGGCCGCTATGCCGGGCCACCTCTTCCAAATCTGGCCCGGCCGTGCCGCCATAAACTACCGGGATAGCTATATCGCGCGTTTCCAGTTCCAGCGCTTCGCTTTTTTCCCACCAGCCCTGAAGCCATTCAATGGCGTCCAGCGCGTGCTGTTGCGGATTGCTTAAAACCACCGTGATGTTATTCATACCCGGAATCACTTCCGTCACTTCTGGCCGCCCTGTCAGCCGCGCTGACAGTCCCCAGATACGCTGCTGGCTGCTAAGGGAGACAGGGGGTTCCAGCTCAAGCACTACCGCGCGTTCGCCTGACAGGTAACAACGTGCTCGTTGCAAAAGGCTTCTCCCGGCCCGCCGATCGGGCCATTGATTTCCAGAAAGAAGAAATAGTTATGCGGAAATGTAAGGGAAGTGTCAATGATGGATTAGCGCCTCTGCCTTTCACCTTCTGCAACCGCAGCCTGTCTGCTTTTTGCATAATATTTCACTATCAGCAGAGCTACTTTAAGCAATATCGCCAACCTTTTTAGCGGATCTATAAGACGAAAATACCGGCCTGTCGTTACATATTGGCTACTATTACTGTTTCACCTGTAACGGAGGTTGCTATGGGCACGACATATAAAATCACTTACGAACACGAAATTGACGGGCAAACCCGCTCTGAAGAGGTGCTGCTGGAAAGCGAGGGCGAACCTTCGCAGGAAGAAGTGCACGAAGCGGTGTTACAGGATACGGCACAGCAGAACAGTCCTGGCGCTGGCGTAGACGGCGTGGCGGGATTTTCGATTATCTCTGTAGCGCCGACGCCCTGAGTTTTTCTGTCGCTAAAAACGGGCGGCTAGCTAACCGCCCGTCTGCAATCAGGCAGGATTATCAATATCGACGAAAGTCACGTCCAGGCCGTGTGATCCCGCCAGCCATTCGCCCAACGCTTTAATGCCGCCGCGCTCCGTAGCGTGATGGCCCGCGGCGAAAAAGTGCAGCCCTTGCTCGCGCGCGCTATGGATAGTCTGTTCGGAAACTTCGCCGGAAATATAAGCATCCACGCCAAAAGCCGCTGCTGCATCGATAAAGCCCTGACCACCACCGGAGCACCAGGCAACTTTACGGATCAGTTCAGGCGCGTTATCGCCGCAGTGCAGCGGTTCACGGTTAAGAGTTTTGCCAATACGTTCAGCAAGCTGCGCACCAGTTAACGGCTCTTTCAACTCGCCCCAAAACACCAGCGGCATTACTTCGCCTTTTACATCAATGCCAAACAGTTTCGCCAGTTGTGCATTGTTGCCCAGCTCGGGATGCGCATCCAGCGGCAAATGCCAGCCATAGAGGTTAATATCGTTAGCCAGCAGCGTTTTCAGCCTGTTGCGCTTCATGCCTTTGATAACCGGCGCTTCGCTTTTCCAGAAATAGCCGTGATGCACCAGCACTGCATCCGCCTGTAAACGTACCGCTTCATCCAGCAGCGCCTGACAGGCGGTAACGCCGGTAACGATTTTTTGCACCTGTTCACGCCCTTCCACCTGCAAGCCATTTGGCGCATAGTCGCTGAAGCCGGCTGTATTTAGCTGCTGGTTAACGATCTGTTCTAATTCACTGTTGTGCATAAAGCGTCCTGATAGTTTTCGCCGTTCTGAATGCGGCAACTTTAGCAGACAGAAGCAGGCGCGACTATTTCCTTGCCGCCTCGTAGGCCGCCAGCGCGCGCTTGCGTGCCTCTTTGTGATCGACAATCGGCTGAGGATAGTCGAGCTGGACACTGTTTTTCCGCGCCCACTCATGTGGCTGATGAATATGCTGTTCAGGCACCTCTTTCAGTTCCGGCAGCCATTGGCGAATAAACTCGCCCTGCTTGTCAAAACGCTCGCCCTGCGTGGTTGGATTAAAAATACGGAAATACGGTGCGGCATCGTTGCCGCTGGAGGCAGCCCATTGCCAGCCGCCATTGTTGGCAGCCAGATCGCCGTCGATCAGCTGCGACATAAAATAGCGCTCGCCGATCCGCCAGTCGATCAGCAGATCTTTAATCAGGAAGCTGGCCGTAATCATCCGCAGACGGTTGTGCATCCAGCCCAGGCTGTTTAACTGGCGCATAGCGGCATCCACGATGGGATAACCGGTTTTGCCCTGCTGCCAGGCCTCAAGCTGTTTTTGATCGCTCTGCCACTGCACATTTTTAGTCCAGCCGATAAAAGGCTGGTGCTTGCAGAGCGCAGGCCAGGCGACAAGCAGATGACGATAGAATTCACGCCAGATCAGCTCATTGAACCAGCTAAAAATTTTTTCATTTTCTAACGCGTCCGGATGCTCGCGCAGCAGCCTGTGCAGGCATTGCCGCGGCGAAAGCACGCCGGTAACCAGGTAAACCGAAAGGCGGCTGGTGCCATCGACAGAAGGCGTGTCACGTTTCGCTGCATAATCGGCGACCGGCTGCTGGCAGAAGTCGCGCAGCCGCTGAATAGCCGTTTTTTCGCCTGGCGGAAAGAGCTCGCGGTTAAATTCTTCCTGAGGGTAATCGAAAGGTTTAAGCGAAGGTAGTTTATCTAAAGGTGCATGAGCACGCGGTTTAGGCGCTGGCGCGCATTCTGGCATGCCCTCACGCAAACGACGCACGAAGGCTTTGCTGAACGGCGTAAAAACTTTAAACATTTCGCGATTGCCGGTTTGCACGCTGCCGGGCGGTAACAGGCCGTCGTCAAAGCCCTGAACAACAACGCCCAGCCGATCCAGTTCACGTTCCGCTTTCGCATCGCGCTGCCGTTCATTCACTTCGTGCTGATAGTTGTAAAACAGGCTGTTAACCTGATGCTGCTGGCAAAAATCCTTCAGCGCTTCCACCGAGGCGGAAAAATCATCGCACTGTAAGTAATGCAGCGGGATCCCTTTTTCCGCCAGCGATTGCTGGACATCCTGCACGCTCTGATAAATAAAAGCGGCCTGTTTCGGCGACATATCATGCGAGCGCCATTGCTCCGGCGTGGCGATATAGAGCGCCAGCACCTCGGCATTGGCATCGTGGCAGGCGGCATAAAGCGCATAGTTATCGTGGATGCGCAGGTCATTGCGCATCCAGACTAAATGGGTGGGCATAGCTTTCTCTGAAATGGATTAGTGGCCGTAACGCAGCCGGAGCGCTTCCGGATAAGGCTCAAAATAGCGCTGCTGTTCCAGGTAAGGATCGGGGTATTCCGACATGTAATGCTTGAGCAGCGTCATCGGCGCCAGCAGCGGCTGTAGGCCCTGACGGTAATGATCGATAAGCGAAGTTAACTCCTGACGCTGTTTGGCATTCAGCTGCGGCCGGAAGTAGCCCTGAACGTGCATCATAACGTTGGTATGGTTGCCGCGTGTCGCCTTGTGCTTCAGCAGATCCATCAGCCGCTGGCGGTATTCAAAAGCAAAAGCTTCCAGCGAAGACCAGTTTTCAATGCCCGCAACAAAGCGGCCCATTGCACGATATTCAGGCTGCGAATGCGCCAGCAATGAAAGCTTATAGCGACTGTGAAAGGCGATAAGCTTGCCGCGCGTTAATCCGCTGCGCCACAGTTCATTAAATTCATGCAGCGTATAGATACGCTCGACAAAGTTTTCACGAAGTACAGGGTCGTGCAGTCTGCCGTCTTCTTCCACCGGCAGCCAGGGCATCTGTTTCATCAGTTCGCGCGTGAAGATGCCGACGCCTTCTTTGCGATTGTTGTTGTTTTCCGCCTGATAAACGCGAACCCGCTCCATACCGCAGCTGGGTGATTTAGCGCAGACGATATAGCCGCAAAGGTGATGCAGGCTGGCAATTTTCTTTTCGGAAAAACTCTGCATTTTTTCCGTCTGCGGCTCGCCTTTGCCGTTGCTGAAGCAGAGCTCGACGCTGTCATCGGCCGTTTCAGTAAGACGCAGCGCAGGGCGCGGCGTAGGCAGGCCAATCGCCATTTCCGGGCAGACCGGCTCATAGCGCATAAAAGGCGCCAGCTCTTCGGCCGCAAAGGCACAACGTTTATGGCCGCCGTCAAAGCGGACGGTGTCACCAAGCAGGCAGGCGCTGATGCCCACCGGAATTTTACCACTCATACCTTTCTCCCCTTCGCTACTTGCTCCCTTAAGTGTAGCCGTTAAAGCTATACAAAACAAAACAAGCTGTACAACTTTACAGATACTTGTACTGGTAGCGAGTGGCAAGCGGAGAGGAAGGCCTGTGCGGCAAAGCTAATTAGCTGAAAATAGAAAGAAAATGCCCCGAAATTGGGGCATTGGAGAAACAGGATAAACGGGAGCTGCGTTAGTAAAAATCGGTTGCGGCCGTTTCCGCCTGCGCCAGCCAGACGGGCTGCGTGCTGGTTTTACACCAGTAGCGATGGAGGAAACTGTAAAACCGGCTTCTGTCGGGATAAAAGAGCATAAAAGGCAGCGCAAGAAGACCAGTAGCAACCGCTGCGCTACGGCGCAGAATAAGATGAGGCAGCGAATAGGGTTGATAGAGATTCATATAGCCTCCTGAATAAAAGAGTAAACAAGCTGGCTAAGATGATACCGATCTGGCGATATTTTTACCACTCATCCGACCAGATAAAAGAAAAAATAGTTGTGCGGATTCAAAAGGTTAAATTCTGGTTAAATCTAAAAAATATAATAACAAATAATTCACATTCAGGTCGGAGTCAGAAACGCAGTGACGGCGAAATTGCGGACGTGAAAACGCCCACACTTTGTAAAAGCATGGGCGCTGGGTTTATAACCTGCTGGCATCATTATTTAATGCCATATTTTTCTCTAACCCAGATTAATACGCACAAAAAAGGCGCTGAAATTCAGCGCCTTTATTTTTATCTGCTATCAATTAAGCGTTTTTCAGTACTTCACTAACGATTTCTACCGCTTCTTTCTCGATCTGCTCGCGGTGCTCGGCGCCCAGGAAGCTTTCGCAATAGATTTTGTAGGCATCTTCCGTACCGGATGGACGTGCGGCGAACCAGCCGTTGTCCGTCATTACCTTCAGGCCGCCAATTGACGCGCCGTTACCCGGCGCGGCAGTCAGACGAGCAGTAATTGGATCGCCCGCCAGCGTATCCGCGCTGACCATTTCTGGCGACAGCTTCGACAGCGCCGCTTTCTGCGCAGAAGTAGCGGAAGCCTGCAAACGGTTATAGCTTGGTGCGCCGAAGCGCTCCGCCAGCTCATCGTAGTGCTGCTGAGGGTTTTTGCCGGTCACCGCAGTGATCTCGGCTGCCAGCAGGCACATGATGATGCCGTCTTTATCGGTTGACCATGGCGTGCCGTCAAAGCGCAGGAAGGATGCGCCCGCGCTCTCTTCGCCGCCAAAGCCAAAGCTACCGTCGAACAGGCCATCCACAAACCATTTAAAGCCCACTGGCACTTCCACCAGCTTGCGGCCAATGTCGTTAACCACGCGGTCAATCATGGCGCTGGACACCAGCGTTTTGCCAACGGCAACCTCTTTGCCCCACTGCGGACGATGCTGGAACAGATAGTTAATAGCAACGGCCAGGTAGTGGTTTGGATTCATCAGGCCCGCAGGCGTAACGATGCCGTGGCGGTCATAGTCCGGATCGTTAGCGAAGGCCAGATCGAACTTGTCGCGCAGCGCCAGCAGACCCGCCATCGCGCTCTCGGAAGAACAGTCCATGCGGATCACGCCGTCTTTATCCAGATGCATAAAGCGGAACGTCTGATCCACCGAATCATTAACGATAGTCAAATCCAGATTGTAGAACTCGGCGATACGCTGCCAGTAGGCGATACCGGAGCCGCCCAGCGGATCGACACCGATTTTCAGGCCCGCTTTCTGGATAGCCGGAATATCGATAATCTGTGCCAGGCCTTCAATGTAAGGCTGGATCAGATCTTTTTCCTGCAGGTGTCCGCTTTCCCAGGCCTGTGCCAGAGAAATGCGTTTAACCTCTTTCAGGCCGTCTTTGATCAGCTGGTTAGCGCGATCTTCCACCACTTTGGTGACGTTGGTATCAGCCGGGCCGCCGTTTGGCGGGTTGTACTTGATGCCGCCATCTTCCGGCGGGTTGTGCGATGGCGTAATGACGATGCCGTCCGCCTGTGCGCCGCCCGCTTTGTTGTGCTCAAGAATAGCGTTAGAGATCGCAGGGGTCGGCGTATAGCCGTTATCCTGCTGTACAATAACGTCCACGCCGTTTGCTGCCAGCACTTCCAGCACGGAAATAATCGCCGGTTCGGACAATGCGTGCGTATCTTTACCTACGTAGCAAGGGCCGGTAACGCCATTCTTTTTGCGTTCTTCTGCGATCGCCTGGGCGATGGCCAGAATATGCGTCTCGTTGAAGCTCTGCCGTCCTGCGCTGCCGCGATGGCCGGAAGTACCGAATTTCACCGCGTGTTCCGCGTTGCCCGACTCAGGTTGCAGAACATAGTACTGCGAAGTCAGTTGTGCAACGTTAATCAAATCGCTTTGCTGTGCTGGCTGCCCGGCACGGGAATGACTGGCCATTGGCGCTTCTCCCTGACGCTGTGTTTAGAGTGTGCCGCAAACTTTGTCCGCCAGTTCCGTCGGGAACTGCATGGACGACATGATATGTTCGATCATGCTGCGCTTGCGGCCTGTGTTGGTGTTGGTGATCACCCAATACGGCGTGCCGGGAATATGCTGCGGCTTGGTATGGGTGCCGTTCTGTACCAGTGTTTGCTGATTACCGGCAAAGTAGACGCGCGTGCGCCCATGCAGCGACTCGGTCGCGGCGGCAAACGCTTTGGGATCCAGATTGTATAAAGTCGACAGGATCAGCATAAAACGGTTAACCGCTTTTTTCTGCTCGGCATACTCGTCCGACAGCAGCAGCTCGCGTACGGCGCGAACTTTCTCCTGCGGGCGGGAAACCTCTTTCACAGCCGTTTCCTGCACGCTGGCGACCGCGACCGGCGCAGGCACTGGCGTTGGCGCAGGCGCTTTCGCCGCCGTTTGGCCCGCCGAGAATTTCAGCATGCGGCGTAAAATGTCAGAGGCGCTTTCACCAATATGCTGAGTGTGGCTGGCGATATAACGGTAGAGCTCTTCGTCGACTTCAATAGTTTTCATCTTGATCCAGTACGATTATTGCTGATAAGAGCCGGTTACGGTGCGCTTTTCGGCGCGGCCCGACTCTAACACGAGGATTATAAAGTTAAATCCTGCCGGGTTGTAGCGCCAGCCCCGTTTGCAGGCAAAAGTCGGAATATGCCGTAAAATGTGAGGGGCTGCTGCCGCGGCAGAAAATCGTGAATTTATGATAACCTAACCCCTCGTCTCCTCTGTAAGAAGTTTGCCATGAAATTGAATTTCCGCCTGCAATCTGAACAACTGGCCGTTTCTGGCGCACCCATCGTGCTGATTCACGGTCTTTTCGGCAACCTGGACAACCTTGGTGTCCTTGCGCGCGACCTGAAAGCGGATCGCTGGATTATCCAAATCGATGTCCGTAATCATGGTCTTTCGCCCCGCTCCGAGGAAGTCAGCTATGCTGCAATGGCGCGAGACGTGCTGGAAACGCTGGATGAACTCAACGTCGACCAGTTTGACGTTATCGGGCATTCCATGGGCGGTAAAATCGCCATGATGCTGACCTCTCTTGCACCGGAACGCGTTAAGCAACTGGCCGTTATTGATATCGCGCCTGTGGCTTATCAGCAACGTCATCATGACCACATCTTCGCCGCTCTCGCCGCCGTCAGCGAAGCGGGCGTCACCCAGCGTAGCGAAGCCGCCGCGCTGATGCGTAAAACTATAGACGAAGAAGGCGTTATTCAGTTTCTGCTAAAATCTTTTCACAACGGTGAGTGGCGCTTTAACGTGCCCGCGCTGCGGCAGAGCTACGATCGCCTTATCGGCTGGGAAAGCCTGCCTGCCTGGCCGCATCCCGCACTGTTTATTCGCGGTGAGCTTTCGCCCTATATTCAGGAAACGTATCGCGAAGCCTTGCTGGAACAGTTCCCCGCTGCGCGCGCTCATGTGATCGCTGGCGCGGGCCATTGGGCGCATGCAGAGAAACCTGATGCCGTTTTGCGCGCCATCCGTCGTTTTTTTGCCCTGTGAAAACAAATGTTTCAGCAAAAAGCTAAATAATTGCCGTCGCGACTTTCGCTGGGGTATGATGGCGCGCTAAAATTTGACGGCGGTTCCGGCCGCCGACGTTAATGGCCTAATCCATCAGAACTCCAGCCTTCAGTATCACGATTCTATGGCAAAAGAAAACACGGACCGCACCACGATCGACCTGTTCGCAGACGAGCGTCGTCCGGGACGACCCAAAACTAATCCGCTGGCACGTGACGAGCAGCTGCGTATCAACAAACGCAACCAGCTCAAGCGTGATAAAGTGCGCGGGCTGAAGCGCGTAGAGCTGAAAATGAACAGCGACGCGGTCGATGCCCTTAACCAGCTTGCCGAGCAGCGCAATATGAGCCGCAGCGAGCTGATAGAAGAGATGGTCATGGCGCAGTTAGCCGGGCCGAAGCGCTAAGGTAAAGCACAAAGCGACAAATGCGGGCGGATTAGCCGTTTATCCCCCTGTGGCTGTCTGCTATCATTGCCGATAACATTTTCAGGCTAGCCGCCGCATATCATTAAGTTTCAAGAGGTTATTAAACTCATGGCAATCGTAGGCATTTTCTTTGGCAGCGATACGGGCAATACGGAAAACATTGCAAAGATGATCCAGAAGCAGCTCGGTACCGAGGTAGCTGAAGTTCATGATATCGCTAAAAGCAGCAAAGAAGACCTTGAAGCCTTTGATATTTTGCTGCTGGGCATCCCGACCTGGTATTACGGCGAAGCGCAGTGCGACTGGGATGATTTTTTCCCAACGCTGGAAGAGATCGACTTCAACGGCAAGCTGGTAGCGCTGTTCGGTTGCGGCGACCAGGAAGATTACGCAGAGTATTTCTGCGACGCAATGGGCACCATTCGCGATATTATCGAGCCTAATGGCGCGGTGATCGTAGGCCACTGGCCGACCGAAGGCTACGATTTCGAAGCCTCTAAAGGCCTGGCGGACGACAACCACTTCCTGGGCCTGGCTATCGATGAAGATCGCCAGCCGGAACTGACCAACGAACGCGTCGACAAGTGGGTCAAACAGATTTCCGATGAGCTTCAGTTAAAAGACATCCTCGAAGCCTGATACAAAGGCCCGCCGAACAAACCCTTCGTGCGGGCTTCTACGGTTTTTCCTATAGCAGTAATAGATACATATCTGTAACTTTTACCGACAAAAAGGTAGAATAGCGCTACGCTGCCCTCCTGCATGCTTTACGCCCCGGCGACAATAAAGTTCGGGCAGCACGAAATCATAACCCAGCGCAAAGGGGTGCCAGCTTTACGGACGTAACGACTTCTTATCCTTACATCCCCTGATGGTTTTGCATCGCCGCTGTGGTTTCTTCAAGGCATCAGTTCTATAATGAGACGCTCAGCTTTTGCGTCGACCGATGCTCAGGGCTTTTCAGCCACTTAGTGACCAGCAAAGTAACAGGACAATATCCGCATGACTGACAATAACACCGCATTAAAGAAGGCCGGCCTGAAAGTCACGCTTCCTCGACTGAAAATTCTGGAAGTGCTTCAGGAACCAGAGTGCCATCACGTCAGTGCGGAAGACTTGTATAAACGCCTGATCGACATGGGCGAAGAGATTGGCCTGGCGACGGTTTACCGCGTTCTGAACCAGTTTGACGATGCGGGGATCGTTACCCGCCATAACTTTGAAGGCGGCAAATCCGTTTTCGAACTGACGCAGCAGCACCATCACGATCACCTGATCTGCCTGGACTGCGGCAAAGTTATTGAATTCAGCGATGAATCCATTGAATCCCGCCAGCGTGATATCGCTACGAAACACGGTATCAAGCTGAGTAACCACAGTCTCTATCTTTACGGCCACTGCGCTACCGGCGACTGCCGCGAAGACGATACGCTGCACGATAAGTAATTTGTTTAAACGGAAAAACCGGCGATCGCTCGCCGGTTTTTTTTTGCCTTGCGGAAAATGGCCGATAGCATGTTGGCCGTTTTCCGCCGCTGCTTTATAGCCGTTTCTTATTTTTCGACGCTCTCCAGGCTTTCTGTGCGGCTAAAGCGCTTGCCATCGCTGCTGGCGGAGCGAATCAGCACCTTGCCGGAAACCTGCGGACGGGCGCTGTCGTCATAGCGCTGCCAGCTCTTGCCGTTATCCAGCGAATAGTCGATTGCGATCCCCGGTAGCGCGATATTAGCTTCCAGTACGCCAGCATGGATACGCGCGCCCGGCTGTGGCAGACGATAAGAGATTCCGGCTTTATCCATTTTCGCCAGTTCTCGTTGTCCCAGCAGATTAGCGTAACGCTGCCAGTCCCGGTTCAGCGCCGCCCGATCGACATACTCAGTTTCGCCGCCTTTATACTCGCGCCCCGCCTGATAGTCCTGCTCCCATTGCGCGCGATGCCAGCCGCGTTCCGCAACGGAAATGGCGCGTGGGAAGATCATCCATTCCATTTGCTCGTCGGTGCGCACTGTTTCGCTCCAGAGCTGGGCCGAGATGCCATAAGCGCCAGGCCATGTCCGGTCAGATTTAGCGCTAAAGAAGTTGCCGTCGCGATCCACCGAAGTCTCTGCGTTTTGCGGCAGGTTATCCGGCGCAAAGGTGAACATTTTGCGCTCGTCGTTGAAACGGGTGCCCCAGTAGTAGCCTCTTTCCTGCGGATTAACTTCATAAGGGAAATCCATATAGAGATAGTCCGGGTTGGAAAGCGTTACCTCATAGCCTTTGCCAGCCCACTCTTTCGCGCTGTCGTAACCTCCCCAGAACAGCGTATCCCAGAAGTTTACGCCGACACGCCTGGTGGCGAAATCCTTCGCGCCCTGCGCCTCTTTCAGGCCGTCCTGCCACGCCTGCATTTTCTCAATGCCGTGCGCGTTAACCAGCTCGCTGACTTTTTTGCCAAAGTAGCTGGGCAAATGATCCATATCGGCAACCTTGCCAGCTTTAACCAGCGCCTGACAAACCTGCGATTTCGCCCAGGGTTTGTCTTCCCGGCTCAGATCAACCAGGCCTTTGCCTGCTTCCGGCTTCGCCACATCGGTATAGCCCGTGCCGAGACGGATATTTTTCGCTTCGTCGCCGCCAAAATGCCAGGTTGTCAGCGGCACGCCAGCGGCCTGGTGCATCGCCTGAATCTCACTAATTACCTTATCGACAAAGCGCGTCGAGGAATCCAGGCAAGGATTCAGATAGCTGGTGCGATTGTAGAACTGTACGGAAGTCGTATTCGAGGTATCGCTGGGATCCACCAGGCGATACTCATTCGCCTCAGCAGTTTTGCCCTCTTTCATCAGCCTGTTGTAGCGAGCTTCCATCGAAACTACCGCTGCCCTGGCGTGCGCGGGCATATCTATCTCAGGAATAACCTCAATGGCGCGAGCCTTCGCATAGCGCAGGATATCAATATAATCATCGCGGCTCAGGTAGCCGTTGCCTGGCGCGTCGGCAAAAGGCCCGGATCCCAGCTGCGGCAGCAGGCAGCGCTGCTCCGTTAAATCGTGGCAGCGTTTCGAGCCAACGTCGGTTAGCTCTGGCAGGCCCGGGATTTCAATGCGCCAGCCTTCGTCATCGCTGAGGTGAAAATGGAATTTATTCAGCTTCACGGCCGCCATCTGATCCAGCAGGCGCAGCACTGCCTCTTTGCTGTGGAAATTACGGCCAATATCAAGAAAAATACCGCGGTAAGCCAGGCGAGGCGCGTCGACGACATCCAGCGTAGCAATTTTTTGCTCGCCGCTGGCTGGCAGCAGCGAAAGGATGGACATCATGCCGTAGTAGACGCCAGCCTCGTCAAAGCCCTCGATCTGCGCCTTATCCGCTCTGACGCTCAGCTTATAGGCGCCGGAAACCGCTTCTTTGCCTTTGAACGCCTCAGGAGAAATTTTGCTTTTAATGGGGTAGCCCCGCGGGCTTTCCGCCACGCCCATCAGCGCAAAACGTTCTCCGATCGCTTCTGCCGAGGCGCTGCTAAGCCCCGCCAGTTCAAACTCTACGCCCTGGCTTAAATTCGCGTCCTGCTCATAAAGAGTAACGTGCAGGGGCGTCGGTACGATTTGGCCGCGCAAGGCCTCAGCCGCCAACGGCGCAGTATCGCTATTTTTCGCAAAGCGGCTTTCTGGCGTCATCAGCACGTTGCGATCTTCAGCGGTTCTTTGCCAGTGTTTGTCCATTGGCGCTACAAATGAATTCAGATCCTCTGTATCCGTGCTGGCGATAATCGCGGGCCGCGCATTTTCAGAAGTCACGTACCAGCGCGGCATCACGTCAGTGATAAAAAGCTGCCAGTATTCGTTGATGATGGGGATCTCCACCGACTCGCCTGCGGCAAAACCTTTAAACTTTTCGGTGGGCTCCAGCCGCGTCAGATCGCCTGTCACATGCACCATTCGGAACTGGTCATTATCGACACGCAGCGTCTGGCGTATATTGGGCACCCAGATAGCCCAGTCTTTGCTGGTAATGGCCTTGCCGGGATTGGTTAAAGTAATGGTCGCCCGGTTGCAGGAGGCCCAGTCTGCGCCCAATGCGGCGCAGTCAATACCATGCAGCGCGGCATGGTTATCGTTGACGGTGTACTTCACGCCAAACTGGCTAATCTGATCAACAACGCTCTGATCCGCCACGGCACCGCCGCAGATCGTTGCCGATAACAGCGTCGTGGCTATCGCTGTCAGTTTGATTTTTTTCATCACTTTTCTCATCCGTTATTAAAGGAGCCGCCTGCTGCGAGCGAAAAAAGACGCCGCGACGGCGCCGCTTTATCCGCAAGAGGTTTAGCATCTCCTGACTTTAAAACACGGTAAAAGGCGCGATAACCGTCAGTCTCACGTCTTTCTCGTCCTGGAACATATTTCCGTAACCGCCGCTGAAGCTGGGGATATCGGAGTGATTTTTGTAGCGCGTATAGTGCAGATTGATCTGAGTATCTTTGGCGCGCCCTTGCGGCACCGTATAGCGCAAATCCATATTCCATGCGGATTCGCTACGACGCAGGCTCTGATCGTAGATTGGGTTGGTGGAGGGACGGGCATCCCAGCCATAGGCATAAGAAGTACCAACTGCCCAGCCGGGAAGCTGCCAGCCATTAAGATCGTAAAGCACGCCCGCAAACAGTGATTTTTCACCATGGGCATTAAAGTCGCTGCGCGAATCCCACCAGACATCGTTACGGCCGTTGGAAGTCGCGCCAACCGGCGTCATGCGCGCCAGAAAGAAACCCTGATTGCCGCGGGCTTTCACCATTGTGCCCTCGACACGGAAATCAAACGGGCCGGTTTTATAGCCCAGCGTCACGGCCTGTAGCCAGGCCAGCCCGTCATACACATTATTAATATTATTTACGCCGCCCTGCTCTTTATTCCGCGCCCCGTAAAATTGCCAGCTGGTATGCAGATCGTTGCCGGCAACCGGAAAGGCCCAGGAAGCTTCGGTAAAATATTGTTCCATATAGTTTTCGGCCTGGCCCAACGCAGCTTCCAGCACCAGTTTATTTTTAAAATCGTATTTTACGCCGACCGAATGCAGATAGTTTATTCTGGTTTTTAAATCGGGCTTGCGGAATTCGTACATTTGCCGATACCAGGGCGCTTTATACTCATCTGTCCACATATAGGAGAGCGAAAGCGCGCCCGCATCGTCAAAATCATACAGCGCGCCCGTTTCAAATCCGCGATAGGTTCCAGGTACAAACCCCCACTGCGGCACAATTAGCGTCTCTCCCTGCGGCTGAATATAACCAGCTCTTAACCAATAATTATCATATTTAAATTTTAACGCAGCTTTATAAAAAGAGGCACCGCTGGCATCGCCATCAAACCTTTCATCCCAGCGATTTTTTACGTTGCTGAACGCGATTTCATTTGGCGCTGCTGGCCCGGTTCCCGCCAGCTGCAACGCGCCATTAACCCCCAGTTCCAGGCCAACAAAATCCGCCGCGTAGCCCGATGAGAAATCAAGACTGCCGTTAAAAGTGGCATGATGAAGGTTTTCTGTATACTGCCCATATTTATTATGAACCGGATCCATTTCTTTTCTGTCTCGCTGCCTTTGCCAGTAATAAATACCGCCGGTCAGGCTGGCGTCATCAATAAAACCTGAGGCTAAAGAAGCAGGAGAGTAAAAGCCGCCGACGAATACAGAGCCGCAGGCAACAGCAATTGCCAACGCTTTTCGCGTAAAATTTAAATCTTGCATGAGAAACCCTTCTCGGAAAAAGAATTAAACAAAAGCTAAATAAGATGAAAATAATAAAAATTAATTAATTTTAATTCCCCGGAAAACGCAGCAAGTATATTTTTCGCGCCAAAAATTATCAATAAATTACATTATTCTCAGACGCAAAATATGACCTGAGACAGGTTATAAATTTTATGTATTTCAGCTGTTAATAAAATAAGGAAAATTTCCAAAAAAAAAGCAGCCCGAAGGCTGCTGTTTTATTACAGAAACGCTTATTCGCCCGCTTTGGCCCAGGTGTCGCGCAAGCCTACGGTGCGGTTAAACACCAGATGGCTGCTGCTGGAGTAGACGCTGTCCGCGCAGAAGTAACCTTCACGCTCGAACTGGTAAGGACTGGAAGCTTCCGCCGTTTTCAGACCCGGCTCAACAAAGCCCTGGCGAATAACCAGTGACTCCGGGTTGATGGTAGTCAGAAAATCTTCCGCCGCACCTGGATTAGGCACGCTGAACAGGCGATCGTAAAGACGGAATTCGGCTGGCAGCGCGTGCTCGGCGGAAACCCAGTGAATGACGCCTTTGACTTTGCGGCCATCGGCTGGATCTTTGCTCAGGGTATCGACATCGCAGGTGCAGAACAGGCAGGTAATATTGCCCTCTTCATCTTTGGCGACGCGCTCGGCTTTAATCACATAGGCGTTGCGCAGGCGAACTTCTTTGCCCAGCACCAGACGCTTGTAATGTTTGTTGGCCTCTTCACGGAAATCCGCGCGGTCAATATAGACTTCGCGGCTGAATGGCACTTCACGCGTTCCCATCTCCGGTTTGTTCGGATGGTTTGGCATGGTAATGATTTCTTCGTGATTGGCCGGCAGATTCTCAATTACCAGCTTGACCGGATCCAGAACGGCCATCGCGCGCGGCGCGTTTTCATTCAGATCGTCACGAATACAGGATTCCAGCGACGCCATCTCGACGATATTGTCCTGTTTAGTGATGCCGATACGGCGGCAAAACTCGCGGATCGAAGCGGCAGAATAGCCGCGGCGACGCAAACCGGAAACGGTCAGCATGCGCGGATCGTCCCAGCCTTCTACAACTTTTTCGGTGACCAGCAGGTTCAGCTTGCGCTTGGACATGATGGCGTATTCAAGATTCAGGCGCGAGAACTCGTACTGGCGCGGGTGCGTTGGGATAGTAATGTTATCCAGCACCCAGTCATAGAGGCGGCGGTTATCCTGAAACTCCAGCGTACAGAGCGAGTGGGTAATGCCTTCCAGCGCATCGGAAATGCAGTGGGTAAAGTCATACATCGGGTAGATGCACCACTTATTGCCGGTCTGGTGATGCTCGGCGAATTTAATCCGGTAAATCACCGGATCGCGCATCACGATAAAGCTGGAGGCCATATCGATTTTCGCTCGCAGGCAGGCGCTGCCTTCTGCAAACTCGCCGTTGCGCATTTTTTCAAACAGCGCCAGGTTTTCTTCCACGCTGCGCTCGCGGTAAGGACTGTTTTTACCTGGCGATGTCAACGTGCCGCGATATTCGCGGATCTGCTCTGGCGACAGCTCATCAACATAGGCGAGGCCTTTGTTGATAAGTTCTACCGCGTAGTGATGCAGCTGGTCGAAATAGTCAGAGGAGTAACGAACGTCGCCGCTCCACTCGAAGCCCAGCCACTGCACGTCGCGCTTGATGGATTCGACATATTCCAGGTCTTCTTTAACCGGGTTGGTATCGTCAAAGCGCAGGTTGCACTGCCCCTGATAATCCTGAGCGATGCCAAAGTTGAGGCAAATGGACTTGGCATGGCCAATGTGCAGATAGCCGTTCGGCTCCGGCGGGAAGCGGGTATGCACGCTGCTGTGCTTACCGTTCGCCAGATCTTCGTCGATGATCTGACGAATAAAGTTAGTTGGGCGGGCTTCAGCCTCACTCATCTCAATATCCTCTGGAATACTTTAGTACGTGAAATAACGGAGTATGATCCACAAAGCCGCGAAGGGAAACAACCGTTTGTTGGTATATCACATAAAAAAGGGCGGGAATCGCTTCCCGCCCTTATTGCTGGCGCTCCCCTTAGCCGATGATTTCGCAGAGCGGACTCTCACCCGCCGTTACGGTCGCTCCGGCTACCAGCCGGATACCGCTGAAATCTTCGATATTGGTGACCACTACCGGGCTGATCATCGACTTCGCATTGCCGTTTAGCCAAGCCAGATCCATCTCCAGCACCGGCTGGCCAGCTTCGACCTGCGCGCCCTCTTCCACCAGCCGCGTAAAGCCTTTGCCTTCCAGCGCTACGGTATCAATGCCCATATGCACGACCACTTCGAGGCCTTTTGCCGTTTCCAGGCAAAACGCGTGGTTGGTGTTGAAGATTTTAACGACGGTGCCGCTGGCAGGTGAAACCACCGTGTTGCCGGTTGGTCTGATCGCCAAACCTTCGCCTACCGCTTTACTGGCAAAGGCTTCGTCCGGCACCTGCTCCAGCGCCACCACCTCGCCGCTGACCGGCGCTAGCAGCGTTTCAACTACGCCCTTAGCCTGAACCGGGGTTTGCGTAACCGGCGGCGTGGTGGGCGCGCTGGTTACCGCAGCAGCGCTGACCGCGACCGGCGCGATTGGGCCTTTGGCGATAAGTTTTTTCATTGTTTCTGCTACGGACTCGGCCTTCGCGCCGACAATGACCTGGATGGTCTGCTTGTTCAGCTTCACCACGCCCGACGCGCCAAGACGCTTGCAGGCTGCATCATTAACCTGCGCGGAATCCTTGACGGAAAGACGTAAACGGGTAATGCAGGCATCAATGACGTTCAGATTGTCAGAGCCGCCGACCGCTGCGATATAGTGGCGAGCGAGCTGCTCCAGCCCCTCTTCTGTATTGCTGTTGGCTTCTTCCGTTACCGGCGCTGTCGCTTCTTCACGACCCGGCGTTTTCAGGTTCAGCATACGGATGACCGCGCTGAACAGAGCGAAGTAGAGCACAAAAGCAATCGCGCCCATAACCAGCAGCATCCAGACGTTACTACTGGCTGCCGGCAGGTTGTACATCAGCGCATAGTCGATGGCACCCGCAGAGAAGGAGAAGCCAGCGTGAATATCCAGTGCCGTTGCCACATAGAGGCTAATGCCGGTCAGAATGGCGTGGATCAGATAGAGCATTGGTGCCAGGAACATAAACAAAAATTCCAGCGGCTCCGTTACGCCGGTCAGGAAAGCGGTGACCGCTACAGAGAGCAGCATGCCGCCCACCATAGGACGACGCGCTTTTGGCGCAGCCATATACATTGCCAGCGCCGCGCCCGGCAGGCCGAACATCATGATAGGGAAGAAGCCGGACATAAACATGCCCGCCGTGCCGTCGCCCGCATAGAAACGGTTGATGTCGCCGTGGAACACAGCGCCCGCCGCGTTAGTAAAGTCGCCGATCTGGAACCAGGCGATGGTATTCAGCACCTGATGCAGCCCGGTAGGGATCAGCAGTCGGTTAACAAAACCGAACACGCCAGCGCCAAACGCGCCTGCCGATACTATCCATTCGCCGCCCGCATGGATGGCGTTCTGTACCGGCGGCCAGACATAACCGAAAACAGCGGCCAGGATCAGGCAGAAGAAGCCGGTCGCGATAGGCACAAAGCGTTTGCCGCCGAAAAAGCTCAGGAAGTCGGGAAGTTTGATATCCGCCCAGCGGTTATAGGCTACGCCCGCCACCAGACCGGCGATAATCCCCGCCAGTACGCCCATATTGACCGCCGGATTAATGGTCGCCATGGCTTTGGTCAGGATCAGATAGCCAACAGCGCCTGCCAGCGCAGCGGCGCCCGCGTTATCTTTTGACCAGGTCGAGGCAACCCCGATGGCGAAGATCAGCGCGAGATTTTCGAAAATCGCCGCACCGGCCTGCGCGATAAACGGCGTATTGAGTAGATCGGGCTGGCCGAAGCGCAGCATCAGCGCCGCGACCGGCAGCACGGCTATCGGCAGCTGTAAAGAGCGCCCCAGCCTTTGGAAAAATCCTAAAATATTCACTCTTCCCCCTATGAGAACCGATGAGTCGCCAGTAATACAGTTTTTTTATTGGCTTGACTGCTTGCTGAATGGCCTGAAATTTATCCGCTGCAGTTTAGGAAAAAATTAATTCGTCACGCAAATTAAAACCGCAGCATTTGTGATTTTTATCACCAAACCCTGCAATTTTTATCGCAACTTGCTGGCGACATTTCGCCACTTATTTTATGATAAAAAAAATGATTATCGGTGGTTTTTCCGCTTTGCTGCCCAGCCAGGTTAGGCTTACAGCAGCACGTTAGCTTTTTATTATTCCAAATACTTCCTATCAAGAGGTTAAAAAATGAGACTGATTCCCCTTGCAACGCCAAACCAGGTCGGCAAATGGGCCGCTCGTCATATTGTAAACCGTATTAACGCTTTTCAACCCACGGCAGAACGTCCGTTTGTGCTCGGTTTACCTACCGGCGGCACGCCGCTGGAAGCCTACCGCCATCTGATTGAAATGCATAAAGCAGGCCAGGTTAGTTTTAAAAATGTGGTGACCTTTAACATGGATGAGTATGTGGGCCTGCCTAAGACGCATCCGGAGAGCTATCACAGCTTTATGTATCGCAACTTTTTCGATCATGTTGATATTCAGCCAGAAAATATCAATCTTCTTAATGGCAACGCGGCGGATATTGACGCAGAATGCCGCCAGTATGAAGAAAAAATCCGTGCTTACGGCAAAATTCATCTGTTTATGGGCGGCGTGGGTAACGACGGGCATATCGCATTCAATGAGCCTGCCTCATCGCTGGCTTCCCGCACTCGTATCAAAACCCTGACGCATGATACTCGCCTGGCGAACTCCCGCTTTTTCGACGGCGACGTTAATCAGGTACCTAAGTATGCGCTGACCGTGGGCGTGGGTACGCTGTTGGATGCAGAAGAAGTAATGATTTTGGTGACAGGCCATCTTAAAGCGCAGGCTCTGCAGGCCGCGGTAGAAGGCAACGTCAACCATATGTGGACCATTAGCTGCCTGCAACTGCATGCGAAATCTGTGGTGGTCTGCGACGAACCGGCCACCATGGAACTGAAAGTTAAAACGGTTAAATATTTCCGCGAAATGGAAGCGGAAAACATGGAAAATCTGTAACTCATCTGCACAGGATTATCGGAACTGAACCCGATAAAGCCGGGAGACTATTATGTATGCTTTAACTCAGGGCCGAATTTTTACCGGCTATGAAATACTGGATAATCACGCCGTTGTTATCGCCAATGGCTTGATTAACCGCGTTTGCAGGCTGGAGGAGCTGCCTGCCGACATCGTTCGCCGTGATATGCAAGGCGCGCTGATCGCTCCCGGCTTTATCGATTTGCAGCTGAACGGCTGCGGCGGCGTGCAGTTTAACGACGATATTGCCGCCATCAGCGTAGAAACGCTGAATATTATGCAAAAAGCCAATGAAAAATCAGGCTGCACCAGTTTTCTGCCGACGCTGATCACCAGCAGCGACGAGCTGATAAAGCGCGCGGTAGAAGTAATGCGCGCTTACCTGGCGCAAAACGCCAATCAGGCGCTGGGCCTGCATCTGGAAGGACCATGGCTGAATCCGCTAAAAAAAGGCACGCATAATCCGGCGCTAATCCGCCGCCCCGAGCAGGCGCTGGTCGACTACCTGTGCGAAAACAGCGACGTCATCACTAAAATCACGCTGGCCCCTGAGCAGGTCGATGCCACCGTTATTCGCCAGCTGCGCCAGGCCGGCATCATTATCTCTGCCGGCCATTCTTATGCCACCTGCAATGAAGCACGTCAGGGCATTTCTGCGGGCATCAGTTTCGCTACTCACCTTTATAACGCTATGCCGCCGTTGACAGGCCGCGAACCCGGCTTAATCGGCGCGCTGTTTGATTCGCCAGCGGTTTACTGCGGCATAATCGCGGATGGCCTGCACGTCGACTACGTTAATATCCGTAATGCAAAACGCATTAAAGGCGACAGGCTGGTGCTGGTGACCGACGCCACCGCGCCTGCTGGTGCGAACATTGACCAGTTCATTTTTGCAGGAAAAACAATATACTATCGGGATGGACTCTGCGTTGACGAAAACGGCACGCTCAGTGGATCTGCGCTGACTATGATCGAAGCTGTGGCCAACAGCGTCGAACATGTCGGCATTTCGCTGGATGAAGCGCTGAGGATGGCAACGCTGTATCCAGCCCGCGCTATGGGTGTGGAGGATAAGTTAGGTTCCATTGAAGCCGGAAAAACGGCGAACCTGACGGTGTTCACCCGTGACTATCAAATAATCCAGACCATCGTTAATGGTGACGAGGTCTTAAGCGAGTAGAAACTGAATGACCACTGGCGGCCAGGCTCAAATAGGAAATGTCGATCTTGTCAAGCAACTCAACAGCGCGGCCGTCTACCGGCTTATCGACCAGCAGGGCCCGATATCGCGCATACAGATCGCCGAGCTTAGCCAGCTAGCCCCCGCCAGCGTCACCAAGATAACCCGCCAGATGATAGAGCGCGGGCTGATCAAAGAAGTCGATCAGCAGGCTTCCACCGGAGGCCGCCGCGCTATCTCAATCGTGACCGAAACCCGCAGCTTTACCACTATCGGCATTCGCCTTGGCCGTAACGATGCTACCCTTACCCTGTTCGACCTCAGCGGAAAAGTGCTGGCGCAGGAAGATTACGCGCTACCGGAAAGAACTCAGGATACGCTGGAGCATGCGCTCTTTAACGCTGTTGCGGCTTTTCACGAACAGCATCAGCGCAAACTGCGGGAGCTTATCGCTATCGCAGTAATCCTGCCGGGACTGGTCGATCCCAATAACGGCATTATTCGCTATATGCCGCATATTGCCGTTAATAACTGGCCGCTGGTCGCCAACCTGCAAAAGCGCTTTAACGTGACCAGCTTTGTTGGTCATGATATTCGCAGCCTGGCGCTTGCCGAGCACTACTTTGGTGCATCCCGCGACTGCGCTGATTCGATCCTGGTGCGGGTACATCGCGGTACGGGCGCGGGCATTATCGCTAACGGCCATATTTTTTTAGGCAGCAACGGCAACGTAGGCGAGCTGGGCCATATTCAAATTGACCCGCTGGGCGAGCGCTGCCACTGCGGTAACTTTGGCTGCCTGGAGACGCTTGCTGCCAATAACGCTATCGAAAACCGCGTGCGTAATCTGATTAAACAGGGCTATCCCAGCTCGCTGACGCTGGATGACTGTCAGATAGCGAAAATTTGCAAAGCCGCTAATCGCGGCGACGCGCTGGCGGCGGAAGTGATTGAAACCGTTGGCCGCCATTTAGGCAAGGCTATCGCCATCGCCATCAACCTGTTCAATCCGCAAAAGGTGGTGATCGCCGGCGAGATTACCGAAGCCGATAAAATTCTGCTGCCCGCTGTTGAGGGCTGCATTAACACTCAGGCGCTAAAGGCTTTCCGCAAAAATTTGCCGGTGGTGCGCTCTGAGCTCGATCATCGTTCTGCAATTGGCGCTTTCGCCCTGGCGAAGCGCGCCATGCTTAACGGCATCCTGTTACAACACTTAATGGAAAGTTGATGAGCGCTCTAACTCTGAACGACAGTGAAAAAAGGACGATTAAAAACGTTATCTGCGATATCGACGGCGTTTTAATGCACGACAATACCGCCGTACCCGGCGCCAACGAATTTTTGCAGCATATCCTGAATAAAGGCATGCCGCTGGTCGTCCTGACCAACTACCCTTCGCAAACCGCGATGGATTTGGCAAACCGTTTCTCCTCTGCGGGAATAGATCTGCCGGAAAGCGTTTTCTATACCTCGGCAATGGCTACCGCAGATTTTCTGCGCCGCCAGGAAGGCAAAAAAGCCTATGTGGTTGGCGAAGGCGCGCTGGTGCACGAGCTTTATAAAGCCGGTTTCACCATTACTGATATCAATCCCGATTTCGTTATCGTGGGCGAAACCCGCTCCTTTAACTGGGATATGATGCATAAGGCTGCCTATTTTGTAGCGAACGGCGCGCGTTTTATTGCCACCAACCCCGATACGCATGCGCGTGGCTTTGTGCCAGCCTGTGGCGCACTCTGTGCCGGGATAGAAAAGATCTCTGGCCGTACGCCGTTTTATGTTGGCAAACCCAGCCCGTGGATTATGCGGGCGGCATTAAACAAGATGCAGGCGCACTCGGAAGAAACGGTTATCGTCGGCGATAACCTGCGTACCGATATCCTGGCGGGTTTCCAGGCGGGTCTGGAGACCATTCTGGTGCTGTCTGGCGTCTCCACGCTTAGCGATATTGACGCCATGCCTTTCCGACCCAGTTGGGTATTCCCCTCCGTGGCGGATATCGACATTCTCTGACAAGCAGCCCGACCTGCGTGTCGGGCTCAGACTGCTGACAAGCTTGAAGCGATGGAGGGCCTGTGGCTGGAGCAAAGCATTACGGGCCATGGACGGCCCGTACTGAGCTGCTATGGACGGCGCCTTTTGCGTCTTTGCGGAAGACACAGGCCCTCCTGAGCCGGCACCGGTATACTTTGACATCAATCTCAGCCCGACCTTCGCGTCGGGCTTTTTTTATCACATCACAGCTCACTTTTTATTCGCTTTTGTAGCCTTATTAAACAATCATCAAAAAAACAGCCTTAAAAATGAATAATATTCAATTTTAAGCGTTGACGAAGAGGTTATTTATCAGCGAAACACTAAAACGCTTGCATACTCTCTCAAACCAGAGCATTTTCTTATCTATCGGGCGAAGAAATCGCCGTTAAATCCTGTTTTTCACCACCGTTACGGTTCGTCGTTAGGGAGTTAGCTATGTGTTCTATTTTTGGCGTGCTGGATCTTAAAAGCGATCCTGTTGAACTGCGTAAGAAAGCCCTGGAGCTTTCCCGTCTTATGCGTCACCGCGGCCCGGACTGGTCAGGCGTTTACGCAGACGACAACGCGATTCTGGCTCATGAACGTCTTTCCATTGTGGACGTCAACAACGGCGCGCAGCCTCTCTATAACGCCGACCACACGCATGTGCTGGCGGTAAACGGTGAAATCTACAACCACCAGGCGCTGCGGGCAGAGCTGGGCGATCGCTATCAGTTCCAGACCGATTCCGATTGTGAAGTTATTCTTGCGCTTTACCAGGAAAAAGGCGTCGATTTCCTTGATGACTTACAGGGCATGTTCGCCTTTATTCTGTATGACAGCGTGAAAAAAGCCTGGCTGGTGGGTCGCGACCATATCGGTATCATCCCGCTTTATATGGGCAACGACGAGCACGGCAACCTGTTTGTCGCTTCAGAGATGAAAGCGCTGGTGCCGGTATGCAAATCCATTAAAGAATTCCCGCCGGGAAGCTATCTCTCCAGCACCGACGGCGAGATCCGCCGCTACTGGCAGCGTGACTGGTTCAGCTACGAAGCGGTCGAGCATAACAAAACTGACGCGGTGGCGCTGAAAGAAGCGCTGGAAGAGTCTGTGAAAAGCCATCTGATGTCGGACGTGCCTTACGGCGTGCTGCTTTCCGGCGGCCTGGACTCCTCGGTGATCTCCGCGATCACCAAAAAGTTCGCGGCCAAACGCATCGAAGATCAGGACAAGAGCGAAGCCTGGTGGCCACAGCTGCACTCTTTTGCGGTAGGCCTGGAAGGCTCGCCGGATCTGAAAGCGGCCCAGTCGGTCGCCGACCATCTGGGCACGGTGCACCATGAGATCCACTTTACGGTGCAGGAAGGCCTGGATGCGATCCGCGATGTGATCTATCACATTGAAACTTACGACGTGACCACCATTCGCGCCTCCACGCCAATGTATCTGATGTCCCGTAAAATCAAGGCAATGGGCATTAAGATGGTGCTTTCCGGCGAAGGCGCGGACGAAGTCTTCGGCGGCTACCTCTATTTCCATAAGGCGCCGAACGCCAAAGAATTCCATGAAGAGAACGTGCGCAAGCTGCTGGCGCTGCATATGTTCGACTGCGCCCGCGCTAACAAAGCGATGTCGGCCTGGGGCGTAGAGGCTCGCGTACCTTTCCTGGATAAAAAATTCCTGGATGTGGCGATGCGCATCAACCCGGCGGACAAAATGTGTGGCGCTAACGGCAAAATGGAAAAGCATATCCTGCGTGAATGCTTCTCTTCCTACCTGCCGGAAAGCGTGGCATGGCGCCAAAAAGAGCAGTTCTCCGACGGCGTAGGCTACAGCTGGATCGATACGCTGAAAGAAGTAGCGGCGAAGCAGGTCAGCGACCAGCAGCTGCAAACGGCGCACTTCCGTTTCCCTTACAACACGCCAACCTCTAAAGAGGGCTATCTGTATCGGGAAATTTTTGAAGAGCTGTTTCCGGTTCCCAGCGCGGCAGAATGCGTGCCGGGCGGCCCATCCGTTGCCTGTTCTTCGGCAAAAGCCATTGAATGGGATGAAGCGTTCAAAACAATGGACGATCCCTCCGGTCGCGCCGTAGGCGTTCACCAGTCCGCCTATAAATAACTGACGGCTTTTACTCGCAAAACGGGCCCTCAGCGGCCCGTAGTTGTTTAAAAAAACGCAAACCCTGACCAATTAGTCGCCATAATGGTTATAAGCCAGACAAACAGATCAATTCAGCGAAAAAACGGGAAAAAAGCAGTTGACGCTTTCAGGTCAAATTAGCATAATGCGCCCCGCAACGCCGATGAAGGTAACGCGAAAAAAGATGGCTACTTAGCTCAGCTGGTTAGAGCACAGCACTCATAATGCTGGGGTCACAGGTTCGATTCCCGTAGTAGCCACCATCTTTTTTTTAGCGGGAGTGGCGAAATTGGTAGACGCACCAGATTTAGGTTCTGGCGCCGCAAGGTGTGCGAGTTCAAGTCTCGCCTCCCGCACCATTTCAAGGTATTGCACGGATGGGGTATCGCCAAGCGGTAAGGCACCGGTTTTTGATACCGGCATTCCCTGGTTCGAATCCAGGTACCCCAGCCAGTTTTTTCTGATGGTTTGTGACTTGAACGGACATTGGGATATCGCCAAGCGGTAAGGCACCGGTTTTTGATACCGGCATTCCCTGGTTCGAATCCAGGTATCCCAGCCAGTCAGAATGTAGTATAGTTGTAACGCAGTAAAATTAGGCTACTTAGCTCAGCTGGTTAGAGCACAGCACTCATAATGCTGGGGTCACAGGTTCGATTCCCGTAGTAGCCACCAATTTTATTGGGGTGTCGCCAAGCGGTAAGGCACTGGTTTCTGATACCAGCATTCCGGGGTTCGAATCCCTGCACCCCAGCCATAAAAAAGACGACCTGTGCAAACGGGTCGCACCCAAAAAATTGGGGTGTCGCCAAGCGGTAAGGCACTGGTTTCTGATACCAGCATTCCGGGGTTCGAATCCCTGCACCCCAGCCAATAAGTAAAGAAGCCCGCGCAAGCGGGCTTTTTTACGTCTGTGCTTCTCCTCACCTCTTCCTGTCTGACGGCCGGCGTGGGAATCACACTCATTACACCTTCTTACAACATTGGCGCTTTATCGGGTAGTCGTTGGTCAGCTTCACACTTTAGCCAATGCTTTCAGCATTCGGACGGCAGGTTAATGTGTTTTCAGGTACCTGAACGGTCAAATTCTGAAGCTCTCTCGCAAATAGAGATTTTCATAGCGAGCCATCTTCTTTTTAGTACTTATGCCTGTGGTATAGTTGCCGGATAAATGAACAGGAGGCTGTATGAAAAGTACCCCAGTAAATGCCGAGAATCTCACAAGCATGTTAACCAAAGCCCGCAAAGCTGGTTCTGTGCGCATTGAAGGTGATTCTTATGAAAAGCGTCGTGCGCAGTTCATGAAAGAGATACTGGGCAAGGAAGAGTTAATCCGGGTTGAAGGAAAAAGCCGTGGCCATCAAAAGAAAGATCCCGCACGTTGAAACCAGTGCCCTTTTCAGGCAATCAGCAATGAGTATGGTTTTGACGATAAAGTTTTGCTTTCTTACTTTCAGGATATAGACGATTTACAGCGGCTATGGGAAAAAGATAGCCAGGTCTGGGTTTATTCTCAGGGCGAACGCTATCAATACGGATGGATTAAAGAATCGCACTTAAGAACCGATGGATCCATCGTTCCCTTATATATTGGTTTGCACCATACGCGGGTTATGGATGATGAGGAAGAGGTGGATCCGCTACTGGTTGTCTCTTTTGAAATGCGCGAAGGTTTAGCTGACCCGGTCCTGATAATTTTAACCATGATTGACCATGCAGATATGTTTGGCGCAAAAGGTAAAGCGAAACATAACAGAACGCAAATGAACCGTATCCATACCAAACTGGATAATCTGATACAGGGAAAATTTCCTGATGATGATTTTGCGTAACAACTCTTTGCATTGAATTTTCTATTGAAGCCTCTTCACCGCTAATTTCGCCGCTGACTTTAGTTCCGTAGTATTTCCGGAAAACACATCGCAACCACGCCGCAAAACAACTGCACACAGCATGAACCTGGCCGCTTGTTCCTCCTCTGGCCACTAAGGCCCTGGCGGGCCTCAGGCTTTTATGAAATTTTTGCCGTAATGGCCCGTGCGCTGCGCCTGAAACTATGCCTGAAAGCTTATAAGCCCAACGCGTAACGCAGCGCCTGGCGCTTCAGCACGCCCGATCTCTCCGCCGCCATCAAACCTAAGTTGCGCAGCACTTTTAACGGCGCGGCCTGAGTGCTGAAAGCAAAATAAAAAAGATCCATGCCGCTCTGCATCAGCAGGTTGTCTTTCTGTCGCGAGCGCTGATAGCGCAGCAGCACCCTTTCCGATGCCCAGTCTTCTGCCCGATCGCGCGCGGCGGCCAGCGTATCTATTAACGCGTCCACATCGCGGTAGCCCAGATTGACACCCTGCCCCGCCAGCGGGTTAATGGTGTGCGCCGCATCGCCAACCAGCGCCAGTCCCGGCAATACATAATTAGTTGCATGACGGCGCGTTAGCGGAAAAGAGCCTGCTGCTACCGGCGTCACTTTCCCCAGACGCGCCGGGAAATGAGCTTTTATCTCTTCGGAAAGCTGCGCCATGCTCATGGATTGCAGCTGGCGAATGCGCGCCGGGCTGTCATACCACACCAGCGATGCCCAGCCGTCAAACAGCGGCAGAAAGGCTCTGGGCCCCGCTGGCGTAAAATGCTGCCAGGTACAGTCGCCCGCGTCATGCTCACAGCGCGCGCTGATTAGCATGCAGGATTGCGCATAGTTCCAGCCGCGAATACCTATGCCCGCCAGCTGGCGTACCTGAGAATTAGCGCCGTCCGCGCCCACCACCAGCCTGGCGTGCAGCTGTTCTCCATCCGCCAGCGTCAGCGCCCAGCCACCGTTGCAGGCGTTAAGCGTTTGCAGCTGCGCTGGCGCCTTCAGCGCGACCTCCTGCTGCTCAAGCTGCTGCCAGATCGCTCTTTGCAGCACGCTGTTTTCCACCATATAGCCCAGCTCGGGCAACCCCAGCGAGTCGGCATCAAAGCCTACCTGCGCCGTTTGCCACTCCCAGGTTTCCAGCTTGCGGTACGGTGCGCAGCGCATCGCCTGCACGTGCGGCCAGATACCCAGCTGTTTCAGCAAATCCACCGAAGCGGCGCCCAGCGCGGAGATGCGAATATCGGGATCGCTTGCCGCATTAAATTCCTCAGGCTGCTGGCGATCCAGTACCGCGACCTTAAACCCCTGCGCCGCTAGCCCGCTGGCCAGCGCGCCGCCGACCATTCCGCCGCCAACGATAGCGACATCCCATTTTTGCATTTTTTCTGTCATGATGTTTTCCTGTCCGACGGATGAAGAGCGCGCTATATCCGTACCTGATTCAATTCAATTAGGTTAAGTGTACCGGATTTTTAGCCTGGGTTGAGAGTTCGGGTGCTGGTCACAACAGCGGCAAAGCTTTACAATACGCGCCCTGCATTCTCTCCTGCATGATAAATGGCAACCAGATGACGAAAAAACTTTATATCAAAACCTGGGGCTGTCAGATGAATGAGTATGACTCATCCAAAATGGCTGACCTGTTAAACAGCACCCACGGCTATTCCCTGACGGAAGTGGCGGAAGAAGCCGACGTTCTGCTGCTCAACACCTGTTCCATTCGTGAAAAGGCCCAGGAAAAAGTTTTCCATCAGCTTGGACGTTGGAAAACGCTGAAAGATCGCAATCCCGATGTGGTCATCGGCGTTGGCGGCTGCGTAGCCTCTCAGGAAGGCGATCATATTCGCCAGCGCGCGCATTTCGTCGATATCGTTTTCGGCCCGCAAACGCTGCACCGCCTGCCGGAGATGATCAATACCGTACGCGGCTCGAAAAGCCCGATTGTCGATATCAGCTTCCCGGAGATTGAAAAATTCGACCGCCTGCCGGAGCCGAAAGCGGACGGCCCGACGGCCTTTGTTTCCATTATGGAAGGCTGCAACAAATATTGTACTTTCTGCGTGGTGCCCTACACCCGCGGCGAAGAAGTAAGCCGTCCTTGCGACGATATCCTGTTTGAAATCGCCCAGCTGGCGGCACAGGGCGTGCGCGAGGTCAACCTGCTTGGCCAGAACGTTAACGCCTATCGCGGCGAAACCTTCGATGGCGAAATCTGCACCTTTGCCGATCTGCTGCGCCTGGTCGCGGCGATTGACGGCATTGACCGTATCCGCTTTACCACCAGCCATCCGATCGAGTTCACGGACGACATCATTGAAGTCTACCGTGATACACCGGAACTGGTGAGCTTCCTGCATCTTCCCGTGCAGAGCGGCGCCGACCGTATCCTGACGCTGATGAAGCGCGCCCATACCGCGCTGGAATATAAAGCAATTATCCGCAAGCTGCGCGCGGCGCGTCCGGATATTCAAATCAGCTCGGACTTTATCATCGGTTTCCCTGGCGAAACCCAGCAGGATTTCGAGCAAACCATGAAGCTGATCGGCGATGTTAATTTCGATACCAGCTACAGCTTTATCTACTCTGCCCGTCCGGGTACGCCAGCTGCCGATCTGCCGGATGACGTGTCGGAAGAAGAGAAAAAGCAGCGCCTGTGGATCCTGCAGGATCGCATCAACCAGCAGGCGATGGCATGGAGCCGCCGTATGCTGGGCACCGTGCAGCGTATTTTGGTAGAAGGCACCTCACGCAAGAACGTGATGGAGCTTTCAGGCCGTACGGAAAACAACCGCGTGGTCAACTTTGAGGGCACGCCAGAGATGATCGGCAAGTTTGTAGATGTAGAAATCGTCGATGTCTATACCAACTCTCTGCGCGGCAAAGTAGTCCGCACCGAAGATGAGATGGGCCTGCGCGTTATTGAATCTCCAGCCTCCGTTATTGCGCGCACGCGTAAAGAAAACGAGCTGGGCGTCGGTCTCTTCCAGCCCTGATCCCGCCGAATTTTTGCGGCGAAATTCACATCTTCGCCGCCTGAAAACGCGTACCCGGCTTGCTTTCTGCGCACTCCGCCCAAATATCATTAGCTGCGCTTGCGCATTAAGGCGCAGCAATAAATAATTCCCTGATGGTCACGCTGTTAGCGGCGTGACCAGCCTGTGCAAAGCCATCCTCAACTGGCCCTGAGCGACCCAAAGGATTAGTTTGAATATTGAAACACGCGAAATCACTTTAGACCCTGCTGATAACCATCGTTTGCTGAGCCTGTGCGGCCCGTTCGATGACAATATCAAGCAGCTGGAGCGCCGGTTGGGCATTGAGATCAATCGACGCGACAATGCCTTTAAGCTAACGGGCAAATCGCTAATCGTAGATGCGGCTATTAATATCCTGCGCGATCTCTATGTGGATACGGCACCGGTACGCGGCCATATCCCGGATATCGATCCCGAGCAGATTCATCTGGCGATCAAAGAGAGCCGGGTGCTGGAGCAATCGGCAGAAAGCGTGCCGGAATATGGCAAAGCGGTCACCATCAAGACCAAACGCGGCGTGATCAAACCGCGTACGCCGAATCAGGCGCAGTACGTTGCCAACATGCTGGATCACGATATCACCTTTGGTATCGGGCCTGCCGGTACGGGGAAAACCTATCTGGCGGTCGCGGCGGCGGTAGATGCGCTGGAGCGTCAGGAAGTGCGCCGCATCCTGCTGACGCGCCCGGCGGTAGAAGCTGGCGAAAAGCTGGGGTTTCTGCCCGGCGATTTAAGCCAGAAGGTCGACCCTTATCTGCGTCCGCTCTACGACGCCCTGTTTGAAATGCTGGGCTTCGAGCGCGTTGAAAAATTGATCGAGCGCAACGTGATAGAAGTCGCGCCGCTGGCCTATATGCGCGGCCGCACGCTGAACGACGCCTTTATCATTCTGGATGAGAGCCAGAACACCACCATCGAGCAGATGAAGATGTTTCTGACCCGCATCGGCTTTAACTCCAAAGCGGTGATCACCGGCGACGTTACCCAGATTGACCTGCCGCGCAACCTGAAATCAGGTCTGCGCCATGCGATTGAAGTCCTTGCCGAGGTAGAAGAGATCAGCTTTAACTTCTTCCACAGCGAAGATGTGGTGCGCCATCCGGTGGTAGCCCGCGTGGTGATCGCCTATGAAGCCTGGGAAGCCGCCGACCAGAAGCGCCGCGATGCGCTGGCAGAAGAACGTAAACGCGAGGCGCTGGCACTGCAGCAGGCCGCGCAGGAGCAGAAATGAGTACCGTAATACTGGATTTACAGCTGGCGTGCGAACGGCCGGAAGGCTTACCGGCCGAAGAAGATTTTCAGCACTGGCTGGAGGCGGTACTGCCGCAGTTTCAGGCGGAGAGCGAAGTCACTATCCGCCTGGTGGACGAAGCGGAAAGCCGCGAACTGAATCATACCTATCGCAGCAAGGACAAGCCCACCAACGTGCTGTCGTTTCCTTTCGAAGCGCCGCCGGGCATTGAGCTGCCGCTGCTGGGCGACCTGATTATCTGCCGCCAGGTCGTGGAGCAGGAAGCCGCCGAGCAGGAGAAACCGCTGCTGGCGCACTGGGCGCATATGGTGGTGCACGGCAGCCTGCATCTGCTGGGCTACGATCATATAGAAGATGACGAAGCCGAAGAGATGGAAGGGATCGAGACCGAGATAATGCTTGCTCTTGGCTATGCCGACCCGTACATTTCGGAGAAAGATTTTTAAACCGCGTCCCTTCCTTGCGGGAAGGGACATCCCTAATCTCAATAAGAGTGACAGAAACAAAAACGCCATGAGCGATGACCATTCACAGAACAACGACAGTCCCAGTAGCAAAAAGGGATTTTTCACCCTTATCCTCAACCAGCTGTTTCACGGTGAGCCTAAAAACCGCGACGATCTGCTGGAGCTAATCCGCGATTCCGAGCAGAACGAGCTGATAGACCAGGATACCCGCGATATGCTCGAAGGGGTCATGGATATCGCCGAGCAGCGCGTGCGCGATATTATGATCCCGCGCTCGCAGATGGTGACGCTAAAACGTAACCAGTCGCTCGATGAGTGTCTGGATACGATTATCGAATCCGCTCACTCCCGCTTCCCGGTAATTAGCGAAGATAAGGATCATGTCGAAGGCATTCTGATGGCGAAAGATCTGCTGCCCTTTATGAGCAGTGAATCCGAACCCTTTAGCATTGAAAAAGTGCTGCGTCCGGCGGTAGTGGTGCCGGAAAGCAAGCGCGTCGACCGCATGCTGAAAGAGTTTCGCTCCCAGCGCTACCATATGGCGATCGTCATTGATGAGTTTGGCGGCGTCTCTGGCCTGGTCACCATTGAAGATATTCTGGAGCTGATCGTCGGCGAAATCGAAGACGAGTACGACGACGAGGAAGATCGCGATATCCGCCAGCTAAGCCGCCACACCTATACTATCCGCGCCCTGACGCCGATTGAAGACTTCAACGAGGTCTTTGAAACGCACTTCAGCGACGAAGAGGTGGATACTATTGGCGGTCTGGTGATGCAGGCGTTTGGTCACCTGCCGGCGCGCGGCGAAAGCATCGAGATCGAGGGCTATCAGTTCAAGGTCGCGATGGCCGACAGCCGCCGTATTATTCAGGTTCACGTCAGAATCCCGGAAAACGCGACGCAACCGATACTGGAAGAATAATTCCCCTATGGCTATTGCCTCTTTATACCAGCGCCAGCGGGTTCGCCTGCTGTTGGCGCTGCTGACGGGTGCCGCCGGCACCCTGGCTTTTTCACCTTACGATTTCTGGCCTGCCGCGCTGGTTTCCCTAAGCGGCCTGCTGGCGCTGGCGCTGAACCGCTCGACCCGCCAGGCGACCGCCATTGGTTTCGCCTGGGGCTTTGGCCTGTTTGGCAGCGGCGTAAATTGGGTCTATGTCAGCATCGCCACTTTTGGCGGTATGCCTGGTCCGGTTAATGTGTTTTTGGTGGTGTTGCTGGCGGCTTATCTTGCGCTCTACCCCATGCTGTTCGCCGCGCTGCTGAACCGGCTATTTCCCAAAACCACGCTGGTCAGGCTGGCGCTGGCCGCGCCCGCGCTGTGGCAGATCACCGAGTTTCTGCGCGGCTGGATCCTCACCGGCTTCCCGTGGCTACAGTTTGGCTACAGCCAGATCGACGGGCCGCTGAAAGGTTTGGGGCCATTGACCGGTGTCGAAGGCATTACTTTCGTTCTGAGCATCGTCGCCGGACTGGCGGTTTATGCCGTAGCGAAACGCCGCTGGCTGGCTGGCGTTGTCGCGCTGGCGCTGCTGCTGCTGCCATGGCCGCTGCGCATGCTCGGCTGGTATCAGCCGCAGCCTGGCCGTACGGTAAAAGTGGCGCTGGTGCAGGGCGATATTCCGCAGTCGCTGAAATGGGATCCCAATCAGCTGATCAATACGCTGAGAACCTATACTTCGCTGACAAGGCCTTACGTCAACAACACGCCGCTGATTATCTGGCCGGAGTCGGCTATTCCCGATCTGGAAACCAACCAGCAGCCTTTCCTGCAGAGCGTAGACAGCGAGCTGCGTTCGCAGGGCAGCAGCCTGATTACCGGCATTGTTGATTCACGGCTGGAGAATAATCGTTATCACGATTACAACTCAATTATCGTGCTCGGCAATAAAGAGCCTTACAGCTACGAAAACGGCAGCCGTTACCAGAAAAACCATCTGGTACCTTTCGGCGAGTTTGTGCCGCTGGAAGCGCTGCTGCGCCCGCTGGCGCCCTTCTTCGATCTGCCAATGTCCTCTTTCAGCCGTGGCGATTATGTGCAGCCGCAATTGCAGGCTGGCGGCTACAAGCTAACGGCGGCGATCTGCTATGAAATCGTGCTGGGCCAGCAGCTGCGGGACAATTTCCGGCCAGATACCGATTTTCTGCTGACCATTTCTAACGATGCCTGGTTCGGTCACTCTATCGGCCCGTGGCAGCACTTCCAGATGGCCCGTATGCGCGCGCTGGAGCTGGGACGCCCGCTGCTGCGCGACACCAACAACGGCGTTACCGCAGTGATAGATGCAGATGGCAATGCAGAAGAGATGATCCCGCAGTTTATTCCGAGCGTGCTGGCGGCGGACGTTACGCCAACGCGAGGCCTGACGCCTTACGCGCGTTTCGGCAACTGGACAGTCTGGCTGGTCACGGCGCTGTTTGCCGCCGCCGCGCTGGCCCTTAACTGGCGCAAGCGGCGCTAAGCAGAAGCGCCGTTATCGGCGCTTCTGACTGCTGACAAACCTAAAACGTTTCTGGGCTTTGGCTTTTTTACCGCAACACAGCAGCTTGATAGCGGCAGAGGCTGAGCGGCCAGGTGGGCGCATGGACGCGCCAACCGAGCCTACATGGAAGTATTTACGGCGTGTCCGTGTTCCGATCTGCCTCTGCTGCTCGGCCCCTGGTTTAAACGCGACCTGGGGTTTGTCATCAACCTCAGGCGCCGTTATCGGCGCTTTCTTTTTACTGAACTTTTCCTGCCGTAAATCCACTCACCTTTCAGCCAGCGCACAATCCTGGCATGGCGCTTGCAAAATATCTTTCTGACTACGCTGAACCGCCAGCGCGAAGAGTCCGCCTGAACAAATGCGCACTATAAAAGATCGCCTTCTGCACCGTTAACAGACAACGCCGCTGGCAATGCATTATTTTGGTGCGGCACGCTTCGCAAAATAGAAACTTTATTGTTTCACACCGTTAACATTCGGCTATGTTAAGGCTGTCCGGCGCTGAAAACACAATAAAAGCGGCTACGAACACACCATCATAAACGGCGCACTATTATGGCGCTTTACCACGAAGGAGTTGGAGATGAAATTTCGGAAATCTGGGCTGTGCCTGCTGGCGCTGGCTGGCCTGTCCTCCGCTATGGTTTACGCAGATGACGCACCGCAAAATACCCTGGATAAAATTGCCAAAAACGGCGTAATCGTCGTCGGGCACCGCGAATCCTCCGTTCCTTTCTCTTATTACGACAATCAGCAGAAAGTGGTCGGCTATTCGCAGGACTATTCCAATGCCATAGTGGCGGCGATTAAAGCCAAACTCAACAAGCCCGATTTGCAGGTAAAAATGCTGCCGATCACCTCGCAAAACCGTATCCCGCTGTTGCAGAACGGCACTTATGATTTTGAGTGCGGCTCGACGACCAATAACGCCGAGCGCCAGCAGCAGGCTGCTTTCTCCAATACCGTCTTCGTCATCGGCACACGCCTGCTGGTGAAGAAAGGCAGCCCGATTAAAGACTTCCCGGATTTAAAAGGCAAAACCGTTGTGGTGACCTCCGGCACAACCTCGGAAATTCTGCTGCACAAGCTTAACGACGAGAAAAAAATGGAGATGCGGATCATCAGCGCCAAAGATCATGGCGACTCCTTCCGTACGCTGGAAAGCGGCCGCGCCGTGGCCTTTATGATGGACGATGCGCTGCTGGCGGGCGAACGCGCCAAGGCGAAAAAACCGGATAACTGGGAAATTGTAGGCACGCCGCAGTCGAAAGAAGCCTACGGCTGCATGCTGCGTAAAGGCGATACCAGCTTTAAGCAACTGATGGATGAAACTATCGCCAAAGCGCAAACCTCGGGCGAAGCGACCAAATGGTTTGATAAATGGTTTACCCAGCCGATTCCGCCTAAAAACCTGAATATGAACTTTGCGCTCTCTGACGATATGAAAGCCACCTTTAAAACGCCAAATGATAAAGCGCTGAACTAATAACAAGAATAAGGGCGGCCTGCCGCCTTTGATTGTTGAACATGGGCAAGGACAGACAGCGGCCTGAAAGCGCCATGCGACGACGTGGCGCCCAGGCTGACGTTTGCGGCGGTCGTTCCCCGCGGTAAACACGCCTTTCACCAATCTTCAGGGTAGCCCCGCTACCCTTTTTTCTCCCGGAGTAACTTATGTCAATTGATTGGAACTGGGGCATCTTTCTACAGCAGGCTCCGTTCGGCAACACCACCTATCTGGGATGGCTGTGGTCAGGCTTTCAGGTCACTATCGCCGTTTCCGTCTGCGCCTGGATTATCGCTTTCCTTGTGGGATCGCTGTTCGGCATTCTGCGCACCGTGCCCAATCGCGGGCTTTCCGCTATCGGCACCTGCTACGTTGAGCTGTTCCGCAACGTGCCGCTAATCGTGCAGTTTTTTATCTGGTATCTGGTGGTGCCGGAGCTACTGCCGGAAAGCATCGGCATGTGGTTCAAATCAGAGCTGGATCCCAATATTCAGTTCTTTACCTGCTCGGTGCTCTGCCTTGGTCTGTTTACCGCCGCACGCGTCTGTGAACAGGTACGCGCCGCCATTCAGTCGCTGCCGCGCGGGCAGAAAAACGCTGGTCTGGCCATGGGTCTGACGCTGCCGCAAACCTATCGCTACGTGCTGTTGCCTAACGCTTATCGGGTAATAGTGCCGCCGATGACCTCGGAAATGCTGAACCTGGTGAAAAACTCCGCCATCGCTTCCACCATCGGGCTGGTCGATATGGCGGCGCAGGCAGGCAAACTGCTCGACTATTCGGCCCACGCCTATGAATCTTTTACCGCTATCACCCTGGCCTATATCGCCATTAACGTCGTGGTCATGCTGCTGATGAGCCTGGTCGAACGCAAAGTGCGCCTGCCTGGCGGCATGGGAGGCAAATAATGTACGAATTTGACTGGAGCACTATTGTTCCCAACCTGCCCTATTTGATCAGCGGCATGATCATCACGCTGAAGATCACCGCCGTCGCCGTAGTGTTCGGCATTCTCTGGGGCACGCTGCTGGCCGTAATGCGGCTATCGAGCTTTAAGCCCGTTAGCTGGTTCGCCAAACTTTACGTTAACCTGTTTCGCTCCGTGCCGCTGGTTATGGTGCTGCTCTGGTTCTATCTGGTGGTGCCCAGCTTTTTGCAGCAGGTGCTGGGCATTTCGCCTAAAACCGATATTCGCCTGATCTCTGCGATGGTGGCTTTTGCGCTGTTCGAGGCCGCCTACTACTCGGAAATCATTCGCGCGGGCATTATCAGCATCGCCCGCGGCCAGGGCAGTGCCGCACTGGCGCTGGGCATGACGCAATGGCAGGCGATGCAGCTGGTTATCCTGCCGCAGGCGTTTCGTGCCATGGTGCCGCTGCTGCTTACCCAGGGCATAGTGCTGTTTCAGGACACCTCGCTGGTTTACGTGCTCAGCCTTGCCGACTTCTTCCGCACCGCCGATACCATCGGCATCAACAACGGTACCGAGATCGAAATGGTACTGTTCGCTGGCGCGGTTTACTTTGTTATCAGCCTTAGCGCTTCGCTTCTGGTCAGCTATCTGAAGAAAAAAAGGACAGTTTAAATGATTACCCTGAAAAACGTTTCTAAGTGGTATGGTCACTTTCAGGTGCTGACCGACTGCTCTACCGAGGTCAAAAAAGGTGAAGTCGTGGTGGTTTGCGGCCCTTCCGGTTCCGGCAAGTCAACGCTGATCAAAACCGTCAACGGTCTGGAGCCGATTCAGCAAGGCGCCATTCTGGTCAACGGCACGGCGGTTAACGAGAAGAAAACCAACCTGGCGCAGCTGCGCTCGAAGGTCGGCATGGTTTTCCAGCATTTCGAACTCTTCCCGCATCTGACTATTGTGGAGAACCTGACGCTGGCGCAGGTAAAAGTGCTGAAGCGTAATAAAGAGGAAGCGCGCCAGAAGGGGTTGAAGCTGCTGGAGCGTGTAGGGCTTGGCGCGCACGCCAACAAACATCCCGGTCAGCTTTCCGGCGGCCAGCAGCAGCGTGTGGCTATCGCGCGCGCGCTCTGCATGGATCCTATCGCTATGCTGTTTGACGAACCGACTTCCGCACTCGATCCAGAGATGATTAACGAGGTGCTGGACGTTATGGTGGAACTGGCGAACGAAGGCATGACCATGATGGTGGTTACGCACGAGATGGGCTTCGCCCGTAAGGTGGCTAACCGCGTAATCTTTATGAATGAAGGCAAAATCATTGAGGACTCGCAGAAAGACGATTTCTTTAATAATCCGCAGTCCGACCGCGCGAAAGACTTCCTGGCGAAAATCCTGCACTAGGCAATTTTTACGGGCGGCAGCGATGCCGCCCGTGCTTCTTAAGGTTCGAAAGCCTGGCGCTGAAACTGATCGTTGCCGCATTCCGGGCAGCGAGTCAGCGTTTCCGGCGTATAGATAGCCCGCGTAAACTGGCATTTTTCACAAACCAGATTGCCCAACCCGACCACCTCGCCGCTTTGATAAACGCCATGATGGTTTAGATCCTGAAAAACCTCGCGCCACTCCAGCTGGCTTTTATCGGTGATATCCGCCAGCTCCTTCCAGACGCTTTCGCGGATTACCCGCATAAACACGCTGTCGCCGGAATCCGCCTGATTCTCCGTATAGCTGCGGGCGAACTCCTCTAAATCACGGCGCACGGCGCGGGTGACGTCATCTATCTGGCTGCGGGTCAGCTCGCCGCGGTTATTCATCCGCTGCCGGGCGCTTTCCACCAAAGCATCAATATCATGCTCGCCCCTATTAATTCTCTCGGTCAGAGAGGAAACCAGTTCACGGTAGTACTGAGCAACCTTGTTCATTTTATCTCCTGAGCGTGCCGACATATGCTTTATTCAGTTTAGCGCTAATCGCATTATTGCAGCGGGACAGGGATAAAATTTGCCTGTCGTCTTCCAGCTTGCAGAGAAATGCCCGCTGTCAGGGCGGTTACTGTTGTTGCGCCGGGGGCGAATCGGCTATGCTATGCGGATCTGAACGTACAAAAAGCCGGACCGCCCGGCGCATTGAAAAAGGACCACTGGCCGCCATGCAAGAGCAATATCGCCCGGAAGAGATAGAATCCCGTGTTCAGCAGCACTGGGACGACAAGCAAACCTTTAAAGTCACTGAAGACGAAGGCAAAGAGAAATATTACTGCCTCTCTATGCTGCCCTATCCTTCCGGCCGTCTTCATATGGGCCACGTGCGTAACTACACAATCGGCGACGTTATCTCCCGCTATCAGCGCATGCTGGGCAAAAACGTGCTGCAGCCTATCGGCTGGGATGCGTTTGGTCTGCCGGCAGAAGGCGCCGCGGTAAAAAACAACACTGCGCCCGCGCCCTGGACCTACGACAATATCGACTACATGAAGAACCAGCTGAAACTGCTGGGCTTTGGCTACGACTGGAGCCGCGAACTGGCGACCTGCCAGCCGGAATACTATCGCTGGGAGCAGTGGTTCTTTACCAAACTCTACGAAAAAGGCCTGGTCTATAAGAAGACCTCCGCCGTTAACTGGTGCCCGAACGATCAGACGGTGCTGGCTAACGAGCAGGTTATCGACGGCTGCTGCTGGCGCTGCGACAGCAAGGTCGAGCGTAAAGAGATCCCGCAGTGGTTTATTAAAATCACCGCCTATGCCGATGAACTGCTGAACGACCTGGATACGCTGGAGAGCTGGCCTGAGCAGGTCAAAACCATGCAGCGCAACTGGATCGGCCGCTCCGAAGGCGTGGAAATCACCTTCGACGTAGCGGAAAGCGAAGAGAAGCTGACCGTTTATACCACCCGCCCGGATACCTTTATGGGCGCGACCTATGCTGCGGTTGCTGCTGGCCATCCGCTGGCTATCCAGGCCGCCATGAACAATCCTGTGCTGGCAGATTTTCTTGCCGAATGCCGCAACACCAAAGTCGCCGAAGCAGACATGGCGACAATGGAGAAAAAAGGCATGGCCACTGGCCTGTTCGCCATCCACCCACTGACCGGCGAAAAAATACCGGTATGGGTCGCTAACTTCGTGCTGATGGAATACGGCACCGGCGCGGTAATGGCTGTTCCGGGCCACGACCAGCGCGACTGGGAGTTCGCCACCAAATACGATCTGCCGATCAAGCCAGTGATCCTGAACGCTGACGGCAGCGAACCAGACCTGAGCGCAGCGGCAATGACCGAGAAAGGCACGCTGTTTAACTCCGGCGAGTTCGATGGGCTTTCGCACGAAGAAGGCTTTAACGCTATCGCCAACAAGCTGGCGGAAAAAGGCGTTGGCGAGCGCAAGGTCAACTATCGCCTGCGCGACTGGGGCGTTTCGCGCCAGCGCTACTGGGGCGCGCCTATCCCGATGGTAACGCTGGAAGACGGCACGGTCATGCCAACGCCGGAAGATCAGCTGCCGGTGATCCTGCCGGAAGATGTCACCATGGACGGCATCACCAGCCCGATTAAAGCCGACCCGGAATGGGCGAAAACCACCGTTAACGGTCAGCCAGCGCTGCGCGAAACCGACACCTTCGATACCTTTATGGAATCCTCCTGGTATTACGCGCGCTATACCTGCCCGGATTTCGATAAAGGCATGCTGGATCCGGCTGCGGCCAACTACTGGCTGCCGGTCGATCAATATGTTGGCGGCATCGAGCACGCAATTATGCACCTGCTCTACTTCCGCTTCTTCCACAAGCTGCTGCGCGACGCGGGTCTGGTAACCTCAAACGAGCCGGCCAAACGCCTGCTGTGCCAGGGCATGGTGCTGGCGGATGCCTTCTACTGGCTGGGCGCCAACGGCGAGCGTAACTGGGTATCGCCGGTTGACGTCACCGTAGAGCGCGACGAAAAAGGCCGCATCACTAAGGCTACCGACGCACTCGGCCACGAGCTGGTTTACGCGGGCATGAGCAAAATGTCCAAGTCGAAAAACAACGGCATCGATCCGCAGGTGATGGTAGAACGTTACGGCGCGGATACCGTGCGCCTGTTTATGATGTTCGCTTCCCCGGCAGAAATGACGCTGGAGTGGCAGGAGTCGGGTGTGGAAGGCGCTAACCGCTTCCTGAAGCGCGTCTGGAAGCTGGTTTATGAGCATACGGCAAAAGGCCCGGCGGGCGCGCTCGATCTGGACAGCCTTAACGAAGATCAGAAAGCGCTGCGTCGCGATCTGCATAAAACCATCTCCAAAGTATCGGACGATATCGGCCGTCGCCAAACCTTCAACACCGCTATCGCGGCAATTATGGAGCTGATGAACAAGCTGGCGCGCGCGCCGCAGGAAAGCGAACAGGATCGCGCGCTGATGAACGAAGCGCTGATGGCTGTAGTGCGCATGCTCTATCCATTTACGCCACACGCCTGCTTCACGCTCTGGGAAGCGCTGGGCGGCGAAGGCGAGGTAGACAACGCGCCGTGGCCGCAGGCTGAAGAAGCGGCAATGGTCGAAGAGTCGGCGCTGGTTGTGGTGCAGATCAATGGCAAGGTTCGCGGTAAAATCACCGTACCAGCGGATGCAACCCAGGAGCAGGTCAAGGCGCGCGCCGCGCAGGAACACCTTGTGGCGAAGTACCTTGATGGCGTAACCATCCGTAAAGAGATCTACATTCAGGGCAAGCTGCTTAACCTGGTCGTGGGTTAAGGTCAGGAGGAAGAGTGCGACAGATTATCTCTTTGTTTATCGCCGGGCTGGTACTGCTTACCGCCGGCTGCGGCTATCACCTGCGCGGAACCACTTCGGTTCCGCCCGAGCTGAAAACCATGATTGTGGATTCGGGCGACCCTTACGGGCCGCTGGCGCGCGCCGTGCGCGAGCAGCTACGCCTGAATAACGTCACTATTCTGGAAAAACCGGGCCTGCGCAAAGACGTGCCGTCGCTGCGTATAGGTACGGAAAGCCAGGGTCGCGATACCGCATCGATTTTCCAGGACGGTAAAACCGCAGAGTACTCGCTGGTGATGACCGTAAACGCGCAGGTATTGATCCCTAACAAGGGCATCTATCCGATCAGCGCCACGGTTTATCGCTCCTTCTTCGATAACCCGCTGGCGGCGCTGGCGAAGGATTCGGAGCAGGACATCATCTACAGTGAAATGCGCGTGCAGGCTGCCCAGCAGCTGGTGCGTAAGCTGCTGACAGTGCATGCGGCGGAAAACGACAGTTCGGTGAATACGCTGGGGGATACGCCTCCGGCTATCGATCAGACGTCGCCGCGTACCGCTTTGCCTGAGACCTCTTACGCCAGATGATCAGGATCTATCCTGAACAGCTTGGCGCGCAGCTCCGCGAGGGGCTGCGCGCCTGCTACATTCTGAGCGGTAATGAGCCGCTGCTGCTGCAGGAGTCGCAGGATACCGTGCGCGCCAGCGCGCAGCAGCAAGGCTTTACCGAACATATCAGCGTCGTGGTCGATCAGCAAACAGACTGGGATGCCATCTATTCCGCCTGTCAGGCGCTCAGCCTGTTCGCCAGCCGCCAGACGCTGCTGCTGTCACTGCCGGAAAACGGCCCGAACGCCGCCATAGCGGAAAAGCTGCTGACGCTCTCCACGCTGCTGCACGAGGATATTCTGCTGCTACTGCGCGCGCCGAAATTAACCAAAGCGCAGGAAAACAGCGCCTGGTTTAAGGCGTTCAGCGCTAACGCGGTTATCGTACCCTGCCAGGCGCCGGAACAGGCTCAGCTGCCCCGCTGGGTCAATGCCCGCGCCAAAAGCATGGGGCTGAAGCCGGATGAAGCGGCGGTACAGCTGCTTTGCTACTGCTACGAGGGTAACCTGCTGGCGCTGTCGCAGGCGCTGGCTCGTTTGTCGCTGATCTGGCCAGATGGCAAGCTAACGCTGCCGAGGGTTGAACAGGCAGTCAACGATGCCGCCCACTTTACGCCTTTTCACTGGGTAGATGCGCTGCTGGCTGGCAAAAGCAAGCGGGCACAGCATATTCTGCGCCAGCTAAAAGCGGAGGAGAGCGAGCCGGTTATCCTGCTGCGAACTGTGCAAAGAGAGCTGCTGACACTGCTTAAACTGCAGCGCCAGATGCAGCAGACGCCGCTGCGCACGCTGTTCGATCAGCAGCGTATCTGGCAAAACCGTCGCCCGCTCTATACAGAAGCGCTGCAAAGGCTGGGAGCGAAACAGCTGGCGCAGGCGGTGAGCCTGCTGACCCGTATTGAGCTGACGCTTAAGCAGGATTACGGCCAGGCAGTGTGGAGCGAGCTGGAAACGCTGTCGCTGCTGGTCTGCTCCGGCTCTTTTCCTGAGGCCTTTTGCGATGTCTGAACAAGTAAAGCTTCAGGCACTGTTCGGCGGCACCTTCGATCCTGTGCATTACGGCCATCTTCGTCCGGCAGAGGCGCTGGCCGCCCATCTTGGCCTGCAAAAAATCACGCTGCTGCCTAATAACGTGCCGCCGCATCGTCCCCAGCCGGAAGCCTCGCCTGCCGAGCGCGTAAAAATGCTTGCGCTGGCAATAGCCGGTAATCCGCTTTTTGATATCGACCAGCGGGAATTAAGGCGTCAGACCCCTTCATGGACAATTGACACCCTGATTGAACTCCGCAAAGAGCGCGGCGCAAAGCAGCCGCTGGGTTTTATTATTGGCCAGGACTCACTGCTGACGCTGCACAAATGGCATCGCTGGCAGGAGCTGCTGGATTATTGCCATCTGCTGGTTTGTAAACGCCCCGGCTACGCTGAACAGATGGAAACGCCGGAACAGCAAAGCTGGCTGGATAGACATCAAACAAAAGTGATTTCTCATCTGCATCAGCAGCCTGCCGGACTGGTTTATCTTGCCGATACCCTACTGCTGCCTGTCTCCGCTACAGCTATTCGTGAACGCCGCCACGCCGGGCTTTCCTGTGAAGGAATGCTGCCGGATGAAGTTATTAAGTGGATGGATAAGCAACAGCTTTATCCCGCCAAAAATAGTCATTAATAATATCTGGCATGATTTTTTATTTATAATTCCACGCAGCAATGCTTAAGTTAATTATTAGCTTAATTCATTATTATTGATTTGCGCTTTACCTGCCACAGCTTAAAAATCCGCCCGGGAATCCACGGTTGGCGGCCCTTTTTTATGCTTCCTGCCGTGGAGAATAAAACCTCTCTACCGGGAACAATAAAATGAAAAAAGAAACGAAAATACTCAAAAGGCTGCTGCTGGCAAGCTGCATTGCGTTTTCCTGCAATGCCTTCGCCTACGAATTATATAATCCGCAACAAACTTACCCTGCCGGTTCTTATGTCACTTTGGACGGTAAAACTTATCATGCCAAATGGTGGGCTGGCGCAGGTCAGCGCCCGGATGCCGTCGTAGAAAATCCGTGGGATACGCCGTGGGAATGGGTAAAAGATGCTGGCGAAAACCCTGCTCCAGCGCCACAACCCGATCCTGAAGTCAAGCCTGAACCAGCGCCGGTACCGGAAGTCACGCCTTCAGACTATCCGCCTTACGTAGCAGGTACGGCTTATAAATCAGGCGATATCGTCAGCAACGGCGGCAAAAATTATATCTGCCGTGAAGGCGTAGCGGCCTGGTGCAGCGGTAGTGCGCTGGCATACGAGCCGGGCGTGGGCCATGGCTGGGAATCCGCATGGGCGGTGCATACCGGCGCCAGCGGCGATGACGCCAGCGATACGCAGCCGGAGGCCGGAATGGTGATTTCCCGCACCGAGCTGGATAAAGCTGAAGCGGAACTGACCAGCGGCGGCCTGATGAGCGATGTGATGGCCTCTATCGCCACGCTGGATAATGCGCAGGTAGAAAAAATCACCGCTGGCGCAGCTTCCAACCCTGCCAACGTGAAGCGTGTGGAGAAAATCATCGATGCCACGCGCTGGGATCACCTTTTCCCACGCCGCGACACTGCCTATACCTATGATAACTTCCTGAAAGCCGTAGGCAAATTCCCGCGCCTCTGCGGAGATTTCAAAGACGGCCGCGATGCCGATGCAATTTGTCGCAAAACCCTGGCGACCATGTTTGCGCACTTTGCGCAGGAAACTGGCGAACACAACGTTCACGGCGATGTGCCGGAATGGCGCCAGGGCCTGCACTGGGTACGTGAAATGGGCTGGGCTGAAGGCCAGCCTAACGGCTACAACGGCGAATGTAATCCCGACACCTGGCAGGGCAAAACCTGGCCTTGCGGCAAAGATAAAGAAGGTCGTTACCTGAGCTACTTTGGCCGCGGTGCCAAGCAGCTGAGCTACAACTACAACTACGGTCCTTTCTCCGAAGCCATGTACGGTGATGTCCGCGTGCTGCTCGACAAACCTGAACTGGTCGCGGATACCTGGCTGAACCTTGCCAGCGCCATCTTCTTCTACATCTATCCGCAGCCGCCTAAGCCCAGCATGCAGTTTGTTATTGACGGCACCTGGCAGCCTAACGCGCAGGATAAAGCGGATGGACTGGTGCCCGGCTTCGGCGTCACTACACAAATCATTAACGGCGGCGTAGAGTGCGGCGGCAGCGTGGAAGTTGCCCAGTCGCTCAACCGCATCAAATACTACGAGGCTTTTGCTAAAGAACTGGACGTACCGATCGCTGCTAACGAGGTGCTGGGTTGTAAGAATATGAAGCAGTTCTCAGAGGGTGGCGCTGGCGCCCTGCCTATTTATTGGGAGCAGAGCTGGGATTACAACGACAAAAATCCTGGCGGTAAAAGCTACGCCTGTAAATTGGTTGGCTATCAAACGCCTTACAGCGCCTTCAAGAAAGGCGACTATGCAGAGTGCGTAAAATCTCACTTCCCCGATCTGGTCATTACTGATAAGTAACCGCTAACGCAGGCGGAAGGGCCATCGCGCTCTTCCGCTTTTCCCCTTCTCGCTTTGGCCCGCTCCGGCGCAACTATCGGCCAGCCGCCATTGACTCTTAGCCCCGGACTGTTATCCTCCGCTGCCATGATTTTTACCGTACGGCTACACAAGCTCACAATTATTCAGCTAAGGATCGTGGATCTTCCGCGCCGACGTGGGATAATAGCGCTTCCGCCCGGCGGATTTATCTCTTATTCAACCGTATTCAGAGGGGAACCTTTTGCAAGGTCAAGCACTCCAGGAATTCGTCATCGATAAAATCGACGATTTAAAAGGCCAGGATATTGTTTCTGTCAACGTACAGGGCAAATCCAGTATTACCGACTGCATGATTATCTGTACCGGCACCTCAACGCGCCATGTCGCCTCTATCGCTGACCATGTGGTACAAGAGTCACGTGCGGCGGGACTGAAACCACTGGGCGTTGATGGCAAAGCCTCCGCCGAGTGGGTGGTAGTGGATCTGGGCGATGTAATCGTGCACGTTATGCAGGAAGAGAGCCGCCGCCTCTACGAACTCGAAAAGCTCTGGAGCTAACGGGTGAAGCTGCAGCTGGTCGCCGTCGGCACCAAAATGCCCGACTGGGTGCAAACCGGGTTTCTGGAATATCTGCGCCGCTTTCCCAAGGATATGCCGTTTGAGCTGACCGAAGTGCCGGCCGGCAAGCGCGGTAAAAATGCCGATATCAAGCGGATTCTGGAAAAAGAAGGCGAAGCTATGCTGGCTGCCGTAGGCAAAGGTAACCGCATCGTGACGTTGGATATTCCAGGGCAGCCGTGGGAAACGCCGCAGCTGGCCGTACAGCTTGAGCGCTGGAAACAGGACGGCCGCGACGTCAGCCTGCTAATCGGCGGCCCGGAGGGCCTGGCGCCCGCCTGTAAAGCCGCCGCGGAGCAGAGCTGGTCGCTCTCTGCGCTGACGCTGCCCCATCCTCTGGTACGGGTGCTGGTAGCAGAAAGCCTTTATCGGGCGTGGAGCATTACCACGAATCACCCTTATCATCGCGAATAGCCCAGGACAGATTAACGCAGCGGATGAAATTACAACGTAACGCCTTTCGTGACTATACCGCCGAACAGACGCTGTTTGTTCGGCGGGCGATGATCGCTTTTTTCGGCATTTTACTGCTTTCCGGCATCCTGATAGCTAACCTCTATCATCTGCAAATTATTCGCTATACCGATTACAGCACCCGCTCCAATGAAAACCGCATCAAGCTGGTACCCGTCGCGCCAAGCCGCGGCATTATTTACGATCGCAACGGCACGCCGCTGGCGCTGAACCGCACCATCTATCAAATTGAGCTGGTGCCTGAAAAGGTTGACGATCTGGAAAAAACGCTGCTGGCGCTGCGCCCGGTAGTAGATCTTACGGATGAAGATATCGTTGCCTTCCAGAAAGAGCGTAAGCGCTCGCGCCGCTTTACCTCGATTCCGGTAAAAACCGGGCTGAACGAGGTACAGGTCGCGCGCTTCGCCGTTAACCAGTACGCTTTTCCCGGCGTCGAGGTAAAAGGCTACCAGCGTCGCTATTATCCCTACAGCTCCGCCCTGACCCACGTACTGGGCTACGTCTCCAAAATCAACGATCGCGACGTCGACCGGCTGGATAAAGAGGGAAAATGGCCGAACTACGCCGCCACGCACGATATCGGCAAGCTCGGTATTGAACGCTATTACGAAGATATTCTGCACGGCAAAACCGGCTATGAAGAGGTTGAAGTCAACAACCGCGGCCGCGTTATCCGCCAGCTCCACGAGCAGCCGCCGCAGGCTGGCCAGGATATCTGGCTGACCATAGATCTTAAACTGCAGCAGTATATTGAAACGCTGCTGGCGGGCAGCCGCGCCGCCGTAGTGGTGACCGATCCGCGCAACGGCGAAATCCTGGCGATGGTCTCCATGCCCAGCTACGACCCAAACCTTTTTGTGGACGGCATCAGCAGCAAGGATTACAACAAGCTGCTCAAGGATCCGAACCGGCCGCTGATTAACCGTGCCACTCAGGGGGCCTACCCGCCCGCTTCTACGGTAAAACCTTATATCGCCGTGTCGGCGCTTTCTGCGGGCGTGATTAATAAAAACACCAGCCTGTTCGATCCCGGCTGGTGGCAGCTACCCGGCTCGGAGAAGCGCTTCCGCGACTGGAAGCACTGGGGCCACGGCCATCTTAACGTCACCAAATCGCTGGAAGAGTCGGCGGATACCTTTTTCTATCAGGTCGCCTTTGATATGGGCATCGACCGCCTTTCTGAATGGATGGGGAAATTCGGCTACGGCCGCCTTTCCGGCATCGATCTGGTCGAAGAGACGGCAGGCAATATGCCGACCCGCGAATGGAAAATGAAGCGCTTTAAAAAACCCTGGTATCAGGGCGATACCATTCCGGTGGGCATCGGCCAGGGTTACTGGACGGCCACGCCGGTGCAGATGAACAAAGCGATGATGATCCTGATCAACGACGGCATAGTGCGCACGCCGCATTTAATGATGGCCAATAAGGTGGATAACGTTACCGTGCCGTGGAAACAACCGGAGATCCCGCCGGTAGCCGATATTCACTCCGGTAACTGGGAGATAGCCAAAGACGGTATGTACGGCGTCGCCAACCGGCCCAACGGCACGGCGCGCAAGAGCTTCTCCGACGCGCCTTATAAAATCGCTGCCAAATCAGGGACGGCGCAGGTATTCGGCCTGAAAGAAAACGAAACCTACAACGCCCATAAAATTTCCGAACTGCTACGCGACCACAAGCTGATGACCGCTTTTGCTCCTTACGATCATCCCCGTGTGGCGGTGGCGATGATTCTGGAAAACGGCGGCGCCGGGCCAGCGGTTGGCACCATTATGCGGCAAATCCTCGACCATATTATGCTCGGGGATAACAATACCAATCTGCCAGACGCCGCTCCGGTGCCGTCTGGCTACGAAGGCGAATAACCATGAACGATCGTCATCAGAAAAGTACGATCTGGACAAGAATCCATGTCGATCCGACCTTTTTCATTCTGATTGCTGCGCTGCTGGTTTACAGCGCGCTGGTGATCTGGAGCGCCAGCGGCCAGGACCCGGGCATGATGGAGCGCAAGCTGGGCCAGATTGCGATGGGTATCGTCATTATGCTGGTAATGGCGCAGATCCCGCCGCGCGTTTATGAAGGCTGGGCGCCCTACCTTTATATTCTTTGCGTCATACTGCTGGTGGCCGTAGACGCCTTCGGCCATATCAGTAAGGGCGCGCAGCGCTGGCTTGATCTGGGCGTGGTGCGTTTTCAGCCTTCGGAAATCGCCAAAATAGCCGTGCCGCTGATGGTGGCACGCTTTATTAACCGCGATGTCTGTCCGCCAACGCTGAAAAACACCGCCATCGCGCTGGTATTAATCTTTATGCCAACGCTGCTGGTAGCGGCGCAGCCCGATCTGGGCACCGCCATTCTGATTGCGGCTTCCGGTTTGTTCGTGCTGTTTCTGTCGGGCATGAGCTGGAAGCTAATCCTGGTCGCCGTGCTGCTGGTCGCCGCTTTTATTCCGGTACTCTGGTTCTTCCTGATGCACGATTACCAGCGCGACCGGGTAATGATGCTGCTGGATCCGGAAAGCGATCCGCTGGGCGCGGGCTACCATATTATTCAGTCGAAAATCGCTATCGGCTCCGGCGGCCTGCGCGGCAAAGGCTGGCTGCACGGCACCCAGTCGCAGCTGGAGTTTTTACCTGAACGCCATACCGACTTTATCTTCGCCGTGCTGGCCGAAGAACTGGGGCTGGTGGGCGTACTGGTGCTGCTGGTGCTCTATGTTCTGGTAATTATGCGCGGCCTGCTGATGGCGGCCAGGGCGCAGACTACTTTTGGCCGCGTGATGGCTGGCGGCCTGATGCTGATTTTCTTTGTCTATGTTTTTGTGAATATTGGCATGGTCAGCGGTATATTACCCGTGGTCGGCGTACCGCTGCCTCTGGTGAGCTACGGCGGCTCCGCGCTGATTGTTCTGATGGCCGGATTCGGCATTATTATGTCGATTCATACTCACCGTAAACTGTTGTCAAAAAGCGTTTAAGAGGCTTATATGCGTAAGGATTGGCTCGGGATTGGCCTGGCGGCAACGCTACTGGCGGGTTGTGTTAGCGAACAACAGCAGGCCCCCGTTACCCAGCAGCAGCAAACCTATAATGGCCCTGTGGTTGAAATTGGCGGCGTGGAGCCGCGCTATGAGCCGCTGAATCCCAATACTAATCAGGATTACCGCGTCAATGGCCAAAGCTACCGCATCGTCAAAGATCCGGCGAACTTTAGCGAAACCGGGCTGGCAAGCTGGTACAGCGAAACGGCTGACGGTAGCCGCACGGCCACCGGCGAACAATACGATCCGCAGGCATTGACGGCAGCTCACCCTACTCTGCCGCTGCCCGCCTATGTACGCGTGACTAACCTGGCGAACGGTCGGCAAATCGTGGTGCGCGTTAACGATCGCGGGCCTTATAAGCCGGGCCGCATTATCGACCTGTCGAAAGCGGCGGGCGATCGCCTGAATATCTCCAATAATACCCGCGTGAAGGTGGATTATATCCAGGTCGCGCCGGACGGCTCGCTTTCCGGCCCTGGCACCATCGGCACTACGGTAGCCAAACAGAGCTACGCGCTGCCGCCTCGTCCCGATATCGGCGGCGGTATGGTCGTGATGGGCGGCGCGGCGGCTTCTCAGGATATGAGTGAAGAAGCGCAGCCTGCCGCTGCAAATCAGTCCGATGTCCGCGCTGTAGATAACAGCACGCTCAGTAGCGACGACAACCTGGGCGCGCCGGTACGCAGTAGCGGATTTTTAGGCGCGCCACAACCGCTGGCTAATGGCGTGCTGGAAGGTAGCGAACCTCAGCCAGTGCCGGTCGCGGCACAGCCCGTTCCAACGCAGCCCGCGCCGGTCTCGTCGCCCGCTGCCGCGCCAGCCGCCGCAGGAACATTCTTTGTTGTACAGGCTGGCGCGCTAAGCGATGCCGCTCGTGCCCAACAGCTGGCTTCTTCGCTGGGTAAAAAGTTCGGCGTGCCGGGCAGCGTTGATGCGCGCGGTAACGTCTATCGCGTGCAGCTGGGCCGTTTTACTTCGCGCCAGCAGGCTGTTGCGCTGCAGCAGCGGCTCGCCAGCGAAGCCAGCCTGACGTCTTTCGTGACCACCGCGCCCGGTAAAATGTGATGCGCGCCGCGCTGCGCCTGCTGGCGCAGGTAAAGACGGATGCCGCCCTGAAACGCATTTGCTATAGTGGGTCACTTTTTTTTAACTTAGCCATGGATGTTGTTGTCCCCGACATGAATACTCTGACCTCTTCCCAACTGTTTAAACGCCTGACGGCAGGTTCGCTGATCGCCCTCAGCCTGACCGCTTTCGCCCACGCCGAAGACGTGAACATCAAAACCATGATCCCTGGCGTGCCGGATATTGATGCCGAAGCCTACGTGCTGATCGACTATAACTCCGGCAAAGTCCTGGCAGAGAAAAACGCCGACGCGCGCCGCGATCCGGCCAGCCTGACCAAAATGATGACCAGCTATGTCATCGGCCAGGCGGTGAAAGCGGGCAAAATCCATCAGGATGATGTCGTTACCGTTGGCAAAGATGCCTGGGCTACCGGCAATCCGGTGTTTAAAGGCTCTTCGCTGATGTTCCTGAAACCTGGCGATCGCGTGCCGGTTTCCCAGCTGACCCGCGGTATCGTGCTGCAGTCCGGCAACGACGCCTGCGTAGCGATGGCGGATTACGTCGCAGGCAGCCAGGATGCTTTTGTCGGCCTGATGAACAACTACGTGAAGGCGTTGGGCCTGCAAAATACCCATTTCCAGACCGTACACGGCCTGGATGCGGACGGCCAGTATAGCTCGGCTCGCGATATGGCGCTGATCGGCCAGGCGCTAATCCGCGACGTGCCGGATGAATACTCGGTCTATAAAGAGAAAGATTTCACCTTCAACAATATTCGCCAGACCAACCGCAATGGCCTGCTGTGGGATACCAGCCTGAACGTTGACGGTATTAAAACCGGCCACACCAGCCAGGCAGGCTACAATATCGTCGCCTCCGCGACGGAAGGCCAGATGCGCCTGATTTCGGCAGTGCTGGGCGGACGCACCTTTAAGGGCCGCGAAGTAGAGAGCAAAAAGCTGCTGACCTGGGGCTTCCGCTTCTTTGAAACCGTCGCGCCGCTGAAGGCGGGCAAAGAGTTCGCTTCCGAGCCGGTTTGGTTCGGCAACAGCGACCGTGTGCAGCTGGGCGTGCAGAAAGATGTTTATCTGACTATCCCTCGCGGCCGCATGAAAGATCTGAAAGCCAGCTACACGCTGAGCAACACCGAACTGCACGCGCCGCTGGCGAAAAACCAGGTGGTCGGCACCATTAACTTCCAGCTGGACGGCAAAACCATTGAGCAGCATCCGCTGGTGGTGCTGAGCGAAATGCCGGAAGGCGGTTTCTTCGGCCGCATCGTGGATTACATCAAGCTGATGTTCCATCACTGGTTCGGCTAATTCAGCCGCGTTCAGCGCTTGATTTCAGCCTGAATGCCCCCCATATTGATATTATCTGTAGGCTCCCGCTGTTGCGGGAGTCTTTGTTTTGGCGTTACCGGAGCCCCTATGAAAACCAATCTTAAAGAACTGCTCGAGTTTCCTACCCCTTTCACCTATAAAGTGATGGGTCTGGCGCAGCCGGAGCTGGTTGATCAAGTAGTTGAAGTCGTTCAGCGCCATGCGCCGGGCGATTACTCTCCGGATGTAAAACCTAGCAGCAAAGGCAACTATCACTCTGTTTCCATTACCATCACCGCGACCCATATCGAACAGGTAGAGACGCTGTATGAAGAGCTGGGCAAGATAGAAATCGTGCGCATGGTGCTGTAGTAATAACCAACGGGGGCTGACCGCAGCCCTCGTTCGGCGTTATACTCCCCTCTTTATTCCCTGACCGGACTCTCCATGCATCAGGATACCCTACTTGTTCGTCAGCTCGGCCAGCAGCCCTGGGCGCCCGTTTCTCAGGCGATGCACGATTTCACCAACCAGCGCGATAGCACTACGCCCGACGAAATCTGGCTGGTGGAGCATCCGCCGGTTTTCACCCAGGGACAGGCAGGCAAAGCCGAGCATCTGCTGATGCCGGGCGATATTCCGGTAATGCAGAGCGATCGTGGCGGCCAGGTGACCTATCACGGGCCGGGCCAGCAGGTTATGTACGTGCTGGTTAACCTCAAACGTCGCAAAACCGGCGTTCGCGAGCTGGTCACAGCTATTGAACAAACGGTTATCGCTACGCTGGCGCATTATGATATTGAGGCCGCCGCCAGAGCGGACGCGCCGGGCGTTTATGTCGAGGGCCAAAAAATCTGTTCGCTGGGCCTGCGCATCCGTAACGGCAGCTCTTTCCACGGTCTGGCTTTAAATGTAAATATGGATCTGTCGCCGTTCAGGCGCATCAACCCCTGCGGCTACGCCGGTCTGGAGATGACGCAGATTTCCGCCTTCAGGCCAGGCGTGACGCTGGCGGATGTGCAGCCGCTGTTGGTTAAGCACTTTGCCCGGCTGCTGGCGATAACGGAAGTGCAGTGGCTGGATCGGCCGTGGCGACCATAACTTTACAATTTCGTCACATTTTCTCGCCCCACCCGGCTGTAACCCGCGCGGCGAGATGATATAATTTTTGCGCTTTTCTCAAAAAAATTTGAACGTCACGCGGCTGACTAGCGCATGCCAACCTGGAAACAGCAAGATTATGAGTAAACCAATTCAAATGGAACGCGGCGTCAAATACCGCGATGCAGATAAGATGGCGCTGATCCCGGTTAAAACCGTGGTCACCGAGCGCACAGAGATTTTACGTAAGCCGGAGTGGATGAAGATCAAGCTCCCTGCCGACTCCAGCCGCATTCAGGGCATCAAGGCCGCCATGCGTAAAAACGGTCTGCACTCCGTTTGTGAAGAGGCTTCCTGCCCTAACCTTGCCGAATGTTTCAACCACGGCACCGCCACCTTTATGATCCTGGGCGCTATCTGTACCCGTCGCTGCCCTTTCTGCGACGTGGCGCACGGCCGTCCGGTTCAGCCGGATGCCAACGAGCCGGAAAAGCTGGCGCAAACCATCGCCGATATGGGCCTGCGTTATGTGGTCATTACCTCGGTTGACCGCGACGATCTGCGCGACGGCGGCGCTCAGCACTTTGCCGACTGCATCAGCGCTATCCGCGCTAAAAGCCCAACCATCAAGATTGAAACTTTAGTGCCGGATTTCCGTGGCCGTATGGATCGCGCGCTGGATATCCTTAACGCCACGCCGCCGGATGTTTTCAATCATAATCTGGAGAACGTGCCGCGCGTCTATCGTCAGGTGCGTCCAGGCGCCAACTATGAGTGGTCGCTGAAGCTGCTGGAGCGCTTTAAAGAGGCGCATCCTGAAATCCCAACCAAATCCGGTTTAATGGTCGGGCTGGGCGAAACCAACGCAGAAATAGTAGAAGTGATGCGCGATCTGCGCCGTCACGGCGTGACCATGCTGACGCTGGGCCAGTACCTCCAGCCAAGCCGCCATCACCTGCCGGTACAGCGCTACGTCAGCCCGGCGGAGTTTGACGAAATGAAAGAGGCGGCGCTGGAAATGGGCTTTACCCATGCGGCCTGCGGCCCGTTCGTCCGCTCTTCCTACCATGCGGATATGCAGGCGAAAGGCCTGGAAGTGAAATAACTCTTTACATATTTGCAACACAAACAAAAACGGATGACCTCGTCATCCGTTTTTTTATCGCTGCTGGCGGGGCGTTACTCTTTATGAGCAACCTGCTCAGCCGCTTTCTCTTCAGCGACAGGCGCTTTCTTCGCGGAGGTGTCGTCGTCGCTCATCGCCTTTTTAAAGCCTTTGATCGCCGAGCCCAGATCGCCGCCAAGCGAACGTAACTTGTTGGTTCCGAAAAGTAAAACAATCAGAGCGCCAATAATGAGCAGTTTGGCAATACTGATACCTTCCATACACACCTTCTTTTTTAACCGGACCGGTAAGGGTCAATAACCATTGAAGTGTATTAACGCGCAGATCGTCGGTCAATACAACCGCCAGCTGTAACAGAGTAATATCTGCACAAAGGCCCTGAGAATGATATCAGATAAAACGGCTCAGGAAAGCCTGAAATCTCGGATGGCGTGGATTTACCAGCACCTCTTCCGGCGGGCCTTGCTCCACTACTACGCCGCCATCCATAAAAACCACACGATCCGCCGCCTCGCGGGCAAAGCCAATTTCATGCGTAACCACTATCATGGTCAATCCCCGATCCGCCAGCTTACGCATAGTGGCTAATACCTCGCCAACCAGTTCGGGATCGAGCGCAGAGGTCGGCTCGTCAAATAGCATCAGCGCCGGTTGGATAGCAAGCGCCCTGGCGATAGCAACACGCTGCTGCTGACCGCCGGAAAGATGCCTGGGCCAGGCGTCTGCCTTATCGCTTAATCCCACTGTTGCCAGCAGCTCGCTTGCACAGGCGGTCGCCTGCTGCCGTGACTGCCCGTGCACGCCTACAGGTGCTTCGATAATATTTTGCAGCACGGTCATATGCGGATAGAGATTGAACTGCTGGAAAACCATGCCGATACGCTGCCGCTGGCGAGCGACCTGTCGCGCGGAAAGCGGCTGGAGGCGCCCTTTTTTCAGCTCATAGCCTATCTGCTCGTCGCCCAGCATAATCGAACCGGCGTCCATTACTTCAAGGTGGTTAATACAGCGCAGGAAAGTGGACTTCCCTGAGCCGGACGGCCCCAGGATCACTACCACTTCGCCCGGCATCACATCCAGATCTATGCCTTTCAGTACCTGGTTGTCACCGTAGCTTTTTTGTACGTTGCGTGCTCGCACCAGCGGCTGATTCATAGATCCTCCTTATGCAGTAAAGGTCGAGGCGCGATAGCCGCTGCGGGCCGCTTCGCTACGGCGCGACGTACGCCGCGTGAATAATAGCGCTCAATTGCCGACTGGCCGACGTTAAGCACGGAAGTCACCAACAGATACCAAATCACCGCCACCATCAGCATTGGGATTACTTCAAAAGTGCGGTTATAGATCGACTGTACTGAATAAAGCAGATCGCCCATGGCGATCACGCTCACCAGCGAGGTCGCTTTAATCATACTGATCAGCTGGTTTCCAGTGGGAGGAATAATTGAACGCATCGCCTGCGGAATAATAATACGACGCAGCGCGCGGGCGCGGCTCATACCGAAAGCCTGGGTAGTCTCTACCTGGCCGTTTTCAACCGACTGTAGCCCGGCACGAATAATTTCGGCCATATAGGCGGCCTCATTCAGCGCCAGTCCGGCAATCGCGGCGGTTAGCGGCGTAATTAAATCGTTAGTATTCCAGCTGGCGAGTACTGGCCCGCCGAAAGGCAAGCCCAGCGTCACCACGGGAAACAACGTGGACATGTTGTACCAGAAAATCAGCTGCACCAGCAGCGGCGTGCCGCGGAAAAACCAGATGTAAAGGCCCGCCAGGCCGCTGAGCAATCGGTTATTGGCAAGGCGCGCCACCGCCAGCAGCAAACCCAGCAGCGTTCCGGCGATCATCGACACCAGGGTTAAGCCCAAAGTAACCTGGAGCCCTTTCAGCACCGAGGCTTCGCTAAACCACTGCCCTACCACGCTCCATTCAAAATTTGGGTTAGTCGCCACCAGCCAGCCGACGTTTGCCGCTACGCACAGCACGACAATCCAGGAAATCAGCCTGCCATAATTTGGCCTCGCACGGGCAAAAGCCACATTGCGCTGTTCATTTTCCCTGATTTGCGAAGGCGTATCGGCAATTTTCATGGCGTCGCTCCTTTGGCCAGATTGACACCCGGCGCCTCAAGCATATTGCCGTCAAGCCGCCATTTTTTCATGATCGCCGCATAGGTGCCGTTGGCGAACAGCGCTTTGTAGCCATCAAGCACCACTTTGCCCAGTTCAGAGTTTTTCGGCACTACCGTGCCCTGGAAAATATCGCCGAAGCCGTTTTTATTGCCCTGCCCGGTCAGCTCCAGTTGGCCATGAGCCTGGTCGACGAAGTAAACCAGCGGCGCCTGAGAAGAGAAAAAGGCGTCGGAACGTTTTGAGCGCACGGCCAGGATTGAGGAAGGCTGATCGGTAAAAGATTGCACCGTTACCGCGGGTTTGCCCGCCGCCGTACAGGCCTGCGACTGCTTGCGAATCACCTGTTCTGCCGAGCCAGCCGCCATTACCGCGATGCGTTTGCCGCAGGTATCCGCCAGCCCGTTAATGTTGGCCGGATTACCTTTCTGTACGGCGAAAACCACAAACTCCTGCACGTAATCGATAAAGTCGTTTTTCTGCTGGCGATCGGGATAGTCGCCTACCGGCCCGATCGCCAGCTGATAGCGGCCCGATTTAATCCCGGCCAGCACGCCCGACAGCCCGCTGACGGTGGCATGTTCGATTTTAATTCCTAACAGCTGCGCCAGCGCCTCGGTCAGATCGGCGGAAGCGCCGCTCATGGAAGTTGGCCCTTCGACGATTTCATAAGGAGGAAAAGAGCCGTTGTTAACCGAAATCATTTTGCCGGCCTGTTTGATATCCGCGGGCAAACGGTCATGCAGCGCCTGATCCATCTTAACCGCGGGAATAGCATCGGCGGCCTGAGCCAGCCCGGCACTTAAAGCTGCGGCCAGGGCGAGAGCGGTAACTGTTTTCATTTTTTTCTCCGCTAATTGAGTTCCGGACGAGCGAATCGGCGATTTTCCAGCACCGGCAGGACGCTGCGCGCATGCGCGATACGGGCCGGATCTAAATCAGCAAAAAGCAGCATCGGCGCTTCGGCAGCTTTGGCTATCGCCACGCCCAGCGGATCGACCGTCAGGCTACAGCCGATGTTGCGCGGGCCGCATTCGCCAACGGCGACCACGTAGCAGGTATTTTCCAGCGCGCGCGCCGTGACCAGCACCTCCCAGTGCATCTCTTTTAGCGGCCCTTTCACCCAGGCGGCGGGCAGCACCAGGACATCAGCGCCGTCCAGCACCAGCCGACGCGCCTGCTCAGGAAAGCGCACGTCATAACAGGTCATCAGCCCTACTTTCATGCCGGCAACCTCCACCAGCGGCGGCACCTGGCTACCGGCATTAACGTTGCGGGATTCCTGCATAGCGAAGGCATCATAAAGGTGCAATTTGTCGTAACGGGCGATAATTTCGCCGTTGCGGATAGCGATCAGCACGTTCAGCGCTTTGCCATCGTCGGTAGGCACATGCACGGTCATCATGGTGGTCAGATCGTTGCCACGGCTGGCTGCATAGATTTCCGTAAGAAACGGCCCATCCAGCGGCTGGGCGGCTTTTAACACCAGATCCGGGTCGGCGATATCACGTGCCAGCACGCCTTCCGGCAGCACCAGCAGATCTGCGCCGCCTGCCAGCGCCCGCGCCATCAAATCGATGCAGGTAGCGGCGTTTTCCTGCCATTCGCGGCTAACCGCAAACTGTCCTGAAGCAACTTTCATCATGCATCCCCTTCAATAAAGGCCGGAAACAGCGCTTCCGGCGTCAGGCGTTCGGCGATAATCCCCTGAGCGAAAAGCTCGCTGGCGAAATCCCCGATCATTTTGCGATTCGCCTCCAGCCCGTTGCTGTTCCAGCTGGCAGGCAAATCCTGCGCGGTACGACGTAGATCGTCGAGCAACCACGGCGTAGTGTCGGCATATTTTTCCCGCTTCTCATGCCACAGACGTGCAGACTGATCGATAAGCCGGCTTAATTCTGCGGGAATTGTTGGATACTGCTGTGCTATCTCTGGCTTAAATGCCAGCAGATGATGGCCGGGGATATAGCCGACGCGGTTAAAGTAAGCCAGCTCCGCCTCGCGAAAATCGCGCTGTAGCTGGCGCAATCCCGAGCCTGGCAGGAAAAAACCCTGCGGCATAAAAGGCGTAAAGACCGCATCCAGCTCGCCCGCTTGTAGCAGTTCGATCAGCGGACGCTCGCCCGGCGCGGCTTCGATACGGCCTGGCTCGCCAAAACCGCCCAGCCGATCTACTACAGGATGTTCCGCAGTGAGCCTGCCAGCGAACCAGTAAGCGTCGCTGATTTCCACACCAGCCTCCCGCAGTAGCGCCCTTGTCCAGCTATTACCGGAATCCTGCCAGCCGGTCACGCCAATTCTTTTCCCTTTCAGCTGAGCCAGCGAAACCAGCGGGCTGTTTTCCGTGGTGATAATGCAGCGCTGCCGAAAGCCGCGCATCAGAAAATGCGGCAGCGCCAGCAGCGAGCTGTCGCCTTTCGCCCTGAGCTGAGCATAACGGCTAAAAGAGATTTCCGCCGCGTCATAGAGTTCGCTGCTGGCCAGCTCATTGACCAGGGTTCCCACGCGATGTACCTCCAACGCGAAGCCCTCAGGCCGAATATCGCCAAGCGCCAGCGGCGTAAAATAGTCCCAGTCACGTACCGCCAGTCTGATCGTTACCATGCTTTCTCTCTTGTTATCGGGAAGCGGCCAGAACGGCGCGCGGGAATTTCTGTCTGTTTTTGATACTAAGTTGATAATATTATCTGTACAATAATTACTTTGTTACTGAACAAAGGGATTTCTTATGGATGTGACCTGGCTCGCGGCTCGCCTTACTGAAGTTTCAGTTAAAGGCATTGCTACCAAAACAGCAGCGCTGATTGAAAAGGGAGAAATCCCTTCAGGCACGCATCTACCGCCGGTCAGAGAACTGGCGCAGGCGCTGGGTGTGAGTCCGGCTACCGTTTCCGCCGCCTGGAGCCAGCTCCGGCGGCAAAAAATGGTGGCCGGAAAAGGCCGCGGCGGCGTCTGGGTTTGCGGCGGCAGCCTGACGCCGCGCCCGCTGCGCTTTGAACAGATCGGTAACTACGGCAGCGCGATCCGCGCCGATCTGGCAATGGCCTCGCCCGATCCTGCGCTGCTGCCCGATCTGAAAACAGCCATGCTGCAAGGAATTAGCTGTCCAACGCTGAATAGCTATCAGCGCGAAGCTATCGTGCCCGCGCTGCTGGCGGCGATAAAGCCGCAGTGGCCCTGCCCGGCAGAAGCATGGCTGGCAACGGACGGCGGCTTTGATGCGATGAACGGCATTATTCAGACGCTGTTCCGGCCGGGCGACAAAATCGTTATCGAAGATCCCACCGCAACCCGCCTGCTGGATATGCTGGATAACCTTGGTGCAGAGATCCTGCCGCTGGCCTGCGATGAAGAAGGCCCGCTGCCTGGCGCACTGGCGCTGCTGCTGGACAAACATCCGGCGGCGCTGATCTATCAGCCGCGCACCCATTCCGCCACGGGCCATACCCTCAGCCAGGCGCGCAGCGAAGCGCTGGCGGCAGCGCTGGCGAATAGCACGACGTTGATTATTGAAGATGACGGCATCGGCGAGCTTTCTGCCCAGCCGCTGTACAGTCTTGGACGCTGGTTTCCCGAGCGGACGCTGCACGTTCGCTCTTTTTCCAAAGCCTACGGGCCGGATTTACGTCTGGCGGTGCTGTCCGGGCCGCAGCAGCTGGTGGAGCGCATCCAGTCATGGCGCAATTTTGGTGCCAGCTGGACCAGCCGTATCCTTCAGCAAGCGGTCGCCTGGCTGCTGCAGAACGAAAGCACGCAGCGACAGATAGCGCATGCCCGTGCCGTCTACCGGCAGCGGCGGCGCCTTTTGCTGGGCGAGCTGGAAAAAAAAGGAATTTACCTGCCGGATCGTGACGGGCTAAGCATTTGCATACCCGTGCAGTCCGAACAGTTCGCGATGATAACATTGGCGGCAAGAGGGATCGCAGTATTACCAGGCGAGCGCTGCCGCAGCGGCAACGGGCAGTTTATTCGGGTCAGTACCGCAATGTTAATGGAAGAGGATGTGGGCAGCATTGCGGAAGCCCTTGCGCTGGCAACCGGCCCGCTATAGGTCAGCAAGTGTTTTGATCAAATAGCGTGGCGATTCCTGATAGCCTTCGCGCGCATAGAAGGCGTTAGCTTTAACGCGGTGCTCATGACAGTGCACTTCCATGCGATCGCAACCGTGCGCTTTCGCCAGCTTTTCGGCATGGGCTAACAGTTGCTGTCCTGCGCCCTCGCTACGTTTGCCTTCGGCGATGCAGAAATAGCTGACGCGTGCGAAATCGCCGGCCAGCGCCAGTTGAGGAATAAAATGCAGAGAAAGAAAGCCCAGCACGGTGCTGCCCTGCTCGGCAATCAGCAGCTGCTCTGCGCGATCGTCCATCAGCTGGGCCAGGCGGCGTGCGATAAAGGATTCGGTATTGCCGTAGCCCAGCTCGGTGAGCAAGGCGCTCAGGGCAAAGCTGTCCTGGGTATTTGCCAGTCTGATTATCATGGTTTCTCCTGTGCATCGCAGCCCGCTCAGGGCTTCAGCTTCGATCGGTGTAGAGGATATATAGCTTGCCTGAAGCGATAAGCAAGCCGGCCCGGTTCCGCTTTTGTTACAGAATAAGGCGAAGATGGCAGAGCCAGCCGGGGCCGCTCCTGCAAAAGTGCATAGCAAAGGCTAAACGTGGAGCTACGCCAGCCGGGGCTTTGTCATCAACTGCGTTAATGTTTTGGCGCATGCGGGCTGGCGGCAGACGGCACTACCCGCTTTTTTGGCCATCCTGAGGGCAAAAAAAAACCCGCCATCCGGCGGGTTTTTAGAATTCTGTCTGATAACTTAAATAGCGGCAACGTTAGCAGCAGATGGGCCTTTGGCACCGTTGGTGATTTCGAACTCTACGCGCTGACCTTCAGCCAGAGTTTTGAAACCGTTGCTCTGGATGGCAGAGAAGTGTACGAACACGTCTTTGCTACCATCTTCAGGAGTAATGAAACCGAATCCTTTGGACTCATTAAACCACTTAACGCTACCTTTGATCTTAGACATCTATATTACCTTTACATGAAAAATGGACACTAAACTGTGTCGGTAGTTAGTACAGCAATTGCTGAGCCTTTTGTCCAGTAGCCATTCACGAAAAAGTGATAAATATCGCCTTTTTTGCAGACTAATTATATTTTCAGATAAATTTAGTGGTTAAAACTGCCAGCGGAACCAGGCAAAATAGACGTTGCCGTTGTTGTGCGTGCCGGGAATATAAGTCATCTGAAAGGTCGCTTTGCTGTAACCTATTGATGCCAGAGGCAGCACCGCCGGAACCGGGATATATTTCCAGTTGTCTCTGGCCGTCACGCCTGCGGTATAGCCCAGCCCCAGCCGAAAATCCTGGTCATTGAGCGGACGCCAGATTTTTTCCCAGCCGTAGCCGCCAAAGGGTTCCCATTTGTTAAAGGAGTCCTTAAAGGCCATCAGATAGAGACCGTTCCAGTTGCCCTTTTCATCGTAGCGGGAGATACCGCCGCCTGCGCCCCAGGGCCGCTCATTGTATTTATTGATATGTGCCCGGTCATAGGTCGCCCGGTTGTGCCAGGTAATGGCCGGTACGTAGAGATCGTACTGCTGCGGCTCGTTCCAGGTTGTACTTACTTTATCGCTGAAAGTTTGCCAGCCGCCGGAAATGGCGGCTCCCAGCGTCTGCGCCTGAACCGGCGCGGCCAGGCTTCCGGCGCCGATAAGGCTCAGGAGCACAAGAGAGAGGCGGGAAAGTTTCATGTTCGATTCACCCGGTCATAAAAAGTGTTGTTAAAAAATGCACGCCGTTGCTGACGAAAAGCGGCTGGCGTAGGCATATTGTAAAATGGTCATTATTGTAATTACTTTACTTAAACGTTTCCTGAATGCTCAGTGAACAAATTTTAATCCCGGCTTTTTTAATGTATAGACCCGCTTTTTTACCCGGCCTGGCGCTGTTTTTTTACCGCAGAGAAAAGCAGCGGCGGTAAAGCCTATTTTGCTTCTGGCTTATAAACACTTTTTTCACCAACATGATTTGATCTCGATCATTAATTTAGCGCTTTTAATGAATAATTAACCAAAAAGTCAAATAAAAGCGTCAAATGAAATAACTTTAATCGTCTGTTTATTGTAAACAACGGTAATCTGTCAGGTTATACCTTTTTAATCATGTTGTTATGGGTTAATATCATTGAGCGAAACTGATAAAGATAATTTATCGATCATTCCACTGTTTTTGGTAAGATTATTCCAGGTTAACAGAATTTTTAAGGAGCCGGCATGAGAATAAAATGCTGGAAATGCGGGCACGTGGGCATCATCTTCACCGTTCGTGGCGACCGTTATGGCGACCATCACGGCGCAATATGCGCTCATTGCCGAAAGCCAATCACGCTGAAAGATTGTTTGTTCCGGATGGTCGTAGCCTCTACTCAGGCGGAAGAGGCGGATTTTTTCCGCCACCCGCCAGAAAGCCTGAAGCCGCTTTCAGGCATAGCAAAGTCTTCCGGCAAAAGGTGACAATACCTGCGTATTGTCACCCCACGGCTTATCAAAACAGGACTTTGAATACGCCAGTGAGCGTCAGCAGGCCGACAATAAAAATAATCGCAATAATCCAGAGAATAATCTTCATTCCATTTTCCTCAGCCAGATAAAAAAAGCGCTACTCTGTAGCCCCTTGAGTATAGATGAAGATTCCCGGCCCGCTTGTTTTCGCACGCTTTTTCCTGTCAGCCGCTTCTTACGCAAGCCCGCGGCCATTTCGCCGACACCCCGCGTAAAAGCGCCGTTTCGCCGTGAACAGGCATAAAGTTGCCGCCATTCGCGGTAAAAATTGGCCGACGAGGCTGAAACTCAAAAATATAATATCAATCAATGAATTAGCAAAAATTTCACCGCTAAAAATTTTTCGCGACGGCGATCGCACTCTGCGCTTTCTTTACAGAGGATTCTTAGATGGGCAGCGCGCTGCTGGCTAGACTTATCAGGGTTACACCGGCTTTGACTTCCCCTCACGGTTACCAAGGAGATCTTATGAGTACGCTCAACAGCAGTATGGGCCGCTACAGCCTTAAGGCGCAAAACGCCGGCGATCATATCCAGGGTTCAATCGCTATCAATGACGAAGGCGGCTCGCCGCTTACGCTACAGGAATTTAACGAACATTATCTGGACGATGTGGTTAATAACGTTATCTATCCTGTCACCGGCGGCAACCGCGCTATCACCAATGCCTTCAGAGAAGAGCTGGTGAAAGCAGGTTTCGAACAGCCGCACTGATTCGCCCCGGGGCCGACGCTGCCGGCCCTTTCTTTTCAGCGCCCTGACTTCACGCGTTTTCTGTCGCGGGGAGTTGTAAAAAGCGCTTTGTTTTTTCCGCCTGGGCGAGAAAACGCTCAAACAGCGCCAGCAGCTGGTGCGCCTCCAGCTGCATCAAAGGCGCCCGGCTCCAGAGCAGCACGCTCTGCTGCTCTGGAAGCGTCGCGGTCAGCACCGGCGGATGCGCCAGCCCCAGCAAATTGCATTGCAGCAAAACATTCAGCGTTGCGGCGTCGTTAAAGTCGCTTTCACGCATCGGCAGCAAACAGCTTACCGTCAGGTAATCACGCGGGCTCTCTTCCCATTGCAGGGTCATCTCCTGCGTTTCCATCACGTAGCTTTCGCTCTGCGGCAGCTGCGACTCATCAATGCGCAGCTGCCGCAGCAGTGGCCCAAGCACTGTTTTAAGACGGTTTTCACTGGCCATGTTTCCTCCTTTCTGAATCACTTACACGCCGCGATTGACGTTGCGCATCAGCTCCGCCACCGCTTCGCGGGTCGCATCATCCTGACGCCGCCGGCGAGACTCATAAACGGAACGTTTCATTTCCGGCTTCAGTTCCGTGTCGTTACCGCCACTTTCGGTCTGGTAATAGACGTTGATATTTTTTGATGCCTGATACTGCTGGTAGAGTCCGCCGCCGTGCCGACGGGCAATATGCTTCAGCGATCCAAGATCCCTGCTATCGATGGGTTCGCCCTGCCGCCGCATTTCACGCTGATAGATCCTGTTAACTTCTTCACGGCTGGCCTTATCACCATGCAGCAGCTGTTCCCTGACCTCGGGATTGGCAGCCTGTGGCGCATACTCTTTTACGATACGGTAACGTTTGGAAAGGTCGTAATTCTGTTCTTTATCGGCGCGGCCATAAAGCGGCCAGGCGTCGGAATAGATGCGCTCGCCGTTGATACGCCTGTCACCCACCATGACAAAAGCGTGATCGCCATCCAGTGCGCTACAAACGGCTACCGGCTCGCTGATGCCGGAAGAAGCCAGCAGCAGGCCGTTTACTGCCGCCATCTCACCGCAGTTTCCTGCACGAAAACGAGCGGCGCGCCAGGGACGGCTTTCCGCAGAGGTATCTTCTGCCCGGCAGGCAACAGTCCTCTTTACCGCTCCGCCATGGGTATGGATTACATCGTGAATTTGGTTAGCAGAACCTTTATCCAGCGCTTTCCAGGTATCCTCAATTGAGCGGTTGGCTTTTTTCAGGATCTGCTGCTGGCTTTCGCTAACGGTGATTACGCGCCCATGATGCGTGCCTTCCAGGCCAGGCTTGCCCGGTAGCATCACTTTCGTATCTGGCTGGCGCGAGTGGCGGCTGGCGCTGGTGGAGGTGCCAAAAAGATTAAAAGGCATAATTTTTCCGTATGAGAACTGGTGGCAATAAGTGGCGCGGCCAAAGCGGAAGTTCCATTAAAGCGGAACCTGCCCGCGAAGCAGGCCACTCACTTTTACCATTTACCTCTGTGTTATAAGGAAATCCGATATGCTCTCCGTTTCATCTGGTCATCCTTTTTCCCCGCTTCTTGCTGACCCGGGCAGCGAGCAACTACGGCAGCAGCAAAACACCGCTGGCTCCCTTAATGAGAAAACGGGTTCGGCAATTAGCTTCGCGCAGTCCGGCAGTCAGGGCACTTCGCTGGAAAGTCTGTTGGGCAACGACAGCCAGCAGCAGCAAAACAGCGATCTGTCGCAGCTGGTCTCGGAAATTCTGAAGGCGGTGCTGCCGCTGATTCAGCAGCTGCTTCAGGGCCAGCAGGCCAGCGGCGGCGAGAACAACGCCAGCGGTACAGGCGGCGGCAATACGCCGGTTAATTTTGGCCAGGCATCAGCGGAAAACGGCGCGGCGCAAACGCCTGAAATTCCTGTGCTCTCCGCTGCGCAGACGCAGAATGCAGGCGCGACTTCAGGTAGCTCTACAGCGCTCTCTGTCGGCAGCAGCGACCTTCATCTTCCCGATTCACTTAAGCCTTACGAAGCCGATATTCAGGATGCGGCACAGGCGACCGGCGTCCCGGCCAACGTGCTGGCAGCACAGATTTGGCAGGAGTCACGCGGTAATCTGGGCGCGGCGACGGTCAACGGCGGCAACGGGTTACAGGATGCGGGCCTGATGCAGGTCAACAGCAACACTTTTGCTGACTTGCAGAGTAAAAATCCGGATTTGCTGGGGGTCAACGCCAGTCCGAACAACGCTCACGACAACATTATGGCGGGCGCGCTCTATATGAAAGAGCAGCTTGGCGCTTTTGACGGCAGCATGGGCGCAGCGCTACGCGCCTACAACTCGGGGCCAAATAATGTTAACACCAATGATTTAAGCGATATCTCTAAGACGGGAACGGGCGATGCGACCTACGTTGATAAAGTGATGGATTTCGCCAATACCATCGCTACCGGCAAAGGCACTCTGCCCGCCTGATCGAAAAAGGGCGATCGAGGATCGCCCATCGGAAATTATTCCTGTTTGCTTTCGCCACCGCCCTGCGCGCCCGCTCCGCCGGAAAGAGCAGAAAGGATCGCGCCCAGGCCCAGCATCTGCAACGCGCCGCCCAGCTTAGCGGCCAGCCCGCTACTGTCCTGGGTTTGATCTTTTGACTCATTGCCGCCCGAAGACGAGGACCCGTTTTGCCCGGTTGAGTTCGCGCCTTCAGAAGACTGACCCAGCATCTTTTTAATCATTTCCATCAATTGGGTCATGATATCGCCGCTGCCGGAGGCCTCCTGAGTGCCGGAAGAGCCGTTGCCCGTAGCGGAACCCGAGCCGTTTTTCTCATTGTTCGCTTCACTGCCTTTCAGCAGTTCCAGAATGGCATTCAGCAGTTGGGTAATAGTGCTTTCGCTACTGCCCGACTGGCTTTTGCCGTTTTCGCCGGTTTGAGCAAGCGCTTCGCTGTTGCCGAACTGTACGCCCTGGCCACCGCTACCGTTTAACGCTGAAGTGCCAAAACTCAGCACATTGCCCAGGTTGCCGGCTCCTGAGCCATTTTGACCAACATTCTGCTTACCCTTTCCAGCCAGATCCGTAATCAGATTATCCGCGCTGCCCGTTTTTCCACTGCCCAACGCACCGCCTAAACCGCCGCCTATTTTCATGTCGCTTCCTCTGTTGAGTAAATGAGCTTTAGAAATATGCCTGTCGCCAGGGCTTGGTCTCGGTTTTGGGTGGCGGCCGGGCTGAATCTGTTCCCTGTGGCCCTGACAAAGTCTTAATTAACGTAAATTAAATTACACATCCTTAACGTTTTGTAATCTAAATAATGCGCTTATTTACATCGGCTTATCGCTGCCGCACGTTTTTTTTGTAGGGATTTCCCTACTTTGCCGCACGGAGATCCCCACAACAACTTCAGAGGAAACTGATAGCCTCTCAAGGTCGCGCTAGTAAATAGTAAACGAAAGTTAAGCCTCATCCCTTTAGCAGTCCGCTTCTGGTTGCGCATTATTTCTGCTTAATGCTCAGCAGCTGCATCCTCCAGAAGAAGACAGGAGAAAATATGGTAACGGGTAGTGAGAAAGAGACAGGCAATATCCGTCACGATAAGGTCACGGCATTGCTTACCGAGCCGGGCGTGCTCGCAGAACGCATCGCAACGGATATTCACGCCAGCCTTCATCCCATGGTCGACAGTCTTGCACCGCTGAAAATCGATCTGCTGCTGGAAGGCGAAACCGGGACGGGCAAGGATACCCTGACTCGCCGCATCTACCAGCTTTCCGGCGCTAAAGGGCCGCTCATCCCGGTCAACTGCGCGGCCATTCCGGAAAATCTGGCAGAGAGCGAGCTCTTCGGGGTGATGGCTGGTGCCTACACCGGCGCCAGCCATTCGCGGGCAGGCTATATAGAAGCGTCCGACAAAGGCATTCTTTTTCTGGACGAAATCGACAGCATGCCGCTTATCCTCCAGGCGAAGCTGCTGCGCGTGCTGGAAACCCGCGCTATACATCGGCTCGGATCTACGCAGCCGGTGCCGCTGGATCTGCGAGTTATAGCCGCTTCGCAAACGCCACTGCTCGAGCTGGTAGAAGCGGGCCGTTTCCGTCGCGATCTTTATTTTCGTCTGTCGACCATTAAGCTGGAAACCCCAACGGTAAGGTCGCACGCCGAGCTGATTATTCCGCTGTTTCGCCGCTTTACCCAGGAGGCGGCTATGCGCCTGCAGCAGCCGATCCCACCGCGTTCGCTGGCGCTGGATGAAGCCCTGCTGCTGCACAGCTGGCCCGGCAATATTCGTGAATTGAAAGCCGCGGCGGAACGTCACGTGCTGCGTTTGCCGCCGCTGTGCAATATTACGCCGGGCGAAGGCGAAGCCACATTATTAAAAGATCGTCTGCGGCGTATTGAGCGCAGCCTGATCAAAGAGTGTCTGCATCGCCACGGCCATAAAATTGACGATGTAGTTCATGAGTTGGGCATTCCGCGCCGCACGCTTTATCACCGAATTAAATTACTGAACATTGTCGCCTGATTTTTGTTATAAAAATAAAATAAATTTCTTTGGAACTCTTTTTGCGCCGCACCCACTTAATAAACGATTATGCTGACCATCAAACTTTAATTTAATCGGGAGTCACATTATGTCTACAGTATCCAGCGGTATTGCGAACACAGCTGCAGCGGCAACAAAAGTAGAAAGCGCAACTGACGGCGCCAGCTTTATGTCGCAGATGCAGGAAGTCCAGGGCCAGATGCAGCAGGATATGGTGGATAAAGCCAAGCTTGACGCGCAGAACAACAAAATGAACGGCATCGCAGACAGCGCCAGTAAGGCCGGTTCCGCCGCCGCTCAGGTAAAAATCCAGTACTAGTACTGCTGGCGCGGGCTACAGCTACCCGCGCCGTTTTTTTGCTCTTGCGCGCGAGATCCCTATGAAAATAAATTCTTCCCCGGCAGATTTAACCCAGCTTCCGCAAATAAAAAGCACGGCAGAGCCGCAGCAAAGCGACGTCGATTTTTTTTCCGCCCAGCTAAAAGAACCTCAGGTTGAAAAAGTTTCCGCGCCCGCCGAAGTGACCCATTTTCTTTCCGGCATTGCCAGTTCATTGCAAAATAATGAACATCAGCGAAAAGAAGCCTATCAGGATTTACAGAAAGCTTCACGCTCTTCTAATTTATTAGAATTTAGCCAGGCCAATGCCGCTTTATCTAATTATTATATTGAAAATTTAATGAATGCGAAAATAGTCGCCAAAGGCGTCCAGAGCATTGATAAACTGACCAACCTACAGTAAGCGCCTATGAAACCTATGCTGAGATGGCTAATGATAAGCGCGCTGGCGCTTTTTCTCGTCGGCTGCGGCGATAAAACCGTGCTTTATAGCGGGCTGGCGGAGAACGACGCCAACGATATCATCGCCGAACTGAATCAGCATCAGATCGCCGCGCAGAAGCTGATTGAAAAAGCCGGGATCTCAGTTTCGGTCGATGCGGAAAATATCGAACGCAGCGTGAAAATCCTTGATTCTGCCGGACTGCCGCGCAAAGCGCGCACCAACCTTGGCGAAGTCTTCCAGAAAAGCGGCGTGATCTCCAGCCCAATGGAGGAGCGCGCCCGCTATATCTATGCGCTTTCTCAGGAAGTGGAATCAACGCTGGCGCAAATCGACGGCGTGGTGGTCGCGCGCGTGCATGTCGTGCTGCCGGAAAGACTGGCGCCCGGCGAGCCGGTGCAGCCCGCCTCCGCCTCGGTGTTTATTAAATATCATAACAGCCTCGACCCGGACAGCATTGAGCCGCGCATCCGCCAGATGGTTTCCACCAGCATTCCGGGCCTGGCTGGCAAGAGCGATAAAGATTTGGCGATCGTTTTTGTGCCTGCGCAAACCTATGAAGACAAGGTTGAAGTCGTGCAAATGGGGCCGTTCCAGCTTTCGCCGGATGGCTATTCCACGGTGAAATGGGTCTTCGCGCTGTTTGCTATCGTCTTGCTGATCGCTTTCGCCCTGCTGCTGTTTAAGCCCGGCAGGAAAAAAGAAAAAGCGGCTAACGTCGCGGCGGCAACGGGAAAATAAGCGATGAACGCACAGCAGGAGTCTGTCGCCGCCTGGCTGCACTGGTGGCAGCAGGGCTGGTGGCAACAGGCGGATGCAAGCTGGCCGTCCGGCTTTTTCGCCCTGCCTTTGCCGCAGCGGCAAAGTCTGGCCTGGCAGCAGCCGCAGGCTATCGCCGCCAGCTTCGGCATCGCCCCTGCTCTGCCACCGGAGCCGCACGAGCGTCTGCTGCAGCTGATCGAGCTGGACGAGGATCGCTGGCACCGTCTGCTGGCTTTACTTGCCGCCATCTGCGCCCCGCAAATGGCGCCGCCAGAGCTGAACGGCGGCGATTTAGTCTGGTGCCGACGCCTGAACAAAGCGCTGCGCTGCGGCGCCTGGCTTGACGCCGCCTGTTTTCAGCCCTGGCCCGTCGGCGGCCTGCTGCTGCTGCGTACCCTGCATCCGGAAAGCTGGCCGCGCCTGCGCCTGCGCTTCCCGTATGAATGGGTGAAACAGCTGGAAGAGTATCCCGCGCTGGTACTGCCCGTCTCCCGACTGGCCGCGCTTTACGATGCGGCCCTCTGGCAGTGTCGCCAATCAGGAGCCGAACCCCATGTTGACAGTTAAAAAACTGGCGGTACTGACTCCGCCCGTCGGGCCGCTGCTGACCAGCGACCAGCTTGTAGCCCACCAGCAGGCGCTGAGTTTGCTGCAAATGGCGGAACAGCAGGCTCAGGCGCGGCTGGCGCAGGCAGAAGAAGAGGCCGAAGCGCTGCTGGCCGCCGCTCAGGCGCGTGCGGATGAAGCCGTAGCCGCACAGCAACAGGCTTTCGTCGCTCGGGCAGAAGAGTTGTTCGCCGACTGGCAGGAACAGCAGCAAAAGTGGCAGGAAGCGCTAATCCCGCGCGCCGAGGCGCTGCTGCAACAGGCTATGGGCCAGCTGCTGGCAGAGTTGCCCGAAGAGGCGCGGCTGGAGGCGATGCTGCGGCAGCTACAGCAGGCGCAGGGCCGCCAGACCAACGCCACGCTAAGCTGCGCGCCCGCCAGGCTGGCGCAAGCCGAAAGCTGGCTGGAGCAGCGGCCGCTGGAGTGGCAGCTTGTCGCCGACAGCTCGCTGCCGAGCGATACGCTGCGGCTTGCTACCGACAACGGCGAGCTGAGCCTGAGCTGGGTTCAGGTTGAGGCGGCGCTAATCCCCTCCTAGCCCGGCCAACTATTTTTTTGTTGCCCCGGAACCTGCCCGTCTTCTCAGCCACTTAACGGTAACCCTATACCGGAGAGTGCAACCATGAGCAATGACGATGCGATCCAGCGCCGCCTGACCAGTCAGGTAGTGCACGCCCAGAAAGATATGTATCAGTTCGCGCAGAACAGTCAGGACCAGCCGTTTAACGTTAGTGATATGTACGCCTTTCAAAATGAAATGCTCGACCTTTCCAATGCCAACTGGGCCAGCTCGCAATATACCCAGTACAAACACGGCATTCGCAAGGCGATAATAGATGCCATCAACTGACGTCGCCGATCTAATCGAAACCTGTCTGAATAGCGCCAGCGGCGAGCTGGCGCTGTGGATCGATGAGATGCCCATCCGGCTACAGCGGCTGCCCGGCGGCTGGTTTTTTTTCGCTGAGCTACAGCTGCCCGCAGTAGCGGACGAGCGGCTGATGCGCCAGGCGCTGAAGCTGACCGGCCCGGCGCTGCTGCACTATGGCGAGCAAACCGCCGCCCTTTGCCTTAATCCGCAGCGTGAGACGCTTTGTCTGCTGCTGCGGCTGACCAGCGACCGGCTCGATGAAGCCGTCGCCCTGCTGGAAAGTCTCTGCAACCAGTGCGAAATCTGGCAGGAGACCCTGCTTTCGTTAATGCGGCCAACGAGCCTGTAACAAGGAGAGAAGCGTGCCTACGCCGTCTGCTTTTTTACCCTTTCGCCCCCTGCTACTCGCGCTGGCGATTGGGCTTTCCATCTCACACAGTTATGCCAGCACGCCGGAAGAGTGGCGCGATGGCGCCTACGCCTATTCTGCCGACAATACGCCGCTCAGCGTAATCCTGCAGGATTTCGCCGGGAGTCACGGTGTGGATGTCAATGTCGCTGGCCTGCCCGATACTTTTGTCACTGCCCGGCTGCGTTCCGACAATGCGGAAGCTTTTTTGAACCGGCTGGCGCTGGAGTATCGCTTCCAGTGGTTCGTCTATAACAACACGCTCTACGTCAGTCCGCAGTCGCAGCAGACTTCTCGCCGCCTGAAGATCAGCCCGGACGCCGCGCCCGACCTTAAACAGGCGTTACAGGGCGTTGGCCTGCTGGAATCGCGTTTCGGCTGGGGCGAGTTACCGGATGACGGCGTGGTGCTGGTTACCGGGCCACCGAAGTATGTCGAGCTGATTGCGGAGTTCAGCAAAAAGTCGGAGCCGGAAACCAGCGAAGACAAACAGATGATGGCATTTCCGCTGAAATATGCCGACGTTGCGGATCGTACTATCAAATATCGCAACCAGACGCTGGTAGTACCCGGCGTGGCTACCATGCTTAACGAACTGCTGGGGCAAAACAGCAATGGTTCCGCGAACGGCACTACTACCACGCAAAACGGGCGCGGCGGCAGCGACAGCCCTTATCAGGCAATGCAGAGCGAAAGCCGCAGTATTATGGAGCAGATGATTGGCCGCAATACCCGGCTGGGACGCAGCAACGAGCAGCCATCCGGCAAAACGCTACAGGGCAAAGTCTCTGCCGACGTACGCAATAACACGCTGCTGGTACGCGACAATAAAAAGCTGCGCGCGGAGTATCAGGAGCTGGTCAGGATGATCGACGTGCCGCAGAAGCTGATTGAAATCGACGCGGTTATCGTCGATATCGATCGTAACGAGCTGGCGCGGCTTTCCACTAACTGGTCAGGTCAGTTTGGCAACGTCACTGCTGGCGCTTCAATGCTGAACGGCGCCAGCACGCTTTTCGTTACCGATTTCAACCGCTTTTTTGCCGATATCCAGGCGCTGGAAGGCGAAGGCACCGCTTCCATTATTGCCAATCCTTCGGTGCTGACGCTGGAAAACCAGCCTGCGGTAATCGACTTCAGCAATACCGCCTTTATCACCGCTATCGGCGAACGAGTAGCGGATATCAGGGAAGTCACGGCGGGCACCAGCCTGCGCGTAACGCCGCGCTCTATTGGCGATAACCCGGACAAGGCCGCCGTGCAGCTGGTGGTGGACGTAGAAGACGGCAAGCTGGATAAAAACGAGGACGGCAGCGCGCAGGGCACGGAAAATGGCGTTATCAGCACCCAGGCGCTGGTGCAGGAAAAACGCTCGCTGGTGATGGGCGGTTTTCACACCAAGCAGAGCGGTGACGATGAGGAGCGCGTACCAATCCTGGGCAAAATCCCGCTGCTGGGTAAGCTCTTTACCTCTAACAACCACACTACTTCACAGCGCGAGCGGCTATTTATCATCACGCCGCATCTGATTGGCGACCAGGTCGATCCTTCCCGCTACGTTGACGCGCAAAATAGTGCGCAGGTCAACGATACGTTGCGGGATATTAACCGCCGCCACCAGTTTGGCGATATGAAACGCACGATCGAGAATGCGATGCAGGATTTGGCCGAAAGCCGCCAGCCAGGCGGGTTGCAGACAAGCCAGTCGGGCCTGCCGCTTGGCTCGCTCTGTTCGGTGCCGCTGACCTTCCGCGCCAGTGCTCGCCAGCAGTGGTACGGCAATGGTGATATGCAAATTTCGGTCGGCGTGATCACCAACACCAGCGGTAAAGAGGCTCGCTTTGATGAATCTTTCTGTCGTGGCGATCGCACGCTGGCCGTAGCCGCCTGGCCGCATACCCGACTACAGCCGGGCGAATCGACTGAGGTATACGTCGCTTATGATACTAAAGCGCCAGCCAGACCGGGCCGCATCTCGCTGTTGCAGTCGGCACCGGTGCCGCTAACCAGCAGCGGCGCATCCTCTTCTCGCCTGCTGTCTCGCTAAAGGAGTAATAATGAAAAAGCCGCTATTTATTCTGCTGCTGGCGATGCTGCTGACCGCCTGCGCAAAGCCAAAATTCGCGGGCTGCAATGATATCTCATGCCGCCCGATTTCGGACGAACGGGCAATAACAATCTGGTGGCAGCCGGATATGCGCAACGGCCCGTTTGATTATTCACAGGCGTCGGTCAACCAGTGAGCTCTGTCATGCTGTTAATAACAAAGCGCAAGCTTAATTAATATGAATTACGGTCGTTCACTGAAAATTTTTTGCTATAGTCCCTGTCAGTGAATGACCATTAACGGAAGCAAAAAACCAAATTAACCACAGCAACATCCATGCCTGACCAATTATAATTAATACAGGGATATCAAAATGAAAGCCAATTACACACCAGAAAGAAAACCGCCACTACCGTTCGCAAATGGGATAAGAGAAAATATAAAAAACCCTACAGAAAGCACAACACCAAAAAAAATAATTAATTTTTTCTCGATTGATAAACATAAAGAAGTAGATGATGAGAAACGTTTTCTGATAGCTGAGAAACTCACTGCCGCCCTTGAAAACACTGATAAAGAAGCAGTAATGATGGGTATAAGATTATTTTTAGATGATATTTATGGCTATAACCTGTCGTTTCAGTATGCCGGTGAAGAGGCGAATGCATTTACTGTCACTATGACCAAAGACGGTATAACGGAACAGCGTAATATTGATGCGAATTTTTTTATTAATTTATGCCGTCTGGTCACCCTGGAAAGATATCTTAAACTCTCCTGTCACTCTTTGAGCTTTACCGACACCGGAAAAATCTGTCTGGCCAACGCTAATCTGACCAATGCTGATCTGGCGGACGCAAATCTGTCAGATATAGATTTTTCTACTGCCATTCTCGCCAACGCTAACCTCAGTAATGCCAACCTGCAGGGCGCAAATTTGCTCAATGCCGATCTTTCCGGCGCTAATTTGACTAATGCCGATCTAAAAGGGGCGACGCTGCTCAATGCCAGTCTTTCTTCTGCTAATCTCTCCGGTGCCGACCTGAGCTGCGTTAATATGTTTAACGCAAATTTTTCTAATGCGTATTTGCCCAGTGCCAACCTGAGTGGCTCAAGCCTGATAAACGCTAATTTTAATCATGCAGATCTGTCCAGAGTAACGCTTAACAGGTCGGTTCTGGTTAAAACAATATTGACGAATACAAAGCTGCTCAGCGCACAACTTCAGGACGCAAATCTGAACAAGGCAAATCTGGCGGAGGCAAACCTGGAGAAGGCTGACCTGGCCAGGTCAACCCTGTGTGGGGCAAATCTGAACCAGACAAATTTAATCAAGGCCGATCTGACAGACGTGGAAATGAACGGCGTAAATCTGACTGATGCAAACCTCACCAACGCAAATCTCCTCGGCGCAAATTTAACTGGTGCTAATTTAACCGATGCCATTCTTATAAATGCAAACCTGAAAGAGGTAAACCTGCTCTATGCAAACGTCAACAATGCCAAACTGTCTGATAAAAGCCCGGAATCGATGAAACCGATATGATCCGAACAAATTTCGCTAATATCGCATCCAGCCAGTGAGACATGTTGATACTATAGCGGCCTTTTTGGCTGCCTGGCAGCGTAACGAGGCGTGCCGCTGGCAGGATGCTGCTGATTACGAGCTTCGGTTTCTACCCTACCCTTCGCCGGTATTACAGCTGCTTCCCGGCAGATTTTCCCGGTTCCGACTGCGTGAGGCACTGAGCCGCCGCTTTCTTACCCCCGATCGCTACGATGGCTGCTTTCTGACTATGACGAGCGATGGCGCGCCAATGCTAATCAAAACGTTAAATTCTGGAGACGTGCCGCAGGATTCGATCGCCGCGCTTTACGCGCTGGCGGATGCAGCGTAATCATAGTGACTCAACACAAGGAAAGCTGGACAGGATCTCGTTTGCTGCTGCTTTTATTTTGACCAATGCCAGGCACAGGCGTAGATTATTTTTTCAACATCATGTTTGCATCCTGACCAACTTTCCGGAGGAGTCATGCAGAAAATGAATCTGTACGAAGCGAAAACTCACTTTTCCAAAGTTATTACCCAGGTGGCGGAAACGGGCGAGGCTTATCTGATTACCCGTAACAGTAAACCGATGGCGAAAATAGTGCCGCTAACCGCCCAGGAAAAAACGCCCCGCATTGGCTTTATGCAGGGGAAAATCACTGCGCCAGATAATTTTAACCAGCTGAGCAGCGATGAGATCGCCGATCTTTTTTATGGAGAATAATTATGCCGGTACGCAAGGAAGCTCTTTCCGCTATCCCTTCGGCTTCGTACCTGCTGGATACGCATATCCTGATCTGGGCAGCGGGCCAGCCGGAGAAACTCAGCAAGCGGGTTATCGATATACTGATCAACGACAATAATCGCTTCTTTTTCTCTCCCGCCAGCCTGCAAGAAATAAGCATCAAAACGGCGCTCAACAAGCCAGATTTTAATATTGATGCGCGGGCGCTGGCGAAAGGGCTACAGGAGGCGGGCTATCTTGAACTCCCCCTTTACGCCAGGCATGCCTGTGACCTTGCGAATCTACCCGCCATGCATAAAGATCCTTTCGATCGGCTACTGGTGGCGCAGGCAAAAGCAGAGGCGATAAGTTTTATCACCAATGATGAGAAAATTATCAATGGCTGCGCCGGCTACGTGGAGATAGTGAGCTGCTGAATTTGGTGGTAAAACAGGCCTGACTCTGTAAAAGAGTCAGGCCCGATATAGCGGAGATCAGTTGCTGTAGATATTTACATCATGAGATTGCAGGATGCCCGAGTCGATACGCTTATTGCCAACAGGTACATTAAAATAATTTGTAGAAGCTGGCGAGGTTGTCGTAGCTGTAAACTCGACATTACCCGAACCTTGTAGGGTAACGTTAACCTTCATCGCATCGTCTATTGAACAGTGGCCGATGCCGCCGCCGCTGCCCGGCGGCTCAATAAAGCCGATATCGCCAACGGTATTCGCTATACCTTTAGCGGCAAAGTCAAACTCAAGCGTATTGGCCACGCCGCCAATAGTTTTACCATAGTCGTTCATCCATGACTGACTTTCACTAATGGGCACAGAGCAGTTCTGTTTACTTTTACCATCAAGGCTATATAAGTAAACTGCGCCATTTACCGTATCGGAAGTGAGCCTGATTTTTCCGTCCCAGTTCTCGCTTTTCTCCTTCAGCTTAATATAAAAACCGAGCCCGGAAGCGATATACTTCTCGTTATTAGCGGCGGTAGGCGTACAGACATAGCCCGAGTGATAGGTCAGACCGCCGCAAAGGATGGGCGCTATCGATAATACGCCCAGCCGGATGCCATTTGGCGGTATTAAATAGTATTCTTCCATATCCGGTTGCCACAGGCTGTAATTCTCCATTTTGACTGTTAAAAAGTAGGTCGAGGTGGTGCTTTTTGAACTGACCACGGTTTTATAGCCGGAGGTGGTTAATGTCGCCGCCGTATCGGTGGAAGAAAAACCGATCTTTAACCCTTCAACCAGGCGGCCCAGCGCATCCACCGGCCGGAAAGTGACCGTCATCTTATCCGTGCCGTTATTTAACAGATTCCTTTTATCGAAAGTGATGCCTGACAAGCCTGGCGAGACGTAGGTGCTAAAGGTAGTATTGAAGCGCTCACCAAAACCATCGGCTTCGATAATAAAATCATTGTTCCCGCTTAATGTGGAAGCAATATTAACAGCGCCCTGGCCATCCTGATTAGTGGTGCCGCTAATTGGCGCGAAATTGTTATTAATCGCCATTTCCGCATTGCCTGGCGTGATGGTAAACCTGACGCCCGTCAACCTGTTTCCATCCTTGCCGTAAAAATTGAAGCGAACATAGTTTACCTGCTTGCCGTCTGCCACCGCCAAATCTGTAGTGGCAGAGTCAATTTCTATACGGCTCACGCTTGAGTTATTTACCAGCGATAACGTGTCGGTTACTCCTATAGCTGCCGCATCGGCACCGTTAATCGTTGGCATAATATTGGCGGTGCCCGCCGTCGTACCTGCCGTTAAAATTGCCTGGTAGTAGCCGCTCACTTTGTTATAGCTCCAGACGCCGACTGTTAGATCCGTGGCGGTTCCGGTAATAACCTGGGAAAGCGAGTCAACAGTCAGATAATCGATAAGGTTGCCGTACTTATCCTTAGGTGTAAATTGTAGCAGGCTTGTTTGCTTGCCATTAGCGGCGATACTGGCCGGAAAAGCTTTTATAGACGACTGCGAAATATCTATATCGCCCGCGGTTAAGGCCAGTATATTTTCGGCTTTCCGCGAAATAGCATCCACACCGTTCACCACCGGAATAACCAGCAGGCTGCCTGTTGATGTTCCCGCCGTAGCCATAGCTGTGTACTGATTATTACTATATGACCAGCCGCTGAGTTTTATCGCCGTAGCGCTCATTCCCGTTATCGCCGAAGCGATAGCTGAGGTATTGAGATCGGTGATGATGTTACCGAACTCATCCCGTGGGACAAAGATGAGGGTTGAAGTAGACTGATTATCAGCCTTGATACTGGCCGGACTGGCTTTAATGGTGGATCTGTCGGTGGACACCGCTCCGGCCTTAAAGAGGATATCCAGTACGCCTTTGACATCAGTGCCTTTCACGACAGCGGTCACGGTGACGGTTTCAGCCGTGGTGTCGCCAACTTCCGGCCTGGTGGCGATAGCGCCGTTGGCGTCAGAATTTACGCTGGCAGGATAAACGCCAGGCTTGCCACCCGCGCTGCCCGATACGCTCAGGTTAAGCTGCTGGTTGGGTATTTTGTGCCCGTACGCATCCTCAACGCTAATTACCAGCGGATAGTTGGTCTCTTTACTGGCTACCGCCTCGCTGCCGCCATCGGCCATAGCGATGGCGACTTTAGCCACTGCTCCGCGGATAAAACTGACTCTTTTATCGGCGTTAATGCTTGCTGTGGCCAGGTACTGTGCACTGACCTGAATATCGTTGACCAGATGGGTGCTGGTCATCTCAACGATGGCTTGACCGTTCTTATCGATTTGGCTGCTTTCCGGTAAGTTTACCTGCGCGCCCTTATCCTGCATCCATTTGATGGTATAACCCGACTGCTTCATGATCCAGTTGCCATTGCCATCAACCAGCTGGGCCGTGAAGCTAAAGCTGTCGGTGCCGTTCGCTACTTTGCTCAGCGTATTGTCGTTAAGCGTTACCCAACCTACTCTTGCCGTGCTGATATCGGCGATAAAGCTGACTTCCTTATCCGCGTTTACGCTCGCCGCCGATCCGGCTGTTGCGCTGACCATCATGTCATACGATGCCCTGGTCGTACTGGTCAGCGTGATGGTCGCCTGGCCGCTGGCGTTGGTTTTGCCGTTTATGGCAATACGCGTATATTCGCTGTCGTATCCCGCTACAGCTGGTGTTACCTCCATCCCCGACAGCGGATTACCGTTGCCGTCAACCACCGTCACCGTATAGCTGAAACTGTTGCTGCCGTTCGCTATTTTTTCCTGCACGTCGTCGTTAAGGACGACAGTGCCTACCTGGGCCGTATTGCTGTCAGCGGTAAAGCTCACTTTTTTATCCGCATCTACGGCTGATGTCGTGCCTGCTTTCGCACTTACAAGGATGTCAGAGGACGTTTTAGTGCCGCTGGTCAACACAATCGTGGTCTGCCCGCTGGCGTCGGTTTCGCCCTCGGCGGCTACGCGCACGTTTTCGCTGTCCGATGCGGCTGGTATTACTTCCACGCCGGGAACCGGATTGCCGTTGCCGTCAACCACCGTTACCCTATAGCTGAAGCTGTTGCTACCGTTAGCTACTTTGCTCAGGATATCGCCGATAAGCGTGACCGTACTTACCTGCGCCGTTGCGTTGTCGGCGGTAAAGCTCACTTTTTTATCCGCGCTGGCGCTGGCCGCTGTACCCGTTTTCGCGCTTACAAGGATGTCATACGACGCCTTAGTACTGCTGGTCAGCGTAATAGTTGTCTGGCCGCTGGCATCGGTTTTGCCTTCGGCGGCCACGCGCACGTTTTCGCTGTCAGAAGCGGTTGGCGTTACCTCCATGCCCGGAACCGCGTTGCCGTTGCCGTCAACCACTATCACCGTGTAGCTGAAGCTGTTGCTGCCATCCGCCACCTTGCTTACAACATCGCCGATAAGCGCAACCCTGCTTACCTGGGCCGTATTGCTGTCAGCGGTAAAACTCACTTTTTTATCCGCATCCACGGCTGGTGTCGTGCCTGCTTTCGCGCTCACAAGAACGTCGTAAGAGGCCTTAGTGCTGCTGGTCAGCGTAATAATTGCCTGGCCGCTGGCGTCAGTTTTGCCCTCGGCGGCCACGCGTACATTATCGCTGTCCGATGCGGCCGGCGCTATTTCCACTTCAGGAACCGGGTTGCCGTTGCCGTCAACCACCGTCACCCTGTAGCTGAATCTGCTGTTGCCGTCTGCCACCTTGCTTACAACATCGTCGATAAGCGCAACCGTACTGACCTGCGCCGTGCTGTTGTCAGCGATAAAACTCACCGTTTTATCCGCGTTTACGCTTGCCGAAGTGCCTGCTTTCGCCCTCACCATAATGTCATAGGCCGCTTTTGTGCTGCTGGTCAGCGTAATCGTCGTCTGGCCGCTGGCGTTGGTTTTGCTTTCGGCAACAACTTGCATGCCAGCGCCCATGTTATCTGCGGCGGAAGGTATAACCTCTGCTCCGGCAACCGGATTGCCATTGCTGTCAATTACCGTCACCGTATAGCTAAAGCTGCTGCTGCCGTTCGCCACCTTGCTGACGATATTGCCGTTAAGCGTAACCGAGCTAACTTTCGCCGAATCACTGTCTGCGGTAATGATATAGATCCCTGAAACGACCTCGCCGTTCCAGCCGGAGAGTTCCAGGGTCGCTTTCAGCCCTGTTCCCGCCGTTTTCGCCACGTAAGCGCGAGTATAGATGCCTGAATTACCTTTTTCCGTCCAGTTGCTGCCTGGCTTCACCTCTGCATTAGCCACAGTTACCGACGACGCCAGCAGGTTGCTTAATCCCGACACGCTATTGTTGTTGCTATCCTTCAGCGTGACCGTCACCTGCATCTCGCTGTCTGCCACATAGCTGTCTTTATCCACGGTAATAGCAGAGGTGGCTTTCGCCGGTTCGCCTGCGGTGATGCTGTAAAAATTAGATTTCTTTTGCCCGTCGGATAACGTCAGGATTGCCGTAAGGTTTTCGCCTGCGGTCTTCGCCATATAGGTGCGAATATAGGTGCCTTTAACGCTGGTTTCTGCCCAGCCGCTACCGGCTTTAGCTTCTGCATTGGCAACCTCTACCCTGTCTGCCAGCGTATTATCCTGCCCCGACACGCTGTTGCCGTTGCTGTCTTTCAGCACCACGGTGATCAGCATCTCTTCGCCCGCCGTATAGCTATTCCTGTTTACGGCGATGGACGAGCTGGCCTGCGCCGCCGCGCCTGCGGTAATGCTATAGGCGTCGGAAAGCTGATTACCGTCGGCGAATTTAAGCATCGCCTTCAGGTTCTCGCCTGCAAGCTGCGCCACATAAGCACGGGTATAGGTGCCAGGCGTGCTGGATTCCGTCCAGCTACTGCCTGCTTTCGCTTCCGCATTGGCTACCGTTACCCTCGCCGCCAGCGTGCTGCTTTGCCCTGGCGCCGCATTGCCGTTGCTATCCTTCAGCACTACGGTAACCAGTATCTCCGTGCCCGCCGTATAGCTGTCTTTGTCTACGGCTATGCCCGAGTTCGTTTGCACTGCCGCGCCCGCAGTAATGCTATAAAGGCTGGAGGTCTGGCTGCCATCCGCCAGTTTCAGCGTCGCCTTCAGGTTTTCACCTGCGGTTTTCGCCAGATAAGTGCGGGTATAGCTGCCCGGGGTACTGGTTTCTGCCCAGCTGCTGCCCGCTTTGGCTTCCGCATTTGGCACAGTGACGGCGTCCGTTAGTATCGCTGCCTGACCATTTGCCTGATTACCCTGCTCATCCTTCAGCATGACCGTGACCAGGATATCCGTATCAGCCGTATAGCTTGCTTTATCCACCGCGATCGCCGAGCTGACTGCCGTTGCCGCGCCTGCGGTGATGTTATAGAGGTTGGAGGTTTGCTGTCCGTCAACCAGGTTCAGCGTTGCCGCCAGCTTCTCGCCTGTGGTTTTCGCCAGATAAGTGCGTGTATAAACGCCAGCATTGCCGCTTTCCGTCCAGTTACTGCCTGGCTTCGCTTCCGCATTGGCTACGGTCACCCTTGCCGCCAGTGCGCCAGCCTGCCCCGAAGCTGCGTTGTTATTGCTGTCTTTTAGCGTAACCGTCACCTGGATATCCATGCCAGCCGTATAGTTCGCCCTGTCCACGGCGATAGCGGAGTTTGCCTGCGCTGCTGCGCCTGCGACAATGCTGTATGCGCCGGAAGTCTGACTGCCGTCGGCCAGCCTCAGCATCGCCTTAAGGTTTTCGCCTGCCGTTTTTGCCAGGTAAATGCGGGTGTAAATGCCAGCAGTGTTGCTTTCCGTCCAGCTGCTACCCGCTTTCGCTTCTGCATTCGGTACTGCGACCGCATCCCCCAGGATCGCCGCCTGGCCGTTTGCCATATTGCCCTGCGCATCCTTCAGCGTCACCGTGACCTGCATATCCGCGCCCGCCGTGTAGCTGGTTTTATCCAGCGTAATACCGGAGTTTGCCTGGATCGCCGCGCCTGCGGTAATGCTGTAAGCGCCGGAATGCTGAGTTCCGTCGGGTAAGTTCAGCGTTGCCGTCAGGTTCTCGCCCGAGATTTTTGCCACGTAAGTGCGCACATAGACGCCAGTGCTGCCGGTTTCCGTCCAGCCGCTGCCCGCCTTCGCTTCCGCGTTCGGCACAGTGACCGCATTCGCCAGCGCTGCCGCCTGGCCGCCCGCCATATTGCCCTGTGCGTCCTTCAGCGTCACCGTGACCTCTATTTCGGTGCCTGCGATGTAGTTGGTTTTATCCAGACTGACAGTAGAGGTGCCACTTGCCGGTTTGCCTGAGACGAAAGTCACCTCCACCGACTGGCTGCTGTCGTTAAGCGAAGCCGTTATTTTGGAAAGACCGGCTTTGATACTGGTCAGGGCGATCTCAGCCGTACCATCGCTAAGCGTCAGCACGCTATCCGCAATACGGGCGCCGTTACTGGCCGTCAGCGCGACGCTGGCGCCGCTGACCGGATTATCATAAAGATCTTTTACTCCAAGCCTGACGCTGTTTTCTTCTATGCCATCGGCTGTCGCGTTGTCTTTAACGATAACCAGACTGGTTACCACAGCGTTGATCTGATTAGCGCTAATGCTGTAGGTGTTCTCTGACGCTTTATTCCAGCCGCTCAGATTCAGCGTGGCCGTGAGATCCTCGCCCACCGTTGTCGCCGTCCAGGCGCGCACGTAGGTGCCCGGCGCGCTTTCCTCCCAGCCGCTGCCCGCTTTCACCACCGCGTTCGGCACCGTCACCGCGCTGCCGTTCAGCGTGTGGCTCCTGCCCGTCACCGCGTTGTTTTCCGCGTCCTTCAGCACCACGCTCACCGTGATGTCGTCGCCCGCCACGTAGCGCGTC
>NZ_JBHDVM010000016.1:0-96323 GCF_042610525.1 Pantoea sp. sgz302252
GAGCGGTAGTTCAGTTGGTTAGAATACCTGCCTGTCACGCAGGGGGTCGCGGGTTCGAGCCCCGTCCGTTCCGCCACCCTATTTAGGGGCGTAGTTCAATTGGTAGAGCACCGGTCTCCAAAACCGGGTGTTGGGGGTTCGAGTCCCTCCGCCCCTGCCAGAAAATAATCCTTTGCTTCGGCAAAGGATTTTTTTTGCCCTGAAAATGGTGACCTGCTCTGTTTTTCAGCAATCCCTCTCCGTATAACGCCTCTTTTTGTTCATCTTTTCTTCGCTATATCCCTTCCTGAGCTCTTGTAAACCACTAAAACTGCCATTTTTTTCCTTTGTATGCGGTTAGCTTCATAGCCAAAGCTATAAAAAATGGCCAGCGAGCTGACCATTTTGAAATACAAGCCTATGGCGTATTAACAGGAAATTTCAGCAGCTGGCGTATATGCGATTGCTGATCGCTGTTCTGTAGCCAAACGGCATAGAGCGGACGAACCGCAACCGGCGTATCGGGGATCACAGCCAAATCGGCATATTCACCGTGCCAGAAATCCGGCAAAAATGCGCATGCGCCAGTAGTATGCAGCAGCTGACGAGTTAAATGCGCCGAGGTCGTGGTTAACACCGGCACGTCGTCAGCGCCGGCCAGGTAGCTCTCATGCTGATGAAAATCAGCGCCCCATTCCAGCTTAATATAGTCATATTGCTCGCGTTTCTCTGACTTTCGCGAACGGTAAAGCGTCAGCGAAATATGACCGATCTGCTGGCTGGTCAGCTCATCCATTTTTGGCGCTTCGGTCGTGATCAGTAAATCCAGCTGGCGCTCATGCAGTTGTTTAACCAGTAAATGGCGCTGGGCCACTCTGGCTTCAAGATGCAGGTCTTCACGGTGCTCATACAGCGTCTGTAGCCAGGGCGTCAGATAGGCTTCCCATAAGGAGGCGCTGGCCCCCATAGAAAGCTCATGGTGCTGTTGAGTATGGGCAACCTCCTTTTTAGCCATCATCCAGGTGCTCATCAGGCTTTCGGCATAAGGAAGCAGCCGCTCCCCTGCAGAAGTCAGGCGAATATTATTACGATGACGGGTAAAAAGATTGACGCCCAGCTGATTTTCCAGCTGCCTGATGCGAAAACTAACGGCAGACTGCGTGAGATAGAGCGCTTCAGCGGCACGTCCAAAGTGGCGGGTTCTGCTCACTTCAAGAAAGGTTTTTAGTAATTCCGTATCCACATCTGTCTCCTGAAAATCATTTGTCGTCATGATTTAAATGTTTTGTTTTACACTCTGTCAAGCGTATCTAATACTCCGCGCCATAAACAGCACGGCCATAAAAGAGTTAGGAGCGTGTAAAATGGCGGAAAGCTTCGCAACAACGAATCGTTTTTTTGATAACAAACATTACCCACGCGGATTCTCCCGTCACGGTGATTTCACCATCAAAGAAGCTCAACTTCTTGAGCGTTATGGTTACGCTTTTAACGAGCTGGATTTGGCAAAGCGTGAACCCGCAACGGAAGAAGAGCGTCTGTTTATTGAGGTGTGCCGTGGCGTACGTGAACCTCAGACCGAAGCAGAACGGGTCTGGTCAAAGTATATGACGCGTATCAAGCGTCCCAAGCGTTTTCATACACTTTCCGGCGGCAAGCCGCAGATGGAAGGGGTTGAAGACTATTCGGACAGCGATGATTAATAATAAAGGGGCTTCGGCCCCTTTATTGTCAGCGATCGACGCTATTTTGCAAGGTAAAAGCTTATTCCAGACTGTCGAGCAGGTGGATCAGCAATCTGTCGATAGCACGATAGCTTAAAGCTTCATGTAAATGCTCACGTTCAATCTTCTCTTTTCCCGCTAAATCGGCAATGGTTCGGGCAACTTTCAGAATGCGTTGCCAGGCGCGAACAGAAAGCCCCAGCTGAGTCAGCACCTCTTCCAGCCAGTCGGCATCTTTCTTACTGATTTCACAATACCGCCGAATGTCGCCAGCTTTTAGTTTCCCGTTTATAGTAGCGGCGCGCGCCTGCTGAATCTCTCTGGCTGCCAGTACTCGTTGGCGCACCGTCTCGCTGGATTCTTCAGACGCTGAATGGCTTAGCGTTCCCGGAGGCAGCAGAGGCACCTCCAGCGAGAGATCGAAGCGGTCAAGGAAAGGACCGGAAAGACGATTTAAATAACGTAGCGTCTGCTGAGGCGTGCTGCGGTTTCGTTTTGCGCCATGCTGGCCGGTAGGGCTGGGGTTCATGGCCGCAACCAGTTGAAAGCATGCCGGATAGGTAACCTTTGCCCGGGCGCGGGAAATAGCGACGCAGCCTGACTCAATCGGCTCCCGTAGCGCATCCAGTGTTCTGCGCTCAAATTCCGGCAGCTCATCCAGAAACAGAATGCCGTTATGCGCCAGCGAGATCTCACCGGGTTTAGGCAGCGGGCCACCGCCTACCAGCGCATAGCGGGAAGAAGTATGATGAGGCGCGCGGAAAGGACGCTGACGCCACTGATGGTCTGCCAATGGTGCTCCGGCGACGCTGGCGATGGCGGCGCTCTCCAGCGCTTCCTGGTCGCTCAGGGGTGGTAACAGTCCGGGAAGGCGGGTCGCCAGCATGGTCTTGCCCGTGCCGGGCGGGCCGATCAGCAGCAGGTTGTGACCGCCGGCTGCGGTTATTTCCAGCGCTCTTTTAGCCTGCTGCTGACCAATCACCTCGCTTAAATCCTCAGGCGGCAGCGGCGAAACGGGCGGTGTGTAGCTTGCCTGCTCCAGATCTGCTTGCCCGTTTAAAAAAGCGCAGACTTCAAGCAGATTGTTTGCCAGACGGCATTGAGCATGCCGCACCAGCCCTGCCTCCTGACGATTATCCGCCGAGAGGATAAGTACGCGTTTGGCCTCCGCTGCCGCCATTGCCGCTGGAATGGCAGCCTGTACGCCACGCAGAGCACCTGTCAGCGCCAGTTCGCCTAACAGCTCGTATTGACTCAGGTTCTCTGCGCGAATTTGTTCTGAGGCCGCGAGAATGGCTATGGCGATAGGCAGATCGTAGCGGCCACCTTCTTTGGGAAGATCCGCCGGAGCCAGATTGACGGTAATACGCCTGGCAGGAAAAGAGAAACCACAGTTAATCAGCGCGCTCCTGACACGTTCGCGCGCTTCCTTCACAGTGGTTTCTGGCAAACCAACCAGTGTCAACGCGGGCAGGCCGTTGCTCAGATGGACTTCAACAGCAACCAGCGGTGCTTCAACACCGATTGCTGCACGCGTATAGATCACAGATAACGACATAGCTACTCCTTATGCCTTTATTCTGCTCCTGGGTTAAAAGGGGCGCGATGGGAAGCGCATTTGTTGTCGAGCCGGTTCGTAAAAAACTTACCTTCTTGCAGCAACGCGACCTGGATCTCTGGAAATGGCTCGCAGAACTCATTGAACCGAAAAGCCGTTGCGCCAGGTGCGTAATGAATATTTTTCAATATTTGTCTTATGTATTGATTAATAGTTGTTTTTTTATCAACCACGCTTGCCGCCCAAAAATAAAATAACGAAAAAAGTTGAATGCAAGGCGATAACTGTGATAACTCTGTAGGCATTACTTCGAACAAGTGAATTTATCGAATCTAAATGAAAGCCCTTCTACGAGTCCTAAGCCTTGTCATTATCAACGTCGTCGTGATTATTATCACGCCGTGCGGGGCTACGCTCGGAGGAAGAAAGGCTTAAAAATCAAGCCTGATTTCAGAAGAACCCCCGCACCGAAAGGTCCGGGGGTTTTTTTTTGGCAGGGCTTACAGGCTATCAACGACAGAGGAACAGAAGATGAACAGTAGAATAAAATGCTGTTGTTCCCAGCGAGAGGCGGGGAAATAACTATGAATGGTGCTCAGTGGGTGGTTCAGGCGTTGCGTGGGCAGGGAGTCGAGACAGTTTTCGGCTATCCGGGTGGTGCGATTATGCCCGTCTATGATGCGCTCTATGATGGCGGCGTCGAACACCTACTGTGTCGGCATGAGCAGGGCGCCGCAATGGCAGCCATCGGCTATGCCCGCGCAACCGGCAAAGTCGGCGTTTGTATCGCCACTTCTGGCCCTGGCGCGACCAACCTGATCACCGGCCTCGCTGACGCGATGATGGATTCTGTTCCTGTTGTGGCAATCACCGGGCAAGTCGCAGGTGGACTGATCGGCACAGATGCTTTTCAGGAAATCGACGTGCTTGGCCTGTCGCTGGCCTGCACCAAACACAGCTTCCTGGTTGGCTCGCTGGAAGAACTGCCGGAAGTAATGGCTGAAGCCTTCGCCATCGCGCGCTCGGGCCGTCCTGGCCCTGTTTTAATCGATATCCCTAAAGATATCCAGCTGGCGAACGGCGAGCTGTCTGCCCATCTGGCGGCCGTTGAAGACGAGGCGGATCATCCGCATCAGGAATTGCAGCAGGCGCGCGCCATGTTAGCCCAGGCGAAAAAGCCCATCCTGTATGTTGGCGGCGGTGTCGGCATGGCGGGTGCCGTCGAAGCCTTACGTTCATTCGCTCGCGAAACGGGCATCCCGACAGTTGCTACGCTGAAAGGCCTGGGCACGCCGGATGCGCAAGATCCCTGCTACCTGGGGATGCTGGGGATGCACGGCACCAAAGCTGCCAACTTTGCCGTTCAGCAGTGTGACCTGCTGATTGCCGTCGGCGCTCGCTTTGACGATCGCGTTACCGGCAAGCTGGACACTTTTGCGCCGCACGCCAGCGTAATCCATATGGATATCGATCCTGCCGAATTAAACAAATTGCGCCAGGCACACGTTGGGCTGCGCGGCGATCTCAACAAGCTGCTGCCTGATTTGTATCATCCGGTTGATATCAGCGCCTGGCGCGAGCAGGTTCAGGCACTGAAAGCCGAACATGGCTGGCGTTACGATCATCCGGGCGAAGCCATCTATGCGCCGCTGTTTTTAAAGCAGCTTTCCGACAGCAAGCCAGCGCGCGCCGTAGTGACCACCGATGTTGGTCAGCACCAGATGTGGTCGGCGCAGCACATGAGCTTTGACCAGCCGGAAGATTTCATTACCTCCAGCGGTCTGGGCACTATGGGATTCGGTCTACCTGCTGCGGTAGGCGCGCAGGTGGCTCGCCCGGAAGATACCGTTATCTGCGTATCGGGCGATGGTTCCTTTATGATGAATGTGCAGGAGCTGGGCACCATCAAGCGCAAGCAGCTGCCGGTAAAAATTGTGCTGCTGGATAATCAGCGTTTAGGCATGGTGCGACAGTGGCAGCAGCTGTTCTTCTCAGAGCGCTACAGCGAAACCAATCTCTCTGATAACCCCGATTTTCTCACCCTTGCCAGCGCCTTCGATATCCCGGGCCAACGCATTACCCGTAAAGACCAGGTCGCCGAAGCATTAGACGCTTTGCTCAACAGCGAAGGGCCATACATGCTGCACGTCGCCATTGACGAACTTGAAAACGTCTGGCCGCTGGTGCCGCCGGGCGCCAGCAACGAAAATATGATGGAGAAAACCTCATGATGCAGCATCAGTTATCCATAGAGGCGCGCCTGCGTCCTGAAATTCTGGAGCGCATTCTGCGCGTGGTTCGCCATCGCGGCTTTCAGGTTTGCGCCATGAATATGACCTCCGGCGAAAACAGCGACAGCATAAATATTGCCATGACCGTTGCCAGCCAGCGTCCGGTCGATTTACTGTCAACACAGTTAAGCAAGCTGATGGATGTTGCCACCGTTCACATCCAACACCAGACAACACAACAAATCCGCGCCTGAGCGCGAAAGGAAAGAAGAATGACGAAGAAAGCTGACTTTATCTGGTTCAATGGCGAGATGGTTAAGTGGGAAGACGCGAAGGTAAGCGTGATGTCCCACGCGCTGCACTACGGCACTTCCGTATTCGAAGGCGTCCGCTGCTACGACTCGCACAAAGGCCCGGTAGTCTTCCGCCATCGTGAACATATGCAGCGTTTGCATGACTCTGCAAAAATTTATCGCTTCCCGGTTACCCAGAGCGTTGATGAGCTGATGGAAGCCTGCCGTGAAGTGCTGCGCGTCAACAAACTGACCAGCGCCTATATTCGTCCGCTGGTCTTCGTTGGCGATGTCGGTCTGGGCGTCAACCCGCCGGAAGGCTACAGCACCGATGTCATCATTGCCGCTTTCCCGTGGGGCGCATACCTGGGCGCGGAAGCGCTGGAGCAGGGCATTGATGCGATGGTTTCTTCCTGGAACCGCGTCGCGCCGAACACGCTGCCAACCGCAGCCAAAGCTGGCGGTAACTACCTTTCTTCTCTGCTGGTGGGCAGCGAAGCACGCCGCCACGGCTACCAGGAAGGCATCGCGCTGGATACCCAAGGCTATATCTCCGAAGGCGCGGGCGAAAACCTGTTTGAAGTCAAAGACGGCATTCTGTTCACCCCGCCGTTTACCTCTTCCGCTCTGCCGGGCATTACCCGCGACGCCATCATCAAGCTGGCGAAAGACATGGGCATCGAAGTCCGTGAGCAGGTGCTCTCCCGTGAATCGCTCTACCTGGCCGACGAAATCTTTATGTCCGGCACCGCGGCAGAAATCACGCCGGTACGCAGCGTAGACGGCATCCAGGTCGGCGAAGGTAAGCGCGGCCCGGTTACTACCCGTATTCAGTCCGCCTTCTTTGGCCTGTTCACCGGCGAAACCGAAGACAAATGGGGCTGGTTAGATCAGGTAAACCCATAACAATGAAATTTACGGGCGTCGTTTGACGCCCGTGTACTGTCAGATTCTGGAGTATGAGCATGCCTAAGTACCGTTCCGCCACCACCACTCACGGCCGTAATATGGCTGGTGCCCGCGCGCTGTGGCGCGCCACGGGTATGACCGACGACGATTTCGGCAAGCCAATTATCGCCGTGGTCAACTCCTTCACGCAGTTTGTACCAGGACACGTGCATCTGCGCGATCTGGGCAAGCTGGTTGCCGAACAGATCGAAGCTTCCGGCGGCGTCGCCAAAGAGTTCAACACCATCGCCGTTGATGACGGTATCGCGATGGGGCACGGCGGCATGCTTTACTCTCTGCCTTCGCGCGAGCTGATCGCCGACTCGGTCGAATATATGGTTAACGCCCACTGCGCGGATGCCATGGTCTGTATCTCTAACTGCGATAAAATCACGCCGGGCATGCTGATGGCTTCCCTGCGTCTGAATATTCCGGTGATCTTTGTTTCCGGCGGCCCGATGGAGGCCGGTAAAACCAAGCTTTCCGATAAAATCATCAAGCTGGATCTGGTCGATGCGATGATTCAGGGCGCTAACCCGAACGTCAGCGACGAAGACAGCGATAAAATTGAGCGCTCGGCCTGTCCGACCTGCGGCTCCTGCTCCGGCATGTTTACCGCTAACTCCATGAACTGCCTGACGGAAGCGCTGGGTCTGTCGCAGCCGGGCAACGGCTCGCTGCTGGCGACCCATGCCGATCGTAAAGAGCTGTTCCTGAAAGCTGGCGAACGTATCGTTGGCCTGGCGAAGCGCTATTACGAGCAGAATGACGAAAGCGCGCTGCCGCGCAGCATCGCCAACAAGGCCGCGTTTGAAAACGCCATGACGCTGGATATCGCCATGGGCGGTTCCACCAACACCGTATTGCACCTGCTGGCCGCCGCGCAGGAAGGCGAAATCGACTTCAATATGTCCGATATCGACCGTCTGTCGCGTCTGGTGCCGCATCTGTGCAAGGTTGCGCCAAGCACCCCAAAATATCATATGGAAGATGTGCATCGCGCGGGCGGCGTGCTGGGCATTCTGGGCGAACTGCACCGCGCGGGCCTGATGAACAGCAGCGTCAGAAACGTGCTGGGCCTGAGCCTGGAAGAGACGCTGAATCAATACGATATCGTGCTGACCAAAGACGAAGCGGTGAAGAAAATGTTTCGCGCTGGCCCGGCCGGTATTCGCACCACGCAGGCTTTCTCGCAGGATACCCGTTGGGATACGCTGGATGACGATCGTCAGGAAGGCTGCATCCGTTCCCGTGAATACGCCTATAGCCAGGACGGCGGTCTGGCCGTGCTGTATGGCAATATGGCGGAAGATGGCTGCATCGTTAAAACCGCGGGCGTAGAGAAAGAAATTCTGACCTTCCGCGGCCCGGCCAAAGTCTACGAAAGCCAGGACGACGCGGTTTCCGCTATCCTGGGCGGCAAAGTGGTAGCTGGCGATGTAGTGGTGATCCGTTACGAAGGGCCAAAAGGCGGGCCGGGTATGCAGGAGATGCTCTACCCGACCACCTACCTGAAGTCGATGGGCCTGGGTAAAAGCTGTGCACTGATCACCGATGGTCGCTTCTCCGGCGGCACATCAGGTCTTTCTATCGGTCACGCCTCGCCGGAAGCGGCCAGCGGCGGCACCATCGCGCTGGTAAAAGATGGCGATATGATCGAGATCGACATCCCTAATCGCGGCATCAAACTGGACGTGCCGGATAATGAGCTGCATGCCCGTCGTGAAGAAGAGCTGGCGCGTGGCGATGCGGCTTACACGCCGCACGGCCGTGAACGTCAGGTTTCCTTAGCTCTGCGCGCCTATGCCTTGCTGGCAACCAGCGCAGACAAAGGCGCCGTACGTGATAAGAGCAAGCTGGGAGGCTAACAAACATGGCAGAGTCTCAACCGCTACCCGCCGAGCCTTGCGGCGCGGAGTATCTGCGAGCGGTGCTCCGTTCGCCGGTTTACGAAGTCGCGCAGGTTACGCCGCTGCAAAAGATGGAGAAAATCTCTTCTCGTCTTGGCAACACGGTGCTGGTGAAGCGTGAAGATCGCCAGCCGGTGCACAGCTTTAAGCTGCGCGGCGCCTACGCGATGATCGCTTCGCTGAACGAGGAGCAAAAAGCCTGCGGCGTGATTACCGCTTCGGCGGGCAACCATGCGCAGGGCGTCGCGCTCTCGGCGACCCGGCTGGGGATTAAATCCCTGATCGTGATGCCGGTGGCTACCGCAGATATCAAAGTCGAGGCCGTGCGGGCGTTTGGCGGTGAGGCTTACCTGTTTGGCGCCAACTTCGACGAGGCGAAGGCTAAAGCGATCGAACTGGCGCAGCTGCAGGGCTACACCTTTGTGCCACCGTTCGATCATCCTATGGTGATCGCCGGGCAGGGCACGCTGGCGATGGAGCTGCTGCAGCAGGATGCGCATATCGACCGCGTCTTCGTGCCGGTCGGCGGCGGCGGGCTGGCCGCCGGCGTAGCGGTGCTGATCAAACAGCTAATGCCGCAGATCAAAGTGATCGCGGTAGAAGCAGAAGATTCAGCCTGCCTGAAAGCGGCGCTGGAAGCAGGCGAACCTGTGGATCTGCCACGCGTTGGGCTGTTTGCCGAGGGCGTGGCGGTAAAACGTATCGGCAGCGAAACCTTCCGGCTTTGCCGGGAGTATCTTGACGATATTGTCACCGTAGACAGCGACGCCATCTGCGCGGCCATGAAGGATCTGTTTGAAGACGTGCGCGCCGTAGCGGAACCGTCCGGCGCGCTGGCGCTGGCCGGAATGAAAAAGTACATCCAGCAGCACCAGATCAAAGGCGAGCGGCTGGCGCATGTGCTTTCGGGCGCCAACGTCAATTTCCACGGCTTGCGCTATGTTTCTGAACGCTGCGAGCTGGGCGAACAGCGCGAGGCGCTGTTGGCGGTTACTATTCCCGAACAAAAAGGCAGCTTCCTGAAGTTTTGCCAGCTGCTGGGCGGCCGTTCCGTTACCGAGTTCAACTACCGCTTCGCGGATGCGGAAAACGCCTGCATCTTTGTCGGCGTGCGGCTGACACGCGGTATGGAAGAGCGTCGTGAAATCCTGCAGATGCTCAACGAAGGCGGCTACAAGGTGGTGGATCTCTCCGATGACGAAATGGCGAAGCTGCACGTGCGCTATATGGTCGGCGGGCGGCCGTCAAAGCCGCTGCGCGAGCGGCTTTACAGCTTTGAGTTCCCGGAGGCGCCCGGCGCGCTGCTGCGCTTTTTGCAAACCCTGGGCACCCACTGGAATATCTCGCTGTTCCACTATCGCAGCCACGGCACCGACTATGGCCGCGTGCTGGCGGGCTTTGAGCTGGGCGAAAACGAGCCGCAGTTTGAAGAGCACCTTGCGGCGCTGGGCTACGACTGCCACGATGAAACCCGCAATCCGGCCTTCAGTTTCTTCCTGGCCGGTTAAAGCAGGTTCCAGAACGCCTCGATCAGCGGCTCGTTGAGCCGCTTCTTCTGTACGCAAACGCCCAGTTCCAGCGGCGCGACAATATCGATATTTTCCAGTTCCAGAATACGGTTGCGGATCGGCTCCGGGCTGTTTTCCAGCACCACATCGGGGATAAGCGCGACGCCACAGCCCAGCGCCACCATCGACACAATAGCTTCATGCCCGGCCACCGTGGCGTAAATCAAGGGGTTAGCAATGCGGCGACGTCGGAACCAAAGATCGATGCGCTGACGTGTCGGCCCCTGATCCGGCAGGATAAAAGGGATCTGCGGCCAGTCTGGCTCCGGCTGGCTGGCCTGGCTGCGTACCGGACAGGGTAACGCGGGCGCGATCAGCACCAGCGGGATCGGGCCCAAGGCGGTAAAACCGATGCTGCCAGGCAGCGTCTCCGGTCGCCCGGCGATAGCTATATCGGCCTCGGCGCTCTGGACTTTTTCTACCGCATCGGCGGGATCGCCAGTAGTAAGTTTGATCTCCACCAGCGGATGCTCGGCGCGAAAGCGATCGAGGATAGGCGGCAGATGGCTGTAGGCTGCCGTTACCGAGCAAAACAGGCGCAGCTCGCCGCTTAGCGACGGGCCATGCTGGCCGATAGCGTGGCGCAGCTGCTGATACTGCAACAGCGTCTGCTGGGCGAACTGCCGCAGCTGTTCACCGGCGTCGGTCAGCGTTACCGTGCGGTTATCGCGCAGGAACAGCGTTTGCCCCAGGTCTTCCTCCAGCCGTTGAATCTGCCGGGAAAGGGTGGAAGGGCTGACGTGCATCGCCCGCGCGCTGCGGCCAAAATGTCGGCTTTCAGCCAGATGCAGAAAAAGTTTCAGATCGCGTAAATCCATGCGCTTTGGGCCTCGTTTTGACGTTGCACTATTTGCAATATGACGTTGTTAATATATCAATTTAAGCAATGCATTTCCTGTCATATGATGGGGATTAACAGGGTGAGCTAAAGCGTCACCGACAAATAAAAGCGAACACAACCTCAGGAGTCTCCATGGCTAACTATTTCAACACTTTGAACCTGCGCAACCAGTTAGCGCAATTAGGTAAATGCCGCTTTATGGCGCGCGACGAGTTTGCGGACGAAGCAAGCTACCTGAAAGGCAAAAAAGTCGTCATCGTTGGCTGTGGCGCCCAGGGTCTGAACCAGGGCCTTAACATGCGCGATTCCGGTCTGGATATCGCTTACGCCCTGCGTGCAGAAGCCATTGCAGAAAAACGCGCCTCCTGGCGTAAAGCGACCGAGAACGGCTTTAAAGTCGGCACCTATGAAGAGCTGATCCCGCAGGCAGATCTGGTAGTTAACCTGACGCCGGACAAGCAGCACACTTCCGTAGTGCGTGCTGTACAGCCACTGATGAAAGATGGCGCGGCGCTGGGCTACTCGCACGGTTTCAACATTGTGGAAGTAGGCGAGCAGATCCGTAAAGACATCACCGTAGTGATGGTAGCGCCAAAATGTCCAGGCACCGAGGTTCGTGAAGAGTACAAACGCGGCTTCGGCGTACCAACGCTGATCGCCGTTCACCCGGAAAATGACCCGAAAGGCGAAGGCATGGCAATCGCCAAAGCCTGGGCAGCAGCAACCGGCGGCCATCGTGCGGGCGTGCTGGAGTCCTCTTTCGTTGCGGAAGTTAAATCCGATCTGATGGGCGAGCAGACCATTCTGTGCGGCATGCTGCAGGCTGGTTCGCTGCTGTGCTTCGACAAGCTGGTGGCTGAAGGCACCGATCCGGCCTACGCGGAGAAACTGATTCAGTTCGGCTGGGAAACCGTGACCGAAGCGCTGAAGCAGGGCGGCATCACGCTGATGATGGATCGCCTGTCTAATCCAGCCAAACTGCGCGCCTTCGAGCTTTCTGAGCAGCTGAAAACCATTATGGCACCGCTGTTCCAGAAGCATATGGACGACATCATCTCCGGCGAGTTCTCTTCCGGCATGATGGCCGACTGGGCCAACGACGATAAGAAACTGCTGGGCTGGCGCGAAGAAACCGGTAAAACCGCTTTCGAAACCGCGCCACAGTTCGAAGGTAAAATCGCCGAGCAGGATTACTTCGATGAAGGCGTGGTAATGATCGCTATGGTGAAAGCAGGCGTTGAGCTGGCGTTCGAAACCATGGTGGCTTCCGGCATCATTGAAGAGTCCGCCTATTACGAATCGCTGCACGAGCTGCCGCTGATTGCCAACACCATCGCTCGTAAGCGCCTGTATGAGATGAACGTAGTCATCTCCGATACGGCGGAATACGGCAACTACCTGTTCTCTTACGCGGCCGTACCGCTGCTGAAAGAGTTTATGACTACGCTGCAGGCAGGCGATCTGGGCAAAGCGGCAGCGACCTCAACCACGGTAGACAATGCGCAGCTGCGTGACGTGAACGAGGCTATCCGCAACCATCCTATCGAATCTGTAGGCCGCAAGCTGCGTGGCTACATGACCGATATGAAACGTATTGCGGTAGCAGGTTAATCGGCCTGCCCGCGTTTGAAATCAAGCGCGGGGAACCGCGCTTTTTCACTTCCTGGGCACCATCAGCACAACGGCTGCCATCGACAGCAGGCAAAAAGCGACGTTGACCAGCAGGCCTGCCGTGGCCGCCACCGATCCGCCTTGCGGCAGCAGCGCCGCATAAACCGAAGCCGAAATCGCCACGCCAAAAGCACCGCCCAGCGAGCTGGCCATCTTATAAATGCCGGAAGCCACGCCAATTTTATCGGCAGGCGCGTTGGCTATCGCCGTATCGGTAGAAGGCGTTGCATAACAGCCCAGCCCCAGACCAAGCAGCACATAACCCGCCAGTACCGCGACGACATAGCTGCTGTCCGGCAGAAAGGTAAAGGTCATCATCATCACGCCGACTGCGCCCAGCCGCGTTCCCCACAGCATCGGCTTTCTGGCGCCCGCTTTTTGCAGCAGTTTCTCTCCTACGCGGATCATCGCCAGCACGGCGATCAGATAACCTATGGTCAGCATCCCGGCCTGGAAAGCGGTAAAATCCCTGTGGCGCTGGACATAGACGCTGGCGATCATTAGCGTCCCGGCAACGGCATTCAGCAAAAAATTAGAGAGCACCGCGCCGCTGTAGGCTTTATTGCGGAACAGAGAAAAATCGATAAAGCCGTGCTGCTTTTTAATGATTTCGATGCGGAAAAACAACGCGGCGGAGAACAGGCAAATTGCCGCCAGTCCCAGCGTAACAGGACTTAGCCAGCCAAAGGTGCCGCCTTTGGTAATCACCAGGTTCAGCGTAACCAGCGCCATAACGAAAGCTATCAGGCCGCTAAAATCGAACGGTTGCCGTTCGCCCGGCTCCGCTTTGCTTTCCGGTGTACCGCGGATCAGCAGCATGCCAATCAGGGCCGCGACAATGGAAAAGATAAAGATCCAGCGCCAGCCCAGCCAGGTAGCGACCGCGCCGCCCGCCAGCGAGCAGAGGCCGGAACCTCCCCATGAACCCACCGACCAGAAGCTCAGCGCCCTTTGCCGATCTTTGCCTTCATAGCTGGTTTTTATCAGCGACAGCGTGGCAGGCATAATGCAGGCGCCTGACAATCCTTGCAAAACGCGGCCAAGGGCAAACAGCGGCATGCTTTGCGCAAAAATAATGCACAGACAGCCCACGATACTCAATGCGAAGCCAGCGTAGGTCATTCTCACCCGACCAAGCTTATCGGCTATGCCGCCAGCGACCACGATAAAGCAGCCGGAAAACAGCGTGGTCAGGCTGATCGCCAGGTTTAACGAAGGCAGAGGAATGGCCAGGCTTTGTTGAATTGCCGGAACGATGTTCAGCACCGACTGGGCAAACAGCCAGAAAGTCAGCACGCCCATTACCATGCCCAGCGTCAGGCGATCGTTGCCCCGGAAGGCGCTTTGCTCAAGCGTTGACATAACTACTCCTTGTTAATTTCTCCGTGCGCCTACTGCAAATAGCGCTCCGCCAGCAGGCACCAGTATGCGGCAGCGGGCAAAATAATCTCGTCGTTAAAGTCGTAGCCAGGGTTATGCACCATGGGGCCCGGGCCATTGCCGACCATCAGATAGGCGCCGTTGGGGTTGGCTTCCAGCATAAAGGCGAAATCTTCGCTGCCCATTAATGCAGACGCATCGGTACAGATCTGCGACTCGTCCACCAGCTCACGCGCTACGCTGATGGCGAACTCGGTTTGCGCATCGTCATTGATCAAAACCGGACAGCCGTTGATATGCTCAACTTTTGCGACGGCATTAAAGCTTTCCGCCTGTAATCGCGCAACCTCATCAATACGCTTCAGCAGCAGCTGCCGCACCTGGGGATCGAGCGAGCGGACGCTCAGTTTCATTACGGCTTTTTCGTTGATGATATTCGGCGCTTCGCCGGAGTGAATGCTGCCCACGGTAATCACCGCCTGCGCGAAAGGCGTAACGTTGCGGGAAACAATAGTCTGTAGCGCTACGGCGATCTGACAGGCGACCAGAGTAGCGTCTACGGTTTTTTCCGGTATTGCGCCGTGTCCGCCCGTGCCGGAGACAGTAATGTGCACCGTATCGCAGGAAGCCATCATTGCCTGCTTTCTGAAATGAAAGGTGCCGACCGGCATGCCTGGCATATTGTGCAGGCCAAACAGCGCATCGCAGGGGAATTTCTCCAGCAGGCCATCCTCAAGCATGACTCTGCCGCCATACAGCAGCTCTTCCGCAGGCTGGAAAATCAGATTAAGGGTGCCGTTAAAATTACGGCGGCGCGCCAGAAACTCGGCGGCGCAGAGCAGGATAGTGGTGTGGCCGTCGTGGCCGCAGCCATGAAATTTTTCGGTATGCTGGCTGGCCCACGGCTTGCCGCTGTTTTCCGTCATTGGCAGGGCGTCTATATCGGCGCGTATTCCAAGTGTTTTGCTGCCGTTGCCGCATTTCAGCGTACCGACGACGCCGGTCTTCGCCATGCCTTGATCGACCTCATAGCCGAATTCCTTCAGCTTTTCCGCCACCAGCCGACTGGTGCGATGCTCTGCAAAACCTGTTTCCGGATGCTGATGTAAATCGCGCCGGAATATCGTCCAGTCTGCTATAGAAGGTTGAATTTCCTGAAGAATAGCATGCATCTTTCTCTCTCCCTGATCGCGAGTCCTGTAGTAATTCGTGGATCTAAAATGAGATAAACAGAGAAGCAATGCAATAAATTGTTTCTTTTTTGTGCGAAAAGGGAAGCCGCTGGCGAAAAATCCGCCTCAGAGCATGGCTTTAATTTCCAGGATGAGGGCGTAAAAAGCAGTAAATCCGGGTGAAGAATTTACTGCTGCGGTAAAGCCGAGCCGTTAGTTACGGTACAGCACTTTAATAATGTGGTAGCCGAACTGCGTATGCAGCGGGCCGTAAGGCGTGATAAGCGGGCAGGAGAACACCACTTTATCGAAAGCCGGCACCATCGCGCCCTGTTTAAACTCGCCTAAATGGCCGCCTTTTTTACCTGACGGGCAGATAGAGTGTTTTTTCGCCAGTTTTTCAAAATCGGCGCCCTGTTCCAGCTGTGCCAGAAGGTCCTGCGCCAGTTTCTCTTCCTTTACAAGGATATGGAGTGCTGCTGCGGTTTTTGCCATGATCGTACCTTGAGTCGTAGGGATGCTGCTGGCTATACTACCACGCTGTGATTTCTTTCCCTCTGTCATTTCATCGAGTAAATCCCTATGCGTCTTAATCCTGGTCAGCAACAAGCCGTCGAATTCGTCACCGGGCCCTGTCTGGTGCTGGCCGGTGCGGGCTCGGGCAAAACGCGCGTCATTACCAATAAAATTGCTCACCTGATCCGCGAATGCGGCTATCAGCCCCGGCACATCGCGGCGGTAACCTTTACTAATAAAGCCTCGCGAGAGATGAAAGAGCGTGTAGCGCAAACGCTGGGACGCAAAGAGGCACGCGGCCTGATGATTTCCACCTTCCATACGCTGGGGCTGGAAATTATCAAACGCGAATATGCTGCATTGGGCATGAAATCTAACTTCTCGCTGTTTGACGATCAGGACCAGCTGGCCCTACTAAAAGAGCTGACGGAAGAGTGGCTGGAAAACGATAAAAATCTGCTGCAGCAGCTGATCTCGACGATCTCCAACTGGAAAAACGATCTGATGGATCCTTCCCGCGCAGCGGCGTCGGCGCAATCAGAGCGCGATAAGATCTTCGCCCACTGCTACAGCTTGTACGATCGGCACCTGAAAGCTTGCAACGTGCTGGACTTCGATGATTTGATCCTGCTGCCAACGCTGCTGTTTCAGCGCAACCTGGAAGTGCGCGAGCGCTGGCAGCAGCGCATCCGCTATCTGCTGGTGGATGAATACCAGGATACCAACACCAGCCAGTACGAGCTGGTAAAACTGCTGGTTGGCGCGCGCGCGCGTTTCACCGTAGTAGGCGATGACGATCAGTCTATTTACTCGTGGCGTGGCGCAAGGCCGCAAAACCTGGTGCTATTGAAAGAAGATTTCCCGGCGCTACAGGTAATTAAGCTGGAGCAGAACTACCGCTCTTCCGAACGCATCCTGAAAGCGGCCAATATCCTGATCGCCAACAATCCGCACGTATTCGAAAAGCGCTTGTTTTCGGAGCTGGGCTACGGCGCGGAGTTAAAAGTCGTCACGGCTAACCACGAAGATCACGAAGCCGAGCGCGTAACGGGCGAGCTGATAGCGCATCACTTTATCAACAAGACGCAGTACAAGGATTACGCCATCCTCTATCGCGGTAATCACCAGTCGCGCGTCTTTGAAAAAATGCTGATGCAGAACCGTATTCCTTATCGTATCTCCGGCGGTACCTCGTTTTTCTCAAGGCCGGAGATTAAAGATCTGCTGGCCTATCTGCGCGTGCTCACTAACCCTGATGACGACAGCGCTTTTATGCGTATCGTTAACACGCCAAGGCGGGAAATCGGCCCGACCACGCTGCGTAAGCTGGGCGAATGGGCGATGCAGCGCAACAAAAGCCTGTTTACCGCCAGTTTCGATATGGGGCTTGGCCAGACGTTAACCGGACGCGGGCTGGAATCATTACAGCGCTTCACTTTCTGGCTGCGTGAGGTAGCACAGCTGGCGGAACGTGAGCCGGTAACCGCCGTGCGCGATCTGATCCGCGGTATCGATTACGAAAGCTGGCTGTTTGAAACCTCCGCCAGCCCAAAAGCTGCGGAAATGCGCATGAAAAACGTCAATACGCTGTTCCAGTGGATGACGGAAATGCTGGAAGGCAGCGATATTGATGAACCGATGACGCTAACGCAGGTGGTAACGCGTTTCACGCTGCGCGACATGATGGAACGCGGCGAAAGCGACGAAGAGGCGGATCAGGTACAGCTAATGACGCTGCACGCCTCGAAAGGGCTGGAGTTTCCTTATGTCTATCTTGTCGGCATGGAAGAAGGGCTGTTGCCACACCAAAGCAGCATTGATGAAAACAATGTAGAAGAGGAGCGGCGGCTGGCCTACGTTGGCATCACACGCGCGCAAAAGGAGCTGACTTTCACGCTATGCCGCGAGCGCCGCCAGTATGGCGAAGTGATTCGTCCGGAACCAAGCCGCTTCCTGCTGGAACTGCCGCAGGACGATCTCAACTGGGAAACGGAACGTAAAGTGGTCAGCCCGGAACAACGGATGCAAACCGGCCAGAGCCGCGTGGCGGGGCTGCGCGCGATGCTGGATAAGGCGAAAAGCGCCGGGTAAATAGCGCAGCGCAGAATACGCTGTGCTGGCTTCGGCATAAGTTCTGAACGGCCCGCGCCTGATAAAGCGCGGGCCGCTGTTTTTAGCAGCCTACGGTCAGCGACCAGTGCACATAACTCTGCCAGTGGCTTTCCTGCTCCAGCAGCTCCGCGCGCAGCGGATGTGCCTCCAGCCAGCCAGCCGGAAGAGTCAGCTTCAGGGCGTCGTCTTCGGCATGCAGGCGCACCGCAGGCAAAGTATCGTCACGGCGGCGGCTGGCGAAAATAATCGCTAACCGCAGCAGTCGGCACATCCTCTCTGCCATACGCGGCGGCACGGCGTTTTGCTGGCTGAGCAATGCCAAATCTATGCCGTTGACCTGATTTTGCAGCAGCGTCGCCAGCAGCTTTTTCTGTGCGGGAGTAAAGCCCGGCAGATCGAGATGGCGAATCAGGTAGGCAGCGTGCTGCGGTGCCTGTTTAAAATCGACGCTCAGGCCGATTTCATGGATCAGACAGGCGCTGTTCAACAGCTCGCGGCAGCGATCGTCCAGCTTCCAGTTCTGGCTGACCTGACGACTGAAGCTCTCCGCCAGCGTGCGTACGCGCTCCGCCTGATCAACATCAATAGCAAAGCGGCGCTGGATATTGTGCAGCGTGCGGCTGCGGATATCGCGATTCACCGGCAATTGCAGCATGCCGTACACCAGGCCTTCGCGCAGCGCGCCGCCAGCCAGCGTCATGCTGCTGATATTCAGCTCGGTAAAGATGGCGATAAGAATCGAGAGGCCGCTGGGAAAGACCAGCGCGCGCTCCAGCGTCAGGCCTTCGATCTCCAGCTCTTCCAGTTTGCCGCACTGAATGGCGCGCTGCTTCAGCTGCTGCAGCTTGGCAAGCGTGATGCGCTCATCCATGCCCTGCGCCATCATGATTTCCTGCAGCGCCTGAACGGTACCGGAAGCGCCGACGCAAATTTCCCAGCCCTGCTCGCGCAGTTTACCGGCTATCGGGCGGATCATCTCGCTGGCCGCCTGTTCCGCCTCGTCAAAATTCTGCTGGCCGAGATGGCGATCGCCGAAATAGCGTTCCAGCCAGGTTACGCAGCCCATCGAGAGGCTGAACAGCGCGCCCGGCTGCTCGCCGCTGCCGGTGACCAGCTCGGTGCTGCCGCCGCCGATATCCACCACCAGCCGCTTGTCGGAGCCGCCGGTAGTATGTGCCACGCCCTGATAAATCAGACAGGCTTCTTCTTCGCCGCTGATCACGTTAATGGCGCAGCCCAAAATTTGCTGCGCCTGCTGCAGAAAAGCGCCCGCGTTGGCGGCCAGCCGCAAAGTCGCGGTTGCTACCACGCGGATCTGCTCAGGTGGGATATCCTGTAACTGCTCCGAAAACAGTTTCAGGCACTGCCAGCCGCGCGTCATCGCCTCAAGAGAAAGACGGCTGTCGCTGTCCAGGCCAGCGGCCAGACGCACTTTGCGTTTGATGCGCGCAACGGTCTGGATACTACCAGCCACCTCGCGCACCACCAGCATATGAAAGCTGTTAGATCCTAAATCTATTGCAGCATAAAGCGATGAAGCGCTCGGCATGGCGATTAACCTGAACGTTTGCGGTTATTGTTACGCGGCGGGCCGCTACGGCGATTGTTCGGACCGTTGCGGCGCGGGCCGCTGGCGGAACGGCTGCGCGTCAGACGTTTCGGCGGCGGCAGATCGCTCATCAGCGCATCGCTGTTATAACGGCTGACGCTGATACTGTGGCCGATATACTCTTCGATGGCAGGCAGGTTCAGCGCGTATTCTTCACAGGCCAGGCTGATGGAATGCCCGTTGGCGCCTGCGCGGCCGGTACGACCAATACGGTGAACGTAGTCTTCGCGATCGTCAGGCAGATCATAGTTAAAGACGTGCGTAACGGCCGGAATATGCAGACCGCGCGCGGCAACATCGGTAGCGACCAGAATATCGATATCGCCTTTGGTGAAATCTTCCAGGATGCGCAGGCGTTTCTTCTGCGCTACATCGCCAGTCAGCAGGCCAACGCGATGACCGTCCGCAGCCAGATGACCCCAGATATCTTCACAGCGGTGCTTGGTGTTGGCGAAGATAATGGCGCGATCCGGCCACTCTTCTTCCAGCAGGGTTTGCAGAAGACGCATTTTTTCTTCGTTAGAAGGGTAAAAAAGTTCTTCTTTAATCCGGTGCCCGGTTTTCTGCTCCGGCTCGACTTCGACATATTCGGCGTTGTTCATATTTTCGAACGCCAGCTCGCGTACGCGGAAGGAGAGGGTAGCGGAGAAGAGCATATTCAGACGCTGGTTCGCGGCAGGCATGCGGCGGAACAGCCAGCGAATATCTTTAATAAAGCCCAGGTCGAACATCCGGTCGGCTTCATCCAGCACCACCACCTGGATAGCGCCCAGATTGACATGGTTCTGCCTGGCGTAGTCGATCAGCCTGCCGGTAGTCCCGATCAGAATATCGACGCCGCTTTCCAGCACTTTCAACTGCTTATCGTAGCCGTCGCCGCCATAAGCCAGACCAAGCTTCAGCCCGGTTGCCTGCGCAAGCGGTTCTGCATCGGTATGGATCTGCACGGCCAGCTCGCGGGTAGGTGCCAGGATCAGCGCGCGCGGCTGATTAACCTGACGGCCTTCCGGCGCGGGGTGAGAAAGAAGATGATGGAACGTTGACGTCAGAAACGCCATCGTTTTCCCGGTACCGGTTTGCGCCTGTCCCGCTACATCACGCCCGTTAAGGGTGAAAGGCAATGCCAGCGCCTGAATAGGCGTGCAGTTATGAAAGCCTTTATTTTCAAGGGCTTCGATAACCTGTGGGTGCAGGGCGAAGTCGGAAAACTTCTGTTCGGTTAAGTGTGTTTTGCTCATAGTGTGGTAGAATATCAGCTTACTATTGCTTTACGAAAGCGTATCCGGTGAAATAAAGTCAACCTAAGTTGGCAGATTTTACGCCAGGCAGCCAGGCATAATCTTTTGGAGTAAGACATGAGCAGCGATAAAATTGTCCACCTGACCGATGACAGCTTTGAAACCGACGTCCTGAAAGCAGAAGGCTTGACGCTGGTCGACTTCTGGGCGGAGTGGTGCGGTCCGTGCAAAATGATCGCCCCGATCCTCGACGAAATCGCCGAAGAGTACGACGGCAAGCTGACCATCGCAAAACTGAATATCGACGATAACCCGGGCACCGCGCCTAAATACGGTATTCGCGGCATTCCTACTTTGCTGCTGTTTAAAGACGGCGAAGTCGCGGCAACGAAAGTGGGCGCACTTTCCAAAGGCCAGCTGAAAGAGTTCCTGAACGCGAACCTGGGCTAACAGCCTTTCTGCGGCGGAAATCTCCGCCGCAGGCGCAACGGCTTATTTTTAGCTCATCGCTAGACGTTTGCCATTGGGCGTGCTAACTTACTTTTACTGCACTACGCACTTACCTGTAGTTTGAATCTTAGCTTTACTCCTTGTTGAATACTGTATTCGTCCGAGTGATACAAATATTCAGCAATCTGACGGTTAGTATCCAGAATTTCCGGCACCTTGTCCTTACCGTCTCCTTGTATCGGATCCGCGTATTCCTGCACGCGTTCCTCGGGACTCTGACAAGAAAGCCATTAACAGGCATGGATTTTTCGCCATACCATTGACGACAAACATTTCGAGATTTACCCCGAGTTTAAGAACCCACCATTATGAATCTTACCGAATTAAAAAATACGCCGGTTTCTGACCTGATTACTCTCGGCGAAAACATGGGGCTGGAAAACCTGGCGCGCATGCGCAAACAGGACATTATCTTCGCCATCCTGAAGCAACACGCGAAGAGCGGCGAAGATATCTTCGGCGACGGCGTTCTGGAGATATTGCAGGATGGATTTGGTTTCCTCCGCTCTGCAGACAGCTCCTACCTCGCCGGTCCCGACGACATCTACGTATCTCCCAGCCAAATTCGCCGCTTCAACCTTCGCACTGGTGACACCATCTCCGGCAAGATCCGTCCGCCGAAAGAAGGCGAGCGCTACTTTGCCCTGCTGAAGGTCAACGAAGTTAACTTCGACAAGCCGGAAAATGCCCGCAGCAAAATCCTGTTTGAAAACTTAACGCCGCTGCACGCTAACTCGCGTCTGCGCATGGAGCGCGGCAACGGTTCTACCGAAGATTTAACCGCGCGCGTGCTGGATCTGGCTTCGCCGATCGGTCGCGGCCAGCGTGGTCTGATCGTGGCGCCGCCGAAAGCGGGTAAAACCATGCTGCTGCAGAATATCGCGCAGAGCATCGCTTATAACCATCCTGACTGCGTGCTGATGGTGCTGCTGATTGACGAACGTCCGGAAGAAGTTACCGAGATGCAGCGTCTGGTAAAAGGCGAAGTCATCGCCTCTACCTTCGATGAACCCGCTTCCCGCCACGTGCAGGTTGCTGAAATGGTTATCGAGAAGGCCAAGCGTCTGGTTGAGCATAAAAAAGACGTTATCATCCTGCTGGACTCCATCACGCGTCTGGCTCGCGCCTATAACACCGTGGTGCCGGCTTCCGGTAAAGTCCTGACCGGTGGTGTGGACGCTAACGCCCTGCATCGTCCAAAACGCTTCTTCGGCGCCGCGCGTAACGTGGAAGAGGGCGGCAGCCTGACCATCATCGCTACCGCGCTGGTGGATACCGGCTCGAAGATGGATGAGGTTATCTACGAAGAGTTTAAAGGTACCGGCAACATGGAACTGCATCTGGCGCGTAAAATCGCCGAGAAGCGCGTATTCCCGGCTATCGACTACAACCGCTCCGGTACCCGTAAAGAAGAGCTGCTGACCAGCTCTGAAGAACTGCAGAAGATGTGGATCCTGCGCAAGATTATTCATCCAATGGGTGAAATCGACGCCATGGAATTCCTGATCAACAAGCTGGCGATGACCAAAACCAACGACGAATTCTTCGATATGATGAAACGTTCGTAAAGAGCCTGCTCTGCTGAAAAGAGAGGGTTGAGCGATCAACCCTCTCTTTTTTCGCCGTTTTTGGCGGAAACCGCAGCCAAAGGCGCAAAAACAAGAAAACTCGGGGAACGCCACGCTCAGACGTGGCGTTTTTCGTTTATGGGCTATACGATGTTGCCACTGGAAAACTCATTAAAGGTGCGGCCAGGTATAAAACCGGATAATTAGCCGGATTTTTGCCGGTGGCACAATGGACATCAGAATCTGGCGACGTTCTTGGCACAGAAATTGCTATAACATCGGGATTCTTAGCAGAGAGCTGGTTAATGTGAATTTACTCAATATGAGTACCGAGCTTGCCTTAATATTTTTGTTTTCGCTGGTGTTTCTTTTTTTCGCCCGCAAAGCGGCAGAGAAAGTTGGGCTTGTGGACAAACCCAACTACCGCAAACGTCACCAGGGCGTCATTCCTCTGGTCGGCGGCATTTCGGTATTCGCCGGGATCTGCTTTGGCTTCACCGTCACGGATTATTATATTCCCCATAGCCTGCTTTATTTAGGCTGCGCTGGCGTACTGGTGCTGGTAGGCGCGCTTGACGATCGTTTTGATATCAGCGTCAAGATACGTGCCTGCGTTCAGGCGGGTATTGCGGTAGTCATGATGAGTATGGCCAAGCTTTACCTGCTTAGCCTGGGGTTTATTTTCGGCCCCTGGGAGCTGATTGTTGGCCCTTTCGGCTATGTGCTGACGCTGTTCGCGGTCTGGGCCGCCATCAACGCCTTTAATATGGTGGACGGCATCGATGGGCTGCTCGGCGGGCTTTCCTGCGTAACCTTCCTCGCTATGGGCACTATTTTGATGGTGGATGGGCAGCAGAGCCTGGCGATGTGGTGCTTTGCCATGATTGCCGCCATCATCCCCTACATTCTGTTGAACCTGGGTGTATTTGGCCGCCGCTATAAAGTCTTTATGGGCGATGCGGGCAGCACGCTGATCGGCTTTACCATTATCTGGATCCTGCTGGAAGCGACTCAGGGACAGAGCCATCCTATTACGCCTGTTACGGCGCTGTGGCTGATCGCCATTCCGCTAATGGATATGGTCGCTATTATGTATCGCCGCCTTAGCAAAGGCATGAGCCCGTTTTCCGCCGACCGCCAGCATATTCACCACCTAATCATGCGCGCCGGTTTTACCTCCCGCCAGGCCTGCTTTCTGATCACGCTGGCGGCCGCGCTGCTGGCTGGCGTTGGTGTGCTGGGCGAATCGCTGAGCTTTGTGCCCGACTGGATGATGCTGCTGCTGTTTTTGCTGGCGTTTATGCTGTACGGCTACTGCATCAAGCGCGCATGGCGCGTGGCGCGAATGCTGAAAAGAATTAAAAGAAGGCTGCGCAAGGCCCGCTAGATGATTTCGCAATTCTTTACCCTGATGACAAGGAATATCAAGTATGACGCATCCTGAGGTTGCAGAGAACGAACTGGATATCCGCGGACTTTGCTGCGCGCTATGGCGCGGCAAATTGTGGATTATCGGCAGCGCGCTGCTTTTCGCCCTGCTGGCCTGGCTCTGTTCGCTACTGATGACGCCGAAATGGAGCACTACGGCGGTTACCGATCGTCCCACCGTCAATATGCTGGGCAACTACTACTCACAGCAGCTGTTCCTGAATAACCTGGACAGCCGCGCCAGCAGCGTGCCGATCGCAGCGCCTGCTATTGCGGATGAGGCTTATCAGGAGTTCGTTATGCAGCTGGCCTCTTACGACAGCCGTCGTGAGTTCTGGCTGCAAAGCGACTATTACAAAAAGCGCCAGAGCGGCCAGGCCCGTGATGACGCGGCGCTGCTGGATGAGCTGATCGCCAATATCCAGTATCAGCCCGGCGACGCGGCGAAAAACCTTAACGACAGCGTCAGGCTGATAGCGGAAACCGCGCCGGAAGCCAATACGCTACTGCGTCAGTACGTCGCTTTTGCCGGCGAGCGTGCTTCGCAGCACCTTAATGCCGAGCTGGCTGGCGGCTGGGCCGCGCGCGCCCAGCAGCTGAAAGCGCAGGTGCAAAGGCAGGAGGCCGTGGCGAAAGCCGTTTATGACCGCCAAATCAACAGCGTGCAGCAGGCGCTGAAAATCGCCCAGCAGCAGGGTTTTGAACAGGCGAAAACCAGCACGCCTTCAGAGCAGCTACCCGATTCCGAACTCTTTTTGCTGGGGCGTTCGCTGCTGCAGGCCAGGCTGGAGAACCTTCAGGCCAGCGGCCCGGCTTACGATCTGGACTATGATCAAAACAGAGCCATGCTGAGCACGCTTAACGCCGGACCGCAGCCGAACAGCGCTTTCCAGCCCTGGCGCTACCTGCGCACGCCGGAAGAGCCGGTGAAACGCGACAGCCCCCGTCGGCTGTTTATGATGATCCTGTGGGGCGCAGTCGGCGCGCTGGCTGGCGCGGGAACTGCTTTAGTACGTCGGCGTCGTGATTAAGCGCTGGCTACTGGTTATCTGAAAGACGAAGGAAAGAGAATAACAGTGAAAGTACTAACTGTTTTTGGCACGCGCCCGGAAGCGATAAAAATGGCTCCGCTGGTACATGCTCTTGCCCTGGATGGCGAGATAGAAGCACGTCTGTGCGTCACCGCCCAGCATCGCGAAATGCTGGATCAGGTGCTGCAGCTGTTTGCTATCGTCCCCGATTACGATTTAAACATTATGCGTCCCGGCCAGGGACTGACGGAGATCACCAGCCGTATTCTGGAAGGGCTGAAAGAGGTTTTCGCCGAATTCAGGCCGGATGTGGTGCTGGTGCACGGCGATACCACCACCACTTTTGCCGCCAGCCTGGCGGCTTTTTATCACCGCATCCCTGTCGGGCACGTAGAGGCCGGATTGCGCACTGGCGATCTCTATTCGCCGTGGCCGGAAGAGGCCAACCGTACGCTGACTGGGCATCTCGCCACCTGGCACTTCACGCCGACGGAAACGGCGCGGCAAAATTTGCTGCGTGAAAATCTGCCCGCTTCGCGTATGTTCGTGACCGGCAACACGGTTATTGATGCTCTGTTTTGGGTGCGTGACCGCGTGTTAAGCGATGAACAGCTGCGCAACAGCCTGGCGACGCGCTATCCCTTCCTGGCAGCCGATAAAAAGCTGATCCTGGTAACCGGCCACCGCCGGGAAAGCTTTGGCGGCGGTTTTGAACGCATCTGTAGCGCGCTGGCGGAAATCGCCCGCAGCCATCCGGAAACGCAGATCGTCTATCCGGTACACCTCAATCCGAATGTTAGCGAGCCGGTCAACCGCATCCTGAGCGATATCGATAACGTGGTGCTGATTGAGCCGCAGGAATATTTGCCGTTTGTCTGGCTGATGGATCGCGCCTGGCTGATCCTCACCGACTCCGGCGGCATTCAGGAAGAGGCGCCTTCGCTCGGCAAGCCGGTACTGGTGATGCGCGACACTACCGAACGCCCGGAAGCCGTGGAAGCGGGGACTGTAAGGTTAGTAGGCACCGACACACAAACCATCGTCCGCGAGGTAACGCGCCTGCTGACGGATGAAGAGGCATACCAATCCATGAGCCGCGCCCATAACCCTTACGGCGACGGCCTGGCCTGCGAGCGCATTGTGCAGGCCCTAAAAAATAATCGGATTTCTTTATGATGTTCAATACCATATCTGTTATCGGGCTGGGCTATATCGGCCTGCCTACCGCTGCGGCTTTTGCTTCCCGCCAGAAAAAAGTGATCGGCGTGGATATCAACGCGCGAGCGGTCGAAACCATCAACCGGGGCGAAATCCATATCGTCGAGCCGGATTTAGATGTCGTAGTGAAAACCGCCGTGGAGCAGGGTTATCTGCGCGCCACAACCCGGCCTGAACCTGCCGATGCCTTTCTAATCGCCGTGCCGACGCCGTTTAAAGACGACCATCAGCCCGACCTGAGCTGGGTGAAAGCGGCGGCGGAATCCCTCGCGCCCGTGCTGAAAAAAGGCGATCTGGTGATTCTGGAATCGACTTCGCCGGTCGGCGCAACGGAACAAATGGCTGAATGGCTGGCGATGGCGCGCGGCGATCTGGCTTTCCCGCAGCATGCAGGCGAACAGACCGATGTGCATATCGCCTACTGCCCGGAGCGCGTGTTGCCGGGTCAGGTGATGGTAGAGCTGATTAAAAACGACCGCGTTATCGGTGGCATGACGCCGCTGTGTTCGCAGAAAGCCAGCGATCTCTACCGCATCTTCCTGGAAGGCGAGTGTGTGGTCACTAACTCACGCACCGCCGAAATGTGCAAGCTAACGGAAAACAGCTTCCGGGACGTCAACATTGCCTTCGCCAACGAACTGTCGCTGATCTGCGCCGATCAGGGCATTAGCGTCTGGGAGCTGATCGCGCTGGCTAACCGCCATCCGCGCGTCAATATCTTACAGCCAGGCCCTGGCGTGGGCGGCCACTGCATTGCTGTCGATCCCTGGTTTATCGTGGCGCAAAATCCGGTACAGGCCCGCCTGATCCGTACCGCGCGCGAGGTCAACGACAGCAAGCCGCATTGGGTACTGGAACAGGTAAAGAAAAAACTGGCTGAATGCCTGGTCGCCAGCGACAAACGCGCCAGCGAGCTGACTATCGCCTGTTTTGGCCTGGCCTTTAAGCCCAATATCGACGACCTGCGGGAAAGCCCGGCAATGGAAGTCGCGCACATGATCGCAGACTGGCACCAGGGCGTAACGCAGCTGGTAGAGCCGAATATTCACGAGCTGCCGCAAGGCCTGCCGGAAAGAAGCGTGCTGGTCTCGCAGGAAGAGGCGCTGAACCAGGCGGACGTGCTGGTAATGCTGGTGGATCATCAGCAATTTAAAACTATTGATATCCAGAGCCTGCGTTCGCGCTGGCTGGTAGATACTAAAGGTCTCTGGCAATGAACACGCCAGCCTTGCAGGGGCGCGTCGAGCCGCTAACGTGGGAAAACGCGTTTTTTAATATCAACAGTGGCCTGCTGAGCGTCGATCTTCACGCTGCACCAGTCGATGAAGCGACGCTGCAGGGTTACGACTTAGTGCAGGCAAAAATTCTGTCGCAGCAAACGGCGGAGCTGGATGCCTTAAGCGCGCTGGGGTTTCGCTTTGTGGAAGGCGAAGCGGACTTCGTCCTGGGCATTGGCGTGGGCGGCAGGCCGGAAGGTATCCGCATCGCCCGCAAAGAGCATATCCCGGCCTTGCGCGAGGCCGCCGCCAGCGCGTTTGCTTATAGCCGCTTTCGCGCGCCCTGGTACAAAGCGCAGGATAGCGGGCGCTTTTACGCGCAGTGGGTGGAAAATGCCGTACTCGGAACATTTGACCATCAATGCCTGCTTGCGGTAAATCAGCAGGGCGAATTGCAGGGTTTCGTCTCGCTGCGCGAACTGGGCGACGGCAGCGCCAGAATCGGGCTGCTGGCGACGCTGCCGGAGGCGCAGGGGCTGGGCGTTGGTCAGCGTATGATCGAAGCCGCCATTGACTGGAGCCGCGCGCGGCGCCTGACGCGTCTGCATGTTGCCACGCAGCTGGGCAATCTGCCGGCGCTCCGACTTTATCACCGCTGCGGCGGCGTGATTGAACGCACCGCCTGGTGGCTTTACAGGTAATTTTATGATCCCGTTTAACGCCCCACCGGTAGTGGGAACCGAACTTGAGTATATGCAGTCGGCGATGGGCAGCGGCAAGCTCTGCGGCGACGGCGGCTTTACCCGGCGCTGCCAGCAGTGGATGGAAAACCGTTTCGGCAGCCGCAAGGTGCTGCTGACGCCTTCCTGCACCGCTTCGCTGGAAATGGCCGCGATCCTGATCGACATCCAGCCCGGCGACGAAGTAATCATGCCGAGCTACACCTTTGTCTCCACCGCCAACGCTTTTGTGCTGCGCGGCGCAACCATCGTTTTTGTCGATATTCGTCCCGATACGTTAAATATCGACGAAAAGCTGATTGAAGCGGCTATCACTGAAAAAACGCGCGCCATCGTGCCTGTGCACTACGCGGGCGTTGCCTGTGAAATGGATGCGATAATGGCGCTGGCGGAAAAGCATAAGCTCTACGTGATTGAGGATGCGGCCCAGGGCGTGATGTCCACTTATAAAGGCAAAGCGCTGGGGACTATCGGCCATATCGGCTGCTTCAGCTTCCATGAAACCAAAAACTACACCGCGGGCGGCGAAGGCGGCGCGACGCTAATTAACGATCCGAAGCTGGTTGAGCGCGCGGAAATCATCCGCGAGAAAGGCACCAACCGCAGCCAGTTTTTCCGTGGCCAGGTGGATAAATATACCTGGCGGGATATCGGCTCCAGCTATCTGATGGCTGATTTGCAGGCTGCTTATCTCTGGGCGCAGCTAGAGGAAGCTAAACGCATCAACGAGCGACGCCTGCGCCTGTGGCAAAACTACTATGATGCGCTACAGCCAATTGCTGCCAGCGGCCGCATTACGCTGCCGACTATTCCGGCAGACTGCGAGCACAATGCGCATATGTTTTACATCAAGCTGCGCGACAACGACGATCGCGGCGCGCTGATCAATTGGCTGAAAGAAGCGGAAATTCTGGCCGTCTTCCACTATATCCCGCTGCACTCGTCACCGGCCGGGCAGCGCTTTGGCCGCTTCCACGGCCCGGACAACCATACGCAAGCGGAAAGTGAGCGCCTGCTACGCCTGCCGCTGTTCTATAACCTCTCTGACAACAATCAGAAAACGGTTATCAATTCGCTGCTGAGCTGGTTCTGATATGTCGCTGGCTAAGGCTTCGGTGTGGACGGCAGCGTCCACGCTGGTAAAAATTGCTGCCGGTTTGCTGGTAGTAAAAATGCTGGCGATCTCGTTCGGCCCGGCAGGCGTTGGCCAGGCGGGGAACTTCCGCCAGCTTATTACCGTGCTTGGCGTGCTGGCTGGCGCAGGCATCTTTAACGGCGTCACTAAATACGTAGCGGAGTATCAACAGCAGCCCGCGCAACTGCGCGCGGTCACTGGCACCGCTTCGGCGATGGTATTAGCTTTCTCTACGCTGCTGGCCGTTATCTTTTTACTGTTCGCCGGGCCGATTAGCGTTGGCCTGTTTGGACATGACGGCTACCGGAACGTCGTGCGGATAGTGGCTTTTGTGCAAATCGGCATCGCCTGGGCGAACCTGGCGCTGGCGATAATCAAAGGCTTTCGTGATGCGATGAGCAACGCGCTGTCGCTGATCCTGGGCAGCCTGATCGGCGTGGCGGCGTGGTTTGTCTGCTACTGGCTGGGCGGCTACAGCGGCGCGCTGGTCGGTATGGCGATGGTTCCGGCGCTGGTGGTGCTACCCGCCGCGCTCTTTCTGGCAAAACGCGATCATCTGCCGCTGAGCTTTCTCAAACCGCAGTGGCACGGCGAGATTGCCCGCAGCCTGGGCAAATTTACGCTGATGGCGCTGATGACAGCCGTCACGCTGCCGGTCGCCTGGGTGATGATGCGCAACCTGCTGGCAGCGCACAATGGCTGGGAGCAGGTCGGTCTCTGGCAGGGCGTGACCAGCATTTCGGACGCTTATTTGCAGTTTATCACCGCTTCGTTCAGCGTTTACCTGCTGCCTACGCTGTCAAAGCTGAGTGATAAAAAAGCCATTTCGCGCGAGATCCTGCGCTCGTTAAGTTTTGTATTGCCTGCGGTAGCGGTGGTCAGCCTGAGCGTCTGGCTGCTGCGCGATGTGGCGATCTGGCTGCTGTTTTCCAGCAAGTTTACCGGCATGCGCGATCTCTTTATCTGGCAGCTGACCGGCGATGTATTCAAAGTGGGCGCTTACGTTTTCGGTTATCTGGTGATAGCCAAAGCCTCGCTGCGTTTTTACCTGCTGACGGAAATCAGCCAGTTTTTGCTGCTGACGCTGTTCGCCTGGTGGCTGATCCCGCTCCATGGCGCCGTCGGCGCAGCGCAGGCCTATATGGCGACCTATATCGTCTATTTCGCGCTTTGCGCGGGCGTATTTTTTCTTTATCAAAGACAAGTATGACAACATTGATTCACGTTCTTGGCTCGCCTGTTGAGCACCACAACCAGACCGTACTGCGATTTTTTAACGAAGTTATGACGCAGGCCGCGCCCGTGGATGAAAAGCGCCAGTTTTGGGTCGTAGGCAAACCTGCGGCCCCGGCTTTTCCTCTGCTGGCAATCCGCTGGTTCGCGGATAAAAAGAGTATTGCCCGCGCGGTCACGGCTCGCGCCCGCGCCGAAAGGCAAACCCGTTTCTTTTTTCACGGTCAGTTCAATGCCGCGATCTGGCTGGCGCTGCTGCTGCGTAAAATCCGGCCTGAACAGGCTTACTGGCACATCTGGGGTGCCGATCTCTACGAGCAGGCGAATGGCCTGAAGTTCCGCCTGTTTTATCAGCTGCGTCGGCTGGCGCAAAAGCGTGTCGGCCACGTCTTTGCCACGCGTGGCGATATCAATTTCTTTCATCAGCGCCATCCTGCCGTGCCCGCTTCGCTGCTCTACTTTCCAACCCGTATGGCGCAGATAGCGCTGCCTGAGACGCGGGAAAGCGCGGAGCTGACCATACTGGTGGGCAATTCGGGCGATGCCAGCAACCGCCATATTCAGGCCTTGCAGGATATTCACCGCCAGTTCGGCAGCAAGGCGCGGGTCATTGTGCCGCTGGGTTACCCGGAAAATAACGGCGCCTATATTCAGCGCGTGCGGGAAGCGGGCGAGGCGTTGTTTGCCGATAACCTCACTATCCTGAGCGAGAAGCTGGATTTCACGGCCTATCTGGCGCTGATTGCCCGCTGCGATCTGGGCTACTTTATCTTTGAGCGCCAGCAGGGCATCGGCACGCTCTGCCTGCTGATTCAGGCCAATATTCCCTTTGTGGTCAACCGTAAAAATCCTTTCTGGCAGGATCTGGCCGAACAGCAGGTGCCGGTGCTCTTTGTCGGCGACGAGCTGACGCCTGAACTGATTGCCGAAACAAAACGGCAGATGACAAAGCTGGATAAATCCGCCATCGCCTTTTTCGATCCGGCCTATGTGGCGGGTTGGCAGCAGGCGCTGGCGCAGGCAGAAGGAGCGACATCATGATGTTTACAGATTTCGCGGGCCTGCTGACCGTCTGGCTGCTGTCGCTGGGATTGATCCTCACGCTGACCTGGCGTGAGTTCCGCCGCGTGCGGTTTAATTTCAACGTTTTCTTCTCGCTGCTTTTTTTGCTGACGTTCTACTTCGGCTTCCCGCTGACCAGCATGCTGGTATTCGGCTTTAACGTCGAAGTGGTGCCCGCAGAATTCCTGTTACAGGCGATGCTCGCCGCTACAGGTTTTTACGCCATTTACTATGTCAGCTATAAAACCCGGCTCAGAGCGCCACCGCGAGGGCCAGTGCGCCAGGCCTTCACTATTAACCGCGTCGAGGCGCATTTAACGTGGGGCATCCTGGCGCTAATCGCGCTGGGCACGGTATTGGTCTTCTTCCTGCACAACGGCTTTTTGCTGTTTAAGCTGCATAGCTACAGCCAGATCTTCTCGGCGGAAGTCTCAGGCGTAGCGCTGAAGCGCTTCTTCTACTTCTTTATTCCGGCGATGCTGGTGGTCTACTTCCTGCGGCCCGGCCTGAAAAGCTGGCTGCTGTTTCTGGTCGCCACCGTGGCTTTCGGGCTGCTGACTTACGCCATTGTTGGCGGCACGCGGGCAAATATCATTATCGCCTTCGCGCTGTTTCTGTTTATCGGCATTATTCGGGGTTGGATTACGTTGTGGATGCTGGCGGCGGCTGGCGTGGCGGGCATCGTCGGCATGTTCTGGCTGGCGCTGCGCCGTTACAACCTCGACGTCAGCGGCAGCGAAGCGTTTTATACTTTTCTCTATCTGACACGGGATACCTTTTCGCCCTGGGAAAATCTGGGGCTGCTGCTGCAAAACTACGACAAAATCAAGTTTCAGGGGCTTGCGCCCATCGTCAGGGATTTCTATGTCTTTATCCCTGGCTGGCTGTGGCCCGATCGGCCTTCGCTGGTGCTCAACAGCGCCAACTACTTTACCTGGGAAGTGCTGAACAACCATTCCGGCCTGGCTATCTCGCCAACGCTGCTGGGCTCGCTGGTGATTATGGGCGGCGTCTGGTTTATTCCGCTGGGCGCGGTAGCGGTAGGCATGATTATCAAATGGTTTGACTGGCTTTACGCTAAAGGCCGCCAGGAAAGTAACCGTTATAAGGCTGCTATCCTGCAAAGTTTCTGTTTCGGCGCAGTCTTCAATATGATCGTACTCGCCAGGGAAGGACTGGATGCTTTTGCCTCGCGCGTCGTGTTCTTCTGCCTGATTTTTGCAGCGGCGGTAGTGGTCGCTAAATTGCTTTATTGGCTGTTCGACAGCGCAGGCCTGATCCGTATGCGCGCAGCCAGGCCGGTGCAACAACAAGACCTGTTGGTCAGCAACGTTAAGGATTTAACATGAACGCCGCTTTTACGCCGCCGCAGTACCTGATCCGCGGCATCAGGCTGCTGGGCTTTCGCGACATGGCCGAGTTTCTTGACTACCTCTGGCAGGAGGAAAAACTTAAAAGCGGCACCCTGATAGCTATCAATGCCGAAAAAGTGCTGACGGCCGAAAGCCAGCCGGAAATCCATCGGCTGATTGACGAAGCGGAATACAAATATGCCGACGGCATCAGTATCGTGCGATCTGTCCGCAAAAAATATCCGCAGGCGCAAGTCTCGCGTATTGCCGGAGCGGATCTTTGGGAAGGGCTGATGCAACGCGCAGGCCGCGAAGGCACGCCGGTCTTCTTGATCGGCGGCAAGCCGGGCGTTCTGGCCCAAACCGAAGAGAAGCTGAAGCGCCAATGGAATGTGAATATTGTCGGCTCGCAGGATGGCTATTTCGCACCGGAACAGCGCGAGGCGCTTTTTGCCCGCATTGCCGCCAGTGGCGCAAAGATAGTAACGGTAGCTATGGGCTCGCCGCGTCAGGAGGTGCTGATGCGCGACTGCAAGGCAATCTATCCCGATGCGCTCTATATGGGCGTAGGCGGCACTTACGATGTTTTTACGGGCAACGTAAAGCGAGCGCCGAAAATATGGCAGAGAATGGGCTTTGAATGGCTTTATCGGCTGATTACGCAGCCTTCGCGGCTGAAACGCAATTTCAGGCTGCTGAAATACGTGCGTTATCATCTGCGCGGCGATCTTTAATCAACCGTTTTTAAACGGGCTAAGGGCAAAAAAGTCATAGATAAACGTGAAAACTGCCCGTAGTTTAGACAGAACGCACAAAGCGTAAGCAAACGGAATTTTTTGTGAAAAAAGCACTGGACAGGATCGGCCTGAATCCGTAGTATGCCCATCCGCAACGGCGCTACGCGCCCGTAGCTCAGCTGGATAGAGCGCTGCCCTCCGGAGGCAGAGGTCTCAGGTTCGAATCCTGTCGGGCGCGCCATTAAGTTTGTGCGCGAGAGCTGCGGTGGTAGTATTACCGCGTTAAGTAGTAAAGCAGTATGAGTAACAGGTGTGGTGGCTATAGCTCAGTTGGTAGAGCCCTGGATTGTGATTCCAGTTGTCGTGGGTTCGAGTCCCATTAGCCACCCCAGATTTTGTATGCGAAGGTGGCGGAATTGGTAGACGCGCTAGCTTCAGGTGTTAGTGTTCTTACGGACGTGAGGGTTCAAGTCCCTCTCTTCGCACCACAAAATCTTTAGCAGTACGCAGTTTTCGGCGAGTAGCGCAGCTTGGTAGCGCAACTGGTTTGGGACCAGTGGGTCGGAGGTTCGAATCCTCTCTCGCCGACCATTTTCTAAAAACCTTGCTGAGGCGGGGTTTTCGCTTAAAAAGCTATTTTTTAGGCAGCAGTACCGGCAGTATCCGGCGAGTAGCGCAGCTTGGTAGCGCAACTGGTTTGGGACCAGTGGGTCGGAGGTTCGAATCCTCTCTCGCCGACCATTTTCTAAAAACCTTGCTGAGGCGGGGTTTTCGCTTAAAAAGCTATTTTTTAGGCAGCAGTACCGGCAGTATCCGGCGAGTAGCGCAGCTTGGTAGCGCAACTGGTTTGGGACCAGTGGGTCGGAGGTTCGAATCCTCTCTCGCCGACCATATACAGAAAAGGCCAGCTTTCGAGCTGGCCTTTTTGCGTTTGTAGCCTGCCTTAGCGTTAAGCCTCTTCGTATAAACGCAACGTCATCAGCCCGTATCCCATGGTTGCGCCCGCTCTTACCGCTGCGGCAATGGTAACAAGTTCAGCAATCTCTTCTGCTGTCGCCCCGGCTTTTTTGGCCGCTCTGGTATGAACATCAAGGCAGTAAGGACATTGGGTAGTTAGCGCGACGGCCAGAGAAATAAACTCGCGGGTTTTGGGAGGAATGATGCCATTAGTTCGTTTCGCTGCCTTGTCGAAGGTTATAAAGGCTTCTCCCTCTTCTTTTGCTAATGCCAGAAGCCTGGGCGCAATTAAGAAATCGTTAGCGGTTTGATATTCACTCATTATTAACATCCTTATTTGTTGGCGTATCAGCGTCTGTAGATCGTATAAAATTTTCCGGGTAGGATTAGACTAATATCCGTTAGCGGTGAGCATATGACGAACAAGTTTTCGGGCGCGATGAAGACGACTTTTTACCGCCCTGGTGGTAATAGCTAATTTTGTCGCTACTTCGGGCGTCGTGAGTTCATCTACGTCTCTCAGGATCAGAACAGTACGATAATTTTCCGGCAGCGCCGCAATGGCAAAGGCAAGATCCTTTTGTAATTCAACATGCTTTTGCAATGTATTAGCATTACTGGATCCCACTTCGTTAAAAAATAAGGTGGACTGCCGTTTTCTGAACAGGCGATGACAACTCCTTTCAACAATACGGAACAGCCAGCTGGTGAAGGCTGCGGCGGTTTTTAACGTACCTATCTTCCGATAAAGTTGCCATAAAGCCATTTGGGCCGCGTCATCGGCATCCGCTTTGTTTGCGCAGGTACGCTGTGCAAACCTTTTTATATCTGGCTGGCAAATAGCTAAAAGCTGGGATATCGCAGCCGCATCGCCAGCACAGGCGGCAGCGATAAGCTGTTCAGAAGGAGCTTTCATCTACTTCTCCTTAAGTAAGCGCAGGCCGGGCAACAACCAATAATTGCCGGGCCCGCCAAAACGACCGCCGCTAAATAAAAAGATTCGCGGCCAGCCTGCTGTAGCATCCAGGGCGAAGGCAATCAGCGCTATACAGACTCCAGAAATTGTGCGAGCCGCGCGCGCCACGCCCGATAAATGACATCTCAGATAAAACATGCTTAATCCTTTTAAAGAAGCTCATTACATAGAGTCCGGGCTGCTGTAAAAGGATTCATTGAATTTAAATTTTTATGCTTAAGTGACATGAAGCGCGATTCTGCATGGCCGATCCTCGCTGCACTTTGGAGTGTCACCATAAGACGACATTCAGATACCTGTTATTAAAGAAATTTACTGAGCTATACGTAAGCTGTCGTCAGTAAGCGACGGCTATAACGGAGGGTGTTGTCTGGATACGACAAAATTAGACGCAACAAAAGAGAAGGGCATCAGGTTAACCGATTGAATTATTGAACGAAATGAATTTATAAATCTGAAAACAAAAACCTGGCACGCAATCTGCTATAATACCGTTGTAGATGCTCATTCCACCTCTTATGTTCGCGCAAGCTTCATAAACCCGGGAATGATGCAGAGCCCTTAGGATACCTGTTGTCCATTTGCCGCTATCGCCGTCAGGCCTTAACGGAGTTCAGGACACCACGTTGAGTCAGGTATCAGCCGATTGTCTTTCGGCCTGTTTTTTATACCCGCCAAACCGGCGGGTATTTTTTTATCTGGCATCAGGCAAAAAAAAGCCGGGCAGGGCGCCCGGCTTGAGGTTGATGACCAACTCATTGTCGCGTTTAAAACGGTGACAGAGCAGCAGAGGCAGATAGGAACATGGACACGCCGTGAAATCGTCCCTGATGGCTCGGTTGGCGCGTCCCTGCGCCAAACGGTCCATTTATCCGCTCAGCCTCTGCCGCTATCAAGCTGCTGTGTGGCTGTAAAAGAGTCAGTCCTGATGAAGGGTTCAGGTTTGTCAGCAGTCTGAAGCCGGGCAGAGCGCCCGGCTTTGTTAATGCCCTTTCAGTCAGGGATTGTTTTTCAGCGTCAGCAGTAGGCCGTCACGGCGCATCTGCGCCGCTTCTTCCGGCAGGTTCTGGCGATCCAGCGTATCGGCCAGCCAGGCGTAGTCGAAGGCGTCGGGACGTTGCTTTAGCGCCTCGCGGAAAGCCTGGCTTGCCAGTTCCCACTCGCCATGCTTCATCAGCAGCTGACCCAGCGTGCTGTGCAGCAGCGGCGTAGCGCCATGCTGTTTGATCTGCTGGCGCAGCGCTTTCTCCAGCTGCTCCGGATTGCCGGTTTTCAGGCGCGGCATCAGCAGCACCAGCCGCTCGTCATAGCCGCGTTTCAAACCTTCCAGCACTATGCTCTGCGCGGTATCGTGATCGTCGCAGACGATTAGGTGATCCGCCATCGCTACCTGAAGCGCCGTCTGCTGCCGCGTTTTACGGCTTTGATCATGCCACCAGCGCTTCAGCCCCTCGCTGCCCCGATCGGCCATTGCCTGATTCATCAGGCCAAGCCACGCCTGCTGTTGCAATGCCAGACGATGAGTCTCATCGGCAACCTGCGCTTTTTCCATCGCTGGCAGAATATCCAGCAGCGCACTCCAGGCACCGGTTCGCACATAGGCCTGCTCGGCCAGGCGCAGCACTTCCGGATGGCGGGGCGCGACTTCCAGCAGGCGATCCACGCCGTTACGGGCGGCATGATCTTCATTACGCGCCAGCTGAAGGCGCACGCGGGTAATTTCAACCGGCAGCTGATCGTTACCAGCCAGTTCGGCGGCGCGTTCCAGATGCTGGCTGGCGCGAGCCTCATCGTTGCGCTGCTGGGCCGCTTCCGCCGCCAGCAGATAGTTAACCATCGGCTGCTCGGCATGATCCGCATTGCGCGACAGCAATTTCTCAACCTGGCGATGATCGCCTTCCGCCATTTTGATCAGCGCGGCGTTGGTCTGTTTACGCGCGCGGTTGCGTTTGCGGCCTTTAAACCAGCCGCGGGTTCTGGCACCTGTACGGAACAGGCGACGCAGGATCCATTCGACAAACAGGATCACCAGCAGCGACAGGATCAATATGATCGCCAGCCCGGTGACGCTGGTTTCAATATTCCAGTTATCAGTCTGGATCAGCACATAGCCCTGATGGCCTGCCAGCATCGGGCCCAACACGATGCCTGCCATCAGCAAAACAAAAATAATCAGTACCTTAAGCATGCTTACTCTCCCTGCTGCGGTTGGGCACCGGGCTGAGCCAGCAGGTTACGCACGCGCGTTTGCATCAGCTTGTCCAGCATTGGCTGGCTCTGCAGCGCATCCGGCACGTCCATTGAGACGCTCTGCTGGCTCAGTTCGTCCAGCTGGCTGAGGAAGGCTTTGGTCGCCGCATCGTCGGTATCGAACCAGGCGCGAACCCAGGCGGAAACCGTATCAATGGACTGCTTGTAGATCTGATCCTGATGGCGCGGCACGGCCTGGGCGGCAATCAGCAGGCGCGAGCGGATATTCTCTCGCAGATAAACATCCTGATTAGGGGCCAGCAATGGTTCCGCGGTGGTGTCACGGCGGCGGATGGTAATAAAGTCATCCATAAAGTTATGCCAGCTTTTCACCAGGTTTTGCCGCCACTCGCGCAGCGAGGAGGAGAGTTCGCCGCTGTCGGCGTCCATTGGCGCGTCGTCGCTGTCGTTATCGGCCAGGCGCAGATTATCGACGCCGTTGGAAAGCTGGTTAAGCTTGAGGATGATACCGTCGTAGTCCACCTGGCTGATGGCGGAAAGCGAGCTGATATCCTGCGTAAGCGCGCGGCGCGCGTCGATCAGGCTTGGATCGTTCATATCGGCCAGGCTGGCGTCTGCGCTTTTCAGCAGCGCGGCGGCGGTGGTGACATCCTGATCGCTCCACAGCTTGCGTCCTGCCAGCTTCACCAGATAATCCGCCTGTGCCAGCAGCCAGGTATGCGCATCGTTACCGGAGATAGACGCCACTTTTTCTTTCAGCTCATCCAGCTGTTTGCTCATGGCTGCCTGCTGAGCGCGGGCCTTATCCAGCTCGCTACCCTGCGCAGCCAGCTGACGCACCAGATTTTGCTTTTCGCCGGCGGCATCCTGCTGCAATCCGGCCAGCTGATCGGTCAGCGCCTGAGTGGCCGCTGCCTGCTGCTGAGCCTGCGTACGCGCGTGGAAATAGAGGCCAGCGCCGGAGGCCAGCGCGATAGCTATCGCCAGCACGGCCAGCGCCGTAGCGCCGTTACGCGGTTTACGCTCGGGCGCTTGCTTCGTCGCTAAGGTCTCTTCCTCTGGGGTGGTTGTTTCAACCATGGCAGAGGACTCTTTTTGTTCCGTCATTGTGGCACATCCCATCTTTAAGTTTATAGTAACGCACGCAGCAAGGCGTCGTTATCGGCACCCTCGGCGACCCTGATGTTGCGCCAGCCCAGTTCTGCGGCACGGGTAGCCAGGCGTTCACTGACGACAAGCAGCCGACAGTGCAGAAGCCATTCCTCGCGATCGATCGCCGGGAACAGCGCATAAAGCTGCTGTAGCATCTCACCGCTGGTAACAACCAGCGTATCGACCTCACGGTCGCGCCAGCGACGGCCCTCAATAGCGCCCTGATAAATCTTCGCACAGCGTTGATAGCATTCAACAAACTGTACATCAGCGCCGCGCTGTTGCAAGGTTTCCGCCAGCAATTCGCGTCCGCCGTTGCCGCGCAGGATCAGCGCGCGCTTGCCCGCCACCTGCTGTAAAGCAGGAAGCTGGATTAATACTTCGCTGGTTTCGCGCTCGTGCGGCCAGACGACATCCAGCCCGCTGACGGTATGCAGCGCCAGCGCGGTAGTGCGGCCTATAGCATAGTAGTGCAGTTCGGCAGGCCATGCCGTGCCCGCGCGAACCAGCGCAGGCTGGGCATAATGAATAGCGTGCTGCGAAAGGATAAAAACCAGATCGCCTTCATTTAACGCTGCCAGCCTCATTGGCAAGCCATCCAGCTCTGTACCCGGCGTAAACTCGATCAGCGGCATAGACCAGGCGACCCGACCGGCGGCGCGTAAACGACTAACCAGATCTTCCGCCGCGGGCGACGGACGGGTCACCAGAATGGTCATTTAGGCGGATTTCCCTGATATACCTCCGCCAGGATTTCACGCGCGCCGTTGTTCAGCAGCTCTTCCGCCAGCGAAATCCCCATTTTCTCTGCATCTTCGCGCGGCCCACGGCGTTCGCCCCGGATCATCGCGCTGCCGTCTGGCGAGCCTACCAGGCCGCGCAGCCACAGCTCATCTTCTTCCAGCACCGCATAGCTGCCGATTGGCACCTGGCAGCCGCCTTCCAGCCGGGTATTCATCGCGCGTTCCGCTTTGACGCGTATCGCCGTCTCTTCATGATTCAGGGCGGCAAGCAGCGTAATAGTTTGTTCATCGTCAAGGCGGCATTCGATACCGACCGCGCCCTGGCCTACCGCAGGCAAAGACTCTTCGGCAGGCATCGCATGGCGAATGCGATCGCCTAAGCCCAGGCGTTTTAGCCCGGCTACGGCAAGAATGATGGCATCGTATTCACCTGCATCCAGCTTGCTCAGGCGCGTGCCTACGTTGCCGCGTAGCGAGCGGATAATCAGATCCGGACGGCGGGCGCTTAGCTGGCACTGGCGGCGCAGGCTGCTGGTGCCGACCACGGCGCCCTGTGGCAGTGCATCGACGGAGTCATACTGAGGAGAAACAAAAGCGTCCAGCGGATCTTCTCGCTCGCAGATTGTCACCAGCCCCAGCCCCTCGGGAAACTCTACCGGCACATCCTTCATGGAGTGGACGGCGATATCGGCGCGGCCATCCAGCAGCGCCTGCTCCAGCTCTTTTACGAACAGGCCTTTGCCGCCGACCTTAGCCAGCGGCGTATCTAAAATAATGTCGCCCCTGGTGACCATAGGCACCAGCTCGACGCTCAGGCCCGGATGGCAGGCCATCAGGCGCTGCTGCACATAGTGCGCCTGCCATAGCGCAAGCGGACTCTGACGGGTAGCTATTCTTAAAATTTTGTCTGACATGCGGGTTACCGTTTTTATCGTTCACTGATTATCCTATCATTGATACGGGAAGGCTGTCAGTTTCCGCGGGCTGAAACGGCAGGCGTGGGCAGTCGCTCCGGCATTTCAGGTCAGTTGATGGTAAAACGTGCTAAACTAGGTGGTAGCGCATCTTTCTTTACGGTCAACCAGCCAGGTGTTAGATTGATCACGTTTCCAGCACTAATTCGCCCGACTATTTTTAAAGCAAGCGGCGGATTTCGGAAACGGGGGTTTTTGCAGGCACTGGGATAATCAGGCGAGACGTCTTGTACCTCTACATTGAGACACTGAAACAGAGACTGGATGCCATTAACCAGCTGCGCGTCGATCGCGCGCTGGCGGCTATGGGACCCGAGTTCCAACAGGTTTACAGTCTGCTGCCAACTTTATTGCATTATCATCATCCGCTGATGCCGGGTTACCTTGCGGGTAACGTTCCACATGGCATCAGCTTCTACACGCCTGATGAAAGTCAAAAAGAGTATCTCTCTGATTTAGAAGCAAAATCCGGCTCAGACGCTGCGCTCACGCCGCAGGGCGAGATGCCGATCACCGGCGTTTACTCAATGGGCAGCACCTCTTCGGTGGGCCAGAACGCCACTTCCGATCTGGATATCTGGGTCTGCCATCAGTCCTGGCTGGATAACGAAGAGCGGCTGGCGCTGCAGAAAAAATGCGTGCTGCTGCAAAAATGGTGCGCCAGCATGGGCGTCGACGCCAGCTTCTTCCTGATTGACGAAAACCGCTTCCGCCATAACGAAAGCGGCAGCCTGGGCGGCGAAGACTGCGGCTCCACGCAGCATATCCTGTTGCTGGACGAGTTTTACCGCACTGCGGTACGGCTGGCCGGCAAGCGTATCCTGTGGAATATGGTGCCGGGCGAAGAAGAAGAGCACTACGACGACTACGTGATGTCGCTCTATCAAAAAGGCGTGCTGACGCCTAACGAGTGGCTGGATTTGGGTGGCCTGAGCACGCTTTCCGCCGAAGAGTACTTCGGCGCAAGCCTGTGGCAGCTCTATAAAAGCATCGATTCGCCCTACAAAGCGGTACTGAAAACGCTGCTGCTGGAAGCCTATTCCTGGGAATATCCGGGCACGCGCCTGCTGGCAATGGATATCAAACAGCGCCTGCACGATGGCGAAATTGTCTCCTACGGCCTCGATCCTTATTGCATGATGCTGGAACGCGTCACGCATTACCTCACCAGCATTGACGATCACGCACGCCTTGATCTGGTGCGCCGCTGCTTTTACCTGAAAGTGCGCGAAAAGCTTTCCGTAGACAGTGAGCCGGGCTGGCGGCGTGAAATCCTTAGCCAACTGGTCAGCGAATGGGGCTGGGATGAACAGCGCCTGATCGTGCTGGATAGCCGCGCCGAGTGGAAGATAGGCCGGGTGCGCGAAGCGCATAACGAGCTGCTGGATGCGATGATGCAGAGCTATCGCAACCTGATCCGGTTCGCCCGCCGCAACAACCTGAGCGTTAGCGCCAGCCCGCAGGATATTGGCGTGCTAACGCGCAAGCTGTATGCCGCTTTTGAAGCGCTGCCGGGCAAGGTCACACTGGTGAATCCGCAGATCTCGCCCGACCTTTCCGAGCCGCACTTAACCTTTATTCACGTGCCGCACGGCCGCGCCAACCGCGCGGGCTGGTATCTTTATAACCAGTCGCCGGATATGCAGTCGATTATCAGCCATCAGCCGCTGGAATATAACCGCTATCTCAACAAGCTGGTGGCCTGGGCATGGTTCAACGGTCTGCTGACCAGCAAAACGCGGCTGCATATTAAAGGCAACGAGCTGTGCGATCTGGCAAGGTTGCAGGAACTGGTAGCAGATGTGTCGCATCACTTTCCGCTACGTCTGCCCGCGCCTACGCCAAAGGCTCTGTACAGCCCATGCGAAATTCGCCACCTGGCGATTATCGTCAACCTTGAACACGATCCTACGGCGGCCTTCCGCAACCAGGTAGTGCATTTTGATTTCCGCAAGCTGGACGTATTCAGCTTCGGGCAGCAGCAGCAGTGCCTGATCGGCAGCATAGATCTGCTCTACCGTAACTCCTGGAACGAGGTGCGTACGCTGCACTTCAACGGCGAGCAGGCGATGATCGAAGCGCTGAAAACCATCCTGGGCAAAATGCATCAGGACGCCGCGCCGCCGGATAACGTCGAAGTCTTCTGCTACAGCCAGCACCTGCGTGGCCTGATCCGCACGCGTGTCCAGCAGCTGGTATCAGAGTGCATTGAGCTGCGTCTTTCCAGCACGCGCCAGGAGCCTGGCCGCTTTAAAGCCGTGCGCGTCGCCGGACAGACCTGGGGACTCTTCTTCGAGCGGCTGAGCGTCTCGGTACAGAAGCTGGAAAACGCCGTGGAGTTCTACGGCGCTATCTCCAACAACAAACTGCACGGTCTGTCGATCAAGGTAGAAACCGATCAAACGCGGCTGCCGTCGGTGGTCAACGGCTACGCCAGCGAAGGCATTATCCAGTTCTTCTTTGAAGATACGCAAAACGATCGCGGCTTTAATATCTATATCCTGGATGAGACCAACCGCGTAGAGATCTATCACCATTGCGAAGGCAGTAAAGAAGAGCTGGTGCGGGATGTCAGCCGCTTCTACTCTTCTTCGCACGATCGCTTTACCTACGGCTCCAGCTTTATCAACTTTAACCTGCCGCAGTTCTACCAGATTGTGCAGGTTGACGATCGCTTCCAGGTGATCCCGTTCCGCAGCCAGACGCTGGCGCAGCTGTGCGCTAACCTTTCCGACAACGATCCCAGCGACTACGCGCAGCGCTATCAGATGCATTGACGGCGGCCCGCAATGCTGCGGGCCGCAGGTAAATGCCATTCTTTTCGCCTTTCTGGCGCTGAAGTACAAATCACAATGATGTTATTCACAGAGTAAAAACCCCGCCCGCGCGCCCGGCGTAATCAAACTTATACTCGCGCCAGAGTCTTATTTAACGGAATAATTCTGTGAGGGACATATGGCAAAAGGAAATAAGTCACTGACCAGAAGAGGAAATAAATTCGGTCTTTTTATTTCTCTTCTGCTTCTTTTATTGGGCTGCATTCTGTTCTTTTTCTCCTTCGACCGGCAAATCGTCTCGATTCTTAAAACCACGCTGATGCATGAAATGGGCGTAAGCAATAAAGATTACTCCCTGCTGATTACCGCTTTTATGGCGCCTTATATTGGCATGTATTTTTTCTCCGGCGTGCTGGTGGATAAATTCGGCAGCCGTCTGGTGCTGACCTTTTTAATGATAGTGATGGCGATAGCCACGCTGATCACCGGCTTATCTCATTCGCTGACCGGCATGTTAATTGGCCGCTTTATGCTGGGCCTGGCGGAATCGGGCGTAGTGCCTGCGTTGACGCTGGCGATATTTACCTGGTTTAAAGCGGAGCAGCGCGCTTTCGCCTTTCAGCTCACCAATATTGTGCAGTCGCTGGGGCTAATCGTCGCGCCGCCTTTTATTGCCTGGATTACGCTTTCTCACAGCTGGCGCTGGGCATTTTTTATTCCGGCGGGAGTCGGCATCCTGGTCGGGCTGCTGTGGTTTATCGCCTGCCGTCGCCAGCCAGCCGTAACGGAGCTGCAGCCGGAAAGTAAAGACGACGTTTCTATGCTGCAACGTTACAAATTCGTGCTGGCCTCCGCGCCCGTCTGGACGCTGATCGTCGCGCGGCTGCTGACCGATCCTTTCTGGTTCTTCTATCAGTACTGGCAGATTGGCTTTATGCAGGAAAAGCTGGGGCTGAGCCTGGCACGCGTGGGCGAGCTGATGTGGTTTCCGCCGCTGGCGGCGGTATTCGGCGTGCTGCTGGTTTGCCGGATCTCCGATCGGCTGGTGGCGCGCGGCGTTGAGCCGACCCGCGCGCGCCTCAATCTTATCTGGGCCGTTACCTGCCTTGCGCCGCTGATATTTTTCCTGCCGTCCGTGCAAAACGTCTGGCTGGCGGTAGGCATTATGACCGTGATCAACTTTATGTGTACGGCCTGGCTGAGCATGGTGACCATTATGATGGGCGGCCTGGTGCCGCGGGCGGCCATTGCTACCGCTATCGGCATTATGAGCGCGCTCGGCGGCATTAGCGCCATTATCTTTAACGGCTTCGTCGGCGCTATCATCGATCTCTATGGCTATGCCGTACCGATTTATGTGGGGGCCGTGCTTCATCCCGCTGGCGCGATCGTGCTGGCCGGTTATTTCCTGCGCTATAAAAAAATTAATCAGGAGATTGCGATATGAGTGTGACTCTCTCAACCGTAGGCGAGGCATGCGCGGACTTTAACGTGCTGTACTGTCTGCTTCATCATCAGGGATCGCTGTTTGCCGCCTGGTACGATGCCGCCCATCGCATCACCGTAGGCTGTCGGCGCACTGGCGGACAACACTGGGAAACCTTTCAGCCCGAAGGCTTCTGGCTGCCGCAGCGCAACCGCGACGCCGCTATTACCGATTACGATTCGCATAACTATTTGACGATGGCCATAGACAGCGAAGGCTACCTGCATCTTTCCGGCAATATGCATGTCGATCCGCTGATCTACTTTCGCTCTGAACGGCCGCTGGATATCCATTCGCTGCGCGTGGTCAGATCCATGACCGGCGAACGGGAGGATCGCGCCACCTATCCGCTCTTTTTCAAAGACAGCCAGGGACGGCTGCTGTTTCGCTATCGCGACGGCTGTAGCGGCAACGGCGATGATATCTATAACCTTTACGATACGGCGCAACGGCGCTGGTCGCGCCTGTTGGAGACGCCGCTGCTGGACGGCGAAGGCCAGCGCAACGGCTATGCCAGGCCGCCGGTTGCCGGGCCGGACGGCTGGTGGCATCTGATCTGGATGTGGCGCGAAACGCCGCATTGTGAAACCAATAACAACCTCTCCTATGCGCGCAGCCGCGATCTGCGGCATTGGGAAACCTCGTCCGGTACAAGCCTGACGCTGCCAATCTCGCGCGCAAAAGGAGAAATAGTCGATAGTGCCGGAATCGGCGAAGGGCTGATTAATATGGTGCAGGAGATCGGCTTTGATACTCAGAGAAAACCGCTGTTGATTTATCACCGCTACGACCAAAGCGGCCATTCGCAGGCGTACCTGGCCAGGCCGGACGGCGCGGGCGGCTGGCAAAAACAGCAGCTCAGCCAGTGGGATTTTCGCTGGGATTTCAAAGGCCCTGGCTCTATTCCGCCCGACCTGGTTTTGCAGCCGCCGCGCGTTGTGGAAAAAAACAGGCTGGAAGTCGGCTGGTACACTCTGTGGACGGGCGCAGGGCGCTGGCTGCTCGCTGAAGACTCGTTAAACGTGACGGAGACGCTGCCCGCGCAGGCGCCGCTGCCGGAAGCGCTGTCGCAGCCTTACCAACACCTGCATCCCGCCGCGGAAGTTCAGCTGCTGGCGGCGCAAAACAGCGACTATTCGCCGCAGAGCCGTTACTGGCTGCGTTGGGAAGCACTGCCAATCTGCCGCGATGAACCTTATCCGGCAAAAGTAGCGGCAGGCAAGCTGGAGCTTGTCGAGGTAACGACAAACTGAAGCCTTATAAACACTGGCCGGGAGAAATGCCGAACTGCTTGCGGAACAGGCGGGAAAAATAGCTGGCTTCGTTAAAGCCCACCTGTTTGCCTGCTTCCGCCACCGTCATCTCGCTGTATTGCAGGTGATACTTCGCCTGCAATAGCCGCATGGTGGTGAGGTATTTTTGCGGCGAGACGCCTGTATAGTCTACAAAGCCCCGCTGTAGCGTCCGGCGCGAAATGGCAAAGCGCCGACAGAGGCGTTCGAGATCCAGCGGCTCGGCCAGATGGGAATTTAACCAGATAATAATCTGGCTGAGGCGATCGTCGCTGCTGGCGAAATCCTGGGTTTTATAACGCCACTGATGCAGCTTGTGCAGCGTCTCCAGAAAAATCATCTCTTTATGGCTTTCGCACAGCAGCTTATTTTCATGCTCTGTTGCCGCATGCGAGCGTAGTCTGGCGATAACCTGCTGCATAACGCGCGTATTGATTTGCCATACGTTGGTCTCGCCGGGACGGTTCAGCAGATGCTCAATGCTCTTCAGCACGTTAAATTTATCTGGCGCCAGATAAAGCAAATTCACCTGCTTTAAATTTTTCATGCCTTCGAAAAGATGATAATCGTGGCGGTTCAGATAACAGAGCGTGCCTGCGGTTAGCAAATAAGGCTTTTCGTTAATCACATGAATGCCACTGCCTTTTTCAACCAGAAACAGCTCGCAATATTCATGGCGGTGTTCCTGGCACAGCGTTTTTTCCGGCTGCCAGAAATGAAACACGACTTTTTCATCGGGATGACGGAAATGCGTCTCACGACGAAGCGTAACGGTCATGACGATAATCCTTATCGGGTACGCGGATCCAGCCGCTATCTTCAGCCAGCGCGCCAGGCCTGTCATTGTTGCGAATCACAAAACGGCAAAAAGATCGCCTGGGCTATAACAATTGCGCCATAAATAGCGGTTTTTTGGCCCTTTTGTACAAACCGGCATGATGGCTGTCACAGTTAATTTTCTGCTGAATAGTAAATCCCCGCGCGACGGTCAAAATAGCTGGCTGACTTACCGCAAAGGATAAAAAGATGTTTTTCTTTTACAAAGACTCGTTACAGGAAAGAGCGGGCGAAGGCGTAACGCGTCGCGTGCTGGCGCGCGGCGGCGGCCTGATGTGCGTAGAGGTCAGCTTTGAACAGGGCGCGATTGGCCCAATGCATAGCCATCCCCATGAACAGTTAACCTATGTCCGCTCCGGCGCGTTTCTTTTCACCATCGGCAGCGAACAGCATCAGGTCAGAGCGGGCGATACGCTGTATAAGAAATCGGACATTCTGCACGGCTGCGTTTGTCTGGAAAGCGGCGTGCTCGTCGATATGTTTACGCCCCAGCGCAAAGACTTTTTATAACCGGCTTTCCGTTCCGGCGCGGGCCTTTGCCCAGGTTCAGTGCCGCGCGGCCTGCCCGAACCGAAACAAATTTCCGCTTTTCTTTTCCGCAACCTTCGCCTTTTTCCTGTTGCTTTTAGCACTTCACCTGCGATGATAGTCAACCAACAGGCAGCAATAATGAGCAGAACAAGCATGAAAAAGATGATTTGCCGGATGGCGCTGGCGCTGGCCGTAGTCAGCCTGGCGGGATGCGGACTGAAAGGCCCTCTCTATTTTCCAAAGCAGGCGCAGCCAGCGCAGGCTAACGGCGCGAAGAGCAGCGCGCAGCAGCAGTCAAAGACCACCGATGCGGAACGGCAATCGGCTCAGTAACAGATGACGCACACGCCGGAGCCACATATGCAGTTCTCCAAAATGCACGGTCTGGGCAATGACTTTATGGTGGTCGATGCCGTGACGCAAAACGTCTATTTCTCCCCTGAACTGATCCGTCGGCTGGCGGATCGCCATCTGGGGATCGGCTTCGATCAGCTGCTGATCGTCGAACCGCCCTACGATCCCGACCTTGATTTTCACTACCGTATCTTTAACGCCGACGGCAGCGAAGTGGCGCAGTGCGGCAACGGCGCGCGCTGTTTCGCCCGCTTTGTGCGCCTGAAAGGGCTGACCAATAAAAGCGATATTCGCGTCAGCACCCAGACTGGCCGCATGGTACTGAGCGTCACGCCGGACGAGCTGGTCTGCGTCAATATGGGCGAGCCGAACTTTGAGCCGCAGCAGGTGCCATTCCGCGCCAACAAAGCGGAAAATCTCTACCTGATGCGCGCGGCAGAGCAGACAATAATGTGCGGCGTGGTATCAATGGGCAACCCGCACTGTGTGCTCCAGGTTGATAGCGTGAAGACCGCGCTGGTAGAAACCTTAGGTCCGGTGCTGGAAAGCCACGAGCGTTTCCCGGAAAGAGTTAACGTCGGCTTTATGGAAGTCGTCAGCCGCGAGCATATTCGCCTGCGCGTCTACGAGCGCGGCGCGGGCGAAACCCAGGCCTGCGGCAGTGGAGCCTGCGCGGCGGTAGCGGTTGGCATTCAGCAGGCGCTGCTGGCGGAAAAAGTTCGCGTCGATCTGCCCGGCGGCTCGCTGAACATCGCATGGAAAGGGCCTGGTCATCCGCTCTATATGACCGGCCCGGCCACTCACGTTTACGACGGATTTATTCATCTATGAAAAATGTCAGCGAGGCCGCCAGCGACAGCCTGCTGGACGATCGTGCAGTCAGCGATTACCTGCTGCAAAACCCCGACTTTTTTATCCGCAACGCCCGCCAGGTCGAACAGATGACGGTACCGCATCCGGTACGCGGCACCGTCTCGCTGGTGGAGTGGCAGCTGGGCCGCCAGCGCCACCAGATTGCGCAGCTGGAAGAAGAAATCACGCTGCTGATGGAGCAGGCCAGCGCTAACCACCGCCTGTTCGAACAGCTATTAACCTTGCAAGGGCGCATGGCGGCGGCAGACAGCCTGCATGAAATGCTTAATCGGCTGCACCGCTGGGCGCGGGAGCTGGGGCTGGCAGGCGCCAACGTGCGGCTGTTCAGCGAAAAATGGCGTATCGGCGCGCCCTCAGACTTCACGCAGCTGGCGCTGTCGCGCCAGGCTTTCGAATCCATACGCATTCAACGGCTGGGCAAGCAGCAGCACTATCTGGGCAGCCTGAACGGCCCGGAACTGCTGCTGCTGCTGCCGCAGGCCAAAGCGGTCGGCTCGGTAGCGATGTCGCTGTTGGGCGAGCGCGGCGAACTGGGCGTGCTGATCTTCAGCAGCCGTGACAGCCAGCATTATCAAAGTGGCATGGGCACGGTGCTGTTGCAGCATCTCGCGCAAATGCTGCCGGAGCTGCTGCAGCGTTGGATAGAAAGAACATGAGTTCCTCTCCTCTACAGCCAGCCGTAGAGGGCTTCCTGCGCTATCTGAAGGTTGAGCGCCAGCTCAGTCCGCTGACGCAGATTAACTATGAGCGCCAGCTAAGCGCCTGCATCGCTTTGCTGAGCGAGATGAAACTTGTCGCCTGGGAAAAGCTGGATGCCGCTCAGGTACGCGCGCTGGCCGCTCGCAGCCGCCGCGCCGGGCAAAAGCCAGCCAGTCTGGCGCTGCGTCTCTCCGCGCTGCGCAGCTTTCTGGACTGGCAAATCAGCCAGGGCAAAATAAAAGCCAATCCGGCCAAGGGCGTCGCCACGCCGCGCGCTTCCCGTCATCTGCCAAAAAATATCGATGTAGACGAAGTAAATCGCCTGCTGGATATCGATCTGAACGATCCGCTGGCGGTGCGTGACAGAGCGATGCTGGAAGTAATGTACGGCGCAGGGCTGCGACTCTCTGAGCTGGTAGGGATAGATCTTCCCCATCTCGATCTCGCTTCCGGCGAGGTTTGGGTATCGGGCAAAGGCAGCAAAGAGCGCCGCCTGCCGATTGGTCGCACGGCGGTAGAGTGGACAGAGCACTGGCTGGCGCTGCGCGAACTGTTTGCGCCATCCGATAATGCCCTGTTTTTATCCAAACAGGGCAAGCGCATCTCAGCGCGCAATGTGCAAAAGCGCTTTGCGGAGTGGGGCATAAAGCAGGGCCTTTCCAGCCATATTCATCCGCACAAGCTGCGCCACTCTTTTGCCACCCATATGCTGGAATCGAGCGGCGATCTGCGAGCGGTGCAGGAGCTGTTAGGCCATGCCAACCTTACCACTACCCAAATCTATACCCACCTTGATTTTCAACATCTGGCCTCGGTGTACGATGCCGCGCATCCCCGTGCCAAACGAGGAAAAACCTGATGCACTTTTACCGTTCGCTGCGCCCAATCGCGGCCATGACTTTCGACCTGGACGATACGCTGTACGACAACCGTCCGGTCATCAGCCGCACCGCTAAAGAAACCCATGCGTTTTTGCAGGCTTATCATCCGGCGCTAAAAGAATTTACGCCTTTGCAATATCAGCAGCTGCGCGACAGCCTGCTTGAGCAGGAACCGGAAATTTATCACGACGTTAGCGAATGGCGCCGCCGCGCGGTAGAGCTGGCGATGTTAAACATCGGGCTTGACGCGCAGCAGGCGGAAAAAGGCTCGCGCGAGGTGATGGCGCACTTCGCCCACTGGCGCAGCCAGATAACGGTGCCGGATGAAACGCACAGCACGCTGGCCGCGCTGGCGGCGAAAATTCCGCTGGTAGCGGTTACCAACGGCAACGCCGAGCCGCATCTGTTTGGGCTGGATAAATACTTTAAATTTATTCTGCGAGCCGGGCCGCATGGGCGCGCCAAGCCTTATGAAGATATGTATCACCTGGCGGCGGAGAAACTCGATCTGCCGCTGGCAAGCATCCTGCACGTGGGCGACGACCTCACCACGGATGTGGCGGGCGCGGTGCGCTGCGGCATGCAGGCGTGCTGGATCAACTTACACAATGGCAACCTGATGCGGGCCAGCGACAGCCGTTTGCTGCCGACGCTGGAAATTTCGCAGTTGGCATCCCTGACCGCGTTGCTATAATACGCTGGTTAAATATCCAGTGGAGCTGTAGCTTCCCTTAACCTGACGGTGCTTATGGACGTTTCTGACCTTCTCGACGGCTTGAATGACAAACAACGCGAGGCCGTAGCCGCGCCACGCAGTAATTTGCTGGTGCTCGCAGGCGCGGGCAGCGGCAAAACGCGCGTGCTGGTGCACCGCATCGCCTGGCTGCTGGGGGTTGAAAACTGTTCGCCTTACTCCATTATGGCCGTGACCTTTACCAACAAGGCGGCGGCGGAGATGCGCCATCGTATCGAGCAGCTAATCGGCACCAGCCAGGGCGGCATGTGGATCGGCACCTTCCACGGCCTGGCGCACCGCCTGCTGCGCGCGCACCATCTGGATGCCAGGCTGCCGCAGGATTTCCAGATTCTGGACAGCGAAGATCAAATGCGGCTGCTAAAGCGCCTGATCAAAGCCATGAATCTGGACGAGAAGCAATGGCCCGCGCGTCAGGGCATGTGGTACATCAACGGCAAAAAAGACGAAGGGCTGCGGCCTAAGCACATCGAGAGCTACGGCAATCCCGTTGAGCAAACCTGGCTGCGCATCTATCAGGCCTATCAGGAAGCCTGCGACCGCGCCGGGCTGGTGGATTTCGCCGAGCTGCTGCTGCGCGCGCACGAGCTGTGGCTGACTAAACCGCATATTCTTAACCACTACCGCGAGCGCTTCACCAATATCCTGGTGGACGAATTCCAGGACACCAACAATATCCAGTACGCCTGGATCAGAATGCTGGCGGGCGACAGCGGCAAAGTGATTATCGTCGGCGACGACGACCAGTCGATCTACGGCTGGCGCGGCGCGCAGGTAGAGAACATCCAGCGCTTCCTTAACGATTTCCACGGCGCGGAAACTATCCGCCTGGAGCAAAACTACCGCTCGACCAACAACATTCTGAAAGCGGCCAACGCCCTGATCGCCAACAACAATGGTCGCCTGGGTAAAGAGCTGTGGACGGACGGCAGCGACGGCGAGCCGATCTCTGTCTACTGCGCCTTTAACGAGCTGGACGAAGCCCGCTTTGTGGTTAACCGCATCAAGGTATGGATGGAAAACGGCGGCGCGCTGAACGACTGCGCCATTCTCTACCGCAGCAACGCCCAGTCGCGCGTGCTGGAAGAGGCGCTGCTGCAAACCAGCATGCCTTACCGCATTTACGGCGGCATGCGCTTCTTTGAACGTCAGGAAATCAAAGACTCGCTGGCCTACCTGCGGCTGATAGCTAACCGCAATGACGATGCGGCCTTTGAACGCGTGGTAAATACGCCAACGCGCGGCATCGGCGATCGCACGCTGGACGTGGTACGCCAAACCGCTCGCGAGCGCCAGCTAACGCTGTGGCAGACCGCTCGCGTACTCCTCCAGGAAAAGGCGCTGGCCGGTCGTGCCGCCTCGGCGCTGCAACGCTTCACCGAGCTGGTGGACTCGCTGGCGCAGGAAACCAGCGAAATGCCGCTGCACGTGCAGACCGACCGGGTAATCAAAGATTCCGGCCTGTGGCTGATGTATGAACAGGAAAAAGGCGAAAAAGGCCAGGCGCGCATCGAAAACCTTGAGGAGCTGGTCAACGCCACGCGGCAATACAGCTATCAGGACGAAGACGAAGATTTAATGCCGCTGCAGGCGTTTCTGTCGCATGCGGCGCTGGAGGCGGGCGAAGGCCAGGCGGACAAATGGCAGGATGCGGTGCAGCTAATGACCATGCACGCGGCCAAAGGGCTGGAGTTCCGCCAGGTCTTTATCGTCGGTATGGAAGAAGGCATGTTCCCCAGCCAGATGTCGCTGGAAGAGGGCGGCAGGCTGGAAGAAGAGCGCCGCCTGGCCTACGTCGGCGTCACGCGCGCCATGCAAAAGCTGACCCTGACCTATGCGGAAACGCGTCGGCTTTATGGCAAAGAGGTTTATCACCGGCCTTCGCGCTTTATCGGCGAGCTGCCGGAAGAGTGCGTCGAGGAAGTGCGTCTGCGTGCCAGCGTCAGCCGCCCGATAAGCCATCAGCGCATGGGCACGCCGGTGGCGCAAAACGACAGCGGCTTTAAGCTCGGCCAGCGCGTGCGCCACGCTAAGTTCGGCGAAGGCACCATCGTTAACCTGGAAGGCAGCGGCGATCACAGCCGGTTACAGGTTGCTTTCCAGGGCCAGGGCATCAAGTGGCTGGTGGCCGCCTACGCGAAGTTAGAAACCGTCTAAGCCCGGCATTTTTCCCTGATTCCAACGCGTGCCGGCTCGTTTATCCGGGCTGGCTGTTGACGCCATTTTCAGCACAGCGTAACATGCGCGCACTATCATCCTGAGAGGACATTCGCCTTGGACACACCCAGTAGATACTGGCTCATTGACCTGGAAACCAGGTACAACTCCTAAGGCTATCCCTCTCTGCCGATAGCCTTCGTGGTTGTTGGCGATCCGCATTCCGCATCGCTCTGAGTCATATCGACCGAACTTTCCCGTGTTCAGGCGCGTCCCAGATTATAAAGAATTGGGAGTACAGCTATGCTGAGCGCATTTAAACTTGAAAGCAGCCGCCTTGCCCGCCTGGAGCTGGAAGAGCCGATCGACGAGCTGACCAGCTCGGTCTGGGTCGATCTGATCGAGCCGGAAGAAAACGAGCGTGACCGCGTACAGAACGAGCTGGGCCAGAGCCTGGCGACGCGGCCCGAGCTGGAAGATATCGAAGCTTCCGCCCGTTTTTTTGAAGACGAAGACGGCCTGCATATCCACTCCTTTTTCTTTTACGAAGATGCGGAAGACCACGCGGGCAACTCCACGGTGGCTTTCACCATTCGCGATGGCCGCCTTTATACGCTGCGTGAGCGCGAGCTGCCCGCGTTCCGGCTTTACCGCATGCGCGCGCGCAACCAGGTGCTTACCGACGGCAACGCCTATGAGCTGCTGCTGGACCTGTTTGAAACCAAAATCGAGCAGCTGGCGGATGAGATCGAGAACATCTACAGCGACCTGGAAAAGCTCAGCCGTGTAATCATGGAAGGCCAGCAGGGCGACGAGTTCGACGCCGCGCTTTCCACGCTGGCGGAGCTGGAAGATATCGGCTGGAAAGTACGCCTGTGCCTGATGGATACCCAGCGCGCGCTCAACTTCCTGGTGCGCAAGGCTCGCCTGCCGGGCAACCAGCTGGAGCAGGCACGCGAAATCCTGCGCGATATCGAATCGCTGCTGCCGCATAACGAATCCCTGTTCCAGAAGGTCAACTTCCTGATGCAGGCGGCGATGGGCTTTATCAATATCGAGCAGAACCGCATTATTAAAATCTTCTCGGTGGTCTCGGTGGTCTTCCTGCCGCCAACGCTGGTTGCCTCCAGCTACGGCATGAACTTTGAATTTATGCCGGAACTCAAATGGAGCTTCGGCTATCCCGGCGCCATTTGCCTGATGATCCTGGCGGGCCTGGCACCTTATGCCTACTTCAAGCGGAAGAACTGGCTGTAACCACTCAACCGGCACGGATGCCGTTTAATGAACTGCGCGGGCTTCAGGCGAACTTAATCAAGATCATACCGAGCAGCAGCACGCCGATGCCGCACCAGCCGCGAACGTTCAGACGCTGGCCAAACAGGATCCAGCCGGCCGTTGCCGTCGCCACTATGCCGAATCCGCCCCACAGCGCGTAGGCCACTGACAAATCTATTCCTTTCACAGCCTGCGCCAGCGCGCTAAAAGCGGCCAGCACGGCAACGATAGAGCAAAGACCATACAGCGGGCGGCGGAAGCCGTTGGAATACTTCAGGAAAATATTTGCCAGGATCTCCAGCGCGACGGCAAGCGCCAGCCAGGCGATATGTGTCCAGTCAAGCGGTGACATGCTGCGGCTCCTTGCGGGCGACGGTGCCCGACTTCACCAGCGCGATGCCCGTTACCAGCGTTGCCAGTCCGGCCATTTTCATCAGCGTCAGGGATTCACCAAACAGCGCCACGCTAAACAGCGTAATAAGCAAAATGCCGACGCCTTCCCAGATAGCATAGGCTACGCCCAGCGCAATCTTTTTAACGGCGAAGCACAAAACAATATAGGAAAGGGCGATGCTGCCCAGCATAAAAATATAGCCCGCGGCATGGCCGTTGAGGCTGGCCCATTTCATCGCCAGCGTGCCGGTAATTTCAAAAACAATAGCAAGCGCTAACAGCAACCAGTACAGCATTTTCTCTCTCCGAAAAAGGAAATTATTTTTCGCGCAGACAAACGCGCAGGAAATTAATCGACAGAGAGCGCGCTACAGCGCGGAACGCCAGTGCTGGTCAATGACGGAACGGCAGAAGAACCGGGTAAGGGAAAAGGCTGGGCACTGCAGGGAAATGAACAAACCGTCCATAAATTTACCACTCATCCACGCTATTGCTTCTCATCCTGGTGGAATGAATATTGTCCTCAGTAGTTAAACACGCCGCTATTCTGGCACTATCCCGAACGGCGGCGGTAAAACATTTGCACTGATTTACGAAGAAAAAAGAAGGTTGCAAACTTTACTAAACTGTTAATTTCACCGGACGCAGATTATCCGGTGAAATAAAATCGCGCTCAGACTTCAGCGGGCCGCCGCCTTTTTAAAGTCATCAACGCATCAAAAACAAAGATCGCCAGCGCCGCCCAGATAAAGCTAAAGGTCACCGCTTTATCCGGCGTCATTTGTTCGCCGTAAAAGGTGATGGCCAGCAGGAACATCAGCGTCGGGCCGAGATACTGGAAAAAACCCACCGTTGACAGGCGCAAACGCGAACAGGCGGCGGTAAACAGCATTAGTGGAATGGTGGTGATAATCCCGGCGGCAATCAGCAGCAGGTTCAGCGAAAGCGGATTCTGCGTCAGATGGCTGGTCGGGCTTTCCGCGATGCCGAACAGATAGATGGCGGCAACCGGCAGCAGCCAGCTGGTTTCAATCAGCATGCCGGTCTGCGCATCCACGCCAATCTTTTTGCGCATCAGGCCGTACAGGGAAAAAGTGCCAGCCAGGCCAAGCGCGATCAGCGGCACAGAGCCAAATTTCCACAGCTGTACCAGCACGCCGCAGGCGGCCAGCGCCACCGCCAGCCACTGCAAACGGCGAAAGCGTTCGCCCAGAAACAGCATGCCGACCAGCACATTCAGCAGCGGATTAATAAAATAGCCCAGGCTGGCTTCCAGAATATGATCGTTATTCACCGCCCAGATAAAAATCAGCCAGTTACTGCACACCAGAGTGGCGGAAACCGCCAGCAGCAGCACCTTTTTTGGCGTCTGGAAAACCGCCTTTACCTTGCCCCAGTTACGGCTGACGCTCAGGAGCAGCAGCATAAAAAAGAACGACCAGATGACGCGGTGCGTCATGATTTCGCCGGGCGCGACCTGCTTAATCAGTTTGAAATAGGCGGGCGCGATGCCCCAGATAAAGTAAGCGCCCAGCGCATAGAAAATGCCCTGGCGAGATTGCTGCGCATCCATGTAACATCACTCCGTCAACGGTGGAAATTTAACCTACAAGATAGGTTGCCGTGGTGCTGGCGATATAAAGACCGGCGTCATTATGCAACTCAACGCGCGCCACCGCGACCTTATTACCGCCGCGCAGCAGGCTGCTGGTGGCGATAAAGCGTTCGCCGCGGCCAGGACGCAGATAGTCCACGCGCAGATCGATAGTGCCCATCCGCGACAGGCGCTGCCGCAGTTCCTCTTCGGTAATGGCCTCTTGCCTGGTAAGCGCGCTGCTGACGCAGACCAGACCAGCCGCTACGTCCAGCACCGCCGCGATCACGCCGCCGTGCAGAATTTTTTGCGCAATATTGCCAACCAGCTGGGTCTGATTAGCGAAGCTAAGTTCCGCATAATCCGGCTCCAGCCGATCCAGCGTGAGGCCGAGCGTGCGGTTAAAGGGCATATCATAAACAAAGATTTCGCCGATCAGGCGGCGGGCCGCGGCCCGATCGAGCAGTGCAGGTGAAGGCATAAAAAATTCCTTTACGACGTAAGCCGCTTATCAGACTGACTATTTTAACCCGCCGGTAGCGAGGCGTTTACTTTACAAAAACAGCACTAATCCCGGCCAGTAATTCTGTGTAGAATGGCGTGCTTTTTACCCATACCCTTATCTGTTCTGGAGAATTTTATGTCGATGCTGAAAGGCCCGCTGGCTGCAGCGCTCCTTTTCCCCTGCCTGGCTCTGGCGCAGGAAGCTCAGGTCACAGAGGTGCATGACCAGCCCGCCGTGCGCGGCAGTATTATCGCCAATCTGCTGGAGAAGCATGACAACCCTTTTGTGCTCTTTCCTTACGAAAGCAACTATCTGCTCTACACGGATACCAGCAATATCAACAAAGAGGCGATTCAAAGCTACAACTGGGCGGATAAGGCGAAGCACGACGAGGTAAAATTCCAGCTAAGCCTGGCCTTCCCGCTCTGGCGGGGCATTTTAGGCGACAACTCGGTGCTCGCGGCCTCTTATACTCAGTCATCCTGGTGGCAGCTTTCCAACCGCGGCGGCTCGTCGCCGTTTCGTGAAACCGACTATCAGCCGCAGGTTTTCCTGGGCTGGGCTACCGACTACAGCTTTGCCGGCTGGACGCTGCGCGACGTTGAGCTGGGTCTGAACCACCAGTCGAACGGCCGCTCAGAGCCAACTTCACGCAGCTGGAACCGTGTTTACGCGCGGCTGATGGCGCAGAACGGTAACTGGCTGGTAGAGGCCAAACCCTGGTACCGTCTTCCAGAAAATGAAAATAATGACGACAACCCTGATATCACTAAATATATGGGGTATTATCGCCTGACGGTCGGCTACCAGCTGGGCGAAAGCATCTTCAGCCTGCAGGGCAACTATAACTGGAACAGCGGCTACGGCGGCGCCCAGGCGGGATGGAGCTATCCCCTTACGGAACATGTCCGTTTCTACACGCAAGTCTTTAGCGGCTATGGTGAATCGCTGATTGACTATAACCATCGTCAGACCAGGGTCGGCGTCGGCGTCATACTGAACGACCTGTTTTAACGCTTTCCGGACGGCCGTCGCGCGCCGTCCGCCATCAAGTTGGAGTACACGTGTCTACGGCTGCAGTGATCAACCAGGAAACGCTGGCGCAACAGGTTTTGCAGGAAACCTTCGGCTACCAGCAGTTTCGTCCCGGCCAGCAAACCATTATCCAGGCTTCGCTGCAGGGGCGCGACTGTCTGGTGGTGATGCCGACCGGCGGCGGCAAATCGCTTTGCTATCAGATCCCGGCGCTGGTGCGCGAAGGGCTGACGCTGGTGGTGTCGCCGCTGATCTCGCTGATGAAAGACCAGGTCGATCAGCTGCTGGCTAACGGCGTAGCCGCCGCCTGCCTGAACTCCACGCAAACGCGGGAGCAGCAGCAGGAAGTTTTCGCAGGCTGCCGCACGGGGCGTATCAAGCTGCTCTACATCGCGCCAGAGCGCCTGATGATGGACAACTTCCTGGACAACCTGGCGCACTGGAATCCGGCGATGCTGGCGGTGGATGAGGCGCACTGCATCTCGCAATGGGGCCACGATTTCCGGCCGGAATACGGCGCGCTGGGCCAGCTGCGGCAAAGGCTGCCGGAAGTGCCGGTAATGGCGCTGACCGCTACCGCCGACGAAACCACGCGTAACGATATCGCGCGGCTGCTCCAGCTACAGGATCCGCTGATCCAGGTCAGCAGCTTCGATCGTCCTAATATTCGCTACACGCTGGTTGAGAAATTCAAGCCTACAGATCAGCTAATCCGCTACGTACAGGATCAGCGCGGCAAATGCGGCATCATTTACTGCAACAGCCGGGCGAAGGTAGAAGACACCGCCGCGCGCCTGCAAAGTCGCGGCCTGAGCGTCGGCGCTTACCATGCCGGTATGGATAACGCGCATCGCGCTCACGTGCAGGAAGCCTTCCAGCGCGACGATCTGCAAATCGTCGTCGCCACGGTCGCTTTTGGCATGGGTATCAACAAGCCTAACGTACGCTTTGTGGTGCACTTTGATATCCCGCGCAACATCGAATCCTACTATCAGGAAACGGGCCGCGCCGGGCGAGACGGCCTGCCAGCCGAAGCGCTGATGCTTTACGATCCGGCAGATATGGCCTGGCTGCGTAAATGTCTGGAAGAAAAAGCGCCGGGGCCTCTACAGGATATCGAGCGCCACAAGCTCAACGCGATGGGCGCCTTTGCGGAGGCGCAAACCTGCCGCCGGCTGGTGCTGCTGAACTACTTTGGTGAAGGACGCCAGCAGCCGTGCGACAACTGTGATATCTGCCTGGATCCGCCACGCCGCTACGATGGCACGGTAGAGGCGCAGAAAGCGCTCTCCTGCATCTATCGCGTCGGCCAGCGTTTCGGTATGGGCTACGTGGTGGAGGTGCTGCGCGGCGCCAACAACCAGCGTATCCGCGATATGCAGCATGACAAGCTGCCGGTCTATGGTATCGGCCGCGACCAGACTCATGAGCACTGGATAAGCGTGATCCGCCAGCTCATTCACCTGGGGTTCGCCACGCAAAACATCGCTATGCATTCTGCTCTGCAGCTAACGGAAGCCGCGCGCTCCGTGCTGCGCGGAGAAACGCCGCTGCTGCTGGCGGTGCCGCGTATGGTCAGCGTCAAACCGCGCAGCAGCAGTCAAAAATCGTTCGGCGGCAACTACGACCGCAAGCTGTTCGCCAAGCTGCGTAAGCTACGCAAGGCGATTGCCGATGAAGAGAACATCCCGCCGTACGTGGTGTTTAACGACGCCACGCTGATAGAAATGGCCGAGCAGATGCCGCTGACCGCGTCAGAAATGCTGAGCGTCAACGGCGTCGGCCAGCGCAAGCTGGAGCGCTTCGGTAAGCCGTTTATGGTAATGATCCGCGAGCACGTAGACGGCGAAGAGTAAGAGCGCGCCGTCAGGCAATTTTCCTGGCGGAAGCCAGCAGCGCGCCGACAGCGATAAACATGCCGCCGAACAGGCGGTTCAGCAGCTTCATCTGCTTTGGTCCTTTAATCCAGGCCGCAATACGCTGCGCCAGCGTGGCGTAGCCGATCATCACGATGATATCGACTACCACGGTAGTGACGCCCAACACCACATACTGCATCGCCTGCGGCTGGTGCGGAATAATAAACTGCGGAAAGAGCGCCGCCAGAAAAACGATGCTTTTCGGGTTGGTAAGGTTAACCAGCACCGCACGTTTAAACAGCCTGCGGCGCGGCATCGCTTTAGTCACCGCCTGTAAATCGATCGCGCCCGCCGAGCGCCACTGCTGAATGCCCAGCCAGACCAGATAAGCTGCGCCAGCCCATTTCAGCGCTTCAAAAGCCAGTATGGACTGGGAAAACAGCGCGCCCAGCCCGATACCAACCAGTAAAATATGCGTCGCCAGCCCAACCTGCAGGCCGCAAATCGACGCCGCCGCGCCGCGATAGCCGTGGCTGATGCCGGTGCTCATGGTATTGATTGCGCCGGAACCCGGCGAAAGACTTAAGATACTGGTTGTTAAAAGATAGGCCAGCCACCATTGGATGGTCATAGGGTAAGGCTCCCTGATAGCGCAGAAGTATGACACAATACGCCATTGCGGCGGTGCAGGCTATGGGGGCGTGCGTGACAGAAAAACAGCGGGGTTAGGGTGATGAAAAAGCCTGCCTGGCAAAGGCGTGAAAAAGCGTTTGCCGCTTTCGCTACCGGCCCGCTGCTGGACTTCTGGCGGCGGCGGGAAGAGCGCGAATTCGTGGGCGTCGAAAACGTCCCGATCCGCTATGTTCGCTTCATTTCTCCGCAACACAGCAAAGTTATACTGGTCTGCCCTGGACGTAGCGAAAGCTATGTAAAGTATCCGGAGCTGGCCTACGATCTGTTTCACTGCGGCTACGATGTGGTAATTGTCGATCATCGTGGGCAAGGACGATCCGGCAGGTTGCTGAAGGATCCACATCGCGGGCATGTGGAGTTGTTCGATCACTATGTAGACGATCTGGAAACGCTCTATCTGCAAGAGATCCTCAGCCGCCATTATCAACATCGTTACGCGCTGGCTCATTCTATGGGCGGCGCCATCCTGACGCTGATGCTGACCAGACAGCCGCAGGCCTTTGACGCCGTGGCGCTGGTTTCGCCGATGTTCGGCATTTTTCTGCCGATGCCGCTGTGGATGACGCACTGCATCCTCAACTGGGCGGAGAAGCGTCCGGCAGTGCGCGATGGTTACGCCATAGGCACAGGTCAGTGGCGGCCTAACCCGTTCGGCATAAATCAGCTGACCCACAGCCGCGAGCGCTACCGGCGCAATCTGCGTTTTTACGCCGACGAGCCGGGGCTGCGGGTTGGCGGCCCGACTTATCACTGGGTCAGAGAAGGCATTCTGGCCGGAAAAAACATTTTGACTCAGGCAAAAGAGATCGTCACGCCGCTGCTGCTGCTGCAGGCTGGCGCAGACAAAGTGGTGGACAACCGTGCGCAGGATCTCTTTTGCCAGACTATGAAGGCGGCGGGCAATCCTTGCGAAGGCCCGCTGACTATCGCCGGCGCGCGTCACGAGATCTTGTTTGAAAAAGACAGCATGCGCGCCGAGGCGCTGGAGGCCATTACGGCGTTTTTCGCCCGGCATCCCTGATTTACTGCTCAGATATGGCAACCGCATCTCACCATTAACAGAGGTTTTATGTACCCAATCGTTGCATCCGATCTTGACGGCACGCTGTTGTCGCCGGATCACCGTTTATCCGCTTTCGCCCGTGAAACGCTGCAGCTGCTGACGCAAAAGGGCGTGCATTTTGTTTTCGCTACCGGCCGCCATCATATCGACGTAGGCCAGATGCGTGACAGCCTGGGCATTGACGCCTATATGATCACTTCTAACGGCGCACGCGTGCACAACACCGCTGGCGAGCTGATTTTCAGCCATAACCTGGAAGAAGATATCGCGCTTGAGCTGTTTGGGCTGCACCACAGCCACGAGCATATCTATACCAATGTCTACCGCGACGAAGAGTGGTTTCTGAACCGTCATCGCCCGGAAGAAATGGACTTTTTCCGCGAGTCCAACTTCAACTATCAGACCTACGAGCCGGATGCGCTGCCGACCGATGGCATCAGCAAAGTCTTCTTTACCTGCGCTAAGCCAGAACTGCTGATCCCGCTGGAAGAGGCGCTGATCGCGCGCTGGGGCGATCGCGTTAACGTCAGCTTCTCGCTGCCGACCTGTCTGGAAGTGATGGCGGGCGGTGTCTCTAAAGGGCACGCGCTGGATGCGGTTTCACGGCTGCTGGGCCATACGCTGGCGGACTGCATCTCGTTTGGCGACGGCATGAACGATAAAGAGATGCTGAACATGGCGGGCAAGGGCTGCATTATGAGCAACTCGCACCAGCGCCTGAAGGATCTGCTGCCGGAGCTGGAAGTGATCGGCAGCAATGAGGATAACGCCGTGCCGAACTACCTGCGCAAGCTGTATAACGTTTGAGAAAAACCGCCTCCGTAAGGAGGCGGAGAGATTGATGACAAACCCCAGGTCGCGTTTAAACCAGTGGCAGAGCAGCAGAGGCCGATCGGAACACGGACACGCCGTCCCCGTGGGCTCGGTTGGCGCGTCCATGCGCCCGCCTATCCGCTCGGCCTCTGCCGCTATGAAGCTGCGGTGTTGCTGTAAAAAGAGATAGTCCTGATGAACGGTTTAGGTTTGTCAGCAGTCTGACCGCCTCCGTAAGGAGGCGGCAAAGATTAGCGTTGTAGAAAATGTACGGCCTTGTCCGGAAAATCGGTAAACAGGCCGTCCACGCCCGCCTGGTTGTAGAGCGCATCGTAAACCTGGTCGACGTTATCCGCCCAGGCCGGTAGCTGGTCGGCGCGCACCGTATAGGGGTGCACAACCAGCCCGTTCTCGTGCGCCTCTTTTACCATCGGGGTAAAACGGACATTGCCTTTGCCCGAGCCGCTGGCAACCAGCATGTGGTAATCAGGGCCGATGCCGTCAACATAGCGCGCCAGGGTTTTCATCGCGCCGGGCTTCAGCATCCAGTCATAGCTGTAGTTTACCCATTTGCCGTTTTGCTGCTCCTGCGTCTCTTTTGACTCGGTTTCGGTGATCAGCTGCACCAGTTTCACCGCCATACCGCGCTGCGGTTCAAGCTCCGTTTTGATGCGTTTTAACTCGTTATAGTCAAAACACTGGAGATAAACCTTGTCGCTTTTCGCGCTATAGCCGTACTGCTTAAGCACATCCAGCACTTTCGCGGAGATATCTTTGCCCTCCTGGCGATGGAACCAGGGCGCTTTGATCTCGGTATAGATGCCGATATTTTTGCCCGTTGAATGATTCATCCCCTGAATAAACTCAATCTCTTCGGCAAAGGTATGAATATGGAAATCGGACTTGCCCATCGGAAAGCGCTGCGGATAAGTCTGCGTCTTTTTGCCGTCCTTTAGCGTAAAGCCCTCGGTAAACTTCAGTGCCTTGATCTCCGCCAGCGTAAAGTCGATAGCGTAATAGCGGCCATCTTTCCTGGCGCGATCGGGATAGCGCTCCGCTACATCCGTTACGCGATCCAGATAATGATCGTGCAGCACCACCAGCTGATCGTCCTTCGTCATCACCAGATCCTGCTCAAGAAAGTCGGATCCCTGGGCGTAGGCCATTGCTTTAGCGGGCAGGGTATGCTCCGGCAGATAGCCGCTGGCGCCGCGATGGGCAATCACTACCTTAGGCTCCGTAGCCGCCATAACGCTAAGTGAAGCGCCCAGCAGCAGCGTAGCTATCAGCTTTTTCATTGCGTTGCTCCTTTCTTGTGTTTGTGCTCGCTTAGCATGGTGGCAATGAGCAGCAGAACCGCCAGCACGCCGCCGCCAATCATCACGATAAAGCCGCCATCCCAGCCGAAATAGTCCACCGTATAGCCGACGATGGCGCTGGCGGCCACCGAACCGCCAAGATAGCCGAACAACCCGGTAAAGCCAGCCGCCGTGCCTGCTGCTTTCTTCGGTGCCAGCTCCAGAGCGTGCAGCCCGATTAACATCACCGGCCCATAAATCAGAAAGCCAATGACGATCATACAGGTGATATCTACGCCGGGATTACCGGGAGGATTCAGCCAGTAAACCACCGTTGCCAGCGTCACCAGCACCATAAAAAAGACGCCGGTAGCGCCGCGGTTGCCCCTGAAGACTTTATCGGACATCCAGCCGCACAGCAGCGTGCCGGGAATACCGGCGTACTCATAAAGAAAGTAGGCCCAGGAGGATTTATCCAGCGTGAAATGCTTGACCTCTTTTAAATAGGTCGGCGACCAGTCAAGAATGCCGTAGCGCAGCAGATAGACGAAAACGTTGGCCAGCGCGATATACCAGAGCAGCTTGTTGGGCAGCACGTACTGCATAAAGATTTGTTTGGCCGTTAGCTCTTCTTCCTGGCTTTGATCGTAATCGGGCGGATAATCGTTTTTATACTCTTCAATCGGCGGCAATCCGCAGGACTGCGGCGTATCTCGCATCAATGCAAAGGCGAACAGAGCCACGAGGATAGCGGCGAAGGCGGGCATATAAAAAGAGGCTTTCCAGTCGTTAAACCAGTACATGCCCAGCAGAAACAGCAGCGGCGGAATGCCGCCGCCGACGTTATGCGCGCAGTTCCAGACGGAAACAATGCCGCCGCGCTCTTTCTGCGACCACCAGTGCACCATAGTACGTCCGCAGGGCGGCCAGCCCATGCCCTGAAACCAGCCGCAGAGAAACAGCAGCACGAACATCACCATAATGCTGGAGGTCGCCCAGGGCACAAAACCCATAAACAGCATCACCGCCGCCGCCAGAATCAAACCGGCAGGCAGGAAAACGCGTGGATTAGAGCGATCGGAAACCGAGCCCATAATAAATTTGGAAAAGCCGTAAGCGATGGAAATACCGGAAAGGGCGAAGCCCAAATCGCCGCGCGAAAAGCCTTGCTCAACCAGCGAGGGCATAGCCAGCGCGAAGTTTTTCCGCACCAGATAATAAGCCGCATAGCCAAAGAAAATGCCGAAGAAAATTTGCCAGCGCAGCCGACGGTAAAGGGGATCGACGGCGCTGGCTTCTACGCGCGGCCGATGCGCCGCAGGTTTAAAAACAGATAACATAACAGCCTCCCATGGCGAATTATTTTTTTTCTGAACGGATGCAGGATAAAAAAACACCAGGCAGAGACTAAAAGAAAAGCGGCAGGCTCACTGTGAACAAGGGCGCAAAAGATGTCACTTTTATGACAAAAGACTGAATTATGCGAGGTGTCTCCCGGCTTAAAACTTTTTACCGCTTCGAAAAATATGAGAGGAACCAGTAAAGTTTGTTTTTTAATCGGATGTAAACCATATATTTCCCCGTTAATAAGGCATTTTCGCTACACTACGCCCTCTTTTCGCAACAGAGTCTTTATCGTGACCTTACTGATAATCACCACTATTTTATGGGCCTTTTCATTCAGCCTGATTGGCGAATATCTGGCGGGCCAGGTCGACAGCGTGTTTTCAGTGCTGATCCGCCTGCTGCTGGCCGCCGTGGTTTTTCTGCCTTTTCTGCGCTGGCGCGGCTACCGGCTCTCGACGCTGCTGCTCTATATGGCTGTGGGCGCGCTGCAGCTTGGCGTGATGTACCTGTTCAGCTTTGAAGCCTATCTCTATCTCAGCGTTTCCGAGCTGCTGCTGTTTACGGTAATGACGCCGCTCTATATCACGTTGATTTACGACTTAATGAGCGGCCGCGGCGTGCGTCCCGGCTATGCGTTGAGCGCACTATTGGCCGTCATCGGCGCGGCTATTATTCGCTATGACAAGGTCAGCGACCATTTCTGGTTCGGCCTGCTGCTGGTACAACTGGCCAACCTCTGCTTCGCGGTCGGCATGGTGGGATATAAGCGGCTACAGGAAACCCGGCCAATGCCGCAGCATGCCGCTTTCTCCTGGTTTTACATGGGCGCGGCGCTTGTTGCGGTTATCGCCTGGTGCCTGTGGGGCAATCCACAAAAGCTGCCAACCACTACGTTGCAGTGGACTATTTTAGTGTGGCTGGGCGTGGCGGCTTCCGGGCTGGGCTATTTCATGTGGAACTACGGCGCGACGCAGGTTGATGCCGGTACGCTGGGCATCATGAACAATATGCACGTACCTGCCGGTTTGCTGGTTAATCTGGCGATATGGCAGCAGCAGCCGCACTGGGCGAGTTTTATCGTTGGCGCGGCGGTAATATTCGCCTCGCTTTGGGTACATAAACGCTGGATTATAAACAGGTAGCTGAGGAGCTGGCGCACGGACAAAATGCCAATCCGCGCGCCGTTTAAGCAGCATTCCCGGCGCCATGCCGAAGTTTTATCAGGCTTTATTTGGCGTTGGGCGCAGCTTCATGGTCAACCCTTTCAGGAAGTTCCTTAAAATCTGATCGCCGCACTCGCGGTAGTTTTTGTGGCCCGGCTTGCGGAAAATCGCGCCAATTTCAGACTGGCCTACGGCAAAATCGGCCAGCTTGAGCACATCAATAATATCCGTGGTCTTTAAATCAAAAGCGATACGCAATTTTTTAAGAATAATATTATTGGTCATTTTGCGCTCGATAGAAGGCTCCGGTGCCTCTTCGCTTTTACCGCGGCGCTGGAAAATCAGGCCGTTCAGGAAATAGCCCATCAGCACGTCGGGACAGGCGCGATAGCCTGCTTCATCCTCTTTTTTCAGGAAGCTCTGCATCTCCGCTTCGCTGACTTCGCTTTCCGCCAGCGCCAGGATGCCGACCATCTGGGCATCGTTCAGCTTCAGCATATAGCGCACGCTGCGCAAAACGTCGTTATTAGTCATAAAAATCTCATCGGTTCAGGATCGTTGGCCGCATTATAGAGACAAATAGCTTTGGATAAAGGAATACCGTCAGCAAAAAGCTGACGGCAGGCCGATCAGGAAGGGTTGAGGGAAACAGGCAGCGGCGTGCCGGGCACGGAGGCATCCCTGACCAATGGCAGATGCTCGCAGGCATGCTGGCGGGCGGAATGAATAAAAGCTTCTACCACCGGCTGGCGTTGTTCACCATCGCGCACGGCGGCGTATAACCGGCTCCACAATCCTTCGCCCAGCGTTTTGGTCACCACCAGACCCTGATGCTCAAAGCTCTCAACCACCCAGTGCGGCAGGGCGGCAATCCCCATGCCTGCTGAAACCATCTGGATCAGCAGCAGCGTATTATCGACGCTTTTCAGCGCCGGACTTACGCCCGCAGGCTGTAAGAAATGCCGCCAGATATCCAGGCGCTGGCGCTGCACCGGATAAATCATCAGCACCTCGCTGGCTAAATCCTCCGGCGAAATATGCTCGACTTGCGCCAGCGGATGATCGGGTGCCAGCACCAGCCTGACTTCGAAATCAAACATCGGCGAATAGAACAGCCCGCTGCGCGGCAGGATATCGGAAGTCAGCACCACGTCCAGCTCGCCCTGCTGTAGCGCGGGCTGCGGATCGAAAGTTACGCCCGATTTGAAATCCATCACTACCTGCGGCCAGCTCTTGCGGAAATTGTTCAGCGCTGGCGTCAGCCACTGAATGCAGCTGTGGCACTCAATGGCGATGCGCAGCGTGGTCTGATGCGGCTCATGGCACGCCTGCAAAGCGTGCTGGATCTGTGGCAGCACCTGCTCGGCAAGCTGTAGCAGGATCTCACCCTGCGGCGTAAAGCGCAGCGGCTGGCTTTTGCGCACGAACAGGCGGAAGCCCAGGCGCTGCTCCAGATCGCTGAACTGATGGGAGAGGGCCGACTGCGTCTGGTGAAGCTGGGCGGCGGCGGCGGCCAGCGAACCGCTGTTGCGCAGCGCTTGCAGCGTCCGCAGGTGTTTAAGTTCGATCATGAGAGTCCTTCACATCGACAATGAACAATTTGCGCTTGTGGTCACTACAGTACCTGCGGATTATAGATGTGTAAACATCTGGACGTCTAAAAGCCCGATTGCCCGCGCAACGGGCGTTAACTGAGGAAGGAATCAATGACCATTCTGAACCATACGCTCGGCTTTCCCCGTGTTGGCCTGCGCCGTGAACTGAAAAAAGCTCAGGAAAGCTACTGGGCAGGCAACAGCACTCAGGAAGAGCTGCTGGCGGTAGGCCGTGAGCTGCGCGCGCGCCATTGGGAACAGCAAAAACAGGCGGGCGTCGACTATGTGCCGGTTGGCGATTTCGCCTGGTACGATCATGTGCTGACCACCAGCCTGCTGCTGGGTAACGTGCCCGCTCGCCATCAAAACAAAGATGGCTCTATAGATCTGGATACTTTATTCCGTCTTGGCCGTGGCCGCGCGCCGACCGGCGAGCCTGCGGCAGCGGCCGAGATGACCAAATGGTTTAACACTAACTATCACTATATGGTGCCGGAATTCACCAAAGGCCAGCAGTTCAGCCTGAGCTGGAGGCAGATTCTGGATGAGGTGGACGAGGCGCTGGCGCTGGGCCATAAAGTGAAGCCGGTACTGCTTGGCCCGGTAACTTATCTGTGGCTGGGCAAGGTCAAAGGCGAGCAGTTTGACCGCCTGAGTTTGCTGAATGACATTCTGCCAGTTTACCAGCAGGTGCTGGGCGAGCTGGCGAAGCGCGATATTGAGTGGGTGCAGATCGATGAGCCTGCACTGGTGCTGGAGCTGCCGCAGGCCTGGCTGAACGCTTTCAAACCAGCTTACGAGGCGCTACAGGGCAAGACCAAATTACTGCTGACCACCTACTTTGAAGGCGTTGGCAGCAACCTTGATACTATCGTTAAGCTGCCGGTGCAGGGATTGCATGTCGATCTGGTGCAGGGCAAAGACGATATCGCCACGCTGAACGCTAAAGTGCCGTCCGACTGGCTACTCTCTGTTGGCGTTATCAATGGCCGCAACGTCTGGCGTGCCGACCTCAGCAGCTGGTTTGAGCGTTTGCAGCCGCTGTTGGGTAAACGCCAGCAGCTGTGGATTGGAACTTCCTGCTCGCTGCTGCATAGCCCCATCGATCTGAGCACTGAAACCCGTCTGGATGATGAGATAAAAAGCTGGTTCGCCTTTGCGTTACAGAAATGCCAGGAGCTGGCTTTGCTGAGCAAAGCGTTGAACAACAACGATCCGCAGTCGCTGGAAGCCTGGAGCGCGCCAATTCGCGCCCGTCGCCATTCTGCCCGTGTACATAATGAGGCTGTCGGCAAGCGGCTGGCGGCAATTACAGCAAAAGACAGCGAACGTCATAGCAGCTATGCGGTGCGTGCCGCAGCGCAGCGCAAGCGCTTCCAGCTGCCCGCGTGGCCAACTACCACTATTGGCTCCTTTCCACAGACCACTGAAATCCGCAGCTTGCGCCTGGACTTCAAACAGGGACGCCTGGACAGCACACGCTACCGTACCGGCATTGCCGAACATATCAAACAGGCGATTGTCGAGCAGGAGCGTCTGGGGCTGGACGTGCTGGTACACGGCGAAGCTGAACGCAATGACATGGTCGAATACTTTGGCGAAAACCTGGACGGCTTCGCCTTTACCCAAAACGGCTGGGTACAAAGCTATGGCTCCCGCTGCGTGAAGCCGCCGGTGATTATCGGCGATGTTAGCCGCCCGCAGGCAATCACCGTTGAGTGGGCGAAATACGCACAATCGCTGACTGATAAGCCAGTTAAAGGGATGCTAACCGGCCCGGTCACTATCCTCTGCTGGTCTTTCCCGCGCGAAGACGTTTCCCGCGAAACTATTGCCAAACAGATTGCGCTGGCGCTGCGCGACGAAGTGGAAGATTTGGAAAAAGCGGGCATCGGCATTATTCAGATCGACGAACCGGCGCTGCGCGAAGGTCTGCCACTGCGCCGATCTGACTGGGCAGCTTATCTGACATGGGCCGTAGAGGCTTTCCGCCTCAATGCTGCTGTGGCGCAGAACGATACCCAAATCCACACCCATATGTGCTACTGCGAGTTCAATGACATCATGGATTCCATCGCCGCGCTGGATGCAGACGTTATCACCATCGAAACCTCGCGTTCCGATATGGAGCTGTTGGAATCCTTTGAAGAGTTCGACTATCCCAACGAAATCGGCCCGGGCGTTTACGATATCCACTCGCCGAACGTACCGAGCGTGGAATGGATAGAGGCGCTACTGCTAAAGGCAGCGAAGCGGATCCCGGTCGAGCGTCTGTGGGTTAATCCGGACTGCGGCCTGAAAACGCGCGGCTGGACGGAAACCCGCCAGGCGCTGGCAAACATGGTCGAAGCCGCCCGCAATCTGCGCAAAGCGGCTGGCTGAATTCTGTCCAGTTTTTGGGGCGCTGCGGCGCCCCTTTTTTATTTGTCACATTTAAAACAGCAAAGCTATAAGTCTGTTGTCATAGGCTGAATGACTTCTCCCATTTACTAATTATTGGGTTAATACTCGTAATCGAAGAAAGTTCTCTTCGGTTTGGCCAGTTACGCATCCATTAATAGGGGAGTAGATACAATGAAGGTACTTATTGTTGATCCGCTGTCGTTTTTTGTTCAGGGCATGATTTCCGGGCTTAAGGAGATAATGCCCGATATGGATGTAAAGGGAATTAGCTGCCGGGAAGATATATTGTCGGAGCTTGCTGCTCATCCCGTTTCAATAATAATCATGGATGGTGGAACAGGCAGCAGTGAACAGTTCGCGCTGCTGGACGACATTGTGCGAAATTATCCGGATATGCGTATTATCGTTACCCTGTTGAAAGTAGGCAAAGATGCTTTGCGCCGCTTCCTTGAGCATCATGCTGTTGCCGTGATCTCCAAAGCCTCCTCGCTGGAAATCTTCTCGCAGGTCATTCGGACCGCCTGCTGTGGCATGGTTTGCATCCCTGACGGCGAACACGTTTGGGAAATAAACAGCGAGCAGGAATTAATAATGAAACTAAGCGAACGCCAGCGCGAAGTATTAAAGCTGATCGCGGCTGGCGAATCGAATAAGCAAATAAGCCGACATCTTAATATTAGTGCCGGTACGGTAAAATCTCACCTCGAATCCATCTATCGCCGCCTGAATGTAAAAAACAGAACCCAAGCCGCCATGATGATGTCGCTGGAAGATTAAATAATCTTATTCCGCACCAGGGAATCATTAAATTATAAAAAACAAAGAATCGAGCTGGGTCATACTAATCAGTATGCGTTGATTTTCTTCTCTTGTTTTTGCCTGCTGTTGATGTAGCTGCCTTGTTAACCACGGCCTTTTTCGTAGCGGGCTTACGACTGGCCGGGGTTTTCTGTGCCAGAGGCGTGCCTGGTTTTCTGCGATCCCGCAATATTTGCCAGAAATAGTGGGTGGCGACCATGCCAATCCCGGCATCTTTCAAAATACGCACCGGCAGCTCATCAATGAGCAATATTTTGCCGAATGGCAAATAAGGCGCGTTGATCACTGCCTGAGTGGCAAAACCCAGCGCGGTACAGATTAAACCGATACGATACCAAACCGGCAGCAGTAGCATCCGCTTATTAAGGGCACAGAAAAAAATCATTGTCGCGGCCAGCGCATCAACGATGGTTAAGAAAAAATATTCCAGCCAGGCCATATAGTTCATTTTGCGCTCCTGGTATTAACCGGTTGCCGGACTGGTTTGCCGCGCGGGCTTCTTTTATCTGCCAATTCGTTTTTCTTGCGCAAGCCGCGCGCTACCCGCTTCAGTTCACCGGCCACCTCCAGGATATCGCTATCCTCCCGCCGGTTAAAAAAATTTGCCAGCCAGGCGATTACGCCGACGCTCACTATGCCCAGGCCGTAGCCAAGTCCCATCGCGTTGTCTGCCTGGTTAAAATTCATGCCCAGCCAGCGCGATACCAGGCCGCCGAGCGCAAAGGTCGCCGCCACGCTGATACTGCCGATAATAATGCCGGCAGAAAGCCTGCCATGCTGGTGCAGCTTTCTGGGCTGCCAGAAAAACGAGATGCTCAGGCCGCCAAATAATCCGGCGAAAGCGGCCAGCAGTTGATTAATAAAAAAGCTCTGACCAGGTTCAAGCATGGCAGGGTTCATGATGTGCTCCCGTAAACAACGGCGCCGTCCGGCAGACGGCGCCGGATGATGACCTAAAAACAGGGCGCGATTTCCACCCTTGAGCTGTTTTCGTTACTGGTTAAATAACGTGTTGTTGACTGCGGCGAATAGATAACCCTTTTCGCGCTGCGCAAGCCGCGAACGCTTTCCAGATCGGCGCTATACCAGGTGCTGCCGCCCGCCAGGCCCGCGCTCTGCACTACATCGCCGCCTATACTCTTTTGGTTCAGTACCCAAACTTTCCAGAGCGAATCCGTAGCCTTGCCGCTCCAGCCCTGGCGTATGGCGTACTCGCTGGTGACATAATTTGCGGGTAAAACCTCATCTTTATTAAGCGCGCGCAACAAAGTTACCAGCGCGGCTTCATTACGAATCGGCTTACCGTTCTGCTCTTCCAGCGCCTGGTTAGCTTCGTGAACGGCATCGACGCAGCTTGTTTTCCCGGCTGCCTGCGCTGGCAGACTAACCGCATTCAGCAGCGAAACAGCCGCCAGGAGGCTGGACAGAAAAAATCGACGTGTTTGCATAAGGTTTATCCTGTAGAAAAAAAGAAGTGTTGGCGTTAATAAAACGGCTACTGGCCTAAAAACAGCGCGCGCTCGGCTGTCCGGCGGCGGGTTAATCCGGCAACCTGCTTGCCGCCCGCTTTATCCCAGCGCAGAAACTGATCGGCTGCTTCCTGATAGCGCCGTTCATTCAGCAGCTTCAGCAACGTGGAGCTTTTAAGATTGCCGCTGCCCAGGTTGAAGGTAAAAGAGACCAGAGCATCAAACTGATCCTGACTAAGCGCGACCAACACATATCTATTTACGGCGTTCTCGCTGACGCTGAGATCCCGTCGCAGCAGAGCTTCTGCCTGCGCTTCGTTAAGGGGTTGCGCAAACGACTCTTCCGGCAGAATGAGATGCCCGTAGCCAATAGTCCATTTCCCCACCACATCCTGATATTTGCTCAGGCTTAAGCCTTCGAACACTTTGATTAGCGCGATACCCTTAGCGCCCGTGACTCGCTTTTCATTGCTCATTCTCGGTTACCTCTGCTGCGTTGGGTTTAGGGACAATCCGGTTGGTATACTCTTCAATCAGCCGCATAACGCTTTCCGGCGGCTCCAGCACCGTAAACTGCATTTCTATATCCACATGGCGGCTGTCGCGGCCCTCTTTGGCCTTGCTGGGCGGCGAAAGGCTGACCTGAAAGCGGCTGACGTTCTCCTGACCGCCTTCGGCTGGTAGCAGATCGACGGCCTCGGTGCGGATAGTCAGATGGACATTCATCTTTTCCAGCATCAGGCCGCGCGGCGTGGCTAATGCCACCAGCGGCAGCTCGAAATGATGCTTATCATCCAGCTGCATCAGCAGCGTGCGTGGCGATAGCGAGCCATCGTCCAGGTGCTCGAAATAGGGATCCAGCGCCTGCATATACTGATGCGAAATCAGCTGGTTGGCAGCGCTGGCGGCCTGCTGCATACCGCGAGTGATCTCCTCCAGCGAAACGGGCATCACGCCTCCCGACGGCGGCGGCAGATCGGCATCCTGCCCGTTGGGTGGTGGAGGCGGCGGTAAATCGGCATCCTGACCATCAGGCGGCGGAAATGGCGGCAGATCCGTTTCCTGCCCGTTAAGCGGCGGCAGATCGGCATTCTGCCCGTCAGGCGCGGTCGCTGGCGGCACGCGATTAGGCGTTTTACTGCCGCGTAGCCAGTTTCTGAAAGACATAATCTTCTCCCGGTTAAGAAGGCCCCGCGCTGGCGGCCTTCAGATAGAGGCGATCCTGTGCTTTGCGCTGTTAGGCAGCCCTGGTCGTCGGCTGGTCGCCGCCGGATACCGTTGGCGCATAGCCGTCCAACGTGTTGTCATCCAGCTTTTTCGCTTCCGCTGGCAACACTGCCGGTTTGGTGGCGGCGTCGGTCAGAAAATCGATAACCCGCATCAAAGCTTCTGGCGGCTGCTGGCGTTTAATCTGCGTATGAATACTGTATTTGGCGCGGGTATCGGATTTGCGGGTTTGCTCCGCCTTATGCGATACGCGACCGGCGACTTTGACTTTTACCGGCCCCCAGCCGACGGTGGCTTCAAAAGTGCCTTCCGCATCGTCGGAGCTGGAGCTGGCTTCGCTTTGGGTCACTTCCAGTTCAAAATCGATGGTGCCTTCTTCAATGCAGATAATGGGATGGGTGATGGCGGCCAGCAGCGGAATGCGCATGGTTTTTTTCACCACGCCCTGGATCACGCCAGCCTGATCGACGACGGTTTCGTCGTAGTCAAACTGCACGGATTCAGCCTTGCCGTCTTTAATGCAAACCGAGAGCAAAAAATCGGCATAGGCCTTGCTGGCCTGCACCTGAGCCTTGATCATCGCCTGTAAAGGGCCGCCGATCATATGCTCCAGCGGCAGGGCGTTGATAACCGAACCAATAAACTGTGAATCCATAGCCTGTACTCCTGTTGATTGAGTGCGACATGAGGGACGAGCTCGCAGGAGAAACAGTAAGGCACAGCGCTAACAGAAAATATCCGTTGCGTGGCGGAAAGCGGCAGGCGAATGGCCGATGATGGAAGGAGGAAATGGCGATAAAAAAGCCCGCCGGGAAGGGCGGGCCTGGAAGAAGGCGTTATTTAACGCCGCAAACTGCTGAACCTGAAGCGATGGGGGGCCTGTGGCTGGAGCAAAGCATTACGGGCCATGGACGGCCCGTACTGAGCTGCCAGGGACGACGTTTTTTGCGTCTTTGCGGAAGACACTGGCCCTCCTGAGCCCGCATCGGAATACTTTTTCATCAACCTCAGGCGTTATTTAACGCCGTTTTGCCGGAACCAGGCAAGCATGCGCTGCCAGCCGTCTTTGGCGGATTCTTCATGATAGCTGGGACGATAGTCGGCGTTAAAAGCGTGCCCGGCGTCGGGATAAACTACAATCTCCGAATGCGAATTTGCTGCCCGTAGCGCCTGGCGCATCGTCTCCACGCTTTCCAAAGGAATGCCATCATCCTGCGCGCCGTAAAGCCCAAGCACCGGCGCGTTAAGATCGATTGCGACATCTACCGGGTGCTTCTGCTGCTGCAACGTTTTATCGCCTGTGAGTTTGCCATACCAGGCAACGCCCGCTTTCAGCTGAGGATTATGCGCCGCGTAAAGCCAGGTAATGCGGCCGCCCCAGCAAAAACCAGTAATGCCCATATTGCGCATATCGCCGCCGTGCCGCGAGGCCCAGTTAGCCACGTGATCCAGATCCGCCAGTACCTGAGTATCCGGAACCTTGCTCACTAACTCTTTAAACAGGGTAGGGATATCATCGTACTCAGCGGGATCGCCCTGGCGGAAGTAGAGCTCTGGCGCCACAGCCAGATAGCCTTCCGTCGCCAGGCGGCGGCAAATATCACGGATATGCTCGTGAACGCCGAAAATTTCCTGCACTACCAGAATCACCGGCAGCGGGCCGCTGGCGTCGCGTGGTCTGGCGTGAAAAGCGGGCATATTTTCGCCCTGAGTGGGCACCGACGTTTCGCCGGAAACGATATCGGCGCTGTCGGTAACGATGGTGGTCGATGCGGCAGGTGAAACCGCAGGAGCGAACCCCTTATTGCTCAATGGTTGAGTCGGATTATCTTCGGTTTTCATTGTCCTCTCCATGCATGCAGTAGCGCAATCAGCTAACTATAGCCAGGATTAAGTTGCAAACGGATAACGACCATCTCAGGATTTTTAACAAGGGCAGCCGTTGCTGCCGGCATTAACGCCCAAGATGTGATGTTTCTCTCATATTTACCGAACGAAAATGTAACTTTCATAAATTCAGGCGAAGTTGCTCACACAATTTTGCCTCAATCTGCGTTACCTTAGACGTTTCAACGCTTTTTTCCGTCACAGGAGTTTGTCATGGCGCAGTCCGATGTTTTTCACCTGGGTTTAACTAAAGCCGATCTACAGGGCGCAACCCTTGCTATTGTGCCGGGCGATCCCGAGCGCGTTAAAAAGATTGCTGCACTGATGGACAATGCGGTTCATCTGGCCTCGCACCGTGAATTCACTACCTGGCGTGCAGAAATCGACGGCAAAGCGGTAATTGTCTGCTCAACCGGTATTGGCGGGCCTTCTACTTCTATCGCGGTTGAAGAACTGGCGCAGCTTGGCGTCCGCACTTTCCTGCGCGTCGGCACTACAGGCGCTATCCAGCCTGGAATTAACGTAGGTGATGTGCTGGTCACCACCGGCTCGGTTCGTCTTGACGGCGCCAGCCTGCATTTTGCACCGCTGGAGTTTCCGGCCGTCGCCGATTTCGCCTGTACCACCGCGCTGGTGGAAGCGGCAAAAGAGGCTGGCGCGAATCTGCACATCGGCGTCACTGCTTCTTCCGACACTTTCTATCCGGGGCAGGAGCGTTATGACACTTTTTCCGGCCGCGTAGTAAGCCGCTTCCAGAATTCTATGCAAGAGTGGCAGCAAATGGGCGTGCTGAACTATGAAATGGAATCGGCCACGCTGCTGACCATGTGCGCCAGCCAGGGATTACGCGCGGGCATGGTGGCGGGCGTCATCGTCAACCGCACCCAGCAGGAAATCCCGGATGCGGAAACCATGAAAAAAACCGAAAGCGATGCGGTACGTATCGTGGTCGACGCAGCGCGCCGTTTAATTTAGGTATCACTGCTATCCGCCTCAGGGAAACAGGGTTTCCCTGAAGTCGGCCTGGATTCAGATTAACCCGGCCTGAGCGCAAATTCGGTTCTATAGAGGCCGGGAAAATTTTTGTACCCTTCTGGTTGTTCGTAATTTATACTAATAAACCAGGCTTTTGGAGGTTTTCCATGAAAAAATGTTCAAAAAAAGAGCAAGCCATTGCTTCTCATATTAATGAAGGACGCGAAGCGGGGTTAGCCAGGGTAACTGGCACCACACCTGAAGAGATCCGCGCCAGCTTTATGCGAACCTTCAGAAATAAGGATATTGGCGAAAGCAGGCAGGTAAAGGGATTACATGGCCATTCAGAGAAAAAGCATATCCTGGGTTGACTTCAGGCTAAAGTTTGAAGATTCCTGCCGCGCCTATGGCTTTAACGCTGATAAAATAGATGCTTTATCCACAGATATCTTCGAATTGGTTGCTAAATGGCGTGCAGATGGCTTCGTCGATATTTATGAAAATGGCGATAAGCCTGCCCACGGTATGATTAAGTCTTCCAGGAAAGACGCAAGCGGCCGAATATATGAGTGTTATACAGAATTTTACCATTCCCGCATCACGCCCGGTGCAGATGACCCTTTGCTTTTACTGACTTTCGAAAACGTAGCGGACGATCCTTTTCCATGGCTGGTTCTGGAATCTATTATAAAACATGACCAATATTTTGGTCGTAAAGGTAAAGCGAAAAGAATGGTTAACCATTTGAATGCGTTACGTGAAGCCGTTGCCCGGCGTATTAATTATGCCCGCAAAAAATTCAAAATGATGTTTATAAAAAACTTAAAATAAAACGCGAGTAAGTTTTTTAATAAAGCGTTCGCGTAATTCCAGCCAGAATGGGTTTATTATCTATAACCCTGCAATTACTTTTATCTCTTCAGGCCACCAGTAACCACTTTTGCGAGCCGTCTCCGGCATTCTGATGAAAACCCCACCGACGCCGTTACATCGTGCTTTTTAACTCGACATTGCCGCAGGCTGCCCTTACCTTTTCTGCCAGAGAAGCTTGTGTGGGGGGAAGCGCGTGGATGCAACAATCGGTTACGGCATTGGTTCAGGCCTGGCGGGCATACTGCTTGGCTGGCTGATCGCCTGGTATCAGGGCCAGCAGCGCGCCGCCCGGCAGGAGACAGAACGCAGGCTGCAACAGCAGGCCGCCGACCAGCTAAAGCAGGAGCGCGATCGTCTCACGCAGCAGCATAGCCAGCAGCAGCAGGCGCAAAAACAGCAGGAGCTGGAGCTGCGTCAGCTGCACGGCGCCCTCGCGGCAGCGCAGGAAAAGCTCAGCCAGCTCGACCACTGGCGAGGCGAAGCCGAACAGCTATCCCGGGAAGTGCGCGCGCAGTTGGAAATCAACAGCGCCCAGGAAGCAGAGCTGCGCGAAGTCACCATTCGCCTTGAAGAAAGCAGAATGGCGGCGGAAGAGAAACAGCGTCTGCTGGTCAACAGCGAGCAGCGGCTGAACTCGCAGTTCGAACAGCTCGCCAACCGTATTTTCGAGCACAGCAACCGCCGCGTGGATGAACAGAACCGCCAAAGCCTGGACGGGCTGCTGTCGCCGCTGCGCGAACAGCTGGAGGGTTTTCGCCGTCAGGTGCAGGATGGTTTCGGCCAGGAAGCGCGCGAACGCCATACGCTGTCGCATGAAATTCGCAACCTGCAGCAGCTCAACGCCCGCATGGCGCAGGAGGCAATCAACCTCACCAAAGCGCTAAAGGGCGACAATAAAATGCAGGGCAACTGGGGCGAAGTCGTGCTTAGCCGCGTGTTAGAGGCATCTGGCCTGCGTGAAGGCCACGAATACCAAACCCAGGTCAATATACAGCTGGAGCATAACGCCCGCATGCAGCCAGACGTAATTGTGCGGCTGCCGCAGGGCAAGGATGTTGTCATTGATGCGAAAATGACGCTGGTCGCCTACGAACGCTACTTCAACGGCGAGGACGAGGTCACGCGAGAAACGGCGCTCGGCGAACACGTCGCCGCTATCCGCAGCCATATCCGCCTGCTAAGCCGCAAAGATTATCAGCAGTTACCCGGCCTGCGCTCGCTGGATTATGTGCTGATGTTCATTCCGGTCGAGCCAGCGTTCCTGGTGGCGATCGATCGCCAGCCGGAGCTGATTAACGAAGCCTTAAGCCAGAACATCATGCTGGTCAGCCCGACCACGCTGCTGGTGGCGCTGCGCACCATCAATAATCTGTGGCGCTATGAGCATCAAAGCCGCAATGCCCAGCGTATCGCCGACAGAGCGGCTAAGCTCTACGATAAAATGCGCCTGTTCGTCGATGACATGTCGGCGATGGGGCAAAACCTCGACCGGGCCACGGAAAGCTACCGGCAGGCAATGAAAAAGCTGGCGGAAGGGCGGGGCAACCTGATAGCCCAGACGGAAAGCTTTCGGCAGTTGGGTGTTGCCGTTAAGCGGCCGGTCAATCCCCGGCTGGTGGAACAGGCGATGCCGGATGCGCACGAGCAGGAAGAGGATGAAGACGACGAGCCTGAGTACCTGGCTACGCAGGCAGGCGCAGCCCGCGTCAACGAATAACCTGCAAGGCAGTGCCTGGCCTGCGGGACTCTGATACACTTGGCAGATAACTGATTGCAGAGCAGGCAAAACAAATGGCAGATGAATCAAAGGATACCACGCACTTCGGCTTTCAGACGGTAGCGAAAAGCGACAAGGCTGAAATGGTGGCCGACGTTTTCCATTCCGTTGCGGCCAAATATGACCTGATGAACGATCTGATGTCGTTCGGCATCCACCGCGTCTGGAAGCGCTTTACCATCGACTGCAGCGGCGTGCGTCGCGGGCAGCGCGTGCTGGATTTGGCCGGCGGAACCGGCGACCTGACCGCGAAATTTTCCCGTCTTGTCGGCGAAACCGGCGAAGTAGTGCTGGCGGATATCAACAGCTCCATGCTGAAAGTCGGCCGTGAAAAGCTGCGCAACAACGGCATCATCGGCAACGTCAGCTATGTGCAGGCCAATGCCGAAGCGCTGCCCTTCCCGGACAACCACTTCGACTGCATCACCATCGCCTTCGGTCTGCGCAACGTCACCGAAAAAGAAAAAGCGCTGGCCTCGATGTTTCGCGTGCTTAAACCAGGTGGACGCCTGCTGGTGCTGGAGTTTTCTAAACCGGTGCTGGAGCCGCTGAGCAAAGCCTACGACACCTACTCTTTCCACGTGCTGCCGCGTATCGGCGAGCTGGTGGCGAAAGATGCCGGCAGCTATCGCTACCTGGCCGAATCGATCCGCATGCATCCGGACCAGGATACGCTAAAGCAAATGATGGACGATGTCGGCTTTGAGAACACTACTTACCACAATCTTACCGGTGGCATTGTCGCGCTGCACCGTGGATTCAAGTTTTAAACAGGATAGCGAATGACCATAACGCCGCTGTTAACCGCAGGGCTGGAAACAGCGCTCAATCAGATTTTATATCGCGATCGCGGCCTGAAAGCGGCGCGTCAGCGTCTTAACGGCAGAAGCCTGGCTATCGAGCTGGCCGAGCTAAACAAGCCGCTGATTTTTATCTTCAGCGAGCGTCAGGTTGACGTGCTGGGCGACTGGAGCGATACGCCGGACTGCAAAGTGAAGACCCGCCTGGCTACGTTACGTAAGCTGCGCGATCGGCAGCAGTTAACCACGCTAATCCGCAGCGGCGAGCTGGAGGTTGAAGGCGATCTGCAGGTGGTTCAGCAGTTTTCCGCGCTGATCGACCTCGCCGAGCTGGATCCCGCCGAATACCTGGCGCCCTGGATTGGCGATATCGCCGCGCAGGGGCTCAGCCAGGCAGCTAAACGTGGCCTGCAGTTTGTGCGCGGCAACCTTGACCGCAAGCAAAGTTATCTGAGCCAGGCGCTGACGGAAGAGTGGCGGCTGGCGCCCGGCGGCCTGGAACTGGCCTGGTTTGCCGAAGAAGTCGACGCTGCCGCCCGTGAGTTGGCCGCGCTGGAAACCCGCCTTAAACAACTGGAGGGCAAATGACCCTCGGAGAATTACGACGTCTCTATTTTATTATCCGTGTCTTCCTGAGCTACGGTCTTGATGAGCTAATCCCGAAAACGCGGCTGGCGCTGCCGCTGCGCCTGTGGCGCCGGACGCTGTTCTGGATGCCTAATCTGCACCAGGAGCGCCAGCTTGGCGAGCGTATCCGTCTGGCGATGGAGCAGCTCGGCCCGGTATGGATCAAATTCGGCCAGATGATGTCCACGCGCCGTGACCTTTTTCCGCCGCATATCGCCGACCAGTTGGCAATGCTGCAGGATAAAGTCGCCCCTTTTGATGGCGTACAGGCGAAAAAGCAGATCGAGCTGTCGCTTGGCTGCAAAGTCGAAACGCTGTTCGATGACTTTGAAATTAAGCCGCTCGCCTCTGCTTCCATCGCGCAGGTGCATACCGCCACGCTGAAAGAAAACGGCAAGGAAGTGGTGATCAAGGTTATTCGTCCGGACATTCTGCCGGTGATCAAAGCGGATATGAAACTGATCAACCGCATGGCGGCCTGGGTGCCGCGCCTGTTGCCAGACGGTCGCCGTCTGCGCCCGCAGGAAGTGGTAGCCGACTACGAAAAAACCCTGATTGACGAGCTGAACCTGCTGCGCGAAGCGGCTAACGCCATCCAGCTGCGCCGTAACTTCGACGACAGCAAGATGCTTTACGTGCCGGAAATCTATTCCGACTACTGCAGCGAAACCATGCTGGTAATGGAACGCATTTATGGCATTCCTATCTCCGATGTCGCGCAGCTTGAACAGCGCGGCGTCAACATGAAGCTGCTGGCCGAGCGCGGCGTACAGGTTTTCTTTACCCAGGTCTTCCGCGACAGCTTTTTCCATGCCGATATGCATCCGGGCAATATTTTCGTCAGCTATGACCATCCTGAAGATCCACAGTATATTGGCATCGACTGCGGCATCGTCGGCTCGCTGAACAAAGAGGATAAACGCTACCTGGCGGAAAACTTTATCGCCTTCTTTAATCGCGATTACCGCAAGGTTGCCGAGCTGCATGTGGATTCCGGTTGGGTACCGCCGGACACCAACGTTGAAGATTTCGAATTTGCTATCCGCACCGTCTGCGAGCCAATCTTTGAAAAGCCGCTGGCGGAGATCTCATTCGGTCACGTATTGTTAAACCTCTTTAACACCGCGCGTCGCTTCAACATGGAAGTACAGCCGCAGCTGGTGCTGCTGCAAAAAACGCTGCTTTATGTGGAAGGCGTTGGCAGGCAGCTCTATCCGCAGCTCGATCTGTGGAAAACCGCCAAGCCGTTCCTGGAAGACTGGATTAAAGACCAGATTGGCATTCCGGCTATTATCCGCGGTCTAAAAGACAAAGCGCCGTTCTGGGCGGAAAAACTGCCGGAGCTGCCGGAACTGTTTTACGAAAGCCTTAAGCATCACAAGCACCTGAAACACAGCGTAGAGAAACTCACGCACGACTTGAGAAACGATCGCGTTCGTCATCATCAGTCCCACTACCTGTTTGGCGTGGGTGCCACGCTGCTGCTAAGCGGGACGGCCATATTGCTGACTCGCCCGCAGTGGGATTTCCTGTCGGCCGTAATGATAGCCGGTGGTCTGGTAAGCTGGCTGGTTGGCTGGCGTAAAACCGACTGATCGTCATAAAAGGTAAAGAGCGGCTGAAGAGGCGTGACGCGCCCTCAGCCCGGTATATACTGCGAAATTCGCATTAACTGATCTCAGAGGCAAAAATATGGGCGGTATCAGTATCACGCAGTTGTTAATTATTGCCGTAATCGTAGTGCTGCTGTTCGGCACGAAAAAATTACGTGGTCTCGGCTCTGACCTGGGCTCCTCGATCAAAGGCTTTAAAAAGGCCATGAGCGACGAGGAAGAAAAGCCGAAAACCCACGCCGATGATGCTGATTTTAAAGCCACGCTGGCCGATAAACAGCACGCGGAAGCGAAAAAAGAAGACATCAAGAACGACAAGGTGTAAGCCGTGTTCGACATAGGTTTTAGTGAACTGATCCTGGTGTTTGTCATCGGGCTGGTAGTGTTGGGCCCACAGCGTTTGCCGGTAGCGGTGAAAACCGTGGTCGGCTGGATCCGCGCGCTGCGCTCGCTGGCCGCTAACGTGCAAAACGAGCTGGCGCAGGAGCTGAAGCTACAGGAGCTGCAGGACAGCCTGAAAAAAGTGGAAGAGGCCAGTCGCGAGCATTTGACGCCGGAGCTCAAGGCGTCAATGGAAGAGCTGAAGCAGTCGGCAGAGTCGATGAAGCGCTCTTACCTGGGCGAAAACGAAAAGGCGGATGACGAGGCCAACACCATCCATAATCCGCTGGTGAAGAATGCCGAGTCTCATGAAGGCGCAACGCCAGCGGCGGCCGACCACAAGGCTAGCGCGCCAGCGCAAGCGCCCGTGGCCGACAGCGCCTCTTCTGCTGCCCAGACTTCGACTGCGGATGTATCGGTCGCCCAGCCATCTGCTGCCAGCAGCGCGCCGGTCGTGCATGTCTCCTCTGCCGCCAGCACGCCGTCGTCAGCCGTTGCCGAGGCCAATGAGCCACCAGCAGCAGCCAGCGCGCCTTATGAGGTCGGCACTACTGCCGCGCCGGAAGGCGTCACGCCCGCCGCCGCGCCCGTGCAGAAAAAGCCTGCCGCTACAGATGAACTGCCGCCGCTCTCCAGCCGCGCGCCCGTATCCACCACGCCACCGGAAGAACGCTAAACATGGCTGTTGAAGATACCCAACCGCTTATCAGTCATCTGATAGAGCTTCGTAAGCGCCTGCTCAACTGCATTATTGCCATAGTCGCGATCTTTCTTTGCCTGGCTTATTTCTCTAACGACATCTATCAGCTGGTCTCCGCGCCGCTGATTAAACAGATGCCGGCAGGCGCCAGCATGATCGCGACCGATGTGGCCTCGCCTTTCTTCGCGCCGATCAAGCTGACCATGATTGTCTCGATATTTATTGCGGTGCCGGTGATCCTCTATCAGATTTGGGCCTTTATCGCGCCTGCGCTCTATCGCCACGAGCGCCGGCTGGTGGTGCCGCTGCTGATTTCCAGTTCATTCCTATTCTACATAGGGATGGCTTTCGCCTACTTTATTGTCTTTCCGTTGGCCTTCGGTTTCTTCGCGCAAACCGCGCCGCATGGGGTACAGATCGCCACCGATATCAACAACTATCTCGATTTCGTGATGGCATTGTTTATGGCATTTGGCGTTTCCTTTGAGGTGCCTGTCGCCATCGTACTGCTATGCTGGACCGGCGTAACCACGCCGGAAGAACTAAAGAAAAAGCGGCCTTATGTTCTGGTAGGTGCCTTTGTGGTCGGCATGCTGTTAACGCCGCCGGATGTGCTTTCGCAAACGCTGCTGGCTATCCCGATGTACTGCCTGTTTGAAGTGGGCGTTTTCTTCTCCCGCTTCTATACCGGGTTACGTCGTGAAGAGAGCGACGAGGAAACAGAATAGCCGCCGAAGCCTGCATACATTATAAATAACCGCCCGTAAGGGCGGTTACAGACTGCTGACAAACGTGAAGCGATGGAGGGCCTGTGGCGCACTACGGGCCATGGACGGCCCGTACTGAGCTGCCACGGATGGCGCTTTTTGCGTCTTTGCGGAAGACACAGGCCCTCCTGAGCCGGCACCTGCCTACTTTGTCATCAACCTCAACCGCCCGTAAGGGCGGTTACTGTTTGGAACAAGCTATGTTTGATATTGGGGTCAACCTGACCAGCACGCAGTTCGCCAAAGATCGCGATAAGGTCGTTAAGCGCGCCGCCGAAGCGGGCGTTACCGGCATTCTGATTACCGGCACCAACGCGCTGGAGAGCCAGCAGGCGCAGAGCCTGGCGAAGCGTCAGCCGGACTACTGCTGGTCTACCGCTGGCGTACATCCGCATCACGCCAGCGAATGGTCGGCGGAGACGGCGGCCACATTAAGAAGACTGGCGGAAAGCCCGGAAGTAGTGGCGATTGGCGAGTGCGGGCTGGATTTTAACCGCAATATTTGCGGGCCTGAGCAGCAGGCTTATGCCTTCAACGCCCAGCTTGAGCTGGCCGCCGATTTAAACCTGCCTGTTTTCCTTCACTGCCGCGAAGCGCACGATCGCTTCCTTGCTATTCTGAAGCCCTGGCTGCCGAAACTGCCCGGCGCGGTCGTCCACTGTTTTACCGGCACCAGAACAGAGCTGGAAGCCTGTGTAAACGCTGGTCTGTATGTAGGGATTACGGGTTGGGTGTGTGATGAACGCCGTGGGCTGGAGCTGCGCGAATTGATGCCGCTTATTCCAGCGGAACGGCTGCTGCTGGAAACGGACGCGCCTTATTTGCTGCCGCGCGATATGCGTCCTCGTCCGGCATCGCGTCGTAATGAACCCTGCTTTTTACCGCATATAGTAGAGCAGGTAGCTATGCTGCGCGGCGAAGAAGCATCCGCGTTGGGGCAGCAGTGTGATCGTAACGCTCGCGCGCTTTTCCGGCTGGCCGGGCAGTAGCTCAGAGCTTTTGAAACTGCCGGTTATCCAGGCTGCGAACGATCTGCTTATTCAGCAAATTTAGCAGCAGCATGGAGCGTGCCTCGCCGTCCGGCTCGGTAAAAATTGCCTTCAGCCCTTCAAAGGCCCCGTCGGTAATCAGCACCCGGTCGCCGGGCTGCGGTAGCTCCGGGTCGGGCAGCGTTACCGTGGTTTGCGACTGCAACGCCTCGATCACGTCCGTGGGAACGGTAGCGGGCAGGCTGCCGAAGCGCACAAAATGGCTGACGCCGCGCGTCGCGCTGATGGTCGTGGTATGAATCGCTTCCGGATCGAACTCGACAAACAGATAGTTCGGAAACAGCGGCTCATTTACCTGGGTACGCTTGCCGCGCACCAGTTTCTCTAAGGCAATCATGGGGCTAAGACAATGCACTGCCTGGCGCTCAAGATGCTCTTTAGCGCGGCTAAGCTGTCCACGTTTGCAATAAAGTAAATACCAGGATTCCATAACGTCACTTTGCTATTACAGGGTCGCTAAGAATAGCAAAAATAGCGTAAGAGTTATAGCAACATCCGGGCAGCATAGCGCCTGAAATCGCCCCCGGCGGCAGCGGGCAATCGGGCGGGAAGGTTAATTACTTTAGTAATAAGCGGATCGGTTGCTCCCGGTAGTGAAAATTTTCTGCGCGCGCGCCGGGATCGGCGCGACATCCTGCCGCGAAAAACTAAGCACGACGCTTTAATCCTCCCTATAATGGCCGATTCACTGACCGTATTGATGAGAAGTCATGAAATATCACGATCTACGCGACTTCCTTTCCCTGCTGGAACAGCGCGGGGAATTAAAACGCATTACGCAAGAGATCGATCCCGATCTTGAAATGACCGAAATTGCCGATCGCACCCTGCGGGCCGGCGGGCCAGCGCTGCTGTTTGAAAACCCCAAAGGCTACAGCATGCCGGTACTCTGCAACCTTTTCGGCACGCCGGATCGCGTTGCGCTGGGCATGGGCCAGGAGGATGTTAAGGCGCTGCGCGAAGTCGGCCGCCTGCTGGCTTTCCTGAAAGAGCCGGAACCGCCGCGCGGCTTCCGCGACTTTTTCGATAAAATGCCGCAGTGGAAACAGGTGCTGAATATGCCTACAAAGCGCCTGCGCGACGCGCCTTGCCAGCAGCAGATCTGGCAGGGCGAAGAGGTCGACTTGCGCCGCATTCCGGTAATGAAGTGCTGGCCAGAAGACGCTGCGCCGCTGATCACCTGGGGCCTGACGGTCACGCGCGGCCCGCATAAAGAGCGGCAAAACCTCGGCATCTATCGCCAGCAGGTCATCGGCAAAAACAAGCTGATTATGCGCTGGCTGTCGCATCGCGGCGGCGCGCTCGATTTTCAGGAGTGGTCGCAGCAGCACCCCGGCGAGCGCTTCCCGGTCTCTGTAGCGCTGGGCGCCGATCCCGCCACCATCCTTGGTGCCGTCACGCCAGTTCCCGACACGCTCTCTGAATACGCCTTTGCCGGACTGCTGCGCGGCACCAAAACAGAAGTGGTCAAGTGCGTCTCTAACGATCTGGAAGTACCGGCCAGCGCGGAAATCGTGCTGGAAGGCTATATCGAAGCGGGCGAGCTGGCGCCGGAAGGGCCTTATGGCGACCACACCGGCTACTATAATGAAATCGATAACTTCCCGGTCTTTACCGTTACGCATATTACGCAGCGGCGCGACGCTATCTACCACTCCACCTACACGGGCCGTCCGCCGGATGAGCCTGCCGTACTGGGCGTGGCGCTGAATGAAGTCTTTGTGCCGATCCTGCAAAAGCAGTTTCCGGAAATCGTCGACTTCTACCTGCCGCCGGAAGGATGTTCCTATCGCCTGGCGGTCGTGACCATGAAAAAGCAGTACGCAGGCCATGCCAAACGGGTCATGATGGGCGTTTGGTCATTCCTTCGCCAGTTTATGTACACTAAATTTGTTATTGTTTGTGACGACGACGTTAACGCACGCGACTGGAACGACGTTATCTGGGCGATCACCACCCGCATGGATCCGGCCAGAGACACGGTACTGGTAGAGAACACGCCCATCGACTATCTGGATTTCGCCTCGCCGGTTTCCGGATTGGGATCGAAAATGGGCCTGGACGCCACCAATAAATGGCCAGGGGAAACCCAGCGCGAATGGGGCCGCCCAATCCGTAAAGATCCCGCCGTCACGGCGCGTATCGATGCGATCTGGGATGAATTAGGCATTTTCAGTGAGTCGCCCACGCGCAAAAATGCGCCCGGCAAATAATCGACCCGACAGAGGGAATGCATGACAACGTTAAGCTGTAAAGTGATCTCGGTAGAGGCGATAACCGATACCGTTTACCGAGTCCGCATGGTGCCGGAAGCCGATTTCAGCTTCCGGGCCGGTCAGTATCTGATGGTAGTGATGGACGAGCGCGACAAGCGCCCGTTCTCGCTGGCTTCCACGCCGATGGAAAAAGAGATTATCGAGCTGCATATCGGCGCTTCCGACCATAATCTTTATGCCATGGCGGTAATGGAACGTATTCAGGAACAGGGCACGGTCACCGTGGATATTCCACACGGCGACGCATGGCTGCGCGAAGAGAGCGAGCGGCCGCTAATTCTGATCGCAGGCGGAACAGGATTCTCCTATGCCCGTTCAATTCTGCTGACCGCGCTGGCGCAGCAGCCGGATCGCCATATTCAGCTTTACTGGGGCGGTCGCGAACTCAGGCATCTTTATGATATGCCCGAGCTGGAAGCGCTGGCGGTGAAGCACCCTAACCTGCAGGTGATCCCGGTAGTAGAGCAGCCTGAACCGGGCTGGCAGGGGCGCAGCGGCACAGTGCTGACAGCAGTGATGAACGACCACAGCAGCCTGGCCGATCGTGATATCTATATCGCTGGCCGTTTTGAAATGGCGAAAATCGCGCGCGATCGCTTTTGTGCGGAGCGCGGAGCGAAAGCGGAACAGATGTTTGGCGACGCCTTCGCCTTTATCTGAAGCGCTCCGGGGCAGCGAAAGCTGCCCCGGAATCTCTGTTATATTCTCTCGAATACGGTGGCGATGCCCTGGCCCAAACCGATGCACATGGTTGCCAGACCGAACTGCGCATCGCGCCGCTCCATCAGGTTCAGCAGCGTAGCGCTGATGCGCGCGCCGGAACACCCCAGCGGATGGCCCAGCGCGATTGCGCCGCCGTGTAAGTTGACCTTATCGTCCAGCTTATCCATCAGTCCCAGCTCCTTAATACAAGGCAACACCTGAGCGGCAAAAGCTTCGTTCATTTCAAACAGATCGATATCATCGACATGAAGGCCCGCCTTTTTTAGCGCCAGCCGCGAAGCCGGAACCGGCCCAAAACCCATAATTGACGGACCGCAGCCGACCACGGCCATTGACCTGATTCGCGCCCGCGCTTTCAGGCCCAATTCCCGGGCGCGCGATTCGCTCATCAGCAGCATGGCTGCTGCGCCGTCGGAGAGCGCTGAGGAGCTACCGGCTGTTACCGTGCCGTTAACCGGATCGAAAGCAGGTTTCAGTGCTGCCAGACCCGCCGCAGTGGTATCGGGCCGAATAACCTCGTCAAAATCGTAGCGCTTTAACACGCCATCGCTATCATGGCCGCTGGTGGCGACGATTTCAGTGGCGAAATGACCGGCCTGGGTTGCCGCCCAGGCGCGCTGATGCGAGCGGGCAGCGAACTCGTCCTGCATTTCCCGGCTGATATGATGCATCCGCGCCAGCATCTCGGCTGTCAGACCCATCATGCCAGCCGCTTTCGCCACGGTTTTGCCTAATCCAGGGTGAAAATCGACGCCGTGGCTCATCGGCACATGCCCCATATGTTCCACGCCGCCCACCAGACAGGCGCTGGCGTCGCCAACCATAATGGCGCGTGCTGCATCGTGCATCGCCTGCATGGAAGAGCCGCACAGGCGGTTAACAGTAGTTGCAGGAACGCGATGCGGGATTTCCGCCAGCAGAGCCGCATTGCGGGCAATATTAAAACCTTGTTCCAGCGTCTGCTGCACACAACCCCAGTAAATATCGTCCAGGCTTCCTGCCGCCAGCGCCGGATTGCGGCTTAGCAGCGAGCGCATCAGGTGCGCTGATAAATCTTCGGCCCGTACATGGCGAAAGGCACCGCCTTTGGAGCGGCCCATTGGCGTGCGGACGGCATCGACAATGACAACTTTTTCCATCTCTCTCTCCTTACGCCGTTTTCAGGACGTTAGCAGCCGGTTGCGCCTCGGGATACCAGCTCTCATTGCGCTGCGCTTTTGCCAGCAGGCTGGTGGGAAGTTGATAAAGCGGGCCGAGGGCGGCAAAAGCTTCCGCATCGGCGACAAAGCGGGCGCTGCCTTGCGTATCCAGATAGCGAAAAACGCCGCCGCGAAACGGTGGAAAGCCCAGTCCGTAAACCAGCGCCATATCCGCTTCGGCGGGCGTGGCGATAATGTTCTCTTCCAGACAGCGCGCTACTTCATTCACCATCGGAATCATCATGCGGGCGATAATCTCCCCATCGCTGAATGCCCGCTGCGGCTGGCAGACGCTCTGCAACAGCTTATTAACTTCGGGATCGGCCACTTTCTTCTGTTTGCCTTTGCTGTCCTTTTCCCAGCGATAGAAACCCGCCTGGTTTTTCTGTCCAAAGCGTTTCGCTTCAAACAGCACATCGATAGCGTCGCGGTAATCCTTCTTCATTCTTTCCGGAAAGCCGTCGGCCATTACGCTCTGCGCATGATGCGCCGTATCTATGCCGACCACGTCCAGCAGCCACGCCGGGCCCATCGGCCAGCCGAAAGCCTTTTCCATCACCTTATCGATCTGGTGATAATCAGCGCCGTCACGCAGCAGTAGACTGAAAGCGGCAAAATAAGGAAACAGCACGCGGTTAACGAAAAAGCCGGGACAGTCATTAACCACAATCGGCGTCTTGCCCATTTTGCTTGCCCAGGCCACTACCTTCGCCAGCGTGCCGTCGGAGGTTTTCTCGCCGCGAACCACCTCAACCAGCGGCATACGGTGCACCGGGTTAAAAAAGTGCATACCGCAAAAGTTCTCCGGACGTTGTAGCGCACGAGCCAGCTGGCTGATGGGAATTGTCGAAGTGTTGGAAGCCAGCACAGCATCCTGAGCAAGATGCTGCTCCGTCTCTGAGAGTACCGCCGCTTTGACCTGAGGATTTTCCACTACGGCTTCGACTACTATTTCGGCCTGTTCGAAACCTTCATAGCTCAGGGTGGGCCGGATAGCGCCAAGCGTCGCCGCCAGCTGCATACCGTCAATTTTGCCGCGTTCGAGCTGCTTATTCAGCAGACCTGCCGCCTCGCGCATGCCCAGCTCCAGCGAAGCCGGACTAATATCCTTCATCACTATCGGCGTGCCTTTGCTGGCCGCCTGATAAGCGATACCGCCGCCCATAATGCCTGCGCCCAGCACGCCAGCCTGTTGCGGCGTCGCCACATCGCGCGCCAGCTTTTTCGCTTTCGCTTTGATAGCCTGATCGTTGAGGAAAATGCCGACCAGCGCGCGGGCCTCATCGGAACGGGCCAGCGGTACAAAAGCCTTTGTTTCAAGCTGCAAAGCTTCATCGCGGCCCAGCGAGGCGGCGACTTCGATAGTTTTGACCGCTGTTAACGGCGCGGGATAGTGCTTGCCTGCCGTTTGCAGTACAACGCCTTTGGCGGTAGTGAAACTCATCATGGTTTCAATCTTGCTGAGCTTCAGCGGTTGTAGCTTCGGCTGGCGACGCTCACGCCACGGCTGTTTGCCGCTGATGGCCTCGCGCAGGATGGCAATACTCGCCTCGCGCAGCTTATCGGCGGCAACCACGGCATCCACCAGGCCCAGCGCCAGCGCTTTTTGCGCATCCACATCTTTTCCGGCAGCGATAATCTCCAGCGCGCTGTCGGCGCCCAGCAGTCGAGGCAGGCGCACCGAACCGCCAAAACCCGGCATAATCCCCAGCTTTGTTTCCGGCAGGCCAATCCGCGCATCAGGGGCGGCTATGCGGAAATCCGTTGCCAGGATACATTCGCAGCCGCCACCCAAAGCGTAACCCTGTATGGCGGACAGCGTGGGAACAGGCAAATCCTCAAGCCGATTAAAGATGCCATTAGCGTAATGAAGCCATTGCGTCAGCTGCGCTTCAGGCGCGGCGAACAACGATAAAAATTCGGTGATATCCGCACCAACGATAAAAGCGGGCTTGCGCGAGCTGAGCAGCACCGCCTGTAGCCGCGGAAGCTGCTCCAGCACCGCTATCGCCTCGCCCAGGCTGGCAACGGTTTGCGTATCCAGCTTATTGACCGAACCGGGCGCATCAAAGGCCAGTTCGGCAATGCCATCTTCGAGCCAGTCCAGAGTCAGGGTATCGCCTTGGTAAAGCATTCTTCTCTCCTGCCGCCGCGCTAAAGGGATCTGGTCATACCAGATGATCGAGAGTGTGGAGTTTATGTTAATTATTTGCAAACCGAGGTTTGCTTATTTGCAAACAAGATCACAGGCGCGGCAAAACCAACCCGCCGTGCTAAGATGCGGCTGATTACGTGATTAACGGAGGCAAAGTGATGGAGTCGTTGAGCGCCCTTTATCAGGAACACCTTAAAACGCTACAGGCGCGCGCGCAGCAGGTGCTGGCCCGCTATAAGCTGGATGCGATGCTGATCCATTCTGGCGAGCTGCTGACGGTTTTCCTGGATGACCACGATTATCCTTTCAAGGTAAATCCCCAGTTCAAAGCCTGGCTGCCGGTAACAAACGTGCCTAATTGCTGGCTGTGGGTCGATGGCGTTAATAAGCCGAAACTCTGGTTTTACTCGCCGGTAGACTACTGGCATAACGTCGAGCCACTGCCGCAAAGCTTCTGGACAGACGAAATCGATATTACCGCGCTAAAAAAAGCGGACGAAATCGGCCAGTTGCTGCCGGCGAAGCGGGAAAACGTCGCTTATATTGGGCCAGTGCCGGAACGCGCTGTTCAGCTTGGCATTAAAGCGGCCGCCATAAACCCAAAAGAAGTTATCGACTTCCTGCATTACCATCGCTCTTACAAAACCGACTATGAGCTGCATTGTCTGCGTGAAGCGCAAAAGACGGCGGTAGTTGGCCATCGCGCAGCGAAAGAAGCCTTTCTCTCCGGCATGAGCGAGTTCGATATCAATATTGCTTACCTGAGCGCGACCGGGCACCGCGATATCGATGTGCCTTACGGCAATATCGTAGCGCTGAACGAGCATGCAGCCGTACTGCATTACACTAAGCTTGATCATCTGCCGCCTGAGCAGCCGCGCAGCTTCTTGCTTGATGCCGGAACAGAATACAACGGCTATGCAGCAGACCTGACGCGCAGCTATGCGTACGATCCAGGCAGCGATTATGCGAAGCTGATTCAGGATATGAACGCAGAAGAGCTGGCGCTGATCGCCACGCTAAAAGCGGGAGTGCGCTATACCGATTACCATCAGCAAATGCATCAGCGGCTGGCAAAACTGCTGGTGAAGCATCAGCTGGTGACAGGGATCAGCGAAGAAGCAATGGTGGCGGAAAACCTCACCGGGCCCTTTATGCCGCATGGCGTTGGTCATCCGCTGGGTTTGCAGGTACACGATGTTGCCGGGTTTATGCAGGATGAGCACGGCACGCATCTGGCGCCGCCGCAGCAGTATCCTTTCCTGCGCTGCACCCGCATTCTGGAACCGCGCATGGTGCTGACTATCGAGCCAGGCATCTACTTTATCGAATCGCTGCTGGCACCGTGGCGCGAAGGTAAATTCAGCCAGCACTTTGACTGGGCGCGTATTGAAGCGCTGAAGCCTTACGGCGGTATCCGTATTGAAGACAATGTGGTAATCCGCGAGCAGGGCGTGGAAAACATGACCAGGGATCTCAAACTGGACTGATGAACGCTTATGACATTCCCGCTGAAACCTTCAGCTTCAGCGAGGAGATTAAAAAAAGCCGCTTCATTACGCTGTTAGCCCATACTGATGGCGTAGAAGCGGCGCGTGCTTTTCTGCAGCAGGTTAAAAGCGACCATCCCGCCGCCAGGCATCACTGCTGGGCCTGGGTAGCGGGCGCGCCCGACGATTCTCAACAGTTAGGGTTTTCTGATGATGGCGAACCTTCTGGCACGGCAGGCAAACCTATGCTGGCGCAGCTAATGGGCAGCGGCGTCGGCGAGATAACGGCTGTGGTGGTGCGCTATTACGGCGGCATTATGCTTGGCACCGGCGGGTTGGTTAAGGCCTACGGCGGCGGCGTGCAGCAGGCGCTGAAGGCGCTGCCCCGCTTGCAAAAAGTGCCGATGCTGACCTTTACTCTCTCCTGCGACTACGCGCAGCTGGCGGAAATAGAAAGAATGCTTGCCCGCTTTCAAGGGCAGCTGCTGCACAGCGAATTTTTACAGTGCGTCTCGCTGACGCTGGCCTTGCCGCATGCGGAAGTAGCAGGCTTTACGCGCAACCTCACCGATTTCAGCAGAGGGGCGCTTCATCTGGCCCCGGTCAACTAACATACTGTCAGCAAAGGAAAGGCCACATGCATTTTCGTGCCATTACCCGCATCGTGGGTTTACTGGTCATTTTGTTCTCGGGCACCATGATTGTGCCGGGCCTGGTGGCGCTAATCTATCGTGACGGCGCTGGACGGGCCTTTACCCAAACCTTCTTTATGGCGCTGCTAATCGGTTCGCTGCTGTGGTGGCCGAACCGCAAACAGAAAAGCGAGCTGAAGCCGCGCGAAGGTTTTTTGATTGTGGTGCTGTTCTGGACGGTGCTGGGCAGCGTCGGGGCGATGCCTTTTATTTTCGCCGAACATCCTAATCTTTCATTTACCGATGCGTTCTTTGAATCTTTCTCCGGGCTGACCACCACGGGTGCAACAACGCTGGTGGGTCTGGATTCACTGCCTAAAGCGATCCTCTTCTACCGGCAAATGCTACAGTGGCTGGGCGGTATGGGGATCATCGTGCTGGCGGTAGCTATTCTGCCTATCCTTGGCGTTGGCGGTATGCAGCTTTATCGTGCAGAAATGCCCGGCCCGCTAAAAGATAATAAAATGCGGCCCAGGATCGCGGAAACGGCGAAAACGCTTTGGCTGATCTATGTGCTGCTGACGGTGATCTGCGCGCTGGCGCTCTGGCTGGCAGGCATGCCGCTGTTTGACGCTATCGGCCACAGCTTTTCTACTATTGCTATCGGCGGCTTCTCTACGCACGATGCCAGCATTGGCTATTTTCATAGTCCGACCATTAACACCATTATCGCTATTTTCCTGCTGATCTCCGGCTGTAACTATGGCCTGCACTTTACATTGCTCAGCGGACGCAATTTGCGTGTCTACTGGCGTGACCCGGAATTCCGTATGTTTATTGGCGTGCAGTTTACGCTGGTAATCATTTGTACCGTGGTGCTTTGGGCGCACAACGTATACCAAAGCGGTATGCAAACGCTGAATCAGGCTTTTTTCCAGGTTGTCTCTATGGCGACCACGGCTGGCTTTACGACAGACAGCATCGCGCGCTGGCCACTCTTTCTGCCGGTGTTACTGCTTTGCTCTGCTTTTATCGGCGGCTGTGCGGGTTCAACCGGCGGCGGCCTGAAAGTCATCCGTATTCTTTTACTGTTCAAACAGGGCTCCCGCGAGCTAAAGAGGCTGGTGCATCCCAATGCGGTCTATACCATTAAACTGGGCCAGCGAGCCCTGCCGGAAAGAATACTTGAAGCGGTATGGGGCTTTTTTTCCGCCTATGCGCTGGTATTCCTGCTGAGCATGCTGGCCATTATCGCTACGGGCGTGGATGACTTCTCGGCCTTTGCCGCCGTAGCCGCAACGCTGAACAATCTGGGGCCTGGCTTAGGGGTAGTAGCGGATAACTTCACTACTATGAATGATACGGCGAAATGGATTTTGATTCTGACGATGCTGTTTGGTCGTCTTGAGGTCTTCACGCTGTTGGTTCTGTTCACGCCGACCTTCTGGCGCGAATAACAAAAGTTGAAACTTATGAAAGCACTGATTCTTTACTCCAGCCGCGATGGACAGACTCGCGAAATCGCAGCTTATATAGCTAACCAGCTTAAAACGCGTCAGGAATGCGATACGCTCAATATCCTGCATGCAGAAAACATTGAATGGCAGCAGTACGATCGCGTTCTGATTGGCGCTTCCATCCGTTACGGCCACTTTCACCCAAAGGTGGATAAATTCGTTAAGCAGCATCTGGCTGAAATCAAAAAGCGGGCTTCTGGTTTCTTCTCGGTAAACCTTACCGCGCGCAAACCAGAAAAGCGTACGCCGCAAACCAATGCCTATACACGCAAGTTCCTTTTGAACTCGCCGTGGCAGCCAGATTGCTGTGCCGTATTCGCTGGCGCACTGCGGTATCCGCGTTATGGCTTCTTCGATCGCTTTATGATCCAGTTGATTATGCGCATGACCGGTGGCGAAACCGATACGACTAAAGAAGTGGAATACACCGACTGGGAAGAAGTGGCGCGTTTTGCCCACGAATTTGCCGATTTAACCGGCAAAAAGAGGTAAAAACAGGCGTTATGCTGGAAATTACAGCGAACGGCAAAAAAGTTTGTTTTTATGCTTGCCTTCCCGCGGCGCATCCCTATAATGCGCAACCACTGAGACGGCACAACGGCTTACGGCCAGCGGCTCAGGAGGTTCAGGAAGCTGAACCGCCGGAGAAAAACTTCTGAAAAAGAAGTTGACTCTGAAGGAGGAAAGCGTATT
>NZ_JBHDVM010000017.1:0-86167 GCF_042610525.1 Pantoea sp. sgz302252
GTATAATACGCTTTCCTCCTTCAGAGTCAACTTCTTTTTCAGAAGTTTTTCTCCGGCGGTTCAGCTTCCTGAACCTCTCAACCCGGCGGCCTGTAAGCCGTTGCTCCGTGTCGATGGAGGCGCATTATAGGGATGCGCCGCGGGAAGGCAAGCATAAAAACAAACTTTTTTATCGTTCGCTGTAATTTTGCTCGCAACGCTTCTTTTTAACGCTTTTTGATACGGGAAGGCAGGTCAGCCAGGCTATCAATCACCCAATCTGCTGCATTTTCGCCCTCTTCGGTAACCGGCTTGCCGCTGCGCACTAAAACCTTTATTCCTACGCCTGCCGCTTTACCTGCCAGCATGTCATCAATTTTGTCGCCTACCATATAAGAAGCGGCCATATCGATATTCAGTTCTTTCTGCGCGGAGAGCAACATGCCAGGCTGCGGCTTACGACAGTCACACTCCTGACGATACTCTTCTACTGCGCCTTCAGGATGATGAGGACAATAATAGATACCATCCAGATCCACTTCGCGATCGGCCAGCGACCAGTCCATCCATTCCGTAAGCTGCATAAAGGTATCTTCGGAAAAGATACCGCGGGCGATGCCAGACTGGTTAGTGACCATCACTAATGCGAAGCCCATCTTCTTTAGCTCGCGCATCGCTTCAATAACGCCATCGATAAACTGAAAGTTATCTATTTCGTGGACATAGCCATGATCGACATTCATGGTGCCGTCACGGTCAAGAAATATTGCGGGGACTTTGTTCGTCACGTAGAAACTCCTGCTACTAATGTTATGACAGAGTATCGCACGTTTCTCCGGCAGGAGAGAATGCCCCTTAAGCGCGCATTGATTGATTCAGACGTCTGGATGCCTTACCATCCACTCGCAGCTCGCTGCTGTTAAACGCAGACGAATATTCGCCACGGTAAACTCTATTACGATAATAAAATGATAAAACTTCAAAATATCAGCAAAGTGTTCCGTCAGGGCACTCGCACCATTACCGCGCTGTCGGATGTCAGCCTGGAAGTGCCTGCCGGACAGATTTATGGCGTTATCGGCTCGTCCGGCGCCGGGAAAAGCACGCTTATCCGCTGCGTGAACCTGTTAGAGCGCCCGACTTCCGGTACCGTTCTGGTTGATAACCAGGATCTGACCGCCTTTTCCGAAAGTCAGCTAACCCAGGCCCGCCGCCAAATCGGCATGATTTTCCAACATTTTAATCTGCTGAATTCCCGCACCGTCGCAGGTAATGTGGCGCTGCCGCTGGAGCTGGGCAAGCTTTCCCGCAGCGAGATTAACGCGCGTGTTAGCGAATTACTGGAGCTGGTAGGTCTGGCAGACAAGCAGGACGCCTGGCCCGCTAACCTCTCAGGCGGTCAGAAGCAGCGCGTCGCCATTGCCCGCGCGCTGGCAACCAATCCCAAAGTACTGCTGTGCGATGAAGCCACCAGCGCACTTGACCCGGCGACAACCCGAGCGATTCTGGAGCTGTTAAAAGATATTAATCGCCGATTGGGGATTACTATTCTGCTGATCACGCACGAAATGGATGTAGTGAAGCGCATTTGCGATCGTGTGGCCGTAATCAGTCACGGTCAGCTTATTGAACAGGATACGGTGAGCGAAGTCTTTTCCCATCCCAAGACGCCGCTGGCGCAGCAGTTTATTCAGTCCACGCTGCATCTGGATATTCCGGAGGATTATGCCGCCCGGCTCTCGACTACCGTGAAGCCAGACAGCGTACCTTTATTACGTCTGGAGTTTACCGGGCAGTCCGTCGACGCTCCGCTGCTTTCGGAAGCCGCCCGTCGCTTTAACGTTAACAACAATATTATCAGTGCGCAGATGGATTACGCAGGCGGCGTGAAGTTCGGCATTATGCTGGCGGAAATGCACGGCGAGGCAGAGGATACGCAGGCCGCGATTGTTTTCCTGCAGGAACACCACGTAAAGGTAGAGGTATTAGGTTATGTCTGAGGCAATGATTCTTCTGCTCTGCCGCGGCGTATGGGAAACGCTGGTGATGACCTTTGTTTCCGGTTTCTTTGGTTTCGTGCTGGGGCTGCCGCTGGGCGTATTGCTGTATGTTACTCGTCCGGGCCAGATCATAGAGAACCGTGGGCTGTATCGTTTTCTGTCGGCGGTGGTCAATATTTTCCGCGCCATACCTTTTATTATCCTGCTGGTGTGGATGATTCCGTTTACCCGCATGATTGTCGGCACCTCTATTGGCTTGCAGGCAGCTATCGTACCCCTGACTATTGGCGCCGCGCCCTTTATTGCCCGCATGGTGGAAAACACGCTGCTGGAGCTGCCACACGGTTTGATTGAAGCCTCGCGCGCGATGGGTGCCACGCCGTTGCAGATTGTGAAAAAGGTGCTGCTGCCGGAAGCGCTGCCGGGCCTGATTAACGCAGCGACCATTACGCTGATTACTTTAGTAGGTTATTCCGCGATGGGCGGTGCCGTCGGCGCAGGCGGTTTAGGACAGATTGGTATCCAATATGGCTATATTGGTTATAACGCTACGGTGATGAATACCGTACTGGTGCTGTTAGTGGTTCTGGTTTATTTGATTCAGTTCTGTGGCGACCGCATTGTTCGTGCAGTCACCCACAAGTAAATAACGTTCTTACAGATTAAGGAAAGGATATGTCTTTTAACTTTAAAACGATTGTCGCTGTGGGTGCGCTGATTGGTTCGCTGGCGCTGGCTGGATGCGATCAGAAAGCAAAAGATCCCAACCATATTAAAGTTGGCGTTATCGTCGGCGCGGAGCAGCAGGTTGCCGAGGTAGCAAAAAAAGTCGCCAAAGATAAGTACGGGCTGGATGTTGAGCTGGTGACTTTTAGCGACTACGTGCTGCCAAACGAGGCGCTGAGCAAAGGTGATATCGACGTCAACGCTTTCCAGCACAAGCCTTATCTCGATCAGCAGATCAAGGATCGTAACTATAAGCTGGTGCCTGTCGGCAATACCTTCGTTTATCCGATTGCCGGCTATTCGAAAAAAATTAAGTCGCTGGACGAGCTGCAAAATGGCGCGCAGGTAGCGATTCCTAACGATCCTACCAACCTGGGTCGCTCGCTGCTGCTGTTGCAGAAAGTAGGTTTGATCAAGCTGAAAGCGGGCGTTGGCCTGCTGCCAACCGTACTGGACGTGGTCGAGAACCCGAAAAACATCAAGCTGGTCGAGCTGGAAGCGCCGCAGCTGCCGCGTTCACTGGACGATCAGCAAATTGCGCTGGCCGTTATCAACACAACCTATGCCAGCCAGATTAACCTGACGCCAGCCAAAGACGGTATCTTCGTAGAGGATAAAGACTCTCCTTACGTCAATATCATCGTTTCGCGCGAAGATAATAAAGATGCGGAGAACGTGAAGAAATTCGTTCAGGCTTATCAGTCTGACGAAGTGGAACAGGCCGCGGACAAAATTTTCAACGGCGGTGCGGTGAAAGGCTGGTAATTTTTACTCCCCGCCAAAAATCACTTTATCCTCAACAAAGCGGGCATTAGCCCGCTTTGTTCATTTATGTGCGCTTGTTATTTGCCGCCGGGCTTGCTTCAATAACGCCTCTTTTACCGACAATGAGGATGTTCCCATGCGTGTTGTACCGCTCTGTTTGTTAGCGCTTTCGCTAACCGGGTGTTCATTGCTGCACAAGCCTTATAAGCCTGTCGAGCCTTTCAAGCAGCCAACCCAGACTGAGCCAGCCAGGATCAAGCCTGCGCCGCGCCCCGCGCCGGTAAAACTTTACAGCGACGCCAGCGACCTGGTCAGCAAACCTTTCCGCGATCTGGGCGAAGTTTATGGCGAAGATTGCCAGAGCAGCAGACAAAGCTCGCCGCCCAATATCGCTACCGCACGTAAAAGAATGCAGATCCGCGCTTCCGGCATGAAAGCCAATGCGGTACTTCTGCACAAATGCGAAATCGTCACGAATTCCCAGGGCTGCTACCGTCAGGCGGTCTGCCAGGGCTCCGCCCTGAAAGTCAGCGGCCAATGAGTTTCACCTTTCAGCCGATCGGCACCATCCATTCGCCGTGGAAAGAGAAGTTTGCCGTGCCGCGCCAGCCAGGCCTGATTCAGGACGGCGGTGGCGAGCTGCTGCTGCTGCCGCCTTATAACCAGCCGGAAGCGGTCAGAGGGTTAGAAGCGTTCAGTCATCTGTGGCTGCTGTTTGTGTTTCATCAGACGATGGCAGGCGGCTGGCGCCCTACGGTGCGGCCTCCCCGGCTTGGCGGCAATGCCCGTATGGGCGTGTTCGCTACCCGTTCCACCTTTCGCCCCAATCCCATCGGCATGTCACTGGTTGAGCTGAGAGGCATCCGCACGCAAAAAGGTGAGGTGGTTCTTGAGTTAGGCAGTCTGGATTTGGTCGATGGTACGCCAATAGTAGATATCAAACCCTACCTGCCTTTTGCCGAAGCCGTACCTGATGCGCGTGCTGGTTTCGCCCAGGAAGCACCGCCAGCCTCTATGCCGGTGGCCTTTTCGCCGCAGGCGGCGCAGCAGATAGCTCAGCACGGCCAACGCTATCCGCACCTTGAACGCTTTATCAGCGAAGTACTTGCTCAGGATCCGCGTCCGGCTTACCGCAAAGGCGAAGAAACGGAACGAGAATACGCTGCCTGGCTGCTGGATTTTAACGTGCGCTGGCGCGTGGACGCCTCGGGTACGCTGGTGACCGCCATAGAGCGCCGTTAATTTCTCTTCTGTCTCTTTTGAGTCGCCGATCACGCTGGTACACTAGCCGCCAGCAATTATTTGGCCTGGCTTAATGCCGCTTTCTGCTTAACTGGAACCGTAACTCATGCGTACTACTCAATATCTGCTCTCCACCCAGAAGGAGACGCCTGCCGACGCCGAAGTGATCAGCCACCAGCTGATGCTGCGCGCCGGGATGATCCGCAAGCTGGCTTCAGGTCTCTATACCTGGCTGCCGACCGGCCTGCGCGTCCTGAAAAAAGTCGAAAACATCGTGCGTGAAGAGATGAACAACGCCGGCGCTATCGAGATCTCTATGCCGGTTGTACAGCCCGCCGATCTCTGGCAGGAAAGCGGACGCTGGGAGCAGTACGGGCCTGAGCTGCTGCGCTTTGTCGATCGCGGCGAGCGCCCTTTCGTGCTTGGCCCAACGCACGAGGAAGTTATTACTGACCTGATCCGTAACGAGCTGAGCTCCTACAAGCAGCTGCCGCTGAATCTGTTCCAGATCCAGACCAAATTCCGCGACGAGGTTCGCCCACGTTTTGGCGTGATGCGCTCGCGTGAGTTCATCATGAAAGATGCCTACTCTTTCCATACCTCTCAGGAATCGCTCCAGGCGACCTACGACGATATGTATCGCGCCTACAGCCAGAGCTTTGCCCGTATGGGGCTGGATTTCCGTGCGGTACAGGCAGATACCGGTTCTATCGGCGGCAGCGCTTCGCATGAGTTCCAGGTACTGGCCGAGAGCGGCGAAGACGACATCGTTTTCTCTACCGAATCCGATTACGCGGCAAACATCGAACTGGCGGAAGCTGTCGCGCCAGCTGGCAGCCGTGCGGATGCCACCCAGCCAATGGTAGAGATCGATACGCCGAACGCGAAGACTATCGCGGCGCTGGTTGAGCAACATAAATTGCCGATCGAAAAAACCGTGAAAACGCTGTTGGTTAAAGCGACCAAAGAGAGCGGACACGCGTTGGTTGCGCTGATGGTACGCGGCGATCATGAACTGAACGAAATCAAAGCAGAAAAAGTGGATATCGTGGCTGCGCCGCTGACTTTCGCTACGGAGGAAGATATTCGTGCGGCAACGGGCGCTGGCCCTGGCTCGCTAGGCCCGGTCGGCCTGTCGCTGCCACTTGTTGTCGATCGCACCGTAGCGATGATGAGCGATTTCTGTGCCGGCGCTAACAAAGACGGCAAGCATCTGACCGGCATCAACTGGCAGCGCGATCTGCCGCTGCCGCGCGTGGCCGATCTGCGTAAGGTAGTAGAAGGCGATGCCAGCCCGGATGGTAAAGGCACGCTGCTGATCAAGCGCGGTATCGAAGTAGGCCATATCTTCCAGCTGGGCACCAAATATTCTGAGGCGATGAAAGCTTCCGTACAGGGCGAAGATGGTCGCAACCAGACGCTGACTATGGGCTGCTACGGCATCGGCATCACGCGTATCGTGGCCGCCGCCATTGAGCAGAACCATGACGAGCGCGGCATCATCTGGCCTGCGGCGCTGGCGCCGTTCCAGGTAGCTATTCTGCCAATGAATATGCACAAATCTTTCCGCGTGAAGGAACTGGCAGAAGAGCTGTACGGCCAGCTGCGCGCTAAAGGCATTGACGTAATTCTCGACGATCGCAAAGAGCGTCCGGGCGTGATGTTTGCCGATATGGAACTGATTGGCGTGCCGCACACCGTAGTGATTGGCGACCGCAACCTCGACAGCGAAGAAGTAGAGTATAAATCCCGCCGCGCTGGCGAGAAGAAGATGATCAAAACCGGCGAAATCCTGGATTTCCTGCTGGCTGAAATCAACAGCTGATAAACTGGCGGCGGGCTGCGTCCCGCCGCTTCAGCTTCCCGCCTCTGCCTGTAGCCGGTAACCCGGCGCCGCCTCTCCGTTTGCATCCGTCATCTCCAGCCCGCTGTCGCGCGGCCGAAAATAGCGCTTCTCGCCTTTATCCGAAACCAGCACCAGCTTTTCTGCCGTACGTGACCAGCTTCCCTGCTGGCTGATTAGCGGATGCTCCGTGCCCAGGTAAGTCTCATCCAGGCTATAGCGGCCGCCCTGCCGTAACGAGAGCCTGACCTGAATGCCGGCACAGTCGGCGCAGGGAATAACGCCCCGATAAGTCTGCACTTTCGCTTCGCGCGGCTGCACCGTGGCTGCCGCATCATAGTTCTGGCAGCCCATCAGCGGACCGAAAAACAGCGAAGCCATCAGTACAATCAGGATTTTTTTCACTTCTTCTCCTTCTACGGCTCAGTCAGGCGCGCCCCGCATTTTACCGCGCAGCGATTTGGTTGCGGCTTTACGCGCTTTGCCTTCCAGCCGCCGTTTTTTTGAAGCCAGCGTAGGCCGCGTGGCTCGCCGCGTTTTTTCTGGCACCGTCAGCTCCTGGATAAGATTTTCCAGGCGTTTTAGCGCCGCCTCGCGATTCATCTCCTGGCTTCGATACTCCTGCGCCTTAATAATGACTACGCCTTCCGGGGTAATCAGGTGGTGGCTGGCCGACAGCAGCCGCTCTTTATAAAATTCAGGCAGGCTTGAAGCGCGAATATCAAAACGCAGGTGGATCGCCGTCGAGCTTTTATTCACGTGCTGGCCGCCGTTGCCCTGCGCCCGGATAGCGGTTAGCTCCAGCTCGCTGTCTGCTATAGTCGCGTTGCGGGACAGCACTATCATGCCGGTTTGCCGTTAATCAGCCAGTCTTCAAACCGCAGCTCAAGGTGGTGCTGCTCGTCGGAAAGCCAGACGGTGCCGTCCTGAATAGTCGCCTGTAGCGTCATGGAGCGCGAGGCGAGCCGGGTCAGCGCCTGCAGCTGTGCATCGTCCAGGAAGCGCACGGTCAGATTCTCCTGCTGAAATTTACTCAGGTTCTGCTGCCGCCAGATCTGCGCGGCGCGAGCGTTATAAGTATACAAGTATACCTGGGCTGAGCGATTGCACGCTTTTTTTAGCCGTCTTTCGTCCGGCAGCCCCAGCTCAATCCACACTTCAATGCCGTTGTGGTCGTTCATCAGCCAGATTTCCGGCTCCTCTTCTGCGCTTAGCCCACGGGTAAAGGTTAGCCGTTCATGGGCGTTAACCAGCCATGCCAGCAGCCGCAGCATCAACCGCTCTTCTGTTTCGGAAGGATGACGGGCCAGCGTCAGCGCGCTGTCGAGAAAGACATTTTTGTCCATATCCGCCACGTTGACGGTAGCTTTATAGATAGTTGCTTTAAGTGCCATGGGATTCCTTATAGTGTCGCCGGACATTGTAACCCGCACGGGCCGCAAATCACGCTCCGCCCGGCTGATTTCCCCTGAAATGCTGTGTTATAGTCGTCAGGTCGCCATAAAATTCTTGAGGTGCCTGTGCATTATTGTGAATTAGTTCGTCGTAAATACGCTGAAATCGGCAGCGGCGATCTGGGATACGTGCCGGACGCATTAGGTTGCGTTTTGAAAGCGCTGAATGAGGTAGCCGCCAATCCTGAGCTACACTCTTCAATCAGGGAACAGGCAGCTTTTGCTGCTGCTAACTTATTGGTGAGCGATTATGTTGACGAATGAATACCAACCGATCAACTGCGATGACTACGACAATCTGGAACTTGCCTGTCAGAAACAGCTCACGCTGGCGCTGACGCTGAAAGACGGCGAACAGCTGAAGGCAAAGGCGACAGATATGCTGTTGCGCAAGAAGGTAGAATATCTGGTAGTCGAATTCTCGGGCGAGATCCGCGAGCTGCGTCTGGATCACATCGTCAGTTTCAGCCATCCTGAACTGGGTACCGTAGTAGTCAGCGCGTCTGATTAACTCCAACCGGGCGGAAACTCTTCCGCCCATAGCTATCAGGGCTTCAGCCCCGCATAATAAGCCGCCAAATCCGCCATATCCTCATCGCTAAGGCCCGCTACAAAAGCTTTCATGACTTCTGCCTGGCCATTGCTACGATCGCCCTGTTTATAGGCATGTAGCGCATGCTCCAGATAACCCGCATTCTGCCCGGCAAGATTAGGATAAAGCGCCACGGCTGCTTTGCCTTCCGCGCCGTGACAGCCCTGACAGCTGGCCGCCTTTTGCGCACCAGCCTGCGCGTTGCCGTCCGCCAGCGCGGGCAGGCTGCTCAGCAGCAGCGCCGCCAGCATTATTCTGTTTTTCATTGCTCTTCCTTTTGCCAGCAAATCTGCCAGCCAAATTGTTCTTGCGGATCGCCTTCGCGGGTAACGAAGATGCCTATGGCGGCGATCAATTGCTCGTTATAAAACAGCAGCGGCGTGCGTTCGCGCAGCCAGGGCGCTACGCCAAGCTCCTGCCAGATTTTTTTTATTGGTCGGCTGCCCGCTCGCCCAACGATATGGAATTTCCCCTGTGCCTGAAAACGTACGCTAACTGTTTCATCTGCGTTCGGCGCTCGCACCGCCACGCCGCTGTTGCCCCGAACCAGCTTGCCCATGTTGGCAGGCAAAACCAGGTCTGGAACAGTTACGGGCCAGTCGATAACCTCATCGCGCAGGGAAACGGCTCGCGCCAGCCAATATAGCCTGTCGCGAAACCTTCTAATCTCAAAATTGCCCAGCTGAAGCCGCGGCTCCGCATCTTCACGGCTACAGGCTACTTCCTGCCAGATACGCGTCAGCGCGTCCCGCGATGGCATTAATCCTTGTTGTCGCCCAATCCAGCGACGTAGCAGCGCGGCGCGGCGGTTCTCGCTCATCGCTGCCAGCGGCGCAATCGCCAGCGCGCCTTGTTCATCGATAAGCGCGTTCAGGGATTCCGCCAGCAGCTCATCTAATAGCTGCTCCTGCTCTCCGCATAATGCCGCACTACGCGCCGTCGCGCAGGCGAAATGAGGCCAGCGTGCGGTCAGCTCGGGAAGAATAACCTGACGCAAAAAGTTGCGGTCGTAGCGCGTATCCTGATTGCTGTCATCCTCAATCCAGCTCAGATGATGCTCTGCCGCCCACTGCTCCAGCTGCTCGCGCGTTTGTGCAAGCAAAGGTCTTAAATGCAGATGTTCGGCAAATTTCGCGCTGCGCGGCATCGCGGCTAGCCCGGCAGGTCCGCTGCCTCTTTTCAACGCCAGCAGCAGCGTTTCGCACTGATCGTCCAGGTGCTGCGCTGTCAGCAGGCTCTCGCCAGGCTGAATATATTGGCGAAAAGCCTGATAGCGTGCTTCGCGGGCAGCCGCTTCGATGCCTTTTTCCCGGCCATCAACCTGCACGCGCGCCACGATCAGCTCTACCTGCCATTGCGCGCACTGCTGTCGGCAGTGCTCTGCCCAGCTATCTGCCAGTGGATTAAGCCCGTGATGAATATGGATAGCGCGGATGGAAAGATCCTGCTGCTGACGCAGGCAGACCAGCTGATGCAGCAGCACGCTGGAGTCCAGCCCGCCGCTGTAGCCCACCAGCAGCTGTCGTTGCCCGGCAAGCTGATGCCGAAGATCGGAAAGTGACATGCAACTCCCTGAAGCAAAAAGGCCCGGCCAAAAGCGGCCGGGCGCTATTTTACGCCTGGTAAAGCTCCAGCGGCAAACCATCCGGATCTTTAAAGAAGGTGTAGCGCTTATCGGTCAGCGGATCGACACGGATTGCTTCGCAAACTACGCCCTTTTCCTCCAGCTGTTTTTTCGCCGCGTCGATATCGTCCACGCTGAACGCCAGATGGCGTAGGCCGCAGGCTTCCGGCCCATTGGGCCGTTCAGGCGGGAAAGGAAAAGAGAACAGCTCGATAGCGTACTCGCCGTTTAGCGCGAGGTCGCCTTTCCAGGAATCCCGCGCTTCCCGATAGACTTCGCCCATCAGGGTAAAACCCAGTACATCACAGTAAAACGCTTTGCTGGTCTCGTAGTGGCTGGCGATGATGGCGATATGATGAATCTGCCTGATAAACATGCTGTCTCCTTGAATAGTGCTTCCGGCTACCTTACGCAGGCCGGAAGCGCGCGGCAATGGCACTATTCCGTAATTATGCCTTAAGCACGCGAACCAGATATTCGCCTTCTTCTGTCAAGGTGGCACCGTGGATATCGGTTTCGAATCCCGGATAATGCCGTCCGATAGTGCAGAGCATCAGCAGGAAGTCGAGCACTGCGCGGCTCTCTTCGGTAATCATCTCGCCCGGCATCACTACCGGCACGCCCGGCGGATAAGGCAGGATCATATTGGCCGAAACCCGGCCCACCAGCTTACTGATATCTACCGTTTCCACATTGCCTTTCACCTGCTGCTGGAACATCTGGTGCGGCGTCAGCTTCATCTCCGGCAGCCGGTCGAATGCCTGTAACATCAGCCTTGGCAAATCATGGTCGCGGATTAGCGTATGGATGCCTTTCGCCAGCGTCTGAATACGCATATTGCGGTAAAACTCCGGCGCCTGCGCGTAGAGATCCGGCAACATGTTCCTGACTCGCAGATTAAGATCGTAGCCGCGCTTAAACTCTGTCAGGCCACGCAGCACGCTCATCGCCTTGGTTTTATCAATGCCGATGCTAAACAGGAACAGCAGGTTATAAGGCCCGGTTTTCTCCACCACTACGCCGCGCTCGTCTAAAAATTTTGCCACCAGCGCCGCCGGGATGCCTTCGTCCGCCATCTCGCCCTGCTCGCTCATGCCTGGCGTCAGGATAGTGACTTTGATGGGATCGAGGTACATATGGTCGGCGTCGGCATCGTTAAAGCCGTGCCAGTCTTCTTCTCCCGGCTGAATCGGCCAGCAGCGCGGCTCGTCCACGCCTTCCGGCTGCCAGATATCAAAGAACCAGCCTTCCGACTCTTCCCGCAGACGCTGAACCTCACGGCGGAAGTGCAAAGCACGCTCTACGGAACGGTTGATCAAGCGTTTGCCTGGATTGCCGCGCAGCATCGCCGCCGCCGTTTCTATAGAGGCGACAATCGGATAGTTTGGCGAAGTGGTGGTATGCATCATATAGGCTTCATTAAAGGTTTGTTCGTCGTACTCGCCTTTAATATGGATTAGCGAAGCCTGGGAAAAAGCGGCCAGCAGCTTATGCGTGGACTGGGTTTCATAGATGACCTTGCCCGGCGTGCGGTCGCCGCTCATGCCGCTTAGCCCCCGATAGATCGGATGGAAATTGGTATAAGGCACCCAGGCGGAATCAAAGTGGATTGACGGCACGTCCAGCGTCTCTTTGATATATTTCGTGTTGTAGAGCAGGCCGTCATAGGTAGAGTTGGTGATAACCGCGTGTACCGGCCAGCTGGCCCGCTCGGTTTGCTCAACCTTCTGCGTAATGCTTTCACGGGTAAACTCTTTTTTAGGGATGCCGCCGAGGATGCCCAGCGCGTTGCGGGTCGGCTTCAGCCAGATCGGGATGATATCGCTCATCATCAGCAAATGCGTCAGCGACTTATGGCAGTTACGGTCAATCAGCACCGTGCTGCCCGCAGGCGCGGCATACATGCCGACGATTTTATTGGAGGTTGAGGTGCCGTTGGTCACCATATAGCTTTGCTCTGCGCCAAAGGTGCGCGCAATATACTCTTCCGCCTCCAAATGCGGGCCGGTGTGATCGAGCAGCGAGCCCAGCTCGGTTACGGAGATAGAAACATCCGCCTTGAGCGCGTTGCCGCCGAAAAAATCATAAAACAAACTGCCGACCGGGCTTTTCTGAAATGCCGTGCCCGCCATATGGCCCGGCGTACAGAAGGTGTACTTTCCTTCTTTGACATAGGTGAACAGCGCCCTGGTCAGCGGCGGCGTAATGGTATCGATATATTCATCGGTATACTGGCGGATACGCTGGCCTATTTCTTCCGCTGCGCCCAAACCATATTCAAAAAACCAAATCGCCATACGCATCTGGTTAACGCTGACATCCATCGTGGAGTGCGTATTGATAAAAGCATACAGCGGTAGATATTCATTCAGCTGGTTGATTTCGCTGCACAGATCGAAACCGTACTCGTCCCAGTCGAAAATCACGCCGCAAATACGTGGGTTGTGTTCAATCAGCTTGAGCAGATCGCTGGCGTTGTTGGGATAAATAGTTTGAAAGCCCTGGGCGGTAAGCGCGCCAGCCAGCTCGCGGATGGGTTCATCTTTATAGAACGCATGGTGCGGGCCCATGATCGCGATAATATTCAATGCAGACTCCTCAGAATGACGGCAAGGAGTAAGCATAGCGAAATCAGGCGGCGGAGGCAGGAAAATCGCCTCCGCTGCGGTTCAGCTTTTATCGCGTACCTCCTCTGAAGGGGCATTGGTGCGTACCGATTTAATCCCGTTCAGCGCGCCCTGTTTACTGGCGTACATTTCGCTGGTGGCGATAATCTCATGATTATTAGCCACCAGCACAAAGTACCAGGGTTGATCTGTCTGCTTGTGTGATTTGCGAATTTCGTAGTGACCCATTTTTAGCTCCTGTTGTTTTTTTGTTCCCAACTCTATAGAAAACGGTTTTATCACTGTTATCAAGTCAAATCATTAAAAAACTTGATCTATTCTGCTTTCTTAAGCCAGGGGGAATCGTGTTTTACAGAGAGCATTCAGGCTATATAAAACAGCCAATAGAAACAGAAGGGTTAATGCTTTTACGGAATAGAGAGAGGATTTACTGCTGGCGCCGGGAAATGTTTTGCATCACGCTTTCAGGACAGGCTCGGGCAAATTGATATGCCGGGCCAGTTCAGCCCGACATTTAAAACAGGACAAGTTACAGCAGATATCTTTCTGTGCCTTATCCTTCGCCAGCGTTCTTGCGCCCGCTGGCGATAACGGATCATACTGGCAGGCTGATCCCGACAATCATTTTGGCGCCGGAAAGCGCCGTACCGACGATGCCTGCTGCCATAGCGACAAAACCTAAGCCAAGCGTTGGGACACCTAAGATTGCGCCGCCCACAATAACCGGAATAGAAACCAGAAGGCCCAGTCCGCCTGCGCCCACCAAACCCAGGCCTATCAGGCCACCGCCACTCACGGCCTGGACCTCTGTTAACGTCAGTTCTTTCATCATTAACTCCTTCTAATGTAAATACTCATCCTTCACATTTATCCTGGCCCTGAGGCAGCGATAATGTGCATACAAATTATGCAACAAGATCGCGCACAAGAGAACAACAATACAGTTTTTTTAATAAATGAGTGAGTAATCTGAACCAACAGGCCAGCCGATCGATAAGCAATCAGTTGACCATTTTAACGTCAACCCGCAGCTCTTTCGGCACTTCAAAAACGATGTTTTCTTCGCGGCCAATCAGCTCGATCGCTACTTCGCCGCCCAGCTCGCGCAGACGCTGGATTACCTGCTGCACCAGAATATCCGGCGCGGAGGCGCCAGCCGTAACGCCGACGCAGCTGACACCTTTGATCCACTCTTCCTGAATATCATCAGCCGAATCAATTAGCCGCGCAAGTTTGCCCGCGCGCTGCGCCAGCTCTGCCAGACGATTTGAGTTGGAAGAGTTACGCGAGCCGACCACCAGCACCACATCCGCATCTTTCGCCAGCGTACGCACCGCTTCCTGACGGTTGGTAGTGGCATAGCAGATATCGTCTTTACGCGGCCCGATAATTTTAGGAAAGCGATCGCGCAGTGCATCGATAACTTCCGAAGTATCGTCCACAGACAGCGTGGTCTGCGTCATAAAGCAGAGGTTATCTTCGTTTTTAACCTGGAGCTTATAAACGTCCGCGGGCGACTCAACCAGATACATGCCGCCAGCCGGATTACTGTACTGCCCCATGGTGCCTTCTACTTCCGGATGGCCGGCGTGACCGATCAGAATCGCTTCTGTGCCTTTACGGCTGGCGCGCGCCACTTCCATATGCACTTTAGTTACCAGCGGACAGGTGGCATCGAACAGCATAGTGAGATTGCGCGCTTTGGCTTCTGCCCGCACGGCCTGAGAAACGCCGTGCGCGGAAAAGATCAGAATTGAATCGTCCGGCACTTCGCTAATCTTTTCGATAAAGATTGCGCCGCGCTCGCGCAGGCTGTTAACGACGTAGCGGTTGTGCACCACTTCGTGCCGCACATAGATAGGCGCGCCGTACATCTCCAGCGCGCGCTCCACGATGCTGATGGCACGATCGACGCCGGCGCAGAAGCCGCGCGGATTAGCCAGCAGGATTTGCATTGGTCGCCTCCAGTACCGGATCGATTTCCAGCACTTCTACATCGAAATAAATAGTTTGTCCGGCCAGTGGATGGTTGAAATCTACGGTAATGGAATCCCCGGAGATTTCGCGGATTACGCCCGGCATTTCATTGCCGTCCATGCCGCTGAACAGCATGATGGCGCCAATCTCCGGTTCGCCCGCTTCGGTGAAATCGCGGCGCGAGAAATACTGGATCAGATCCGGACTGGTCTGGCCGAAAGCGGCTTCCGGGCCAAGCGAGAACGCTTTTTTGTCGCCAGGCGCGAGGCCGAGCAGCTGCTCTTCCAGCTCAGCGGAAAGGCTGCCGTCGCCCAGGCTGAACAGCGCGGGCTTGCCGTTATTGCGCGTGGATTCCGCCGTAGAGCCATCGGCCAGTTTTAATGTGAAATGCACCAGCACCGCGCTGTTGCGCTGTACGGAATCAGTCATGTCCTGCCCTTTTCGCTTTGCCGGCGGGCGTTAAAAAGCCCTCCAGCACGATCAGCGCGGCACCGATACAGATGCCGCAGTCTGCGATATTAAAGGTGGCGAAATGCCAGTCGCCCACGTAGAAGTCGATAAAATCGACCACGAAACCGTGATACGCGCGATCGAACAAATTGCCCAGCGCGCCGCCGATGATCAGCGCATAGGCGATGTTGTTCAGCTTTTTGCTGGCTTCGGTGCGGTACATCATCACCAGCAGCGCTACGGCAATAGCCACGGCGATAGCAGCGAAGAACCAGCGCTGCCAGCCGCCTTTATCCGCCAGGAAGCTGAACGCCGCGCCATAGTTATGCGCATAGAAAAAGTTGAAGAACGGCATTACCGACATCGACTCGTGCAGCATCAGCGTGTTCATAATCCACTGCTTGCTGCCGAAGTCGACGGCGATCACCACCAGCACCAGCCATAGCCAGCGCAGCCCGGTTGAGAGGATTGGCCTGCTCATCAGGCGAACTTACGCTGTTCGCCAGCGCCACTAACGTTAGTGACGCAGCGGCCACAGATCCCCGCTTCCCGATCGATATCGGTAGCGTAATGCCAGCAGCGCGGGCACTTCTCGCCTTCTGCTTTATGCAGCGCGATCTTCAGGCCTTTTACCAGCTCGCTTTGCTGCGCTTCTTCTGTTGCCAGCGCGTAGTCCGCTACCTGCGCACCGGAAGTCAGCAGCACAAAGCGTAACTCGTCGCTCAGGCTGGTCAGCTTCTGCGCCAGTTCGGCATCCGCATAGAGCGTTACGGTCGCTTCCAGCGAGCCGCCTAAACGCTTGTCGGCGCGCGCCTGCTCGATTGCCTTGTTGACTTCGCCGCGCACTTTCAGCAGCTCCGCCCAGAAAGCGTCGTTCATCGGCTCGCTTTCCGCCAGGCCAAACAGGCCATCGAACCACTCTTCGGTAAACACATACTTCGCACGCTTACCCGGCAGCTCGTTCCAGATCTCATCCGCAGTAAAGGACATGATCGGGGCCATCCAGCGCACCAGCGCCTCGGCAATATAGTAGAGCGCGGTCTGGCAGCTACGGCGCGCCAGGCCATCGGCCTTAGCGGTGTACTGGCGATCTTTGATGATATCCAGATAGAAAGAGCCCATCTCGATCGAACAGAACTGCATCAGACGCTGCACCACTTCGTGGAAGTCGTAGTTCTCGTAAGAGGCGATGATATCGTCCTGTGCCGCTTTGGCACGGCCTACAGCCCAGCGATCCAGCACTACCATCTCTTCCGGGCTGACCATATCCGTTTCCGGATTAAAGCCGTTCAGGTTAGCCAGCAGGAAACGCGCGGTGTTGCGAATACGGCGATAGGCATCCGCAGAACGCTTGAGGATCTCATCGGACACCGCCATCTCGCCGGAGTAATCCGTTGAGGCAACCCACAGGCGCAGGATATCGCCGCCCAGCTTATTCATCACGTCCTGCGGCGAAACGGTATTGCCGATCGACTTGGACATTTTGCGGCCCTGGCCGTCGACGGTGAAGCCATGCGTCAGCACCTGACGATAAGGCGCTTTGCCTTTCATCGCCGTGGAGATCATCAGTGAGGACATAAACCAGCCGCGATGCTGATCCGATCCTTCCAGATACATATCTGGCGCGTGGCCTTCGAACTCCGGACGCGCATCCACTACCGAGTAGCTGGTGGATCCTGAATCGAACCAGACATCCAGCGTATCCGGCACCTTGACGTAGTTTTCCGCGTCGTCGCCCATCAGCTCTTTCGCGTCCAGATCCCACCAGGCCTGGATGCCGTCCTGCTCGACGCGCTGCGCGACTTTCTCCATCAGCTCCAGCGTATCCGGGTGCAGCTGCTCCGTCTCTTTATGCACGAACAGCGCCATCGGCACGCCCCAGGTACGCTGGCGCGAAATACACCAGTCCGGGCGGTTGGCGACCATAGACTCAATACGCGCCTGGCCCCAGTCCGGGATCCACTGCACGCCTTTGATCTCTTTCAGCGACTGCTCGCGCAGGCCTTTCTGATCCATGCTGATAAACCACTGCGGCGTGGCGCGGAAGATAATTGGCGTTTTATGACGCCAGCAGTGCGGGTAGCTGTGCAGCAGTTTCTCAAGGTGCAGCAGCGCGCCTTTTTCACGCAGCAGCTCAACGATCATATCGTTGGCTTTAAAGACGTTGACGCCGTCCAGCGTTGGGTAAGTGCCTGGCAGATAGCGCCCGTCCGGGCCAACCGGGTTAGCCGCTTCGATGCCGTATTTCTGGCCGATTACGTAGTCGTCCGGGCCATGGCCTGGCGCGGTGTGAACGGCGCCGGTACCCGCTTCCAGAGTAACGTGTTCACCCAGCACTACAGGCGAAGTGATAGCGAGGAAAGGATGCTGGAAAGGCAGCAGTTCCAGCGTGGCGCCTTTGGTTTCGCCCAGAACCTGCCATTTCGCAATACCGGCGCGCTTCATTACGCTTTCCACCAGATCTTTCGCCAGGATCAGCGCGCGGCCTTCGATTTGCACCAGCTGATAGTCGAACTCCGGATGCAGAGAGATAGCGCGGTTAGCCGGCATCGTCCACGGCGTGGTAGTCCAGATCACCAGCGAGATCGGCCCTTCGACCTTATCGGCGCCAAATTTAGCGCGCACGGCATCGGCATCAACCGCATTGAACATCACGTCGATAGAAGGCGAAGTTTTGTCGTAGTACTCCACTTCCGCTTCCGCCAGCGCGGAGCGGCAGTCCAGGCACCAGTGCACCGGCTTGGCGCCTTTATGCAGGTGGCCGTTGCCGATGATTTTGCCCAGCGCGCGGATGATATTGGCTTCGGTCTGGAAATTCATGGTCAGATAAGGGCGATCCCAGTCGCCCAGCACGCCCAGACGGATAAAATCTTTTTTCTGGCCTTCGACCTGCTCTGCGGCGTAGTTGCGGCACGCCTCGCGGAATTCCGCCGGTGTCACTTTCTCGCCCGGCTTGCCGATCATCTGCTCGACTTTGTGTTCGATCGGCAGACCGTGACAGTCCCAGCCCGGCACGTAAGGCGAATCAAAGCCCGCCAGGCCTTTGGACTTAACGATAATGTCTTTCAGAATCTTGTTTACTGAGTGACCAATATGAATGCTGCCGTTCGCGTACGGAGGGCCATCATGCAGGATAAAGGTTTTTTTCCCTTTTTTGGCTTCGCGGATAAGGCCGTACAGATTGTCGGCATACCAACGTTGCAGCATTCCCGGTTCGCGTTTGGCCAGATCGCCACGCATCGGGAACCCCGTTTCCGGCAAATTCAGGGTAGATTTATAGTCACTCATCAGATTCTCGATTCCGTATTTCGCTTCTGTTTAAACCGGTGCGTTCAGCCCAAAAAAAGTTCGGGCCGCCACCACGTCTTTAGCAATTTGCTCTTTGAGCGCGTCAAGTGAGGCAAAACGCTGCTCGTTTCGTATTTTTTCACACAGCACCACTTCTATATGGCGCCCGTACAGGTCAATTGCAACGTCCAGCAGATGCACTTCAAGCTGCTGCCGTATACCCGCCACCGTGGGCCGGGTGCCAATATTAGCGACGCCGGGATAAGGCCTGTCGCCGAGGCCATAAACCTCAACGGCATAAACGCCTTTTACCGGCGAAACGTAGCGCCTTAACGGCAGATTAGCCGTAGGAAAGCCGATGGTGCGGCCCAGCGCGTCGCCGTGCACCACGCGGCCCGATATGCTGAAAGGATGCCCCAGAAGCGTGGCCGCCAGCGGCAGGTCGTCTTCTGCCAGCGCCTGGCGCACCGCCGTGCTGCTGATGCGCTTGCCGTCGTCGCAAAAGGTCTGGGTACTCATTACTTCAAAGCCGTAATCGGCGCCCGCTTTCTGTAATAACAGGAAATCGCCCTGGCGACCAGCGCCAAAACGGAAATCATCGCCGACCGCCAGAAAGCGTACGTCCAGCTTGTCGACCAGCAGATCGGCCACGAAACTTTGCGCCGACAGCGCCGCGAACCGACGATCGAAACGCAGGCACAGCACCGCGTCCACGCCCGCTTCGCTCAGATAGCGCAGCTTTTCGCGCAGCCGCGTTAATCGCGCAGGCGCTTTCTCGGCGGCGAATAGTTCCAGCGGCTGCGGCTCGAATAGCATTACGACTACCGGCAGGTTACGCTTGCGTCCTTCTTCACACAGACGGGTCAGCAGCGACTGATGGCCGCGATGCACGCCATCGAAGTTACCGATGGTCAGTACGCAGCCGCGATGCTGCTCCCGGAGATTATGTATGCCGCGGATAAACTTCATGGCTGGCTCAGGTTTGTGGAAATCGGCGGATTATACCTTGTACAGCGAGGAAGGTTAACCCGCGAATGCGCCTTTACCGCTTTAATGCCGGGTTTTTCTGCCGCGGCGGGCGGGCAATGCCATTTTTCTTGTGAATAAGCTGTATTCATAGCTGTGAAGCTGGTAGAATCTTGCGCCATCGAAACGTAACCAGGCGTCGTTGTTTCAGCGGCGCTTATTTGCACAAATCCATTGACAACCACGGGCTAAAGAGGCATATTCCTCGGCCTTTGAATTGTCCTCATAGAACTATTTGGGAGTTGGACCTTGGCTAATATCAAATCAGCTAAGAAACGCGCCGTAACGTCTGAGAAGCGTCGTAAGCACAACGCTAGCCGTCGTTCAATGATGCGTACTTTTATCAAGAAAGTATACGCGGCTATCGCTACTGGCGATAAAGCAGCTGCGCAGGCGGCATTTAACGAAATGCAGCCAATCGTGGACCGTCAGGCAGCTAAAGGCCTGATCCACAAAAACAAAGCGGCACGTCATAAAGCAAACCTGACTGCTCAGATAAACAAACTGGCTTAATCGCCTGTCTGTTTATCAGCTTTGATAAAGAAACCTGCCCAGGCAGGTTTTTTTATGCCTGCCGTTTGGATAAACCTGGCGTTTTTCAGGTTCCCGGACACAGCGCTCCGGGAACCTCGTTTGCGCTAGCGCAGCTTGATACGCAGCAGCGTATAGCCCACAATCGCAGAAACAATCGAACCGGTAAGAATGCCCAGCTTCGCCAGCGTCACCATTTCTTCATGCTGCGCGTCAAAAGCCAGCGAAGCGATGAAAATCGACATGGTAAAGCCAATGCCGCACAGGACGCCAATTGCCGAAATATCCTGCATACGCGTGCTTTCCGGCAGTGCTGCGATGCGCAGCTTGACGGCCAGCCAGCAGATTAACGTAATGCCCAGCGGCTTGCCGACAAACAGCCCCAGAATAATGCCCAGCGGCACCGCAGAGAGTAGACCTTCCGGCGAAACGCCGCTCAGCGAAACGCCCGCATTAGCAAAAGCGAACAGCGGCAGGATCAGCCAGCTTACCCAGGGCGCAAGGCCGTGAGCCAGATGGATCGCTGGCGAATGACCGTTCTGCTTCTCCAGCGGCACAAAAAAGCCAACGATAACGCCTGCCAGCGTGGCATGCACGCCTGACTTCAACACTGCGACCCACAACACCATGCCAACCAGCATGTAGATAGCGATATTGCGTACGCCCAGCCTGTTCAGCAAAGCCAGCACCACGATCGCACCAGCAGCGACGCCCAGCGAAGCCAGCGACAAATCCTGCGTATAGAAAAAAGCGATAATCAGGATAGCGCCGAGATCGTCAATCACCGCCAGCGCCATCAGAAACATTTTCAACGCTGGCGGCACGCGACTGCCCAGCAGCGCCAGAATACCCAATGCAAAAGCAATATCCGTTGCGGTAGGAATAGCCCAGCCGTGGATAGCCAGTGGATCGTTATGGTTTAGCAGGGCAAAAATCGCGCCTGGTGCGATCATCCCACCGATTGCCGCAATCAGCGGGAACATGGCGCGCTCACGCGTGGCCAGCGACCCCGAAACCAGCTCGTGTTTAACTTCCAGCCCGATCATCAGGAAAAACAGCGCCATCAGGGCATCGTTGATCCACAGCAGCAGATCTTTACTGATATCCAGTGGCCCAAAACGGAACTCGACTGGCGTGGCGAGAATAGCCTGGTAGGTTTGTTGAGTGCTGGCATTATTAGCCAGAAACATGGCGATAGCGGCGGCGATAATCAGTACTACGCCGCCGGTTGCTTCATTATTCAATAGACGCTTAAGCGCGGATTTCATCGGAGTCTTTCCTGCTACAGAGATGATTATGCGGCCTGACAGCATACGCGCTTACGGCGATGAGAAAAACGATTTACGGCCGTTTCACGGGCAAAAAGTAGCCGCCGGACAATTCTTTACGAGACGCGCCGCAGAGTGGCAATCCTGATTTTAGTCCGCCTGACGTTCTGTGGCAGAGTGGCGGCATTACTTTCTGATTCAGGAACGATGATGAAACCCATGACCCCAGTGCCCCACGACGGGCTCTTTAAAGCTTTTCTGACCGATCCCGCTACCGCGCGAGATTTTCTGACTTTCCATTTGCCCGCACGGCTGCTGGAAACTTGTGATCTTTCTACGCTACAACTTGAGTCAGGTAGCTTTATCGAAGAGGACCTGAGCACTTATTTTGCCGATGTACTCTATTCGCTGCAGACGAGCAGCGGCACGGGCTATATCTATACGCTGATTGAACATCAAAGTAGTCCGGATAAGCATATGGCTTTTCGCCTGATGCGCTACGCTGTTGCCGTTATGCAGCGGCATCTCAAAGCAGGCCATGAAGAATTGCCGCTGGTTATCCCTCTTTTGTTCTGTCACGGACGCGCCAGTCCCTGGCCTTACACTACCGACTGGACAGCGCTGTTTGCCGAACCAGAGCTTGCCCGTCAGCTCTATAGCAGCAGCTTTCCCCTGATAGATACGGGCGCGCTGGACGATGATGAAATCATGCAGCACCGGAAAATGGCAATGCTGGAGCTACTACTAAAACATGCACACACTCGCGATCTGGCGGAGCTGAGCAAAAGACTGGTGGCCTTGTTGTTTGACGGTTACACTACAGGCGAGCAATTAGTAACCTTAATGAACTGGATGGTACAGACCGGCTCAGCAATTAAACCGGAACAGCTTCTGCAGGATCTCGCCAATTGCTCATCATCACAGGAGGAAGTGTTAATGACTATTGCCGAATACCTTGAACAAAAAGGTCGTACGCAAGGCGAGCACGAGGCCACGCTGAAAATTGCCCGCGCCTTGTTACAAAACGGCATCGACTCAGCCACGGTGTTAAAAACTACCGGCCTGTCGGAACAGGAGCTTGTCGAGCTGCAGCAGGCCAGCTGAGCCTCGAACGGTGCCCGTAACGTAAAAAGGCAGCCTTACGGCTGCCTTTTCAGTAAGAAGCGAGTTAACGGGTTAAATCGTCAAAAAACTTCTTCACGCCGTCGAAAAAGCTTTTCGACCGCGGGCTGTTTTTCTCCCCGCCCGCGCCGCCAAAGCTCTCTTCCAGCTCGCGCAGCAGGTTTTTCTGCTTCTCGCTCAGGCTTACCGGCGTCTCTACCACTACGCGACACAGCAGGTCGCCCTGCGCGCCGCCGCGTACGGACTTAACGCCCTTGCCGCGCATACGGAACAGCTTGCCGGTCTGCGTCTCTGCAGGCACCTTCAGCTTGACGCGGCCGTCCAGCGTTGGCACTTCGATTTCGCCGCCCAGCGCCGCCATGGCGAAGTTGATGGGCACTTCGCAATAAAGGTTGTTCTCTTCGCGCTCAAAGATTGGGTGTTTGCGCACCTGCACCTGAACGTAAAGATCGCCCGCTGGCGCACCGTGCTCGCCCGCCTCGCCTTCACCGGAAAGACGGATGCGGTCACCGGTGTCCACGCCCGCCGGAATTTTAACCGACAGGGTTTTTGAACGCTCTACACGGCCATGTCCGTGACAGGCGTTGCAGGGATCTTTAATCACGGAACCGCGGCCGTGACAGGTCGGACACGCCTGCTGCACGGTGAAAAAGCCCTGACGCATCTGTACCTGGCCCTGGCCGTGACAGGTTGGACAGGTTTGCGGCTGCGTACCCGCCTTGGCACCGCTGCCGTGGCAGACATCGCACTCTTCCAGCGTCGGGATGCGGATCTCTTTGGACACGCCGCGGACGGCTTCTTCAAGCGTCAGCTCCATGTTGTAGCGCAAATCGGCACCGCGAGCGGCACGCTGCTGACGGCGTCCTCCGCCGAAGATATCGCCGAACACGTCGCCAAAGATATCGCTGAAGTCCGCGCCGCCGCCGCCGAAACCGCCGCCGCCGCCCATGCCGCCCTGTTCAAAAGCTGCGTGGCCGTACTGATCGTAAGCCGCTCGCTTCTGCGCGTCGGTCAGGATTTCGTAGGCTTCCTTGACCTCTTTAAATTTGGCTTCTGATTCTTTATCGCCCGGATTGCGATCGGGGTGATGCTTCATCGCCAGACGTTTATAAGCCTTTTTGATTTCGCGCTCGTCCGCCGATCGCGAAACGCCCAAAATCTCGTAGTAGTCTTGCTTCGCCATTATGGTGATCCTGCCCTCAACATGCGTGAACGGGCGTGGAGAAAACTCCGACGCCCGTAGGTTTCACTGGGGGCCTTGCGGCCCGCCGTGCCCGCTCAAGGGCGATTATTTTTTGTCTTTAACTTCTTCGAACTCAGCGTCAACCACGTCGTCGTCTTTCTTCGCGGAAGCGTCTGCCGCATCAGCTGCGCCGCCAGCGGCCTGCTGCTGCTGAGCGAACTCCATCAGCTTGCTGGAGACTTCCATCAGCGCCTGCATTTTCGCTTCGATTTCCGCTTTGTCTTCGCCTTTCAGCGCGGTGTTCAAATCGGTCAGGGCCGCTTCGATTGGCGCCTTGTCGTCCGCAGGCAGTTTGTCGCCCGCTTCGTCCAGCTGCTTACGGGTGCTGTGCGACAGATGATCGGCCTGGTTGCGGATCTGCACCAGCTCTTCGAACTTACGGTCGGCTTCGGCGTTAGCCTCTGCATCGCGAACCATTTTTTCGATTTCGTCGTCGTTCAGGCCAGAAGACGCCTTGATGGTAATCTTCTGCTCTTTACCGCTGTTCTTATCTTTAGCGGAAACGTGCAGAATACCGTCCGCATCGATATCGAAGGTCACTTCGATCTGCGGCATACCGCGCGGTGCTGCCTGAATACCATCCAGGTTGAACTGGCCCAGCGATTTGTTATCCGCCGCACGCTTACGCTCACCCTGCACCACGTGAATGGTTACTGCAGACTGGTTGTCTTCTGCGGTAGAGAACACCTGGCTGTGCTTGGTCGGGATAGTGGTGTTCTTCGCGATCAGCGAAGTCATCACGCCGCCCATGGTTTCGATACCCAGCGACAGCGGGGTTACGTCCAGCAGCAGTACGTCTTTTACGTCGCCTGCCAGCACGCCGCCCTGTACCGCTGCGCCTACCGCTACCGCTTCGTCCGGGTTCACATCTTTACGCGGCTCTTTGCCAAAGAACTCGGCCACTTTCGCCTGCACCATTGGCATACGAGTCTGACCGCCGACCAGGATCACGTCGTTGATATCGGAGACGGACAGGCCTGCGTCCTGCAGAGCAACTTTCAGCGGCTCGATAGAACGGGTCACCAGATCTTCTACCAGCGATTCCAGCTTCGCACGGGTCACTTTGATGTTCAGGTGCTTAGGACCAGTAGCATCAGCAGTGATGTACGGCAGGTTTACGTCAGTCTGCTGCGCGGAAGAAAGCTCGATTTTCGCTTTTTCTGCCGCTTCTTTCAGACGCTGCATCGCCAGCGGATCGTTGTGCAGATCGATGCCCTGATCTTTCTTAAATTCTGCGACCAGATAGTTGATCATACGGCTGTCGAAGTCTTCGCCGCCCAGGTGGGTGTCACCGTTGGTCGCCAGAACTTCAAAGGTTTTTTCGCCGTCAACTTCGTCGATTTCGATAATAGAGATATCGAAAGTACCGCCGCCCAGGTCATAAACCGCGATAGTACGGTTGCCCTGGCCTTTGTCCATACCGTAAGCCAACGCGGCTGCGGTGGGTTCGTTGATGATACGTTTTACGTCCAGACCTGCGATACGGCCGGCATCTTTGGTCGCCTGACGCTGCGCATCGTTAAAGTAGGCTGGTACGGTGATGACCGCTTCTGTTACCGGCTCGCCCAGGTAATCTTCTGCCGTCTTTTTCATTTTCTTCAGCACTTCCGCAGAAACCTGCGGCGGTGCCATTTTCTGGCCTTTCACGTCCAGCCATGCGTCGCCGTTGTCGGCGCCGACGATCTGGTAAGGCATGATTTTAATGTCGCGCTGCACTTCTTCGTCCTGGAAGCGACGGCCAATCAGGCGCTTGATCGCAAACAGGGTATTCTGTGGGTTCGTCACCGCCTGGCGTTTAGCAGGCTGACCCACCAAGGTTTCACCATCCTGGGTATAAGCGATGATGGATGGCGTGGTGCGATCGCCTTCCGCATTCTCCAGTACACGCGCTTTGCCGCCATCCATAATGGCGACACAAGAGTTAGTTGTACCTAAGTCAATACCAATAATCTTGCCCATCTAAACGTCTCCCACTTAAATTCGTTTCAAATCAGGTTATGCACACTTAATGCGGGCGGTTTCTGCCGTTTCAACTCCCGGCCCCGCGCTTTTTTTCGCTACACAGCCTTGGATGCCAAATAAGATGGGGCCTGCGCGCCTGGCATCAAGGGGCAGGGGCAAAAAAATTTCGTTTTTATCCTTCTTCAGATCAATGTTCCTCTGCCTGCGGCTCTTTATGATGCCGCGCGCTTTGCAGGAAAGCGGCGGTTAACCGCCCTGCTCGCACGTTTTTATTTTAATTTTTCGTTATAGCAGAGGACTTATGCATAACAATAAACTGGCGAATCCGGGCCCGCTGGGCCTGATGGGGTTTGGGATGACCACCATCCTGCTGAATCTACATAATGCAGGATTTTTTCCACTGGCCTCCGTGGTGCTGAGTATGGGCATCTTTTTCGGCGGCCTGGCGCAGATTCTGGCAGGCCTGCTGGAGTATAAAAAAGGAAATACGTTCGGCCTGACTGCCTTTACCGCCTACGGCTGCTTCTGGCTAAGCCTGGTCGGCGTCCTGCTGCTGCCGCAAATGGGCCTGGCGATGCCGACCGATGCGGTTTTCCTGGGCATCTGGCTGGCGCTGTGGGGCATTTTTACGCTGTTTATGTTCTTCGGCACGCTCAAAGCCAGCCGGGCGCTGCAATTTGTTTTTGCCAGCCTGACGGTGCTGTTCGCACTATTAGCTATCGGTAATATTACCGGCAACGAGGCTGTTCTGGCCTTTGCCGGTTTTGAGGGTATTATCTGCGGCGCCAGCGCTATCTACCTGGCTATGGCGGAAGTGATTAATGAGCAGCTTGGCCGTACGGCGCTGCCCACGGGCGAGCCCGCAAAAGCCTAAAAGTTAGCCCCGAAGCCGGGGCTATTTTTCAGCGAATGCTAATCTGGCTTAACAATGGCCGTTTGCCGCTGCGCAGCAGCCAGCCACCAAGCACGCAGCCCATCGCGGCCAGGCTCAGCACATACCAGAGCGGTGCCATCGGTGTCAGCTTCATAATAAAAGTAACCGAAATCGGCGTCAGGCCGCCGAAGATGGCGTAGGCGACGTTGTAGGAAAAAGAGATGCCGGTAAAACGCACTTCCGCCGGAAAAGCTTTCACCATAATAAAAGGCGTTACGCCTACCACACCCACGCTGAGCCCGGCCAGCGCATAAGCGGCATAAAGGTAGTGCGGCGCGGTGGCGGCAGCATTGAAAAAGCAGGCGCAGCCGCCCGCCAGCAACAGGCTGCCTGCCATTAATGTCTTGCCTGCGCCAAAACGATCCGCCGCTAATCCCGCTATAACGCAGCCAATTAGTAGCATCACTGTTGCCAGGCTATTGGCCTGCAAGGTCTGCGCTGCTGGCAGCCCGTAGGTTTTTTGCAGCAGCGCGGGCGCCATTAAAATCACCACCACAATGCAGGCTGAAAGCAGCCAGGTCAGTAGCATAGAGACGGCTACGCCCTGACGGTGCGCCATAACGACAGTCTTCAGCGGCAGCTCTTGCGCCAGCGCTTTGCGCGTCTGCATTTCGGTAAAGACCGGTGTTTCATGCAGCCAGCGCCGCAAATAAAGTGCAATCAGGCCGAATATGCCGCCCAGAAAGAAAGGAATGCGCCAGCCAAACTGCGCGATGCTGTGAGCTGAAAGCGTGGTGGTGATAAAGGTGGCGACCAGCGAGCCCAACAGAATACCCGCCGTCAGCCCGGCGGTCAGCGTGCCGCAGGCGAAACCGATACGTTTTTCCGGTACGTGTTCGGCCACAAAAACCCAGGCGCCAGGCACTTCGCCGCCGATGGCCGCGCCCTGTAGGATACGCAGCAGCAATAGCAGAACAGGCGCTGCAATGCCCCATGAGGCGTAGGTCGGCAGCAGCCCCATCGCCAGCGTCGGCAGCGCCATCAGCAGGATGCTCAGGCTGAACATTTTTTTACGCCCTTTGCTGTCGCCAAAGTGCGCCATGATAATGCCGCCAAGCGGACGCGCCAGATAGCCCGCTGCAAAAATAGCGAAAGTCTGCGCCTGGCGCAGCCAGTCGGGAATATCAGCCGGAAAGAAAAGCTCGCCGATTACCGCAGCGAAGAAAACAAAGATGATAAAATCGTAAAACTCCAGCGCGCCGCCCAGCGCGGCCAGAGATAAAGTTTTGTAGTCCTGTCGGGTTAACCGACGCGTATTGTTATCGTGCATAGCGATCGCATAGCCAGAAGTAGGTCTGCATGACTATACCGTTCATTTTCCGCTATGCCAGCGACGCTGAATTTTATGCCTGAATCTGCCTGACTTTAGCCGTTTGTTTCGCGCCTGGCGCTTTTCGGGCGAAATGCTGCTACCACCTTTTCATGCGTCTCTACATAAGGGCCGTCCAACAGCTGAATACAATAAGGCACGCTGGCGAAAATGCCGTGCACTTTGGTTTTGCCCTCGCTGTCTTTCAGGCCTTCCAGCGTCTCTTTAATCGATTTTGGCTGTCCCGGCAAATTGATTACCAGCGACTGTTTGCGGATCACGCCGACCTGGCGCGAAAGGATTGCGGTCGGTACAAAGTTAAGGCTGATCTGGCGCATCTGCTCGCCAAAGCCTGGCATTTCACGGTCAGCTATAGCCAGCGTCGCATCGGGCGTTACGTCGCGACGCGCCGGGCCGGTGCCGCCAGTGGTCAACACCAGATGACAGAACATCTCGTCCACCAGCTCGCAAATGGCGTGCTCAATCATCGGCTGTTCATCCGGCACCAGCCGTTTTTCAACGGTAAAAGGCGTTGCCAGCGCCTGAGAGAGCCAGGCTTCCAGCGCGGGCAATCCCTCATCCTGATAAATGCCGTTGGCGGCGCGATCCGAAACGGAGATCAGTCCTATGCGTAAAGTATTCATGGTGTTATCACTGTGATGCCGCCGCAGCAGGGCGTGGCTTTAAAAGGGGAATAGAGAAAGGATAAACATTGCCGTGCCTGAAGTACAGAACGCGGCCGGAGAACCGGCCGCGCGCGAGAATTACAGCAGTTCGGCCAGCATTTTATCGAGCTTAGCCTGATCCAGCGCGAAGTTGCGAATGCCCTGCGCCAGCTTATCTACCGCCATTGGATCCTGGTTGTGCTCCCACAGGAATTCAGCTTCGGTCATTTTGGCCGGACGCGCTTTTACTTCGCCAGTGTAAGAGAGTTTGCGCTCCAGCGTGCCTTCGCTCTCTGCCAGCTCTTTCAGCAGTGCCGGAGAAATCGTCAGGCGATCGCAGCCCGCCAGCTCGATGATCTCGCCAACGTTACGGAAGCTGGCGCCCATCACTACGGTTTCGTAACCGTGCTGCTTGTAATACTGGTAAATTTCGGAAACGGAGATTACGCCCGGATCTTCATGTGCCGCGTACTCTTTTTTGTCGGTATTGGCTTTGTACCAGTCCAGAATACGACCCACGAACGGCGAAATCAGGTAAACGCCCGCTTCGGCGCAGGCGCGAGCCTGAGCAAAAGAGAACAGCAGCGTCAGGTTACAGTTGATGCCTTCTTTTTCGAGCTGCTCGGCAGCGCGGATGCCCTGCCAGGTAGAAGCCAGCTTGATCAGGATGCGATCGTTGCTGATACCGGCATCGTTGTAGAGCTTGATCAGCGCGCGTGCTTTATTGATGCTGCCTTCGGTATCATAAGAGAGACGCGCATCGACTTCTGTTGAGATACGGCCAGGCACCAGCTTCAGGATTTCCAGACCGATTTTCACGTTCAGCATATCGGCCGCGTACTGGATCTGCTCTTCTTTCTTGCTGCTCTGCTCGCGCGCCCAGACCACTGCTTCATCGATCAGCTTACGGTATTCCGGGATCTGGGCGGCGTTCAGGATCAGTGAAGGGTTGGTGGTGGCGTCTTGCGGCTGGTACAGCTTCATCGCTGCGATATCGCCGGTATCGGCGACAACGGTGGTGAGCTGGCGCAGGGAAGTCAGTTTATCCGTCATGGTTGTCATTCTCTCAGAAGAGTTATCGGGTTCTTGAAACTGTCTGCCACGGATAATATCACGCGAGACCGGCCATGCAAGGTAAGCTTGCGGCAAGGCCACTGAGTGCTAAATCGTGCCGTTTTTTAGCAGGTTTGTCCGGGCCGATAGCAGCGATTTGTTATGCAAGCACGCTTTTTTGCTACACTGCTCCCGCTTTTTTCCGCCTTCAGACGGCGTTTTACATAAGGATTCTGCAATGTTGATGGTGATCTCCCCGGCCAAGACGCTGGATTTTGCAAGCCCGCTGGCGACCGAGCGCTTTACGCAACCTGCGCTGCTGGATGACGCCAGAGCCTTAATCGAAGTAGCGCGCGAGCTGACGCCTGCGCAGATCGGCTCGCTAATGAGCATCAGCGATAAGCTGGCCGATTTAAACGCGGGCCGCTTTCAGAACTGGCAAACGCCTTTTACGCCGGATAATGCGCGCCAGGCGATCCTGGCCTTTAAAGGCGATGTCTATACCGGCCTTGCCGCAGAAACGCTGCAGGAAGAGGATTTCGCTTTCGCCCAGCAGCATCTGCGCATGCTTTCCGGGCTTTACGGCCTGCTGCGACCGCTGGATTTAATGCAGCCTTACCGTCTGGAGATGGGCACGAAGCTGGCTAATCCTGCCGGTAAAGATCTCTATGCCTTCTGGGGCGATAAGCTGACCGAAGCATTGAATGCGGCGCTGGCGGATCAGGGCGACGACGTGCTGATCAATCTGGCTTCCGATGAATATTTTAAAGCGGTAAAACCAGCAAAAATTCAGGGCCGCATTGTTAAGCCGGTGTTTCTGGATGAGAAAAACGGCAAGTTCAAAATCATCAGCTTCTATGCCAAAAAGGCGCGCGGCCTGATGAGCCGCTATATCATTGAGAAACGCTTAACTCAGCCAGAACAGCTAAAAGCCTTTGACGTTGACGGCTACTTCTTTGCCGCCGACGAAAGCAGCGAGCGCGAACTGGTGTTTAAACGCCGCGAAATCGCCTGACCCCGCTGGCGGCCTCTGGCTGGCCGCCTGTTTCCTCTCCAGCCATAGCTTTTTGTTATAAAACCCGCAGTAACAGAACCATGACTCCCGCCACACCACTCAAGGCCTGTCTCAATCAGCCGCGAGGTAAGTATGGATCGGCAAACACTTCTAAAAACCGTGGCGGAACGGGCCTGGCAGGCCTCGCATCCGTCAGCAGAATCGCCTGTAACGCCCACGCTGCAAAACCCGCTGCCGGTAGCCTCACATGCCTGGCTACGGGCGGCGGCGGCGCAATTTGATGCAGACGAACCAGCACAACAGCAATTCGCCGAAACGGGTCTGCTGCAACTCGACGCGTTACATGTAGTCGTGATCTGTCAGAGCGAAGAACCTGTGCCGCTGTGGCTGGCTGTAGGCTATCTGCGAACGCCGCAGGCCATTCATCCTGAAACCTGGCAACAGCTCTTGTTGCGCGCCAACGGCATCGCTATGGCGATGAACGGCATTAGTCTCTCGCTGGATGAGCAAGGCACCACGCTACTGACCCGGCGGCTGGCTTTCGACGCAATCGATAACGCCGTGGCGTTGGCGGAGATAATGAACGATCTCGACGCGCTGGCTGCCAGCCTGATCGATCTACTATTTTCACCTGGCCAACCCGATGCCACGCAGGAAGCCAGTGAAGAGCCTTCGCCGCCCGATTGGGTCGCTGGCTGGCAACAGCAAACGGCACTGAAAATCGACGCGCTGGCGGAAAAAGCACTGGCCGCTCAGTGGCACTATCCGCTGATGCAGCAGACCATCACCGCGCTACAGTTGCCCGCGGCACAATACAGTTTGAACGGTTGCCTTTGTTCACTGCGTTTCCCCGAACGCGATATTGCTGTGACTGCCGACGGCAATGGCCGCCATCTTTTCCTGGCTACACCGCTCGATTTAAATCCTGATTCAGCCAGGCAGTTTTTGCTCGCCAATGGCGATTTACAGCTGCTGACGCACTGCTCGCTGGGTTTATACGATGAGCAGGTCAGCCTGCTTTCGCGCTGGGATTCGTTCGGTCTGGACGGCATTGATTTCGCCGAATGGCTGGCAAATTTTATGACGCTGACCCAGGCATTCAATAACGACAACCAGCGAGGCACTTTATGAGCGATCCAATTCAGCGCGCGCCCGTGCGTCAGCAAATGACGGTGCAGAACAGCCGGGGCGATATCGAAAGCGGCCCACTGCCCGATGCAAATCCGGCACGTGCAGCCAGAGTCAGCCATAACGCCGGTCAATTTTTTTCCGGCATGGCCGACGGCGCAAAATCAGGCTTAAAAAGCGCTTCCGGCGGACTGCAAACCTTGGGCAATACAACCTGGAATGGCCTGAAAACCGGCGGCAGCTATGCTGGCGATAAGCTGAACGTGGCTGGCAAAGCGGGCTGGCAGGGCACAAAATATGTCGGCAACAAAAGCTGGCAGGGCGCGAAAGTCGTCGGAAAAGCGGGCTGGGATGAAACCAAACACTCCGCCGTCACGTTGGGGAAATTCGCCTCTGCGCCGCTGCAAAACAAGGCATGGGGTGCGCTGGGCGGGCATGCGCTGCAGCAGATGATCACCTGCGGCCTGCCGACGCTGATGCGCGAAGAAGCTTTTATCGAAGCCTATAACATGATGTTACCGCACCTGGCAGAGAAACATCCGGCGGCAGCCGTTGGCTTACAGGTCGCCGCCTCCCTGGTCAATATCGCCGCCCATAGCCGTGTCAGGGAACCGCGCCTGGCCCGCGATCCGCTACAGAATGACGTCGCCGTGCGTGGCCAGTTCGGCCTGAGCCCCAGTCAGGGTGCTGTTATGAAGCGCGATAAACCTCAGGAGTGGCAAAGCCTGGTAGACCAGCACCAGAGTGATTCAAAGCGTGTGAGTGGACAGCAGGTTATGGCCGAGCTACTGAACGTCGGCATGTCGGCAGCAGGCGCGCTAACCGGCAATTCGGGTTTAACGGCTCGCGTGCTCAGCACCCAGCTACGCAACGTGCTCTACGCCGTTTCTCGCGAGTCTTTGCAGGCTACCGGAAGCATGGTCGCCTCACGCGACGGCAAAGCCAGCCACGGCGTCAGCGATGGCGATATGAGCACCAATGGCGCCTGGTACACGCTGAATACGCTGGCGATGGGCATGCTGCAGGATGCCCTGATCCAAAAAGCGCTGCCGCAGGGCTATACCGTTTCCGGGCCGGAAATTCGCGATGCCTCCGGCCAGCGGCTTAGCGGCAAAGAGCTGCACCAGATGGGCGCGCTGGTGTCGGGGATCCGCGCCGCCTGCAATACCGTGATTGAAACGGGCGATGCGTTTCTCGGCAAACACTACGACGCCAAACGCGCAGGCGACTCGCAAAAATTCTCGCCTTCGTTGCCGATGAAGGATTACGGCCGCCTGCTGGATCACTCCATTGCCCGACTAAGCTGGAATAACTTCGCCAACGGCAGCACCCTGGCCGCACAGCAGGTGCTGAACGCAGCGACCAAAGGCAACATCTCGCCGCTGCTCTCCAGTTTGTTAAACAACGCTGGCACCGCGGCCGCTTTTGGCCTGACTTACAAGATGGTGAATCAGATCTATCAGGCACACAGCAAAGTACGCGGCGCGGTGGCCGCTGCCACAAACGGGCCAGCGAATATTACCGCAGCGGGGCAACCCAATCCGGCGGCAGCCATACAGGGACAGCAGGCTATCACCGCGCCGCCCGCGCCAGCACAGCAAGCCGCAACTACGCAAAGCCAGCAGCCTTCAGGGTCACAGCAGGCAACGAATAATGCCGGAGGCGCTTCCGGGTAACAGCGGGGAGAAAATACGGCCCTTAAGGAATAAGGGCCGGCAGCATTATTTATAGAGCAGGAATTCGCGCAGCTCGGCAAAATCGGCTGCCATTTTGTGCGACAGCAACGGCAGTTCCGCCCGATCCGCCAGCTCTTTCGGCAACGGTAGCTGCTGGCCCAGAATTTCTTCTACGCTCTCTTTGAACTTGGCAGGATGCGCCGTGCCCAGGAACAGGCCGAATTCGCCTTCCTGCAGCTGATCGCGCAGCAGACGGTAAGCGATGGCGGCGTGCGGCTCGGAGATATAGCCCAGATCCGCCAGCTCGCGCATAGTGGCGCGGGTGGTTTCATCATCGACTGCGCCGAAGCCCAGGTCGGTCAGACGCCAGGTTTTGCGGCGGAACAGCTCCTCAACGCGCGGCCAGTTGTTCGGCTGGCTGACGTCCATGGCGTTAGACAACGTGGATACCGTGGCCGCTGGCAGCCACTCGCCGCCTTTCAGGAAGCGCGGTACGGTATCGTTGGCGTTGGTCGCAGCGATAAAACGTTTTACCGGCAGGCCCAGCGATTTTGCCAGCAGGCCAGCGGTCAGATCGCCAAAGTTACCGCTTGGTACGGAAACCACCAGCTGGTTGCGCTTCTCCTGCGGTAGCTGCGCTACCGCTTCGAAGTAGTAGCAGATCTGTGCCAGCAGGCGGCTGATATTGATCGAGTTGGCCGAGTTCAGGCCAATAGCTTTTTTCAACAGCTCGTCGTCGAAAGCCTGCTTAACCAGCGACTGGCAGGTATCGAAATCGCCGTCGATAGCGATGGTCTGGATATTGCCGCCCAGCGTGCAGAAAAGTTTTTCCTGTAGCGGGCTGATTTTGCCTTGCGGGTAGAGGATCACGACGCGCACGTTCTCCATACCGTAAAACGCATGGGCTACGGCGGCGCCTGTATCGCCGGAAGTGGCGGTCAGAATGGTAATTTTCTCATCTGCGCCGCTGACGTAAGAGAGCATCTGCGCCATAAAGCGGCCGCCGAAGTCTTTAAAAGCCAGCGTCGGCCCGTGAAACAGCTCCAGTGAGGAGATGTCATCGGTAACCTTAGCTACCGGTGCCGGAAACGCAAAAGCGTTTTTTACGCGCTCGTGCAGATGGTGCGCGTCGATTTCATCGCCGATAAAAGCGGAGAGAATTTTGCTGCTGCGGCTGACGAAATCCATCTCCAGCATGGCGTCGATATCGGTCAGCTCAAACTCCGGCAGCTCCAGCGGAAAAAACAGCCCCTGCTGTTTACCCAGGCCCTGTTTAACCGCCTGCGAAAAGCTGACCTGCTCGTTGTGATCTTTCAGATTATAAAGTTTCATGCGTTATCCCAGTTTACGTGCGCCAGCCGTGTCTAAGCGGCAAATATGGACGAAGCCTTCTTCGTTTTGCAGGTAATGCTGACGGAGCCAGTCCGCCATGCGCTGCGCCGTGCCTGCCTGATTGCAGACGGCGAACAGCGTCGGCCCGGAGCCGGAAATACCGCACGCCAGCGCGCCGATATCCTGCGCAGCCCGGCGCGCCTCGGCAAAGCCCGGCAGCAGTTTGGTACGATAGGGTTCCGCCACCACGTCGCGCATCAGTTTTGCCGCCAGCTCCGGCTGCTGCGTGTGGCAGGCGTGAATAAAGCCGCCCAGATAGCGGCCATGTTTAACGATATCCTCTTTACGATATTGCGCAGGCAGGATCGCTCTTGCCTCAGCGGTAGAGACTTTGATCCCCGGATAGGCCATCACCCATAGCCAGTCGTCAAAGCCTGGCACCGACTGGCTGATGATGCCGTTTTCTTCCAGCATCAGCTGAAGACCGCCGAGAAAACAGGGCGCTACGTTATCAAAGTGGACGCTGCCGGAAACCCGGCCTTCCAGCTCGCCCATCAGCGCCAGCAGCTCATTATCGCTTAACGGCCTGTCGCAATATTCATTCATCGCCATCAGCCCGGCTACCACCGAACAGGCGCTTGAGCCCAGCCCGGAGCCGATCGGCATATTTTTTTCCAGCGTAATGGCGACCGGCACGCGTTTGCCAATCGCTTCGCAGAAACGATCCCAGCACTGCCAGACAATATTTTCCTGCGGATCGGCAGGCAGTTTGCTGACAAAGCGCCCCTCGTTGCGCAGGCTAAATTCGCTGGCCGCCTCCACCGTTACGCAGTCGCCCAATAGTGAACCATCTACGGGCGACACTGCCGCGCCCAGCACGTCAAAGCCCACGCTGACATTGCCGATTGAGGCAGGGGCATAGATCTTAACCATGTTTAAACTCCCAACTTCCATGACAAGGTGCGTAACAGATCGGCGAACACGCCTGCGGCGGTCACATCGTTACCGGCACCGTAACCGCGCAGTACCAGCGGAATAGGCTGATAGTAGCGGCTGTAAAACGCCAGTGCGTTTTCGCCGTTTTTCACTTTATACAGCGGATCGTTGCCGTCGACGGCATCGATTTTTACGCGGCAGCGTCCGCCCTCTTCAATTACGCCGACAAAACGCAGCACCTTGCCCTCTTCTGCCGCGCTGCGTACCCGCGTAGCAAAGGCATTGTCCAGCTCTGGCAAACGCTGCATAAAGGTTTCTACATCCAGCGAGGTGAATTCTGACGGCAGCACGGCCTCAATTTCAATATCGCTCAGCTCTAACTGGTGGCCCGCCTCACGCGCCAGGATTAGCAGCTTGCGTGCCACATCCATACCAGAGAGATCGTCGCGCGGATCCGGCTCGGTAAAGCCCATATCGCGCGCCATGCGCGTCGCTTCCGAAAGCGAGACGCCCTCGTCCAGCTTGCCGAAAATAAACGACAGCGAGCCGGAAAGAATGCCGGAGAAGCGCAGCAGCTCGTCGCCAGCGTTGAGCAAGTTTTGCAGATTTTCAATTACCGGCAGGCCTGCGCCAACATTGGTATCGTACAGGAATTTGCGGCGCGATTTCGCCGCCGCCGCGCGCATTTGCTGATAGTAATGCCACGAAGAAGTGTTGGCCTTTTTGTTTGGCGTAACTACGTGGAAACCATCCGCCAGGAAATCTGCGTATTGATCGGCCACGGCCTGGCTGGAGGTGCAGTCAACGATCACCGGGTTCAGCAGATGATACTCTTTCACCAGCCGGTTCAGGCGCGCAAGGTTAAAAGGCTCTTTCGCTTCTTTCAGTGCCGCCTGCCAGTTATCCAGCGGGATGCCGTGTACGTTGGTCAGCAGCGCTTTGGAATTGGCGATGCCGCAGACGCGCAGATCGATATGCTTGTTTTTCAGCCACGCCTGCTGACGGGAAAGCTGATCGATAAGCGCCGCGCCAACGCCGCCGACACCGATTACAAAGACTTCAATCACCTGATCGGTGGCGAACAGCATCTGATGCACCACGCGCACGCCGGTAGTGGCGTCGTCATTGTTCACAACAACTGAAATAGAGCGCTCAGAAGAGCCCTGCGCGATGGCGACGATATTGATATTGGCTCGCGCCAGCGCGGAGAAAAACTTCGCTGAAAGGCCGCGTAGCGTGCGCATGCCGTCGCCTACCACGGAGATAACGGCCAGGTTTTCCATCACGTCCAGCGGCTCCAGCAGGCCATCTTTCAGCTCAAGGAAAAACTCATCTTCCAGCACGCGGCGAGCGCGTAGCTGGTCGCTCTGTGGCACACAGAAACTAATGCTGTATTCAGAAGAGGATTGCGTAATCAGCACTACGGAGATGCCGCTGCGGGACATCGCCGCAAAAACGCGGGCTGCCATGCCGATCATCCCTTTCATGCCCGGCCCGGAGACGTTAAACATCGCCATATTGTTCAGGTTGGTGATGCCTTTTACCGGATTATCATCATCGCCGCTGTCGCCGCCGATCAGCGTGCCGGGCGCCTGCGGATTAGCAGTGTTTTTGATCAGACAGGGGATCTGGAACTGGGCGATTGGCGCGATAGTGCGCGGATGCAGCACTTTGGCACCAAAGTAGGAAAGCTCCATCGCCTCCTGATAGGACATAGTTTTAAGCAGGCGGGCATCGGGAACCTGACGGGGATCGCAGGTATACACGCCATCGACATCCGTCCAGATTTCGCAGCAGTCGGCGCGCAGACAGGCGGCCAGCACGGCAGCGGAATAATCGGAACCGTTACGGCCCAACACCACCAGTTCGCCCTTATCGTTGCCAGCGGTAAAGCCCGCCATCAGGATCATATTTTCCACCGGGATCTGTCCGGCAGCAATGCGGCGAGTAGATTCAGGAATATCTACTGTAGATTCAAGATAGTGACCTACGGCCAGCAGTTTCTCTACAGGATCGATTACGCTGACGCCGTAGCCGCGAGCGCGCAGCAGTTCTTCCATAATGGCGATGGAGAGCTTTTCGCCACGGCAGATAATAGCGGCATTGACACTGTCCGGACACTGGCCCAGCAGGCTGATACCGTGCAGCACCTGTTTTAGCTGGGCGAACTCCGCATCCACTACCGCTTTCAGACGGTCATAGCCAAAATCAGGCTCTGCTGCGGCCAGGCCTTTCAGCAGGGCGTCGAAAATGGTCTCGGCATCAAGCAGGTTAGCCTGGGCATCCTGCCCGCTGATGGTTTTTTCGATCATCGCCACCAGATGGTTGGTGATTTTCGCTGGCGCGGACAATACGGTAGCGACCTGTCCCTGCTTAGCATTGCTCTCCAGAATATCTGCCACGCGCAAAAATCTTTCCGCGTTGGCGACTGAGGTTCCACCGAATTTCAGCACTCGCATAATCATCTCCTGAATTTTTGCCGAAAAAAAAGCCCGCACTGTTTAAGGTGCGGGCTTTTTTTATTTTTTCCTGTATGCGTCAGCCCGCACCTTTACCTGTGGTAATGGTGGTGGTGGTAATAATGATTGTTGTCATCAGGCTGTGAGTACGCATTTTAGATTTTACTGTCTGTCTCGAATTTGTCCGCTTTCAGAAGTAAAGCAAAGCCTCTGCTAAGTCAATTTTTTTATCCGCTGGCGAAAAACCGCCAGCAAAACGGTTGCCAGGGATCCACGCTAAAAACAGATCTTAATCAGGGTGAAACCCGCTTATCCTTAGCATTTATCCCTGGAATTAAGTTATTATCAGGCGTTTTTATCTATAAGTTTTTTTTCTATGTCATGCAGCAGACGGTGCAGCATAGCGGTATCCCGCTGTTGCAGCAGGCCAAGACGCTGATCCAGCCAGTCAACCAGCTTCTGGTCATCGCTGACTTCAAGCCTGGCGACCAGCAAATTTACCCGCTGGCGCAGCGCGGCAAGCTGCTGCCCATCCGCTGGCGTCGCCTGCGCCGCGGTAACCTGACGCAGCGCGGAGAGCTGATAGCAGTAAACCATCACCGCCTGTCCCAAATTGAGCGAAGGGTAATCCGCCGCCATCGGGATGCCGGTTAGTAAATCCACCAGTTCAAGTTCTTCATTGGTCAGTCCGGTATCTTCCCGGCCAAACACCAGCGCCGCGCTGCCTAGCCACTGCTGTTTTTCGGCCAGCTGGCTTTCTACCTGTTGTGGCGTAGCGTAGTAGCGAAATTTTGCCCGGCTGCGCGCGGTTGTGGCGATGCTAAAATCAATATCCTCCAGCGCCGCAGCCAGCGACGGCCATTGCGTCGCTTTATCCAGGATCTCGCCAGCACCGTGGGCTACCCGGCGCGCAGCCGGATCCAGATGCGCCTGACTCTCCACGATCCTTAATTCTTCAAATCCCATGGTTTTCATGGCGCGAGCCGCCGCCCCGACGTTTTCTGGTCGGGCGGGTGCAACAAGTATCAGGGAAAAACGCATAACGGCCTTCTTAAGTGCTAATGAACGGAATTTTTACAATGACTACGGCATAAAGTGGTCGCGAAACCCTTATGCTGATTTTAACAAATCAACAACATAATAACAGTGAATCTGACCAGCCATAATTGAAAACTACGGCGCCGATCGGTAAATTTTAGTGATAAAAACATTTATCTACAGATAAACTCATTTACTTCAGTCAATTAAGAAATGTTAAAATTTAGCTATACTCTTCTCAGATAATTGCCCTAAATACTCCATCAACAGACGGTGCTTTCTGCGCTAAACCGCCCTGCCGTGAGGCATTTTTCAACAGCACCTCAACGTGCTACAATTGGTTTGATATAAGTCAATTAAGCTTTATTTATTGGCTGTTGGCCGTGGCTTGTGCTGTTATGTTGCTGTTAATGAGGTTAGGATATACGCCATTTTTGACCTTGCCGAGACAGGGAATATACCCTTTTTACCTGGGATGTTCCGGTCCATGAATGGCTTGTGAACATATTCCGTACAGCCCGCGTTACGCATCAGCTGATGCCTGCGTATTATCAATACGGTAACCGCTGTATGCCCATATCGTTTTTTGGCAATTTTAGGTAGCAAACACATGCAGACCCCGCACATACTTATCGTTGAAGACGAATTAGTTACTCGCAATACTCTCAAAAGTATTTTTGAGGCCGAAGGCTACATGGTTTATGAAGCTACGGACGGTGCAGAGATGCATCAGGTTTTGACCGAGAACGACGTCAATCTGGTCATTATGGACATCAACCTTCCCGGCAAAAACGGCCTGCTGCTGGCGCGCGAGCTGCGCGAGCAGGCCAACGTGGCGCTGATGTTCCTGACTGGCAGAGATAATGAAGTCGACAAAATTCTTGGCCTCGAAATCGGTGCGGATGACTACATAACCAAGCCTTTTAATCCACGCGAGCTGACTATTCGCGCCCGTAACCTGCTGTCACGTACCATGAACCTGGCACCGCACAGCGAAGAGCGCAAGCTGGTTGAAAGCTATCGCTTCAACGGTTGGGAACTGGATATCAACAGCCGCTCTCTGATCAGCCCGCAGGGCGAGCAGTATAAACTGCCGCGCAGCGAGTTTCGTGCCATGCTGCACTTCTGCGAGAATCCGGGCAAGATCCAGACCCGCGCCGATCTGCTGAAGAAGATGACCGGCCGCGAGCTGAAGCCACACGATCGCACCGTGGACGTTACTATCCGTCGTATTCGTAAGCATTTTGAGTCTACGCCGGATACACCGGAAATCATCGCTACTATTCACGGCGAGGGTTACCGCTTCTGCGGCGACCTGCAGGAATAGCCAGTGCCGCGCTAAAGGGCCGCTTACCGCGGCCCTGTTCCGTTTTTCCTTAGCGGTTCCACGGCATAATCGGCACGGCACTCAGAGCGTTTTTAGGCGAGCCGTCTACAACCTTGTCTGAGTAGCTAAGGTAAATGAGCGCGTTGCGTTTACGATCGTAAAAACGCACCACCTGCAGCTTTTTAAATACCAGCGACGTGCGCTTGCGAAAAACCACTTCGCCTTCCGCTTTTCCCTGGGCGATTTTATCGCTGAGCGTTATTGGCCCAACCTGCTGACAGGATATCGCCGCATCTGAGGTATCTTCCGCCAGCCCTAATCCCCCTTTGATTCCGCCGGTTTTGGCGCGGCTAAGATAGCAGGTCACGTTCTGTACATCGGGATCGTCGAAAGCTTCGACCACAATTTTGTGATCCGGCCCGAACACTTTAAAGGTAGTATCTACCGAGCCTACTACCTCAGCGCGTGCGGCAACAGAGGCAAAAATCACGGCTGTGACTATTAACAATTTTTTCATTATCATAACGTTACCATTGCAAAGAAAATAGCTGACATTGTAAGTTAACCCGCTTAGCGTTTTTACACTGGCGGCCCTGGCGCGCCCTGGTATAGCATACAGCACTGAAAAAGGTTCGTGCGCCATCAGCATTTTGTCGAACTGTTACTGATCAACATTAACCAGGATGAGGACGATTTATGGATCAAGCCGGTATCATTCGCGATTTGCTTGTCTGGCTTGAAAGCCACCTTGACCAGCCGCTCTCTTTGGACCATGTCGCCGCCCGAGCGGGCTACTCAAAATGGCATTTACAAAGGATGTTTAAAGAGGTCACGGGTCATGCCATCGGCGCCTATATTCGTGCGCGCAGGCTGTCAAAGGCAGCGGTTGCACTGCGTCTTACCAGTCGTCCGATTCTGGATATCGCCCTACAGTACCGCTTTGACTCTCAGCAAACCTTTACGCGCGCTTTCAAGAAGCAGTTTAACCAAACGCCAGCCTGGTACCGCCGCGCTTCCGACTGGCACTCTTTTGGGCTGCGTCCGCCAATTCGGCTGGATGATGTTCAGCTACCGGAAGCAACCTACGTCAGCCTGCCGGAAACGGTGCTGGTGGGGCAAACGCAGAGCTATACCTGTACGCTGGAGCAGATCTCCAGCTATCGCGATGAGATGCGGCTGCATTTCTGGCGCCAGTTTCTGACCGAAACGGATATGATTCCGCCGGTGCTGTACGGCCTGCACCAGTCACGCCCGAGCCTGGAGAAAGACGACGAGCAGGAGATCCTCTATACCACCGCCGTGCCGTCCGACAAGCTGTTTCAGCCCGTACCCGCCACGCAGACGGTGCTGCTGGAAGGCGGCGAGTACGTGCAGTTTACCTACGAAGGGCCAAGAACCAACCTGCAGGAGTTTATCCTACAGATTTACGGCACCTGTATGCCGACGCTGCAGCTAACGCGCCGACACGGCCAGGACATCGAGCGCTTTTACACGCACGGCGGCAAAAAGCTGCCGGAGCCGCCAAAAGATATCCGCTGTGAGTATCTGATTCCGATCCGCCGCCAGCCCGAGTAACCAGCCGCTAGCGCTGCAGCTCGTCCAGCGACGGCTCGTCCAGATGCGAGATATCTCCTGCCGTTTCCACGACCCAGCCGGACGCCAGCCACGCGCTCTGCTGGTGATCAACGCGGGAGATCGAGCAGTTACGCAGCCGCAGCCGCCGTTCGGCATGGGCCGGCAAGCCCAGTAAGGTGCTGACCAGCACGCCCAGCGCCATGCCGTGGCTGACCAGCAGCGGACGGCTTCCGGCAGGCAGCTTCAGGCAGGCATTCAGCGCCTCTTGCATGCGGGCGGCCATCTCCGTCATCGACTCGCCGTTTGGGATACGCCCATTTTCCGTGCCGTTAACCAGCGTAGCGCGCCAGCCCTCTTCTTCCGGCGTCAGCGAGTCCAGCGGACGCTGCTCCAGCACGCCCATATTCAGCTCGCGCAGGCGTGGATCCAGCGCGACATCGCAGCCGCAGGCGTCGGCGATGATTTCCGCCGTCCGCCTGGTGCGGCCCAGGTCACTGGCGATAACGTGAGTGATGCCCAGATGTTTCATCCGCTCACCCACCTGTCTCGCCTGGTGCTCTCCTTTAGCCGTCAGCGCGCTGTCCGACTGTCCCTGAATGCGTCTCGCTGCATTCCAAAGCGTTTCTCCGTGGCGAACAAGATAGACCTGTAACATTGCTTTTTTCCGTTATACTGCGGCAAATTTGCGTAAGGGGTTCAAATAATTATGTACCATGTTGTCGCTGCAACCATTAATCCGGCAAAAATTAAGGCAATTTCTCAGGCGTTCAGCGATATTTTCGGTGAGGGATCCTGCCATATGGAAGGCATTGAGGTCGACAGTGGCGTGGCTGCCCAGCCCCTTACTGATGCAGAAACGAGAACTGGCGCACGCCAGCGCGTACAGAATGCCCGGCAGCTTCGGCCAGAAGCGGATTTTTGGGTAGCCGTTGAAGCCGGGATTGAAGGCGAAAGCGCTTTCGCCTGGATGGTGATTGAAAACCGGCAGCAGCGTGGTGAATCGCGCTCGGCCAGCTTTACGCTGCCGCCGGTAGTGGTAAAAGGCATCGCGGCCGGACGCGAGCTGGGCGAAGTGATGGCAAGCCTGACCGGCATCGAGAATATCAAGCAAAAAGGCGGCGCTATTGGTGCTTTTACCGCAGGCCGCCTGAGCCGTACCAGCGTTTATCATCAGGCGCTAATCCTGGCGCTCTGTCCTTTTCATAATGCCGTCTACCAGCAGGACGCGGACGACTCAGCGCTTATCTGAACCGCTTAGCAACTGCGCTTCCAGCCAGCTTTTTAACGCTGGCGGTGCGCTTTTCAGGCTATTGGATCCCCGCGTGATGGTAGCAATGCCCACGCCCAGATCGTTTTTCAGCTCGCGCTGGCTCATCTCGCCGCGCATCAGCTCTTCAATAATGCGCAGACGCGTGCCCAGAGCCTCGCGCTCGTCCGGCGTCATCATCAATTGCAGCAGCGGCAGATGCAGCCCCTTGTCAAAGGCGTGCTGCAGCAGCGCCACAAAGCGCTGCCACTCTTCATTGTGCGGTTCCATGGTTACGGGAACGGAAGGTTCGGTCATAGTCAGCCCATACTCTTTAACTAGTACAGCAGCATAGCACAGGCCGGGCCGAATCAATAGCGCCGCTGCCACTCGCCGTCAGAGAGGATATTATCCGACTGCTGCATAAAGTGTCGGTAGTAGGCATCATAAGCCAGCACGTTTTTAACGTAGTTACGCGTTTCCGAAAAAGGGATGGTTTCGATAAAGGCTACCGCGTCCAGCCGTCCGGCGCTGTTGCCCAGCCAGGTCCTTACCCGCGACGGCCCGGCGTTATAGGCAGCCGAAGAGAAAATACGGTTCTGGCCGAACTGCTGGTAGACAGATTCCAGGTACTGCGTGCCAATCTGGATGTTGGTTTCCGCATCCAGTAATTGGCTGCTGTTGCCGTAGCCCGGCAGGCTATAGGTTTTAACGGTGTGCTGCGCGGTGGCAGGCATAACCTGCATCAGGCCAGACGCGCCGACCGGCGAACGGGCTTTAGGATTCCAGGCGCTTTCCTGGCGGGCGATCGCCATGGCATAGCTGATCGGGATGGCTTTGCCCTGCGTATAGCGCCTGAACTGCTCCTGGTAAGCCAGCGGGAAACGCTCTTTCAGGCTGTTCCATAGTTTGCCTGAAATAGTCGCCTGCACGCTAAGTACCCACCAGTTTTGCTCGTAGGCGTAGCGCGCCAGCTGCTGTTGCTGGCTACGATTTTTGCTGCCGACCAGATAGCTCCATTCGGTGCGCGCCAGGTTATCCATATTCCAGTACATCAGCTCACGCACGCGGGCGATTTCCGGTCCCTGCGTCAAACTGCTGTCGACCGCTGGCGCCTCATCAACCTGCAAAGGGAAAGCGACGCCAAGGCGCTGAGCCGCAACCATTGGATAGAAGCCGCGCTCCTGCATCAGGCGGCGCAGGATCTTATCGGCCTCTTCTTTACGGCCTTTCTCCAGCAGCAGATCGGCCTGCCAGTATTGCCATTCATCTTTCTGTTTGCTTTCGACCGGCAGGCGCGCAATCCAGGTATTTAGCCCGCGCCGATCGTTATTGCCCAGCGACATCCTTACGCGGCGCTCAATCAGCGAATCCGAATCGCTGCGCATGATGACATCATCCCGCCAGCGGCCCTGCTCTGTGGTCACATCGTTGCCCATCAGCCGCCAGGCAACGGCCTCTTTTAAAGATTGCTCTTCCTGCTCGCTCAGCTTCTGTAGCCGCACCAGCGACGGGATCATCGCACGGGCGTTTTCAGCATCTTCGCGCGCGACGCGGGCGAAGGCGATAGCCGTTGCCTGGCGGGTAAAGTCAGTGGGGCCTGCGATGCGGGCAAACGCCTCTACGTTCTGCGGATTGTTTTGTAGATCCATCACCGCGTTGGCGATGGTCTGGTAATCCTCCGGTAGTTGTTTAGCCAGGAAGTTCACCAGGTTACTGTCACCGGCTACCATCGCCAGGCGAATGCGTTCCAGCGTGGTAATCGGTGTCTGTTCGCCTGCCGCCTGCCAGACTGTAAACAATTTATCGCAGGCAGAAGGCAGCGAGGTGCCGCGCAGCCAGATCGATTTAGCACCTTGCCAGGCGACCTGCTGCTCGCCAGTAGCCCATTTGGCATAGTACCAGTTACAGCGGGCGGCTACCGGCTTCGGTTCAGTAGGGCTGAATACCAGCAGCCCGCGCCAGTCTTCCCGCCGTGCCAGCTCGTTGATAAAGCGAGATGAAAGCGTGCGTACCGGCGGCAGCGTCGGATATTTTTTAATGAAGTCGTTAATCACAAAGCTGCTTTGCTGATCGAGATTTTGCGCCAGCTCGCGATATTCAAGATAAGGATAAAGCGGGTAATCGCGCAGCGTGGGCATCAGCTCCGCAACCTGATCCATTTGTTTATTATCCCAGGCCTGTTTGATTTGCAGATAGCGCGTACGCTGCGCATCCAGCGAGTCCGCCTGTGCCGTGCCTGCTACTATCGCCAGGCAGGCGCCCGCAATCCAAACCTGCCACTTGTCCGCCATGACTTTTCCCACGTTAACGCCTCTCTTTGTCCTGTTCTCAACACTTAAGCTCTTAACATGCTAACCAGGCCTGGCGACTCCCGCTATGTCAGGCCCGTAAATTTACGTAGCCTGACCTTTTTAAACTGTTATTAAATTATGCGCAGGTAGCTGATTTTTCTCATTTAAAGGTTAATTAAGATCAATTTCCTCCGCTGCGCTTTCCTTCAGCATGACCTCCCTCTGCTCACGCCAACGTTAGTCGTTTTATGCATCACCAACAAAATGGCGGTTAGTTAACCCAGGGTTTCTGGCCGTTTGCAAAGAGCTTCCGTTGTTATTTTTTCTGCAAGGATTACCAGTGACGCAAAAAATAAACCAGGCGCCCGCCTGGCATCGCTACGATGCGGCTGGCGTAATAAGAAGAATGCAAAGCCATGAGTCCGGCCTTTCCACAGAAGAGGCGCGCAAACGTTTGAGCGGCATCGGCCCTAATAAGCTGCCCTCGCGCAAAAGGAAAAACGTGCCAGTCCGCTTTCTGGCCCACTCTACCGATGCGCTGAGCTGCAGCTTGCTGCTAGCTGCAACATTAACAGCTACGGCTGAACGCTGGCTGGAGACCGCCATTATCCTTGCCGTTATTACGATAAACGCGCTCGCTGGCTGGCTGCAGCACAGCGACGAAGAGAACGCGTTAAAAAACCTTGCGGGGCTGCTTCCTGAGCAAACGCTGGTAAGGCGTGACGGCATAGTCGCGCTGCTGGCTACCAGCGAACTGGTGCCGGGCGACATAGTTATATTAAATGCAGGCGATAAAGCGCCTGCCGATCTCCGGTTGATCACCACGCACGATTTACAGGTAGACGAAACTCTCCTGACCGGCAGATGCGGCTTCGTCGCCAAACAGGCGGCCGCAATCATTAGCGAAACGCCTGCGGGCCAGTGCAGCAATATGCTTTTTTCCGGCTCGACGATCGTTTCTGGCAGCGCCACCGGGATTGCGGTGGCAACCGGCAGTAAAATGGAATTGGGCAAAATTTGTTGCATGCTGACAGCTATTAAGCCATCGCCAGGCCCGCTATTAAAACGGCTTTGCAAAGGCTTTTTGTTGACGGTTACGACGACGATCGCTTTTCTGTTTTTTTACTCACTGCTAAGACATGGCTTGCCCTTAATCGAGCTGTTGCCGAGGCTATCCGGCCTGATTCTTGCCGCCATCCCTGCGGGATTGCCCACAATTATCGTCCTGACGTTAATGATGGGCGCACGCACGATGGCGAAGAAAAATATCCTTATCCGCAAGCTGCCTGCGACAGAGAAGCTGGGAGCAGTAAGCGTGATTTGTAGCGATAAAAAAGGCGTGCTGACAAGCAACGAAATGACGGTTAAAGCGCTGATACTGCACAACGAGACGATCCGCGTGGAGGGAAACGGCTACAGACCGGAAGGACGTTTCCTGCAGGAAAAGGGCTATAGTGTAGTGGAACCTGCGGCGCATGCTCAGCTTAGCCGCCTGCTGCAAAATCTGGACCTGTGCAACGACAGTGCGCTATTGCAGGATAAACAAGGAAAATGGCGCATTACCGGCAATCCGGAACTGGGCGCGCTTAAGGTAGCGGCAGCTAAAGCGCATATACCGGGATCCGAAGTACGGCTGCTGGCTAAGCTTCCGTTCGACAACGCCAGAAAATATCAGGCAACGCGCCATCTGATTAACGGTGTCGACTATCTGCTGGCAACCGGTGAACCAGAAGCGCTTTTATCGCTGTGCGACTTTCAACAAACCGCGCAGGGCCTGGCGCCGCTGGATATCGACTTCTGGCGGCAGCGGCTGGCGCAGCATGCTGGCGAAGGGCTACAGGCGATCGCCAGCGCCTGGCGCCTGGCTGATGAAAATCAGCCAGGCCTTGATCACGACTACCTGCAACAAGGCCTGATTTTTTGCGGGATGGCAACCCTGATCGACCCGCCACGCCAGGAGGTGACCGAGGCAATTGCTCGCTGCCACCGGGCTGGCGTTCAGGTCAAAATGTTTGCCGACGAGCGACCAGCGACGGCGCTGGTAATGGGCCGAATGTTGGGCATCGGCGATGGCCGCAGCGCGCTTGATAGCCGCCATCTGGAGGCAATGACCGACGCCGAACTGGCGCTGGCGGCAAGCCGTCACGATATCTTTCTGAATTTCCAGCCTCAGCATAAACGGCGCCTGGTCGAAGCGCTGCAAAGCCAGGGCGAAACAGTCGCCATAACCGGGCATGGCGTTTACGATACGCCAGCGCTGAAACAGGCCGACGTCGGCATCGCTCTGGGCGATAACAGCGCCGAAGCGGCAAAAGAAGTCGCCGATATAATAACGGGCAACGGCAGCTTTGCCTCTCTCGCGGATGCCGTTCAGGAAGGCCAGCGCATTCGTGATAGCCTGAAAAAAATTGTGCGGTTTGTTCTGCCAGTTTGCCTGGCGCAGACGCTGTTGTTTATCTTCGCCACGATGGCGGGAAAAATGACGCCGCTGATGCCGCTACAGATCCTTTGGATAAATATTATCGCGTCGATTACGCTTGCCCTTAGCCTGATTTTTAGAAAAACCGATGCGCAAGCAATGCGTACCGGACGGTGCGAAACGACCTCTTCGGAGAAGAGCCGTCTGTTTTGGCAGAGCTGTCTGGTTGGCGTGCTGATTATGTTGTTCGCATTCGCCGTAGAAGACTGGCTGCAGGCATACGGCCACGAGCCAGCATTTATCCATACCCTACTGCTGCAGGTCATAGTAGTGGCGCAGATCGCCTGGATAGTCAGCTGCCATGAACCAGAAGGTTTCCCGCTGCATACCGGACTGCTGAAAAGCCACTGTATCTGGCTGACCGGCGGCCTGCTGGTACTGCTTCAGCTGGCCGTAACCGCCTGGCCGCCAATGAACAAACTTTTTGGCACCACGCCGCTGCCGCTGGATTTCTGGCTGATTGCGCTGGCCTCTGGCGCACTGCTCTTTACCGCGTTTGAGCTGGAGAAATTGCTGTTAAGACGAGAGCTTAAAAAATAGTCTGGCGGCAGATTCGCAGGCGCTGCCGTTTGCGGCCTTTTCCCAATGCGGGTAAGATAGCCTATCTGCCCGCTTCTTTGCGCAACCTACTAAAATAGCAGCTTTTTATGCGAGAAAGCGGCCTTCGACATTGCCATGCAGGAACAACTTCTTATGGAAACCCGCAGCAGCGAGCGAGTAAAAAAACTGGCTCACGCATTAAAGCGTACCGACAAGATCCATCTGAAAGAGGCGGCGGCGCTGCTGGGCGTTTCCGAAATGACTATTCGCCGCGATCTGGGCGAGCAGCCTTCTTCCGTGGCGCTGCTTGGCGGCTATATCGTTAACGATCCCAAAAGCAGCCAGCGTCACTATTTCGTTACCGACCAGCAGACGCACAACGTAGAGAAAAAGCGGCTGCTGGGCCAGCTGGCGGCTACGCTGATCCAGCCTGGCGACACTGTTTTCTTCGATTGCGGCACCACGATGCCGTGGATTATTGATGCTATTGATAATGAACTGGAATTTATCGCTATCTGCTGCGCGGTCAATACCTTCCTGGCGCTCAAGGAGAAGCCTCGCTGCAAAGTGATCCTCAACGGCGGCGAGTTTCATGCCGACAATGCGATTTTTACGCCGCTTGGCCAGGGATCGGTTATCGATAATCTCTGCCCGGAAAAAGCATTTATCTCCGCGGCGGGCATCGATACCGAACAAGGGGTTACCTGCTTCAACCTTAACGAGCTGCCGATGAAGCATCAGGCTTTACAGCGCGCCAGCCAAAAAATCCTGGTGGCGGACAGCAGCAAATTCGGCAAAGTGCTGCCTGCGCGCATCGGCGATCTCGCTTTGTTTGATATGTTAATCAGCGACGCAGCCGCGCCGGAAGCGCTTGCAAGCCAGCTGGCACAGGCGGACGTCGCGCTGCGCTACCCGACACTCTGAGCATAATCTGCCGTCTGCGTCTGTGATTGCCGGGTGAAACCAGCTAAACTTCGCTATCTGAAAGGGCAGCGACTGCCCGGTTATTACACAGACACCAAGAGGCTCATCCTACGTGGCTCAATTCGTCTATAGCATGCATCGCGTCGGCAAAGTGGTTCCGCCGAAGCGTCATATCCTGAAAAATATCTCCCTGAGCTTTTTCCCGGGCGCGAAAATCGGCGTACTGGGTTTAAACGGCGCGGGTAAATCAACGCTGCTGCGCATTATGGCCGGCATCGATAAAGATATCGAAGGGGAAGCTCGCCCGCAGCCCGGCATCAAAATCGGCTATCTGCCGCAGGAGCCGCAGCTCAACCTGGAGCACACCGTTCGTGAATCGGTAGAGGAAGCGCTGGCCGAAGTCGTCGGCGCGCTGAAGCGCCTGGACGAGGTCTACGCGCTCTACGCAGAAGAAGATGCGGACTTCGACAAGCTGGCCGCTGAACAGGGCCGTCTGGAAGAGATTATCCAGGCGCACGACGGTCACAACCTGAATACTCAGCTGGAACGCGCCGCCGATGCGCTGCGTCTGCCGGACTGGGATGCCAAAGTTGCGAATCTTTCCGGTGGTGAGCGCCGCCGCGTCGCGCTCTGCCGTCTGCTGCTGGAAAAACCAGATATGCTGCTGCTGGACGAACCAACCAACCACCTGGATGCGGAATCCGTGGCCTGGCTGGAGCGTTTCCTGCACGACTTCGAAGGCACCGTGGTTGCGATTACCCACGACCGTTACTTCCTGGACAATGTGGCAGGCTGGATCCTGGAGCTGGACCGTGGTGAAGGCATTCCGTGGGAAGGCAACTACTCTTCCTGGCTGGAGCAGAAAGATGCTCGTCTGGCGCAGGAAGCCTCAAGCGAAGCGGCCCGCCGTAAATCGATTGAGAAAGAGCTGGAGTGGGTGCGCGCCGGCACCAAAGGCCGTCAGTCTAAAGGCAAAGCCCGTCTGGCACGCTTTGAAGAGCTGAACAACACCGATTACCAGAAGCGTAACGAGACCAACGAGCTGTTTATTCCGCCAGGCGCGCGCCTGGGCGATAAAGTGCTGGAGGTCAGCAACCTGCGCAAATCTTATGGCGATCGCGTGTTGATTGACGATCTTTCCTTCTCAGTACCGAAAGGCGCTATTGTCGGCATCATCGGCCCGAACGGCGCGGGTAAATCCACGCTGTTCCGCATGATGTCCGGTCAGGAACAGCCGGATTCCGGCAGCATCGTGCTGGGCGATACCGTGAAGCTGGCCTCGGTCGATCAGTTCCGCGACAGCATGGATAATTCCAAAACCGTTTGGGAAGAAGTTTCCGGCGGCCAGGATATTATGCGTATCGGCAACACCGAGATGCCAAGCCGCGCCTATGTTGGCCGCTTTAACTTTAAAGGCGTCGATCAGGGCAAACGCGTGGGCGAACTTTCCGGCGGCGAGCGCGGTCGTCTGCATCTGGCCAAGCTGCTGCAGGTTGGCGGCAACATGCTGCTGCTTGATGAGCCAACCAACGACCTGGATATCGAAACCCTGCGCGCGCTGGAAAACGCCCTGCTGGAATTCCCGGGCTGCGCGATGGTGATCTCGCATGACCGCTGGTTCCTGGACCGTATCGCTACCCATATCCTGGATTACCAGGACGAAGGCAAGATCGAGTTCTTTGAAGGTAACTTTACCGAATACGAAGAGTACAAGAAGCGTACCCTGGGCGCCGAAGCCCTGGAGCCAAAACGCATCAAGTACAAGCGTATGACCAAGTAAAAGCCTGCACCGCGCCCAGTTCATTACGGGCGCGGCATTTTCCTATTTATAAAACTCTCTGAATATCTCTGACTCCAGCGCAAAATCCACAAAGCGCACCAGCGCAGGCGAATTCAGTTTGCGGCTTGGGTACACCAGCCACAGTTCACTACCCAGCGCTTTCCACTCCTGTAATACCTCTACCAGCTTGCCTTCGGCCAGCATCTCTTTAGCCAGCATTTCCGGCAGCAGCGTAATACCTGCGTCGGCCAGCGCGCACTCCCGCGCATAGAGCAGATTATCCGTGGTGTGCACCGGCGGGAGCTGCCAGCGGTAATATTCATCTTCTTTTCTTAGCGGCCACTCGTTCCATACCCGATGAGCGATACAGCGATGATCGGCCAGCTGCTGCGGATGCGTCAAAGCCTCATAGCGCGCCAGATAGGCTGGCGAAGCCACCAGCAGACGCTTGCAGTAGCCGACCCGCCGCCCAATCAACGACGATTCCTGTGGCTGTCCGGTGCGCAACGCAATATCAAAACCCTCTTGTACGATGTCGTGCACCTGATCGGAGACGGAAACTTCCAGCGTGACATCCGGATAAGTCTTCTGAAAAGCGGCATTGAAGCGCGCCAGCAGCGTAGCGCCAATGCCAGCGGGTGAAGTAATACGCAATCGCCCGCTGGGATTGTCCCGCAGCCGATCTATGGTCATGCCAGCCCTTTCGCTGGCCTGTAGCATCTCCCGGCAATGCACCAGATAACGCTCGCCGGCAAAGGTCAGATTGAGCTGACGGGTGGTGCGGTTAATCAGGCGCAATCCCAGCGCCTGCTCAAGCTGACTAATGCGCTGGCTGACGCTTGATTTAGGAAGCCCCGCGCGTTTCGCCGCGCCGGTAAAACTACCGCACTCGGCTACCATGGCAAAAAGAGCCATGTCCTGTAGCTGCTTAAACATAATTGTTCACCTGAAACGAACACTGAATTAGTAATTGTACGGCTTATCATTAGCCTGCTTAGCTTCTACACTCAATAGCACAACTTAAAGGAGATGCGCTATGACAATCCGAGCTATTGCCGTTAATCCAGAAAAACCGGATCAATTTATTGAAATACAAACAGATAAGCGTGGACCTGAAGGCTACGATCTGCTGGTTGAGGTAAAAGCCGCCTCGGTAAACCCGGTTGATACGAAAGTACATAAAGGCGCGCAGAAAAAGGGTCTCGATGAGCCACGTATCCTGGGCTGGGACGCCAGCGGCGTGGTGCTGGAAGTGGGCAGCCAGGCCAGCGGCTTTAAGCCAGGCGACGAGGTTTACTATGCGGGCGATATTACCCGTCCGGGCAGCAATGCGACTCAGCAACTTATCGATTCCCGCATTGTCGGTCATAAACCTGCCTCGCTGAACTGGGCGGAAGCCGCAGCTATTCCGCTTACCGCGCTGACGGCCTGGGAAGGTCTTTTCGACCGTCTGCATATTGATAAGGCTGAAGAAGGCAAAACTTTGTTAATAGTGGGCGGCGCGGGCGGCGTCGGCTCGCTGGCGATCCCGTTCGCTAAGCTGCACAGCAAGGTTAAAATCATCGCTACCGCTTCGCGTCCTGATTCGGCGCAGTGGTGTAAAGATCGCGGCGCCGACCTGGTGATCGATTACAAAGATATGCCTGCGGAACTGGAAAAGCATAACCTGAAGCAGGTGGACTATATCTTTTGCCTGAACGACACCGACGGCCACTGGGAAACGCTGGCGCAGCTGATTGCGCCACAGGGCCAGATCTGCACCATCGTGGAAAACGAGAAGCCGCTTAATATGGATCAGCTCAAGCTGAAAAGCGCCGCGCTGCACTGGGAATTTATGTATACCCGCAGCATGTACAACACGCCGGATATCGCCCGTCAGGGAGAGGTTCTGGCGGCGACCGCGAAATTGCTGGACGAAGGCAAAGTCACGACTTCACTGAGCAAAACGCTACACGGCCTGAGCGTGGAAACGCTGACCGAAGCCCACCGGTTGGTGCTGGAAGGCCATATGCGCGGCAAAGTGGTAATGGTTTACTGATTGTAGTTACCAGCCTCAGGGCCGCCGCTGTCTGCGGCGGCCCGCTTCTGTGACCCATCCCTCAGCCGCTTAGCCAGTTGCCAAATTTTAACTCAACTTCTTCCGCCATCCCTGGGCGGCTGTACGATGCCGCAGCCCGAACGCCTTTTTATACTGAACCGGCAGCATGCTTATCCTGTCCGGCCAGCGGCGCTCCTATAGCCGATTATAAGCCGCCGGCCCTCCTACAAAAGAGGTTTATGGCATGAAAATCAGTCACATTGAGGTGATTCGCCTCGCTATTCCTTTCGCCAGCGATCGCCAGACGCCAGTGGCGGAAACGGCATGGAACGCCGCTTCGCCCGCGTTAACCAGGATGGAAACGCTGCTGGTGCGCATCACCACCGACGACGGTCACCAGGGCTGGGGAGAAGGCTTCGGCCACTTGTGTAATCCGGTAACGGCGCAGGCGCTGGAATCGCTGGCGATCCCGCTTTTCCTGGGTAAGAAGGTGCCCGAAAGCCGTGAAGCGCTGGCGGCATTGGTCAGCGAGGCGGAAAAAGCCCTGCATGCCTTTGGCCGCAGCGGGCCTGTACGCTACGCGCTGTCAGCAATAGATATCGCGCTGTGGGATTTGCTGGGGCAACATTTGCAACAGCCGCTCTGGCAACTGCTGGGCGCCACGCGCAGCGAAATCGGTTTGTACGCCAGCCTGGTCAGCTATAACAACCAGCCCGAAGAAGTTGCCCACCAGGTAAAACGCGCATGGCAGGCAGGATTCCGCACGCTGAAACTGCACGAAACCGAATATGCCGCCATTGCCGCCGCTAAAGCCGCGCTGCCCGCAGAGGCAAGGCTAATGGTGGATGTAAACTGCCCGTGGACGGTCGCGGAAGCCAGTAGCCGCGCTCGCCAGCTGGCTGAGCTGAAGCTGGGCTGGCTGGAAGAGCCGATCTGGCCGCCGGATGATATAGCAGGCCTGGCGGAAGTGCGCCGCGCGGGCACGCCAATAGCCGCAGGCGAAAACATTTCCGGCGAATGGGGATTCGAGACTTACTATAGCGCTGGTGCTGTGGATGTTCTGCAGCCCAGCGTAGCCAAAGTCGGCGGTATTACAGCCGCGCTGCGCGTAATGGAGCAGGCCGCCAGCTACGGTATCAAAGTGGTGCCGCACTGCTTCTACTACGGCGCGGGCTTACTGGCGACGGCACATCTGGTCGCCGCTTTGCCCGCTGACATTCAGCTGGAAGTACCCTATATCCGCTTCTCGCCGCTGCTTTATCCGCAGCTGGATTTCAAACCAACAATGCAGCTACCCGCCACGCCAGGCTTGGGTTTCCAGCCGGACGCCGATGTGCTGAAAGAGTACACGCTCAGCCACATCACTTTAAGCACGGAGGCAAATCATGTTTAAAAACTATCGTAGCGTTGTGGCCCTGCTGCTCTTTTTCGCCGGTGTGCTGAATTATCTGGATCGCGCCGCGCTGTCGGTGATGGCGCCGCTGGTAAAAAAAGATTTGCAGATTGACGATGCGCAGATGGGCATCCTGTTCAGCTGCTTTTTTATTGGTTACTGCCTGTTCTGCTTTCTGGGCGGCTGGGCGGCTGACCGTTACGGCCCGCGCAAGGTATTCGGCTGGGCAGCGGCTATCTGGTCGCTGTTTTGCGGCGCGACCGCGCTGGCAGGCAGCTTCGCCCATCTGCTGATTGTGCGCGTGCTGTTCGGCATTGGCGAAGGGCCAATGGGCACCACTACCAATAAATCTATCTCTAACTGGTTTCCCCGTAAGGAAGTGGGCCGCGCCGTTGGCTTCACTAACGCAGGCCAGCCGCTGGGTGCTGCTATTGCCGCGCCCGTGGTTGGGCTGGTCGGGCTGCATTTCGGCTGGCGTGTCTCTTTCATGGTAATTGCCGCGCTGGGCTTCGTCTGGCTGGCTTTCTGGCTATGGTTGTTTCGCGACCGGCCGGAACAGCATCCGCGCGTTGGCGAGCCGGAACGGCAGATGATTGCCGCCCAGCGTCCCGCCACGCGCGTAACCAAAACGGGCGACGCCAGCAAAACGCCGCTCTGGCATTATGTGCTTTCCCTACCGGTGCTTGGCGTGGCGGCGGCCTTTTTCTGCTTTAACTATATCCAGTTCTTCTTTCTGTCATGGCTGCCCAGCTATCTGACTGATTTTCAGCATCTGGATATCAAAAGCATGAGTTTAATCGGCATTCTGCCCTGGCTGGGCGCTACCGTCGGCTTTATCGGCGGCGGCGTGATCTCCGACGCGCTGTTCCGCCGCACCGGCAATTTTCTGCTGTCGCGTAAACTGGTGATTTTCTTCGGGCTGGCGGTAGCGGCCGTTTGCGTAATGCTGACTGCCTGGGCGAGCAGCGTGACTATTGCCGTCTCGCTGATTACTCTGGCCAGCGTCTTCGCCTATATGACGCCGCAGGCGTGCTGGTCGCTGCTGCAGGATATTGTGCCTGCCGAGCGTATCGGCACCGCTGGCGGCTTTGTGCATCTGCTGGCAAATCTGGCGGGGATTTTATCGCCGGGTATTACCGGCTTTTTGATCCAGTACGGCGGCGGCTACTCCTCGGCCTTCCTGCTGGCCAGCGTGCTGGCTTTAACCGGTATGGCGCTGCTGGGACTGTTTGTGCATCAGCGCAGCGTAAACGCGCTACGGGCGCTGGCATAAGCGCCAAACCGGGAGCGCTGCGGCGCTCCCGATATTCTCGCTATCCCTGGCTGGCCGTGGATTTCGTGCCCAGCATCTCCTGTACCAGCTCGACACAGCGCAGGAAACGTTCATCGTAGTTATCCTGCTCGACGTGCACGAACTCGATATTGTTCGCTTTCAGCATAGACACCAGCAGCGCCTGAAACTCCTTGCGATCTACCGAACTGCCCAGGCTACGCAGGCCGTCCGCTATCCAGGGCACGTTGTTTTCAACCAGGATCACCAGATCGAAACGGTATTCATCAATCAGCGCCTGCACGAACGGATGCTCGCGCCCTTCATACTTTTTACAGAACGCCTGAGTGGTCACAAAATCGGTATCGATAAAAGCGACCTTGTTAGCGTATTTCACCGCAAAATCGATGTACTGTGCCTGCCCCAGCGCGATTTTATCGTAGTCAGAATATTGCAGCGCCATCTCGTCGCCGCCCAGATGAGAGAAAACATAGTCGCGGCCAAATTCCCAGGCGCTGGTAGTGTTAAAAATATTTGCCAGCTTGTTAACGAGCGTCGATTTACCGCTGGATTCACCGCCCAGTATCGCCACCGTGCGCACAAAGAAGGGTTTTACCTCCGTCGGGATATATTCCCAGTAGCGAAAAGGATCCTGGCGGATCTGGCCGCCGCTAATGTTCATAAAGGATCGTTTGGGATCGATCAACACCGCCTCGATACCCAGATGCTCCTGATACTGCGGCGCATCCAGCTCCTCGCTGGTATAAACCCGGTTCGGGATGATGCCGTGGTTTTCCATAAAGTCGTTGATGCCGCGGCTCCAGACATCCCAGCCGTGCGGATAAGGCTCCATGCCCTCTTCGTTAAACGAATGGATGCGGATATTTTTCTGGTACTTGAAGGTTTGCAGCAGCCAGCGCAGGCGGTCGCTGACGGTAGGCTGCTGCGACATGGCGCTGGCTTCGAACAGCTCGCGGTCGCGCGGTTCGTCATAGCCCATGATGATATGCAGCTCGTCTACCTGGCTACAGGCGCGCTGGATCAAATAGATATGGCCGGTATGCAGCGGATAGAACTTGCCGAAGACCACGCCAATGGTTTTCTCGCGGCGCGGAAACTCCAGCCCGAGATAGCGGTGTAGCGCCTCCAGCTTTTGCGCGCTGGGGCTTTTGATTTTAGCGTTGAGCAGCTGGCTGAGATAGCCTTTGGTCATGCCGCTGGCTTCCGCCACCTGCTGCAACGTGCAGCCCTGCTGGCGAATAGCCGTTTTCAGATAATCAAATGACGACACCGGGTGCCTCCTGCATAACGGGCGTGCGTTCCGCCGCTTTGAAGTGCGGAGCGCCGGAAACGCTCCGCGGCTAAGTTAAAGCTCGTCGAGGATCGCCAGCGCATCGGCCAGCTTCTTCACACCGTAGACTTTCATATTCTCCGGCGTTTTCTTTGGCACGTTGGCGATAGGCACGATAGCGCGGCGGAAGCCGTGCTTGGCCGCCTCGGAAATACGTTCCTGGCCGCTTGGTACCGGGCGGATTTCTCCGGCCAGGCCGACCTCACCAAAAACCACCAGATCCTGCGGCAAAGGACGGTCGCGCAGGCTGGAGACCATCGACAGCATCAGTGCCAGATCGGCACTGGTTTCGGTAACTTTCACGCCGCCGACCACGTTGACGAAAACGTCCTGATCGGCCATTTGCAGCCCGCCATGACGATGCAGCACCGCCAGCAGGATTGCCAGGCGGTTCTGTTCAAGCCCGACCGCCACGCGCCTTGGGTTGCCCAGCATGGAGTGATCCACCAGCGCCTGAATCTCTACCAGCAGCGGCCGCGTGCCTTCCCACAGTACCATTACCGAACTGCCGGAGGTGATTTCATCGCCGCGGCTGAGAAAGATAGCGGAAGGATTGCTGACCTCGCGCAGGCCCTGTTCCGTTATGGCGAAAACGCCCAGCTCGTTTACCGCGCCGAAGCGGTTTTTATGGCTGCGCAGCGTGCGGAAACGGGAATCCGCATCGCCATCCAGCAGCACCGAGCAGTCGATGCAGTGTTCCAGCACCTTTGGCCCGGCCAGCGAGCCGTCTTTAGTCACGTGCCCGACCATTACGATCGCCACGCCGCGCGTTTTGGCGAAGCGTGTCAGGTAAGCGGCGGTTTCCCTGACCTGCGCCACGCTGCCGGGCGAGGACTGGATATCCGCCATATGCATCACCTGGATGGAGTCGATCACCATCAGCTTCGGCTGCTCCTGCTCGGCGATCAGGCAGATCTGCTCGATGCTGGTTTCCGAAAGCATATTGAGGTTGCCGGTCGGCAGGCCCAGACGATGCGCGCGCATCGCTACCTGCTGCAGCGACTCTTCGCCGGTGACGTAGAGCGTTTTCATGCCTTCAGAGAGCTTGCAGAGCGTTTGCAGCAGCAGCGTACTTTTCCCGGCGCCGGGATTGCCGCCGATCAGAATAGCGCTGCCCGGCACCACGCCGCCGCCCAGCACGCGGTCGAACTCTTTAAAGCCGGTCGAGAAGCGCGGCAGCGCCTCCAGGCTAATTTCAGAGAGTTTCTGCACGCGGCTCGGGCCAGCGCTGCCCGCATAGCCGGTCAGACGTTCGTTGCGCGCCACCGTCGGCGACGCCGCCAGGCGCACCTCGGTGATAGTGTTCCAGGCGTGGCAGGCGCTGCATTGCCCCTGCCAGCGTGGATAGTCTGCGCCGCATTCATTACAAACAAAGGCGCGTTTTACCGCTTTGGCCAAATCTACCCCTTAGCGTTCTTCGTGGATCAGGCTGCCGGTCAGGATGCAGAGCACGCCCAGCAGGTCAGCATGACGGATGGTCACTTCTGTTTTCTCGTTCACTTTTGGCTTGGCGTGATAGGCGATGCCCAGCGCGGAAGCCTGGATCATCAGCAGATCGTTGGCGCCGTCGCCAATCGCCACGGTTTGTCCCGGCGCTATCTCAAAGCGTTTCGCCAGTTTACGCAGCGTCTCGGCTTTGTACTTCGCATCGACGATATCGCCCAGCACTTCGCCGGTCAGCTTGCCGTCGCGGATCTCCAGCTCGTTGGCGACAATAGCGGAAAGATGCAGCGTGTCGCGCAGGTATTCCGCAAAATAGGTAAAGCCGCCGGAAGCGATAGCCACATGCCAGCCCAGCGCCTGTAGCTTGTGCACCAGCGAGCTAAGGCCCGGCATCAGCGGCAGCTCCGCGCGCACCTGCGCCAGAATATTGGCATCGGCATCTTTCAGTGTAGCCACGCGCTGGCGCAGGCTGGCGGTAAAATCCAGCTCGCCGCGCATCGCTCGTTCGGTGACTTCCGCCACCAGCTCGCCGCTGCCCGCCAGTTTGGCTATCTCATCGATACATTCTATCTCGATCGCGGTGGAATCCATATCCATCACCAGCAGGCCTGGCGTTTTCAGATGCGGAATGCGGCCCAGCGGCGCGACATCCAGCCCGGCTTCGTGCGCCAGTTTGGTAGCGCGCGGCGTCAGTGAGCCCGCCAGACGGATCACCTGATAGTCTTCCACCGCCCAGGCGCTGACGATGACCATCGCCGCGCCCAGCCGATGCTGCAGCGCCGTCAGGCGATCTTTATTCAGATTGCGTCCATACAGAAGCCAGCCGGTGCGGCCAGCGCGGTAATCCAGCGGCATCACTTCGTCGCCGCTAAGGGAAAGGGGCAAACCCGGCCAGAGAGAGACATCCGAAGGCAGGTCGCACCAGGTCAGACTATTTGGCATTACAGCTCCTGTTGGGGACAGATTAATCACGCAAGAGGCTACCCTGTCTCGCCTGCTTCTGGCAACATAAATGCGGTTCCGTTTCCGGACAAAATCTCAAGGGCAAAAATGGCAAAAGCCAAACTAACATTTCGGCTGCACCGCACGGCGATCGTTCTGATTTGCCTGGCGCTGCTGGTCGTGCTGATGCAGGGCGCCTCGTGGTTCAGTATGGGCCACCAGATGGCCCGTTCAGAGCAGGTAGAGGAACTGGCGCGCACGCTGACGCGCCAGGTCGCCTTTAGCCTGACGCCGCTAATGGAAAACGGCGATGATAATCGCCAGCAAATTGTTGGGATCCTGACGCAGTTGACCAAAGAGAGCCGCATCCTGGACGCTTCGGTATACGACGACAGCGGCGCGCTGCTGGCGCGTAGCGGCGAAACCGTCGAGGTGCGCGACCGGCTGGCGCTGGATGGCCAGCGGGCAGGCAGCTATTTTAACCATCAGCTGGTAGAACCGTTAATTAGCCCGGACGGGCCACGCGGTTTTCTGCGCGTAACGCTGGATACCCATGTGCTGGCAACAGATTCGCGGCAGGTCGATAATACCACGAATATCCTGCGGCTGATGATGCTGTTGGCGCTGGCTATCGGCATTATCCTTACCCGTACGCTGCTCAGAGACCGCCGCACGCGCTGGCAGCAGTCGCCTTTTTTGCTTACCGCCAACCATCCGGTAAAAGAGGACAATGACGAGACGCCAGCGGAAAAAAATTAGCGGCTACGCCATGCGGTGAATATGTGGCTCCAGCGTTACCAACGTTTGCTGCATATCCACCGCTATCTTCCTGAAATCTTCGCTCCATTCCGACCCTGATACGATCATCCGCCAGTACTGCTGCGCCATAGCCAGCGCCTGCTGCCAGACCTCGCGCGGTACGGCGGCATCCAGCTCAATCTTCGGCGGCACCTCGCGCATATGGCCGCTGCTGTTGGGCGCGAAACTCATCGGCAGCATATCGTAAGCGGGCGTCAGCACCAGGCCAGACGCGCCGTGGAAAAAAGCCAGGTTGCCACTATGCATATCGCCGTTGGCGATCAATCGACCGAACGCCCATTGCAGTATGCCCCGCGCCGCATCCTCAGGTGAAATCAGTTTTTGCCCCGCCAGGCCTTGCAAAGCCTGCGGCCAGCGAGTCGGCGTACCGGAAAACTCTGCCTGCACCGCCTCCAGCGAAACCAGCCCTTTGCGGCCTCTTTCCGCGAGACGGTCAAAGCGCGCCACCTCCAGAAAGGTTTGCCCGTCCGGCGTACTGACAATGCTGGCCTGCGCGGAGGCAAGGCCCCACTCCGTCATCAGCTGCAAAGCCAGCGCTTCCGCATGCAGCAGGTCGCGCCAGCGTTGACTATTCTGATTACGCTGCGGCGGCGTGAACTTGACCAGCAGATGCGTGCAGCCGCCGCCAGGCAGTTCGACGCAGCAGGCGAACTTTGGCTGCTCGCCGCCAGCGGACGAGCCGATATCCTCGCCGATCATTACTTTCTCGGCCAGTTGCGGATAGCTGTGGCGTTTTTCCTGCTGCCGGATGATTTCCGGCACCGGTTGCCGTAGCCATTGCTGATAACTTTGCTCGCCGATAAGCCAGTTGCCGGGCATTTCGCTGCCCCGTCGGCTCAGGGCAATCAGGCAATGATCTTCATTCCACTGGCGGATATCTTCTGGCAGCCCCAGCCGCAAAGCACACTCTTTGCCCCAGGCTCGCCCCAGAAAACCCTGCGGACGCATATCGCTGAGATACCATGGCAGGCCATCAAATTGCTGCCAGTTTCCCTGGCTATCCTCAATGACACAGCTACCCGCAGGCCAGATGCTGTAAAGCCCTCCGGCGCGGCGCGCCAGACCCTGTTCGTCAATCCGCCAGAGTGGGAAATAGCTCTCTTCCCGAACCGGACGCAGTAGCGCATAGCGCGTGGCCCGCGCACGGCCAAACTTTAGCACCTGCGGCTGAGCAGAAAGCGCGCGCGACAGCGTAGCCTGGCTGATACCCAGGCGGCTCATCAGCGTGGCGGCGTCAAGCGGGCCATGTAAAAGCAGCGTGCTAATCTCAGACATAATCGCCGATCGTGAATAGATTGATGAATAGATATTTAGCACTTAGTGGCTTGAAGATAAAGGATAATAATCCGTGATACCGGGGATTTGTGAATAGATACTTTAGCGGTTTTCTCTTCGCCGCGTCCGGCGAAGAGAAATCAAATCAGACTTTGTCGCCCAGCAGAACGGATTCCAGCGCGATCTCGATCATCTCGTTGAAGGTGGTCTGGCGCTCGGCCGCCGTGGTCTGCTCATGAGTACGGATATGGTCGGAAACGGTACAGATCGCCAGCGCTTTTGCGCCGAACTCTGCCGCCACGCCGTAAATGCCTGCTGCTTCCATCTCTACGCCCAGGATGCCGTACTTTTCCATTACGTCGAACATCTGCGGATCCGGCGTGTAGAACAGATCGGCGGAGAAGATGTTACCCACACGCGCTTCCACGCCCAGGTTTTTCGCTGCATCTACGGCATTACGCACCATGTCGAAATCCGCAATTGCCGCGAAATCATGATCTTTAAAGCGCATGCGGTTTACTTTGGAATCGGTGCTGGCGCCCATGCCGATCACGATATCGCGCAGCTTAACGTCTTCGCGCACCGCGCCGCAGGAGCCCACACGAATGATTTTCTTCACGCCGAATTCGGTGATCAGCTCTTTGGCGTAGATTGAGCAGGAAGGAATGCCCATGCCGTGGCCCATCACGGAGATTTTGCGGCCTTTATAGGTGCCGGTATAGCCCAGCATGCCGCGCACGTTGTTGACTTCCACGGCATCCTGCAAAAAGGTTTCCGCAATATGCTTAGCGCGCAGCGGATCGCCCGGCATCAGCACTACGTCCGCGAAATCGCCCATTTCTGCATTAATATGAGGGGTAGCCATCTTTTATCCTTATTGCTTATTGCCGGCCAGGCCGGCAAGTTACGTTACGCTGATTACAGCATGCTTTTGCCATATTCCATTGCGGACAGGCCAAAATAGGTCGCAATAGTCTGACCGATATCCGCGAAGGTGTCACGATATCCCAGCGAACCCGGTTTTACGTGCAGGCCATAAATCAGGATCGGAATATGCTCGCGCGTATGTTCCGTGCCTTGCCAGGTCGGATCGCAACCGTGGTCGGCAGTCAGGATCAGGATATCGCCCTCTTCCACCAGCGCCATCAGCTCCGGCAGGCGACGATCGAACAGCTCCAGGCCGCCGGCGTAGCCCGCCACGTCGCGGCGATGACCCCAGGTAGAGTCGAAATCCACAAAGTTGGTAAAGACGATGCTGTTATCCGGCGCCGTTTTCATTTCCTGCACGGTAGCGTCAAACAGCGCGTCCAGCCCGGTCGCTTTCACCTTTTTGGTGATACCGACATGCGCATAGATATCGGCGATTTTGCCGACGGAAACCACTTCGCCGCCCTTCTCTTCTACCAGTTTTTTCAGGATGGTTGGCGAAGGCGGCTCTACGGCCAGATCGTGGCGGTTGCCGGTACGCTCGAAATGACCCGCTTTATCGCCAACAAAGGGACGAGCGATCACACGGCCAATGTTATAACCGCCTTCCGTCAGCGCTTCGCGGGCGATTTCGCACAGATCGTACAGGCGCTGTAAGCCGAACGTTTCTTCATGGCAGGCAATCTGGAACACCGAGTCGGCGGAGGTATAGAAAATCGGCTTGCCGGTTTTCATATGTTCTTCGCCCAGCTGGTCGAGGATCACCGTGCCGGAAGAGTGGCAGTTGCCCAGATAGCCAGGCAAACCGGCTTTTTCTACCAGCTCGTCCAGCAGCGCCTGGGGAAAGCTGTTCTCTTTATCGGTGAAGTAGCCCCAGTCGAACAGCACCGGTACGCCAGCGATTTCCCAGTGGCCGGAAGGCGTATCCTTACCTGACGAGAGTTCGCTTGCATAAGCGTAAGCGCCGATAATGTCGGCGTTTTTATCCAGCCCCAGCGGGAAGTTGCCGGTAGATTCTTCCGCCGCTTTGCCTAATCCCAGCGCGGTCAGGTTGGGCAGATGCAGCGGCCCTTTGCGTCCGGTATCCGCTTCGCCTTTGAAGCAGGCTTCGGCGATATGCCCCAGCGTATCTGAGCCTTCATCGCCGAACTTATGAGCGTCTTTGCTTGACCCAATGCCGAAAGAGTCGAGCACCATAATAAATGCGCGTTTCATCGTGGTCTCCTGCGTTGTTAACGCGATGAGCTAAATTTTATTGATCAGAACAGTATGCCGCTTATTGCGTAATTCTGCGATAAATAACTGGCGTGGCAGCCGGCGATTTTTCTGCCAGCGTCACGGCCTGTTTTACCGCTGCGGCAGCTTCCTGCCAGCCCGCTTCGCTGGCGGCATGGATCACCGCAAGCGGCCGCTGGGCATCTACGCTGTCGCCCAATTGCGCCATATCGCTTAGCCCAACGCTGTAATCGATAGTATCGCTGGCGCGACGACGACCGCCGCCCATTGCCACCACCGCCATACCCAGTGCACGGGTATCCATAGCGCTGACAATGCCGGGCTTATCGGCGTATACCGCCTTGCTGAGCATTGGCGCGGGCAGATAATGATCCAGCTTTTCAATAAAGTCCGTTGGGCCTTTTTGCACCGCCACCATACGTGAAAAGACTTCCGCCGCGCGGCCATTATCCAGCACTGCCTGAAGCTTACGCATCGCCTCTTTGCTATCCGCCGCCAGGCCGCCGGAAATCAGCATCTCTACGCTCAGCGCCATGGTGACTTCCATCAGGCGCGGATTGCGATACTCACCGGTCAGAAAGCGCACCGCCTCGCGTACTTCCAGCGCGTTGCCCGCGCTGGAGGCCAGCACCTGATTCATATCGGTCAGCAGCGCAGTAGTTTTGCAGCCTGCGCCGTTCGCTACGCCAACAATCGCCTGCGCCAGCTGCTCTGACTGTTCAAAAGTCGGCATAAAAGCGCCGGAGCCTACTTTGACATCCATTACCAGCGCATCCAGACCTTCAGCAAGCTTTTTCGCCAGGATCGAAGCCGTAATCAGCGGAATGGAATCTACCGTTGCCGTGATATCACGCGTAGCGTAAAAACGCTTATCGGCGGGCGCCAGCGAGCTGGTCTGGCCGATAATAGCTACGCCGACATCTTTGATAATATTGCGGAAAGTTTGATCGTCGGGGAAAATATCGAAGCCGGGGATAGCCTCCAGCTTATCCAGCGTGCCGCCGGTATGACCAAGGCCGCGCCCGGAGATCATCGGCACATAGCCGCCGCAGGCCGCGACCATAGGCCCGAGCATCAGCGAAGTGACATCGCCCACGCCGCCGGTCGAGTGCTTATCCACCACCGGCCCGTTCAGGTCCAGGCTCTGCCAGTTCAGCACCGAGCCGGAATCTCGCATCGCCATAGTCAGCGCCACACGTTCCGGCAGCGTCATATCGTGAAACCAGATGGTCATTGCCAGCGCGGCAATCTGCCCTTCCGACACCGCGTTATCGCGCACGCCGTTAATAAAAAAGCGGATTTCTTCTTCGCTCAGCGGCTGGCCGTCTCTTTTCTTACGGATAATTTCCTGTGGCAGAAACACATTACCCCCTGGTGAGGTTGGCTGGCCCGGCTATCGCTTCCGGGCGGAATAAGAGATCGGGCAGCCGCTCTCAGCTCGACGACTTTGCCCGAACTGTTTTAATACGCGGAATCGCTTTTTGCAGAGGCGTGTCCGGCCGCGTTCAGCAGGCTGGCAAGCAGGCTGGAGGCGCCAAAACGGAAATGGCGCGCGTCGGCCCACTCTTCGCCAAGGATTTCGTCAGCCAGTTTCAAATAAAGAGCCGCGTCCTCAGCGGTTTTTACGCCGCCTGCCGGTTTAAAGCCTACCTGGTGCTTCACGCCCTTATCGGCAATGGTGCGCAGCATAATTTCGGCCGCTTCTGGCGTAGCGTTAACCGCGACTTTGCCGGTAGAGGTTTTAATAAAGTCTGCACCCGCATCAATAGCGATTTCGGAAGCTTTACGGATCAGCTCTTCCGTTTTTAGCTCGCCGGTTTCGATAATGACTTTTAGCACCACGCCCGCATCGGCACAGGCTTCTTTACAGGCATAAACCATGTCGTAGCCGACATCTTCGTTGCCCGCCATCAGCGCGCGATACGGGAACACCACATCCACTTCGTCAGCGCCGTAGGCGATAGCGGCATGGGTTTCCGCCAGCGCGATTTCGATATCGTCGTTGCCATGCGGAAAATTAGTGACGGTTGCGATGCGGATATCCGGGGTCTCCTGTTCGCGCAGCGTTTTACGCGCGACCGGAATAAAACGGGGATAAATACAAATAGCAGCCGTATTACCAGCTGGCGATTTAGCCTGACGACACAGAGCAATGACTTTAGCTTCGGTATCGTCATCGTTCAGGGTGGTCAGATCCATCAGTTTCAGCGCGCGAACGGCGGCTGCGGTTAAATCGGTCATCTCTTTCTCCGGCTAATTCAGGTTGATCTCAGGCTCACGGCAGCGACCAATGTTAAAATAGTAACATTACTCGCGCTATTCATCTGTGACAGCATTCACATCAGTATGTGCTCTGTTGCAGCAATTCCAAAAAAATAGAGAGTCACCTCACAAAAACACGCCTTCTGTGGCGCAGCTCAGGCCCATACCAGGCAATGTTGCAATATTAACATAGTTCGCCAGCATAGCAGTTTTGCATGACGATATGGACAGCTTAAGGCGAAAGCCGGGACGGCAGCAGATTTTCAGGATTTTGCCTGGGAAAGGCCTGTGAAGAGTGAAGGAGGGAAAGCGGCTACTGATGCGGGCGGGCATAGCCGCTTTCAGTTAAGAAAATCAGATACCAAACAGCCTGCGGGTATTTTCCCGAATGGTTTCGGCGATCTCCTGCGGCGATTCATCCCGAATTTCGCACAGGCTCTGCCAGACGTTTTTGATCCTTTCGGGCCGATTAGGCTGCCCCTGGAATCCCTGCACTGGCATATCGGGCGAATCGGTTTCCAGCAGCAGCGAGGTTAACGGCAGCCGGGCGATCGCATTGCGGGTTTTGCTGGCCCGCTCATAGGTAATAGTGCCGCCGACGCCAATGGCGAAGCCTTCGCGGATAAAAGCCTGCGCCTGCTGCTCGCTACCGGCAAAACCGTGGACAACGCCGCGCGCGGGCAAATCACGCTTTCGCAGCAGCATCGCCAGCTTGTCATGCGTACGGCGCGAATGCAGGATCACCGGCAAATCGAAGTCTCTTGCCAGCCTTAGCTGCGCATCCAGCACCGCCTGCTGCTTATCGAACTGAGGATCCTCGATATAGAGATCTAAACCTATTTCGCCTATGGCCACCAGCTTGGGCGAGCGCTGCTGCAAACAAACTGCAAGCTGCTGCAAATGCGCTTCCTGATGCTGAGCAATCGCCATGGGATGCGTGCCCAGCGCCGCATATAAAGGCTCATATTTTTCCGCCAGCGACAGCACACCGGCAAAGCGATCTGCCGCAACGCCGACGGCAATGATCTTCTCTACGCCCGCTTCCGCTGCAAGGCGCAGGCTTTCCGCTTCGTTATTGCAGAAAGGCTCGAAATCAAAGTGACAGTGCGTATCGACAAAAGCGGTCATGCCAGCGATCCCTCAGGAAAATTATCATCATTGCTCGCCAGCGGAATTATCGCCGGTTCGTTGGCGGCTGGTGCAGCCGGAATGACCAGCGCTTCGTTATGCAGCCACTGCCCTATTGTAGCCAGGAAATAGCGGCCGCAGCGGCGGCCCAAATGATAATCCTGATTCAGCGAGGTGATGCGGCTGCCGAGCGCCATGCTTGCCAGCGCGCGCGGCGGAGAAATCTCAATAATATTCAGATCGCCCGGCGGCTCGTTAATAAACTGCTGCGTCTGCCGGTAGCTTTCCTCATGAAGATGCATAATTTTAACCAGCGGCTGAAGCGCGCCTTTTTCCAGCCAGGGCTCAATGCGCTTCAGCCATTGTGGCGTATAGGTCATTTGCGAAGGTACAGTACGGATCACCACAATGGTATTTGCGCCACGACGCGCAGCTTCACGTACCGGAACGGCATCGCTGATGCCGCCATCAAGATAGCTGATGCCGTCCAAATCGACGCCGGGCCGATACATGCCGGGAATGGCGCTGGAAGCTTTGATTATATTCAGCCAGTTTTCTGCCGAGGGGGCAAAGTAACCGGGCGTATAGTCATCGCTGCGGCAGGCGCACATATAAAACTCGCGGCCTTCAGCAAACGCTTTTTCGCCTGCCGCCATCGCCAGCGGAAACTCTTTGGCGGTTGTCTCCACCAGCCAGTCCAGGTCGATCAGATGGCCGCCGCGCACAAAGCGCAGCGGACTAAAGAATAGCTTGCTGGTGGTATAACGCGTAATAACCCGCCTGGCATAACCGGGCTGCTTGCAGATAAAAGCAGAGAGGTTTTGCGCGCCAGCGGAAGTGCCAATCAGCAGATCAAAAGGATTAAAATCGGCCCGCTGAAACTCGTCCAGCACGCCAGCGGTAAAAATGCCGCGCTGACCACCGCCTTCGCACACCAGCGCGAGCTTTCCCGGATAAAAAGGCGTTAATGCCAGCGGAGCTATATTGCCGAGCGTAATTGGAATGTGTGTGCCCACCGTACTCTCCTCTGAGAACTGCAATGTAATGAGGATACGCTTAGGTTATCGGCAGGATTTGGCGCTTGTTGCGGCAGTTATCAATAAAATGTAGCGAAACGTGACGAGGGAAGGGGATCGGAGAATGAAGCTACTGCCGACGGGCCTTACAGCCCGCCGCAGCTTTTCAGACGGCAGCGCGCGGCCACCGAAGGAGCAGGTTCTATAATTTCTTCCGGCCGGTAAACAGGCTGATCAGGAAGATAATGATACCGACAACAAAGACGATTTTCGCCGCCCATGCCGCTGTACCAGCCAGACCACCAAAGCCTAAAGCGGCGGCGATCAGTGCGATAACCAGAAAGATAATACCCCAACGAAACATAAGCCTCTCCTTACCCTATATTAAAATCGAACATCATCTGTTATTGATTTCGGCCTGAGTTCAGCATAACTACGGCGCTGCCGCGGGCTGGCCAGCCCGCGACGGTATTACTACTTAACGGTCAGATCGTTTTTCACGCTCTTCACGCCTTCAATCGCTTTAGCAATGCCTTCAGCACGATCGGACTGCGCTTTGGTTTTTACTGTCCCGGAGAGCTGAACCACGCCGTTAGTGGTTTCAACTTTCACGTTGCGTGACGGCACGATGTCGTCCGCTAACAGTTTAGCTTTAATTTCGCTGGTTGTTGCTGCATCACCGGCATAGCCGCTAACGCTACTTTTAGTGCTGTCTTTTACGTGCAGTTTGTCACTGACGGATTTTACGCCCTCAACTTTTTTCGCTTCGGATACGGCCAGTTCTGCCTGATCCTGAGAAGCGACAAAACCACTCAGCGTGACAACGCCTTCATGAGTTTTGACTGAGATATCCGTACTTTTAATAGCTTCGTTATCGACCAGGGCTGCTTTCACCTTGGCGGTCACGCCGCTGTCATCCATGTATCCACCGACTTTTTTCATAGAGCTATCGATTTTAGAACCCGCGCTGTCGGTGGTGGACTGTACCTTCGGCGTAGTGGTGTCTTCTGCCATTGCAGCGCCACTTACCAGTGCAGAACCTACCAGAGCAGCCATCAGAGTTTTAGCAATCTTAGTCTTGTTCATCGATCTCTTCCTTCTTTGGTTGATGCACCCACAACTGTGAGCTTTCAGTCACAAACGGCGTGACTGCAGTAATCAGGTCTTGTAGCAACCGCGCCACATATTTTGCGTCCTGTTGAAATAAATATAGACGCTGATCTGAATTTCGCTGCTCTTTGTGGTTGATATGGCGGATAAATGGTCAAAAGCGGATTTTTTTAAGATGAGTCTGTAAGAAAGGAATAAGGCGCATGGGGAGCAAAAAAAGCGGCGCCCGAAGCGCCGCCTGAGACAGCTGACAAACCCCTGGTCGCGTTTAAATCAGTGACAGAGCAGCAGAGGCAGATCGGAACACGGACACGCCGTAAATACTTCCATGTAGGCTCGGTTGGCGCGTCCATGCGCCAAACGGTCCGCTTATCCGCTCGGCCTCTGCTGCTATAAAGCTTCTGCGTAGCTATAGAAAAAAGCCAGGATCCAGAAGCGGTTTAGGTTTGTCATCAATCTCAAACGGCGCCTGAAGCGCCGCCTGAAAACAGTCTGTGATGCCCAGGCGGCCTTGCCGCACTGGTTTTAGTGCTCGCGCGTTTTGCGGAACACTACATCCGGATAGCGTTCCTGAGTAATGTTCAGGTTCACCATTGTTGGCGCGATGTAGGTCAGGTTATCGCCGCCGTCCAGCGCCAGGTTAACTTCGTTTTTACGCTGGAATTCGTCGAATTTCTTCACGTCGCTGCACTCTACCCAACGGGCGGTAGAGACGTTGACCGACTCGTAAATGGCCTCGACGTTGTATTCGCTTTTCAGGCGCGCTACAACCACATCAAACTGCAGCACGCCGACCGCGCCCACAATCAGATCGTTATTGTGCACAGGACGGAATACCTGCACCGCGCCCTCTTCCGACAGCTGTACCAGCCCTTTCAGCAACTGCTTTTGCTTAAGCGGATCGCGCAGGCGAATACGGCGGAACAGCTCCGGCGCGAAGTTCGGAATACCGGTGAACTTCATGTTCTCGCCCTGGGTAAAGGTATCGCCGATCTGAATAGTGCCGTGGTTATGCAGGCCGATAATATCGCCCGGATAAGCTTCCTCAACGTGAGAACGGTCGCCAGCCATAAAGGTTAACGCATCCGCAATAACGACATCTTTGCCCAGGCGAACCTGGCGCAGCTTCATGCCTTTCTCATATTTGCCGGAAACTACGCGCAGGAAAGCCACGCGGTCACGGTGTTTCGGATCCATATTCGCCTGAATTTTGAAGACGAAGCCGGTGAATTTCTCATCCGCTGCGGTAACGGTACGGGTATCGGTTTCGCGCGGCATTGGCGACGGCGCCCACTCCACCAGGCCATCCAGCATATGATCTACGCCGAAGTTACCCAGCGCGGTACCAAAGAACACCGGTGTCAGTTGGCCGTTCAGGAAAGCTTCTTTATCAAACTCGTGCGAAGCGCCCTGCACCAGCTCCAGCTCTTCACGCAGCTGGGCCGCCAGCTCTTCGCCGATGGCCGCATCCAGCTCTGGATTATCCAGCCCTTTTACCACGCGCACTTCCTGAATGGTGTGGCCTTTGCCGGACTGATAGAGATAGGTTTCGTTTTTATAAAGGTGGTAAACACCTTTAAACAGCTTGCCGCAGCCGATAGGCCAGGTGATAGGCGCGCAGGCGATTTTCAGCTCGCTCTCTACCTCATCCAGCACTTCCATTGGATCGCGGATATCACGGTCCAGCTTGTTCATAAAAGTCAGGATCGGCGTATCGCGCAGACGGGTAACTTCCATCAGCTTGCGGGTACGATCCTCAACGCCTTTCGCGGCGTCGATCACCATCAGGCAGCAGTCTACCGCCGTTAACGTGCGGTAGGTATCTTCCGAGAAGTCTTCGTGTCCCGGCGTATCCAGCAGATTGACCAGGCTATCGCGATAGGGGAACTGCATCACGGAAGTTGTAATTGAGATACCGCGCTGCTTTTCCATCTCCATCCAGTCCGATTTGGCATGCTGGCTGGAGCCGCGGCCTTTGACCGTACCGGCCGTCTGAATAGCCTGTCCGAACAGCAGGACTTTTTCGGTGATGGTGGTTTTACCGGCATCCGGGTGCGAGATAATGGCAAAAGTGCGGCGACGGGCCACCTCTTGCATAAAAGGTGCATTTGACATGAAAAAACTCTGTTTGGTGCTGTGCCGCCGCTGCGCAGAGTGCTCAGGAAAACACAGGCGATTAATCATCAATGGCCGGCATTTTCGCCGATTCGGACGCCATACACAATCCACAACGGCGTTTGCCAGGCGGAAATGGCAGAAAGGCCGCAAAGCCCGGCGCATTGACCACATTATTGCCGTTGTTTTGCGGCATAGATTCCACTTTCAGCCATTGAGAAAAGCAGAATGCGGGCATGAAAAAATGGGCTAAGGATAACCAGCAGAAACAAAAAAACCGCCGTAATGGCGGTTCTTTTGTGCTGGCCAGGTTAGCGGCCTTGCCAGCAGGGCTTCGTTATAAAACTAACGCAAGCGCATCCCGTAACAGACATTTTGAGCTGCTTGATATAAAGAGTCAAGTGCCCACAGCGATCAATTAATGTACAATTTTAGCGGGCCTTTTCGCCGTGTAGCAGCGGGCGCCGGATTCAGGGAAGGATCTCCAACGGCCGTAAACGCAGGCGCATCCCGGTGCTTGCATTCACGGTGGCGTCTCCGGCGATGTCGCCGTGAAGCGGTCTGTGCAAGGACCGCATAATGAAAAGGTACATCTGTATCATTATCGTTGTAGCTGGTGCGCTATTGGCTGCCGGGAAAGGATCGTGGAACATTTCCCACAATGCCATCACGGTAAATATTAACGCAGCAGGCAAGTAAGCTGGAAACCGTCCCGCAAGGGGCGGTTTTCTTTGGGCATGTTCAGTTTTGTCCGGCAGGTATATTTAGTTAATCAGGCGTAATGACGCTTTTTTCTGGCGAAGGCTGGAGAACAAATGAAGCATAATAGCCCGGGCAGCGATAGCGGGCAAAAACAAAAAAACCGCCGTAATGGCGGTTCTTTTGTGCTGGCCAGGTTAAGCGGCCTTGCCAGCAGGGCTTCGTTATAAATTTAACGCAAGCACGACCTCGTGAACACATTTTGAGCAATTTATTATTCACTGTCAAGTATTTTGCCGGCAGGCTTTATACAATGTTCGCGGGCCTTTTCGCTGCCTTAAGCAAGCAGGCGCCGGATTCAGAGAAGGATTTCCAGTGGCCGTAAACGCAGGCACGACCTCGTGCTTGCATTCACGGTGGCGTCTCCGGCGATGTCGCCGTGAAGCGGTCTGTGCAAGGACCGCACAATGAAAAGGTACATTTGTATCATTATCGTTGTAACTGGTGCGCTACTGGCTGCCGGAAAGGGATCGTGGAACATCTCCCACAATGCCATCACGGTACATATTAACGCAGCAGGCAAGTAAGCTAGAAACCGTCCCGCAAGGGGCGGTTTTCCTCAGGATTGCCGCTCCTGTTCTCGCTTCGGGCGGCACTCGCAGCCGGTCAGATGATCGTTAACCAGCCCGAGCGCCTGCATCAGTGAATAGGTCGTTACCGGCCCAACCCACGACCAGCCGCGTTTTTTCAACGCCTGCGACATCTTTATCGCCTCTGGCGAGGTTTTGGTTTGCTGCCAGTACGCCAGATCGATAATGGCCGGGCGGTCTTCCGGCGGCGGCGCAAATTGCCAGAACCAATCCGCCAGCGAGCCAGCCTCTTCGACCAGCTCAATGGCCCGCTGCGCATTATTGATAGTTGAAAGGATCTTGGCCCGGTTGCGTACGATACTTTTATCCGCCATCAGCCTGGCGACCTCTTCATCTCCAAACTTCGCTACCTGATAAAAATCGAAATCGGCAAAAGCGCGGCGGAAGTTTTCGCGCTTGTCATAAATCAGCCGCCATGACATGCCGGAATGAAACCCTTCAAGACAAACTTTTTCGAACAGGCGGCGATCGTTCCTGACTGGTTTACCCCATTCATTATCGTGATAGTCCGGCATCGACGGCTGCCAGTAACAGCAGATGCGGCCGTCCTGCGTTAAAGTCAGCCCGGCCTGCTGTAACTTAGCCTGGTCATGCTTAGCCATTTCTCTCTCCTTGCGGAACTCTCTGAATTAACAGCCCGATAGCTCTTTCCTGGTAAACGCCCTTGCGGCGGCGGTGCTATATCTGACATCAGATGTAACAACCGCTTTTGGTGACAGGCAGCAATCGACGCTATTTTTAGACCATTAACGGCGAGAAGTCAGTTCCGTTTCGCTATCCAACCTTATAAAGGGAAAATTCTATGAGCAGCAGCGACTATCAGCCAGCTAAAGTCTGGACCGAGAACAAAAACGCAGGCGGCACCTGGGGCAGTATTAATCGTCCAACCGCTGGCGCGCGCCATGAGGCTATTTTGCCTACGGGCAAACATCCTTTACAGCTTTACTCTATGGGTACGCCTAACGGCCAGAAAGTCACGATCCTGCTGGAAGAGCTGCTGGCGCTGAACGTTAACGATGCCGAATACGATGCGCATCTGATTCGTATTGGCGACAGCGATCAGTTTTCTTCCGGCTTTGTGGAAGTGAACCCGAACTCTAAAATCCCGGCGCTGCTGGATACCTCCACAACGCCGCCGACCCGCGTATTTGAGTCCGGCGCTATCCTGCTTTATCTGGCAGAAAAATATGGTCACTTTTTACCGAAGGATCCGGCAGGCCGTACCGAGACGCTGAACTGGCTATTCTGGCTGCAGGGTTCCGCGCCTTACCTTGGCGGCGGCTTCGGCCACTTTTATAATTATGCGCCGGTAAAAATCGAATACGCTATTGACCGCTTTACTATGGAAGCTAAGCGACAGTTAGATCTGCTGGATCGTCAGCTGGCGGACAACCGCTATATTGCTGGCGATGATTACACCATTGCCGATATCGCCATCTGGCCGTGGTATGGCGCACTGGTAAAAGGACAGCTCTATAATGCTGCCGAGTTCCTGGATGCCGCTTCTTACCAGAACCTACAGCGCTGGGCCGATGAAATCGCACAGCGCCCTGCCGTACAGCGCGGCCGCATTGTTAACCGCACCTGGGGCGAGCCGGAAGAACAGCTGCACGAGCGTCACGACGCTTCTGATTTTGAGCTGCGTACCGAGGACAAGCTGGCGAAATAACCGCTGGCCTAATAAGCGTTCCGCCCGAAATCAGCATGCAGTAGCAATAATACGGCTTCTTAACGGAAGCCGTTTTAAAGCGTATAACAGACAAATTTGCTGCTCCGACACAATCAAGCCAGGCCTTCACCATGCGGCTACGCTAAAAACAGGCAAAAAGCTGGTGGAAAAATAGCTTTGCGTGATTTAAAGACTTACGACCCTTTTGCAGGGCGCCTCCAGCATTGCCACACGCCTGGCTATCTCTTCTTTTTCTTTGCAGGCGCGGAGGCGCAGCGCCAGGTTCCAGCGGCTTAGCTCTTTGGCATTTTCGACCAGGCCTGAGTCGGCTGCAATGCGGCCACAACCTTCCAGCCATTCGGCCACTTCTGCCCACTCCCAAAGCGGAGACTGGCCGGTGATACGCTGAATAGGGCCAGGAAAGTCGCCCTTACCGCGAGCGCCATCTTTTAACATGGTGATTGCCTGCCGCGACAGATTCGACATAGCGGCGATATCGCTCAGGCCAACCAGCGTGGCATCGACTGATTCCACGCGAGCGCCAATGCCGGCGCTTTCGATATCGTAAATAGCGGAACTGATAGCCGCGTTCAGTGAAGAGGCTTCCCGCTCGAACTCCAGGTAAATAGCTTTGCCATAGTAGCTTAACAGGGCATCATCACAGCCTGCTTTAAACAGCGCCTCTTCGTGACCTTGCGTATCCAGAGTGATACCGGATACGGTTAACGTGAAGTTATAAATTGCCATAAGTCTTTTACCCTTGTGATAAATAAAGGCGGCGGCACCGCCTTTAGTCACTAAAGGCCCACTCTTATGCATCGCTTTCGCCATCCTGCCGTGGCTGGCACTTCTTTATGGCTCTCAGGATCTGCTTTGCAAACCGTTCAGGGTCTTTAGGTGTCGACCAGATGCTATGCATATGCTCGGTATGTCCGGGGATACCGCACCGGATTTTGCAGAAGGGATGCGCCTGACCGCCGCACTCAACCACAAACCAACCGTTAGCAACTGCATAATCGATAGCCGCCTGAATCTCCTTGTGAGGATGCTTTTTCATTCGCCTCCGATTGCGTTAAAGATAACCAAACCGTGAACATCCGTCAACAAAAAGCGTATTCTTCTTCTTTATGGATCAGGCGTCACGTTCCTTTTGCGGCCTGGCCTTAGAACAGGTAGCCCCTGTTAACTGGCAATAGATTGACTGTCCCGAGGAATAACGTGCCGCAGGCGCAGTGTACAATAGTTACGAGTGAATATTTTTATGGTTAAGTAATCAATTCAGATATTGCGAGACGCATTCCATTTTATTAGTTATCGCTTGCCTGTAAAAATATAAATACCAGCCCAGAAATGTATTGGAATTATCGAGCTTATAAATAATTACCATTGAAAATTAACCAGCCCTTTCAATAGCAGACAATTTCTACTCGGAGTTGCTTCTGGAAGAGTGAGGAGAAATAATTAACGTAATTTAGCATTAATTACATTATATAAAGGTAAAATAACCGCAAACTACGCTTCCAGACTATTTTACCGAAAATCAATTTTTTGCTGCCTAATAAAAAATTATATTGTTATCTAATCATATTCCGGCGCTCGCTTAAATAACTCATTCGCCATAGTAGCGATGCGAGGTTCCTCTGTTAACCTGTCGCGCCATACCTGTGGTATGCCAGAATAGCCATATAGCGCGCCGGCAACCTGGCCCGCTGTGGCTGCGACACTGTCGGCATCATCGGCAAGGTTTGCCGCCAACAAAATGGCGTCCCGAAAGTTATCCGTATGCCAGACAGCCCATAAGGCGGCTTCCAGTGTATCGATGACATAGCCACTGGAACGTATTTGTTCGCGGCTTTTCTTCTTATAGCTTCCGCCATTGATTTGGGCGGCTTTAGTACCAAGCGGACAATCATGCGGCGACAGCGCCTGCTCTTTTAGCGCGCCGTTAAGCAATTTATGCAGGATAGTTCCCAGCAAGCGACAGCAGTCCAGCGATTCGGCCGCGCCGTGGGTCGCTTTGCCTTGCTGCTCGGCATCATAAAGCGTATGCAGCAGAGAATGACGTTGAAAAATAGCCGCAGGAGCCAGACGAATAATAGCCGCATTGCCCGCTGTACCAGGATCGGTATTGCCGAACCATCCAGCGCCGTGCTGCAGATATTGTTCTAACGCATAGCGGGTAGCGCTGCCAATATCGAAACAGACGCCCGTAACGCTGTTTACACCGTGGCGATACCAGTTAACCATACGATTGCGAAAATCGCTCAGTTCGAGGCGATCCTGGTAAAGATAAGTTTCAGCCAGGCAAAGTGCCATCGTTGTGTCATCAGTCCAGTCGCCAGCCCTTAGCGCAAACGGCCCGCCGCCAACCATATCGGTCACAAAATGCTGGTCGCGGGGAAGGAATTCTAACGTGGTGCCAACGGCATCCCCAACCGCCAGACCGATTAATGTTCCCTGAGCGCGATCGCGCAGAAGCTCTGCTGCGGCGTCTGAGCGGAACGATGTCAGCCAGAATGGCAAATCTGTATCGCCGCTTAGCCAGAGTTGGTAGTCGATTAGCTCGCTCATTATTAGTAGCTCTCTGAATTAGGAATTATCGCGCAAAATCGTCAGCGCGTTCAGCAGTCATTTTGAGGTAATAGCCTGGGCTCACAATAGCGGCCAGTATCCTTCTGCTTGCTGCGAAGCAAAAGCACCGCAATTTTCATCCCTGAACATTACCCATGAAACGCAGGACGCTAACAAAATTTTTTAAACGTTACCGCCTGTTCCTGCCAGGTATTTTATCATGTTCATTAAGACGTTACCCCTGCATTTCCTCTTCAACTGAAATATAGGTTTGAATAGCTGAGACAATGCCCTTTGCTGCATCCATGCATTTATTTTCGGCTATTTTATGATTTTGAATGAAAGACGCTTATTGGCAGTTTCGTAGCTAATCCAGCGTTCGTTACCGCCCTTGTCTACGCTGCCGGAATCGTAAGCGGCTGTCAGTTGGCTTTTATAGTAGCCTGTCTTAATGCCGCGTTGGCTCAGGATTGCGGGCGAATCGATAACAATTTGGGCGATCGGATAAGCTTATAGTAAGGCCCGCTCAGCCGCTCTTCCCGCAGCAGTTTGCCCCACGCGCTGTTGTGGCCGTGCCAGCAGAGGTTGCCCTCCTTATCGGTCAGCCGCTCCGGCATGCCGTTGGGATGGCAGTGATACCACAGGATTTCCGGCTCCTTCACTCCCCTGATCTGCGCCAGCGGCTCGTAGCCTTGCTGGTCGGTATAAACCCAAGTCAGCGGGCTGCCATACCAGATCTCCTGCAATCTCATGAAAACACGTTAACTTCCCACAAAAATTTACCGTAGACATTAAAGATAGTTAAATTAATTTGATTAGCTTAGTCCTTAAATCTATTTCTACCCTAATTCAGAATTTTTCATTACAATTTAGAATTGAAGGAAAACATCTCCATCAAATATCTTTTTGTTCCCCAATCTAAACTTGTGGAACATACCAGTCATAATGTATACCGTCTATAAACTGTGTATAGAGTATTTTACGGTCAAAATCTATAGACAAATAAGGAAACAGGTCATAGCCATCCCACCATGATACCTTCTCCTATGACCTGGGATAAAACTCATCAGAAATATCCCCCCTTTTTAAAAGAAATACTTCTGCAATGACTTTTTCAATAAATATTTAACAGTTACTCTCATTTAAAATAGCAATATCGTATCTTTGCTGATGATAATTATAATGATAAACATTATGCCCACCATTTAAAAAAACATCAGATCAATGAACTCTGCAAAGCATACACATTTCTTTGAAAGATGGCACCCAATATACAATATATATTATCCTTTCCATTTATTATAATAAGGCAATCAATATTTTTATTTTTATACATTTCAATCTCTTTATTTTACTACCTCCAACCCTCTACAAAAAATACTTAATTAAATCACCCCGACTTAACTTACGTTTTTCTTTAGGCTAGTTCATTTATACAATAAATATATACCAAAATATTTACAGATAATTTTTAAATACATTTTTAATAGCGAGAACCGGCTTTAAATTGGGTGCATGGCAGTGAGTCTCAAAACTAAATGTGCTGATAATTCATTTGAAAAAATGCAATTAATAGATTAATAAATTATCAGCATTAACTATCAACGTTCAGGGAAAGGAAAAATATAATCCTTGAATGAATGATCATTTGAGGGATCATATTCATTGCCCTGCTCCAGAGCATATCTCTTTTTTTTATCGAGTATAAATTTTTCATTAGCAATATTTCTTTTAGCATAAAAACCTTTGGAAATATTACTTAAATCATCAAGTTCAAATATTTTGTATAGCGCACTATTAATTAATGGGCTGCCTGCATATAATAATGAAGATGTTTCTTCACATTCGAACTTTAAATATAAGATTGATTTTTTTAAAGCATTTAGCTCTGCCTGACTTAACGTTAAAATTTTATCCTCTTTATATGCATCATTTTCCACAGCGATTTCCTCTTAATTTTATCTGCTCTTGCAATGTAGCAAGCCTTTTTTCATATGGGTAATGTGCGATAATACTATAAGGGTTTTTTCCTGCATATATCACATCATTCAATTTAACCTTCCCAGAATGAATATATTCTAAATCAGAGCTTTGCCTAATATTATTCATCTGTAGATCGTCTACTTTGAATATGATAGCATATTCCCCTCTCCCGTCATGCGATTTATTGTTAATTAGTAAGTTCCTTGAGACATCCTCTGAAGACATTAATAAATCAGTAATATAAACTTTACCGCTACCATTCGGGTTAAGAGTTTTAGTATTCATTATACCTTCCAAACCTTTTTTATCGGTGTAATGAATAAATATATTCTCACCGCTCAACCCCAGCGGATCAACCCAGCCCAGCGCATTAGGCGCATACTGGTACAGATTTAACCCGCCTGCCAGCCCTATCGGGTCCGGCTGCGTAAAGCGCCCGCAGTCCGGATCATAGTACCTGAACAGGTTGTAATGCAAACCCGTTTCCCGGTCCAGATACTGCCCCTGCATCCGCAGGTTATCCGTATAGTGTGGCCCGCTCAGCCGCTCTTCCCGCAGCAGCTTGCCCCACGCGCTGTTATGGCCGTGCCAGCAGAGGTTGCCCTCCTTATCGGTCAGCCGCTCCGGCATGCCGTTGGGATGGCAGTGATACCACAGGATTTCCGGATCCTTTACTCCCCTGATCTGCGCCAGCGGCTCGTAACCGTGCTGGTCGGTATAGACCCAGGTCAGCGGGCTGCCATACCGGATCTCCTGCAGCAGCCGCAGCCCTTCCCACACAAAATACGTGGTCTCCGGCTTGCCCGGCTCTTCGCCCGCCCGGCTGCGGCGGCTGGTTTTGCTGATGCGCCTGCCCAGCGGGTCGTAGCGGAAGCTGACCTGCGTTTGCGCACCGTACCGCGCCTCGCGCACCACCTGGCTGAGCCGGTGCTCGCCGTCGTAGCTGAAGCGCCAGCGTTCGCCGTTGTATCTTTTTTCCACCGTGCGGCCGTGTACGTCATAGCGGTACTCCGCACCGTTCAGCTTTGTCACGCGGTTGTGACTGACGGCCTCCGGGCTGTCGTCCAGCGGATTTGAGGCCGCGTCCCACTGCCACCATTCGTGGTTCGTCTGCACGCCTTCCTGCTTCAGCAGGCGGCCCGATGCGTCGTACTGCCAGTGCCGCCAGCGGAAAGGGTTGTCGTCATGCTCTTCGCGGATAAGGTTGTTGCGGTGATCGTAACCCCAGCGGCGCGACCACTCGCGCGGCGCGGGGCGCTGGCGGGTGCCGGTAAACACGTCGCGCTGGCGCAGGCGGCCCAGCCGGTCATAAGAGACGCGGCTGATTAGCCCGCCCTGCGTGCGGCTGGTTTCGCGGTGCAAATTATCGCGGCTGAAATCGGTAACCGGCAGGTTATCCAGCGCGATGCTCAGCAGATGCCCGCTGCCGTAGTAAAAATTACGCAGCCTGCGTCCGTCCGGCAGCGTGGTGGCGGTGCGGTTACCCAGCGCGTCCCATTCGTATGCCACCGTGCCCTGCTCGCCGGTTTCTGAAACCAGCCTGCCCTGTTTATCCCAGCTAAACTCCAGCAGCTGCTCCGCCTGCGCGGTAACGTGGCTCTCATCCAGTGCCGGATGAAACGCCGCCTTCAGCATCTGGCCGACGGCGGACCAGGCAAAGCGGGTTTCGCCATCGGGCGAGCGCCTGCCGGTGACCAGCCCGCGCGCGTCGTAGCGGTAGAAGTGGCTGATCGCGTCGGCAGTCCCGGCGGCAAAAATACGCTCTGCCACGCGGCCAACGGCATCGTAGCCGTAGCGGGTCGCCACGCCGTCCAGGCCGCGCTCTTCCAGCAGCAGGGAATCCGCTCCCCAACTGAAACCGTAGCGCTCGCCGTTTTCGTTAATTAACCCCGTCAGGCGGCTGCGATGGTCATACTCGCGCCGCACCTCGCCGCCCTGCGGGTTTTGGGTGGCGACCAGCCTGCCCGCCTCGTCGTAGCGGAAATGGCTTTTTTTGCCATCCGCCGTGCGGTGCGTCATCGGCAGGCCATCTTCGCTCCAGTAAATTTTCTCTTCCCACTCTTCCGGGCGCGTCAGGGTAACGGGGCGGCCAGCAGCGTCATGGCTATAGTGCGTCTCTTCGCCGTCCGGGGCTATCTCCGTCAGCAGCCAGCCCAGCGCGTGATAGCGATAGCGGGTGGTGAAGCCGGAACAGTCCGTGGCGGCAGTGACCTGGCCCGCTTCATTGTACTCATATTTACTGACGCCGCCTGCCGCATCGATACGGCGGATAACCTGCCCGAATTCGTCGCGTTCAAGCTGCTCGCTGACTTCGGTGCCGACCAGCACTTTTGCCAGCCCATAGTGTTCGTCGTAAAGAAAACGGGTGCTGGAACCATCTGCCTCATGCACGCTGATCGGTAGCGCTCGTGTCTCCAGCCACAGCGTGGCGCGAACGTTGCCGCAGGCGTCTTCCTGCTCGACCAGGTTACCGGCTTCGTCATAGCGAAACTTTGTGGCCTGCCCAAGCGGATCGACGGCGAGCGTCAGCTGCTGGTTTTTATCCCATTCATAGCGCCACTCTTCGCCGCGCTCGTCAATATAGCGCGTAACCAGCGACTGTTTATTCCAGTAATGCAGATGCTCATAGCCATCGCCGTGCTTAACCGAGGTCAGGCCTTTATCCAGATCGTAATGGATAGTGCTGCTGTCGCCAGCGCTGGTGCGGGTCGCCACTACTCGCCAGTCGTCAAATTGCTGCCAGCGGTATTCGCTAAGCATACCGCCCGGCAAACGGTGGCTGCTCATCAATCCCTGTTCGTTATATGTGAATTCACGCGTTACCACGCCAGCGGCATCTTTTACCTGAGCCAGCTGGCCGGACTCGCTATAGGCATAGGTCATTAGCGGCAGCATTGTTGCGCCGTCAAACTGGGCAAGCGCCGTTACGCGCTGCGGGAAACGAAGATCCTTATAGATCAGGCGTAGATCTATTGCGCAAGGCTCATCATAAATGCGGATCGGCCGACTTTGATCGTCATAGTGGATCTCCAGCCTGTTGCCGTACTCATCGCTAAGCGAAGTCAGCATCAGCCGTGCCGGGTCGCTGCGCACGGGCCGGTAAAGCCGCCAGACGCTGCCGTCTTCGTCGGCAATGGCCAGCTCGCCGCCCGGTCCGCTGCGAAAAATTAGACCATCGGCCGGGCTATATAGCGGTTCGTTTTCCGGCGGAAAAGCAAAGCGCAGCTCGCGGCCAAATTCGTCAAACCACAGGCAGTTGTCGTTTTCTCTTTCTACCCGCGTATCGAAGATGGTCGTCCAGCCGCGCCCGAACGGGCCATCCAGCATGGAACGGCTGTTGTAGTTACGCTGCCAGCGCAGCGGAAAGCGGCCCGGCAGACTGAAATCCAGATCGTTATCGTCGTTCAATACCTTTACGCCTGTGGCAGCGTGAACCGGATTAGAGGAGGAAAAAACCGCGTTAACCAGCATATCCGCGCCCATGCCGCCGAGCGCACCCGCGACCATACAGGGCATATTTTTAAATACTTCTCCCGGACGGCCACGCAGCAGCGGTAACAGCATCATTGCCAGCGCCAGTCCCGGCGTTTTGCCGCTTTTGATTTCACGCACCACTACGCTACTGCCACCGATAATGACATCCGGCGAAACCGTATCCGCCACGGTCGCCTCGCAGGTAGAGCGATCGCCTGCGCGGATAGCGGGCTGCCCGTTGATCAGTACGGAAGAAGAACCCTCCGCCATAAATTGTGGCCCGGAATGCTTATCGCAAAGCACGGTATCCTGCTGCGTGGGATTAGCGTTAGCAATGGGCGAGGCTACCGTAGGCTGCCAGAAAGCGTTAGCTATCTGTCCAACGCTGCCCAATAGTTCACGGCCGTAATCCAGAAAGCTCAGGGGCGACTGGCTTTCTGGCACCGTAGCCGCTGGCGGCAGCAGTTCAGCCGCCGCCCGCGCCGCCATCTTGCTGTTGGTGAGCACGTTTGACGAGCCGCTGGTAATTTTGCCGCTGACCGAAGGGGGAAAAAGAAAGTCGCCAACGCTGGCGGCGGCGTGGGAGATTTTATCGCTGGCGCCAGCCATATTCGCCAGCAGGCCACCGATAATACCGCTAAGCACGCAGCTTGTGCTTACTGCCGTCAATCCGGCGGCTACCGCGCCAGCACCAGCCAGCGGCGCGGCCACCGTTGCCGCAACGCCTACCGCAGCGCCAAGAGCGGCATAGACTGCGCCTTCCGCTACTATGCTGGTGATATCGGCGAATATACTGGAGTGGATCAGATCGTCACCCATACGGGCAGCAGGTTTGTTACTCATTTGTCAGGCATCCTGTCCGGTACCGATACTGCTTTTCAGCGCTTCCCAGCGCACTTCGTCTTCTGCATTAAACGGGCGAAGCGCGGAAAAAGTAAAGACCATTAATACCGGCTTATCCGCTACCTGTATAGCCAACTGGTGTTGATGCAGTTGCTGCCCGTTGCGCTCAAACTGGCTGCTGACCTGCACGCCGCGAATATGCTGGTTTTTACCCACGCTGACACGCACAAATTCTGACTGCTGTAGTTTTGTCATCTGCGCGCGCATGCTGTCCCATTGACGATGAAACTCCTGTTCAAAGTCGCTATTTTCAGGGATCGCGCCACGGCTGATAATCACCGTAATGCCGCTGGCTTCATCCCTTAATATATTCATGCTGTTATCCAGCCATTCTTCGCCAGGCAGCGAAAAGGATCCTTCATTCAGATGATATTGCATTGAAAAACCTGTGATAAATCGTGAAACGGCCTCGTTTTAAGCCATTAAAAAGAGAGGTATTGGACATTGATAAAAGAGCTGTGCGGGCAAAGCTGGCTTTAAATTTCAAGCCAGACATTTACCCTATCTTTCAGCAATATTAATCAGTAACAGGAAGCTGCTGTAAGCGGTTGAACCTTAGTTATCCATCCGGAATACCATGATAATATGACTAACTTTATTATCTTCAATCTGAAATGAGATACGCTTATCAAAAGTGTCATAGCTTAGCCAGCGTTCGTCATCGCTATCGTCAAGGGTTCCTGGACCATAGGAAGCAAGCAATTTATTTATACTGTCACCTGTTTTGACTCCCCGACTGGTCACTATTTCAGAAGAATCCAGACTAATTTGAGTAACAATGTAAGAATCAACACTACGATTTTGCTTGTCCCAAAGAAAATTTGAGCTATAAACAGAATAACCAGCATAGTTATGCTGCCAGAACTTATAGCTGCTATCGCCGAAAGGGACTTCCCCAACGAACTGGCTGCTGATTTCTTTGCCGCTGAATTGCATTGTTTTGTCATTCCACACATCGCCTAACGCCAGACTATGATCAGAAATCACAACGGTAAAATCAGTAGCGGTCAGAGGGGAAGCGTTTTTCGTTTCCTGTATATTAGTTGGCACGGCAGCAACCGTAAATGGCGAAGTAAATGTAACCAACACCGCACCCAACATTAACGTTCTCTTTAGTAGATAAAGCATATTTATCCTGTTAGTTAAATTTGGGAATATCGTATGATAGATTTGCATTCGGAAAGCTATCGAATATTTTCTTAATACTTTTAGTTTGTGCTACAGCCCAGTTAATATCAGTAGCGTACTGGTGTGTCCCTGGTGCAGCTGGATTCCATCTCATTTTGTAAAGGGTATTTTGACCGCCGCCATTTACAAACTTATCTGAAATCCATTTTGCCCCACCTTCAATCGCTTTCTCTGGCGATGTCCATCCCTGTTTAAAAGCATATTGTGCACCAGTACTTACCGCTTTTCCATCAAGTGCGCCAATGCCATACATGTTGTAGACTTTTGTACCATTAACCATGACACCTTGCGCAAGCTCGCTTGTCCCGTTACCTGTTTCAAGGGCTGAGTGTGCAGCAAGATAAGCCTCATTGATATTGTATTTTTTCGCAGCGTCTAAATAGGTTTGAGCATGTCCTTCAAGCGTACCTTTACCTTTAAGGAAGTCAGACATGTCAGCGTCACTGATACCGGAAGATGCTGAGAGATCAACAAACTGATACTTATCCGTTCCTGTTGAATGATTTTCAGGGTCGACAAAGTTTTTTATTTCCGTTTCATTTGCCGCAACAAAACCTTTTTTCGTCCATTTAACCGGCGTTGCTTTTAAGTTGTGCTGCTTTTTCACCATATCATCAACAGAATAGTTATAGCCCGTTTTATGATCGGATGTATCAGCTACTGGCAAAGCTTGCGCCTCACCCTGCTTACTTCCCTTTTTTGCCGGGAACAGCGCCTCCACGGCACTATGGATATCTTTTTTATGATCCTTACCGGGTGCAGCGGTCGCCGCGCCTGTACCGTCATTCAGGTTTAGCTTACCTTTACTGGTATTAATATAGCCATCGCCTTCAACGAAAATATTAAACCCCTTTCCGATCATGTTTATCTGTCCTGCCGCCGTCAGTTCGATGGCGCTTTCGCCGCAGACCAGGCGTAACGCCGTTCCGGACGCCAGTACATATTCATCCACGGCCGCAGCGGTTTTTTTGTTGCCAGCCAGCACTGTTTCGTCAACTTTTACGCCGTGCAGGCGGCTGGCCTCGACCCGATGATTTTCATTTTCACCCACATAGTGGCTGTGATTTTTCCCCACCACATGCGTGGCATCCGCCTTGACGTGCGTATCCATATTCTTCTGCGCCTGGATCCACACCTGCTCTTCGCCCGCCCGGTCTTCAAAGCGCAGCGCGTTCGCGTTGTCCGGCGTGCCGTCCTTCGAGCGGCTTAAAAAGCCCATCTGCGTCGCCGCCGCCGGCAGCGACCACGGCGGCATGTTCGCCTCGTTGTAGACGCG
>NZ_JBHDVM010000018.1:0-58586 GCF_042610525.1 Pantoea sp. sgz302252
CTGACCAGCCAGGGCGCGGCAAAGCTTGCCAATGCCGCCGCGCTGGGAACGAAAATCCAGATTACCGAAATGGCCGTGGGCGACGGCGGCGGCACGCTGCCCACGCCAGACGCGGCGCAGACAAAGCTTATCGGCGAAAAGCGCCGGGCCTCGCTGAACGCGCTGACGGTTGACGCGGCCAACAGCAGCCAGATTATCGCCGAGCAGATTATTCCCGAAAGCGAGGGCGGCTTCTGGATCCGGGAAATCGGGCTGTTTGACGCCGACGGCGTGCTGATTGCCGTGGCTAACTGCGCGGAGACCTACAAGCCACAGCTCGCCGAGGGCAGCGGCCGCACGCAGACGGTGCGCATGATTTTAATCGTTAACAGCACAAGCGCCGTCACGCTGAAAATCGACCCGTCCGTGGTGCTGGCAACGCGGCAGTACGTGGACAGCGCGGTGATTGAGGTAAAGGCTTATGCCGATAAGGCGCTGGCCGCGCACGTTGCCGCCGCCAATCCGCACAAGCAGTACCTGCAAACGGCCAATGCGCTGGCGGAAATTAAGGACGCCGGACTGGTTGCGAAAGCGCTGGCCGCGCTGGGCCTGGGCGACGGTTCGGCGGTGCCGGTCGGCGTGCCGCTGCCTTACCCGGCGGCAACCGCGCCGGACGGCTGGCTGAAGTGCAACGGCGCATCGTTCAGCGCCACGACCTATCCGCTGCTGGCTAAAGTCTATCCGTCGCTGAAACTGCCCGATCTGCGCGGCGAGTTTATTCGCGGCTGGGACGACGGGCGCGGCGTGGATAATGGGCGTACCCTGTTGGCCGCGCAGGGGGACGCAATCAGAAACATTACGGCAGCGTTTACCACTAATAACGGCTGGGGATTCAGTGGGGCTTCCGGGGCGTTTTATACCGACGTACTGAACCCGGCATCAACCCGCTTTGCAACCGATACCAACTTGGGTTCAACGACTAACAACGCCTCGCGGTTTATGCTGGATGCCTCGCGGCAGGTTCCTACTGCGGGCGAAAACAGGCCGCGCAACATTGCATTTAACTACATCGTGAGGGCCGCATAATGGCGATTACCTTGGATAAAAGCGGCCTGGCGAAAGCGGCCGGCACGCTGACGGTTTACAACTACGATAGCCTGACCGGTGAGTTTACCGGCGCAACGGATGAATATTTGCCGCAGGGCGTGGGCGTCCCGGCCTGCGCCTGCAGCAGCGCGCCGCCTTCTGCGGAAACCGGTTTTGTGGCGGTTTACCGCGACGGCGGCTGGCAGAGCGTTGCCGATCATCGTGGTAAAACCGTCTGGTCAACTGCGGACGCTACGGCAACAGAAATTACCGTGCCGGGCGATTATCCGGCAGGCACCACCACGCAGGCACCGGCAACCGCGTTTGATAAATGGGACGGCGAAAAATGGGTAACGGACGGCGAAGCACAGCAGGCCGCAGCGGTGAGTGAGGCGGAAGCGGAAAAGGCCGCACGTATCAGCGAAGCCAACAGCACGACGCAGGCGTGGCAGACGCAGCTGCGGCTCGACATGATCACGGATGCGGATAAGATAACGCTGACTGCGTGGATGAAGTACGTGCAGGAAGTACAGACGATTAAAACCACAAATACTAATAATATAAAATGGCCAAAAAAGCCTTAGTTTAGAGCCCTCGCGGGCTCTTCTTTAAATGATAAAAAAAATAAACCCGACAGCCCAAAGCATTATCCATGTATAAATTGGAATTATTAGGCTTGGATTTTCAATGTTGGCGCTGAATGGGGATGGTCCTTCTTTTTTTACAAGAACATATAACCATGCGTGTATGAGGGAAACAATTAAAAGGGAAACTGTGCAAGCTAAAATAATTAATCCTTGCCCCAAGTTCATTGGATCTGACCCTTGAATAGTATTGTAAATTGTCATTAGTATTATTATAAAGAAAGTTAAGGCTAAGCTGCTAACCCACAGCAGCCAGTCACCATTTATTTTCCTAATCAATGAGCCGAACTTTCCGAGTGGCTTTTCTTGCGACCATGCGCCTTTGTACTTTACTTCCATATCTTTGAATGAAATAGCTATCATAAATATGAATATGTTTGAAAATGCAATAAACTGAAGGAGCTTGGTTGTGTTTTTAGTATATCCCATAAAATAATCTATAGCCGAAAATCCTGTGGAATGTGATATAGCGTAATATGTTATGAGTGCGGATAATGTCCAAAATGATAATCGGTAGTATATTTCTCTGCGCAAATCTTCTTTGATCCATGTTTCAATGAAGCTTGTTTCGGCAGAGTTTAGTTGTTTTGCCTTTTCAGTTTTATTCATGGAGTTTTCACCCGAGGTATTTTTTGAATGCTAAAGTTAGTTGTTAATTACTAGTAGTTTTTATACATTATGGCAAGATGTTTTGTCATCCTTCAGCAAACCCCAATCGAATGCACCGCCCCGCCTGAACGGGCAATCTGAGCGCACCCATTTAACGGAGTGCATCAGATGTCTGATTACCATCACGGTGTCCGCGTCGTCGAAATCAACGACGGCACGCGCACCATTTCCACCGTCTCTACGGCGATTGTCGGGCTGGTCTGTACCGCCGACGATGCCGACGCGACCGCGTTCCCACTGAACACGCCGGTACTGTTAACCAACGTGCAGGCCGGTATCGCGAAAGCCGGTAAAAAAGGCACGCTGGCCGCTTCCCTGCAGGCGATTGCCGACCAGTCGAAGCCCGTCACCGTCGTGGTGCGCGTGCCCGAAGGCGCGACCGACGCGGAAACCATTTCCAATATCATCGGCACCACCGACGAAAACGGCCAGTATACCGGCATGAAGGCGCTGTTAAGCGCGCAGACGCAGCTCGACGTCAAGCCGCGCATTCTCGGCGTGCCGGGCCTCGACTCGCTGGAGGTGGCGACCGCGCTTGCCAGCATCGCGCAGCAGCTGCGCGCCTTCTGTTACGTCTCGGCGTGGAACTGCAAAACCGTCTCTGACGCCATGAAGTACCGCGAAAATTTCAGCCAGCGCGAAATAATGGTTATCTGGCCGGATTTCATTGCCTGGAACACCACCGCCAACGCATCTGAAACCGCGTACGCCACCGCCCGCGCGCTGGGCCTGCGTGCCAAAATCGACAAAGACACCGGCTGGCACAAGACGCTTTCTAACGTTGGCGTGAACGGCGTCACCGGTATTTCGGCGGGCGTCTTCTGGGACTTGCAGCAGACCGGCACCGACGCCGACCTGCTGAATGAAGCCTGCGTGACCACGCTTATCCGCAAAGACGGCTTTCGCTTCTGGGGAAACCGCACCTGCAGCGACGATCCGCTGTTCGCGTTTGAGTGCTACACCCGCACTGCGCAGGTACTGGCCGACACGATGGCCGAGGCGCATATGTGGGCCAACGACAAGCCACTTACGCCGGTACTGGTGCGCGAAATTATCGCGGGCATCAACGCCAAATTCCGCGAGCTGGTCAACGCCGGTTATCTGCTGGGCGCATCGTGCTGGTATGACGAGGCGGCCAACGACAAAGACACCCTGAAGGCGGGCAAGCTGTCGATTGACTACGACTATACCCCCGTGCCGCCGCTGGAAGATTTAACCCTGCGCCAGCGTATTACCGACTCCTATCTGGCGAACTTCGCCGCGTCCGTTAACAGCTGAGGACTGAAAAATGGCACTGCCAAGAAAACTCAAGGGGATGAACCTCTTTAACGACTCAAACAGCTATCAGGGCGTCGTGACCAGCGTCACGCTGCCGAAGCTGTCCCGCAAGCTTGACGCTTTCCGGGGCGGCGGCATGAGCGGCGCGGCGCATATCGATATGGGCCTGGACGACGACGCGCTGGATATCGAATGGAGCATCGGCGGTATCGATGAACTGGTGCTGACGCAGTGGGGCGCAACGTCCGTGCCGCTGCGCTTTACCGGCTCTTACCAGCGCGACGACACCGGCGAGGAAATCGCGTTGGAGATTGAGGTGCGCGGCAAGCATCAGGCGTTTGATTTTGGCGAGGCCAAACAGGGCGAGGACACAGAAACCAAAATCACCACCAAATGCACCTATTACAAAATGACCTTTAACGGCAAGGAGCTGATTGAAATCGACACCATCAACATGGTGGAGAAGGTCAGCGGCACTGACCGACTGGAGCAGCGCCGTAAAAATATCGGCCTCGTTTAATTACTGAGCCAGCGCCCGGCGCTGGCCTTATCCCGACTTAAAAAAGAGAACAATCATGGAAAACAAAGAAAATATCGTTACCCTGGAAACTCCGGTGATGCGCGGCGAGCAGGCAATCAGCACTATTGAAGTGATTAAACCCAATTCCGGCGCGCTGCGCGGCACCCGCCTGGCCGACCTTGCAGGCTCGGACGTGGACGCGCTGATTACCGTGCTGCCGCGCATCACGCTGCCGACGCTGACAAAGGCGGAATGCCTGAATCTCGATCCGGCTGACCTGATTGCGCTGGCCGGTAAGGTGATCGGTTTTTTGTCGCCGAAGTCGGACGAGTAAGCTGGCCCAAAGCGCTGACCGTTAACGAGCTGATGGCGGACATAGCCACCGTGTTTCACTGGCCGCCGTCTGAAATGTACGACATGCCGCTGGGCGAGCTTATCGACTGGCGGCACAAGGCTGTCGTGCGCAGCGGAGTAAAGACCGATGAATAACCTCAAGTTGCAGGTGCTGCTGAAGGCGGTAGACCAGGCGTCGCGCCCGTTTAAAGCCATTCAGAACCAGACGAAAGCGCTGGCGGGCGGCATCCGCGACACGCAAAGCAGCCTGAAGGAGCTGGACGCGCAGGCGGCGAAGATTGACGGCTTTCGCAAGGCGAGCGGTCAGCTTGCGGTCACGCAGCAGCGCCTGAAGGATGCCAAAGCCGAGGCCGCCGCGCTGGCCGTGGCCTTTAAAAATACTGAAAAGCCCACCACGGCGCAGGCCCGTGCGCTGGAAAAAGCCCGGCAGGCGGCCAGCGAGTTGCAGACCAAAACTAACGGCCTGCGCCTGTCGGTGCAGCAGCAGCGCGAGGCGCTGAACGCAGCACGGATCTCCACCAAGAGCCTCGGCAGCGAGCAGCAGCGGCTGAAAACCGCCGCCGCACAGGCGACCGCCACCCTGAGCCGTCAGAAAATGGAGCTGCAGCGCCTGAGTAAGCAGCAGGAGCGGCTGAACCAGACCGGCGAGCGCTACCGTAAGGGCCAGGAAATGTCGGCGAAGATGCGCAACGTCGGCGCGGCCGGTGTCGGTGCCGCCACGGTTGGCGCGGTCGCGGCTTCTTCTGTGCTGCGTCCGGGCTACGACTTCGCGCTGGCCAACTCCACGCTGCAGGCGACGCTCGGTCTGGATAAAAACTCCGCCGACTTTCAGTCGCTGCGCACCCAGGCGCGCAGCATCGGCGACAACACGGCGGCCTCGGCCAACGACGCCGCGCAGGCGCAGATTGTTATCGCCAAATCGGGCGCAAGCGTTGACGACATCAAGGCGGCCACGCCGGTAACGCTGAATATGTCGCTGGCGAACAACCGCACGATGGAAGAAAGCGCCGAGCTTTTAATGAGCACGAAAAACGCGTTCGGGCTGGCTAACAGCGAGGTCGCGCACCTGGGCGACGTGATATCCGCGACGCTCAACAAAACCGCTACCAAATTCGACGACCTGAGCGACGCCATGCCCTACGTCGCATCGGTGGCTAAAAATGCGAAGGTCAGCGCCGAGCAGACGGCGGCGATGATTGGATCGCTGGCTAACAACGGCACGACCGGCAGCATGGCCGGGACGGGCATTCGCGCCATGCTGCTGCGCGTGCAGGGGCCGACCGGCGAGGCATTCAAGGCGATTAAAGAGCTGGGCGTGAAGACCGCCGACAGCAAGGGCAATCTGCGGCCGTTTTTCACCATCCTGAAGGAGATGCAAAAGTCCTTTGATAAAAACAAGCTCGGTGATACCCAGCAGGCGGAATATCTTAAAACCATCTTCGGCGAGGAGGCCGCGTCGGCAGCCGTCACGCTGATGAAGTCCGCCGCCAGCGGCGAGCTGGACAGGCTGACAAAAACCTTTCAGGGATCGGACGGCAGCACGGCAAAGCTGGTTAACGTGCAGCAGGATAACCTCGGCGGCGACTTCAAGGAGCTGCAGTCGGCGAAAGAAGCTATCGGCACCGATCTCTTTGACGGCCTCGATAAAACCCTGCGCTCGCTGACAAAGCAAACCACGAAATTTTTGCTGAACGTGGACGGCTGGATCCAGAAAAACCCCGTACTGGCTAAAGGGCTGACCCTGGCCGCGACGGCGGGACTGGTTTTAGTGGGCGCAATTGGTGCAATCGGCCTGGTCGCCTGGCCGGTAATTACCGGCATCAATGCGATTATTGGCGGCGCTGGACTGCTTCGCACTGCCTTCACCAAAGCGGGCGAGGCCATTGTGACGGAGCTGGGGCTAATTTCATGGCCGGTTGTGGCCGTTGTGGCCGCCGTGGTTGCGGGAGCGTTGCTTATCCGTAAGTACTGGCAGCCGATTAAGGCATTTATGGGCGGCGTGGCCGAGGGCTTTAAGGCCGCGATAGGGCCAATCAGCGAGGCGTTCGGGCCATTAAAACCGGTCTTTGACTGGATAACGGACAAGATAAAAGCCGCATGGAACTGGTTTAAAAAGCTGCTGGAGCCGGTAAAGTCCACGCAGGCGGAGCTGAAAAGCGCGGGCGATATGGGCAAGAAGTTCGGCAACGCGCTGGCCGAGGGGCTGAAGATACCCGGTAAGGCGCTCGACCAGCTTACAAGCGGCATAAGCTGGATGCTGGAAAAGCTGCACCTTATCGACTCCAAATCCGACGACCTTAAAGACAAGGTGCCGGGAGGCGATCCGAACAATCCAAAGGATAAACACGACCCGGTCGCGCCGAACGGCCTGCCGTGGAGCCTGGCCGATACCGGCACACCGTATAAGCCGGTAACGTCACCGGCGGCGGGCGGCTACAGCGACCAGAGCCAGAACAGCTACCAGTACGATATTCACATGCATCCGGGTATGACCAAAGACGACGCGCTGGCGCTGATGGCGCAGCATCAGGCCCGCGAACAACGCAACCGCCAGGCGCAGCAGCGCAGCAAGATGGGATGGGAATAACATGATGATGATTTACGGGCTGCTGCCGTTTATGCGCCAGACGCTGCCCTATTCGGATATGCAGCAAAATATCGACTACCGCTGGCCCACTAACAGCCGCATCGGGCAGCGGGCGTCGGCGCAGTTCCTCGGCGTGGGCGATGAAAAAATCACCCTGACCGGCGAGCTGCGCCCGGAAGTCACCGGCGGCGCCGTGTCGCTGCTGAGCTTTAAGCTGCTGGCCGACGAGGGCCGGGCGTGGCCGCTGATTGGCGGTAACGGCACCATTTACGGCATGTACGTGACGGAGAACTTTTCCGCCTCGCACAGCGATTTTTTAAGCAACGGCAGCGCGCTGAAAATCACCTTTACGCTGAGCCTGAAGCGCGTTGACGAATCGTTAACGTCGATGTATGGCGACCTGAAAAAGCAGGCCGACGGGCTGATAAGCGGCGCGGGCAGCCTGCCGGGCCAGGTCACGTCGGTAATCAGCCAGGCGAAAACCGTCGTCGCCAGCGCGAGCGCAACCGTGGGCGGGCTGCTGTCATGAGCATCAGCAGCATGGCAATACAGGCGGGCGCGCAGATGGCGCCGGACTTTATGCTGTCGGTGAACTCCAGAGACGTAACGGCCAATATCCGCGACCGGCTTATCTCGCTGACGCTGACCGATAACCGGGGCTTTGAGGCTGACCAGCTCGACCTTGAGCTGGACGACGCCGACGGGCTGCTGGCGATGCCGGTGCGCGGCGCGGTGATTACGCTGTTTCTCGGCTGGAAGGGCCAGGCGCTGGTCGGCAAAGGCGAGTTTACCGTGGACGAGGTGGAGCATCACGGCGCGCCGGACACCATGACCATCCGGGCGCGCAGCGCGGACTTTCGCGGCTCGCTGAATTCCCGGCGCGAAGTGTCGTATCACGATACTACCCTGGGCGAGGTCGTGAAGCAGATAGCGGAGCGTAACAAGCTAAGTCCCGTGCTGGCTGACGGCTTCGCCGCGCAGGCGGTGAGCCATATTGACCAGACGCAGGAAACCGATGCGGCATTCCTGACGCGGCTTGCCACGCTGTACGGCGCGGTGGCGGCGGTAAAAGCCGGAAAGCTGCTGTTTCTGCGACCGGGCAGCGGCGTAACGGCCAGCGGTAAGCCCATTCCGCAACTGAACATCACCCGGCAGGACGGCGACCGGCACAGCTTCAGTATTGCCGACCGGGGCGCTTATACCGGCGTGTCGGCAAGCTGGCTGCATACCAAAGACCCGAAGCCGAAAAAGGTAAAGGTGAAGCGCAAGCCGAAAGAGAAGCACCTGCGCGCGCTGGAGCATCCGGCGGCTAAAAAGAAAAAGGCCGCAGCCAAAACGCCAGAGGCAAAGGAGGGTGACTATCTGGCCGGCACGGAAGATAACGTGTTTGCGCTGACCACGGTTTATGCCACTAAGGCCGCCGCGATGCGGGCCGCAAAGGCGAAATGGGACAAGCTGCAGCGCGGCGTTGCCGAGTTCTCGCTGACGCTGGCAATGGGGCGGGCGGATCTCTTCCCGGAAACGCCGGTAAAAGTCAGCGGGTTTAAGGCAGTGATCGACGCGCAGCCGTGGCTAATCAGCAAGGTAACGCACAGCCTGAGCGGCAGCGGCTATACGACGGCGCTGGAGTTTGAGGTGTTGCTGTCGAATGTTGAGTATGAAACTGAATCAGAAAATTAAAACTCACTTTAAGTGAATTTTATTGTTATTTTTGTAGGTTTAGGTTATTAAGGCAGTGTACACAAGGAGAACGCTACCATGATGCATTGCCCGCTTTGCCAGACCGCTGCCCATGCCAAAAGCAGCCGCTATATCTCACGCGAAACAAAAGAACGTTATCACCAGTGCCAGAACATTAACTGCAGCTGCACTTTCAAGACGCACGAAAGCATAGCGGGGATGATCGTCTCGCCAGGCCAGACTAACAAGGTGCCGATTTTTACACACAACGACAGACAACCATCATTGCTTCACTGACAGGCCCGCGAAAGCGGGTTTTTTATATTATATTCAGCGTATAAAAAATAGTTTCGTTTTAATGATTCCAAATGTAATCTGTACTTCCTGACGTTAGGCGGGGAACCCCGCACTCTCTGTACACTCGCCGTAATGCGGCATACCGTCAGGCAGCTTACGGGAGCTGCGGCCTTGCCGGGCTGACGCGGACTTGAAGCTGCCGAAGGTTGCGGATGGCCTCAAGGGGTCGCCGGGTTATTTAGTTTGGACTATGCGCATGCGCTAAGAAGCGTCAGGACTGTATAGAGGGAACAAGAATGTCTAATAACACTCTTGGCTTAGTGGGGAAACTTTTGGTTGCGAAAGCGATCCTTGTCGTTCTCAATGAGCTTTTAACATTCATTTTGAACGTACATGAGTTACTCCACGTAGTCCTAAACTACCTCAATAGGGAGGATTATTCGCAATGGAAATGTGGAAGCATAAATACGAAGTTAAGAAAAACAGATGGGTCCACGTACCTACGAAAGAAATTTATCTTTTTGGCAAGAAACTGCATAAAATAATCAGGAGGAAATGGGATGCGCCTGGTTATTATTATCACCTTCGTGAAGGCGGGCACGTTGCTGCTGCTAGTATCCACATGAAGAATGATTTTTTTTCTTTAATTGATATTGGAAATTTTTTCCAATCAACATCTCAAAGCAGAGTTACTCGCGAGCTTAAGACTTTAATTCCTTATGTAAAGGCGAGGGAAGCAGCTAAATACTCGACGGTAAGGATACCTAACACTAGTGTTAAAAAATTTTCTTTACCATACGGTTTCCCTCAATCACCTATATTATCTTCATTATGCTTGTATAATTCATATGCAGGTAAAGTGATCAATGATATTAGTGAGAATGGAGATGTTTTAGTTTCAGTTTACATGGATGATATTATCATTTCTGGAAAAGATTTTTATTTAGTAAGTAAAGCTCATGAAGATATAGCTACAGCGTTAAAAAAGTCCCGCTATGACATTAATGTTGAGAAAACGCAGCAAGTTGCTGATAGGGTCATAGTGTTCAATCTTGAACTTGCACAGAATCAGTTAAAGGTTACCCCAAAGAGGCTAGTTCAATTTATTCAAGCTTATGCAAAGACTGAAAACGAAAACGAAAAAAAAGGGATAGCAACTTACATCCATACTGTTAATCCCAATCAGGCGAGGTTGCATTTCCCTAAAAAATAATTTTATTAGTCTAATTTCTAATTAAAGTGAAAGACGTCTTTTCCTTTCTACTGAAAGACTGTGCAAAATCATTGTCCAAAAAAATGCGATGACTGCCCCAGCAAGAACCCATTGCAGAACGTCCGTACCGTTATCATACGCCCTTTTTAGATCTGCAAGCTGGTCTGGCATAAAGTTGAGCTTAATTTCAACGTAATCCCTTACAGCCTTGGCTCCAAGCCAGAAAGAACTTATCACTAGATAAATCACAGAGGATACAATAACTAGCTTTAAGAAAAGCCATTCAAGATAAAATTTTGGGTCGTGATAAGCGACGCCGGTCAACACTGAAAGCCCCAGGCAGTACCCTCCAACTAACCATCTAAAAGTCTCTGCATCAATTGCCATTTTGAAAGCCTCATCTTGACGTATGTTCAAAGAAGGAAAAATCAGGTGCGACACTTTTGCGACACTAACCACCACAAACAAAAAAGCCACTCCTTACGAAGTGGCTTAAATGCCTGATTTAACAGGTGAAATCTGGTGGCCCCTGCTGGACTTGAACCAGCGACCAAGCGATTATGAGTCGCCTGCTCTAACCACTGAGCTAAGGGGCCTGTGGCGCAGGATTATAAGGTAACTTGCCGATGCAATCCAGCGATTCGCTGCTGAGTGGCGGTTTTTTATCCATATGCTTAAGCGATATAACTGGTTAAATAACAAACCATTATCCCTTTACGCCCTCACTGGCAACGCCAGCGCTAAGTCGGTTCCAATCTGCTAAACACGTGCTAATGCCTGTTACATCCTGCTTTTGAAGGTTTACGCTGGCGAACCGGCGGGCCTTTACACTTTTAGCTATCACCCGGCGGGATCAGCGGTGGATGGTAAATGGCGGTGCTCCAGTAACGGCTGCTGGCGTGCTTTTCAGCCAGCCAGCCCTGTTTGCGTAGCTGGCGGGCGATTAGCTTATTCATAATGCCGTGTCCGGCCAGCAGCACGTTGCCCTGTTTCGCAAGCTCAATCAGCCGGTCGGCGGCCAGCTGTGCACGCTGCTGCGCCTGCCGGTAGGATTCCACCGAACCCGCATAGCCGCCCAGCCACATTATGCGCAGCATAAAAAGCCAGAACGCTGGCGGCAGATTAGGGTAGCCCAGGCGCATTAGCGGCAGCGAAACTTCGCTAAATAGGGGATCCACAGCGGCGGCCTGCAGGCCCAGCTTCTCCAGCGAGGATTGCGCACGAGGCAAGGGGCTGGCTACCACATAGTCTGCCGTGGCGGCGACCTGGCGGCACCTTTCCGGCGGCATATCCTGCACCAGCGACATATCGTAAGTCTCGCACCAGTCCGCCATCGCCAGCGCGGACAGGCGGCCATCAGAAACGTGATCCGGCTTGCCGTGACGCATCAGGATAATAGTCATGTATTTCCTCAAAATAGTTCTGCCGCCTGCGGAGAAAGAGGGCGCCTGAAGAGTTTGCCCGTCAGATCGCGCTATGTCATCACTCTGCAATCTACTGGCGCTAAGTTATTGCCGCTCGGGCCAAAACGCGAAGGCATAACGGGAAATAATTGGGTAAGTAGCTCTTTTAATTTAAGTTAAAGCGTCAAAAATTCCAATCCTGATGTAAATCAAATTAATGATTTAAAAGAAGATTTGTTCTGCAAGATTTTTCCTAATGTGAAGTTAATCTGAATTGTTTCACTTAATAACTTGATTTATCTACGCGCGTAGATACAATGGTGTCGCGTTGAAGATTCACGGTGGCGATGCTTACTTGCTCAGTGAAGGTCAAATTTACTTTACGTTTAAGACGACTGATAACCTAAATCAGCAGACGAAAAGTAAACAGAACGAAGTCCAACACCAGGGAACCCGTTACTGACCTTTACTAATGGCTCAGCAAAAGCGTGTCCTCACTGGCGGATTGCCGCAGTCACAGGCAGCCAGGGAAGGCAATACAGACCTCCATACTTCAGGGATTTTTTCATGTTGACACACGGCAATGAAAACGCCCCGTCTGCTGTTTCCGCAGCGGACGAGCGTTTAGCAACAACGGAAGGGCGCAAAGATTTTTGGCGGGCGACTTTTTCCTGCTGGCTGGGTACGGCAATGGAATACGCGGACTTCGCGCTTTATGGCCTGGCGGCCGGTATTATTTTCGGCGATGTCTTCTTTCCCAACGTCACGCCAGCAATGGCGCTACTCTCCAGCTTCGCTACCTGGTCGGTCGGTTTTATCGCCCGGCCCATCGGCGCGCTCTTTTTCGGCTGGCTGGGCGACCGCAAAGGCCGCAAAGTCGTGATGGTGACAACCATCATTCTGATGGGGCTTTCCACTACGCTTATCGGTGTTATTCCCGGCTACGCTTCTATCGGCGTCTGGGCACCTGTTTGTCTGGTTATTTTGCGTTTTAGCCAGGGGTTCGGCGCTGGTGCAGAGCTTTCCGGCGGTACCGTTATGCTGGGTGAATATGCGCCGGCAGAAAAGCGCGGCCTGGTCTCATCCGTTATCGCGCTGGGTTCCAATAGCGGCACGCTGATCGCCTCGTTGGTCTGGCTGGCGGTAGTGCAGATGGATCAGCAGCAGCTTCAGGAGTGGGGCTGGCGTATTCCTTTCCTTTGCAGCTCGCTGATAGCGCTGCTGGCGTTTTGGATCCGCCGCCATCTGAAAGAAACCCCGGTATTTGAGCGCAAAAATGCGGAAATCCAGGCGGCACGCGAAGGCAAACTGGTCGCTTACCAGCTTACGGCCGACCGCAGCCTGTGGCAGCGCAGCCGCTCGTTTCTGGTGATGCTGGGTCTGCGCATCGGCGAAAACGGCCCTTCCTACCTGGCGCAGGGTTTTATGATCGGCTATGTAGTAAAGGTGCTGGCGGTAGATAAATCGGTGGCAACCACGGCGGTGTTTATCGCCTCGCTGCTGGGTTTTTTAATTATTCCTTTTGCCGGCTGGCTGTCTGACCGTTTTGGCCGCCGTATTACCTACCGCTGGTTCTGTCTGCTGCTGGTTCTCTATGCTTTCCCGGCGTTTATGCTGCTTGATTCCCGTGAGCCTGCCGTAGTGATGGCCGTTATCGTCGTGGGGATGGGGCTGGCTTCGCTGGGCATCTATGGCGTGCAGGCTGCCTGGGGCGTAGAGCTGTTTGGCGTTAAACATCGCTACACTAAAATGGCTACTGCCAAAGAGTTGGGTTCTATTCTCTCTGGCGGCACCGCGCCGCTGGTGGCGGCGGCACTCTTATCCTGGACCGGCCACTGGTGGGTTATCGCAACTTATTTTGCCGTTATGGCAGGCATTGGATTCCTGACCACCTTTGTGGCGCCGGAAACCCGTGGACGCGATCTCAACGCGCCGGAAGATGCTATTTAACAGAAATGCGGGCTGGCTGTGCTGGCCCGTCAGGTAAAAGAGGTTACACATTGGCCAGACAAAGTTCTGAAAGGGCGACACGCGCCGATGTAGCCAGAGAAGCCGGTACTTCCGTTGCCGTCGTCAGTTATGTCATTAATAACGGTCCCAGGCCGGTGGCGGAAGCAACCCGTCGCCGCGTGCTGGAAGCGGTGCAGAAAACCGGCTACCGTCCCAACAGCCTGGCCAGAGCGCTGGCGCTGGGCTCGACCAAAACCTATGGTCTGGTGGTGCCCAATATCAGCAACGCTTTTGTTGCCTCTTTTGCCCACGCGCTGCAGCAGGAGGCGCTGAATAACGGTATGGTCATGCTGCTTGGCGATGCGGGCGACAGCCGCCAGCGCGAGCTGGAGCTGATCAACAGCCTGCTCAGCCAGCAGGTCGACGGGCTGTTTTACAACAGCGTCGATCGCCATCCCTATATCGATATTATTCAGGCCAGCGGCACGCCGCTGGTCATGCTGGATCGCGTTGAACCTACGCTGAACGTCAATATTCTGCGTGTGGACGAGCGCGGGGCAGCGTATCAGGTCACCGCGCATCTGCTTAGCCACGGCTATAAGCAGATTGGCATTATTAGCGGGCCGTCCGAAATGTATAACGCTCAGGATCGTCTCGCAGGCTGGCGGCAGGCGCTGGCGGATTTCGGCGTGGCGGAGCGAGCGGACTGGATTTTTCCGGCGTCCTACACGCGTGAGGGCGGTTACCTGGCGGCAAAGAAAATGCTTCAGGGGCAAGAGCTGCCACGGGCGCTGTTTGCTTCTAACGAATTGCAGGCAATCGGCTGCATCAGAGCGCTGGCAGAGCAGCACCTGCGCGTACCGGAAGATATCGCGCTGGTCTGTTTCAATGGCACGGAGCAGTCGGCCTTTCATGTACCTTCACTTACTACGGTGCGTCAGCCGGTAGAGGCAATGGCAAAAAAAGCGCTGGCCATGCTGGCGGCACCGCAAAGCGAAATCCAGCTGAGCGAGTTCTCTCATCAGCTACAAATCGGCGAATCCTGCGGCTGCGGCTTTGTTGCCGCGGTCGGAAAGCAACACAAGACTGACTAATGAAAAGAGTAATTATCGACTGCGATCCGGGTAACGGCGTGGCTGGCGCTAACGTGGATGACGGCCTGGCGCTGGCGTTAGCGCTCGGCTCACCGGCTATCAGCCTGGAAATGGTGACCGTCGTGGCGGGCAATACGCCCAGCCAGACCGGGTTTAATGTCGCTAAGGATTTGCTGGCCAGGCTGGATCGGGATGTCCCGGTTTATAAAGGCGCCGATCGCGCGCTGGTAGAACCGCCGGAACCCTGGCGCGAAACGCTGGATAATCGCGTCGGCCATAAGCAGTTAGAGCATCTCTGGCACGGCGTGCGGCCACCTCGTGCTTATCGCGCGCCGGATGAAGAAGCGGCTGATGCGATGGGTAAGCTGATCTGCGCTAATCCAGGCGAAATTACACTGGTTGCTATTGGCCCGCTGACCAACGTCGCGCTGGCGCTGGAGCGATATCCGCAGATGGCGGAAGCGGTGCGCGAAATAGCGATTATGGGCGGCGTATTTGCGCTGGATGATTTTATCAAAGACACGAATTTTGGTCTGGATCCGGAAGCGGCAAGGCGGGTTCTGACCAGCGGTGCCTGCCTTACGCTGGTGCCGATGGATGTCACAACCCAAACCATGCTGACCCCGGGCGATCTGCAACGAATCGAAACGCTGAATACGCCGCTGGCGAAATATGTTGGCGAAACGCTGCGGCCGTGGCTCGACTACTCCATGCAAACCCGCAAGCTGCCGGGCTGCTGGATCCACGATGTGCTGGTGGTGGCGTGGCTAATCGATCAGCGCGTTGCTACAGCAGCAGATTACTACGTAGATGTAGAGCTGAGGCCCGGCATGACAAGAGGAAAATCGTGGCGTTATCGTCTGCCGCTGCGGGTTGATACGGCGACAGGCGAGCTGACCGGCGGCCTGACGCACGTATTGCAAACGGTGGATAACGCCCGGCTGCTGAAGATGCTTGAGCAGGCGCTGGCGGGATAGGTTCGCTCAGGCAGTGCTGCTTTTCGCGCCATCATGCGGCTAAGTTCGGGCGTCGTTCTCTGTTTCCTGAATATCAGAACGCCAATAGTCAGCACTTCCCTGTGATGAATCTAGCCATTTTAGAGAATGAGGCGTTTCTTCAGCGCTGGCCGCCGACGGTCTTTTTCGCCCGCTGCCAGCGGATAGCGTCAATCAGCAGCAGAACCAGCAGGCTGATACCCATCACCGGCAGGCTGACCGCCAGCGCAACGGTGCAGACCAGTAGCAAAAAGCGCGCGCTAAGACCGAGCCGCCGCCAGCTGTAAATCAGGGTCTCTGCGGGATGGCAGCCCTGCGCGGCGGCGGGGCGACGCAGCCACCACAGGCGGTAGCCAAGCACAATCATTACGCATAATCCCAGGCCAAAAGCGGCCAGAATAAGCTGGTTCGGCAAACCGAACAGCACGCCCATATGCGCATCAACGCCCCAGCGGGTTAGCTTCGCCAGCAGCCCGAACTGCGCAAACTCAACTTTATCAACCACACGAAAGTTCGCTGGATCCACCGCCACGCTGTCTACGCGGGTCGGCCAGCGGCGATCGATTTCGCTGACCGTCCAGGCTTTGTCCGCTTTAGTGGTTGGGCGAATTTCGATTTTAGCCGCTCTTATTCCCGCCTCACGGGCAGCCTTCACTACGCCCTCGAACTGTGCTGGCGTCACGGCGGCGGCGGCCATAGCATGCTGGCTGCCGCTCATTGTCATCCCATCGGGCATTTTCATGCCCGGCATAGAATGGTGAGCGGCTGCGTGATGCTCTGCATGTTCATCCGCCAGCATCGGCTTGCCGGAAAGCAGCGATGTATTAACGGCAGGCGTCATCCAGCCGAAATGAGCGCGCATGGCGGAAATATTATCGCCGGCCCAGCGCGACCAGGTCAGGCCGGTGGCGGAGAAAAACAGCAGGCCCAGCAGTAAAACCAGCCCCAGGCTGCTGTGCAGGGTACGCTGGCGCAGGATCTGCTGGCCCCGGCCTTTGGCGCGGCGCGGTGGTCGGCTCGTCGCCCAGAGCAGCACGCCGCCAAGCGCCGCAACCCACAGCCAGCTTGCGGCCAGCTCGCTGTAATTCCTGCCCAAATCGCCCAGCAGCAGGTTGCGGTGCAGGTAATCCAGCCAGGTGCGCAGCGGCAGCACGCCGCTGGTGCCGTATACCGGCAGCATGCCGCGGATCTCCAGCGTGCCGGGATCGACAAACACCGCCAGGCTTTCAGAAGGGCCAGACGAAGGCGTGATAAACATGACGCGCGTAGTTTCGCCAGCGCCAGGCGCAGGCCGTACGGCGCTAATGGTTAAACCGGGATCGGCAAATTTTTGTGCCGCCTCGATCTGGTCTGCCAGCGGTTTTGCCGGTTCTACGGCATCGGTAAATAGCTGATGGGCATAGAGCGAGTTCTCCAGCTGTGGCGTCAGCACATAGAGGGTACCGGTTAGCGCAGCGACGAAGATAAAAGGCGCGATAAACAAGCCAATGTAAAAATGCAGGCGACGCAGCAATGGCAGCAGCGCGCTGGAAGAGGTAGAGGCGCGCAGAGGCTGCGCCAGCGTTTTTTCTGACATACGAATTCCATCCGCCTGAAGTCAGGCATAAGCAGATAAATGTCGCAATAGCGACGCTCTTTAAACGAGAGTGCTTAGCTGTGCGGCGGCGCGCGTGGATGGAAAAAACGGGGAACAAAACGGGCAACAACAGGGCGCAACAAAGGCAGGGCGGGCAGCCTGGCGGCCTGAAGTGCCGACCAGAGCGGCGGCAGCCGGGTAAGATCGAGCGGCAGATGCGCCAGCAGCACACAATAGCCGCAGGCGCTGTCATCCATCATAGATATGCCCGCGCCGTTTGGCGTTGCCATTTTGCCGCCTGACATAGCGTGCTGATCTTCTGGCATTGCGGCTTCGTCGCCCGCCATAGCGTGCTGGTGTTCTGGCATTGCGGCCTGTAGTGCCGTATCGACATTCATTGCGGCCATATCGTCCATCGCCATGCCGGGCATCATCATGCTGTGCCACGCAGGCGAAGCCACCAGCGATTTAGAAATCACCGGCGCGATAAACAGCAGGATGACGGCAAGCAGGCCAAGCCAGGCGGCAAGGTGGCTGCGCCGCATTTTAATCAGCGACAGGTTTGGCATTTCCTTTACGGCAACGTACGCGATCCGGCGGCCAGTGTAGCAAATTTGTTCATGGGAGTTGTGAAAAGGTTGCTTACATCCTGAATTAAAGCCTGACAACTGCCCTGGCCTGTACTGGGTTCTTACATGCTACAAACAAATACTTAACATTTATGCCGCTGCCCCTGGCGGACTTTTTGCAGTCTGTAAGACAGGAACCTTCCCTATGTTTGACTGGACTTCAACCCAGCGCAATGTGGCCTTTGCCAGTTTTGCCAGCTGGATGCTGGACGCGTTCGATTTTTTTATCCTGGTGTTCGTGCTGAGCGATATCGCGGCAAATTTCCACGCTGAAATTTCCGAGGTCTCGCTGGCGATAATGCTGACGCTGGCGGTGCGGCCAATCGGCGCGCTGCTGTTTGGTCGCCTGGCGGAGAAGTATGGCCGTCGCCCCATCCTGATGCTCAATATTATGCTGTTCTCGGTGTTTGAGCTGCTTTCCGCCTGGTCGCCCACGCTGAATACTTTTTTGGTTTTGCGGGTGATTTACGGCATCGCTATGGGCGGCGTCTGGGGCGTGGCCTCTTCGCTGGCGATGGAAACCATCCCCGATCGATCCCGTGGCCTGATGTCCGGCATCTTTCAGGCAGGCTATCCGGCGGGTTATCTGCTGGCCTCGATTATCTTTGGCCTCTGCTACGATTTCGTCGGCTGGCGCGGCATGTTCCTGATTGGCGCGATGCCGGTGCTGCTGCTGCCGTTTATCTGGTTTAAAGTGCCGGAATCACCAGTTTGGCTCGCCGCCAGAGCGAGTAAAGAGAGCGTGGCGCTGCTGCCGACGGTACGCAAACACTGGAAGCTGTGCCTCTATCTGGTCGGGCTGATGGCCTGCTTTAACTTTTTTAGCCACGGTACTCAGGATCTCTATCCAACCTTCCTGAAAGTGCAACACGGCTTCGATCCGCATACGGTTAGTTTAATCGCCGTCGCCTACAACATCGCGGCGATGCTGGGCGGCGTATTTTTCGGCTCGCTCTCGGAAAAAATCGGCCGCAAAAAGGCGATGATTATCGCCGCGCTGCTGGCGCTGCCGGTATTGCCGCTGTGGGCTTTTTCCACCGGTTCCTTCACTATCGGGCTGGGCGCTTTTCTGATGCAGTTTATGGTGCAGGGCGCGTGGGGCGTGGTACCGACTTATCTCACCGAACTGGTGCCAGCCAACACGCGCGCGGTATTGCCAGGCTTTGTTTATCAGCTGGGCAACCTGATCGCTTCCGTTAACGCGACGCTGCAATCCGGCATCGCCGAAGCGCACGGCAATAATTATGGCTTAGCGATGGCGATAGTAGCCGGAACGGTCGCGGTGCTGATTGCACTGATTGTTGCCTGCGGTAAAGAAACGCGCGGGCTGGAGATAACCAGGCAAAAAGAATAGAGCATGGCCGGAGCGCAGGCTTTGGCAGCCTGCGCTGAGGTTGATGACAAAGTATGCTGGTTAGGCTCAGGAGGGCCTGTGTCTTCCGCAAAGACGCAAAAAGCATCGTCCATGATAGCTCAGTACGGACCGTCCATGGCCCGTAGTGCTCCACAGGCCCTCCATCGCTTCAGGTTCAGCAGCCTGCGCTTTATCCTCAGCCTTATGCTGGCGGCTGGCAGACATCAACCCAGGTGGCGTCGGTCAGCTCCGCCAGCAGCGCTGGCGAAATGCGCACCGCGCTAAAGATAGATCCAGCCGCAGGCAGAACCTCGTCATACTGCTGTAGTGAAATATCGCAAAATACCTGCAAAGGCGTTTCCAGTCCGAAAGGACAGACGCCGCCAACGGGATGGCCCGTCCAGCTCACCACCTCGTCCGTGCTGAGCATGCGTGCTTTTGCGCCCAGCATTGCTTTCAGCTTGCGATTATCCAGCCGCAGATCGCCGCTGGTGACAATCAGGATCACCCGATCTTTTACTTTCAGCGACAGAGTCTTGGCTATCTGACCAGGCTTAACGTGATGGGCGCGTGCGGCCTGCGCCACCGTAGCGGTGCTCTCCGCCAGTTCAATAATGCCGATATCGGGCGCGCGCTCGGCAAAAAACTGCCGTACAGACTCCAGGCTCATGCTCCAGCTCCTTTACACTTTGGCCGATAAAGCTGCCACAGCGCGGCCCGGCTGTAAACGGGGCGGAAGAAATTGAGAGCTTTCGTGATAAGGCGTTATACAGGCTTTAACGTACAGTTGCCGCAGCGCTCTACGGCAGGCAGGCGATAGCGCTGGCAGCAGGTGCGGCGCTGCATGCTGCCCTCTTTTGGCAGCATGGTACGGTAGAAAGGGTTATCGGCGCCGTCGGAAAGCTCGCGGGAAAAGAAAAAGGCATGCTCCAGTTCGGCGCGCAGGCTTTCGCCCAGCAGCGGCGCCAGCTCGCCCAGAAACCACCAGACGGCGAAGCCGGTATTGCTCCAGATGAGCTTGCCATTGATGTCGCCGTGCCGCTCAATACCGGCCACAACCGGGATCAGACAGTGCTGGATCAGGCGATCCATACGGCGGCGCGGGCTGAGATAGCGCGCCTCTTCATCTTCCTGCACGTTGATCCAGAAAGCGGCGGGGCGGCCCGTTTCGTGAAACCCGACGTGGATATGCTCCGGCGAGCAGTCCAGCGCCCGGTTCTCCAGCAGCAGCGCCATCATCAGCGGCGGCAACAGCAGGCCCAGATACCACTGCGCCCAGAGCGACTGTAGCGGCTTGTTTTCCCTTTCCTGCTCACGATGTTCGCGATAGATAAAATCGCCGTAAAGCTCGTTCAGGCGTGAAAAATGCTCTGGTTGCGACCACTCCCGCAGCGTCAGGCTGCCAGCGGGAGCCGCTTCGTTCAGCCTGATTGTCTCCAGGAAGTACGGGCGGTGTTCGCTAAAAAGCGCGCGCAGCGAACCGGCCAGCGGACGATGGCTCTGCATAAAGATCAGTGGAGACTCAAGTGCCTGATGACGGAGCATGCTCATGGCGATATCCAGCGCGAATCAGAGTGGGAAAACAAATGATAATCGTTCTTGATTGTATCTGAGGCCGGAGGCGCAAACAAGCAGCATGTTATGCCAGCCAGAGGGCTGAAGGCGCCGTTGTGCTTTAAAGCATTAATTTGCATTAATAGTAAAATAAGGCGAAGGAATTCCCCTTTACCTTAATTTGATTTTAGCGTGCTTTTTCTGTAGCTAATAATCCGTCCGCAGGAGAATAGTAAAAAACGCTATAGCAGCAATTTGCAATAAAGCGAGCTAAAGAAAATCCGAAAAAACTTTTTCGGCTTATCTTTGGTTTTTGCTCAATATAAAGCAAATAGCCCGCCCGGCTTATTGCTGATAATAAGCCAAATTTATCCCGCCGATCTGATGATTACAAACCGGCACGGCTATTAACGCGCGTCTGCCGGTTTTGTCATATCGCCATGAGCCAGCGCCTGCCAGGAAAAAATAGCATTGCGCCCACGGCTTTTCGCCAGGTAGAGCGCCCGATCGGCGCTGGCCAGCGCGCTGTCGAAATCCTTATTTTCTATTGGCGCGAAGCCAGCGCTGAGGGTGACATGGGTGGCGACACGTTCGTTGAAAAGATGGGGAATATCCAGCTCGTGCACATAGTGAAGAATGCGCTCGGCAAGCTTCATTGCAATAGCTTCGTTAACGTTGGTCAGCAGCACCAGAAACTCCTCGCCGCCGTAGCGCACCACCACATCACGCGAGCGCACCGCATCGCGGATAGCGACCGACACGCGAGCCAGTGCCTGATCGCCCATGGCATGGCCATAATTATCGTTGTAGGCTTTGAAATGATCGATATCCAGCAGCAGGACATAATGATTACCTGCATGATTATCAAAGATATTTTTCAATCGGTTCGTCAGGCCACGCCGGTTATAGAGGCCGGTTAATGGATCGAGCATGCTCAGGTCGCTCCAGGCTTCTTTCTCTTCATAAAGCTGGCTGACCAGGCGGCGGGTAAAGCGATCCCGTCTGCGTTGCAGGAGATTATGCAGCGAAAAACCGATCAGCGGCAGCAAAATAGTGAAGACGATAAGCAGCGTATTCTGCCCTTTATCCAGCACCAGTACCGTGATGGAAGGCGGCGCGGTGTGCAGGCAAAACGGCAGCAGGCTGTCGTTCAGCGCGATGGCCGCAATAAAAAAGGCGCTGAACAAACTAAGCAGCAGGAAGCTGTTGTCAAAATAAAACACTAATTCAAATGTTCGGAGAATTTGCCAGGCCCAGAGCAGGCCGGTTACCAGCGCTGCGATATTTAACAGCGGGAATTTCCCTTTAGGACGCAAAAACGTCCATAGCAATAATATGCCGCTAAGTAACGCGATAATCTGCGCGGGTAAATCGCTGCTTTCTTTTCTGCTGTAAATATAAAACAAGGATGCTGCTGTGTTTAAAAAGAGAAATAGCATCAGCGAAAGCCGATATTTGCTGTGAAGCAATTCATTATAGCTTTGTAATTTCATTCTTTTCTACTCATGACTGCCTGAATAGCACAGGGCCTGGCCGAAAAAAGCGGCCATGCCGGAAGTAATTTGCTGTTGTTATTATAAGGATATACAGAATAGTAGGGCGCGGGTAATTTAACACTTAATATCTTTGGTGTCATCACCGGGCGTAAAACAGAGTGATGAAATCTTGCTGCAAAATGATAAAAGTTCTTATATGATATTGGTAATCATTATCATTCACAACAGCGTGGGTAAAGCGATGCTGACAGCCATGATAGCCGCTTGCGGACTATGGGGAGTAAGTTGGATAGGGGGCAAAAAACTGGACAGCGCCTGGGGCGTTCTGCTGCCCTGTGCCGTTATCCCATTGATTGCTTTACTGGATCTCTCTTTTAACCAGTGGCGGCTGGTGGTGGTTATCGCTCTGCTCGCTACGGTGGTGATGCTGTACCACAGAAGGCTGCGCCACTATCTGCTGCTACCTTCCTGTGTTGCTTTAGCGGGCGGCATGGCGGCGCTTTCGCTAAATTTCGGCCTGGCGTGAAAAAATGGCGGCGTCAGCCGCTATGCGATCGGGGTAACGACGGCGATTTTTTGGTAGTCATACAGGATTAAAGAGTTTGAAAGGCATGAAATGTGCCAGAAAACAGCAGGATAAAACAGTTGGGACAGAACAGAGGAAAAGCAGAAGAGAGGTTCAACGTGGTGCGAAGAGAGGGACTTGAACCCTCACGTCCGTAAGAACACTAACACCTGAAGCTAGCGCGTCTACCAATTCCGCCACCTTCGCATTCTGTTGAACTTTTTTACTCATATCACCGCATTGGTGCGAAGAGAGGGACTTGAACCCTCACGTCCGTAAGAACACTAACACCTGAAGCTAGCGCGTCTACCAATTCCGCCACCTTCGCATTGATGCTGCGTAATATGAATAACGTGGTTTGGTGCGAAGAGAGGGACTTGAACCCTCACGTCCGTAAGGACACTAACACCTGAAGCTAGCGCGTCTACCAATTCCGCCACCTTCGCGTACCGTCAACATAACAACGTTATATTGCAACCACGGAGGCGCATTCTAGAGATTTTCCCCGGTACGTCAACAGTTATTTAACGCTGCTGTGGCGATCGCTGCAAAAAGCGTCATCCTGTGCCGACGTGGCCAGCTATCAGTGGAGAAAAAGCCCCGCGCCAGAGAGAACGCGGGACAAACAGCGACTTACCTTAGCGCTTTGCTTTTGCCGCGCGCGACCAGACGGCACGGTAGACCTTGAAGCGGCCCGTTTGCGCCAGGACCTCGTGGCTGCCGAAGGTTTCGTCCAGCACCTGCGCGTATGGCAGGAAGGCGTTGGCGACAATGCGCAGCTCGCCGCCCATATTCAGATGCTTCGCCGCGCCACGGATCAGCGTCTGCGCCGCATCCAGGCTGGTCTGCATGCCGTCATGGAAAGGCGGGTTAGAAATGATCATATCGAAACGGCCCTGCACGTCGGAGTAGACGTTGCTGGCGAAGACTTCGCCTTCCAGCTCGTTGGCGGCCAGCGTGGCTTTACTGGCTTCCACCGCTGCGGCGTTAACGTCGGTCAGCGTCAGGCGAACCTTAGGCGAGAAGCGCGCCAGCATGGCAGAAAGCACGCCCGCGCCGCAGCCGACATCCAGCACTTTGCCTTTCATATGCGGCGTCAGCGTGGAGAGCAGCAGATTACTGCCCGCATCCAGGCCATCGCGGCTGAAGACGCCCGGCAGGGTCTTGATGGTCAGCTCGCCCAGATCGTAATCTTTCCAGTAAGCTTTGGCATCGAACGTTGGCTGTTCGTCCAGACGGCCATGATAAAGCCCGCAGCGGCGCGCGCTGTCGATCTTATTCAGGGTCGCCCAGCCTTCTACTATCTCTGTAGCGCTACGTACGCCGCTGCGGTTTTCGCCAACGATGAAGAGTTCGCTGCCGACCGGCAGTAGCGAGAGCAGGTTTTCCAGCTGGAACAGCGCTTCTGGCTTATTCTTGGGCCAGAAGTAGATCAGCGTGTCGCAGTCGGCGACCATTTCCGGCGTTGCCACCAGGCCGTAAAAGGCATTATCACCCATAGTGCGGCTAAGGATCTGCCAGTGATGATATTGCTGGGTATGCACCCGGCTCAGCGCGGTATCCAGTTGGGCGGGCAGGTCATCCTGCAGATCGCCAGCAAACAGCACGCGGCGTTGAGTAAATTCATCACTGTGGCGCAGTATCACTTCACTGGCCGGGGTAAATGCGGACATCGGTGGCTCCTTACAAATCAGAGCGGCGATTATAGTGGTTTGTTGGCGCAGATTCGATGGGTTTGCTAGCATAGCGTCGCAATTGGGCGACCAGACGGGAAAAATGATGTCTTCCAGACGTGACTGGTTATTACAGCAGATGGGAATTACGCAATATAGTCTGCGGCGTCCGCGCGCCCTGCATGGCGAGGTTTCGATCTCGCTGCCGGAGCAGACGCGGCTGCTGATAGTGGCCGAAACGCCGCCGCCGTTAAGCGATCCCTTGATCCGCGACGTGCTGGCCGCGATGCAGATGCGCGAGCATGAAGTCATGGCGCTAACGCCCGAACAGCTGGCGATGCTGCCCACTGACGCCCGCTGTATTAGCTGGCGGCTGGGGCTGGCCGCGCCGGTTGCGGTCAACGGCGCTCAACTCGCTTCGCCGATGCTGGCGGAGCTTTACAACAATGCCGAAGCCAAACGCGCGCTCTGGCAGCAGATAACCCACTATGAATCCGATTTCTTTACTGACGCCGCAGGATCTTGAGCGCGCTTTTGCCATTGAGCAGCGCAGCCACGCTTTTCCCTGGAGTGAAAAAACCTTTGCCAGCAACCAGGGCGAACGCTATCTGAACTACCGGCTGGATGTCGGCACGGAAATGGCGGCCTTCGCCATCACGCAAATAGTGCTGGATGAGGCTACGCTGTTTAACCTTGCGGTCGATCCCGCTTTCCAGCGGCGCGGCCTGGGCCGTGCGCTGTTACAACACCTGATCAAAGAACTGGAACAGCGCGGCGTGCTTACGCTGTGGCTGGAAGTTCGCGCCTCAAATCAGGCTGCCATCGCGCTTTACCAGCAGCTCGATTTCAACGAGGTTTCGGTACGCCGTAACTACTATCCCACCGCCGAGGGGAAAGAAGACGCCATCATCATGGCGCTAACTATTTAAGGGGCAATGATGCTTACAGAGTGGGACTGGATTTTGTTTGATGCTGACGACACGCTGTTTCACTTTGATGCCTATGCGGGGTTACAGCGTCTTTTCCAGCAGTATGACGTTGTTTTCTCGCAGGATGACTATCACCAATATCAGTCCGTCAACAAGCCGCTGTGGGTGGAATACCAAAACGGCGCTATCACTGCACTACAGTTGCAGCACCAGCGTTTTCAGGGCTGGGCCGACAGGTTAAAGGTCACGCCACACGACCTTAACAGCGGTTTTCTGAACGCGATGGCTGAAATTTGCGTGCCGCTGGCTGGCGCGGTAAACCTGCTCAACAGCCTGAAAGGCAAAGTAAAAATGGGCATCATTACCAACGGCTTTACCGCTCTGCAGCAGATTCGCCTGGAGCGCACCGGCTTCCTGGACTATTTCGACCTGCTGGTGATCTCCGAACAGGTTGGCCACGCCAAGCCGCATCCGGCTATTTTTGATTATGCGCTGGAAAAAATGGGCAACCCTTCCAGAGAGCGGGTGATGATGGTTGGCGACAATCCCGATTCGGATATCCTGGGTGGCATACGTGCCGGGCTGGCAACCTGCTGGCTAAATGCGGATAACCGTGCGCTTCCTGAGGGCATTGAGCCGACCTGGCAGGTTTCCAGCCTGCAAAAACTGGAAGAGATTCTGAACGCTTAAGTTTGGCTTTTCTGGTTAAAAAAACTTTACGCCTGCCTTTATCAGCCGTTTTGCCTGCGAAAATCGTAACTTTACGCTTTTTCGCAGTGCATTCTTCTTTTTATTCTCCCCGCAAAATTACTTCGCCTGACTATACCAAAGTTCAGTGCCAGTCCTGAATGCGCCTATATAATATTTAGTTATTTCAAATTAGATTTTTAGTAACTAATTGCAATCTGAAGGTTAACAAATCGTCAGCAAAACAGGATGCCCGGCAGAAAAAACGCGCCTGGCAGGCCAAATTTTGATTATTTTTTTAACATAAGCAAAGCTAACGTTTTTGCCGTAAAAGGCGCAGCGTTGAATAATTGGAAGGACTCTGTAAACTTGCCGAAAAATTTTTTCGTTAACGCTTACATTCTGAGCGGGCAGGTGCAACAGCACAGGCTCGTGCGGTAGCTATGGCGATAAGTAATACGCGAATTATGCCGTGTTTACAGGCATTAAGCCAAATTACCCGCATAATACCCACGGTTAATCCATAAAGAAAATCTGAAAAAAACATTTCATTATTGCCTGTTTTTTATGCGCGTCAGGCGCCGTTTTGCCAATTAAAATGTTTGTTTTTCCAGAATAAGCACGCTGGTGGTCGGATCAGCAGGCGTGTAAAATGCTACAACTGCGCTGCCGCGCTTAATAATTAGCCGGCCGCGCAGCGGCTTTCAGGTCGGCTGGCGGGTTAAATAATCCTTTCCGCTCTGTTAACGGATGCGGTAAGCGCGTTGAGTAAGTCCCGTGTTTCAGGCTGGCGCGGCCAGCCAATAGCAGACTGCGGAATGCGCCCGTTTAGCCAAGCTGCGGCAACCCCTTTTTTCAATGAAAAATCATGAGGATCCTGGTGAAAATTCAAATTGCACTCAGTCTGCTTTTTGTTCTGACGGTAGCGGGTTGTAAGGCGCCGCCGCCGCCGATGACGGACGATACCCTTGTTTCAAGCACCGTTGACGGCGTGAAGCTCACTTACCGTCATGCTGTCCAGCCGCCGCTTACCTTCACGCCGATCGGTGAAGAGTACCGCGCGCTGTATGGCGCTTCGGTTATGACGCGTCCTGACTTCGGCGGCAAGCTGGTAAGCCATCTGGAAAACGGCAAGCCCTACACCGTGCTGGGCTCGGTAGAGAACAACTGGTTCGCTATTGCAGAGCAAGGCGAAGAACAGCTGATCGGCTATGTACCACTGCGCGCGGTAGTCAAAAGCGATCTCTACGATAAAACAATCAAAGCCGATTCCCGTCGCAAACGCGTTCGCGCGCCGGCCAAAAAAACCTGCGTCGCGGTTGATGGCGACAGCAAAGCCTGCCAGAACAGCAACAGCGGAACCTGGGTGATCGACTGATCCAGCGGCCTACATGATGAACAGAAACTTTTTGCGCCTGAGCCTTCAGGCGCTTTTCCTGATGGCATTCAGCGTGCTGACAGGCTGCACTTCGCACAGCGTACCTTCTCACTACAGCCTGGCGTTTCAGCACCCTTCGCAGGTCAATAACGGCGCGCCGCTTAAGGTTCGCGTTTTCCTGCTCCGGTCTGACGCCGATTTCATGTCCGCCGATTTTTATTCGCTGCAAACCAAAACCGCCGCCCTGTTGGGCAGCGCATTGCTGGACAGCGAACAACTCTTTCTGATGCCCGAAAAAAGCCCGAACACCCTGCGTGGAGTTTTACCCGCCGAAGCTCGCTATATCGGCATTCTTGCAGAATACCAGTCGCTCGACGGCAAAAAATGGCGTCTGGCGCTGCCGTTGTCCAGCGGCGACGCCGCTGCGGTTTGGCGGCAGACGGATGACCTCCTGCAGGGCTCTCTCATCGTCAACGACAGCGGGATCCTTGCCGTCAGTCATTGATGCCAGCCTGAAAACGGAAGCCTTATGAACAAAGCAGAAAAAGTGGTCTGGACCGAAGGCATGTTCCTGCGGCCGCATCATTTCCAGCAGGCGGAAAGCTATCAGCAGAGCCTGCTGAATCAGTGGGGACAAGCCCAGCGTGCCTGGATGTGGGGCTTTCTGGACTGCGAAATAGACGACGCTATGCTGCGCCAGGGGAAAATCGCGCTCAGCTCGGCCAGCGGCCTGCTGCCCGACGGTACTTTCTTTTCGTTTCGCGATGGTAAAAATGGCCCGCCGCCGCTGGCTATAGCGGACAGCCAGGGCAGCGAAAAAGTGGTGCTGGCGCTGCCCGCACGGCGCAACGGCCGCGAAGAGGTGATTTTCAGCGAAACCACTGATTCGCTGGCGCGCTACGTCACTTTCGAGCGGGAAGTAGACGACTGCAACGCGCTGTCGGTAAGCCCTGCGGTCGTGCAGTTTGGCCAGCTCCGTCTGCGGCTGATGCTGGAAAGCGAGCTGACTGCCGAATGGACGGCGATGGCCGTGGTGAAAATCAAAGAAAAGCGCAGCAATCAGGTGCAGCTTGAGAGCGGCTATATTCCGCCAATGCTCAACTGCAGCGCCAGCCCGCAGCTCTACGATTATCTCAATGATATGCCTGGCCTGCTGCAGCAGCGCAGCCAGCAGATCGGCCAGCGGCTACAGCAGCCGGGTCGTTTTAACACTGCCGATATGGTCGACTTTATGCTGCTGGCGCTGGTGAATCACCATCTGGGCCACGTCAGCCACCTGAAAAACCTGCCGCTGCTGCATCCCGAACAGCTTTTCTCGACCTGGCTGGCCTTTGCCTGCGAGCTGGCGACCTACACGCCGCAGCGCTACCCGGACGAAGCGCTGCCGGTTTATGACCATGACGATCTGGCCCGCTGCTTTGGCAAATTAATGCTGATGCTGCGTCAGGGACTGTCGCAGGTGCTGGAAGATAACGCGGTGCAGCTACCGCTGGCCGAGCGCTCGCATGGCCTGAACGTGGCGACACTACCGGCAACCTCAATGGTGCGCGAGTTTGGCTTCGTGCTGGCGGTTCGCGCCAGCGTCCCGGCGGAGACGCTGCTGACGCACTTCCCGGCCCAGATGAAAGTCGCGCCGGTCACGAAAATCCGCGATCTGGTGCAGCTCCAGCTGCCCGGCATGGGTCTGCGTCCGCTTTCGGTCGCGCCGCCGCAGATCCCCTGGCACGCTGGCTACAGCTATTTCGAGCTGGATAAGGGCAGCGAGCTTTGGCAGGAGATGGAAAAATCCGGCGCCTTCGCGCTTCACCTGGCCGGCGAGTTCCCCGGACTGGCGATGGAGTTCTGGGCCATTCGTAGTCATTCCGCCTGAGGGCAGGAGCAAGAGATATGCAGCAACGACAGGCCGCCGCGCAGGGCGACATCTTCTCCGGCGCCAGCAGCGCTAACCCGCTGGTGGCGGCGGCGAATCCTCTACTGAACGCCATACCGCAGATCCGTCATTCGGCCACCCATGCCGATCCTGCCGGGCTGCGCCAGCGTCTGATTGATGAAATCCGCCAGTTTGAAATGCACAGCCAGCGCGCCGGGCTGCCTTACGAGGTGATCATTGGCGCGCGCTACTGCCTTTGCACCGCTATCGACGAAGCGGCAGCGCTGACGCCGTGGGGTAGCGCCGCCTGGCCTGGCCAGGGACTGCTGGTGACCTTTCACAACGAAACCTGGGGCGGCGAGAAATTTTTTCAGCTGCTGGCAAAACTGTCGCAGAACCCGCGCGAACAGATTGTGCTGCTGGAGCTGATTAACTACTGCCTGCAGCTAGGCTTCGAAGGCCGCTACCGCGTGCTGGACAATGGCCGTTCGCAGCTGGAAACAATCAAAAGCCGTTTGCTGCAGATGATCCGCTCCGTGCGCGGCGGCTATCCGCCACCGCTTTCGCTGCATCCTGAAGATCACCCGGTCGCGCGTAAGCTGTGGCGGCCAATAGTGCCGCTGTGGGCCTGCGCCGCGTTGGTGGGTTTCCTGGCCTGTCTGCTCTATATCCTGCTGAACTGGCGGCTAAGCGATGCCACCAGCCCGGTGCTGGCGTCGGTCTACCAGACGCCGCTGCCGGAAGTGACCATTCACAATCCTGCGCCGCCCGCGCCCGCCGCGCTGAACCTGAAAGCCTTCCTGAAGCCGGAGATTGACCAGGGGCTGGTTTCGGTAAAAGACGAGGCGGATCAGAGCGTGGTAACGCTAAAAGGCGACGGCCTCTTTACTTCAGGCTCTACCGCCGTACGCGGCCGCTATGAAGAAGTGCTGGATCGCGTCGCGCAGGCGATGAACAACGTCAGCGGCCGCATCCTGGTTATCGGCTACAGCGACAACGTGCCGATCCGCAGCGCCCGCTTCGCCTCTAACTATGAGCTTTCGCTGGCAAGGGCAAAGTCGGTGCAGGAACGGCTTCAGCAAACGCTGAGCCAGCCCGCACGTGTGAAGGCGGAAGGGCGCGGCGAAACTAATCCGCTGGTGCCGAACACTACCGCAGCCAACCGCGCGCGCAACCGCCGCGTCGATATCACGCTGCTGGTCTCGCCCGAAAACACCCGGGCGGAACTGACGTCGCAGCAAGGAAATTAACGGATGATGAATATTCTGTTTGCCATTATGACCAACCGGCTGATGTGGGGCTTTATCGGCATCACCGCGCTGTCGTTCATTATCTGGGTGATCGGCCCGGTGTTTTCGATTGTGGACTCGCGGCCGCTGGAGCCAGAGGTCAACCGCCAGATCAGTATCGCGCTGCTCTATATCGCCTGGGGCCTGAGCAACGTGGTGCCGCGCCTTTATAACGCCTGGCTAAACCGCAAGCTGATGAGCAGCCTTAACACGACGCCGGACGAGAACGACCCGAACGTCAAACGCCTGACAAGTGAAGATCGGGTGCTGGCAGAGCGCTTTACCGAAGCCGCCGAGCTGCTGAAAAAAGCGCACTTTAGCCGCGCGGGCAACCGCCGCTGGACGCAGCGTTTCAGCCGTCAGTACCTTTATCAGCTACCCTGGTACGTAATTATCGGCGCGCCCGGCGCAGGTAAAACCACCGCGCTGGTCAACTCTGGCCTGCAATTCCCGCTGGCGGATCGTTTTGGCAAAGCCGCGCTGCGCGGCATCGGCGGTACGCGCAACTGTGACTGGTGGTTCACCAACGAGGCGGTGCTACTGGATACGGCGGGCCGCTACACCACGCAGGAGAGCGAGCAGCAGCAGGATGCCGGTGAGTGGAATAAGTTTATCGGGCTGCTGCGTAAATATCGTGGCCGTCAGCCGGTCAACGGCGTGATCGTCACCGTCAGCGTCTCCGATCTGCTAACCCAGTCGGCAGAGGCCTCGCGTCAGCAGGCGCTGGCGCTGCGCCAGCGGCTGATGGAGCTGCATGAACAGCTTGGCATCCGTTTTCCGGTGTACGTGCTGGTAACCAAAACCGACCTGCTGAAGGGCTTCCGCGCTTATTTCAGCAAGTTCGACAAGGCGCAGCGCGACCAGGTCTGGGGCTTTACCTTTCCCTGGGAGCAGGCGAAGCAGGCAGATTTCGATCTGCTCAGCGCCTTTACTCAGGAATATGCGCTGTTACAGCAGCGGCTGGACGCCGGTTTGCCGGATACGCTGATGCAGGAAAGCGATGCCCAGACCCGCGCGGAAAGCTACCTTTTCCCACAGGAATTCGCGGCGCTGCGGGCGCAGCTGGCTGACTATCTGGAAACGGTATTCAGCCGCTCCAATTTCGAAACCCAGTTCTCGCCGCGCGGTATTTACTTCGCCAGTGGCACTCAGGAAGGGCTGCCGTTCGATCGGGTTATGGGCGAACTGAGCCGTACGCTTCAGCTGTCGCCGTCTGAAAAGGGTAACAGCGGTGCCTGGAACAAAGTGGATAAAGCCGCGCCTGTTCCCGGCAACAAAGGGCAAAGCTTCTTCCTGAAAGACCTGCTGCAAAACGTGATCTTCCAGGAAGCGGGCCTGGCGGGCAGCAACCGCTGGTGGGAACTGCGCAACCGCGCGGTGCTCTGGTCGGGCTATGTGCTGCTGCTGGGCGCGCTGATTATTGCCGCACTGCTGTGGAGCGCCAGCTACCGCAACAATAAAGCCTGGCTGGCGGAAGTACAGGCTAAGGTGCCGCAGGTCACGGCGCTCGGCCAGGATTTACAAAGCGCCGATCTTTACTCGCTGCTGCCTTATCTGAACGGCGTGCTGCACCTGCCGGACAGCAAAGATTTCGATCTGAACCATCCGCCCATTACCCGCCGTATGGGCCTCTATCGCGGCGAAGAAGTCAGCGATGCTACTCAGGCGCTCTATCAGAAATCGCTGAAGCAGCTGGTTATGCCGCAGGTGGCGCAGCTCATTACTACCTGGCTGCGCAACGATAACGGCAGCGATGCTGACTACAGCTACGAGGCGCTGAAAGCCTACCAGATGCTGTATCAGCCAAAGCATTACGACGGCAAGTTCCTGCATGCGTGGGTAATGCTGAATATTGCGCGCAACCAGCCGCAGAACGTAACCCAGGCGCAGATCAAACAGCTCGACTGGCATCTGGCGCAGCTGCTGGAGACGCAGATTCAGGCTTCGCCTTACGCTAAGGACGACGCGCTGGTAAAGCGCGAGCAGGCGCTGATTAACCAGATGCCGCGCTCCGGGCGGGTTTATGGCCGACTCAGACGCCTGCTGGAAAGAGACGACGAACTGAAGCCGGTTTCGCTGGCTATGCTGGGCGGCCCGCAAAGCGAGCTGGTGTTTTCCCGTAAAAGCGGTAAGTCGATTAGCGAAGGCATTCCGGGCCTGTTTACGCCAGAAGGCTACTGGAACCGCTTCGATAAAAGCATTGCCGCCGTAACCCAGTCGCTGCATGACGACGACCAGTGGGTATTGGGCGGCGCAGCACAGGATGAGAATCGCCAGCAGACCGACTATGCGGTGCGCCAGCTCTATATGAGCGACTACATGCGCCAGTGGGATGGCCTGCTACAGGATATCCAGCTCAACAACAGCGCGGATCTCTCGCAGCGGGTCAACGCGGCGCGTTTGCTTTCCGGCAACAACTCGCCGCTGCGCAAGCTGGTGATTAACCTTAGCCACTACCTGGTGCTGGATAAGGCCGCGCCGGAAGCGCAGAAACAGGGCGAAGCGGATAAAGAAAGCGCCAGCAGCACGCTGGAGGCACTGTTCCACTCTCGCCAGGCGGCAACGGCTGCCAGCCAGCAACAGCAAACGCCGGAACAGTCAGTGACCGCTCACTTTGCGCCTATTACCGAACTGGCACAGCCGCTGGAAAAGGGCGGCAAGACCATCGCGTTTGACGACTTCCTGCATCAGATAGACGACCTTTATCGCTACCTTACCGCCGTGCAGGATGCGGCCAATAGCGGCATGCCGCCGCCGGCAGGCGAAGCGATTAGCCGTTTGCAGGCCAGCGCAGGCCGCCTGCCGGGCTCGTTGCAGAATATGTTTACCAGCATGGCAGTGGGTGCCAGCAGCGATACGCAGCGCCGCGATATGGAAAACATCCGCAAGCGCATTAACGTCGAGGTTGGCAGCTTCTGCCGCCAGGCGATTGCCGGACGCTATCCGCTGACGCATTCCGCCCGTGCAGAGGTTACGCCGGACGATCTGGCGCGGATGTTCGCGCCAGGCAGCGGCCTGATGGACAGCTTCTTCCGCGACAACCTGGCGAACAAGGTAGATACCACCCAGGCAAGCTGGCGCTTTATGCCGGGTATTGACGGCAAATCGCTGCCGGGCGGCGAAAGCGTGCTGCGGCCTTTCCAGCAGGCGCAAAGCATCCGCGATGCCTTTTTCGCTAACGGCGCGACCACGCCTTCTTATCGGGTAACGGTGCGTACCGGCCAGATGGATAACGACATCCTGACCATGACGCTCGACGTGGACGGCCAGCTATTGCAGTACAGTCACGGCCCACAGGCGGTACAGCTAATGAACTGGCCTGGCCCCGGCGGCACTAACCAGGTGCGCATGCAGCTTGGCTTAGCCAACGGCACCACGGCGACGCTGGTCACCAACGGTGCCTGGGCGCTGAACCGCTTCTTCGATCGCGCGCAGCTCTCTGCGGGCGGCAGCAGCCTCAGCCGCCAGGCCTCTTTTAACGTCAGCGGCCACCATGTGACGCTGGAATTTACGCCGAACAGCATTCGCAACCCGTTCCAGCTGCCCGGTTTCGCCTGCCCATGACCAGAGATAACAACATGAGCCAGACGCCCGCACCCTGCTGGTACGGAAAACTGCCGAGCGGCGGCGATTTTTTAAAGCGCCGTTTTACGGACGCGCTGCTGTCGCAGTGGTCGAACTGGTTTCAGGTCGGCCTGCTGCACCGCCAGGAAAACACCGAAGGCGAGCGGCAGTTTGCCGATGCACCGGTCTGGAACTTTGTAGTGCCGCCGATGCTGGGCAGCCAGCAGATCCAGATGGGCTGCCTGCTGCCTTCCCGCGATAACGTTGGACGGCTTTATCCGCTCTGCGCGCTGACCACCTTTACGCCGCAGAGCTGGGCGCAGCCGCAGCTGGCAATGGCGGGCGCCTGGTATCAGCAGCTTGGCCGCATCCTGCTGAACGCCGTGCGTGAAAGCTGGCCCGCAGCGCAGCTGGACAACGCGCTGCTGGCGCTGCCTCTGCCGCAGGTAGAGCAACGCCAGTCGGAAATACTGGAGGCGATAGGCTACCAGGAAAGGCCTTCCACGCTGAGCTGGCGGCGGGTATCAGACTGCTTCGATCCGCAGCACTACACCAGCTTCTGGTGGACGAACCAGGCCGATGGCCAGCCGCTTTATACCCATGTCCACAGCGGCAATTTTACCGGCCAGCTGTTCTCAATGCTGTTCGATCCGGCCGCTGGCGCGAAGCCGGGACGACAGGGCCTTTATCCGCCGATGTTTGAATAAGGAAAAGCCATGAATCTTGATGAGCTACTCGCCCCGATTAGCAACGATCGGCCATGCGGGGAAAACCTTGAATATGACGCCGACTATATGGCGATGGAACAGGCCAGCGCGGGCAAAGCGGAACAGCAGTTCGGCGACACCATTATTCCTGCCGAACCAGCAGACTGGAACAAAGTCGAGAAGCTGGCGAGCGGCCTGCTGACGCGCACTAAAGATCTGCGCGTGATGCTGGCGCTGACCCAGGCCTGGACACATCTGCGCGGCCTGAGTGGCTACGCCGATGGCCTGCAACTGGTCAAGCAGTCGCTGCTGCTCTATTGGGAGCCGCTGTGGCCGGTGCTGAGCGAAGACGGCGACTACGACCCTTTTTACCGCATCAACGCGCTGGCTGCCTTAAGCGATAAGTCAGCGCTTACTACCGCTTTGCGTCAGTCGCTGCTGCTGCGTCACGCCGCAGACCAGCTTTCGCTACGCGATGCCTGTGCGCTGCTGGATGGCAGCAAAAGCGAGTGCGAAGAGTTTCCGGGCGGCCGTGCGAGGCTGATGGACGAGCTGGCTCGCGGCGAACAGCCGGGCATTACCGCTATCCTCAGCATAAGTGAGCGGTTGCAAACCATCCCTGAAACCCTGAGCGAGCACCTTGGCGAAAGCGGCGTGCCGGAAATGGAACAGCTGCTGAAAATGGTTAATACCGTAGCGCAGGCCTGTGAAATGACCGACCTCAGTACGCTGCTGCCGGAAGCACCCGGCGAAGAGGCCGCAAGCGCGCCCGCTGCACCGCCAGCCAGAACGGCGCAAACCGACTGGCGCAGCGTGCAGCCGCAAACCCGCGCCGATGCGCAGCTGATGCTGGAAAAGGTAAAGCAGTATTTTGTGCAGCATGAGCCAAGCCATCCGGCACCGCTGATGATCGACCGCGTACAGCGCATGATCGAACTGGATTTTATGAGCATTATCCGCGACCTCGCGCCGGACGGCGTGCATCAGCTGGAAAACATTTTCGGCCGCCGCGACTAAGCCTTGTTGCGCGCAGCCTCAACTTTACTCACGCCTACCTTTGGAGAACATTATGTCAGGTAAATCCAGCGGGCAGAAATTCATCGCCCGTAACCGCGCGCCGCGCGTACAGATTGAGTATGACGTGGAGATCTACGGCGCAGAACGCAAAATTGAACTGCCTTTCGTGATGGGCGTAATGGCCGATCTGGTCGGCAAGCCGGTAGATAATCTGCCACCGGTCGACGAGCGCAAATTTATGGATATCGACGTCGATAACTTCGACGAGCGCATGAAGGCGCTGAAGCCGCGTGTGGCTTTCCAGGCGCAGAACACCCTGACCGGCGAAGGCAACCTTAATATCGACCTGACCTTTAACAGCATGGAAGATTTCTCGCCGGATGCCGTGGCGCGCAACGTTGAGCCGCTGAGCAAGCTGCTGGACGCGCGTACCCAGCTTTCTAACCTGCTGACCTATATGGACGGGAAAAACGGCGCGGAAGAGCTGATCGCTAAAATCCTGCAGGATCCTACGCTGCTGAAGTCGCTGAGCCATCTGCCAAAGCAGGATGACGCGGCTAAAGAAGGAGATGCCTGATGAGCAATCAGTTTGAGCAGCAGAGCCAGCAGCAGGCCTGGAGCCAGGACGAGTTCAGCTCGCTGCTGAACAAAGAGTTTCGTCCTAAAACCGACTCCGCCCGTACGGCAGTAGAAAGCGCGGTAAAAACCCTGGCGCAGCAGGCGCTGGAAAACACCGTTACCGCTTCTGACGATGCCTATCGCACTATCCAGGCGCTGATCGCCGAGATTGACGAAAAGCTGTCAAAGCAGGTCAACCAGATTATCCATCATGAAGATTTCCAGCAGCTGGAAGGCGCCTGGCGCGGGCTGAGCCATCTGGTAAACAACACCGAAACCGACGAGATGCTGAAAATCCGCTTTATGAGCATCTCCAAGAAAGAACTGGGCCGCACCCTGAAGCGCTATAAAGGCGTCGGCTGGGATCAAAGCCCGATCTTCAAAAAAATCTATGAAGAAGAGTATGGCCAGTTCGGCGGCGAGCCGTTCGGCTGCCTGGTAGGCGATTACTACTTCGATCACAGCCCGCAGGACGTGGAGCTGCTGGGCGAGATGGCGCGTATCGGTGCGGCTTCGCACTGCCCATTTATTACCGGCACCGCACCGGAAGTGATGCAGATGGAATCCTGGCAGGAGCTGGCCAACCCGCGCGACCTGACCAAAATCTTCCAGAACAGCGAATACGCCGCCTGGCGCAGCCTGCGCGAATCGGAAGATGCGCGCTACCTGGGCCTGGTGATGCCGCGCTTCCTGTCGCGTCTGCCTTACGGCATTCGCAGCAATCCGGTGGACAGCTTCGACTTTGAAGAAGAGACCGAAGGCGCGAACCACAGCAACTACACCTGGGCGAACGCCGCCTACGCGATGGCCGCCAACATTAACCGCTCCTTTAAAGAGTTCGGCTGGTGTACGTCGATTCGCGGTGTGGAGTCCGGCGGCGCGGTGGAAAACCTGCCTTGCCATACTTTCCCAAGCGATGACGGCGGCGTGGATATGAAATGCCCGACCGAAATCGCCATCAGCGACCGCCGCGAGGCCGAGCTGGCGAAAAATGGCTTTATGCCGCTGGTACACCGCAAAAACTCTGACTTCGCCGCCTTTATCGGCGCGCAGTCGCTGCAAAAGCCGACCGAGTATCACGATCCGGACGCAACCGCCAACGCACGTCTGGCCGCGCGCCTGCCGTATCTGTTTGCCTGCTGCCGCTTTGCGCACTACCTGAAGTGCATCGTGCGCGACAAGATCGGTTCCTTCCGCGAGCGTGAAGAGATGGAACGCTGGCTGAACGACTGGGTAATGAACTACGTGGATGGCGATCCGGCCAACTCCTCGCAGGAAACCAAATCCCGTAAGCCGCTGGCCTCTGCCGAAGTGCTGGTGGAAGAGCTGGAAGATAACCCAGGCTATTACGCTGCGAAATTCTTCCTGCGCCCGCACTATCAGCTGGAAGGCCTGACCGTATCGCTGCGCCTGGTTTCCAAGCTGCCTTCGCTAAAAAGCGACGACGCTTAAGGGCCCCCGTTTTAGCCAATGCGGAATGTTATAAAAAAGGTCAGCCAAATTTTTTGGCTGCTCTGTGGTTGATGGCAAAGTATGCCGGTGCAGGCTCAGGAGGGCCTGTGTCTTCCGCAAAGACGCAAAAAGCGCCTTCCATGGCAGCTCAGTACGGGCCGTCCATGGCTCGTAATGCTTTGCTCCAGCCACAGGCCCTCCATCGCTTCAGGTTCATTAGTCTGAGGTCAGCCAAATCTTTTGGCTGCCCTTTTGATTAAAAAATAGAGGCCGATGCAGAGCGCAATAAAAAGCGCTTTTGCGGTGAACAGGCTGATAGTACGGAGATCAAAATGTTCATAACGAGCCACAAGCCAGATACCGCTGAAAAGCTCGCGCAGCCCGTAGGCAACAACAATCAGCAGAACAATATTAAATAATGACAATAATATTGTGCTCATTAAAGTACTGTTTTCCTGATTAATTAATAAGCGTGGCTTGCTCTAATTTATATTCCATCCGTATTTATGTAAACGCATTCTTTGTCCGCGCAAGATTTTGTTATGGGTAAAAGGATCAGGATCCGTATAACGGATCTATGAATTTCTGATTGGTCTGAAAAAAGATCGTCGGGAAAGAGGCAAAAGGGAATTGTCTTTTTTTCCCTTTTGTCTGTCGCTGCTTTGTTAAAAGCAAAATGTTAAATCAATAAAGAGTAGAAAATAATGGCTATTGATATGTTTATGAAGGTTGACGGTGTAACCGGCGAGTCCAAAGACTCTAACCACACCGGCTGGACCGATATTACTTCTTTCTCCTGGGGCGCTTCTCAGCCGGGCAACATGTCCGTTGGCGGCGGCGGCGGTGCCGGTAAAGTTAACTTCAACGATTTGCACGTTGAAGCGCTGATCGACAAGTCCACTACCGCGCTGCTGAAGAACTGCGCAAGCGGCAAGCACATTGCCAAAGTGGAGCTGTCTGTTTGTAAGGCTGGCGGTTCTCAGGTTGAGTACTCCCGCATTACGCTGGAAGACGTGCTGGTAACCAACGTGCAGTATGTTGGCGCAGACAACGGCGACACCGTAGGCATGAGCTACTCTTTCCAGGCTTCTAAAGTGAAGCAGCAGTACTGGGAGCAGAGCTCTTCCGGCGGTAAAGGCGCAGAAAGCAGCGCTGGCTGGAATATCAAAGAGAATAAAGAAGCTTAATAAATGTAATTGCAATCCCCTCCTGGAGGGGATTGTATTATTTGTGAATAAAGGATTTACTAATGGCAGGACAAATTCTGGTTAAAAGAATATGGCAAACTGAACTTTCAACTATCTCTCGCTATAATATCCCGGGAACAAAAATTTCCGGATATATGCTGGAGAGACCCGGGCCTGATACGACAACACCTAATAAAAGGCTAAGAATACCGGAAGGAACTTATAGTCTTAAATGGCATGCAACGGGTAAAGGTTCAATTAAAGAGTTTAGCCCATTACCATTATTATATAATTCTGCTGTTCCTGTAACGCGTTATGTGTTAATACATAACGGCAATCAACCAAAACATACTGATGGGTGTCTTTTGATTGGTGGCTCAAAATCTGTTGATTTTGTAGGGAATAGTGTCAATAAACTGAAAGAATTAAAGGCATTTTTGCAAAAAAATGGTATTGAGAATTATAAAGTTATAATAAGTTCCCAATATCAGTAGCTCTTTGAGGAGAAAGCTATGAATAGAAAGATTACGTTTTTTTTTGTTACTTTATTTTCCCTGTATACCCTCGTTTTTAGCGCTGCTGCTTTAGCTAATAACCAAAAAAAAATTACAGGAGTCTTACAAGCCTATTGGTTTCCGCAGTGGAGTGATGCAGGGCAGGCTAAACCTCCGCTTATAATGATGCGTTTTTTCGAAACCGATGGCGAAAACAAAAAAACATATTTTTTATATGATGAAAAGAAAAAAAATGAAGTAAAAGACTTTTTCGAGGTAACTAAAGCCGAAAAGTTCATTAAGAGTAACTTTAAAAATACTCCTGAAGAGTTTTTCAAATTCAAAGAAGGACATACTGAGCAAGCTGGTAGCTTGGTTATTTCTGACGTAAAAGTTATCGCTGAATGTAATAACAAAAAGCTGTATGCGAAATTTAATAGCTTTGTAGCATCATCAGTAAATAATTATGACATAAAGAAGATGGAAGAAAAGTCAGGTTGTGATCCCGAACCATATTCGGTTATGTTCACGATTAAAGAGGGGCACGAAAATGTTTTTCTCAAATCTGAGCCGTTAGAATCAAGCAAGAATGTCCTTAGTGAACCAGTTTCTCAACCCCTGGTTAAAATTAAAACTATTGATAGCCAATGGGTAAAGGTTGCTCTGTACGATGCTTCTCAGCCAGATTCTCGATCCCATACTGAAGGTTATATCAAAATTAACGATTTAGATGTGGCTAACTAATGTAAAAGCCCCATTTTCGCTGTAAAATGGGGTTTAAAAAATTATATCATTTCTAATGATTGTCTTAAGGTTTTAAATAATTGATGTAAAATAAAGGTGCTAATAAAAATATTATAAATATCTAAATTTGGCAAAAAAATCATATATTTTCGCGCCGCATACTGCATTAGCGTCCGGCGCGGGTGGCACCTGATGATGCAAAGCCGCACTGTTTACCCCTATCGTAGCTGGTGGGACGATCGCGCCCTGACTCGTCGCATACGCAACTATATTTTAAATTCGCAGTTATGAAGGCGTATGAGTCAGGAAAACCCCGGGTAAACTTTCTCCGTAAAATCGTTCGTAAGGGGTTTTATGAAAAAAATAGTCGCTTCTACTTTATTTGCACTTTTATTACCTTTTGCAAATGCATCTTTAGCTGAAGATATATGCCATAATCCTCAAGCCGAACGGGACATTTTGGAATGCTCCGCTCAGAAAAAGGATGAGGCAGAAGTTTTGTTGAATAAACAATTTTCTGAAGCAAAGAAAACTGTTCAACATGCATACAGAACACAGGAAGAATTAGGTAAGCAATATTTTTCCGTTCTGCTTGATGGACAGAGAGGCTGGTTAAAGTACAGAGATGCTCAGTGTAAACTTGAAGCCTTTGCTGCCGAAGAAGGTACATCCGCTAACGCTATCGCAAATAATGAATGTATAGCAAGGCTTGATAACGACCGTTCTGAAAATCTGAAAAAAGTTCCCTATTGACAGTAGGGGATAAGATAAAATTTATTTACTAATTTTTTCAGAAAAATGAATACTTGAAGATACCTGATATATTGAAGACATTAAAGGGAAATGGTAAATTCGAGAAAAGACCGATAATGGGCAAATAATATGGAAAAGAAAGTGTTAGCTGTTGCAGCGATTGGCTTGTTTTTATTGAGTGGAGCTGCCCTGGCTATGGATGACTGCTCAAAAAAAAGCAGTGATTCGGAGGTCTTTACCTGTGCTGAAAATAACCGCGCTGTAGCCGAAAAAGAGTTAAATAAAGAATATTCAGAGGCAAAAAAACGTCTTGAGACCACATTCTCTGACGAGCCAGAAGTAAAGAAAGCCTATCTTCCTGTGTTTTTAGAGGCTCAGCGTGGCTGGTTAAAGTATCGTGATAATCAGTGCAAAATGTTTGCACATGTCGCTGCAGAAATTAGTAACCCTTATGCGGTATTTACCAATAATTGCATTGCAAAGCTGGATGAGCAAAGAAGCAAAGAGCTCAAAGAAATCCCTTATGATTGATTAAGATTGAATTTCGATGGGATTGCTTTTCGCCAATACTATTAGTGTGGATGATAATAACATTTTCGCAGGTAATTTCCTGTGGCACAGGCACATAAGTCGCGCTGGCAGGGATATCAATAGCGACTTTATAAATACAAATATGATATGCAGATGGCAAACAACTAAAATTATGTATTATATCGTTAATTAATGGCTGTTATGAAATATATAAATTTATTAGTTGGGATAGCGCTTTCAATAAGCAGCACTTTTTCTATTGCTGGAACAACGCTTAAATATCCTGATTCAGATAGCGGTTACATCTCTATAATTAAGAAGGCTGAAAAAGCAGGATTAGCTGACGTTAACATCGATGATAAGCAAAAATTTAATATTATAAACGATAATAAAAATATTGGTATCCTGGTTCAGGGAAAAGGCTGGTTGCGAGATGTGCATCCTGTTTGTTTTATTGGATGGTCAGCGGATCATCGTCCAAATGCATTCTTTATGCAAACGATGGGGGCTGATGATTGGGAAACTGTGGACTGTGATAAAGTTCAGGCTGTTGGTATTATTTCTCGATCAGATGATAAAAATATAAAGATTGCTGTTATTTATAAGATTAATGTCCGCGGTCAGTATTCGCAAGACTATGTAATTTTAGGTATAAAAGATGGTGAAAGTATTTTTTACGATAAAAATACTACTGAGCGCTTCCAAAACTCTTATATTGAAGACCTTGTTGCTATGCGCAAAGAATACCAAAGACTAATCAGCAACAACAAATGAAAAATAATATAAAATGAAACGCACAGTTTTACTCTTTGCTTTATGCGCGCCTTTTTTTACCTTCGCAAATACCGTTCTAAAACCAGCCGATACTGGCCCTTATCAAAAGTCCTTTTATGAAGCCGGAGAAAAAACGGGCATTAGTAATGCGGCTCCGGTGGCTAAGCAAAGCTTTGAGCTCTATGCCGATGAGAAGAAAATCGGCACTTTTATTAGCGGGCAGGGCTTTAGCGAGCAGGACACCGGCATCTGCCTTATCGGTTGGGCGACGGTAGCGGATAATTTCGCTGTAACGATCCCGACCGTAGGAAAAGATCGTTGGGAAGCTGAAACCTGTAACGGAACGGTAGCCGTAGGCGTTTTGTCGCCAGAGGAAGCGGAACAAGTCATCATCGGGGTTATCTATAGGGCGCAGTCGCCTAACGCCTCATTAATGGAATCCGTGATTTTCGCCGTAGATAAACAGCAACAGAAGCTGACGCTGGAGCAGGCGCTAACGGAAAAAATCGCCTCGCAGGGCGTGAGCACGCTTGGCAGCCTCAGGCGACTCTATCAGCAATACGCAAACAGTAGCCCAGAACAACCACCAGTAGAAGACAGCTCGCTGTTGCAGGTAGAAGAGGTGATTAAGGCACGCAAGCTGGCCCCCGACGCAGCCTGCGTTAATTATCGGCTAACCAAAGATGCCGAACCCGGACTGGATTTGATCGAGATAGTGGAAAAACACGGCGGCGATTGCCCGGGCGATCCAGAAACCCAGCACCGCTTATTCAGTGTTTATGTCGATCAAAAAACCAAAGAAATGATCAGCGATAAAGACGATCTGGTAGAAGGCAACTTTACGCTTTTGCAGCCAGCAAAATAGTCTGAAACCTCAGTAATAAAAATCAGAACCATTGATGCCGAATGGCTGTACGTCGCCGTTTATGACGCAGGTAAGCCAGATAGTATGAGCGATCGGCGCGGTTATATCCGCAAATCAGCACTTACCAACTGGTATTAACCAATGTGAACGCAGCGCAGCACACTGCTTAAAAACAGGCCTTAAGGCTGATTTCGCCCTAATTATTTCTTCACCGGAAACCAGCATGAAACGCGTTTTACTTTCACTTGCCTTATTTTCTCAACTTGCCGTCGCCAGCCCTCATTTGGCAGCAGTAGATGCCGATGTTTTTGCGCCGTCGCTTGCCGCAAAAGCGCAGTCGCTGGATATCGCTGGCGCAGAGCCTTTCGGTCAGCAGACCTTTGCCGTAAGGGATAAAGGCCAGCCGCTGGGCGTGCTGGTGCCGGGCAAAGGTCTGCTGCGAGTCGATATGAACGCCTGCTTTATTGGCTGGTCGCGCGATGGCAAAACCCTGGCAAACCTGACGCCAACTATTGGCTTTGGGCAGTTTAAAGGCGAAGCCTGTGAAGATGTCACCAGCATCGGTGTGATTTCGCAGAAGGACGACGGTGAACTAAAAATTGCGGTGATTTATACCGCGACAACGCTGGTACAAACCTCGCTGGTAGCAGTGGTGCTGGCTTACGATCCGCAGGCTCATGCCTTTGTCGTGGATAATGCGCTGACAAAAAGAGTCAATAGCGCCGATATAGACAGCGTGCCAAAAATTCGCCTTTTTTACGCCGCGCATCCCGGTACGGTAAGCATTTTCGATAGCAAAAAATATACGGCAAGGATTACCCGTTGGTGCGAAGAAGGGAACCTCAGCTGCGATGACGTAACCCTGGATTCCAGAAGCAAGCTCAGCGGCAACAGCATTTTACTGCAAGGCAAAACCATCAATATTAATTGCCCGGACGTATGCGATTTTCGCGGTTATGTTTTCGAAAATAATAACTACAGCTACTCGTTTATTAACAACGATTTTGCCAGCTGGACGATGGAAATTTTTAAAGGGAAACAGGTTATCGACAGCGTGCAGGGCAAGATGCGCTGATAAAAACACCCTGGTTATACGGCTGTCGGCAGGCTTTGCCGACAGCATTAAGTTTCAACTCCCGCCGGTAAACCTTGCCGGCGCGGCCCGAATGCCGAAATCCAACGCAGGAAAACGTGATGCGATTTACGATAATAGCCACCAAAACCGGGCAGCAGCCGCCGCAAAGCAGCTGCGACTTTTCGCCGCCGGGCGGCACCATTGGCCGTGGCGCCGATAACAACCTGGTGCTGCCAGATGATGACCGCACCATTTCCCGTTTGCAGGCGATCGTCCATATCACTGCCGACGGCGAATGCCGGATTACCAATCGCGGCAACGTGACGCTGGTGCACCTGAATGATATTCCCCTGGAGCGTGGCCGCCAGGTCGAACTGCAGGATGGCGATATTCTGGGTATTGATGAATATCGTTTGCAGGTTAGCGAGTCGTACGCTGCGGCGCCGCCTGCGGCCAGACCTGCGCCGGTCGCGCGTCCTGCCGCGCCAGCCGCGCCAAAACAGGAAAGCGCACCAGCCGCGATCCCCAGCGAAATCTGGGATAGCCTGGCGCAGGAATTTTCCATCAGCGACAATCTCTCCAGCCGCGCTGCGCCCGCCGCAGCCAATCCGTTGACGGAGAAAGCGCCAGACCGCAACCCGGCAGATCCGCTGGCGCAGCTTGCCGATAAGCCGCTTGATCTGGATCGCCGGGATCAAACGCCCGATTCGCTGTTCCAGAAAGAGTCGCTGTTCGATCGGAACAGCATTTTTGACGACAGCACGCCGGGCACGCTGGCGCAGCAGCAGGATAAAAAACAGAGCCTGGATCCAATGGCGCTGTTTGGCAGCAACAGTAGCGCGCCTGCAGGTGGCAATGATCCGCTGGGGCTGATGATGGGCAACGCCGTGCCGTTGACGCCGCCTGATGAAGCGCCGAGCCAGAACAAGCCGCAGGATAGCTTTGTGCCGCCTTCGCCAAAAGCATTAGACAGCAAGGAGAGAGAAGCCGCGCCGCAGCCTGACCAAAACAAGTCACCGCTGTTTGGCGAAAGCGAAGATCTGAGTAAGTCGCCGCTGTTTGGCGAAAGCGAAGATCTGAGTAAATCGCCGCTGTTTGACAAAAGCGAAGAGCTGAGTAAGTCACCGTTATTTGATGAAAGCGCAGATCTGAACAAGTCACCGCTGTTTGACGAAAGCGAAGAGCTGAACAAGTCACCGTTATTTGATGAAAGCGCAGATTTGAACAAGTCGCCGCTGTTTAACGAACACGCGGATCTGAGCAAATCGCCGCTGTTTAACGAAAACGCGGAATACAGCAGGCCGCTGGCTGAAAAGCTAAAGGCGGCTTCAGAAATGACTCAGCCGCAGGCGGAAGATCCGCAGAGCGATGCGGATTTCAACGCGCCCGCTACTGAATCCGCTCAGCAGGCCACCAGCCAGCAGCAGGACTACGGCGGCATTACGCTGCCGACGCCGCAGGCCGTGGCACGCAGCACTACGCCGCCGCCAAAAGGCCGCCTGCGTATCGATCCCGTTTCTAATCCGGTATCGCCACAGAGCAGCGTTTCCGGCGACGGCCAGCGCCTGGATGGCGAGCTGCTGGAGGCGCTGATGGGCGGCATGGGGCTGAACGATCTGCAGCCGACGCCGCGCTTCGATCGCGACGCCATGCAGGAGCTGGGCCAGATGCTCAGCATGTTCTCACAGGGCACGGTGGCGCTGCTTTCTTCCCGCTCGATCCTCAAGCGCGGCGTGAAAGCGGAAATGACGGTGATCCTCGACGAGGCCAACAACCCGTTCAAGCTGCTGCCATCGGGCAAATCAGTGCTGATGCAGATGTTCGGCAGCCGCATGCCGGGCTTTATGCCGCCGAAGCAGTCAGTACGCGACGCGCTGGTAGACCTTCAGGCGCACCAGTTAGGCATGATCGCAGGGATCCGCGCGATCATCGCCTCGATGCTGCAATCTTTTAACCCGCAGCAGCTGGAAGAAGAAGCGCGCGAAGAGGGCGCTATCTCTCGGCTCTCGTTGCCCAACAGCCGTAAAGCCGCGCTGTGGGAGCACTTCACCAAACGCTATGGCGAAACGGCAGGTGAAATCGAGGATGACTTCCATACGCTGTTCGGCGAAGCCTTCCTGCACGCCTACGATATGGAAGTAAACCAGTACAAAGATTCTCAAATCAGATCGGAAGAATGATGAATATCACCATTGCCTCTATGTCGCACCAGGGCGCCCGCGAAAGCAACCAGGATCAGACCGGCGAGCGCATCGGCGAAAGAGCGGCCTGTTTTGTCGTCTGCGACGGCGTGGCGGGGCTGCCCGGCGGCGACGTCGCGGCGACACTGGCGCGAGATACCATCCTGGCTCGTTTCAATGGCGAGCAGCACCTGGATGCGCAAAGCATTCGCCAGTACGTCAACGACGCCAACAGCGCTATTCGCCAGCAGCAGAAAGCGCGCAGCGACTACAGGCGCATGGGCACTACTATGGTCAGCCTGTTTATCGACAGGGATTACGATCTGGCCTGGTGGGCGCATGCGGGCGACAGCCGTCTTTATCTGTTTCGCCGCGGCTATTTGTATCACGTCACCACCGATCACAGCCTGGTGCAGCAGATGAAAGATGCCGGACACCAGACCGAAGGCATCAACAGCAACCTGCTCTATTTTGCGCTGGGCATGGGCGACGAAGAGCGGGACGCCAGCTACAGCGACGTGGTGGAAATCGAAGACGGCGACGCCTTTCTGCTCTGCACCGATGGATTCTGGCACGGACTGACGCAGGAAAATATGCAGGAGTCGCTGCATATGGTAAATACGCCGGACGAATGGCTGACGCTGATGCAGCAGGCAATCCGTAAAAATGAACTGCACGCGGAAACCAGCCAGGACAACTACAGCGCCGTCGCCGTTTGGGTCGGCGATCCGCAGGACACCACGCTGCTGCATTCGCTGGAAGCCGCAGCGCAGTTTTTCCCTCTTCGTGATTAAAATAAGGCTTTAAACCCCCATGAAATATTGGCTAACGGGTGTCACCCTGCTGATTGCGTCCAATGCCTGGGCACAGGATTATCTTGTTGTTACCGCTAAAACGCTGCAAATGGATGTCTGGCTCGACAATGTCAAAAACAAACAGCCTGCCAGCTGGTGTAAGCGCGATATCGCGCTGCGCATCGTGGCAAACGGCGATAAAAACCCGGCGAAAGTCGATGGGCTACTGCCGCAGGTCGCTGGCCTGATGTCGCAAAGCTGCGCAAAAGTTGCCTCGTTCCAGTGGCAGCTCAATGACGGCAACGGCAAAGCGCTGGCGCACGGCAGCGCCAGTAAAGCGAAAGGCTGGCTGAGCCAGATCACGGCAGCCGCGCCAGAAGAAATTCCGGCAGCGCCAACGCCGCCAGCTACCGAGGCTGCCGCGCCGCCGCCGGTTAATCCTGAAGACCTTTCACCGCCAGCGGATACCACGCCGTGGATCCAGTTCAGCCTGCTGGATGGCTGCCACTTCCGCACCTACTGGAATAACGGCAGCCAGGCCAGCGCGCTGTTTGTGCCAGCTAAAGGCGGCGTAACCTGCGGCAGCGACGGCTGGCTCAGCGGCAGCAGCCAGATCGCGCAGCTCGGCAAGGGCGCGTCCAGAAAACGCCAGGTTAGTTTTCTGCAGGGCTTCCCGGTTTCCGGCCTGAACAACAGCGCTATCGGCCGCGATATGCAAATCACCACGGTCAACAACGAACGTATGGTGCTGAGCGATGAAAGATCGCCGGAAAGCTGGATGGTGGTGCCCTATGCGCCCGCGCTGAACGGCTGGCAGGCCGACGGCACCGTAGTAGTGGCAATAAGCCAGCAGGCCGCAAAAGATGAAAGCACGCTTAAAGCGCGCCTGAATGAAGTGCGTAAAGTCTGGGCACCGTATCTCGCCGACGGCAAAATCACCGTCAGGCTGGTGGATGAGATCCATCCGCAGCTGAAAGATCCGGCCGCCGGCGCTTACCGCACGCTTAACTGATCCCTTGCCCGCCAGAGGAAAGCTATGAAATCTCTAACCGAACTGATGTCCGGCGCAACGCTTGCGGAAACGCTGGCACGCGTCGAAAGCGACATTAAAAGCCGTCCGGCCGATGCCGATCTGCGCGCGGCTTTCGTCCAGCTACTTTGCCTGGCGGGCCACTGGCCGCGGGCGAAAACCCAGCTAAAATCCTGGCTGGCGTTAAAGCCGCAGGCGCAGCCTACGGTGACGCTGCTGGAGCAATGCATCACGGCAGAAATCCAGCGCGCGGCGGTCTTCGAAGGCCAGGCGATGCCGAGAATGCCCGGCGAGGCTTTCGCCTGGGCGGAAGATCTCCTGAAAGCGCTGCGTAAGGAACACGCCGAAGAGGCCGATGAACTGCGCGCGGCGGCTTTTGAAGCGGCTTCTGCCAGCCCGGCAAGTATCACTTTGCAAAATGAACAGGTGCAAACGGCGGAATGGCTAATCGATGGTGATGGCCGTCTTGGGCCAATCTGCGAGCTGATCGTCAACGGCCACTACACCTGGCTGCCTTTTGCCGCCATTAGCGAAATACGTTTTCAGGCGCCTGCCAGCGTTACCGATCTGGTGTGGCGTCACGCTGCGGTCACCCTGATCGACGGCAGCGAGCAGGTTTGCCAGCTGCCGGTGCGCTATCCTTTTGCCGATACCGCCGCCGACAATCTGCGTCTGGCTGCCGTCACCGAGTGGACGCCGCTGGATGACCAGCAGTTTATCGGCCACGGCCAGAAAACCTGGCTGAGCGAAGAGGGCGATTTTCCGCTGCTGAGCCTGACCCATATTGCCTTCGGCGTAGCGGAAGAAAACGATGAGTGACGATCGCGATTTGCTGCACGGCGGCTATCGCCAGCGCGGCAAGGAGACGATGACGGCGCGCGATAAAATGCAGCCGTCGCTGCTGGACAGGCTCACCGACAACGCGCCGGACAAGCAGCAGGAAGCCGCCAGCAGCCGCGTAATCTCGCATGTAGCGCTAAAGCGCAACGTGCTGCGCGACCTGCAGTGGCTGTTTAACAGCATCAACAACGAAGCGCAGCAGGATCTCTCGCCGTTTCCACACGTACAGCGTTCCACCTGGAACTTTGGCGTTGCGCCGCTGGCCGGACAGCGTATGTCCGATATCGAATGGCAGGATATCCAGCGCAAGCTTACCAACTCTATCCTGCACTTCGAGCCGCGCATTCTGCCTGCGGGATTACAGGTGCGCTGCATATCAGACACCAGCTCGCTCAGCCTGCACAACGTGTTGTCGATTGAAATCAAAGGCCGGCTCTGGTGCGTGCCTTATCCGCTGGAATTCCTGTTCCGCACCGATCTGGATCTGGAAAACGGCCATTTTGAACTGAAAGACGTAGGCTAATCATGGACAGCAAACTGCTCGATTATTACAACCGTGAACTGGCGTACCTGCGCGAAATGGGAGCGGAGTTCGCCGAACGCTATCCTAAAGTCGCCGGACGGCTGGGTATGAGCGGCATTGAAGTGGCCGATCCCTACGTTGAGCGGCTGATGGAAGGCTTCGCCTTTCTGACCTCGCGCGTGCAGCTAAAAATGGACGCCGAGTTTCCGCGCTTTTCGCAGCGCATGCTGGAAATGATCGCGCCTAACTACCTTGCGCCAGTCCCTTCAATGGCGATTGCCGAGCTGCATCCGGACAGCAAAAAAGGCGATATCAGCAATGGCTTTGTGGTGTCGCGCGGCACCATGATGGAAAGCCAGCTGCTGAAAAAAAATGGCGTTACCTGTAGCTATGCCACGGCGCATGACGTCACGCTGCAACCGCTGAGCATCGCCAATGTAGAGCTGGGCGGCGTGCCGGCTGATATTCCGTTAAGCAGCATGGGGCTGAGCCAGCGCGGCGCAATGAGCGCGCTGCGGATCCGGCTGGAATGCTTTAACGAAGTCACGCTGAACCACCTGACGCTCGACAACCTGATGTTTTTCCTCAGCGGCCCCGATATTCAGGCGCAGCAGCTGCTGGAATTGATTATGCAACACACGGTCGGCAGCTTCTGCCAGACAGTAGAACCGCAGCCGCAGCGGATAGTGCTGGGCGACGACGCGCTGAAACAGGAAGGCTTCGCCGCTGACCAGGCGCTGCTGCCGGAAGATCTGCGTAACTTTGACGGTTACCGGCTGCTGCAGGAATATTTCGCCTTTCCGGCTCGCTTCCAGTTTGTCAGCGTCAATGGTTTAAGCGAGCTGCCGAGCCGCAGCGGGCCAGAGGCGAAAGCTTTTGAAATCGTGCTGCTGCTGGACAAGGCCGATGCGGCGCTGGAAAGGGTAATCGACAAAAGCCATCTGGCACTGCACTGCACGCCGGTAATCAATCTTTTCCCGAAAATCGCCGAGCGGCAGAAAATCAGCGAAGGTGCGCACGAATATCACCTGGTGGTAGATAACATTCGCCCGCTGGATTACGAAATCTATTCGGTGCAGAAGCTGTATGCCAGCGGCGACAAACAGCAGAACGAGCAGGTTTTTCGGCCTTTCTGGAGCACTTTCGGGCGCGATGAAGGCGACTATGGCGCCTATTTCTCATTGCGCCGCGAGCAGCGCACGCTGTCGGAACGGGCACAGCGCTACGGCACGCGTACCGGCTATATCGGTTCCGAAGTGTTTCTGTCGCTGGTAGACGAACGCCAGTCGCCCTGGCGCGACGATCTGAGCCATCTGACGGCGGAAGTACTGTGTACCAGCCGCGATCTGCCGTTAATGCTGCTGGCGCAGGATCAGGGCAGCTTTTCGATGGCAGATTCCGTGCCGGTTAGCCGACTAACGCTGCGCAAAGGTCCGACGCCGCCACGCCGGGCGCTGGCGGAAGGCATGGCGACCTGGCGGCTGATCGGCCATCTGCAAATGAACTATCTGAGCCTGATGGACAGCGACGACGGCCAGGGCGCTTCGGCGCTGCGCCAGCTGCTGAGCCTGTACGCTAACCTGGCGGAAGCGCCGGTAGCGCGGCAGATAGAAGGCATCCGCCACTGCCAGCTCAGGCCGATAAGCCGCCGGGTACCGGAACCCGGCCCGATAGTGTTCGCGCGCGGCATCGGCATTGAGCTGAGCGTGGACGAACAGGCGTTTTCCGGTGCCAGCCCGTGGCTGCTGGGCAGCGTGCTGGAGCAGGTTTTCGCCAGGCTGGTCGCCATCAACAGCTTTACGGAACTCACGCTAACCAGCCAGCAGCGCGGTGAAGTCGGCTACTGGCCAGCGCGCATGGGCAAAAGGGCGCTGATATGAACGTGCTGCGCATTCGTAAAGAGCAGCGGCTCCCGGAAGGATTCTGGTCAGGCGTTACGCAGGCGCCATGGCGCTACGATCTGTTCCAGCTGCTGCGCAGGCTGGATGCCCAGGGCGGCGAGCGCTATCCGCTGGGCCGCGCGCCGCTGCCTCGTCATGAGCCGCTGCGTATTGGCCAGGAGCCTTCACTGGCTTTTGCGCCCGCTACGCTGTCGAAAGCCGGGCCAAGGCCTGACAGCCCGCTACACGATATTTCTATTCTCAGCTTCGGCCTGTTTGGCCCCAATGGCCCGCTGCCAACGCACCTGACGGAGTATGCCCGCGAGCGGATTACGCACCATCAGGATCGCAGCATGTCGGCCTTTGCCGATCTGTTTCATCATCGCCTGACGCTGCTGTTTTACCGCGCCTGGGCCGATGCGCAGCCAACGGTATCGCTGGATCGCGAAGACAACCGGCGGTTTGAGCGCTATCTGGCAAGCCTGATCGGCATGGGCCAGCCGGGCCAAATGGCGAAAGGCAGCCTGAGCGATCACTCGCGCTATGCGGTGGCCGGGCATTTAACCCGCCATGCGCGAGATGTGGAAGGATTACAGAAAATCCTCAGCCACTATTTTAAAGTGCCGGTAAAGCTGGTGGAAAACGTGCCGCACTGGTTGCCGATCGACAACCGCGAGCGGGCAAAGCTGGGCGCTGGCAGGCATGCGCCAAAGCTGGGCGAGTCGATGTTTCTGGGCGTGGCCGTGCGGGATGTACAGCATAAGTTCCGCATCGAGCTTGGGCCAATGCCGCTGGAAACCTATAACCGTTTCCTGCCCGGCGAGCCCTGGACAGAGCAGCTGCGGGACTGGGTACGGCAATATCTGGGCATCGAATACGTCTGGGAACTGCGGCTGATTTTGGCGGCAGAAGAGGCTAAAGGAATTCGACCCGGCGACTCATCGCGGCTTGGCTTTAATAGCTGGCTGGGGCATTTAAAAAGCGATCGCTCGTTACAGGATTTAACCTTCAGTCCGGAATCATAATAATCTTTATCCTTAGTACAAATCAGGAGGGTTTACATTGTTGAAGACAGCAGCAAAAGCGGACTTTAATAAAGCTGTTACGCAACTAAATGAGACTAGTAACGCTATAGCAATAAAATATATTCCAGCAGGAATATCACGCGATATCTTTCTCAAAGAAATAAACGATTTAGCATCAGCTGTGTCGCGCGACATTGATATTCAATGTATGTCCACAGCAGGTGGCATAAAGACGATTCAGGAAGAGATAAGACATTTACGCGAGCAGGATTTTAAATTAATGAGCGGAAGGATGACTCAATATGCTGCTATAAAAAAAGAAAGAGTTAACCGCAGCGTTAATTTAATCCTCAAACAAATTGGTTTCATCGGCGGAGGAAGCCAATTTTTTGGTGGTGCCGGTATCTGTGCTGCATCGTTAGGGAGTCTTTGCGCTGCCTATGGCGCTCCTCTGATGGCGCATGGAGTTAATAATGCTTACGAGAATGGTTATTTTCTTCTATACAGAAAAGATAAAGTCGGCTACACCAAAAAAGTCTACCGACTCCTGGCTCATAAGTTGGGCGCGAGCGAACAACAGGCTGATACGGTTTTCAGCGCGGTAGATCTTGGCCTTTCAGGTTATGGTATATTCAGAAAAGTTCCCAGAGCCGACCGGTTCCGCCTATACAGAACTTTGAGCGATGACTTTATTCGTGACTGGAGAAATATGGGGCCGATACCGCTTCTTAATGAAAGCATCGGTGATACGAGTACTTTATTTGGTATTTATCAGTCTGAAAAGGAGAGGTAAATGTACAGTGAAGTCACAATAACGGACAATTCATATCTGGTAACGATCGGATATGAGATAATTTCAATAATTATTGCTTTCCTAATTTTCCTGCTTAGTTCAAAAAAAATCTTTTCCTTAAAAGCTCAGTGGGTAATCAAAATTTTGGCTATTTTTATTGCGGGTTGTGCACAGTACTATCTGGCAAAATATGGCGCGGATTATATTTACCGCTTATGCGGCTATAGTGCATGGGATGATACGACCATAAGATTTTCTGCTTTGTTTTTTACCTTTATTTACGTTTTGTTTGGCGCTGACTGGAAAGATATTACCAGTAAAAACAACAAGGTAGAAAAAAATAAACCCTGACTATTGCCATCATTTTTTGTAAGTTCTCTTATCCTCGTTTTTACGGGTGATATGTGGGTACGTCTTGCAAGGAATACCAGATAACAGCCTCCTTTTTATCAGAACGGGTTACTAATCTGGCTACGCTTCACGGCCCTGTATTCCATCAGTCATCTACCATATTGGATCAACCATGTCAGAAATCAGCCGCGCCGTACTGTTCGGCAAACTGGACAAGCTGTTATTTACCTCGCTGGAAAGCGCCACCGCCTTTTGCAAGCTGCGCGGCAATCCCTATGTGGAGCTGGTGCACTGGCTGCATCAGCTGATGCAGCAGCAGGATGGCGATCTACAACAGCTTATCCGCTACTTTTCACTGGACGAAGAGGCGCTGACGCGCGATATCGTTGCGGCGCTGGATCGTCTGCCGCGCGGAGCGAGCGCCGTATCGGATTTGTCGGAGCATATCGACAGCGCGGTGGAGCGCGCCTGGGTTTACGGCTCGCTGAAGTTCGGCGCGCAGCAGATCCGCGGCGGCCATCTGCTGATCGGCCTGCTGAAAACCTTCAACCTGGCAAACCTGCTGAAAGGCATTTCGCCGCAGTTTGGCCGCATCAGCATGGATACGCTGCTGGAGCAGTTCGACAGCGTTTTCGCTGACAGCAAAGAGACCAGCGTCACCGCCGCGCCGGTAGCGGAAGGCGCTGTGCTCCAGCAGAAAAGCACGTTGGCGCAGTATGCGCAGGACCTGACGGCGCGCGCCCGCGAAGGCAAGATCGATCCGATCGCCGGGCGTGACGAAGAGATCCGCCAGATGGTGGATATCCTGATGCGCCGCCGTCAGAACAACCCACTGCTGACCGGCGAAGCGGGCGTGGGAAAAACGGCGGTAGTAGAAGGCCTGGCGCTGCGTATGGCATCGGGCGACGTGCCGGAACCTTTGCAGAACGTGCAGCTATGGCTGCTGGATATCGGCATGTTACAGGCTGGCGCGGGCATGAAAGGCGAGTTCGAAGCGCGTCTCCAGGCATTGATCAACGAAGTGCAGTCCAGCGCCACGCCGATCATCCTGTTTATCGACGAGATCCACACGCTGATTGGAGCTGGCGGCCAGCAGGGCACCGGCGATGCGGCCAACCTGCTGAAACCTGCGCTGGCTCGCGGCCAGCTTCGCACCATCGGTGCCACGACCTGGGCGGAATACAAAAAATATATTGAGAAAGATCCGGCGCTGACCCGGCGTTTCCAGACCGTGCAGGTGCAGGAGCCGGACGAAGAAAAAGCGCTGCTGATGCTGCGCAGCACTGTTAGCCCGCTGGAAAAGCACCATCGCGTGCTGCTGCTGGATGAGGCCGTTGCCGCTGCGGTAAAACTTTCTCATCGCTACATTCCGGCTCGTCAACTTCCCGATAAAGCCGTAGCGCTGCTCGATACAGCCTGCGCGCGCGTCGCCGTCAGCCAAAGCGCACAGCCGCCACAGCTGGAAGATTGCCTGCATCGCATCCATGCGCTGGAGATTGAAAAAGAAATAGCGGAACGCGAAGCGAAGGTAGCGATTGGCGACGCGGCCCGCGCGGTTAAAATCAGCGAGCAGCTGAGCGAACTGGCCGTGCAGCGCGATGAACTAACAGCACGCTGGCAGTCAGAACGCGAGCTGGTAGATAGCATCATCGCCCTGCGCGCGCAGCTGCATGAAGATAAAGCAGAAGATATCGCCGCTATCCACCAGCAGCTTGCCGACCAGCAGCAGCAGCTGAAAACGCTACAAGGCGAAGCGCCGCTGCTGTTCGCCGCCGTGGACGCTAACGTAGTGGCCGCCGTGGTTTCAGACTGGACGGGCATCCCGCTGGGCCGCATGGTGAAAAACGAAATCGACGCGGTGCTAAAACTGGCCGATACGCTGAATGAACGAGTGATTGGACAGCGCCACGGTCTGGATCTGATCGCCAAACGCGTACGGACTTCCCGCGCGCGGCTGGACGATCCCAACAAGCCGGTTGGCGTCTTTATGCTGTGCGGCCCGTCCGGCGTTGGCAAAACCGAAACCGCGCTGGCGCTGGCGGAAACGCTTTATGGCGGCGAGCAAAATATCATCACCATCAATATGAGCGAATTCCAGGAAGCGCACACCGTCTCTACGCTGAAGGGCGCGCCTCCGGGCTACGTCGGCTACGGCGAAGGTGGCGTGCTGACCGAGGCGGTGCGCCGTCGTCCTTACAGCGTAGTGCTGCTGGACGAGATCGAAAAAGCGCATCCCGACGTACACGAAATCTTCTTCCAGGTCTTTGATAAAGGCTGGATGGAAGATGGCGAAGGTCGTCATATCGATTTCCGTAACACGCTGATTATCCTGACTTCCAATGTAGGCACGCAGCTAATTAGCGCCATGTGCGCCGATCCGGAGTTGATGCCGGAGCCGGAAGCGCTGGCTGGCGCGCTGCGTGGGCCGCTGCTGGAAGTCTTCCCGCCAGCCTTGCTGGGCCGTCTGCTGGTGGTGCCTTACTATCCGCTGAGCGACGAAATGCTGGCCAGCATCGTGCGCCTGCAGCTTAAGCGTATCCAGCTACGCCTGGAGCAAAACCACGGCATCGTCTCCGAAGTGGATGACAGCGTGATTGAACGCATCGTTCAGCGCTGTACTGAGGTAGAATCCGGGGGCCGTATGGTCGATGCCATCCTTACCAACACGCTGCTGCCGCAGATGAGCCAGCTGCTGCTGGATGCGCACCGGCGTGAAGAAGAGTACCAGCGCCTGCGAGTGACCCTGCACGAGGGCGAGTTCCAGTGTCAGTTTGAGGCGTAAGCCGCAATTAAGAGAGTTGTCCAATATGTCAGAACAAGATATTCCGCGAGCCATTCCTAACGCTCTGCCGGTGGGCTACCGCTTTAACGAGTTTGAAATTAAAGAGGTGATTGGCGGCGGTGGCTTCGGCATCGTCTATCGCGCCTGGGATCGCCAGCTTGAACGCACCATCGCTATCAAAGAGTTTATGCCCGCCTCGCTGGCGGTGCGTAACGACGATTTGACGCTGGTGCTGCGCAGCGAACGCTTCAGCAAAACTTTTCACGCCGGGCTGAACAGCTTTATCCAGGAGGCGCGCCTGCTGGCTCGCTTCAACCATCCGAACCTGCTGCACGTGCTGCGTTTCTGGGTACAGAACGACACTGCCTATATGGGCACGGCTTTTTACTCCGGCACCACGCTGTCGCAGCTGCACAGCCGCCGTCCGGAGATGATCAGCGAGGCGTGGATCCGCTGCCTGCTGCCGCCGCTGTTCGGCGCAATCAACACTATCCACCGCGAAGGCTACCTGCATCGCGATATCTCGCTGGATAATATCCAGATTCAGGAAAACGGCGTACCGGTGCTGCTGGACTTCGGCTCAGCCCGTAAGGCGATCGGCAACCTCTCTGACGAAACCGAGACCATGCTTAAGCCGGGCTTCGCGCCGATTGAGCAATACAGCGACGATAACGAAAGCGAGCAGGGCACCTGGACTGATATCTATGCGCTGGGCGCGGTACTGCATACGCTGATTGTCGGTTCGCCGCCGCCAGTCAGCGTGGTGCGCAGCATTGAGGATAACTATAAGCCGCTGGTGCAGCTAAAGCCGGAAGGTTATTCGCTGCCGCTGCTGCATGCTATTGACCGCGCGCTGGCGCTGCAGCCGGAAGACAGACCGCAGACGGTAGACGAATTCGCCGCGCTGATGGAGCTTTCCGCCAGCGATATCAACGAAATCTTCGAAGTTAAAGTCAGCGGGCCTGGCACCATGCTGGTGCCGGTAGAAGAAGAAGTGCCTGCGCCGAAAGCCGCTGGCTGGAAGCGCTTTATGGTGCCGGGTCTGGTTGCTGCTGGCGTGCTGGTGGGTATTGGCGTCGGCGCGCTGATGGCTGGCGGTGGCGACGATGCGCCGCAGACGGCTTCCGCGCCAGCGGCAGCTTCCACACCAGCAGCTTCTGCACCGGCGGCTTCGGCACCAGCAGCTTCTGCACCAGCGGAAACGGCCAAAGCAGAACCTGCCGCCGCCGCACCGCAGGTTGCGGAACCTGCGCCAGAGCCGGATCCGATCGCCCAGGTCTATATCAAACTGCAGCCGGGCGACAAAGTGGCGATGAACGGCAATCCCCAGGCGCTGGTGCCGTCGCCAAACGGCTTTGCCATGCTGCAACTGCCGCCGGGCGACTACCGTTTCAGCATCAGTAATGGCGGCCAGACCCGCAGCCAGAGCATTACCGTCGACAGCGAAGGCGTCTGGCTGCTTAATCCGCAGAGCTAAGTCATTGATCAGGCTGGCGGCCAGCAGGAACACCTGGCCGCAAGTCTGGCGTCATCCGCAATAAATTTAGTTTGTAAAATTACCATCAGTCCGGGAACCCACTATGTTTGATCGCATCACCGTTCTTCTGCCGGTCGAAGGCCTGCTGTTCTGGAAGCTCAGCGGCCGGGAAAGCCTCTCTGAATCCTTCGCGCTGACGCTGGAGCTGCTCGGCACCAGCGCGCGCATCGACCGTAAATCGCTGCTGGGCCAGCCGGTCACCGTCTGCATCCCGACGCAGGGCCTGATGGCCACGCGCTACCTCAACGGCAAAATCACCCGCGTGGGCGTCGGCAGCCGCGAGCTGAACGGCACGCGCTACGCGGTGTACAGCCTGACCAT
>NZ_JBHDVM010000019.1:0-54633 GCF_042610525.1 Pantoea sp. sgz302252
CGGACTTCATGCTGGCTCTTGCCGCAAAAAGAGCAGTACAGCAGCTTTCCTGAACCGTCTTTGCGCTTATCTGTCATTAATTAGCCCCTCTTCTTTAACGCTAACGGCCCGGGCCGTCAGTCTGCCTTGATGACGGCAGCAATCTCTTTTACTAACCAGCGTCGCTTAGCCGCGCTGGTTCAAAATGGCGTCGACCAGACCGTATTCCACCGCTTCGTTGGCGGAAAGGAAACGATCGCGCTGGGTATCGCGTTCGATGGTTTCTTCGCTCTGACCGGTATGCTTAGCCATAAGTTCATTCATCATGCGCTTGGTCTTGATGATTTCACGCGCGTGGATATCGATATCCGACGCCTGGCCCTGGAAGCCGCCCAGCGGCTGGTGGATCATCACGCGCGAATGCGGCAGGCAGTAGCGTTTGCCTTTCGCGCCCGCCGTCAGCAGGAAAGAGCCCATGGAGCAGGCCTGGCCCATACAAATGGTGCTGACGTCAGGTTTAATAAACTGCATAGTGTCATAAATAGACATGCCTGCGGTAATCACGCCGCCAGGAGAGTTGATATAGAGGTGGATATCTTTTTCCGGGTTTTCTGCTTCCAGAAACAGCATCTGCGCGACGATCAGGTTCGCCATATGATCCTCGACCTGGCCGGTCAGGAAAATAATGCGCTCTTTGAGCAGGCGGGAAAAGATGTCGTAAGAACGCTCTCCGCGAGAAGTTTGTTCAACCACCATCGGCACCAGAGCCATATGAGGTGCTGTTTGTTCACGTTCGCCACTGTATGACATTACCGTCTCCTGGATAAATTTCATTTGGCAACACTACCAATTCTACTTGAGAGCGTTCCGGAACACTATGTCCCCCGCTTTGTTCCCCGAAAGCTATCGGGAACGCTAAAGCTTTTTCGTAACATTCCTATCTGGGGATGCAGCCCCGCTAATTCAAGCATAACAACGTTTTTGGGCCGCTGCTAACCAGGAAAAGTAGCATAGTCGATATTTTGCCGCTTTAATGAGCGAATAAAGCCTGGAATAGTGAGCTTTGCAGCGGATAAAAGAAAAAAGCCCGCGGTCATTACAACCGCGGGCTTTTATTTATCCAGTATTATCAGATAATCAGGCCGTTTGGGTCTGGTTCATCAGTTCCTGGAAGTTAGTTTCTTTTTCGGTCACTTTGGCTTTTTCCAGCACGGCTTCTACCGCCTGCTCTTCCAGCGCAACGTTACGCATGTTGTTCATCAGCTCGTTGTTCTTGCTGTAGAACTCGATCACTTCTGAAGGATCTTCGTAAGCGGACGCCATCTCTTCGATCAGGGTCTTCACGCGATCTTCGTCTGCTTTCAGCTCGTGGCTACGGATCACTTCGCCCAGCAGCAGGCCAACCAGTACGCGACGCTTCGCCTGCTCTTCGAACAGTTCGCGAGGCAGCTCCAGAGCCTGCTTCTCGTTACCGCCGAAGCGCTGTGCAGCCTGACGCTTCAGCACGTCGATTTCGCTGTCGATCAGCGCGGCAGGCACGTCGATTTCGTTAGCGCTGACCAGGCCGTCGATAGCCTGAGTCTTAACACGGTTACGCACGGCGCCTTTCAGCTCGCGCTCCATGTTTTTACGCACTTCGGTGCGCAGGCCCGCTACGGAGCCATCTTCCACGCCGAAACGCTTGATGAACTCTTCGGTGAATTCCGGCAGCTCGCGCTCTTCTACTTTCTTCAGCACGATCTCAAACTTCGCTGCTTTCCCTTTCAGGTTTTCAGCGTGGTAGTCTTCCGGGAAGTTCACGTCGATAGTGAAGGTTTCGCCCGCTTTGTGGCCTTTGATGCCGTCTTCAAAGCCTGGGATCATACGGCCCTGGCCCATTGCCAGCACGAAGTCGGACGCTTTGCCGCCTTCGAACTCTTCGCCGTCTACGGAGCCGGAGAAGTCGATGGTCACGCGATCTTCAGCTTCCGCTGCGCGATCGGACTCTTTCCAGGTCGCCTGCTGCTTGCGCAGGGTATCCAGCATGGCGTCGACGTCTTCGTCGGTCACGGAAACCACTGGTTTTTCAACCTCGATTGCTTCCAGGCCTTTCAGCTCGACTTCCGGATAGACTTCAAACTCTACGGAGTAGGTGAAATCTTCGCCGGTTTTGTACTCGCCCGGCACGTAGTTCGGTGCGCCAGCCGGGTTGATTTTTTCTTTGATGATCGCATCAACAAAGTTGCGCTGCATCAGATCGCCCAGCACGTCCTGGCGAACAGAAGCGCCATAACGCTGCGCGACTACGGTCATCGGCACTTTTCCTTTACGGAAACCGTCGATGCGCACTTTTTTCGCTACGCTGACCAGCTCATTTTTCACCGCGTTTTCGATCACATCTTTAGCAACGGTAATCGTAACGCGACGGCCCAGGCCCTGAGTTGTTTCTACTGAAACTTGCATCTTATTACCTCAAAAAATCACGTGCTCGGTCAACTTCAGACTCGCTCTGCCGCTAAGGCAAAGTAAGACTAAGAACCGGGACGGCCTCTGATGTCAGAACCGCTTTCCCTGTTGTCAGAAGCGTCCCGAAGACATTCGGAAAAATAGACGCAGCATTATAGCGGCAACGGCAAAGCGAGTCGAGGCTACAACGCGACGCCATTTTGTTAAGGTTCACGCTTTTTACTTGTGAAAGGGATAAAAGAAGAGGTAAACGCGGTTTTTTCGACCGGAAACAATAAAGCGGCCCGCAGGCCGCTTTAGATTTTCGGATATTGCCTCAGGCCAGCGTACCGGCGCCGCGACAGTTTGGCGAGGCCGGCACCGTATCCTGTAACCCGGCCCACTCTTTTTCGGTATAGGTATGCAATGCCAGAGCATGAACGCTTCCCGCCAGCTCGTCGGCCAGCACGCCATAAATGGCGCGATGACGCATTAAGAACCGCTGATTAAGAAAGCTGTCGCTGGCGATAACCACTTTAAAATGACTCTCTGCGCCTGCCGGAACATTGTGACGGTAACTCTCGTCGTGAACCTCCAGGTGCACCGGTGCAAATGCCGTTCTTAACTTTTCTTCTATTTGTTCGCGTATCATAACAACACTCCTCTGCCGCCTGAGCTGCGCCCCATCCCTTTCAATATTAGCCGGATTTCGCCGCCTGCCGATTCGTTGGCGGAAAAATATCTGGCGTTCAGGGGCGCTACTGTGCATTTTCCTGCTGTCGACCGCAACCCTCCGCGCACGGAAAGCGCGTGCGGCAACCTTAACCGAAGGGTAAAGCGATGAATTTGCGCGTCGCCGGGGCTTCCTCTTGCTTCAGGCGATGTTATGATGGCCCCGGTTTTAACAGGACTGCACCCATAAAATCGAGAACATAAACATGCTAAAAAAATTGTTTTTCCCCCTGCTGGCCGTGTTTATGCTGGCTGGCTGCGCCACCAGCAGCACCACGCTGAACGTTTCGCCAGAAATTAAACTGCCGCAGCAGGATCCGAGCCTGATGGGTATTACCGTCAGCATCAACGGTGCCGACCAGCGCAGCGATAAAGCGCTGGCCAAGGTCAACCGCGACGGCCAGCTGGTAACGCTGACCCCTTCCCGCGATTTGCGTTTCCTGCTGCAGGAAGTGCTCGAGAAGCAAATGGGCGCGCGCGGCTATATGATTGGCCCGAACGGCGCGGTCGATCTGCAAATCGTGGTAAATAACCTTTATGCTGACGTAACGCAGGGCAACGTGCGCTACAGCATCACCACTAAGGCAGATATTTCGATCATCGCTACCGCTAAAAACGGCAGCAAGCAGGTGAAAAACTACCGTCAGACCTACAGTGTGGAAGGCGCGTTCAACGCCACTAACGATAAGATCACCAAAGCGGTTAACTCCACGCTGGGCGATGTTATCGACGATATGGCTCAGGACACCAGCATCCACGAGTTCATCAAGCAAAACGCCCGTTAATATAGCCTTGCCCGCCGCTCAGGCGGGCACTGTTTTAAGGTTCGTATGCCCAGTCACTATCTGCAAATTTTCACCCGGCGCAACGCCGCCCTTCTGCTTCTGCTCGGCTTCTCTTCCGGTCTGCCGCTGGCGCTGACTTCCGGCACCCTACAGGCCTGGATGGCCGTGGAAAACGTCGATATCAAGACCATCGGCTTCTTTTCGCTGGTAGGCCAGGCATACGTTTTTAAGTTTCTCTGGTCGCCGCTGATGGATCGCTATACGCCGCCTTTTTTGGGGCGTCGTCGCGGCTGGCTGCTGCTGACCCAGCTGCTGCTGATTGTTGCTATCGCGCTGATGGGCTTTATGCAGCCTTCCCGCGATCTGACGCTGCTCGCCTCGCTGGCGGTACTGGTAGCTTTCTGTTCCGCCTCGCAGGATATTGTTTTCGATGCCTGGAAAACGGATATTTTGCCCGCCGAAGAGCGCGGCAGCGGCGCGGCGATCAGCGTTTTCGGCTATCGGCTGGCGATGCTGGTTTCCGGCGGGCTGGCGCTCTGGCTGGCCGACCGTTATCTTGGCTGGCAGGCTATCTGGTGGCTGATGGCCGCGATGATGGTGCCGGGCGTTATCGCCACGCTGCTGGCAAAAGAGCCGGACGACGCGATAGTGCGGCCGCACTCGCTGGAAGAAGCGGTGCTCGCGCCGCTGCGGGATTTTTTTACCCGCAACAATGCCTGGCTAATCCTGTCGCTCATCGTTCTTTATAAGCTTGGCGATGCCTTTGCCGCCAGCCTGACCACTATCTTTTTGATTCGCGGCGTGGGCTTTGACGCTGGCGATGTCGGTTTGGTGAATAAAACGCTTGGCCTGTTCGCTACTATTGTCGGCGCACTTTACGGTGGCATGCTGATGCAGCGCCTGAGCCTGTACCGCGCGCTGATGCTGTTCGGCATTTTGCAGGCTTGTTCTAACCTGGCCTACTGGCTGCTGTCAGTAACCGATAAGCATTTATACAGCATGGCTGCTGCGGTATTTGTAGAAAACCTTTGTGGCGGCATGGGGACGGCTGCTTTCGTAGCGCTGCTGATGACACTGTGCAATAAGTCCTTTTCCGCCACGCAATTCGCTCTGCTTTCCGCTCTTTCTGCCGTTGGTCGCGTTTACGTAGGGCCGGTGGCGGGCTGGTTTGTTGCAAGCTGGGGCTGGCCAGCGTTTTACGCTTTTTCCGTGGCGGCTGCGCTACCCGGCCTGGTTCTTTTGGCTGGCTGCAGGCGCACACTGGATCGGGCTGAGAAAACGCGCGAATTCACGCCGCGCGTTAGCTGGCCGCAGGCTTATCGCTGGGCCAGCCGTTTGCTGCTGGTGGGATGCGGGCTGGCAGGTATCGGGCTGCTGCTGCTGGCGCTGGATGCCCTGGGATTGATGCACGTTAATCATCTGACCGGGGCGTTGTTTACTGGCGCGGCGCTGCTGGGCCTGGCTGGCGTAACCTTCGGTTCGCTGCTGGATTATCTGGCGCTGCGCCGCCTGCCGGATTAAGGTCAGAAAACGTATTCCACGCCAGCCCAGTACTGACGCCCTGACTCGGGATAGCCCTCGGTCAGGGCGTATTTTTTATCAAACAGGTTAGTGACCGCCGTGTTAAAGCTCAGGCCATAGCCGGGGCTGTACACCAGCCGTAAATGGGTAAGCGCAAAGCCCGCGGCCTGCCGCTCTCCGGCGCTGTCGCTGTAGCTGTAAGAACGCGCCTCTTCAGAAAGGCTTACCCGCCAGCCTTGCCACGGCATCAGGTTAAGCCAGCCGGTAAAGGTTTGGCCTGGTAGACCGATAATTTTGCCCGTCTCTTTAACGCTGTTGGCAATCAGGCTGTAGTTAACGCCCAGTTCGGCATAATCGCCGATTTTTCCCCTCAGCCCTATATCCAGTCCCCGGTAATCCACGCGGCCACTGTTGCGATTCTGCAAAGTCTGCGCATCTATGGTTTTAGAAAGGATGGCATCACTGACCCGATGGTAATAGAGGCTGGCCTCGGTGCGCCAGCCAGCGGTGATTTCACGATCCCAGCTCAAATCCACGCCGCGCGCACGCTCTGGTTTAAGATGAGGATTGACTAATGAGGTTTGCGAGTAAGCAGGACGCGTCGTGGTATAACGCTCTTTTAGCGTGGGAAACCGGCTGCGATCGTAAAGAGAAAACGACAGGGTATCGCCCGGCGCCGGATAGTATTTCGTCAGCACCTGCCAGTTAAAAGCGCGCTGGGTATTATTGTCATAATGGATCAGACCGTCACTGTTGTCGTGCCGGTAACCTTCCACGCTATCCCGCCAGTCATAGCTTATGCCCGCTACTATATCCAGCGAATCGCTTATCGCGCGCTGGTATTCCGTAGCCAGCGACCATGTTCTGTCTTCATAGCGCTCCCTTGCCTCGTTTTTACCGCTTTTCTGCCGGTGGACATCTTTTTTCCAGTGGGCGGCGAAAGCCAGGCTGTCGCTTTCACGCAGATCGAGAGAGAGCTGAAGACCCCCGCCGTCGCTGTAATCATCGTAGTGGCTGTAGGTGCCCTGCTTTTTACTTAGCGCCGCCGCTGAGTTATACATCAGCAGCGTGTTAGTAAATACGTCATGATAAAGACGACTTTTTAGCGTCAGCTTATCGGCAATATGGGTATTGCCCTGGTAATAGAGACTTTCTTTATTATATTGCGGCCACTGCCAGTAGCGCGGGGTTTGCGAATCCGTGCCCGCATAAGGCGGACTCTGCTTTTCGCCATCCTGTTTGCTCCAGCTAAAAACATATTGATCGTCACCGGGCGTCCAGCCTAGCCTGATTGCGCCTTTTTTATCATCCGCCGCCGAATTGCTGCGCCTGCCGTTTTCGCCAGCCGCCAGGGCTGCGCCATGCGGCAGAGCGATAAAGTCTCTCTTTAGCTGGCTGGCGCTCAACTGTAAAAATCCGTTGTCATTTTTAATGCCAAAAGCGGCATTGCTTTCCCTGATGTTACGGTGGCTGCGGCTCCAGCCCTGGCGATAGCCGATTTTTCCCTCAAGCGGTTTTTTCGGCGGCGCGCTGGTGATATTGATGGCGCCGCCCATTTGGTTTGGCCCCTGCAGCAGCGAGGTATAGCCTTTTGATACCTCCAGCGCACCTACGCCAAAGGTCAGAAAGCGGCTTAAATCCAGATTGCCGTCATAAGGCACATAGATGGGCACACCGTCGTAATAAACCGGTACCTGGCGGCTGTCAAAGCCCCGGACGCGCACCTGTAATTCATTTCTGGCGCCTGATTTATCCAGCGTCACGCCGCCAATGGCTGACAGTGCCTCGGCAACATCGTGCTTTTCAAGGTCGTTAAGTGTTTCGGAGGAGATAATATCGCGGCTGGCGGCTGCAGGAGTGGCCCAGACAGTGATAGTACTGTCGTCTGCCCGTGCCATAGTGATAATCAACGGCATCGCCAGCAACAGCCTGAGTGAGTTTCTTTTCATGATCTTTCCTTAGATCGCGATGGGGAAGACTGCCGTCACGCCCGTGACGGTAAGATTCAGTTCATTGCACAGGCTCCATCATTACGCCGATATCGGCTGGAGAAGCCGCATAAGGCGCTGAAGTAATCATTAATCCGACGCCGGTTTGCGCAAAAGTTTCCAGCGTCTGTAAGGTTATGCCGCCCGCCAGCGCCAGACGGCAGCGCGGTGCAAGGCTGATGGCAGCCTGCTGTACCGCTGCAATATCGGCGACGGAAAACTTATCAAGCTGGAGAATATCGGGCCGCGCGGCCAGAGCGGCCAGCGCTTCTTCTTTATTATCGGCTTCGACAACAATTGCCTTTTCCGGCGCCTGCTGCCTCAGGCTGGCGACCATGGTCGACCAGTCCTGTGGATTAGCGTGAAAACGGCGATGATTGGCGAACAGCAGCACGGTTTCAGCCAGGCCGCTGCGATGGACAATGCCGCCGCCCGCTACCAGCGCCTGCTGGGCAAGGGTTCTGCTGCCGGGGAAAGTTTTACGGCTCCCCGCGATTTGCCCTTCCGGAACATAGCGGCGCAGCAGTTGCGTCATGCGCCAGGCATAATGGGCGATGCCGCAGCTCCACTCCAGCAGGTTTTGCGCCGCTTTCCAGCCCTGGTGTAACGCTTCCGCCGGGCCGACCGCGCTTAGCAGGCAGTGGCCAGCTTTTACTACTTCACCTTCCGCTACGGCACCTTCTACCTGTAACCCCAGCCGTTGCAATAATCGCTGTGCACAGGCTGCACCGCTGACGCAGCCGCCAGCGCGATGAATAAACTGCATGCGCCCATGGCGAAAACCTATGTCCAGCGCACGGGTGGTCAGGTCGCCGCCCTGGATATCTTCCAGCAGCCACCGATCGAGCTGAGCATCGGAAATAAAATTCATCGGCCCGTCTCCGGCTGGCAATCCCAGTAAACCAGCGCCCATTTTTTTCCGGCCGCAGGCGCTTTTCTCTGTTGGCAATACTCGGCCAGCCGCTGCTGCTCGCTCGCATTCAGTTCGCCAGTAGCGCGGCTGACGGCCTGCAAAGCGTCCTCAAAAGTCTGTGCTTTTTGGCACCGATCGTCTTCAATAAAGTCAACGCGGGCGTGGATGCCCATTTGATAAAGGATATTGACCGCATAGATATAGTTCGGCAGCTGTTCTACGGGCCGATCGATAGCCCGTAGCAGCTCTGGATCGACAAAAGTGCCGCTGACAGTATGCGTGGTATAGACGCGCAGACGAGCCTGACGATTAAGCTTAGCCAGCGCCTGCCGCAAATCACCCACCAGCGTGGAGCGGGATGCCACGGCAATATCGCAAACCGGCAGATCTTCCCAGCTATCTTCCCAGGCGCGAGGCAGCCAGACAGCGTTATCCACGCCTTGTGCGGCGGCTCTTTGTGCAGCAACCTCCAGCATTCCCGTGCTGTAATCCAGGCCATATACTTTATCGAGTCGATCGGCCACCGCCAGGCATACTGTTCCCGGCCCGCAGCCTATATCCAGCAGCGTGGATGCGCCTGTTAAATCCATATGCGAAAGCAGCTCGCGCAAATAGCGGCTAGCGGAGCGACCGCAGCTTTCCGCCATCTTGCTGGCGCGGCGATCCCAGTGCTGCGGACTTTTCTCCGTTCTTTTCGCCTGCCGTAACTGCTCTTTATAAAGCAACGCAAAATCGATACCGTCAATCAACATGCTATTTTCTCCTGGCGTTCAGGGTTAAGGTTTAGCCAGCGCGTGATTTCCTGCGGGCTGACCCGATAAAGTTCCGCCAGCGAGTCGCTGGTCAGCATCTTTTGCGGCGTCCCCTGGCGTATCTTGCCCTGCGGCGTAATAAAGATAACGCGATCCGCAATAGCCCAGGCATGAAGCGGATGATGCGTAGCCATCAATAACGTCATTCCCTTGTTTTTCAGCTCGCGCACTTTTTCCAGTAGCGCGATCTGATGCCCGAAATCCAGGCTGGCCGCTGGCTCATCCAGCAGCATCAGCGCCGGTTGCTGCACCAGCGCGCGGGCAAGCAGCACCAGCTGGCGTTCGCCGCCGCTAAGCGTGGGATAGCTGCGCGCCGCCAGCTTGCCCATGCCCAGCATATTCAGCGCTTCCTGCGCCCGCTCGCGCTGTGCCCTTCCCGGAGCAGCAAAAAGGCCCAGCTCCGCGCTGCTGCCCATCATCACCATATCCAGTACGCTGTAAGCGAAAGGTGTAGCATGCTGCTGCGGCACCCAGGCAATAAGCTTTGCTCTTTCTCTTACAGACCAGCGCCCCAGCGTTTTTCCCGCCAGATCGATGTCGCCCGCTAAAGGCGACAGCACGCCCGCAATAGTGCGTAGCAAAGTACTTTTACCGCAGCCGTTGCCGCCCAGCAGGCAATAGATGGTGCCCTGTTCCAGAGAGAGACTGGCTTCCCGCACCACTTTATTGTTGGCGTAGCCCAACGAAACCTGCCTGAGGTTGAGAAAACTCATCGTCTGGCTCCCTGTAACAGCAGTGCGATAAAAAAAGGCGCGCCGATAAAAGCAGTGAGGATCCCTAACGGCACCTCAGTTTTATTTATGCTGCGCGCCAGGGTGTCGGTGCAAAGTAAAAAAAGGCCACCGTAAAATAGCGAAGCGGGTAGCAGGCGGCGATGGTCAGCACCCGCCAGCAAACGGCTGATATGAGGTATCACCAGCCCTACCCACCCGATAATCCCCGCAACGGCAACGGCGCTGGCGGTGATTAGCGTCGCGCTCAGGATGCAAACCGCCCGTAGCTGCCTGACGTTGACACCCATAATTTGCGCCTCTTCATCCGGCAGGCTCAGCAGATTTAGCCGCCAGCGTAACAGCAGCAAAGGCAGCAGCCCCAGAACAATACCCACGCTGGCGCTGATAAGATCTTCCGGCGTAATGCCGGACAAACCGCCAAGTAACCAAAAGGTAATGCCAGGCAACTGCGTATAAGGATCGGCAAGAGTTTTGATCAACGAGATGGCCGCGCCGCTCAGCGTTCCCCAGGCGATACCCGTCAGCACCAGCGAAAGTACCGGGTCATGCGATCGAGCGAAGCGCGCCGTCAGGTTTACCAGCGCCACCACCAGCAGACCGCCGCTAAATGCCATCATCTGGACGAAAAACATGGGCAGATCCAGCCAGATAGCCAGACAGGCACCCAGGCCAGCGCCGGCGGAAACGCCAAGGATATCCGGCGAGACCAGAGGGTTGCGGAACATGCCCTGGTAAGCGGCGCCTGCACCCGACAAACCTGCGCCAATCAATAGCGCTGCCAGAATACGCGGCAAACGTATTTGCCAAAAAACAATGCCTGGTTGTGGATCGGGCAAGTTGCTGGCCGAAGAAAACAGTAGCGTTATGATTTGCGACAGCGTCAGCGGATAGGCGCCGATAGTTAGCGAAGCGGCCAGCGCGCCCAGGCAAAAAAGCAGGCAGCAGATGATTTTCATGCCGGGCTCATCAGGCGCCGCCACTGGGCTGCATCCGGTTCGCTGTGGTAAAACAGGCGGAAAAACTGCGCCAGATCCTGCTGCAAAGTTTTCGCTACTTCCGCGTCGAAACGTGCCTGCAGCATTCTCAGGCCCGCCAGCCGGTTAACGCCCGGCGGCCCGTCCAGCCAGCCGAAAGGCCGCTGCGGAAACAGCAGTACCTGGTTCTGCGCCACCGCTTTAATGCCGCGCCAGATGGGATCGGTGGTAATATGCCGCCAGGACTGAACATCCTGAGTGATAATCACCTCTGGCTGCCAGGCAAGCAGCTGCTCCAGCGAAACCTGCACCAAATGCGCCTGCCCTGGCTGCACCGCCACATTTTGCATCCCCAATAGCTCAGCGGCTTCCGTATGCAGCGAACCCTGCAAGCCGGTTTGCAGGCCGTTGATGCCACGGGCGGAATAAAAGCGCAGCCTTACCGGGTGGCTGGCGGCGAATGAGAATGCCTCATGCAGGATGCGTTCAGCCAGCTCCACCAGTGGTTTAGCGCGTTCTGCTACGCCTAAAAGAGTGCCGAGCTGCTGCAACTGCCGGACAGAATGCTTCAGGCGGCCATCCACCAGTACCCAGGGAATGCCGGTGCGTGTCACTATCCGCTGCGCCAGCGAGCGATAAGTCTCTCCTGTCATGCCGCAGTCAATAATCAGATCGGGCTTCAGCCGTAGCAGTTTCTCCAGCGAAAGCGGGTTTCCCATCCCGGCAAGCCGCCCCGTTTCAGGTAGCTGGCGCAGCTTTTCAGGCATAAACTCATTGCCGGGTCGGGAAAAGCTATAGAAAGAGAGGCCCAGCAGCTTTTCGGGGGCCAGCGCCAGCAGCAGCGGATCGCCAGGCGCGCCTGCACTCAATATTTTATGGATGGAGGAAGAAGGCGGAATCTTTCCATATAAAAAAAGTCCGCGGTCGGCCTCTTCTGCAGAGAAGGCGGAATGAGGTAAAGCTGCACAGATCGCGGTAGCGGCAAGGCCGACTACCGTACGACGCCGGTTGATATCCATATCAACTCCATCTACCGTTATATAAATGAATATACAGAGAACATAGCACGAGAATTGTCAAGCCAACGATAATAACAAAGCGAAATAGTGTGATAAGACTCACACAAGTGAGCCAACGTCCTGACAAATACCGTGCGAAACAGCCCTGACCTAAGGCAAACTGCCGTTTGCGCCATGTTATCTCTTTGCTGGTAAAATCAGCGTTTTACATTAGCGAAACTGTTATAAGCGTCTCAGGTTCGGCATAGCGGCCTCTCGTAGCAGAAAATACGCTAACAGCAACGTAACAAACAGGCTTTTTTTACGCGGAAATAAACGGCAATAGCGCAGGAATTTTCATCAATTTTTAACAATTCTGCCGCCGCGTTAATTTGCCTTTATCCGTTATTTCCTAAAGATTCTCACCTTTACATTTACAATTAAACGCCAAATAAAAACCGCTGCGAAACTATCTTTGTTTATTTGACATAGATCAAATGCTACAACTATGTTAAATAATTGAGTACCAATCTCGCTGTTTATAGCGTCCATGATTTCTGAAGGGGCTTTTCCATCGGTTTTTGTTATATTGCCTCCAAAGCCTTGCTGTTATTCATATTTTGTCACCCCTCGCAACATCTGTGACAGTGTTTGCAAAAGGTGTCAACACCGCGCTGACACAAGCTGTTGCTGGTTTACAGTACTGAAACGTTCCCGTAAAATGCCGCCACACTTAAACGACAATAGAGCCCTTGTCATTGAGGTCGTTAAATGAGACTCAGGAAATACAATAAAAGTTTGGGGATTCTGTCATTAATCGCAGGCACTGTATTGTTAAGTGGCTGTGATAGTGCATTGTTGAGTCCCAAAGGACAGGTTGCAATGGAGCAACGTTCGCTGATACTGACAGCCTTCGGCTTGATGATGATCGTCGTTATTCCCGCAGTCCTGATGGCCGTGGTGTTCGCCTGGAAATATCGGGCATCGAATACTGAAGCAAAATACAGCCCTAACTGGTCACACTCGAATAAAGTGGAAGCCGTGGTGTGGACTGTGCCAATCTTAATCATTCTCTTCCTTGGCGTTCTGACGTGGAAATCAACCCACGCGCTGGAACCAAGCAAACCGCTGGCTTCCGACGTGAAACCAATCGAGATTGATGTGGTGGCGCTGGACTGGAAATGGTTGTTTATCTATCCGGAGCAGGGCATCGCTACGGTCAACCAGATCGCTTTCCCGGCTAACACGCCAGTGACCTTTAAGATCACTTCGAACTCCGTGATGAACTCTTTCTTCATTCCTACCCTGGGTAGCCAGATCTACGCCATGGCAGGTATGCAGACGCAGCTGAATCTGATTGCGAATGAATCCGGTACGTTTGACGGTATCTCCTCTAACTTCAGCGGTCGCGGTTTCTCCGGTATGAAGTTCAAAGCTATCGCCACGCCTGATAACGCCACGTTCGATCAGTGGGTAGCGAAAGCGAAAGAGTCTTCTAACCAGCTGATGACCATGGATGATTTCGAGAAACTGGCTGCGCCAAGCGAAAACCATCCGGTGGAGTTCTTCTCTACGGCGAATCCAGATTTGTTCAAGCAGGTTATTGGCAAATTCAAGATGAACCACGGGAATATGGCTATGTCCTCTGAGCATGAAGGCATGGACATGAACGACGCCTCTCACGCGGGAGCCGAGGAATAATACGATGTTGGGAAAATTAACCCTTGATGCAGTTCCGTACCATGAGCCGATTATCGTGGTTACGGTTGCCGCCATCATTCTTGGTGGTCTGGCTGTTGCTGGAGCAATCACTTACTTCGGTAAGTGGCAATACCTGTGGAGCGAATGGCTAACGTCTGTCGACCACAAAAAACTCGGTATCATGTATATCATCGTGGCTTTCGTCATGCTGCTGCGCGGCTTTGCCGATGCGGTGATGATGCGTAGCCAACAGGTGCTTGCCTCTGATGGCGGCGCTGGCTTCCTGCCACCCCATCACTACGACCAGATCTTCACCGCTCACGGCGTGATTATGATCTTCTTCGTAGCGATGCCGTTCGTTATCGGTCTGATGAACATCGCTGTTCCTTTACAGATCGGCGCGCGCGACGTGGCCTTCCCGTTCCTGAACAACCTGAGCTTCTGGTTCACGGCTGTGGGCGTGGTGCTGGTTAACCTGTCGCTGGGCGTGGGCGAATTTGCTCAGACCGGCTGGCTGGCTTATCCGCCGCTGTCCGGCGCGGAGTACAGTCCGGGGGTCGGGGTTGACTACTGGATATGGAGTCTGCAGCTTTCCGGTATCGGGACGACATTAACGGGTATTAACTTCTTCGTTACTATCCTGAGAATGCGCGCACCTGGCATGACCATGTTCAAAATGCCTGTATTTACCTGGGCATCCCTGTGTACTAACGTGCTGATCATCGTCTCCTTCCCGGTTCTGACCGTGACGCTGGCGCTGCTGACCCTTGACCGTTATCTGGGCTTCCATTTCTTTACCAATGATATGGGTGGCAACATGATGATGTATGTCAACCTGATTTGGGTTTGGGGCCATCCGGAAGTATACATCCTGGTTCTGCCGGTCTTCGGCGTCTTCTCTGAAGTCGTTGCGACCTTCTCGAAAAAACGTCTGTTTGGCTATACCTCACTGGTGTGGGCGACGGTAGTTATTACCGTTCTCTCCTTCATCGTGTGGCTGCACCACTTCTTTACCATGGGTGCAGGCGCGAACGTTAACGCCTTCTTCGGTATCATGACGATGATTATCGCCATCCCGACCGGTGTTAAGATCTTTAACTGGCTGTTCACCATGTACCAGGGCCGCATTCAGATGCACTCTGCCATGCTGTGGACCGTAGGCTTCCTGGTCACCTTCTCTGTAGGTGGTATGACCGGTGTTCTGCTGGCGGTGCCAGGTGCGGACTTCGTGCTGCACAACAGTCTGTTCCTGATTGCCCACTTCCATAACGTAATTATCGGTGGTGTGGTATTCGGTTGCTTTGCTGGCGTAACTTACTGGTTCCCGAAAGCGTTCGGTTTCTGCCTGAACGAAAAATGGGGTATCCGCGCCTTCTGGTTCTGGATTATCGGCTTCTTCGTTGCCTTTATGCCGCTGTACGCGCTGGGCTTCATGGGGATGACCCGTCGTCTGAGCCAGAACATCGATCCGCAGTTCCACCCTCTGCTGGTTGTAGCGGCATTCGGTGCGGCGCTGATCGCCTGTGGCGTGCTGTGCCAGATTACTCAGTTCTGGGTATCCGTACGTGACCGCGAGCAGCTGCGCGATCTGACTGGTGACCCGTGGGGCGGCCGTACTCTGGAGTGGGCAACCTCTTCACCACCACCGTTCTACAACTTTGCTGAAGTGCCTGTTATCCACGAGCGTGATGCGTTCTGGGAAATGAAAGAGAAAGGCGAAGCTTACAAACGTCCTGCTAAGTATGAAGAGATTCATATGCCGAAAAACAGCGGCGCTGGCGTTATCATCGGTGCTTTCAGCCTGGTGTTTGGTTTCGCAGCTATCTGGCACATCTGGTGGCTGGTAGGCGTGGCGTTCCTCGGAATGATCCTGACCTGGATTATCAAGAGCTTTGACGAAGACGTTGATTACTACGTTCCCGTTGCCGAGATCGAAAAAATCGAGAATCAGCACTTTGACGAAATTAGCAAAGCAGGCCTGAAAAATGTCAACTGAAACTCTGACTAAACACCACGACGCCCATGCGGAGCATGGGCATCACGATGCAGGAGCCAACAAGCTGTTCGGCTTCTGGATCTACCTGATGAGCGACTGCATTATCTTCGCAACCCTGTTTGCGACCTATGCGGTTATGGTCAACAGCACCGCTGGTGGCCCTGCAGGTAAAGATATTTTTGAACTGCCTTTTGTACTGGTTGAAACCGCCCTGCTGCTGTTCAGCTCCATTACCTACGGCTTTGCTGTTATCAGCATGGAAAAAGGCTCTAAGTCTGCCGTTCTCGGCTGGCTGGGACTGACTTTCCTGTTTGGTCTGGGCTTTATCGGGATGGAGCTTTATGAGTTCCATCACCTGATTACCGAAGGTTTTGGCCCGCAGCGTAGCGGCTTCCTGTCAGGCTTCTTTACGCTGGTAGGTACGCATGGTCTGCACGTAACCTGTGGTTTGATCTGGATGCTGGTGATGATGTATCAGGTGGCTACTAAAGGCCTGACTTCCACCAACCATACCCGCGTGATGTGCCTGAGCATGTTCTGGCACTTCCTGGACGTTGTCTGGATCTGCGTATTCACCATTGTTTACCTGTTGGGAGTCATGTAATGAGCAAGACATTAAGCGATCATGGTACCTCTCACGGTAACGTGAAGACTTATATGATCGGCTTTATCCTGTCGATCATCCTGACCGCGATCCCATTTGGGATTGTTATGGCAGGCGGCGCGTCTAAATCGACGACGCTGGCCGTGGTGGTGATCGCAGCCGTGGTACAGGTGCTGGTGCATCTCTATTACTTCCTGCACCTCAGCACGTCTACCGATCAGCGTTGGAATCTGGTGGCGATAGTGTTTTCCGCCGTCATCATTCTGATTGTCGTAGTGGGCTCTATATGGATTATGTGGAACCTCAATTACAACATGATGGTCCGTTAAAGAGTCGCCTGTGATGATTAAGCAATACCTGCAAGTAACGAAACCAGGAATTATTTTCGGGAATTTAATTTCTGTCATCGGGGGATTTCTGCTGGCTTCTAAAGGTAGCATCGACTATTCCCTGTTTCTCACCACCTTAGTCGGCGTCTCGCTGGTGGTCGCATCGGGTTGTGTTTATAACAACTTTATTGACCGCGACATCGACGTAAAAATGGAGAGAACCAGAAACCGTGTGCTGGTAAAAGGCCTCATTTCTCCGACAGTCTCTCTGGTTTATGCAACCGTTCTGGGTATTGCTGGATTCGCGTTGCTGTATCTCGGAGCAAACCCGCTGGCCATGTGGCTGGCGGTGATGGGCTTTGTGGTTTACGTCGGTATTTACAGCCTGTACATGAAGCGCCACTCCGTTTACGGAACGCTGATTGGCAGCCTGTCCGGCGCGGCGCCGCCGGTTATCGGCTACTGCGCCGTCAGCAACCAGTTTGACGCTGGCGCGCTGATCCTGCTGGCTATCTTTAGCCTGTGGCAGATGCCGCACTCCTATGCGATTGCCATCTTCCGCTTTAAAGATTACCAGGCAGCGAATATCCCGGTTCTACCGGTGGTAAAAGGCATCTCGGTCGCCAAGAACCATATTACGCTTTATATCCTGGCGTTTATGGTAGCGACGCTGATGCTGACGCTGGTGGGCTACGCGGGCTATAAGTATCTGGTGGTTGCCGCTGCCGTTAGCGTATGGTGGCTGGGAATGGCGCTTTCGGGCTACAAGACGCAGAACGATCGTGTCTGGGCGCGCAAGCTGTTCGTTTTCTCTATCGTCGCCATCACCGCGCTAAGCGTGATGATGTCGGTGGACTTTATGACGCCGGCCTCAAAGGATTTACTGACCTACGTCTGGTAACTTCCGACTCCTCCGAAGGGCGCATTTATCGCGCCCTTTTCTTTTTGTTACCACTTCTTGTTAATAATAATTTTACCCGCCCTGCCCCGCCCCTTAAAATATGTTCACCAGATAAACTGAGGTAGTAATGAACGATAACAAAATGACTCCGGTCGAACTGCGTGCGACATGGGGTTTGGGAACCGTCTTTTCCCTGCGTATGCTGGGCATGTTTATGGTGCTTCCCGTCCTGACCACTTATGGCATGGCGCTGCAGGGCGCAAGCGAAGCGCTGATCGGCCTGGCCATCGGCATTTACGGTTTAGCGCAGGCCGTATTTCAGATTCCTTTTGGACTACTTTCCGACAAAATTGGTCGTAAACCGTTGATTATCGGCGGTCTGCTGATCTTTGTGCTCGGCAGCGTGATTGCCGCCAGTACCACTTCCATCTGGGGCGTAATCCTCGGGCGTGCGCTCCAGGGTTCTGGCGCAATAGCGGCAGCCGTAATGGCGCTGCTTTCCGATCTGACCCGCGAGCAGAACCGCACTAAAGCTATGGCTTTTATCGGCATTAGCTTCGGCATCACTTTCGCTATCGCGATGGTACTCGGGCCAATCATCACCCATGCGCTGGGTCTTCACGCGCTGTTCTGGATGATAGCGCTGCTGGCAAGCAGCGGCATCGTGATTACGCTGCTGGTAGTGCCTTCCGCTTCCAGCCATATGCTTAACCGCGAATCGGGCATTGTGAAAGGCAGCTTCCGCGCCGTGCTGGGCAACAGCCGTCTGGTAAAGCTTAACTTCGGCATTATGTGCCTGCATATTCTGCTGATGTCGAGCTTTGTCGCCCTGCCTGGCGAGTTCGAGCAGGCCGGTTTTCCGGCAGAGCAGCACTGGAAGGTCTATCTTGTCACTATGCTGATCGCTTTTGGCGGCGTGATCCCCTTTATTATTTACGCCGAAGTAAAGCGTCAGATGAAGCGGGTATTTATTTTCTGCGTAGCGATTATTTTGATTGCGGAGATTGTGCTTTGGGGCGCTGGCCCGCACTTCTGGACGCTGGTGATCGGCGTACAGCTTTTCTTTATCGGCTTTAACCTGATGGAGGCCATTCTGCCTTCGCTGGTCAGTAAAGAATCGCCGCCGGGCTATAAAGGCACCGCAATGGGCGTCTACTCCACCAGCCAGTTTATCGGCGTGGCGATCGGCGGCAGCCTGGGCGGCTGGCTCTATGGCCACTTTGATGCTTCCACGGTATTCGTGGTTGGCGCATTGATTGCCGCAGTCTGGCTGCTGGTGAGCTGCACCATGCAGGAGCCGCCTTATGTCAGCAGCCTGCGCATCGTACTGCGCGACGATATCACCGACACCGCCGCACTGGAAAAACGCCTGAAGGCACAACCGGGCGTGGCCGCAGTATTTATCGTGCCGGAAGAGCGCAGCGCCTATGTGAAGATTGACAGTAAGGTAACTAACCGTCCTGAACTGGAAGCGCTGGTCGGCAGCTGCTAGTTTTAACCTGCGGTGGGGCGAATGCGCTGCCGCAGTTTTTTACTATTCCGATCGCTTTATTGACTTGCAGAATGTAACGAATATACCGCAAGGCCGGGATTATTTAATATAATTTACTATGTAATCGTTTAACTTATTCGGACAATATAATGAGGGAAAATTAAATACTCCACACTTCCGTCATCCAAACTGTATGTTGTTGTTCAACAGGCATAGCTGGTATACCTGTTTTAGTATACCAATAGTCCGCCCCCTCCATTAGCCCCTGCATAAATGCAGCTGATTCAGTCACATAGTGAGCGTTATCAATCAAAGCCAGGATTAGAGCATCCCGAACCACATTGACTGCGTAGGCCATATAAATATTACTGGTAGCAAAATCCCTGGTTATTATTGTGCGATTGTTCCATCCATTTTTCGTCCCGCCAGGACCAAATTTATTAGTAAACTCTGTGGGCCTGACGTGGGCTTTACGCAAAGAAAAAGGAAGTACATCAGGAAAGGGTTTTTCAAAAATGGTGTCTTTACCAAATGGGGGTGAAATCCTGTCGTCCAGTAATCCTTGAATGCTGTTTCGAAAGAGGCAAGAGTGCTGCGGCCTTTCGCTGCCTCTCCCTGTTTTGCTGCTGTGTATTTAGGATGAACCCAAACTTTCCCCTTCAGGGTCATGCAAGTTCAAACTCCCCATCACTCTTTTCCTGATACGCCTTAAGAAAAGTTTCAGAAAGATGCCGGGCTTCTTCGCGGCTTACGCTCGGAACAGTTTCATACCGCCGTAGAGAAGCGCTTCGGCGCAAGGCACGTTTAAGCGCACCAGCCTTGCCGCGATTACGAGCAGGCCGTTCAACAGCGTTAGGAATTGTTAACTTCATTACAGCCATAAGTACCTCCAGGCATTAGAGTAAATATTATACAAAACCATCGACAACAAATCTACGTCATCGTTTTGTACAATCGGGTCACTACATTTGCCTAAGGCTGCTTATTGCTTTTTCTGTCCAGTCAACAGCCCTGTCCCGCTTTCTTGACCTGTGTCATCCAGCGCGCATTCTGCTTTGCCAAATGATAATGATTATCTTTTAATATTAGCTCTTTTTACTTTGCTCATGGATGTGTAACGTGCGTGATTTCTCTCCCTGGTTTGCTCAGCCCGGCGCGCTGGCATTTGAACATCGTCGGGCGGCAATGCCTTTCCGTAATAGCCTCCCTCTTTCTCAGGAAGCGATTCAGCCTGCCTGGCATAATCTATGTGAGCAAGTACTTGCGCCTAATAAGCGGCTGGTCTATCTGCATATCCCCTTTTGCGCCACGCAGTGTAAGTTTTGCGGATTCTATCAGAATAAGTTTCAGGCTGACGAGGCAGCACGTTACGCTTCTTATCTGTACCAGGAAATTGAGCTGGAGGCCGCCAGCCCGCTTCATCAGTCCGCGCCCATTCATGCCGTTTATTTTGGTGGCGGCACGCCAACCGCCCTTGCCGCCAACGATCTCTATACCCTGATTCGGCGGCTGAAAGCCAGCCTGCCGCTGGCGCCGGATTGTGAAATCACTATTGAAGGACGGATTCTGAATTTTGACGATGAAAGAATTGATGCCTGTCTGGATGCAGGTGCCAATCGTTTTTCCATCGGCATTCAGACGTTCGACAGCCGCGTCCGCAAGCGGATGGCGCGCACGGCAAACCAGGAACAGGCTATCGCCTTTCTGAAAAACCTTTGCCGCCGCGACAGAGCCGCCGTGGTTTGCGATCTGATTTTTGGCCTGCCTGGCCAGACAGCGGAAAGCTGGCAAAAAGATCTGGAAATAGTCAAAGAGATCGGTCTGGACGGCGTCGATCTCTATGCGTTAAACCTGTTGCCGCAAACGCCGCTGGCAAAGGCGATGGAAAACGAACGCGTTACTTTGCCGGATGTTGTGCAGCGGCGTGATTTCTATCTACAGGGCGCTGAATGTCTGGAAGCTTTCGGCTGGCGACAGCTAAGCAACAGCCATTGGGCCAGCACCACGCGTGAGCGCAACCTTTATAATCTGTTGATCAAGCAAGGTGCGGATTGCCTGGCGCTGGGCGCGGGCGCGGGCGGCAACCTCGATGGCCAGGCCTGGATGAATAAACGCAGCCTGGAAGATTACTATGCCGCGCTGGAAAAAAACGAGAAGCCGATAGCGATGATGACTGCCGCTACGCATACGCCATGGCGTCATCAGCTACAGGGCGGCATTGAGCGTGGGCGTTTGGATCTACATGAATTAACGCCATACGCTGCGCAGCTACAGCCGCTGATCGATCAGTGGCACGAGTCCGGCCTGCTGCGGGATCGTTCGCTTTGTCTGCGCCTGACCAACGGCGGCCGTTTTTGGGCCAACAATTTACTGCAGGCTTTGGGTGAAATCCTGCCCGGACTCCAGCCTGCTGAAACTAAATAAAAACAAGGCTCGACCAAAGCTTATTTGCGAGCCTGCTGATAGCGGCAAAAGGACGCTGGCCAGTCTGCTAAAGCAAAACTGTGCCAGCGTTTTTGCTTAGTCGCGGAAGTTTTTGAACTGGAAAGGCTGGCCCAGGTTGCCGCCGCGCACCAGCGCCATTGCGCTTTGCAGATCGTCGCGGGATTTACCGGTTACGCGAACTTCTTCACCCTGAATCTGGGTTTGCACCTTCATTTTGCTGTCTTTGATCAGCTTAACGACTTTTTTTGCCACGTCCGTCGGGATGCCTTTTTTCAGTTTGGCCTCGACGCTCCAGCTTTTGCCGCTGTGTTCGATCTCTTCCGGCACGTCCAGCGCGCCGTTTTCAATGCCGCGCTTAAGCAGCTTTTCGCGCAGAATATCCACCAGCTGTTTAACCTGGAAATCTGACTCGCTCAGCACCTTAATGCTTTCGTTTTTCTCATTCAGCTCATAGCTGGCCTCGACGTTGCGAAAATCAAAGCGGGTAGAGACTTCACGGTTGGCGTTTTCCACGGCATTACGCACTTCCTGCAGATCGATTTCCGAAACGATATCGAAAGATGGCATGATTTATTCTCCTGATTCTGTTGTGACAGGCATAATACCGACTTAGCGTCAGTAAAAAAACCACCGGCACGGAAAGCTATAATAAGAACAGCTCCATCGGCGCCACCGGGCAATTAATGCAACCCGCATGCGGGGAGGATGAATGAAGATTACCGTATTGGGATGCGGCGCTTTAGGGCAAATTTGGCTGGCTGCCCTTAAAGCCCAGGGCAATGAGGTTCAGGGCTGGCTACGCGTGCCGCAGCCTTACTGTTCCGTCAACGTGGTTAACCTGGATGGTTCGGTTACCAACGAAACCTGTATCGCCAACGATCCTAACTTCTTAACGCAAAGCGATCTGCTGCTGGTAACGTTAAAAGCCTGGCAGGTTTCTGAAGCGGTTAAAAATCTTCAGTTTGCGCTGCGCGAGGATTGCCCTGTGCTGTTGCTGCACAACGGCATGGGAACGCTTGATGAGTTACAGACATTAACTCAGCCGCTGCTGCGCGGCATCACTACCCACGCTGCAAAACGAGACGGCACGGTGATAGTGCACGTTGCGGCAGGTATTACGCATATTGGCCCGACCTCGCCGGAAAGCGCGCACTTCAGCGAGCTGGCAGAAATGCTTCAGCAGGCGCTGCCTGACGTCGCCTGGCATAATAATGTGGCCTCCGCCGCCTGGCAGAAACTGGCCGTCAACTGCGTGATCAATCCGCTAACGGTTCAATATGACTGCCCCAACGGCGAGCTGCTTAACCATCCGCAAGAGGTTGCCGCGCTTTGCAACGAGGTGGCGACAGTAATGGAGCGTGAAGGCCAACACACTTCCCGCGAGGCGCTGCTGGATTATGTGAATGCGGTCATCAGCGCGACCGCCGCTAACACTTCTTCTATGTTGCAGGATATCCGGGCGCAGCGGCGCACAGAAATAGACTATATTACCGGCTATGTGATTCGCCGGGCACGGGCACAAGGCCTGTCGGCACCGGAAAACAGCCGGCTTTATGAAATGATTAAGCGTAAGGAACAAAATTATGAGCGCGAGCGTACTGGTTTGCCTGGCAGCTGGCAGTGAAGAAACTGAAGCAGTCACTACTATAGATCTACTGGTACGCGCAGGCATTAGCGTCACCACCGCCAGCGTGGCAGATGACGGCGGCAGAGAAATAGTTTGTTCACGTGGCGTCAGGCTACTGGCGGATGCTGCGCTGGTCGAGGTGGCCGATAACGATTTCGACGCCATTGTCCTGCCCGGCGGTTTGAAAGGTGCGGAGGTTTTCCGCGACAGCCCGCTGCTGGTGGAGACGGTTCGTCAGTTTCATCAGTCCGGCCGCATCGTCGCAGCGATTTGTGCTGCGGCCGGTACGGTGCTGGTGCCGCATAACCTTTTTCCCGTTGGCAATATGACCGGCTTTCCGGGCCTGAAAGAGACCATTCCGGAGAACCAGTGGATGGATAAACGCGTGGTCTGGGATCGCCGCGTTAATCTGCTCACCAGCCAGGCACCCGGCACCTCGATTGATTTTGCGCTGAAATTGATCGACCTGCTGATCGGAAAAGAAAAAGCCCATGAGGTAGCGCAGCAGCTGGTGCTTGCCGCAGGCATTTTCGACTATCGGGAATGGGTGGAATAGCCTGTCTGGCATGCCAGAAAAAGGGAAAAAAGGCGCTAAAGATAGCGCCACAGATTGCTGACAAACGTGAAGCGATGGAGGGCCTGCGGCTGGAGCAAAGCATTACGGGCCATGGACGGCAGCCGCCACGGAAGGCGCTTTTTGCGTCTTTGCGGAAGACACAGGCCCTCCTGAGCCGGCACCGGCATACTTTGTCATCAACCTCAAAGGCGCTAAAAATAGCGCCTTTTAATTTTACGATGCTTCTTAACTGCCGTTAAGGCCGATAGACCTTCACGTTTTTAAAGCCCTGCTCGTGCAGATAGAGCGCCTGCAGGCGGCTCATCACGCCGCGATCGCAGTACAGCAGCCAGTTTTTACTCTGGTCCAGATCGCCAAACTGGGTGCTGAGCTTGTAGAACGGCATGCCTTTCACCTCTACGCCGTCCAGCTCCAGCGGATTTTCATCCTGCTCATCCGGCGAACGAATATCCAACACCACATCGTTATCGCCAAACGAAACCACGGTTTCCACCTCCACCACTTCCTGATCCGTCTCTTGAGCAATCTGGCGGATGTCGACGTTAGTGGCCTCTTCGATAGCTTTTTCCAGCACGGAGAAATCGAAGTTTTGCTCTTCGGCTTCGATTTTTGTCTTCACCGCTTTTACCGTCGGGCTTTTCGAAATCACGCCGCAATATTCCGGCATGGTGCGGGCAAAATCCTCTGTGCCGATATGACGGGCCAGCTTGATGATATGCTCTTTATCGTGCGAAATCAGTGGACGCAGGATCAGCGTATCGGAAGCGTTGTCGATCAGGCGCAGGTTGGTTAAGGTCTGGCTGGAGACCTGGCCCAGCGCTTCGCCGGTTACCAGCGCCTGCACGCCGTAGCGCTCCGCAATAGTGGAAGCCGCGCGCACCATCATGCGCTTCAGCACTACGCCCATCTGGCCGTCATCCACTTTTTCCAGAATCTCGCCTACTACCGGCTCAAAATTAATCGCGACGAAGCGTACCTTATGCGAACGGCCAAAACGGTTCCATAAATAGTGCGCAACCTGACGCACGCCGATTTCATGTGCCGCGCCGCCCAGGTTAAAGAAGCAGTAATGTACGCGACAGCCGCGACGCATCAGCATATAGCTGGAGACGCCGGAGTCGAAGCCGCCGGAAATCAGCGACAGTACATCTTCCTGGCTGCCGATAGGGAATCCGCCGATGCCTTCATAACGGCCGGTAATTAACAGCAGGCGATCGTCTTCAATCTCCAGATTTACCGTGACCTGCGGATGGTTCAGTTTGACCTGGGCGCTGGCAACATGCTGATTAAGCCCGCCGCCAACGTAACGCTCAACGTCCTGGGAACTGAATTCATGCTTGCCACGGCGCTTCACGCGCACGGAGAAAGTTTTGCCTTCAATACGCTCGCGGTTCATCGCCAGCGTCTGTTCAAAGATATTATGTAGATCGGTATAGGGACGTTCTTCTACTTCCAGCACATGATGGATGCCGGGAATACGCGTTAGCTCATCAATGATATAGCCGCGCTGGCTCTCATTTTTAGAACGAACTTCAATATGGTCCCAGTGACGCACCACGGCCAGCGTCTCGTCGCACTCTTTCAGTACGTTACGGATGTTCGTCGTTAACATTTTGATAAAACGCAGACGAACAGACTGGCTTTTAATGGTGATTTCAGGGAATAATTTAATGATAAACTTCATGGTGGCACGGGCTCAACGGGCAATTAAGTGCTGAAACAGAGCGCACTTAGCGGGTAAAATCAGAGAATTGCAAAGCAGCCTTCGCCCTTTGCATCCAGGGGCGAAGATTGTATCACATCTGAGCGCCGACTGCTTCTGCAACAGCTGTCGGAATCATTATTTTGCTAATCAATTTGAGTCGGCTACCATGAGTAACCTGACAGAGAGCGAGCCAAACGTTATTATGCCGAAAAAAGCCGAACAACCCGCCAGTTTTGAAACTTCGCTTACCGAGCTGGAGCAAATTGTTTCCCGTCTTGAGAGCGGCGATCTGCCGCTGGAAGAGGCGCTGAATGAATTCGAACACGGCGTGCAGCTGGCGCGAGCGGGCCAGCAGAAGCTGCAACAGGCGGAACAGCGCGTGCAGATCCTGCTTAACGACGATAAAAATGGCGATCTGCAGCCTTTCACGCCGGAAAACGACTAATGGATTTTAGCGCTCTTCTTACCGCGCACCATTCGCGCGTCAATCAGGCTTTACAAAATTTTATCGGTGCCCTGCCTTTTCAGCACTCGCCGTTGGTTAACGCTATGGAATATGGCGCGCTGCTGGGCGGCAAACGCCTGCGGCCTTTCCTGGTTTATGCCACCGGACAGATGCTGCAGGCCGAGGATGCCGCGCTGGACGCGCCTGCCGCCGCAGTAGAGTGCATCCACGCCTACTCGCTGATCCATGACGATTTGCCCGCCATGGATGATGACAGCCTGCGACGCGGCCAGCCGACCTGCCATATTAAATTCAGCGAAGATACAGCTATTTTGGCCGGAGACGCCCTACAAACGCTCGCCTTCACTATACTTGCCGATACAAAGATGCCAGGCGTAACGGCAGAGCACCGTATCGCCATGATTTCCGAACTGGCGCAGGCCAGCGGCGTGGCGGGCATGTGCGGTGGTCAGGCACTGGATCTGGCGGCGGAAGGCCAGCAGGTCGGCCTGAGCGAACTGGAGCAGATCCATCGTTATAAGACCGGCGCGCTAATCCGTTCAGCGGTTCGTCTGGGGGCTTTAGCCGCGGGTGAACGTGGTCGCAGCGCGCTGCCTGCGTTGGATCGCTACGCTGAAGCTATCGGCCTGGCGTTTCAGGTGCAGGACGATATTTTAGATGTGGTAGGCGATACGGCCATTATCGGCAAAAAACAGGGCGCCGATCAGCAGCTTGGAAAAAGTACTTACCCAGCCTTGATGGGACTCGACAGCGCGCGGGAAAAAGCGTGGGAACTCTGTCAGGAGGCGCTTGGCGCGCTGGAAACGCTTGCCGCACAGGGCTTTGACACTACGTCGCTACAGCTGCTGGCAAGCTACATAATTGAACGCAATAAATAACTTCCACAATGAGTCTCTGATGAGTTTTGATACTGCAAAATACCCGACGCTGGCGCAGGCCGCTTCGGTACAAGAATTACGTTCGCTTCCTAAAGAGAGCCTGCCAAAACTCTGTGACGAGCTACGACAGTATTTACTCGACAGCGTCAGCCGCTCCAGCGGCCATTTTGCCTCTGGGCTGGGCGTGGTGGAACTGACCGTTGCCCTGCATTACGTCTATAACACGCCTTTTGACCATTTGATCTGGGACGTGGGCCATCAGGCCTACCCGCATAAAATTCTGACCGGCCGTCGCGATCGTATCGGCACCATCCGCCAGAAAAACGGCCTGCATCCGTTTCCGTGGCGTGACGAGAGCGATTACGATGTGCTGAACGTCGGCCACTCCTCTACGTCGATCAGCGCCGGACTGGGTATGGCGGTCGCAGCGGAAAAAGAAGGCAAAGGTCGTCGCACCGCCTGCGTAATCGGCGATGGCGCCATTACCGCCGGTATGGCTTTTGAAGCAATGAACCACGCGGGCGATATTAAATCCGATCTGCTGGTGGTGCTGAACGACAACGAAATGTCGATTTCAGAAAACGTTGGCGCGCTGAACAACCGCCTGGCGCAAATCCTTTCCGGCAAAACCTACTCACGGCTGCGTGAAGGCGGCAAAAAGGTACTGACCGGGCTGCCGCCGATCAAAGAGCTGGTCAAACGCACTGAAGAGCACCTGAAAGGCATGGTAGTCCCGGGCACGCTATTTGAAGAGCTGGGCTTTAACTATATTGGCCCGGTTGATGGCCACGATGTGCTGACGCTGGTGCAGACGCTAAGGAATATGCGCGAGCTGAAAGGCCCGCAGTTCCTGCATATCATGACCAAAAAAGGCAAAGGCTACGCGCCGGCAGAGAAAGATCCGATTAGCTGGCACGCCGTGCCTAAATTCGATCCGGCCAGCGGCCTGCTGCCGAAAGCGGTGGAAGGCCTGCCGAGCTACTCCAAAATTTTTGGGCAGTGGCTGTGCGAAACCGCAGCAGAGGATAAAAAGTTGATGGCGGTAACGCCAGCGATGCGCGAAGGCTCCGGCATGGTCAGCTTTTCGCGCGACTATCCGGCGCAGTATTTTGACGTGGCGATTGCCGAACAGCACGCGGTGACTTTCGCCGCAGGCCTGGCAATTGGCGGCTACAAACCCGTTGTCGCTATCTACTCGACCTTTTTACAGCGCGCTTATGACCAGCTGATCCACGATGTGGCGATCCAGAAGCTGCCCGTGCTGTTTGCTATCGATCGCGGCGGCATCGTCGGCGCGGATGGCCAGACCCATCAGGGCGCTTTCGATATCTCTTTCCTGCGCTGCATCCCGAACATGGTGATCATGACGCCGAGCGACGAGAACGAATGCCGCCAGATGCTTTATACCGGCTATCACTATGGCGCTGGCCCAAGCGCGGTGCGCTACCCTCGTGGAACGGGAACCGGCGCGGAACTTCAGCCGCTGGCGTCGCTGCCGTTGGGTAAAGGCGTGGTGAAGCGCGAAGGCGAAAAGCTGGCAATTCTTAACTTCGGCACATTATTACCGGAAGCGGCAGCCGTTGCAGAATCGCTGAACGCCACGCTGGTAGATATGCGCTTTGTGAAGCCGCTGGACGAGGCGCTGATCCTGGAGCTGGCCGCCAGCCACGAGGCGCTGATCACGCTGGAAGAAGGCGCGATCAAAGGCGGCGCGGGCAGCGGCGTAATCGAAGCGCTGATGGAGAAGCGCGTGCTGGTGCCGGTACTGAATATCGGTCTGCCGGACGAGTTTATTCCGCAGGGCACCCAGGAAGAGATCCGCCACGATTACCAGCTGGATGCCGAAGGCATTGAGCAGCAAATTAAGCGCTGGCTGACGCTGTAACACCGCACTATGCTCCCCATCCGGGGAGCCTTTCACCTGCTATGCTTAGGCCTTTGCGCCTTTTCAACATCAGCAGGAGCTAGCATGAAGACCCTTCAGTTAGGCAACACCGATCTTACCGTTTCCCGTTTATGCCTCGGTTGCATGACCTATGGCGAACCCGACCGTGGTCGTCATCCCTGGACGCTGCCGGAAGAGAGCAGCCGCCCGCTGATTAAACAGGCGCTGGACGCCGGAATTAACTTCTTCGATACCGCTAACAGCTACTCGGATGGCAGCAGCGAGGAGATCGTTGGCCGCGCGCTGAAAGATTACGCTCGCCGGGAAGAAATTGTGCTGGCGACCAAAGTCTATTTCCCGATGAGCAACCTTTCTGGCGGTCTTTCCCGCGCCAATATTATGCAGTCGATTGATGACAGCCTGCGCCGTTTAGGCACCGATTATGTCGATTTATTGCAGATCCATCGCTGGGATTACAACACGCCGCTGGAAGAGACGCTGGAAGCGCTACATGACGTGGTTAAAGCAGGCAAAGCGCGCTATATCGGCGCTTCCTCCATGTATGCCTGGCAGTTCGCTAAAGCGCTTTACACCGCCGATCGCTACGGCTGGACAAGATTTGTCAGCATGCAGGATCAGTACAACCTGATCCAGCGTGAAGAAGAGCGTGAAATGTATCCGCTGTGCCTGGCGGAAAATATTGCCGTGCTGCCATGGAGCCCGCTGGCTCGCGGCCGCCTGACGCGTCCGTGGGGCGAGGCCACCGCGCGTACCGCATCTGATGAATACGGCAGCACGCTCTATGCGCAAAGCGAAGAAAATGACGGCGCCATAGCGCAGCGCGTGGCGGATATTGCTGAAGCACGCGGCGTCAGCCGGGCGCAGATCGCGCTGGCATGGCTGCTGGCTAAACCTGTGGTAACGGCTCCGATTATCGGCGCGTCGCGTTCTGAACAGCTAGCCGATTTGGTCAAGGCGGTAGATATTGAACTGACGCAGGAAGAAATCGCCGAGCTGGAAAAAATCTATCAACCGCATCACGTGGTAGGATTTGAATAAGCTTTAACCAGCGTTAAAAATCAAAAAGGGCTGCGACAGAAATCTCGCGGCCCTTTTTACTGCACCTTCAGGCCGACAGCGCCAGATGGTGCCCGGCGTAATAAAGGATCCCTGCTGAAAGGATCCCTGCGACGATATCATCCACCATAATGCCCATGCCACCGTGCACGTTGCGGTCGAACCAGCGGATTGGCCACGGCTTCCACATATCCAGAATGCGGAAAATCACAAACCCGGCCAGCACCCATTGCCAACTATTTACCGGGATCGCCATCAGCGTAATCCACATCCCGATAAATTCATCCCAGACGATGCTGCCATGATCGTGTACACCCATATCCTTAGCGGTGCGATGACACAGATAAACACCGATACAGATGCCAAACATTACCAGCAGCGAATAGATATCCGATGGCAGGAAAGACATCAAATACCAGAAAGGGATGGCCGCCAGCGATCCCATGGTTCCCGGTACTATCGGGCTAAGTCCGCTACCAAATCCCGTTGCCAGCAGATGCCAGGGATTGCTCATTTTCAGGCGGCGTTTCGCCTCTCGCTTATCCAAAATGGTCAAATCCTTTCAGGTTACGCTCTACCGGCTTACCATTTTCTAACAGCACCAGACCTTCGGACTGCGGCGCCAGTTGACCGACACAGGTAAAAGGCACGCCGTAATGGCCCAGCGCCACATCCAGCGCGCCACGATTGATTTCCGGTACGGTAAAGCAAAGCTCGTAATCTTCACCGCCGCTCAGCGCCCAGGTCAACGCCTGTTCCGGCTCGAAATGGCTTTTCATTACGCCCGACAGCGGCAGCGCGTCCAGATTCAGGCGGGCACCGCAGCCGCTGGCTTTGAGGATATGGCCCAGATCAGAGATTAAGCCATCGGAAATATCAATAGCCGCGCTCGCCAGATCGCGCAGCGCCTGACCTTGCAGAATGCGCGGCATCGGCCGTAGATGGCGCTTGATCAACGCTTCGTGCGCGGCGGGATCGTTAATTTTTATATGGTGCTGTAACAGCGCCAGCCCGGCCGCGCTGTCACCCAGCGTACCGGTGACATAAATCCAGTCGCCCGGACGAGCGCCGGAGCGTTTCAGCGCCCTGCCCTGTGGTACCAGGCCGTGGATGCCCAGCGTCAGGCTCAGCGGCCCACGCGTGGTGTCGCCGCCAATCAGCTGCATATTGTAGTAGTCCAGCAGCTCAAACAGGCTGTCGCTGAACTCTTTAATCCAGGCTTCGTTGACTTCCGGCAGCGTCAGCGCCAGCGTTAACCAGGCGGGATCGGCGCCCATGGCGGCCAAATCGCTGAGATTCACCGCCAGCGCTTTATAGCCGAGATCGGCCGGATGAATATCCCGCAGAAAATGGATGCCCGCCACCAGCGTGTCGGTGCTGATCGCCAGCGTCTGTTTTTCCGGCAGGTTCAGGAGAGCGCAGTCGTCGCCGATGCCTTTTTCCACATCGCGACGAGAGCTGGTTACGCGATCAAAATAGCGCGTGATAAGTTCGAATTCGCCACATGCCATAATGCTTTCCAGCAGAAAAAAGAAAGAAGGCCGGATAAAACCGGCCTGAGAGGATTACTTCTTGTTGGGGCGGATTTGCGGTGCGGCTTTATCCAGCACGCCATTGACGAATTTATGGCTGTCTTCGGCGCCGAACACTTTAGCCAGCTCAATCCCCTCGTTGATAGCAACTTTATAGGGAACATCGGAGCGCTTGCTCAGCTCGTACAGCGAAATGCGCAGAATCGCTTTCTCTACCTGGCCCAGCTCTTCGAGCTGGCGAGAGAGATAAGGCTTCATCAGGCCGTCCAGGTACGCGCTGTTGGTCGCAACGCCGCCCAGCAGCTCGCGGAAATAGCTGATATCAACGTCTTTGACGTCTTGCTCCGCCAGAAACTGGTATTCGACATCGGAAATGTCGTTTTTGGACAACTGCCAGGAGTAAAGCGCCTGGACAGCGCATTCACGGGCGCGGCGACGAGCAGCAGGTTTCACAAAATTCCCCTTAAAATCAGGCTTTGATGGCTTTCAATACGTTAATCATTTCAAGTGCGGTTAAGGCCGCTTCTGCGCCCTTGTTGCCCGCTTTGGTTCCGGCGCGCTCAATGGCCTGCTCGATGTTTTCGGTAGTCAGAACCCCAAAAGCAACCGGAATATCGCTGTTCATAGCGACGCTGGCCAGGCCAGAGCTGGCTTCGCCAGCAACATATTCGAAGTGAGCGGTGCCGCCGCGGATCACGGTGCCCAGCGCTACTACCGCGTCGTGCTTGCCGGATTTCGCCAGCGCGCGCGCCGTCATTGGCATCTCGTAGGCGCCCGGCACCCAGATAACGGTGATGTTTTCATCTTTTACCTGGCCGATACGCTTCAGCGCATCGAGGGCACCGCTCAGCAGGCTGTCGTTGATAAAGTTGTTGAAACGCGCAATAACAATGGCCACGCGCGCATCAGGAGTAGCAACAGCAGCTTCAATAACGTTCATAATCTTCCTTTCAGGGTTTGTTATGGCCCCGCAGGGGGGCGGATTCTATCACACTCTTTAACGCTCTGCTTCCGCTTTTCTGCAGGGCGCTATCGCGGCGTCAGCGTCAGGCGCAAATCGGGCCCAACCTGACGACTATCGCTGAATATAAAGGCCGGTGCTTCAGCAAGTTGTGCTAAAGCAGGCAGATGGCACAAACCGCGTGCGTTATCGCCTAATAATTTAGGGGCGAGGTAAACAATCAGCTCGTCTACCACGCCCGCGGCCAACAGTGCACCAGCCAGTTTGGCGCCAGCCTCTACCCACACGCTATTGATTTGGCGGCGGCCCAGCAACATCAGCAGAGAAACCAAATCGGTCTGTCCGTTTAGCTGCGGTACGGTGAACTGCTCAACGTTATCCGGCCAGCTAAGCTCGTCTGGCTGTCGACGCGCCAGCCAGGTCTCGCCTGGTTGGGCAATCAGCCGATGCTGCGGCGTCACGCGATTATTACTGTCGATCACCACTCTGACCGGCTGGCGTAAATCCTGCTGCGCATAGTTGGCCTGCGTATCCCGGCTTAGCTCATCCCAGCGTACCGTAAGAGAAGGATCGTCTGCCAGCACCGTGGCGCTGGTGGTCAAAATGGCTGAGCTCTGCGCCCGCAGCCGCTGCACATCTCGTCGCGCTTCCGGCGAGGTTATCCACTGGCTCTCGCCGTTCGCCATCGCCGTACGGCCATCCAGCGATGCGCCCAGCTTCAGCTGCAGCCAGGGAAAGCCGGTACGCATCCGTTTGAGAAATCCCCGGTTCAGCGCTTCCGCTTCCTGCATCATCAGCCCGTGGCTGACTTCAATGCCGGCCTGCTGTAAACGATAAAGCCCGCGCCCGGCTACTTCCGGATTCGGATCCTGCATAGCGGCGACGACACGGGCAACGCCAGCGGCAATCAGCGCATCGCAGCAGGGCGGCGTACGGCCATGATGGCTGCATGGCTCCAGCGTGACATAGGCTGTGGCACCGCGGGCTTTCTCGCCCGCCATACGCAGCGCATGAACTTCGGCGTGCGGCTCACCAGCGCGGAAATGGTAGCCTTCGCCAACGATTACGCCATCGCGGACTATAACGCAGCCTACATTGGGATTGGGCGTTGTGGTGAAGCGGCCGCGCCTGGCAAGCTCCAGCGCGCGCGCCATATAGATTTCGTCCATTGCTTAATCCTGTAGGCGGGCGATCTCTTCGCCAAATTCGCGGATATCTTCAAAACTGCGGTAAACCGAGGCGAAGCGGATATAGGCAACCTTATCCAGTTTTTTCAGCTCGTCCATCACCAGATTGCCGATCATCTTGCTCGGCACTTCGCGCTCGCCGGTGGAACGCAGCCTGCTTTTAATATGGCTGACGGCGGTTTCAACATCGTCTGAGCTTACCGGCCGTTTTTCCAGCGCCTTCATAATGCCGCTGCAAAGCTTGTCCTCGTTAAAAGGCTCGCGGATATCGTTGCTTTTAACGACCCGTGGCATCACCAGCTCAGCAACTTCAAAAGTGGTGAAGCGCTCGTGGCACACCAGGCACTGACGGCGACGGCGCACCGAGGTTCCTTCCCCCACCAGGCGGGAATCGATAACTTTGGTATCCACAGCAGAACAGAACGGGCAATGCATGATGCTTCCTGATGATCCTGGAAAATTAGGCACAGTGTAGCGCGAAGTGACGATCAACAAAATATCAGGCCGCCCTTTTGCATTGCTTTAGCCGCCTGTAAACGGCCTACTCCTGATTCTTCCGCTATAATAACGAAACGCGAACGCGTCATTTACTTTCGAATACAGGGATTAACCGGAGGAGATATGGGTTTATTTAGTTTTGTAAAAGAAGCGGGCGAAAAATTATGGGATTCCGTCAGCGGCGCTGGCGAAGATCAGAGCGCGAAGCTGAAAGACTACCTTCACAAGCTGGGCCTGCCGGGCAGCGATAAGGTCGATGTTAAAGTAGACGGCGACAAGGCCAGCATTAGCGGCGACAGCATTTCTCAGGAGCTGAAAGAGAAAATCCTGGTCGCGGCAGGTAACGTTGCCGGTATCACCCATGTTGAAGATAACGTGAAGGTTGAGCAGGCCGGAAACGAAGCAAAATTCTATACGGTGAAAAAAGGCGATACGCTGAGCGCTATCTCGAAAGAGGTATACGGCGATCCAAACAAGTACAATCAAATCTTTGAAGCAAACAAACCTATGCTGTCTGACCCGAATAAAATCTATCCGGGCCAAACCTTACGTATTCCTCAGTAGGCATCTATGGCGGGATATCTTAAGAAAGCGTTTTTACTGCCAGCCGTGGCGCTATTAGCCAGCTGCGCTTCGCCGCAGCAGCAGCCGCAGATCAATAAGCTGCATAACCAGGTGGGCAAGCTAAACACCGAGATGCAGCAATTGACCGAGCAGGCTACCGCGCTGACCCGGCAAAATAGCCTTAACAGCAACTCTACCCAGGGCGCATGGCTGCTGCCAGCCACTAATACGGCTGTGCCGTTGCAGAGCCAGCTGGGTGAAGTGAGACTATCGTTAAGTCACGTGGAAAGTGAGGCTAACGGCACGCGAGCAATACTGCATATTCGTTCCGCAGCGGATAACAGCCTGCCAGCTTTTACCGCTACTGTGGAATGGGGCGAGCTGGATCCCACGACCGGCAAGCCGCTTCAGGTCGACAGCCAGAGCCAGAGTTTCAGCGTAGCGGCTTCACTGCTGCCGCGTAGCGAAGTAACGGTGCCGCTGCGCCTGAGTAACCTGCCGCCGGAGCAGTTGGGCTACGTGCGCGTACACGATCTGGTCGCACAAACCCCGCCTGCGCAATAAGTTTGTTATAGCTGTCAAAAAGCGCCGTAAATACGGCGCTTCAGACTGCTGACAAAGCTAAAAAAGCTCAGGTGAACATCTGTTTTTTTACAGCAACTCCGCAGCTTTATGGCGGCAGAGGCTGAGCGGATAAGCGGACCGTTTGGCGCATGGACGCGCCAACCGAGCCTACATGGAAGTATTTACGGCGTGTCCGTGTTCCGATCTGCCTCTGTTGCCCTGTCACTGATATAAACGCGACCAGGGATTTGTCATCAATCTCAAGCGCCGCGAATACGGCGCTTTTTTTAACTTGTTCATATGCATTACCTGGGCAAACCACCTCTTCTTACCTGGCCGATTAGCCGATATCCGCGCTTATTCCGCTTTTTTATACTCCTTGATAAAGCTGCCGCGCGCAGCCGATGGCTTTATTCCGTTAACTGTTTTGCTGATATAACGAAGAGGTCAGGTATATGGCGAAATATATGGTGCAGTCGATTCAATCCGGAACCCATCCTAAAATTACCTACTATCGTGCGCAGTCCGCCCATCCCAGTCATAGTGAGTCTGGTGCTTTTACAGAAGCGGCCATCACGCATTATGTGGCAAAATTCGGCGTCGACAGAAGCACGGTGGAAAAAGGGAGCTATAAGAGCGATCAGGGTGTGCCGACCGGTGGCCAGGTAGAAAAGATTTAAGGTAAAAAAGCGCCGCGAATGCGGCGCTTCAGACTGCTCAAAACAGGCTCACTATAAACAGATAAGCGTATACAGGCAGTAAAAGAAATCGTTCTGAATTTATACCGAATATTTTCTCTGTTAAAGGGCAGGAAGCGGTTAACCTCCTACCCTTAGCTACGTTTCCGCTGTTACTCCATTAACTGGAGGATATAGCGAATCAGCTCCAGGAGCGCGATAAGCGCGCCCAGAACGATGATTGCTTTATCAATCATCCGTTTTTCCTTTAAAAAGGAAGCGAGAACCGCGCCGCTTACTCATCCAATGCCTGTCACGACGTGTACTCAATGTTAGATAAGAGCGTCCTCACTCCGGCCAGAGCACTGAACCCAGCACCACCTGTAATCCAGCCAGGACTTAAAAATCTTCCGGAAGAACCGGCAAGAACGCTACAGAGCTAACAGCGGTATTATACGTATTATGTCATTCGTCTAAAGCTGGTTTACAAACGCTTGACGCTAGTCAATTGACACTTTGTGACCGTCGCCCTAATATTACGGCGTTAGATAAGAGCATCCTCACTTCGGCCAGAGCTACCAACTCAGTGCTGAAAAATAAAAGCCTGATTTTACCAGTCAGGCTTTTTTGCATTTGTAGCATCGGAAACGCGTCTGTGCGAAACGATTGAGTAAACGATGCCAGTACCCTGACTGTATATACACTATAAAAAAAGCGCCGCGAATGCGGCGCTTTCCTGTATAGCGAACAGCTTAAGGCAGGATCGAAGGCTGGTCGGCGCCCTCTTTCTCCACCTTCTGCTGTAGCAGATGCTCGCGCTTCATCCCCAGTTTCAGCGCCAGCGCTGAAGCCACGTAGATGGACGAAACGGTCCCGATGGAAACGCCGATCAGCATGGTCAGCGAGAAGCCTTCCAGCAGCGCACCGCCAAAGATAAACAGCATCAACACCACTACCAGCGTAGTGGCGGAAGTCATAATGGTACGGCTCAGTGTCTGCGTCAGCGAGACGTTGAAGATTTCGTAAGGCGTGCCGCGACGGATCTTGCGGAAGTTCTCACGGATACGGTCCGATACCACGATGCTGTCGTTCAGCGAGTAGCCGATCACCGACATCAGTGACGCGACAATGGTCAGGTCAATCTCAATATGGAACAGAGAAAGGATGCCCATGGTAATAATCACGTCATGCGCCAGCGCCAGCACCGCGCCTAACGCCAGTCGCCACTCAAAGCGGAAACCGACGTAAACCAGAATGGCGATCAGCGCCACCAGCAGCGCCATGCCGCCGGTCTGCGCCAGATCGCTGCCCACGCTCGGGCCGACAAACTCAATGCGCTTGACGGTGCCGTTCTGCGCCGTTGCCTGGTTAATAATGCTGACTACTTTATTGCCCAGCTCCTGGCCCGCATTGCCTTCGTGCGGCGACATCCGCACCAGCACATCACGGCTGCTGCCGAAGTTCTGCACCTGCGGATCGGTAAAGCCCGCTTTCTCCAGCGCGCCGCGCAGGTTATCCAGCTCGGCCGGTTTCTCCAGGGTAATTTCAATCACCGTACCGCCGGTGAAATCCAGACCCCAGTTAAACCCTTTAACGCCCATGATCACAAAAGAAGCGATCAGCAGCAGGCCGGAAAGGGTAAAGGCCAGCTTGTCCCAGCGCATAAAGTCATGAACTTTACGGCCGTAGTTTAATTGTTCAACGCTATAATCCTGTGCCACAACGCACTCCTCAAATAGACAGCTTGTTGATGCGTTTACCGCCGTACAGCAGGTTGACGATGGCGCGGGTACCGACGATAGCGGTAAACATCGAGGTCACAACACCGATTGCCGTGGTGATAGCGAAGCCCTTGATGGATCCCGTGCCGACGGCGTAAAGGATAATAGCCGTGATCAGCGTGGTGACGTTGGCGTCGATGATACTCGAGAACGCGCCGCTGTAGCCTTCATGAATAGCCTGCTGGACAGAACGCCCGTTTTTCAGCTCTTCTTTGATACGCTCGTTGATCAGCACGTTGGCATCGACCGCCACCGCCAGCGTCAGTACGATACCGGCAATGCCTGGCATGGTTAGCGTAGCGCCTGGCAGCAGCGACATAATGCCCACGATCAGCACCAGGTTAGCCACCAGCGCGGTAGTCGCGATTACGCCAAACTTACGGTAGTAAACCACCATAAAGACGATAGAGGCGATCAGGCCCCACAGGCAGGCTTCCAGACCCTGAGTAATGTTCTGCGCACCCATGGTCGGGCCAATGGTACGCTCTTCCACGATCTGGATTGGCGCAATCAGCGCGCCCGCACGCAGCAGCAGCGACAGCTGACGCGCTTCGTTCGGATTGCTGATACCGGTAATGCGGAAGCTGTTGCCCAGACGCGACTGGATATTCGCCACGTTGATCACTTCTTCCTGCTTCGCCAGGATAGCGCGGCCGTTGGCGTCTTTCTTGCCGCTGTCTTTGTACTCGACAAACAGCGTTGCCATCGGTTTGCCGATGTTATCCTTGGTGAAGTTGGACATGATGTTGCCGCCCGCGCTGTCCAGCGAGATATTAACCTGCGCCTGGTTGTACTCATCCATGCTCGACGTGGAGTCAGTGATGTGGTCGCCGGTCAGGATTACGCGCTTGTACAGCGTGACTGGCTGGCCGTCGCGGGTATTTTTCACTTCGGAATCGCCCGGCACGCGGCCATTGGCAGCGGCGGTTGGATCGACAGAAGTGTTAACCAGACGGAACTCCAGCGTAGCGGTCGCGCCCAGAATCTCTTTCGCGCGCGCCGTGTCCTGGATGCCTGGCAGTTCGACCACGATGCGGTCAGAGCCCTGACGCTGTACCAGAGGTTCAGCTACGCCCAGTTGGTTAACACGATTACGCAGGATAGTGATGTTCTGCTGCACCGCGTATTCACGCGCTTCACGCAGACGGTCATCCGACATTACCGCACGCAGCAGATTACTACCGCTGGCGTTGATCACCAGATCGCGATGGCGGCCAGTCAGATAGCTGACGGCATCGTCACGCGCCTGTGCGTCGCGGAAACGAATTTCCAGACCGTAATTATCGGTTTTGCGCACGTTGGCATAGGGAATGTTTTTATCGCGCAGATCGCTGCGGAGGTTATCGATATTCTGTTCCTGAAGCTTGCCCAGGGCAGTATCCATATCGACTTCCATCAGGAAGTGAACGCCGCCGCGCAGATCGAGACCGAGTTTCATCGGCTCTGCGGCCAGTATGCTCAGCCAGGTCGGCGTAGCGGGTGCGAGGTTAAGCGCGACGACATAGTCTTCGCCCAGCACTTTGCTGATAGCGTCGCGGGCGCGCAGCTGCACGTCGCCGTTAGCGAAGCGCGCCATAATAGCGCCGTTTTCCAGCGCGATGGATTTGCTCTGGATATTCTCTTGTTTTAAAGCATTCTGGATCTGATTCAGCGTCTGCTCACTGGCGGCGCTTCCGCGCGCGCCGGTGACCTGAACAGCCGGATCCTCACCATACAGGTTGGGAAGCGCATAGAGCAGACCGACGATAAGCACGACGATCAGCATAATGTACTTCCACAAAGGATAACGGTTTAACACGGCAGTTCCCTTAGGGAAAACAAAAAATTACAGCGCCTTCATCGTACCTTTCGGCAGAACGGCAGCCACGAAATCACGTTTGACCACAACTTCCGTGGTATCGTTCAGTGCGATAGCTACGTAGCCGGTTTCCGCCACTTTAGTTACGCGTCCAACCAGGCCGCCGGTGGTCAGCACTTCGTCGCCTTTGGAGATCGAGTCCATCAGTTTCTTATGCTCTTTGGTGCGCTTCTGCTGCGGACGCAGGATCATGAAATAGAAGATCAGACCAAAAACCACCAGCATGATGACCAGCGAATACGGGCTTCCCTGTGCTGGAGCCCCAGCGGCTGCCACTGCGTCAGAAATGAACAAGCTCATTAATTTTCCCTCATTGATTAATTATCAGACAGTTAACGGCGGAACCGCTTTGCCCGTCCGCGCATAGAAGTCGGTAACGAAGTGCTCTAATTTACCCTCTTCAATAGCCTTACGTAAACCAGCCATCAGGCGCTGGTAATAGCGCAGGTTATGAATAGTGTTGAGACGAGCGCCCAGAATTTCGTTGCAGCGATCCAGATGATACAAATAGGCACGGCTGTAGTTGCGGCACGTATAGCAATCGCACTCTGCATCCAGCGGCGCCGTATCGTCTTTATGTTTCGCGTTACGGATTTTCACTACGCCATCGGTAACAAACAGATGGCCGTTGCGGGCGTTACGGGTAGGCATAACGCAGTCGAACATATCGATGCCGCGACGCACGCCTTCAACCAGATCTTCCGGCTTGCCGACGCCCATCAGATAGCGCGGTTTGTCCTCAGGGATCTGCGGACAGACGTGCTCCAGAATGCGGTGCATATCCTCTTTTGGCTCGCCGACCGCCAGGCCGCCCACAGCGTAACCATCAAAGCCGATCTCTACCAGCCCTTTTACCGAGACATCTCGTAAATCTTCGTAAACGCCGCCCTGAATAATGCCGAACAGCGAATTTTTATTGCCCAGTGAATCAAAGCGGTCGCGGCTGCGCTGCGCCCAGCGCAGCGACATTTCCATCGAGCGTTTAGCGTAATCCCAGTCGGCAGGATATGGCGTGCACTCGTCGAAGATCATCACGATATCGGAACCGAGATCGTACTGGATCTCCATCGATTTCTCGGGATCGAGGAAAATCTTGTCGCCGTTGATCGGGTTACGGAAATGCACGCCCGCTTCGGTGATCTTGCGGATATCGCCCAGGCTGAACACCTGGAAGCCGCCGGAGTCGGTCAGGATTGGTCCTTTCCACTGCATAAAATCGTGCAGATCGCCGTGCAGCTTCATAATCTCCTGGCCAGGACGCAGCCACAGATGGAAGGTATTGCCGAGGATAATCTGCGCGCCGGTATCCTGCACTTCTTCCGGCGTCATGCCTTTTACGGTGCCGTAGGTGCCCACAGGCATAAATGCCGGGGTTTCTACGACGCCGCGCTCAAAAACAAGACGGCCGCGGCGCGCGCGTCCATCGGTAGTATCTAATTCAAACTTCACGTTGCCTCCACCAGAGAAACAGTCTGATGATCAAGAGATAACCACCGCCCGAAAGCGATGCGTATAACGGCCGTACGAAACCGGCCGCGAAAATTTATTTGCCGACCTGCTCGTTAACAGCCTGCGGATTGCGGGTAATAAACATGGCATCGCCGTAGCTAAAGAAACGGTATTTCTCCGCTACCGCCTGCTCATAAGCGTGCATGGTATTGCGATAGCCCGCAAAAGCGGAAACCAGCATGATCAGCGTTGACTCCGGCAGATGGAAGTTAGTGACCAGCGCATCGATCACCTGGTACTCATAGCCGGGATAGATGAAGATTTTTGTATCGTCGAAGAAAGGCGCGATTAACGCATCTTTCGCTGCCGCCGCCGCGCTCTCTAAAGAACGAACGGAAGTTGTGCCCACTGCGACGACGCGATTACCGCGCGCTTTACAGGCCAGCACCGCATCCACTACTTCCTGCGGCACCTCGGCATATTCAGCATGCATAATGTGATCTTCAATGCTGTCCACGCGCACCGGCTGGAAAGTGCCCGCGCCTACGTGCAGCGTAACGAAAGCGGTTTCAATGCCCTTCGCCCGCAGCGCTTCCAGCATTGGCTCGTCAAAATGCAAGCCAGCCGTCGGTGCGGCTACCGCGCCGGGACGTTCGCTGTAAACGGTTTGATAGAGCTCACGGTCGGCGTCTTCGTCAGGACGATCGATATAGGGCGGCAGCGGCATATGGCCGACCGCCTCCAGGATATCCAGCACGGCGCGCTCATCGTCAAAATGCAGCTCGAACAGCGCATCGTGACGGGCAACCATAGTGGCTTTGACGCTCTCATCGTCGCCAAGCAGCAGCTCTGCGCCAGGCTTAGGTGCCTTAGAGGCGCGGATATGCGCCAGTACGCGACGCTCATCCAGCATGCGTTCGACCAGCACCTCGATTTTTCCACCGCTGGCTTTGCGACCAAAAATACGGGCCGGAATAACGCGCGTATTGTTGAACACCAGCAAATCGCCCGGATTAAGCTTATCCAGTAAATCGGTGAACACCCCGTGGGTCAGCTCGCCGTCCGGCCCGTTAAGGGAAAGCAGACGGCATCCGCTGCGCTGGGCCTGCGGATAGTGGGCAATCAGAGATTCGGGCAATTCAAAAGAAAAATCGGCAACGCGCATGATCAGTCACTGTCAGGGAAATCAGGGCGCACATTCTAGCTGAAAACCCGCCGATTCTGAACCATTCGCCGCATCTATCGGTTAAACCGCTTGCTAACGCAGATGTGAAGTGAGGAGATAAGGCGGTATACTGCCCCGATGAACTTTCTTGCTCACCTTCACCTTGCGCGGCTGGCCAACAGCTCCCAGCTTGGCAACCTGATGGCAGATTTCGTTCGCGGCAACCCGCGCGATGTCTGGCCTGACGAGGTCGCCGCCGGAATTTTGCTGCATCGCCGCATTGACGTTATGACCGATGCGCTGCCGGAAGTCCGCCTGGCGCGCAGCTATTTTCGCGCTGAAACATATCGCGTCTCGCCCATCGCGCTGGACGTGATCTGGGATCATTTTTTGTCACGCCACTGGGATAAAATCGTGCCGGAAAAGCGGCTTCCTGAATTTTTGCGGCAGTCGCGAGCGGAAATCGAACCGCATTTGTCCCTAACGCCAGAGCGCTTCCAGAATCTCAATCGCTATTTGTGGCGCGATCGCTGGATGGAGAAATATGCCGACGCGCCCTATTTGCAAAACGTTTTGAGCGGCATGGCCAGCCGCCGGCCGCGCCTGATGGCGTTGGCGGATTGCTATCAGGATTTTGTGGATAATTATCAAAGACTCGAGGTGATTTTCTGGCAGTTTTATCCGCAGATGATGGTGAAAGCGCAGCGGAATTCGCTCTGGCCGTAAGCGGAGCTGAGGTGATGACAAAATATGCAAGTGCCGGCTCAGAAGAGCCTGTGACTTCCGCAAAGACGCAAAAAGCACCGTCCGTGCTAGCTCAGTACGGGCCGTCCATGGCCCGTAATGCTTTGCTCCAGTCACAGGCTCTTCATCGCTTTAGGTTTGGCAGCAATCTGAGGGCTTGCCCTTTGGCAGAAAATAGCTATTGTATGAGGCCGCCTTGAATAAACCCATTTTTTGACAGGCTGAGCCTATCAGAGAAATCGGCGCTTCACGCTGGTTTGTACACAGACGTCGCCCCTATACTGGCGGCCGTTTCCTTTAATATATCCTTACAGGAGTGACTATGGTTCTGGTAACTCGTCAAGCCCCTGATTTCACAGCCGCAGCCGTACTGGGCAACGGTGAAATCGTAGAAAACTTCAACTTTAAAAAACACACCGCTGGTAAAGCCACCGTTGTGTTCTTTTGGCCAATGGACTTTACCTTCGTTTGCCCTTCTGAGCTGATCGCTTTCGACAAGCGTTACGAAGAGTTCCAGAAGCGCGGCGTGGAAGTTGTCGGCGTTTCTTTCGACTCCGAGTTCGTACACAACGCATGGCGTAAAACCCCAATCGATAAAGGCGGCATCGGCGAAGTTAAGTACGCGATGGTTGCTGATATCAAACGCGAAATCCAGAAAGCTTATGGCATCGAGCATCCGGAAGCAGGCGTTGCGCTGCGCGGCTCTTTCCTGATCGACAAAGCGGGCGTGGTTCGCCACCAGGTTGTTAACGATCTGCCGCTGGGCCGTAACGTAGACGAAATGCTGCGTATGGTTGACGCGCTGCAGTTCCACGAAGAGCACGGTGAAGTTTGCCCTGCGCAGTGGGAAAAAGGCAAAGAAGGTATGGGCGCTTCTCCGGACGGCGTGGCTAAATACCTGTCTGAGAACGCTGGCAAGCTGTAATCCAGTTATTGCTACAATAAGCTCGCTTCGGCGGGCTTTTTTTTATGGGGGAAAGTGACGTCCTAAGCATTTAATGCGGGAACACCAGGCTAAATATCCAGCAAAAGTGTACCGGCAATGGCGGGCTGTGTTAACCTGTTGTCAGGTACAGCTTAAAGAGGGAAGAAAGTGCCCAAAAAAGAGCAGGCGTATTCTTCAGAAATCTGTGCCCTTATCGGCAGAGCCGTCGCGGAACTGCTGGCGGACGGTGAACCGGTAGGTAGACACAACATCCTGATTCAACTTCAAAAATATAGCGCGCAGGCCAGCGATGAGCAGGCGCAGGATCTTATCGAACGAGCCTTTCGTTCCCTACTCGAACGTTTCCACTAACAATCAGATTCGCAGCAACGTCCCGATAACAGGCCCTCAGTCGAGCCTGGGTTTTTCGTGGCTGAACCGTGACAAGCGAGCCTGAAACCGATCCGGCACGTTGCTGCCCTTCTTTTTTTATGCGTCGTCCGGCGTACGGGCGACCACCACTTCCAGCGCCTGGCGGAAGATATCCAGCTGGACGACATCGGAGGTGTTCTCCAGCTTTTCAATCAGCTTCAGGATGATCGCTTTGTTGGTGACGTAGCCGCCAGCAGCAACGATTTCTCTTATCACCGCGCCAATAACTTTAGTTTCCTGAGCCAGTAAATCGCCTTCCCCCTGAAAATGTTCCAGGATCGCGGACTCTGAAGAGTGCTGCTGCATAATATTCGCCTTTGTAAAGGGCGGGAACTTCCCACCTGAATTGACTCAATGTTTTTTGGTGCCGTCCGGCGGGCCTTCGCTGGTAAAAAGATGCGTCACGTTATCCATATCGCGGATCTCATGCGTATAGCGATTGCTACCAGACTTAATGTTGTTACGGACGTCGAGAATCGCCTGTTTGCAGGCACGATGCCTGGCGGCGCTTTTCTCTACGGCGGCCATCGCCTGCAGCTGACGGATCAGCGCAGCGTTGTTAATGGCGGCGTCGCTTTTCAACAGCGCCAGTACCGCTTCGCCCAGGATAATATCAATCAATTTTTCTTCGTCGTTTCTGTACATACCAGCTTCTCTGAATCAGTGATGTGGACACATAGCAATGGCCACAATTCCCGGTGGCAAACTCTGGGCACGCCAGAACTGCCTGTACCGCCGGTAAAAAAACCGGACAGGAAAGCAGGCCGGGCCGAGCAGAAAAGTGACGAACGTCTGGTAATCATTGTCCAGGCTTTGAAAATCAGTCCTCACGACCAAACAGCATACCGATTAAGTCATGATAGTGCTTTTCCTGTCCGGCATCTGAGGCCAGCTCAAGGCGTCTCAGCAGTTTCGAACAGATCGCCTTACGATTAATATTTTTACCAGAACGCAGAATCTCCACCACAATCTGCCCCAAAGTCTCTTGTTGAGAGGGCATCATTGCTTCACTGAAGTAACGACTGATATCGTCTTCAGTTTTCGGGTTAGATCCATCCTGACGCATACAGCCCCCTTCAGTCGGTAGGTTAAAACGTGTTTAAATATTTCTGCGCTTAAGTTAACCACTTTTGTTAAATCTGTACAGCTATTTTGAATTTGTACAGGTCATTTTTTTGTAGCAAAAAGTGCTGTCAGCAGTTTATTCCTCTGTATGAATGCTTTTTGAGAGGGAAAACCAGGTTTGCCAGCCGGGAATAGCCTTATTGCCCTGCTCATTCGCCTAAATAATAACCACCGTAATGATTACGCTAATCTCCCTGAGGAAAGTAAGGATGTACAACTTTTTAACGCCGTTCACGCTGCTAATTCTTGCAGTAATCAGCGGCCTTAACACCACGCCAGCATGGGCCTCAACGGATTACATGCTGGAAAAAGCAGTGGAAATAAGCCGACACGGCGTCCGTCCGCCTTCTGCCGATAACCGCCAGGCTATTGAGAAAGGGTCCGGGCGCGCCTGGCAAAGCTGGCTGACGGCAGACGGTGAACTGACCGGCCACGGTTATACGGCGGTCTGGCTAAAGGGCCGTTATCAAAGCCGCTATTACCGTCAAAAGGGTTTACTTAAAGACGGCTGCCCTGGCGAACGCGATTTTTATCTGCGCGCCAGCCCGATGCAGCGAACCCGTGCCACGGCTCAGGCGCTGGCGGAAGCGGCTTTTCCAGGCTGCAGCGTGACAGTCCATTCTGCTGAGCAATCCGATCCGCTTTTTCACTATCCCAAAGGCAAAGCTACTCTGGCGGAAGCCGAAACCAATCGTCAGGAAGCACTGCAGGCGATGGGCGGCAGTCTGGCGATGGCACAGCAACGTCTGGCGCCGCAAATCGCTGCCCTTAAGCAGGCCGTTTGCCAGACCGGGATCCCCTGCCCTGCTTTCAGCCAGCCCTGGCGACTCAGGATCTGGTCAAACGGCACTGTCGGCATCGAAGGTCTGGATACGCTGGCCGCGATGGCGGAAACGCTACGGCTGGAGTGGAGCGAAAATAAACCGCTCGGCCAGGTGGCTTTCGGCAAGGTCAATAGCGAGGCGGCCCTGGTAAAGCTGCTGCCGTTACTCAGCTATAAATATGATTACACCAATGATTTGCCAACGCCATCCAGTCGCGGCGCTTCGCTGCTGATGAGCCAGATTGCCGGGGAGTTAAGCCTGAACAGCCCAAAAAGCGACTCTGCGCCGCCGGACGTACGCTGGCTGCTTTATGTTGCTCACGACATCAATATCGCCTGGCTGCGCACTATGCTGGATTTCCACTGGCAGCAGGCCGACTATCCGCCCGGCAACATTCCGCCAGGCGGCAGTCTGGTATTCGAACGCTGGCGGCATCATGACCAGCGTTTTGTCCGCATCTATTTTCAGGCACAAAGCCTCGCGCAGCTGCACGATTTAACCCCGCTCGACAAAGAGAACCCGCCGTTGCTGACCGAACTTAAATTCCCCGGCTGTGAGCAAACCGCCGTAGGCACGCTTTGTCCTTATCAGGCGGCTATGCAGCGTATTGAGAAGAATATCCGGGCACTTTAACTATGCCGGAGGCGCACGCTGCCCGCGTTTAAATATTTCTGATTGTAAACACAAAGAAGGCTGATTATTATAAGCCCTGCTTTTTGTAGGCTTACTAAATCTGAACAATGCGGGCTCGTTTTACGAGCTTAACGATATCGTTAACTTAACAAATCATCTGACAAGGATAAGTCAATGATAGCTTCGCCTTCTCCCGTGCGCGCTGGTTTTGGATTGCTGACAGCGGCGTTTACTTTATCGGCTTTCTCCGCCCAGCCGCAAAACGAACCATTAATTTTGCAGCGCCAGCAGGCGCTTGAGCAGCAACTGCTGCCCTCAACGCCAGACGTGCGCCTCGCTTCGCCTACATCCACTTTTGGCCGCCTTCGCTTTCCACAGGAAAACCCCTGCTTTACTCTGTCGCGGGTTACGCTGGCTGGCAGAGAGAACCTGCCGCGCTGGCTGCCGCTACAGGCCATTGCTAACCAGGCAACAGGAAAATGCCTGGGCGGTAAAGGCATCAATTTGCTGATGAGCGCGCTACAAAATCGCCTGATCGATCATGGCTATATCACCACGCGCGTGCTGGCGCCTTCACAGGATTTAAAAAGCGGCGAGCTGAAGCTGACTCTGTTACCAGGCAAGGTGCACGAGGTTATGCTGACGCCGGAAAGTAACCGCTATCTCACGCTATATAGCGTTTTTCCGGTACACAGCGGCCAGCTACTGGATCTACGCGATATCGAACAAGGGCTGGAAAACCTGCAAAGGCTGCCCACCGTTCAGGCCAGTATGGAAATAGTCCCGGGCAAAGCGCCGGGAGAAAGCGATGTGCAGTTGCGTCGGCAGCAAAGCAAAATGTGGCGTATTGAGGCTTCGCTGGATGACTCCGGTACCCGCGAAACAGGACGTTATCAGGGCAGCCTGACGCTCTCTCTGGATAATCCCTTGTCACTCAGCGATATTTTTTACTTCTCGGCTGGTTCCGGCCTTGTTCATCACGGCGACAAAGGCACCCGCAACTTTACCGGCCACTATTCTTTGCCTCTCGGCTACTGGAACGCGGGCGTGACCGCCAACAGCTACGACTATCACCAGAACGTGGCCGGGCTGACTCAGGATTATCGTTACAGCGGCAAAAGCCAGAACCTCAGCTTTCAGCTCAGCCGCGTGCTGCACCGCAGCGACAGCCAGAAAACCTCCTTTAGCTGGGAAGTGCTGGCAAGAGAAACCCGTAACTACATCAACGATACCGAGGTCGAGGTGCAGCGTCGCCGTACCGCTGCCTGGCGGCTTGGTTTACAGCATCGCCACTATCTGCCGTGGACGACGCTGGATGTTGCCGTCAGCTACCAGCGCGGCACCCGCTGGTTTGGCGCCCTGCCCGCGCCGGAAGAGTATTTCGGCGAGGCCACGGCGCTGGCGAAAATCCTGCAATACTCCGCCCAACTGGAAACCCCTTTCACGCTGGGCGGCCAGCGTTTTCGCCACAGCCTGCGCTATCTGCGCCAGACCAGCAATACGCCGCTGACGCCGCAGGACAAAATGGCGATTGGCAGCCGCTGGACGGTACGCGGCTTCAATGGCGAATACACGCTTAACGCCGACAATGCCTGGTATCTGCGCAACGAGCTGGGCTGGAGCCTGCCTGTGCCTGCCCAGGAGCTTTATCTGGGCGTGGACTACGGCGAAACCGGCGGCAGAAGCAAAAAACAGCTTATCGGCAATCATCTGGCTGGCGGCGCGCTGGGGCTGTGCGGCCAGGCCTGGCGCTTCAGCTATGACCTGTTTGCCGCGATGCCTTTTTCCAAACCAGATGGCTTTCGCACCGATCCGGTCTCGCTGGGTTTCACTGTTAACTGGCAATACTGAACAAGGAGGCAGCGATGAAATTGGGCGAGTACGACATTTGCGCGCCGATGATCCTCGGCGGCACGCTAAGCGAAGCGGAAGTTTTCGGCGCTTCGGTATGGCTGTGGCTGCACTCCGCGCAGCACCGCGATATTCCGCTGCACTGCTTGCCGGACGTGCTGCTACCGATTATTAAACGCCAGCAGTATGCGCTGGTCAGCCGCGCGGCAAAACCGCTGTTTTTTCTGAGCTGGATGTGGCTCGACGAGGCCGCCGAACAGCGCTATATCAGCGAGCCAGCCATTATGGTGCAGGAGCGCGACTGGGCCTGCGGCGATCGCCTGTGGTTCCGCGACTGGATTGCGCCTTTTGGCGAAAACCTGGCGATGGCGCGCCTGGTCAGTAAAGTACTTTTTCCCGACCGCTGCGTTCGTTCGCTCTACCATCGCGGCGCACAGCTTGGCCTGCGGGTCATAAATTTCAAAGGTCAACAGGTGAGCTCCGCCCAGGCAAGGGCCTGGCGCGCGGCCCATCCGCTTTTATCTGTTAACGTCCAGGAAGGACACCGCTATGAACAAGAACCTCTATCGCGTCATCTTTAACCAAGCCCGCGGCATGCTGATGGTGGTGGCGGAGATCGCTGCCTCGCACGGCGGCATTTCATCCCCCTGTGCTTCCGGGCAGTCGCTGCTACAGCACATCAGCGCCCTGACCCGCCTTAAGTTCGCTCTGGCCTTCGCGCTGGGCTGCGTCAGCTTTGCCGCTGGCGCAGGTATCGTTGCCGACCGCCAGGCGCCGGGCAACCAGCAGCCGACCATCATCAGCGCGGCCAACGGAACGCCGCAGATCAATATTCAAACGCCCGGCGCCGCTGGCGTCTCGCGCAACGTCTACAGCCAGTTCGACGTGGATAAAAAAGGCGCGGTGCTGAATAACTCGCACAGCAATACTCAGACGCAGCTGGCCGGTATGGTTACCGGCAATCCCTGGCTGGCAAAAGGCGAAGCGAAAATCATCCTGAATGAGGTTAACGCCAGCCGCGCCAGCCAGCTCAACGGTTTTATCGAGGTGGCGGGCCAGAAAGCTCAGGTCGTTATCGCCAATCCGGCGGGCATCACCTGCGACGGCTGCGGTTTTATCAACGCCCATCGCGCCACGCTGACTACAGGGCAGCCACAGCTGAGTAACGGTCAGCTAACGGGCTATGACGTGGAGCGCGGCGAAATCGTGATCCAGGGCGCGGGGCTGGAAAGCCGATTACAGGATAAAACAGACCTGATTGCGCGAGCGGTAAAAGTCAATGCGGGCCTGTGGGCTAACGAGCTGAACGTCACTACGGGCCGTAATAAAGTGGATGCGGCGCATCAGGCCGTCGCGCCCAAAAACCCCGACGGCAGCGCCAAACCCACGCTGGCGATAGATGTCGCCGCGCTTGGCGGCATGTACGCCAACAAAATCCGCCTGCGCGGCACCGAGGCCGGCGTGGGCGTCGCTAACGCGGGCCATATCGGTGCCTCCGCGGGCGATGTCACCGTGGATGCCAGCGGCATGCTGACCAATACCGGCAGCCTGACCAGTTCGGAACAGCTGCGGCTGACGGCGCAGGGCGCGATAGCCAGCCAGGGCAAAATCTACGCCGCCGGCAGCACGGAAATCCGGACAGAGGCAGAGCTGGTCAACACCGGATCAATAGCCGCCGCGCAAAACGTCAGCCTGAGCGCCGCCAGCATCCACAGCGCTTCGCAAAGCACGCTGGCCGCAGGCGTCAGCAGCGACGGCAAAAAGAGCGCATCCGGCAACCTGATCCTGAACAGCAAAGGCGAGCTGCGCGCTAACGGTCAAAACCTGGCGGCTGGCGAGCTGGCGGCCAGCGGGACAAAACTTGATTTCAGCCACAGCCAGACCGCAGCGGACACTGTCACCCTGACCGCCGCCAGCGGCGATATCACCACCGCCGGCGCCAGGCTGGCCGCGGCCCGACAGCTTGTTGCACAAACCCAAAGCACGCTGAACAACGACGGCGGCGAACTGGTCGCTGACGAGCTGAAGCTGACCGCCAGCCGGTTATCTAATCAGCAGGGCATCATTCAGCAAACCGGCAAACATGACTTACAGCTCGTTCACGCGGCGGGCATCAATAATCGTCAGGGCACCATCAGCAGCAGCGGCGAAAATCTGATGCTGCAAACCACCAGCCTTGATAATGGGCAGGGAGTAATAAGCGGCAGCGGCAAAAACCTGACGCTACAAACCGACCAGCTGAATAACGAACAGGGGAAAATCCTGCACGGCGGCGACGGCAAACTGACGCTGGAGGCAGCACAGATTGCCGGTTCGCAAAGCACGGTGATCTCGAACGGTGCGCTGGCGCTGAACAGCGCAACCCTGGTTCTGGATAACGCCGTCACTCAGGCCGCCAGCATTGAAGTCAAAGCGGATACCCTTTCCAGCCGTTACGGCCAGCTGCTGCAAAGCGGCAACGGCACCATGAAGCTGACCATCGCGGGCGTGCTGGATAACCAGGGCGGCACCCTCGCCTCCGCAGGTGCGCTGGCGCTCTCCGCCAGCGATCTGCTTAATCAGCAGGGGAAAACGATCGTAACAGATCGCTACAGCCTGGAGGCGATCCTCGCTAACGGGCTGCAAAACCGCGAGGGCGTTATTGCTTCCGGCGGCGACCTGAAGCTCAGCAGCCAGGCCCTGGATAACAGCGCGGGCCTGCTGCAGTCCGGCGGCACGCTCTCGCTCGATACTCACCAAAAGGAACTGCTGAATAACAGCGGCACCGTTTACAGCACCGGCAGCGCCACGCTCAATACCGGCGATTTGACCAGCGTCGACGGCCAGATCCTGGCGCAGGATTTGAATATTACTGCGCAGGCTGTTGATAACCGCAGCGGCACCGTTCAGGCGCAGAACGGCCTTGTCCTGACCGGCGGCCAGGTCAGCAACCAGCAGGGTACGTTCGCGGCGGGCAACACCATAACCCTCCGCAGCGAGGCCTTTGATAACAGCCAGGGCGCAATAGCCAGCAACGGTACGCTAACACTACAGGCCTTATCGCTGGCTAACGGTTCAGGCCGGATCGGCGCACAGGGCGATCTGCTGCTGGAGACGACAAAGACGACAGACAATGCCGCCGGGCTGATTTACAGCGCGCAGTCGCTGACGCTGACGGCGGAAAAAGTCCTCAACCAGAATACGCGCGGTGCCAGCCTGGGCATTCAGGGCAACAACATCACGCTGAACGCCGACGAGCTGGTTAACAGCCAGGGCGCGGTGCTGGCAGACGAGCGGCTCAGTCTCACTCTTGGCGACCAGCTGGATAACAGCGGCGGATTAATCAGCTCGCTGGCGGAAACCCGGCTGGCGGCACAGCGGATCGACAACGAGGCGGGCAGCCTGGAGGCAGGCAGTCTGCTGGCGGTAACAGGTGAAGAGTTCAACGGCGCCGGCAGGGCGCTGTCGCTGGGCGATATGACGCTGACGCTGGCGCGGGACTTCACCAACGGCGGCACGCTTCAGGCTGAGGGCAACCTGACGCTCGCCAGCCAGGGGAAAATCCACAACCAGGCGCTGATTCAGGCCGGGCAAACCCTGAGCCTGACCGCGAACGGCGTGCAAAACGATGCCGCAGCGGAAATCAGCGCCGCGACCACCGTACTCAATGCCGGAAAATCCCTGGTTAACTACGGGCTGATCGATGGCTTCACCACCCGCCTCAATGGCGATATCGTCAGCAACATCGGCAGCGGCCGCATTTATGGCGATGCGCTGGCGATAAAAGCCGGCACCCTGAATAACCTGGCGGCAAACGGCGTTGCCGCCACCCTTGCGGCGCGGCAGCGGCTGGATATTGGCGCGACAACCATCAACAACCGCGACCATGCGCTGATCTACAGCGACGGCGTGCTCACTGTCGGCGGCACGCTGAACGGGGAAGGTCTGGCGACGGGTCAGGCGGCGACGCTGAACAATCACAGCGCCACCATCGAGTCCGCTGGCGCCATGGCGCTGAACGTTCGCGAAATTAACAATATCAATGACCGCTTTGAGCTGGAAAACGTGCTGGTTTCCCAGGAAGCGATTTCGGAATATGAAGTAAACAGATTAAAAGACGGCAAACGCTATAACGACAAAGACTACACCATCTATATCTACAAGGATGAGACTTATATTGTCTGCATTGAGGGTGTTATCTGCGGTACCACCGACGGTGACCGCTTTACGCATTATCAGTACACCCGCACTATCACCGAAGACCGCGTAAAAGAAACCGATCCGGCAAAAATTATTGCAGGCGGCAGCTTACAGATTAATGCCGGTAGTTTGCTGAATGATAAAAGCCAGATCGTTGCGGGCGGCACGCTGGCCGTCAACGCCGCCAGCGTGGAAAACGTTGAGGTCGGGGCTTTCCGCCAGATTAACGATGCCGGTCTGGCAACGGCCTATTCGCGCCATCAGGAAAAAGGCAATGACTCTCCCGTAGTCAAAGTCAGCGATTATGTGCCACCCACAGTAATTCAGACTATCGACCTTAACGCCAGCACGCTGGAAGATCATACCCGCGCGCAGAGCAGTAACCCGAACGTCAGCGGCTATCAAACCGCCGAAATCAATACGCAGGTTCAGGGCGCGGGTAAAAACGACCGGGCGCAGATCGTTCTGCCCGCCGGAAAAACATTCGAAGTGCAGATGCAGAGCGGTGAAAGCGTGGTGCGCGTGGCTGGCCCAAATATCAGCCTGCCGGATAACAGCCTGTTTATGGTGCAGCCGCAAAGCACCAGCGCTTACCTGGTAGAAACCGATCCGCGCTTCGCCAGCCAGAAGCAGTGGCTGAGCTCCGACTATATGATGGACGCTTTCGCTACCGATCCCAATAACGTGCTGAAACGCCTGGGCGACGGCTACTACGAGCAGCGGCTCATCCGCGAACAGGTTATCGCGCTGAGCGGCCAGCGTTATCTGGCCGGGCAGCAAAGCGACGAAGAGCAGTACAAAATGCTGATGAACAACGGCATTGCGTTCGGTAAAAAATATAACCTGACGCCCGGCGTGGCGCTGACCTCAGAGCAGATGAGCCTGCTGACGGGCGACATGGTCTGGATGGTAACGCAGAGCGTGCAGCTGGCGGACGGCAGCACGCAGCAGGTGCTGGTGCCGCAGGTTTACGCCGTGGTGAAACCGGGCGACCTGGACGGCAGCGGCGCGCTGCTGGCGGCCAACAACATCGGTCTGAACCTGAGCGGTGAACTGACCAACAGCGGCCGTATCAGCAGCCGACAAAGCACACAGATCCTGGCGGATACCCTCACTAACCTCGGCGGCCAGCTTCGCGGCGACAGCCTTGAGATGAAAGCGCAGACCGATATCAACAATATCGGCGGCGTGATGGCGGCCAACAGCAGCCTGCTGCTCAGCGCCGGGCGCGATATCAACGCCACCACCACTACCCGCCCGGCCGAAAGTGAAGACGGGCGCTTTGCCCGCACCACCCTGGACAGCGTGGCGGGCTTTTACGTTGAGCAGAGCAACGGCACGCTGGCGCTACAGGCAGGAAGGGATATCAACCTCCAGGCCGCACAGGTCGTTAACAGCGGCGAAGACGGCACTCTCGTCCTTACCGCTGGCCGGGATTTAAATCTGACTACAGCAAGCACCGCCAGCCGGGACAATCTCAGCTGGGGCCAGGATTATCAGAATCACTCTACAGGCAGCCAAATCGGTACGGATATCATTGGTTCCGGCAAGGTATCACTGGATGCAGCACAGAATATCAGCGTTACCGCAGGCAATATCTCCGCCGGGCGGCAGCTTAGCCTGACCGCAGGTAACGATATTAACCTGCAACACGCTGTGGACACGGCAACGCTTGACCAGTACTACAAGGCCACCGGCAGCAATGGCGCCTTATCAAGCAAGACCGTTGAGTCGCGCGATACCTTCTCGCACCAGACGGTAAACGGCAGCCAGCTCAGCGCCGACAGCGTAACTGTCCAGGCCGGACGGGATATAACCGTCACCGGAAGCAGCGTCGCGGCCACGCAGGATGTCGCAATGAGCGCCGGAAACAACCTCAACATAGAGAGCGCTACCGCGCAGCAGCAGGAATACTCTTTATGGAAAGAGAAAAAATCCGGCATTTCCGGCACCGGCGGCATTGGCTTTACCGCTGGCAGCAGCAGTCTGAAAAGCACTGATGAGGGTAAGGTGCTGAGCAATACAGGCAGCACCCTCGGCAGCATTGAAGGCAGCGTAAACCTGAGCGCGGGCAATGCCCTGACGGTAAAAGGCTCGGACGTGCTGGCCGGAAAAGACATCAGCCTGACTGGCAAAGAGGT
>NZ_JBHDVM010000002.1:0-58089 GCF_042610525.1 Pantoea sp. sgz302252
CGCAGACCAGAAGAAAGACGCTCGATAGCGGTGCTCAGAGAAGCCTGTGATTTGTTCAGGTTGTTCTGAGTAGTCAGCGACATGATGTTAGTGTTAATAACGGACATAAATGTTTCCTTCAAAATCAGTTAGTTTGTTAGGCTGAGCTTTCACGCTCACGGCGTCTGCCACCGTTACTGAAGTTATCGGTAGGGTTAATCTGAACTTTAGAAAAAAAGTGCAAAACCCTTTATTCCGTCGCTATCACCCGCTTAGCGCGCGTTCTTTGCTTTATCGGCCTGTCGCGTTGGTTCCTGAATCGCACCCTGCAACGCTGACCATAATAATGAAAAGTTGAAAAAACGATCTGTCTAATTACCTGCGGATAGCCCTCTTATTCTGCCCATTAAAAATTTTTGCGCGGCGTAAACTTTTGTTCTCTGCGGCCGATATGTGTTTTGTACATATCTCATTCTTTAAGGATCTCCTATGGCAAGTGTAAGCTCGCTTGGCGCTGGTACCAGCCTCGATTTGGACACGCTTTACACCAACTTAGAAACCGCTGAGAAGACCAAGCTGACCACTATTACCGATCAGCAGACCACCTATAACTCCAAGCTTAGCTCTTACAGCAAGCTGCAGAGCTCTATGGCGGCGCTGGAAACGGCAGCGGCCGCGTTGACCAAGTCCACGGCTTTCAGTGCGACGGCGGTGACCAGCACTAATACTTCTTTTACGGCAACCACTGATGCGACCGCATCAACCGGCGACTACAGCGTTGATGTCGATCAGATCGCTAAAGCGCAGACGCTGATCTCCGGCTCTTTCAGCAGCAACAGCACGCAGCTGGGCGCGACCACGGGCGGCAGCCGTACCCTGACTATTACGCAGCCAGGCACTTCCACGCCGCTGACTCTGACGCTGACCGACAGCCAGACCACGCTCTCGGGTATTGCCGACGCCATTAATAAAAGCGCGGGCAACGTCAGCGCCAGTATTATTAAAGCCAGCAGCGGTGACTATCGCCTGATGCTCAGCTCGAAAACTACCGGCACCGACAGCGATATGACCATCAGCGTGAGTGGCGACGATACGCTGCAAAGCGCAATCGGCTATGACGCCAGTTCGACCAGCACGCAGAATATGACGGTGCAGACCGCTTCGCAGAACGCCAAACTCAGCATTAACGGTGTGGCGATTGAGCGTAGCAGCAATACCATCAGCGATGCCCTGACCGGCGTGACGCTGAATCTGAAGTCGGCCAGCACCGACGCTTCCGGCGAGACGCTGAGCGTTTCACGCTCTATTGATGACACTAAAAAGACCATCAATGCTTTTGTGACGGCCTATAACTCGCTGAAGTCGACTATCGCTTCGGTAACCAAATATACCGCCGTAGCGGCTGGTGCCACGCAGTCGAGCAGTAACGGCGCGCTGCTGGGCGACAGCGTAGTACGCTCGGTGGAAAACAGCATGAACTCGATTCTGACTTCGGTACAGAGCGGTTCCTATTCCATTCTCGCGCAGCTGGGCGTAACTATCGATCCCACGACCCAGAGCGACGGTTCGACCGGCGCGCTGACCGTAGACGATACCAAGCTGACCGCCGCGCTGACTAATAACCCGCAGGCCGTAAGCCAGTTCTTTATCGGTGATGGAACCTCTACCGGTTTCGCTACCCAGCTGGACAGCACCTTAACCGCGATGTTAAGCACTACCGTGGGTAAAGAAGGGATTATCAAGAACGCCGAGGACGGCATCAATACGACGCTGAAAACGCTGAGCGACAGCTATGACAAGATGAGCGACTCGATCGACGCGACCATGGCCAGGTATAAAACACAGTTTACGAACTTAAGTACGCTCATAAACTCCCTGACCAACACAGCGTCTTATTTGACGTCGCAGTTCTCTTCTTCTTCTTCTTCATCCAGCTAACTAAGCCGGGGACGATATGTACAAAGATTCAGGAGCACAGCTCTACCGCAAGGTAGGCCTGGAAAGCAGCGTGTTAGGCGCAAGCCAGCAGCAGCTGACCACGCTGTTGTTCGACGGGGCGCTCAGCGCCCTGGTTCGCGCACGGCTGTTTATGCAGGATGGCCAGATTGAGGGCAAAGGTAACGCTATCTCCAAGGCCATCAATATTATTGAAAATGGTCTGAAGGTTGGGCTGGTAAATGAAAGCGGCGATGAACTGGCCGATAACCTGCTTGCCCTTTATGACTATATGATCAGACGCCTTCTTCAGGGCAATTTGCAGAATGATGTCGCCGCCGTTCAGGAAGTGGAAGATCTGCTGCGTAACATTGCCGATGCCTGGAAAGAAGTCACGACCAATACTGTTTTTCAGGACGCCGTTTAATGAATATTGCACCGCATCTGATGTCGATTTACCAACAGTTATTAGTGCTCAGCCAGTCTATGTTGCGTCTGGCAACGGAGGGTGACTGGGATAAGTTGATCGAAATGGAGGTCGATTACGTCAGTGCGGTGGAAAAACTGGCGGCATGCACGCAGCAGACGCCGGTTCCGGCACAAACCCAGGATCAGCTTCGTCCGGTGCTGCGTCATATTCTCGATAACGAAGCGGAAGTTAAAAATTTACTTCAGGCGCGTAAGGCAGAGCTTTCGCGGCTGATCAGCCAGACCGGTCGTCAAAAGAGTGTGAATAAAGCCTATGGCGGCATGGCGGGCGTGATCCTTTTCCCGCAAAATTCCCAGGGCGCCTAATCGGTCGTCAGGCCCTGTGGCCCGCGCTTTCAGGTGGGTAAGCGAAGCGTAAAATATTTCTGCGCTTACCCCGAGCTTTTCCTGCCGCCTCTTCCATACTTCAGATTCCCGCTGATAATTATTGGAATGATGGCATGCGTAATCCTACTTTATTGCAGTTCTTTCACTGGTATTATCCCGACGGCAGCAAGCTGTGGCCGGAAGCGGCTGAACGCGCCGAATGGCTGGCGCAGGCGGGGATAACAGATGTCTGGCTGCCGCCCGCTTATAAAAGTTCCGAAGGCGGTACTGGCGCTGGCTACGCCACTTACGATTTATTTGACCTTGGGGAATTCGATCAGAAAGGCAGCCGCGCCACGAAATATGGTGATAAAGAGCAGCTGATTGCCGCCGTTAACGCGCTGCGGGCACAAAATGTCGGCGTGATTATGGACGTGGTGTTTAACCATAAAATGGGTGCCGACGAGAAAGAGAAAGTGCAGGTCAATCGCGTCAACCCGGATAATCGGGAGGAAATAGACGACGAGGTGATCGAAGCCGAAGCCTGGACCCGCTTTACCTTTCCGGGCCGCGCCGGCCAGCACTCAAAATTTATCTGGGACTATAAATGCTTTAACGGCGTGGACTGCATCGATAACCCGGAAGAGTATGGCGTGTTTAAAATCGTCAACGCCTATACCGGCGACGGCTGGAATGAACAGGTTGATGACGAACTGGGCAATTTCGATTATCTGATGGGCGCCAACATCGACTTTCGCAATCATGCCGTGACCGAAGAACTCAAGTTCTGGGCGCGCTGGATGATGGAGCAGATCGCCTGTACCGGTTTTCGTCTCGATGCGGTCAAGCATATCCCTGCCTGGTTCTACAAACAGTGGATTGACCATATCCAGGAAGTGGCGGAGCAGCCGCTGTTTATCGTTGCGGAGTACTGGTCGCACGAGGTAGAGAAGCTGCAAAACTATATTCATCAGGTAGAAGGCAAAACCATGCTGTTTGACGCGCCGCTGCAGATGAAATTCCACAACGCCTCGCGCGAAGGCGCCAACTTCGATCTCAGTCAGATTTTCAGCGGTACGCTGGTTGAACACGATCACTGGCATGCTGTAACTATTGTCGCCAACCACGATACCCAGCCGCTACAGTCGCTGGAAGCGCCGGTGGAGCCCTGGTTTAAACCCCTGGCCTATGCCTTGATCCTGCTTCGCGAACAGGGCGTTCCAGCCGTGTTTTATCCCGATCTATTTGGCGCCAGCTATAAGGACACGGGCGGCGACGGCGAAGAGTACCAAATTGATATGCCGGTGATACCCGAGCTGGAGCCGCTGCTGCGCGCTCGCCAGGAATTTGCGCACGGCATTCAGACCGAGTGGTTCGATCATCCCAACTGCGTGGCCTTTGCGCGCAGCGGCACTGACGAACACGCGGGCTGCGTGGTGATTATGTCTAATGGCGAACAGGGCGAAAAAACGCTGCCGCTGGGCGAAGATTTCGCTAATAAAACCTGGCGGGACTATCTTGGTCATCGTGAAGAAAAAGTGACTTCGGACGAGGAAGGCAACGCGACTTTCTTTTGCAATGCAGGCAGCGTCAGCGTCTGGGTGCTGGATAGTTAATCCGCGCGTTATGTAGTGCGCTGAAGGGAACCTCAAGGTTAGGTTGAGGTTCCCTTTTTGTGAAAATTATTTGCCTGTTATCAACGCTTTTTTTGGTTTGTTCTGAGCGGAGATAACAGGTTTATGCTGCGGCACCTCAGGAAAACTGAAGGTTACGGTTTTTTTTCTGGCTGGCTTACTGGTTTGTTTTAAGTTATTTAAAAGAGCATTATCCGTTTCCGATTTTATCGCTAACTGCTCCTGCATGGTTGCGTTAACTTCGGCTTCAGTTTTATTGTTTTCTTCCTGCTGCTTAGCCAGAGTTTCATTGGCTTCCTTTATTATATTAGCAACAGAAAGCATATCCTTCAGGTGGTCCAGCTTAGCAGCATAATCCTCTACCTTTTCTTTTTCACTTTCTAATAATTTGATGTTACTCTCTATTTTAGAGATAATATTTGGCGCAGATTTAAAGTCACTAACAAGCTTTCTGCAATCTTCGAAAAAACCGGTTTCTTTAATATGTTTATTATTTTTATACAGTAAAGCCGTGCTGATAATTGCTTTTATTATAGACTCTTTGTTTGTTTTAATTTCAGCATCAAGCTTTGCAATTTTTCTTTCAGCTTTTCGTATTTTCCGCAAAAATGGTTCTTTTTGTTTTTCGTAATGTGTATTTATTACATCAATTACCATTTCATTTTCAGGATTGCCAACGTGGCGTTGCCTTTCTTTTTCGATTTTATCTATTTCTTTTGTGCAGTCTTTCAGCAAAGAGAGTTGACCTCTTTTTTCACTCATCAAGCCATCATTTGTACAAAAATCAATACCATATTGTTCCTTCAACTCAAATCCGGTTATAAGCTTCATCCAATAGTGCTGATTAGCTTTATGGAAACCCATGACTAATTTAGAGAGATTGCTATTGAAATCTTCTATTATCTTTTTGTTTTGGGCAAGCATTGTTTCCTGCTGCACCAATCCTTTATCCAGACATTGACTGGCCTTGTTGACATGGTTAAGTGCCAGGTCAATATTAAGACGGAGTTCAGGATGCTTATCCGATTTTTTTTCAAGTGCCTTGGTGAATTTATCCGGCACGTTATTGACGTTTTTTAGGCTTTCGGCAAGACGGGTAGCTCTTTTGCTCGAAATATTGCCACCTGTAAGCTGGTGAAATTTTATGGAAATATGGTCGCTAATTTTAAAAGACATAGATTTCTCCAAAATTAGACATACTAGCGGCTTTCAGGAAGGTAAACTTACAGAAAACAACCATAGCTTCCGCACCGTGGCAGACAGAGAAAACCGATAAAATTTATGGAATCAGCTGCGGGAATGCGATCCGCTCCCGCAGCAGGGCATTTATAACTTTCCGGCTTTCATCGTAGATTTATGGTGCGTCTTGCCGCTGCCCGGCGCTTTTCCGCTCTTTTTCTCCTGCACGCTGTCGTTCTCATGCTTTAATGCCTGCTGGCACTCCGCTGTTGGCTGCTGTACCTTCTGCAGCACCAGCTTATCGTAATGCAGCTTGTCGCCTTCCAGCTCCAGCGGCATCACGCGCACTTCGTTATTGACATTGACCCAGTCGCCGGAAAACTGCGTAATCTTGCCCGGCTTGGCGATTACGCGCTGCCATTGGCGGCAGTCCAGCGTATCGCCTTGCGCAGTGATGATCAGGCTGGCTGTCGCCTCTTTGCTGACCAGACCTTTCTGCGGCCCAAAAGTCTGCCAGTTGCCGACCAGACTGGCGGGCGGCGGCGTTTTCACTGCGCTCTGGTAATTGGGTATTTGCGCACAGCCCGATAGCGCTATGGCGACAGCCGTTAACATCCACTTTTTCATTTTCAGTTCCAGATTCATCAACCAGCCGCTACGTTATAATCTTTTACCGCTCAAGTTCAAGTCGCCTCTTGTTATCAGCAGATGCCGAAAAGGTCGCAGCGGTGTAAACTGTCGCACTCTTTTTTTGCCGGACCCCGTTATGAAAACCATTGAAGAGTATTACGCCGCCGCCACCGCGCTTTTTCTTGAGGCGCATCCGGAGATCAAAAACGGCATTGCCGCGCTGAGGCAACAGGATGCGGATACGCTTGGCATGACCCTGCCCGCGCTAAAGCGTATGCAGACCGATCGCGCCTATGCGGCTTTTACCCGCGAGAAAAAGTTGGATGGCATGCTGTTTGCTATTCAACTCGCCGAACCCGACAAAGAGATCGCCGCGCAGGCTATTGAAGCTTATTTACGCCAGCACGCCGCCGCGCTCGGCATGAGCTGGGAAGAATTTTGTATTAAAAACGAGCTTTAATCGCCTGTCCGCTGGGCGGCTCCGGCGCTTTACGGCGCCGGTTTTAGTACCGGTGAAGATGAGAATGCTCTCAAACAAAATGGCGCAGCGAATAATAGCGCGTAAAAAGCAATTTTATGCGTTATATATAGCGGGATAGTTTTTGCATCGATGAAAATAGCGTCACTTTTATTATTTTGCCGGGAGATTGAAATTAAATAAACGCAAGGATATTCTTTACGCGCTTGACATGAACTCACTCTTTTTCCAGGGCTTATTACGCGGCCACGCATCGGTCATGGCTCACTATTACCTACCTGAAAAAGCTAACCGTTCCGGTTTTAGCAGTACAGCGTGAAACGATGCACGCGGCATTGTCCTGAATAAAATTTGAGCCAAAGAAATGCCACTAAGCAAATATAAAATTAATCTGGTTATCCTGCTTTTTTTTATCACTCTCTGCATGGCGATGCTGGGTCTCTACTGCCGTACTAACGCCGCACTTTCTCTTTTTTGGCCCTGTAACGCTATGCTGTTGGGTCTGCTGGTGCGTTTCCCCCAGCTCAGCTCGGCCCTGACTTTTCCCGCGATTTACGTGGGGCTGGTAACCGCAGATATTGCCTTCGGCACGCCGGTGGCGCCTTCTATGGGTATGGATGCAGCCAACCTCTCCTTTATTGTCACCGGGCTCGGCGTGCTGCTGGCCGGCAGCGCGGCCTCGCGTCGTCAGCAGGCGCTGCATCGCGTTTTCCCCGCCTCGGTGGTAGGTGCCGCCGTTTGCGCGGTGATCGGCTCGGTCGCCAGCCAGCACTATTTCCATGACGACCTGGTTAAAGGCTGGATTTCCTGGTTCTGCGAACAGGTATCCACCTCTATTCTGCTGCTACCCGTGGTGATTACCCTGCCGCGCGGCGACGAGCTGAAAGAGCTGCTAAGAGATTGCCGGACGGCCACGCCGCTGCCGCTGATTTCGCTGCTCGTTTCCGCCGTCGCGGGCATTTACGTTGGCGGCGGCGGCAGTTTGATTTTTCCGCTGCCGGCGCTGATGTGGTGCGCGGTGAGCTATCCGCTGTTTATTACCTGCCTGCTGACGATGGTTACCGGTATCAGCGAAATTATTCTGGTTGCCAGCAACGTATTGAATATTCAGGGCAGAGATGATTTTTTCCTGATCGACAGCCTTGCCTCCGCTCGCCTGGGCGTAGCGGCGATGACCATCAGCCCGCTGATCGTCGCACTCAGTGCCACTGCTAATAAAAAGCTGGTGGCGCGCATTACCCGCCGGGCGGATTACGATCTGCTGACCGGCGCGCTGACCCGCAGCGGGCTGGCAGCGCGGCTTGATGCCATGAGCGCGCGAAGGGATCATAGCTTTAACGGCGCGGCTTTCGTCGTGGATATCGATCGTTTTAAAAATATCAACGATACCTTTGGCCACGCGGCGGGAGACTACGTGCTGGCACAAACCGTCGAGCGTATTCGCCAGACGCTACAGCAGACGGCGATCATCAGCCGCATGGGCGGCGAAGAGTTTCTGATCCTGATCGAGGGAATTTCTGCGCCCCGCGCTTTTCTGCTGGCTAATCGCCTGCGGCAGAGTATTGAACAGCATACGATAATCCTTAACGATGAAGATTTAAGCGTCACCGTCAGCATAGGTATCAGCTCGCTGGAGCTGGTCGATGCCAAAAGCCTGGATGAGTCGATCAAAAGCGCCGACAAGCAGCTTTACCTGGCTAAAAGCAGCGGCAGAAACCGCGTCTGCCCGGAATTTGTGCTGTAAAAAGGCCGCCGTTTCTGGCGGCCCCAGACTGCCGACAAACCTAAAGCGTTTCTGGACCTTAGCTTTTTTTACCGCAACACGGCAGCCTGATAGCGGCAGAGGCTGAGCGGATAAGCGGACCGTTTGGCGCATGGACGCGCCAACCGAGCCTACATGGAAGTATTCACGGCGTGTCCGTGTTCCGATCTGCCTCTGCTGCTCTGTCGCTGATTTAAACGCGACCTGGGGTTTGTCATCAACCTCAGGCCGCCATTACTGGCGGCCCTGACTAGTAATAGGCGATTCTACGATCCGTGCCGTTGATATTGACCGTAACGTAACCTTTAGCCGTGGTGACCGAAGGTGCTGTCGCGTTAGCGGTCGCTATCGTCAGCACGCCCTTTTCATTCGCGCCAATCCCTGCCAGTCCATTATGCAGGCTCATGCGGGCATTAACCGTAGTGGTGCCCAGCATGTTTGTATCCGCAACTTCCGCCAGCGCTGGCTGAAAGAAACAGCATTCGCCGGATTCAAAGCGGCTTGGTCCCGTAGCCCGTAAAGTGAATGCGGTATCGCCGCTGTGGGCTTTTACTTTGATAAAAACTTCCGCATAGATCATACCTATACGGTTAATTTTGACATCCAGAACCGAAGGCGATCCCTTATGCTGAATATCGCCATAAATGCCGTTCCAGCAGCGGGAAACATTTAGCCAGGTAAAACAGGAGGCGGCCGAAAAAAGAGGGTTGTTCGCCGTTTTAGTCAATGCTTCCGTACTGCTTCTGCCGACAATTTCAAATACCCACTGCAGATTATCTTTCGGGAAATTGATCTTGCCCAGCTTGAACCACTTATCGATGCTGTCATTGTTGGTAACGCGATGGCCGGAATACCAGCCAGCATTAATCGACCCATTTAGCGCAATACCGTAATTCTCATCTTTCCGCCAGTTGTACTCGTAACCGGACAGCCAACGACTGCCCTCATCATAGTTCAGATTCAGTTCACTGCCGCTTTGCAGGTTAAGCTGCCGCAGCTGGAGGCAACTGTTGGTCATATCCAGCGGGTTGGCACAGGCCGTCACGCTCAGCGCATCCAGGATCCACTGCCCGTCCCGTAGATTACCGGGAAAACGGCAGTTCTCAATCCAGAGATTGTTGATTATCCCCCGGGAAACGCGCGGCATGTGCAGTATCGCGTCGGCATATCCTTGCAGGAAGCTGGCATTGCTCAGCTCAATCGCCATCGGGCAATCCCAAAATTTAGCTGCCGTACCGGCATAGCCTACGTCAAAAACCCGGCCATAAGTGTTAGTGGTATAAATTTGGTTGAATTTTGCCGCCTGCATATCCAATAGCCTGATAACCGTACCGCCGCAGTTGGCGGCACGGAAAGTGTCGATCAGTATCGACTCGCCCGCTACCAGGATGTTTTCGAAAAAAGGCTGCGCGTTGGAGCACTCCGCCGACGTAATGGCCTTTTGGTGAGCAGTCGTGTCCGCTGACGCCTGACCATCCCAGGCGATACCCTGAATGGTGATTCGCTGCGCTTTGACCCTGAATACCGGCGAGGCCGTTTGATCCGAGATGATTGTAGTGCGTGGAATAGCGCCGTGCGGGTTGTGATCCCCATAAAGAGAGAAAAACGGCGTTTCGGCAGCGGAGATATCAATAGGGCTAACCAGAAACCGTCCGGCCGGAAAGCGAACGGCTATATCCCGCATGGCCGTATTATAGGCCAGCGCCCAGGCCAGCATATTTTTCACCGGCAGCGTATCGTCAGTTATGCCGTCGCCCCTGGCGCCAAAATGAGAGAGATTTACTTCATCCGGATCGTTAACAATGCGACGCCAGTAAAAACCTTCGCCCGCCGCCAGCGTACCGCTATTGTCGCCGGGTGGCGAAGGCGTTATAAAACCGATAAAGTCACCGCCGCCACGGTAATAGCTGTCGTTATTATGATAACGGCGTAGCCAGGCCAGCTCGCCTGTTTTCCCCGGCGCCGTAGTTCTTAGTTCGGCAAAAGAATCAACTTCAATCATAGCGACCTCCGCAATATTGCTCAGGTACTTTTATGGATAACTGGAATTGCGCTCCCTGTTTTAGTTTTTATTCTCCTGAAAAGAACTTATTTTCTTTTCTCTGCCGCGCACAATTTATTCCACATATCATTATGAACATTAATTTCCTTGACCGTTCTGATATCCATTAATTTCCAGTCCTCTCCCCAGGTACGAATAGGCGAAAAAAGCGTGCAGGAAGAATCAACTATTTGATCAGGACTGCTTGTCGTTGTATTGCGACTCGCGCAGCTTGCTACGAGCGTCATCGTCATTAAGAGCATTATTAGCTGTCTGAACATTTTTCGCTTCCTCGCTGTCTTTAGCCTGTTTTTTTGCAACCGCAGCAACCTGCGCGCTTTCTACTTTGGCGGCCTGTACGTCCGCTTTGGCTTTTTGCTGCACCTTGCCGGTTTTTTTACCGCCGAACCAGCTGGCAACAACTGCCGCGACGACTATGCCGACCCCGGCGAGGAGATGCCAGCTACCGCTAAATAACGAGAGAAAAGTATTCATGTTTTATCTCCTGGTGCCGCTGGTTTCGCGGTAGCGTCACTCTCTTTGGTGGTCGCCGTTTTGTTTGCCGTGTCCGCACTTGCTGTGGCAGTGGTTTTGGCTGAGGTGTCAGTATTTTCCGACGTTGCAGTTTCCTTCGCCGCTTCTGACGCTTCAGGCGTTGCCGGTTTGTCTGCGGCTGCCGCTCCCTCTGTGGCGGTGGTTTGGATTGGGGTATCCGCGTCCGCTGAAGCTACGGTTTCTTTTGCCGCCTCTGTGGCTTCTGGCGTGGCCGCTTCTTCGGTTCCTTCTGAAGTTGCTGTTTTCGTCGAGGGGTTTGTATCCTCTATGGCTACGTTTTCTTTTACCGCCTCCGTGGCTTCTGGCGTGGCCGATTTATCTGCTTCTTCCGTTCCCTCTGAAGTCGCTGTTTTCGTCGAAGGATTTGTATCCTCTATGGCTGCGTTTTCTTTTACCGCTTCCGTAGCCTCTGGCGAAGCCGTGTTACCCGCCTCTTCCGTTCCCTCTGAAGTCGCTGTTTTCGTTGAGGTATTCGTGTCCTCTGTGACTACAGCTGCTTTTGCAGCCTCTGTGGCTTCAGGCGTCGCCGTCTTATCCGCCCCTTCCGTTCCCGCTGAAATCACTGCTTTGGTCGAGGTATCCGCACCCTCTGTAGCTGTCGTTGCTTTTGCAGCTGCGGCGGCTAAGGTCGCCGTTCTGCCTGCCGCCTCTGTCCCTTCGGAAGTCGTCGTTTTATCCACGTTTTCTGCCCCTTCTGAAGTGGCCACGTTGGCTGAAGTAGTCGTCGTTGCTGATGTTGTTGTGTTGTTCATGGTGTCACCTTTTGAGGTTGTTGCTTTGTCATTGGCCTTCGCATCTGGCGGGGCCACGGTTTTCTTTGAGGCATCCGAGCCTTCAACTGCCGCTGTTTTACCTGTTTTCGCCGTACCTTCCGGGGCAGCCGTGCTTGCTATAGTCGCAGTTTTGTCCGCAGCCTCCGTTCCCTGCGACGTAACCGTTTTACCCACAGCGGCTTTTGTCGCGGCAGAATTTATGGATGTGACCGAAGCTTTTGACGGCTCTGCCGTTGTCGATGCCATCGGAGCGGAGGTTGGTGCTGGCGTTGCCGTCACTTGTGGCGTGGCAACTCGCGCTGTCGGTGCCGCCGCCTGGATTACCTGCTTTGCCGCCGCCAGTTTTTTCTGGCGGATAAACTGGGCAATAACCGCCAGCGCCACCAGGAACGAGGCCAGGAAGCCCAACAAATGTTGCGGAATATCGCTTTTAACGTCGTCCGGTATGTTGCTTAGCGCGCCGGTAGCGCTATCCGGGAAGGTCTGTACCCATGCGCCCATCAGCGAGCCTGCTGACGCCAGCCAGACGGACCAGGTTTTTCCCAGCAGTTTCGCATGGGCCACCAGCTCAATTTTGCCTTTTTTAACCACGAGCCAGACGATCAATGTCACCAGCAACACGGCTAAAATAAAAAGTAAAAATCTCATAAAACCCCCTTCCACGCGTCATAGGTCCCGCTGCGCATGGCATCGGCATGACGCTTCGCTCTGGCCGGCGTTTGCTTCGCCCAAAGACTGCTCAGCATGCCTTCCGCCGCACCTGAAAAGTTTTGGTTAGAAATCATCACCAGCGTATTTTTAAACGCCATCAGCCCATCGATGCCTAATTGATAAGCCATGCTGTAAAGCACATCGGCACGCGCATCGTTACACTGCTTTAAGGCAGCAACTAATGCTGGCCGACTGCTCATGGCATTTATTTTTTCATTGACGATCTTTGTCATCCACATATCACCGACGTCCCGGGGAAGGGTAAAGGTATAATTCGCCAGCGCGGCATTTTTCGGGCCGATTAAAATACCGCAGCCCACCGTAGGATAACCTTCCGTATCGATATAAGGTTTTTCTTTGTAGCCTTCTTCAAAAGCCAGAATTTTCACTATATTACTCATTTTCCACCCCTTTATTTGTCAAACCGCTGTTGCGGAATTACTACAATTTCCCCGGTGATATTTTTTACGCAATGCGTTGTCCCTTCAGGCTAAAGCTGAATAAAAACGTTGGCGTAATTATTTTCTTATTAACTATTTATAAAATTACCATAAAAATTATCCAGGGCTTTCGCACAGGGCCGCGGTTTTTTCTTCTTCCAGTTCAATGTCCAGCGCGCTTAATACACCTTCAATAAAACCTTCCGCAGCCTGAATCTGTTTGCGCACGGTGCCGTCAGCACAACGGCGGCGTCGGGCAATGGAACGCAGCGAGATGCGATAGTGATAATGAGCGACCAGCAAGGCATGCTCATCCGGATGAACGGCTTTTAATCTGCTCAGGCAGCCGTCGAGAATTATGCCGTCATTGTCGCTGCAAACCGGACGGCCCGTTGGCGCTGCGGTCACCAGACCGCGAAACCCTGCGGCAATCTGTGAATAACTTACGCCGCTGCGTTCCGTAGCCGCCCAGCCGCCCCACTTCTCCAGTAAGCTTTTCATATCGCGCATTTTGCCCCCTTATACCTTCACCAAATAAGAAATAAGATTAATGTCTTCAACATCTTTGCTTATTTTCAGCCTGTTTCAGAACGGCCCGGATTTTCTCTGTCTGTGTCGCCTCAGACGGGCCGCCTCGTTTGTTTTCCCTGGATAAAAACCGTTGCCGGCAAGGTGAATTGACAGCCAGGCTGTCAAAGAGCGGCGGACGGTAAAGCCTTGCCTGCCTGCTCTTTCCTATTCCTTTAAGTATCAGTACAGCTTAATTAATAGCATAGGTTATCAAAGATACAATAGCAAAGCGTGTTTGACGAATAATACCTTTCGCTATAAATTCTGCTCTATGACACAGAACACACTTGCTCACCGACTCAACATGGCGATGGCCATGATAGGGATCACTCAGGGTGCTTTAGCGGAAGCATCAGGCGTTTCACAGCCGACGATCTGGCGTTTAACTAAAGGAAAAGCGGAGGGTTCGCGCAAACTGGTCGATATCGCCCGGGCGCTGGACGTTAACGTTCAGTGGCTGGCCAGCGGAGAAGGAGAAATGCGCGGCGAACCCGTGCTGGGCGCCGCTGAGCAGGCACAAAATAATTTGACGATAGCGGTATGGGGAGCGGAAGGCAAAACGCGGGAAGTGGTTTCCGCGCCTAACGGCGTAAAACCAAAGAAAAGCTGGCGAGCCTATATCCTTGACCGTAACAGCGGCTGCGCGGAAGCCACTGCCGGCACTATTGTGATAGTAGACACTGGCGTAGCGGCGCAATCTGGCGATTTGGTACTGGCGAGAGTCAACGCCCGCATTTCGGTCTATCACTATCTGGAAGGCCCTTCCAACGGCTATTTAACCGTTGATGATCCTCGCCTGCCCGCCGTCGAGCTGTCAGAGCAGGCGGAGCTGATTGGCGTAGGCATTTTTCTTATCCGTGATTTAAGAAGATAAGCCTGGCCGCGTCAGCGTTGACGCTGCCTCTGCAATAGCAAAAGGTATAATTAGCCAGCGATGGCGTTGGCAATAACTTTGGCTATTATTGCCCGCGTTTCGCGCTGTTGCTCAGTCCATTGCAAAGACGGACAGTTAGCGGACGAAAGCCTTATAGCTAACTGTCATTTTGGTTTTACAAAAGATACATCTGGCGCCGTGGGGATTTTGCGGAGTGATATTGTATAGCGAGAAGCGGTACTGACATCCGTGGCATGTCGGACATCTGAATTTGATATCAGTAATAAATAGCCTTAATTTTGTGAAATTGAGTGACCAGGGTATCACGCCCTGACCCGACTGTCGAATTTTAAGCCAATTTTTCCTGCCCTGAACGGCGGGTTTTCGACCCTATGTCAGGCTTCAATTTTTCACTGTGCGATTGGGCGAGGCGATCAAAGCGGAATTTTTTGCCTGTACGGCTCGGCAACACTGCTTTGCTCGCCTTTTTTTGATGTTAAATGTCGCTACAAGCAAGATAAAAAAAACCAGCGCTGAGCCGATTAAGGTTTCCATTTTGCGTTTACCTTGTTGGTTAAATAACCACCCTATTTTGCCAAATCGTGCTAAACGGCACGCCAACATAAGGCAAATTTCCTGATTTATTCTGTGGGCGTGCAGGTTTTATCGCCACAAGTTATAAGCACCACACTTTTTTGCATAATCCTGTTTCCTCTTCCAGGCTTACTGCTGTCATCTGAGTAAACGGAGGGTAAAATGACCGAAAGCTATCAGCACTGTATTGAAGCCTGCTATTTGTGTGCGGCCGCCTGTGATAACTGCGCCGCATCCTGTCTTAAAGAAGAAAACGTTAGCATGATGCGCGACTGCATTCGCTTTGATATGCAGTGCGCCAACCTTTGTCGACTGGCCGCGCAATTTATGGCTATGGACAGCGAAGAGGCGAAAAAACTTTGCCAACTGTGCGCGGAGGTCTGTGAAAAATGCAGCGCAGAATGCGGTAAGCATCAGCACGACCACTGCCAGAAATGTGCCGAAGCCTGTCGCCGCTGCGCTGAAACCTGCCGGTCAATGGCTGCCTGAAAGCTGTTAAGAATGCCCCGCGCAGTTCGGGGCCCAGCGTATTTCTGCGAGCCACCGCTTACTGTTTTGCAATCTCACTGTAACAAGTAAACTTTTTTGGAACCGGGTTCCGCTTCGGGGAAACTGCTTACAGACAAGCTGCGGGGGTTGTCCTTAAGATTGAGCTCACTATCAGACGACAGCCAGAACAATCCCGTTAACAGATTGACGGCGAGCTGGATGACAAGGCGTTTAAAGGAGAGTAGCTTGTGCAAGGAGAAATGATACAGGAAGCGAACAACGTACCATTACCGGTTTTAGTAAGCACCCATCGGGTCAACGACAGCGGAGAAGAAAGGATGCTGAGTCGAATCAAAAAACAGGAAGAAGATATGCAGGTCGTGCGCATGGACGTGGCGGTCATCAAGGCTAACTACGCCACGAAAACCGACGTCAGCGAAGCAAAGCAAAGCATTATTTTTTGGGTAGTCAGCGCTATTTTTCTGGTGCAGCTGCTGCCAACCTTTATCAACCATCTTATGTAGCTGTGCCTGCTGGCGTAAAAGAGGCTGCACGGCGCAATGTCGCCGTGCCTGAGGCGCTGACGCCAGCACAAAGCCTCTCGTCTGCCGTGTAAAAATGCTTTCAGGCTGCCTGCAGGCAGAAAAGTAACGCTTTTACTTCCGAACAGCACCCGCATTCAGACCTTACCAACAGGAGGTTATACTTCCTTCCTGCTTAGCGGCCCCGTAGCGCATCCTTTAGTGATTAGCCTGTTACCCTGTTAAACGCCCATATTCATGATTTCGGAATAGGCGTTGACCAGTTTGTTACGTACCTGAATGCCCATCTGCATAGAAACAGAGGCTTTCTGCATATCGATCATCACGTCGTTAAGGTTTACACCGGGTTTGCCCAGCTCAAAATCCTGCGCCTGGGTGCGCGCTTCGGTCTGCGTATCGCTGATCTTGTTCAACGCTTCTTTCATTGCGTCCGCGAAATCCGCGTGGCTGGCGGCGTCGGTACGCTGCCCTGATGCCTGAATCGCTGCGGTCTGCAGCTGCTGCATTACGCTCTCAATGCCCTGAATTGCCATGGTTTGCCTCGGTAAGTAAATAGTGCTGATTTTTGCTGTCTGAAAACTTACCACAATGTCAATAAGACAAAGCCCGTAAATAAGAGCAAAAGTCATAGCTTATCCGCCCATCGAATTTTCCATTTCAGAAAATAATGGCACCCCATAAGAGGTGGATTAATTTTGTTTAGCCAGCACATCAGGGAGTCAGATTTGTTACGACACTACACGAAACAGTCCGGTCAACTGTCAGGCGGGAAAGAGTCATGAATGCAACTGTCACGCAGGATCAACCAGAGAAGAAAGGTTTGAACGACCTTTTCGCTCGCTTAAAGGCGAATCCTCGCATCCCGATTATCATCGCTGCGGCGGCTGCCGTCGCCATTGTTATCGCCATGGTGCTGTGGGCCAAACAGCCTGAATATCGCGTGCTTTATAACAACCTCAGCGATGAAGATGGCGGCGCCATCGTTACTCAGCTGACCCAGATGAACATCCCTTATCAGTTCGATGATAAAGGCGGCGCGCTGATGGTGCCTGCCGATAAGGTGCACGAGCTGCGCCTGCGTCTGGCCCAGCAGGGTTTGCCTAAAGGTGGCGCGGTCGGCTTCGAACTGCTGGACCAGGAAAAGTTCGGTATCAGCCAGTTCAGCGAGCAGGTTAACTACCAGCGCGCGCTGGAAGGCGAGCTTTCCCGCACTATCGAAACTTTAGGCCCGGTTAAGAACGTTCGCGTGCATCTTGCCATGCCGAAGCCTTCACTGTTCGTGCGTGAGCAGAAAGCGCCGACCGCGTCGGTGACTTTAACCCTGCAGCCTGGCCGCGCGCTGGACCAGGGGCAGATTAGCGCCATCGTGCATATGGTTTCCAGCAGCGTTGCTGGCCTGCCGCCGGGCAACGTGACCGTGGTCGATCAGGCTGGTCATCTGCTGACGCAGTCCGATAACGCCGACCGCGATCTTAACGACGCGCAGCTGAAGTATGCGACTGATGTGGAAACTCGCTACCAGCAGCGTATCGAAGCGATCCTGAACCCAATCGTGGGTACCGGTAACGTACACGCTCAGGTAACGGCGCAGATTGATTTTAACGCTCGTGAACAGACCGACGAGAAGTATCAGCCCAACACCGATCCTTCTAAGCAGGCGATTCGTTCACGGCAGAGCAGCAACAGCGAACAAAATGGCGGCCAGTCTGGCGGCGTGCCCGGCGCGCTTTCTAACCAGCCTGCTCCGGCTAACAGCGCGCCTGTTACTACCCCGGCGGCTAACGGTGCAAATGGCGCAAACGGCGCAAACGGTACGGCGGCAAATAACGCTACTGCTAACCAGAACAGCAGCACGGCGAAAACCGGACCGACGAGTACCCGTAACGACGATACAACGAACTATGAAGTAGACCGCACCATCCTGCATACCAAGATGAATGTGGGCGAAGTACAGCGTCTCTCTGTAGCAGTAGTAGTGAATTACAAAACCGACGCGGCCGGTAAGCCGGTAGCGCTGACCGATGCACAGCTCAAGCAGATCGATAACCTGACGCGTGAAGCGATGGGCTATTCAGAGCAGCGCGGCGATACGCTGAACGTGGTGAACTCCCAGTTCAACGATACGCAGGAAATCGGTGGCGATCTGCCATTCTGGCAGCAGCAGTCCTTTATCGACCAGATGATGGAAGCCGGACGCTGGTTGCTGGTGCTGATTGTGGCCTGGATCCTTTACCGCAAGCTGGTTCGTCCACAGCTGCAGCGTAAAGCGGCGCAGGAGCAGGCGATGGTGGAAGCGGCCCAGGCAAGAGCAGGCGGCAGCGATGATGAAGCCGTCTCCGTGAAGCTGTCGAAAGACGAGCTCGATCAAGAACGTAAGTCTCAGCACCGCATGAGTGCTGAGGTAATGAGCCAGCGTATTCGTGAGATGTCGGAAAACGACCCACGCGTGGTGGCTCTGGTCATTCGCCAGTGGATGAAGGACGAACTATGAGTCTCACCGGTACCGAAAAAAGCGCCATTCTGATGATGACGATTGGCGAAGACCGCGCGGCCGAGGTGTTTAAACACCTTGGCGCCCGCGAAGTGCAGCACCTGAGCGCCGCGATTTCCAATATGCGCCAGGTCTCGCACAAGCAGCTCACTGAAGTGCTGCGCGAGTTTGAAGGCGATGCCGAACAGTTTGCGGCGCTGAGCGTCAACTCTAACGATTACCTGCGCTCCGTGCTGACCAAGGCACTGGGCGAAGAGCGTGCCGCCAGCCTGCTGGAGGATATTCTGGAAACCCGCGAAACCACCACGGGTATGGAAACGCTCAACTTTATGGAACCACAGGCGGCTGCCGACCTGATCCGCGACGAACATCCGCAGATCATCGCCACCATTATGGTTCACCTGAAACGCTCGCAGGCGGCCGATATTCTGGCGCAGTTCGACGAGCGTCTACGTCACGATGTGATGCTGCGTATCGCCACTTTCGGCGGCGTACAGCCAGCGGCGCTGGCGGAACTGACCGAAGTGCTGAATGGCCTGCTGGATGGTCAGAACCTCAAGCGCGCGAAGATGGGCGGCGTAAGAACCGCAGCGGAAATCATCAACCTGATGAAAACGCAGCAGGAAGAAGCGGTTATCGAAGCCGTACGCGACTTCGACGGCGAACTGGCGCAGAAGATCATCGACGAGATGTTCCTGTTCGAGAATCTGGTGGAGGTCGACGACCGCAGCATCCAGCGTCTGTTGCAGGAAGTGGAATCGGAATCGCTGCTGGTGGCGCTGAAAGGCTCCGAACAGCCGCTGCGCGAGAAGTTCCTGCGCAACATGTCGCAGCGTGCGGCAGATATCCTGCGCGACGACCTGGCGAACCGCGGCCCGATGCGTATGTCGGCCGTAGAGAGCGAACAGAAAGCAATCCTGCTGATTGTTCGTCGTCTGGCAGAAAGCGGCGAGATGGTGATCGGCGGCGGCGAGGAACAGTATGTCTGATAAATCTTCTCTGCCCTGGCAGCGCTGGCAGCCCAACGATCTTGGGCAGCCCAATAAGCCGCTGATGGCCTCGTTCGACGAGCCGGAAGCCCCGCTGGTTGAAACGCCGGACGACCCGTTCAGCCAGCAGCAGTTCGAGCTGGAGCAGATGCAGAATCAGGCGCGCAGCGAAGCGCAGGGCCGCGGCTATGCTGAAGGCCATCAGCAGGGCTTCAGCGAAGGGCAAAAAGCGGGCTTTGACGCGGGCTATCAGCAGGGGCTGGCGGAGGCGCAGCAGCAGCAGGCGCCGCTGCAGGCCCGCATGCAGCAGTTGGTCTCCGAGTTTTCCCATACGCTGGAGGCGCTGGACAGCGTGATCGCCGCCCGTCTGATGCAGCTGGCGCTGGAAGCCGCCCGCCAGGTGATTGGCCAGGCGCCGCACGTTGACGGCACCGCCCTGCTCCGCCAGATCCAGGGCATGATCCAGCAGGAGCCGATGTTCAGCGGCAAACCCACGCTGCGCGTCCATCCGGACGATCTGCAGCGCGTGGAGCAGACGCTGGGCGCGACGCTTAGCCTGCACGGCTGGCGTCTGCTGGCGGATAACACCATCCATCCCGGCGGCTGCAAAGTCAGCGCTGAAGATGGCGATCTTGACGCCAGCATCGCAACCCGCTGGCATGAACTCTGCCGCCTTGCCGCGCCGGGAGAACTCTAATGACCACCACTCGCTTATCGCGCTGGCTTGGCGCGCTTGACTCTTTTGAACAGCGTATGGCCAATCTGCCGGACGTTCGCCGCTATGGCCGCCTGACCCGCGCCACCGGTCTGGTGCTGGAAGCGACCGGACTACAGTTGCCGCTGGGCGCAACCTGCGTTATTGAGCGAGTGGACGGCAGCGGCGTCACCGAAGTCGAGAGCGAAGTCGTAGGCTTCAACGGCCAGAAGCTGTTTCTGATGCCGCTGGAAGAAGTTGAAGGCATTTTGCCCGGCGCGCGCGTTTACGCTCGCGTAGCGGGCGACAGCCAGCACAGCGGCAAGCAACTGATGCTTGGCCCGGAACTGCTGGGCCGCGTACTGGACGGCAGCGGCCGTCCGCTTGATGGTCTGCCTTCACCAGAAACAGGCTATCGCGCGCCGCTGATTACCCCACCATTCAACCCATTACAGCGTACGCCGATTACCGACGTGCTGGATACGGGCGTACGGGCGATCAACGCATTGCTGACCGTAGGTCGCGGCCAGCGTATGGGCCTGTTCGCAGGTTCCGGCGTGGGTAAAAGTGTGCTGCTGGGTATGATGGCGCGCTACACCAAAGCTGACGTAATCGTGGTTGGCCTGATCGGCGAACGTGGCCGCGAAGTAAAAGATTTTATCGAAAATATTCTGGGCACCGAAGGCCGCGCGCGTTCGGTGGTCATCGCTGCGCCTGCGGATGTTTCTCCGCTACTGCGTATGCAGGGCGCGGCTTACGCTACGCGTATCGCGGAAGATTTCCGCGATCGCGGCAAGCACGTACTGCTGATTATGGATTCCCTGACCCGTTACGCAATGGCCCAGCGTGAAATCGCGCTGGCGATCGGCGAGCCGCCTGCGACCAAAGGCTATCCGCCATCCGTATTCGCTAAACTGCCCGCTCTGGTAGAACGCGCCGGTAACGGTATTGATGGCGGCGGATCTATCACCGCTTTCTATACCGTTCTGACCGAAGGCGACGATCAGCAGGATCCTATTGCCGACTCCGCGCGCGCCATTCTGGACGGGCATATCGTTCTGTCGCGCCGCCTGGCGGAATCGGGCCACTATCCGGCAATTGATATCGAAGCCTCAATCAGCCGCGTGATGTCGCACCTGATTGACGAGACGCATTACGCGCGGGTTCGCCAGTTTAAACAGCTGCTTTCCAGCTACCAGCGCAACCGCGATCTGGTCAGCGTGGGCGCTTATGCTGCGGGCAGCGATCCTATGCTGGATAAGGCGATCAAACTCTATCCCGAGCTGGAAACTTTCCTGCAACAGGGCATGTTTGAGCGCAGCACCTTTGACGACGCCTGCCTGCATCTGCAGGCGATTTTTGGCTAAGGGCTAACCGATGGCAAAACACGCATCGCCGATTGAAACCCTGTGCGGACTGGCGCAGAAAGACCTGGAGAAAGCCGCCATACAGCTGGGCGACGTTCGCCGTGGCCAGAAGCAGGCTGACGAACAGCTGCATATGCTGCTGAATTACCAGGACGAATATCGCAAGACGCTAAACAACACCATGGCGGAAGGCATTAACAGCACCCGCTGGTACAACTACCACCAGTTTATAGAGACGCTGGAAAAGGCGATTGAGCAGCACCGCCAGCAGCTGGCGCACTGGAATAGCCGGGTAGAAAACGCACTGCGCCTGTGGCGCGACAAGCAGCAGCGGCTTCACGCTTATGAAACGCTGCAGGCTCGCGCGGCAGCGACCGCATTACTACAGGAAAACCGTCTCGATCAGAAACGGATGGATGAATTTGCCCAACGGGCATCATTGAGGAAAGGCGAATGATCACTTTGCCACTGGCTACCACAGCGGCGAAAACCGCGACCACAGCGGCTAAAGGCGCTGCGGCAGACTCCACCGAGATCGGCGCGGATATCGGCAGCGCCTCTTCCGGCACCGCTGACGGCGCATCGTCGGAGAACGCGGGCTTTTTGACGCTGCTGGGTAACAAATTACTGACGCTGGCGCAGCAGGGGCAAACTGCTCTTCCCGCTTCCGCTTCCGCTACGGCGGCGGCTGCCGCTGATGATAAAGAAACCGGTTCGCCAAAAGCGAAACTCAACGCGCTGCTGGCTGCGCTGGATAAACCGGAAACGCTTAACGCTCTGTTACAGCCTGCCAAAACCACCGACCAGGATAAAACCGGCGCGACCGCTGACGCCAGCGAAAACAGCGATGCCGCCGCAGCGACTACGCTAAGCAACAATGATATGCAGGCCCTTCAGGCGCTGTTTGCTATGCTGCCGCCGACGCAGCAGCAGCCTGCGGCAACCGTTGCTAAAGCCAGCGATACGCTGAGCGAAGGCAGCATTAAAGGCGGTAGCGGTAGCGCCAATGCTACGCTCGCCTCGCTGCTGTCCGGTGCTAATGCCAATGCTAACGGCAGCGAAGAAACGGCCAAAGGCAGCGATAAAAGCAGCCAGCTTTCCGGCAGCAGTACGCTGAATACCACTAACAGCGCTGCGGCAACACAGAAAAGCGATGCAACTGCGGCTACGCTGAACAGCGCTTTCCAGCAGGTGCTGGGCCAGGTAAGCAAAGATAACGACAAAGAAAACTCAAGTTCCACCACCCAGACGACGATAACATCTTCAGTGATTAGCGCCGCTTCCGCCGCCGTGACGCCAGCGACTTCTTCGCTGGTGACGGCACCCGCCACGCCGCAGCTTAACTCGCAGTTAGGCAGCCCGGAATGGCAGCAGGCGCTGGGCCAGCAGATTGTGATGTTCAGCCGCAACGGCCAGCAGACCGCCGAGCTGCATCTTCATCCGCAGGATCTGGGCAGCATTCAGATCAGCCTGAAGCTGGACAGCGATCAGGCGCAGCTGAGCATGGTTTCAAACCATAGCCAGGTTCGCGCCGCGCTGGAAGCCGCGATGCCGCAGTTAAGGGAAGCGCTGGCGCAGAACGGTATCAACCTGGGGCAAACCAACGTTAGCAGCGACGCTTTCCAACAGGGTCAGAGCTTCAGCGGTCAGCAGGAACAGCAGCGCGATAACAGCCGCGGTAACACTTTTAGCCTTACGGCGGAAAATGACAGCGACGTCACGCCAATAGCCGTTCCTGCCGCGCTACAGGCGCGCGCATCGGGCAGCAATGCCGTTGATATTTTCGCCTGACGATCACAAACGCCAAAGCTAACGGCAAAACCCGCGTCTTTTCGCCCTATTGTTTGGCAATCGATGCGGGATAATCTGCCCATAACGTCGTCAGAGAGCGGTTTACTCCCGGCTCTTGAAAATACTCACAGGAATTATCGCCCGTATGACTGAGAAGAAAGCCAAAAGCGGCAAACGTAAACTCTTGATTATCCTTATAGCGCTGGTAGTCCTGGCGGCTTGCGGCGCAGGAGGTTATCTGGTCTGGCATAAAATGCACGGGTCGGCCGAAACGGCGAAAGCCGAGAAGCCAGAGCCGCCGCCAGCGCCGGTATTTCTGCCGCTGGATACCTTTACGGTTAACCTGATTAATCCGGATAACGATCCCGATCGCGTGCTCTATGTAGGCTTCACGCTGCGTCTGCCAGACCAGGAGACGCTGCAGCGAGTTAACGACTATCTGCCGGAAGTGCGCAGCCGTTTGCTGATGCTGCTCTCTAACCAGAACGCCGCGGCGCTGGGTACAGAGCAGGGCAAGCAGGAACTGGTGAAACAAATTAAAGCCACGCTCGCGCCGCCGCTGGTGCCGGGACAACCTGCGCAAAAGGTGACGGACGTTCTGTTCACCGCCTTTATCCTGAGGTAGGCAAAATGGGCGACAGCATTCTCTCACAGGCGGAAATCGACGCGCTGCTCAACGGCGACAGCGACAGCGCGGCGGAAGAAAACGTCAGCAGCGCGGGCGACAGCGATATTCGTCCTTACGATCCCAATACCCAGCGTCGCATGGTTCGCGAACGTCTGCAGGCGCTGGAGATCATTAACGAACGCTTTGCGCGTTCTTACCGGATGGCGCTGTTTAACCTGCTGCGCCGCAGCCCGGATATTACGGTAGGGGCGATCAAGATTCAGCCGTATCACGAGTTTGCCCGCAACCTGCCGGTGCCGACAAACCTGAATCTGATTCATCTGAAGCCGCTGCGCGGCACGGCGCTGGTAGTGTTCTCGCCAAGCCTGGTGTTTATTGCCGTAGATAACCTGTTCGGCGGTGACGGCCGTTTCCCGACCAAAGTAGAAGGCCGGGAGTTTACCGCCACCGAACAGCGCGTGATCCGCAAGATGCTGAAACTGGCGCTTGAGGGCTACAGCGAAGCGTGGAAACCGATTTATCCGCTGGATGTGGAGTATGTTCGCTCCGAGATGCAGGTAAAGTTTACTAATATTACTACTTCACCTAACGATATCGTGATTACCACGCCGTTTCAGGTGGAGATTGGCAACCTGGTCGGCGAGTTCAATATCTGCATTCCGTTTAGCATGATTGAACCGCTACGCGAAACCCTGGTCAACCCGCCGCTGGAGAACTCGCGGCAGGAAGATCAGAACTGGCGCGAGACGCTGGTCAAGCAGGTGCAGCACTCGGAACTGGAGCTGATTGCGAACTTCGCCGATGTGTCGATGCGGATTTCGCGCCTGCTGGCCCTGAAGCCCGGCGACGTTTTACCGATTGAGAAACCGGACCGCATTATCGCTCATGTCGATGGCGTGCCGGTACTAACCAGCCAGTACGGCACCCTGAACGGGCAGTACGCGCTGCGTGTGGAACATCTGATTAACCCGATTTTGAACTCGATGAATGAGGAACAGCCCCATGAGTGACACCAACAAGCCGTCCGTTGACGACCTCTCTGCGGACGACCTTTGGGCTGACGCGCTGAACGAGCAGTCAAACGCCACCAGCACCGCGCCTGAAGGGGTGTTTAAATCTCTGGAAAGCAACGATATCGCCGGATCGCTGCAGGATATCGATCTGATTATGGATATCCCGGTGAAGCTGACCGTCGAGCTGGGCCGCACCAAGATGACTATCAAAGAGCTGCTGCGCCTGACGCAGGGTTCAGTGGTGGCGCTGGATGGCCTGGCGGGCGAGCCGCTGGATATTCTGATCAACGGCTATCTGATCGCCCAGGGTGAAGTTGTGGTCGTCGCCGATAAGTATGGCGTGCGCATCACTGACATCATCACGCCTTCTGAACGTATGCGTCGCCTGAGCCGCTGATGGATAAGGGCCAGATGCAGGCAGGGCAGCCGGTAGCGGAGACGGAGCAAACTCAGCAACCGGCAGCGCAAACGCAGCAGCCAGCGGAGCAAACCCAGCAGCCGGCGGTACAGACGCAGCAGCCGGCATTTCGTCCGCATCAAACGCAGCAGCCCGCGGCGCCGGTGGTCTCAACCGGCTCGGTGCTGACCCAGGTCAGCAGCGTATTAGCCGTAATTATTCTGCTGATTCTGGCCTGCGCCTGGCTGGCGAAACGTCTTGGCTTCGCGCCCAAAACGGGCAAGCGCGGCCAGCATGAGTTAGCTATCAGCGCCAGCTGCCAGGTTGGACAGCGCGAGCGCGTAGTGATTGTCGATGTGCAGGACGCCCGGCTGGTGCTGGGTGTGACCGCGCAGCAGATTACCCATCTGCATACCCTGCCGCCTTCACCGGCGCAGGAAAAACCGGAAGAGCCGCAGCCCGCTGGCGATTTCCGTCAGGTTTTAGAGCTTATTAAACGCGCCGGAAAACCAAAATGAAACGCATTCTTCCCCTGCTGGCGCTGCTGTTGCTGCTCGCGCCTGAAGTTCACGCCCAGCTGCCGGGCCTGATTAGCCGTCCAACGGCCAACGGCGGCCAGAGCTGGTCGCTGCCGGTGCAGACGCTGGTGTTTATCACCTCGCTGACTTTCCTGCCCGCTATTTTGCTGATGATGACCAGCTTTACCCGCATCATCATCGTGTTCGGCCTGCTGCGCAACGCGCTGGGTACGCCGTCCGCGCCGCCAAACCAGGTTTTACTCGGTCTGGCGCTGTTTCTGACCTTTTTTATTATGAGCCCGGTTTTCGACAAGATGTATCAGAACGCCTATCTGCCGTTCAGCGAAGACAAGATCAGTATGCAGGACGCCATGGATAAAGGCGCCCAGCCGCTGCGCGAGTTTATGCTGCGCCAGACTCGCGAAGCGGATCTGGCTCTGTTTGCGCGGCTGGCTAATACGCCGCCGTTACAGGGCCCGGAAGCCGTTCCTATGCGTATTCTGCTGCCGGCCTATGTGACCAGTGAACTGAAAACGGCGTTTCAGATTGGCTTTACCGTGTTTATTCCGTTTTTGATTATCGATCTGGTGGTCGCCAGCGTGCTGATGGCGCTGGGGATGATGATGGTGCCGCCCGCCACGATCGCGCTGCCTTTCAAGCTGATGCTGTTCGTACTGGTGGATGGCTGGCAGCTACTGATCAGTTCGCTGGCGCAAAGTTTCTACTCTTAACAGGACGCTTGCCGCCTGAGTAATTTGCGGCGTGTCGACGTTAGCAACCTATTTTATTCCCGGAGTCGTGATGACACCTGAATCGGTTATGACAATTGGTCACGATGCGCTGCATGTTGCGCTGATCCTGGCCGCTCCACTGCTGCTGGCAGCGCTTTTTAGCGGTCTGCTGATCAGCCTGTTACAGGCTGCAACCCAGATCAACGAACAGACGCTGTCATTTATTCCAAAAATCCTTGCCGTGGTGGCGACTATCGTCGTGGCCGGCCCGTGGATGCTGAGCCTGGTGCTGGACTATATGCGCACCCTGTTTACTAACCTGCCTAATATGATCGGCTAAATGATTAATTTCGACAGCAGTCAGCTGGTGTTATGGATGGGGCAGCTCTTTTGGCCCCTCGCCCGCGTGCTGGCGTTAATCATGACCGCGCCGATCCTTAGTGAAAAGTCCATCAGTAAAAAGGTGAAACTGGGCCTGGGGCTGATGATCACTTACGTGCTGATCCCCACTTTGCCGCCTGTTAATGTGACCTTATTCTCATTTAGCGGCTTCTGGCTGCTGATTCAGCAGATTCTGATTGGCGTCGCCATAGGTTTTACGATGCAATTCGCCTTCGCCGCGGTAAGAACCGCCGGTGAAGTGATTGGTTTGCAGATGGGTATCTCTTTCGCCACCTTCTTCGATCCTTCCAGCCGATTAAATATGCCGGTGCTGGCCCGCTTTCTGGATATGCTGGCCATGCTGCTGTTTTTATCCTTTAACGGCCATCTCTGGTTAATCTCCATGGTGGCAGACAGCTTTCATACCTTGCCGATTGGCGGCGATTTACTCAGCGGCAATGCTTTTCTGGCGCTGACTAAAGCAGCCAGTTTGATTTTCCTTAATGGAATGCGATTAGCGCTGCCGTTGATAACGCTGCTGCTCATCATTAACCTGGCACTGGGTTTGTTAAACCGTGTTTCACCTCAGCTGTCGGTTTTCGCCATAGGTTTTCCTATCACCTTATCAATCGGTCTTGTTTTTATGAGCCTGATGATGCCCCTGCTGGCCCCGTTTTGCGAGCATCTCTTTAGCGAAGTATTTGATTTGCTCTCGCAGATCCTCAGCGAACTCCCTGCAAGATAAACTTAAGTATCGCCCCCTCTTTTGAGGGGCTATCCAGGCACATTGTTAAGCACATAGAATGCTTTTGCGCAATTTTCAAACCAATCCAGCCAGAATAATCTTAAGGAAAATCTGATAAATCGTTTCGGGCAATGAAAATTATTCTTATTAAATGCCAGTTAGCGTATTTTGTTTAACGAAACGGATGTAATGTTGTCTAAATGTTAAACACTCTGTGTAAGAAAAACGCCTGTTTTTACTGGAAATTTTATTTTTTGCCGTTATTCTTGTAGCAAACCGCGTTTTCCGACCGCGTCAGCATGTCGGACAGAGGCACACATTCGCAGAACGAATGTTTTTTAGGATTCGTCCTATCAGACTTTTCTGCGTTCTGCGCGATAGTGACAAGGCTCACGATAAAGTGCGCCAGACATCCGGCGGATAGCTTATTGGCCCGGGATGTTGTCACCACATTGGTTGTGCGTTTGTTGCCCAAACTAAACGGTTACATCGAGCATGGACAAGCCTGTTCAGCGCTTGCTGACAAGGCTTAATGCTGAGTACAAATAATAAAACTGAAAACAGAACATATTACTCTCGTAACTTACACAACGCGTAATTCATCGTTAGTTTAAACGAATAACAATTTGGTGAGGGTCGCAATTATGCCAACAATTATAATGGATTCATGCAGCTACACACGCTTAGGCCTTACTGATTATATGTCTGTAAAGGGAGTTAAAAAGAAAAATATAACTTCCGTCACCGACATCGATCAATTACAAATTAAATGTCAACAGCTTCAGCCTGGGGTTGTCTTTATTAATGAAGATTGCTTCATTCATGAAGCCGACGCCAGTCAGCGCATAAGAACTATCATTATGCAGCATCCTGACACGCTGTTTTTTATCTTTATGGCTATCTCTAACATCCATTTTGAGGAATACCTCTACGTTCGTAAGAACCTGATTATTACATCAAAATCGATTAAGCCTGCGACGCTCGATAATTTGTTGCTTTCCTATTTCCAGAAGAAACTTAACGTTTCACCTCGCTATTCTGCGGGCTTCGATGTTCATCCATTGACGCTCAGCCAGACCGAGTCGAACATGCTGAAAATGTGGATGTCTGGCCACGATACCATCCAAATTTCGGATAAGATGCAAATTAAGGCCAAGACGGTTTCTTCCCATAAGGGAAATATCAAGCGCAAGATCAAAACACACAACAAACAGGTTATCTACCATGTGGTGCGCCTGACCGATAACGTGACCAGCGGTATTTACGTTAACGTTCGCTAATCACAGTAAAAGCCGGCGCTTGCCGGCTTTTTTATTTGCCCCTGCTAGCAAGATCACACTTTCCGATTAATTTTTCCTCTGGCTCTGCCGATGTCTGATTAACAGATCGAAGCCTGTCGCTTCGTTTCCCCAGACAGAGAGCAAAAGGATATGACATCACCTTCCCATGGCGACCGCCTGAGTTTCTGGCAGCATCTGCGTTTGGTTCCCCTTTTTAGCGCTATCCTCGGCGCCATTCTGATCCTGTTCGCCTTATGCATTGGCCTTGCCAACTACTTTCTTATCCAGAGCAATCAGTCGCTGAAGGACGTTACTGAAGAAATTCAGGTACGCATGGCGATCTCCAACAGTTCTAACCATCTACGCAGTGCTCGTCTCAATATCATTCACGCTGGGGCCGCGGTGCGTAACGGCGATATGGATCTGTTTAACGAAAATCTTCGGCAGGCGGAAAAGCGTATCCAGCAGGCTGGCGATAACTTTAAAGCCTATAAGCAACGTCGCGTCAAAACCTCTGCGGATGAAGCGCTCGACGACGAACTCACAACCCGTTTCACGGCCTATGTTAACCAGGGCCTGCTGCCCATGGTTAAAAGCGCTAAGGACGGCAGTTTTGAAAATGTGATCACCCAGGAAACAGAGCTTACCCGAAATCTGGATAACAGCTACAACGCCGTATTGCTGAAGGCTATCGCTATTCGCACCGAGCGCGCCGCCGCGATTAACGCCAGCGCCGAAGCGCAAACCCGCATGGGCTTCATTATGATGGCCAGCGCCTTTGCCGCCGCGCTGCTGCTGACGGTGGCGACCTTTATCTTTTTGCGTCGCGTGGTGATCGCCCCGCTTCGCCAGGCGGTTGAGCGAATAGAACGTATTTCCCGGGGCGATTTAAGCGCGCCGCTGCAAAACTGGGGACGTAGCGAAATCGGCTCGTTGGGCAGTCATTTGCAGAAGATGCAGCAGGCGCTGGTGACAACGGTCGGCACGGTACGTGAAGGCGCCACCGCTATCTTACAGGGCTCGACAGAAATTTCCGCTGGTAATACCGATCTCTCTTCCCGCACCGAACAGCAAGCGGCCGCGCTGGAGGAAACCGCCGCCAGCATGGAGCAGCTTACCGCTACCGTGAAACAAAATGCGGAAAACGCCCACCATGCCAGCCAGCTGGCCGACGATGCCTCCGGTAAGGCGCGTCAGGGCGGCGAAATCGTTTCCGGCGTCATCAACACTATGGGCAATATTTCCGCCAGCTCGAAGAAAATCGCTGAGATTACTACCGTCATTAACAGCATCGCCTTCCAGACCAATATCCTGGCTTTGAACGCCGCAGTTGAGGCCGCGCGCGCGGGCGAACAGGGACGCGGCTTTGCCGTCGTCGCGAGCGAAGTACGTAATCTGGCGCAGCGAAGCGCCGGGGCGGCAAAAGAAATTGAAGGCCTGATTGCTGATTCGGTCAGCCTGATCGAACAGGGATCGGCACAGGTGGGCGATGCGGGCGAAAAAATGAGCGATATCGTGGCTTCAGTACGCAGCGTAACGGAAATCATGGCGGAAATTGCCTCCGCTTCGGATGAGCAAAGCCGCGGCATTCAACAGGTTAGCCAGGCGGTATCGGAAATGGATAACGTCACGCAGCAAAATGCCGCGCTGGTGGAACAAGCCTCTTCCGCTGCCGCATCGCTCGAAGAGCAGGCTTCGCGCCTGAGCCAGGCCGTGGCGGCCTTTCATCTTAGCGGCAAGCCAGAAACGCTGCGCGCCAGGCCTGCCGATGTACACCGGTTAAAGCCTGCGCTGGCGAATGGCGATAATTGGGAAACATTCTGAACAGATAAAGGGCGAAGTCTTCGCCCTTTATCACCATGGTTATTCGGGATGCGGCTCAACAAAGATGCCGTCCCGATGCCCCAGTTCGTTAAAAAACCAGATCCCCTGCGGATAATCTTCCAGCGACACCAGATACATGGTGCCCTCGCTGAAATCCTCTACGGCCAGCACCGTTCCGGTGCGGCGCGGCCCGCCGTCGGTCTTTACCGTGACCCGATCGTTTATCTTCATCTGTTTTCTCCTGGTCTGCTGCGCTACGTAAATAAGATAGCGTATCTTACCAGGGAATCGACGCCTTTAACGACGGGCAATCACCCAAACGGCATGCACGATACCCGGGATGTAGCCGCAAAGCGTCAACAGGATATTCAGCCAGAACGCGCCGCCAAACCCGACCTGCATGAAAACGCCCAGCGGGGGCAGAAGAATAGCAATAACAATACGTAAAAAGTCCATGTCGCCTCCATAGCGTGGATAACAGCTTGTTTTGTAATCGTTTGTTCAGTATAGCCGCTGTTTGCCGCCCTGCCCGCTCCCGGATGTAAAACAACGTAATGGCTAAGGATTATTTTCACTTTTTTAACGTTTTGCGGTGAGACTTTTGACAACCAGACAACTTACACTGTTTCCACTGCACCAACCCCAAAGGCGCAGTCAACCTAAAAAGTAACAAGGATTTTTGCCCGCGCAGCGCGGGCTTTTTTTTGGGTTTTTTCCTGAAAGCGCATAAAAAAACCCCAGCCAGCAGCCGGGGAAAGCATGGAAATTCGTCACAGAGAAAATCTTTGACTGGGGCACCTTAACGTATTTGTATACTAGAGTCGTCTTAAGGTAGTAACCTCTGGTCTTTACCTCCGTAAATTTATCCCTCTTTATTACTGTAAATCCGTCCTGCTGCCGTCTGGGCTGTAAGTAACCGCTTATGTCTGCCAGCGCTGTATTTAAGATGATTCCTGACCACCTCACGGCGTTTGCCTGTTGCCTCCGCCCCGCCTTTGAAGGATACCGCTATACTTGAATTTCCTGCACCAGGCTATGTATGGAGGAAGGACAATGCCAGCGCTGCATGACCCACTGATGATAGTTACGGATTTAGACGGCTCGCTGCTGGATCACCATACCTATAGCTGGCAGCCCGCAGGCCCCTGGCTGGCGCGGCTGAAGTCAGCCGGGATCCCTGTGACAATCTGCTCCAGCAAAACCGCTGCGGAAATTGAACCGCTGCAACGCGAGCTGGACATTTTTGGCATGCCCTTTATTGCCGAAAACGGCGCCGTCGTAAAATGGCAGCAGCAGCCTGGATCGCCAGCAGTGCAGCAACCTGGTAAAAGTTATGACGTCCTCTGTGAAACGCTACGGCAGCTTCGTGAGCAAGAAGGCTTTAAATTCACTGGCTTTGCCGATGTCACCGCGAAAGAGGTGGCAGAGTGGACCGGCCTGACACTACGCGACGCCGCGCAGGCCAAAATGCGTGAAGGATCGGAAAGCGTGATTTGGCGCGATACTCCAGAACGATTTAGCGCTTTTCAGCAGGCGCTGGCCGCTCAGCAGCTTGACCTGGTGCAGGGCGGGCGTTTCTGGCATGTCATGAATCAGGGATGCAGCAAGGGCGCGGCGCTGGCGTGGCTGCTGACCCACTATCCACGTTCCGCCAGCGGCCGCTGGATAACAATAGGGTTGGGCGACGGGCCGAACGACGCCCCGATGCTGGAAAAAGTGGACTATGCCGTAGTAGTCAAAGGCTACAGCAAAAATCCCGTGGTGCTGGAGCGGCAGGAAAATGTCTTTTATAGCGCAGGTTTCGGCCCCGAAGGCTGGAGCGAGGGCCTGACGCACTTTATTACCTGATTTCCCATGCAGCCAGCCAGTGGGCACGGCTTAAGGAATATGCGATGAGTGATTTCTTTCAGAACGGCGTTATTACTAACTTTCATAATCTCACCGCACGACCTGTTGAGGAACTGGAACAAGAACTGGTACATTTCGCTAACCGGCGAAAAATGGGGCTGATCCTGCCCTCGCTCTTTTCGGAGCTGGAAGGCCCCGCGCTCGGTAAAATTGTCGACGAGCTGGCTAAAGTTCCCTATCTGGAAGAGATTGTTATCGGCCTGGATCGTGCCGATCGCGAGCAGTTCCTTTTTGCCCGCGAGTTTTTTTCTCGTCTACCGCAGCGTCACCGTATTTTGTGGAATGACGGGCCACGCCTGAAGGCAATAGATGCCGAGCTGGATAAAGAAGGCCTTTCTCCTTCCCAGCCGGGTAAAGGCCGCAACGTCTGGTTTTGCACTGGTTACACGCTGGCTTCAGAACGTACGGACTGCGTGGCGCTGCATGATTGCGATATCGTTACCTATGATCGAGGCATGCTGGCACGCCTGCTTTATCCGCTGGCAAATCCCGCTTTTCAGTATGAATTCTGTAAAGGTTTTTATGCCCGTGTGGCCGATAAGAAGCTGAATGGCCGCGTCGGCCGCCTGCTGGTGGGGCCGCTACTTCGCTCGCTACAAAAAGTGTACGGCCATTCGGACTATCTCGACTATCTTGCCAGCTTCCGCTATCCCCTTTCCGGCGAATTTGCGATGCGTACCCATGTATTGAACAATATTAAGATACCTGGCGATTGGGGTCTGGAAATCGGCGTACTCTCCGAAATTTATCGTAACTACACTACGAGGCAGAGCTGCCAGGTAGAAATTGCGCATAATTATGACCATAAACATCAGCCGCTGTCGGAAGAGGACGGCACCGGCGGCCTGCGCCGTATGAGTAACGATATCGTCCAGTCGCTGCTGCGCAAAATGGCGACGATGGGGGTAGATTTGACCAGCGACTCTTTTCGCGTTCTGAAAGCGACCTACTATCGTAACGCGCTGGATATGATGGAGATTTACAGCCATGAAGCGGCGATGAACGGCCTTAAATTCGATCAGCATGCCGAAGAAGCAGCGGTAGAAATGTTTACCCAGTCAATTCTGGAAGCGGGACAGGCGTTTATTGAACGCCCGAATGAAAAGCCGTTTATTCCGAGCTGGAGCCGCGTGCAGTCAGCTTTCCCAAACATTATGCAGCGTATTTATCAGGCGGTAGAAGAGGATAACCAGGGCAACGTTTAATCCCCAGCGCAGACGCGGTTTCTTCCCGACACTTTGGCAAAATAGAGTCGGCGATCGGCGATCGACTGTAGGTTTTCAAAAAAGTAGTTACCGGCCTCCTCACTGGAGGCTACGCCAAGCGAGGCGGTAATGGTCAGCCAGGCTGAGTTGCCTGCGAAAACCGGCTTTTGCGCCAGCGCGGCGCGAACTTTTTCCGCTGTTGCCGCCGCTTCGCTGGCGCTGGCAGAAAGCACGATGCAAAATTCTTCGCCGCCTACGCGTCCCGCTTTAGCTATCGGCCCAATAACCCCCTGGATCACCGCGGCGGCATACGCCAGCACGCGATCTCCTGCTTCATGGCCGTAATTGTCATTAACCTGTTTGAAATGATCGAGATCCAACTGAATCACCGAAAAAGGCGTTTGCGCCTGCTGATTTCTACGCGCAAGTTCATCAGCACGCTCAAAAAACGCGTTGCGATTCAGCATCTTAGTCAGGCCGTCATGGTTGGCCCGCCAGCGATATTTTTCCTGCATCGCCAGCAGACGCCTGACCAGCCCGATCGCTGTCTGATGCGATAGCAGCAGCAGCAGCGTAAACAGCAGCCACATTCCCAACAGCGCCAGCGCTACCTGCCCGGTATCGCCAGCCAGCCCCTGCTTTAGCGTATCGATTTTAATCACTACGCCGTTCGCATAGCGAGTTTTTACCCAGCTGATATAGCGCATATTAAGCCGTAGCGCCCCCTGACGGTGGTGAGTAATAGCGTTTTTCAGCCTGAGGATCTGCTGGTTATTTAGCTGCGCACTGAGTGCCGCGCTGCCTGTGAGGCTGGCAAGTGGCGTCAGGTTGATGTCGTAAAAAAGCACGCTGCCCGCCGGGCGTATCGGTAATGAGAGCTGTAGCTGCCTGCTAATTTGCGCAGCGGTAAAATCCATCGCCAGCACGCCGTACCAATAGTCGCCCAGATCTACCGGCAGGCTTAGCGTCAGCGTATTACTGTCTGGTGCGGTTTCATCCGCGCCGCTCCAGCGTGAGTACCTTTGCGGGTTGCTTTCAGGCCGCATAGCGGTAAACCAGGGCGCTTTTACCACACCGGAGAAATAGCGCAGCGTATCGGCGTCGGGCTGTAACGGCGTGGAGCTTAGCCAGAATCCCGCTCGCGAGACGTACCAGAGGCGAGAGTGAAAATCTCTGCCAGCGTCATTGAGCTGCAAAATCAGGCTCATGATTAACGTTGCTACCAGTTCCTGCCTGAATCTGCTGTCATCACGTTTTAACAGTGGGAATGCAGCCACGAAGCCGTCGGCGATACCGGTTAGCGGCAGGCTGTGAGTGGCGCTGGCATAAAGATGCCAGACCGGCTGATTGCGTATCAGCGAAAAGTTTTGCAGCTGTAGCCGCATCTGGCTATTTTCCGCTGGCGCACGCATAACCTGCTGCAGCATATTACGGTAGAAGAGCAGCTGATCGAGGCTGTACTGGAACTGGCGATCGAGATCGCCTGCGATGTCATTCAGGCTGGCGCGCTGATTAAGCTCGTAGGTTTCTTTCAGAACTTTGCCTTCCCGCCAGGTCAGAAAAGAGGAGAAGAGAAGCACCAGCAGGAAACAGACATGAATAACCGTCTCAGGTCGTGAGTGAAAAAAACCTCGGGTTAACTTCACGCGGCGCGGCTCCCTGAAAGCTGAATGAATATTTCAGTTTAGGCATGCCGTGAAGGGTGCGCCAGCGGAGCCTGGCAAAGGAAGTAAATGAAAACAGGACGCTATTTTTCGTCCTGTTCAGTTAAGGCTAGCTGGCAAGCTGGGTCTGCTTCGCCAGCGCGCAAAGCTCCTCTTCCCGAAAAGCTTCACGGCGCACGCTGTAACCGTCATACCAGCGACACTCCACCATACCGCTGGCATGGCCGGTAACCACCATCGCCGGGCCGCCTTCTTTAAGCTGAACTGCATCACTAACCAGGATCATTCTCTTCTCCTAAGCTGAGACTTCATCAGGGGGGAAATTCAGGTATAGCAGGCAATCAGCGGAAGCGCCGTTAACGACAGGTAAAAGTTTTGTTAATTAAAATATTCGCAGTAAGAAATGCGAAAATTAAAAAAAGCGAGTAAGGTTTACTCGCTTTGCAGAAGAGGCTTAAATTTTGCAGCCTTCACAGTCGGCTTCATCGCCCAGGTCGGTCGGCACTTCGCTGGCCTTTTTCTCGGCGTTGGCTTCGGCCTGTTCCAGCTCGGCATCAATATCAAATTCAAAAATATCGTCTTTCATCTTCGCTCCCGGTTTAGTGAAGGGCTGCCTTTATACTGATTATGACCGCAATTTTCCAGCCAGATTTACCACGCACAGCACGATCGATCCGACAATAAAGCCCACCACCAGATTAGCGCCGTTGCTGATTAGCGAGCCGATAATACCGCTATGGTCTGCGGCAAGATGCTCAATAAAATGGTGAAGCGCGGGCACGCCGTGAGCAATAATACCGCCGCCGACCAGAAACATCGCCAACGTGCCGACTACGGTTAATACCTTCATCATTTTAGGCGCCAGCGTCAGCAACACGCCGCCGATCCCCTGCGCCAGCGAGGAAGATTTTTGTTTCAGCCACAGGCCCAGATCGTCGATTTTCACGATACAGGCCACGATGCCGTATACGCCAATGGTGACCAGAATGGCGATACCGGCCAGGATCAGCACCTGGTTCAGTAATGGCGCTTCGGAAACAATGCCCAGGGTAATCGCGACTATTTCCGCCGACAGAATAAAATCCGTTCGCACTGCGCCTTTGACCTTTTTCTTTTCAAAAGCCGCCGCCTCCTTTTGCGACAGGTTGCGCAGCCGCTGTTCACGCGCTTCGTCGCTGCCTTTTTCTTTGCCGTGCAGGCTGTGCATGACTTTTTCCACGCCCTCATAGCTGAGGTAAGCGCCGCCAAGCATCAGCAAGGGTGTAATTGCCCATGGGATCCAGGCGCTAATCGCCAGTGCCAGCGGTACCAGGATCAGCTTATTTAAAAATGATCCTTTCGCCACGCCCCAGACGACCGGTAGCTCGCGATTGGCCTTAACGCCGCTAACCTGCTGCGCGTTCAGCGACAGGTCGTCGCCTAATACACCTGCGGTTTTCTTTGCTGCTACCTTGCCCATCACCGAAATATCGTCCATCAGCGTGGCGATATCATCCAGTAAAGTCAGTAAGCTACTTCCTGCCAAAATACCCTTCCTTATTTAATGTTCTTCATGCTGGCAGCAGGGACAGACTTCGACTTCCGCTACCGCCATATCGGCTACGCCTTCGCAATCCCACTCCACCCGCACCGGCTGGCCCGCGCCCAGATCGTGATGCAAGAATTTGCTGACCGGGCTTTCGGTCATGCCGGCGATCTCCTCCGTCGCCACCAGCTGTTCGCCAACAAACACGCGCGCCGTGGCCTGAGTATTTACCATGCGCTCGCCGCTGAGTTTGTAGAGCCGTCTGACTGTGAGTTTGATACTGGGCATAGTCTGTCCTGCTACAGGATGTTAAAGAGTGTGATCTAAGCAAGTATGCACGAGAGATGCAAATTGTGTGCGCTGAATCGCTTTTCAAACTAAAAAAAGGATTGTTTTTAGCTGGTTGAGCGTGTGCTTTAGCGTTACCTTATCGTCCCTTAAATGTTTTGAGAAACTTTATGTTACGCCGTGCGCCCGCTCTGCTCCCACTTCTGGCCGCCCTGTTCACCCTTTATTTTATCTGGGGCTCGACCTATTTTGCTATCCGCGTCGGCGTGGAAAGCTGGCCACCAATGATGATGGCCGGCCTGCGCTTTCTGCTGGCGGGCGTGATTTTACTGGCCTTTCTGCTGCTGCGCGGCGAGAAGCTGCCAGGCTGGCGAGCAGCGGGCAATGCCGCGCTGGTCGGTATTTTGCTGCTGACGGTAGGCAACGGCGCGGTGACCATAGCGGAGCACCAGCAGGTGCCTTCCGGCATCGCCGCAGTCATGGTCGCTACAGTGCCGCTGTTCGCCATGTGCTTTAGCCGCCTGTTCGGCATGCCGACCCGCTGGATAGAGTGGCTGGGCATCGCTGCCGGGCTGGTCGGCATTATTCTGCTGAACAGCGGCGGCCATCTTGGCGGCAATCCGTGGGGCGCGCTGATTATTCTGGTCGGTTCCATTAGCTGGGCCTTTGGCTCGGTTTGGGGATCGCGCATTACGCTGCCGGCGGGCATGATGGCGGGCGCGGTAGAGCTGTTGGCGGCGGGCGTCGTACTACTCCTGGGCAGCCAGTTGAGCGGTGAAAAACTGATTGCCGCGCCCGACCTCTCGGGGCTGCTGGCGTTGGGTTACCTTATTTTGTTTGGCTCGGTTATCGCTATTAATGCCTATATGTACCTGATCCGCAACGTTAGCCCCGCTGTTGCAACCAGCTACGCTTATGTCAATCCCATTGTGGCAGTGTTATTGGGAATAGGCTTTGCTGGTGAGAGCCTTTCGCCGCGCGAGTGGCTGGCGCTTGGCGTTATAGTGTTGGCGGTAGTATTAGTGACGCTGGGCAAATATCTTTTGCCAGGCAAGCCGGTTATTGAACGCGTAAAGCGAACTGATTAACCCTGTTATGCAGGGCGTTCCCGCATCTGGTGAATGCCCTGCCAGTCTATTTCAGCATTGCCCTGCGCGGCAAAAACCCACTCTTCCAGCCTTGAGCTCACCGCTTCATCTGCCAGCTTCATTTTGCCGCGCAGCGCGCATTCCCAAATCACCAGCACCCGCCAGCCGCTGGCGTTTAGCTCAGCAATAAATTTTTTGTCGCGCGCTACGTTGCCGCCGATTTTATTCATCCAGAAGTCGGTACGGGTCGCAGGAACCTTAAAGAGATAGCAGTCATGGTGATGCCAGAAACAGCCGTGAACAAAAACGATCGCCCGGTGGCTTTCCAGCACAAAGTCAGGCTTTCCGGGCAGCGTTTTATCCTGCACGCGGTAGCTGAAGCCCAGCTCCGCCAGCCGTTCCGCCAGACGGGTTTCAATAGCGGTATCCTGCGTGCGGATAGCCCGCATATTTTTACTGCGGATCTCTGAAGAGTGAACATCGGCCATAGCATCCTCCTTGTGGTGGCTTAAGTATAGACGCCCGCGGTTTCGGCTACAGCCGCCGTTTAATCTCCTGAGCGCTGTTTTACCGCCCTTGCTATCCAGGGTTGCAGCAGCCTGGCGACGGCGGCGAAGGCTGGCACCACCACCGAGTTACCAAACTGGCGGTAGGCCTGGGTATCGGAAACCGGAATACGGAAGCGGGTTTCACCCGGTGCCTCAAAGCCCATCAGGCGCGCGCACTCTCTTGGCGTCAGGCGGCGCGGACGGCGCTGCTGGTTTTGCGGATGGCCGAAATCCTGTTCGCCAAGCTGGCGATCCCAACCGCGATCGATCAGTATTTCCGATCCGTCCTTGTAGTAGCGGGCGGAGAGCGTGCGTACTACGCCGTGCTCTTTATTAGGGTCGACCAGCCCGTAACCGAAGCCGTTGCCTTTGGCTTGATGCTTTTTAGCGTAGTTATAGAGGTATTGCCACAGCGTCGGCGTCAGGATGTATTTTGCCTCAACCTGGCTATCCAGCAGCTCACGCAGCGGGATCCTTTGCTGCGGATAAAGCGAAGCGAGCGAGGCAAGCGTAAATTTCGGCAGCTTTAAGTCACGGCGAAAGCCTACCAGCACAATGCGTTCGCGGTGCTGCGGCAGGAAATATTTGCCGTCAATAATTTTGGGATCGGCGGCACCGTTGCTGTCTGCATCCGCCACGTCGTAGCCCAGCTCGTTCAGCGTCTGCATTATGATACGGAAGGTTTTGCCCTTATCGTGACTTTTAAGGTTTTTAACGTTTTCCAGTACGAAAATAGCTGGCTTTTTTGCGGTGATAATACGCGCCACGTCGAAAAACAGCGTGCCCTGCGCCTCGCATTCAAAACCGTGCGCGCGGCCCAGCGCGTTTTTCTTCGATACGCCCGCCAGCGAGAACGGCTGGCAGGGAAATCCGGCCAGAAGCACATCGTGATCCGGCACCTGCTGGTCAATATGGCGATAGGCTTCCTGCTCGCTGACCGGCTGCGCGCTCAGCGTTACGTCGCGGATATCCTGGTTAAAAACGTGCGTCTGCGGATCGCAGTACCAGTTAGCCTTGTAGGTTCTTACCGAATATTTATTCCACTCGCTGGTAAACACGCACTGGCCGCCGATCGCTTCAAAGCCGCTGCGGATGCCGCCGATACCGGCAAAGAGATCGATAAAGCGGAAAGCGTAGTCGGGATGGTGTGCGGGCGGTTTGGGCAACAGCGCCTCCAGCGCCTCTGCTTCCGCCTGGCTTAATACGCCGCCGGTACCTTTCAGCCAGCGGCTCAGGCTTTCCCGCGTCCAGTTAGCCTTGCCAACCTGCTGCAGCGTAGCCAGAAGGGTTTTAATATCGTAAACGGCCAGCAGCCGCGCCGCCAGCTGGCGATCGTCCAGCTCTGGCTGCGCCTGGGCAATAGTGTCGAACTCGCTCATAGTCTCTCCGCAAATAAACGTTCGCCAGTCTACCACCTCATTACTTTAAAGCCAGGCGCGAGACGAGCCTTTTGCGTCCGTGACATCGGCGGGCCATCCGCCTAAACTTGGCCTGTTTAAAAAAATGGAGCTGAAACTATGAGCGATTTTACCCGTCCGCCGCTAAGCCTGCCAAACGGTGCCAGCAAGCTGCTGCTGCATTCCTGTTGCGCGCCCTGCTCTGGCGAGGTCATGGAAGCTATCGCAGCGGCCGGCATCGATTACACTATTTTCTTCTATAACCCTAATATTCATCCGCAAAAAGAGTACCTGCTGCGCAAAGAGGAAAATATCCGCTTTGCCGAAAAAAACGGCGTCCCTTTTATCGACGCCGACTACGATACGGATAACTGGTTTGAGCGGGCAAAAGGCATGGAGTGGGAACCGGAACGCGGCGCGCGCTGCACCATGTGTTTCGATATGCGCTTCGAACGCACCGCGCTTTATGCCCACGAACACGGTTTTCCGGTGATGACCAGCTGCCTGGGCATTTCACGCTGGAAAAACATGCAGCAAATAAATGAGTGCGGCGATCGGGCGACAGCCCCTTATCCAGGGCTGGTTTACTGGGACTACAACTGGCGCAAAAAAGGCGGCTCGGCACGCATGATTGAAATTAGCAAGCGCGAACATTTTTATCAGCAGGAATATTGCGGCTGCGTCTATTCGCTGCGCGACAGTAATTTGCACCGTAAAAGCCAGGGAAGACCGCTGATTAAGCTGGGCGTGCTCTATTACGGCGACGAGGAAGAATAGCGTCAGGCGTTCCCCTGGCAGGCCAGGGGACCAGAGAAAGGTTATTTTTTCTTTTTAGATTTTTTCAGTAAAGCCCGCACCTGTTTCAGCTCGCTGGCGGTCAGTTGTGGGTCGCTTTCTTCAGGCAGGCTCTGATTATCTACCGCTGGCTGCTCCTGCATGGAAAGGCTGAGCTGTAAACGCTGGCTCACTTCCTGGCTAAGCGAAGTCTGATTTTCCTGCGCCAAATTTTTCAGCGTCTCTTTCAAAGCGGGATCGATTTTCAACGTTAGACTAACGGTATCGGTCATGACGAAATCTCCTGATAAATGTCAGCAACACGGTAGCCTGAAAAGATAAGCTTAACCATACTGTCACAAAAATTTAATATTTCTGCCGCGCGGTGATAAATTCCCGTAACACATCAGGATCCAGCTCGCAAAACTCGCCTTTCAGCTCGGCGCACAGCTTGGCCATATAGGTAATCAGGAAGTCGGCGTTATGTTCGGCAAGGCGTCGCCCTTCTGTCGTTTGCATAGTTTGCGGCAGCGTGAGCAGTTTCTTCTGGAAATGATCCAGTGCCCATTCGGTATCGTTTAATGGTCGCTTTCGCCCCAGCGGATCGGCGCTATCGAACAGCGATCGGCCCAGCGCACCGGAAACATAAAAAACTCGCGCCAGTCCAATCGCGCCCAGCGATTCCAGGCGGTCGGCATCCTGCACGATTTTTGCCTCAAGCGTTTCTGCCGCCACGCCAGCGCTAAAGCTATGGGCATGCACGGCATGCGCCACCGCCTCGCTTTTTTCCGCCGGGAAATCCGGGAAAACTTCCAGCAATATTCGACGCGTTTCTGTCGCGGCCTTTGCCGAAGCCAGATGCCGCTCCGGATGGTTTTTCGGCAAATTAACGATATCGTGAAAATAGCAGCCGGCCAGCACAACCAGTTCATCCACGTCCATGCCTTTCATAATACGCTGTGCCGTGAGCCAGACGCGGCGCAGATGGGCTACATCGTGCGCTTTATCATCCTGAGGCCAGCTTTTATGCAGCCAGCTTTCAAATCGGGTCTGCCACTGTGTCAATGTCATAGCCTTCTCCCTGGAACCTGGAACGGTGAAAATCTCGGGGCCTGTCGGGCCACCGCGTACACTTACAAAAATGAGATCTACTTCATGTTTATAGCCTCTGTTTTTACCATAGCACAACGGCTTTCCGCTTTTTGACGCCCGTCACGCTTGACATCTGGCTTGTTTTTAGTCAAATGCTTAAACGGTTATAATGTAGTTTTTGCAATAAGTTATCGGCATTTTGCCTGTCAGTAAGTTAGAATCAACGCCAGTCGGGCGTGAATTTTTAAGCGTGCCGCTCTTAAAGGCGCCATATAACGCTGTGCTTTGTTTACTGTAAGAGATTGTAAAGATGGCATATGTCAAATTTGTGACGTGCTTAATGGACAGGTAAAAAACTACCGGTCTGACCAGATAGTCGGCTGCGCATTCGGACCGATCAACAAGGCGCGAAAGAGATTCAAAAATAAACAAGCCCGGCTAATGTTTGCATGACTTTTACACACAGAATAACCGCCCGCGCCGATCGCCTTTTTGACCGCGGCCGCGCTCGGTCTCTCAACCTATGAGTAACAGGGGTCAAATGATGAAAGAACGCCCGATTTTATTTAGCGACCAACGGGTGCGAGCATTGCTCTCCGGCCAACAGAGCCAGACCCGACGCATTATGAAGTCACAACTTTTTGGCCCGGGACAGGATAACCATGAAGGCTGTTACGGGATTGACGTCCTGAACAACCACCTGCAGGGCAATCGCGTTATGGGCATGGAAAATCTGAGCTACCATTGCCCCTATGGACAGCCAGGCGACCAGCTATGGGTCAGAGAAACCTGGCGTGGCCCGGTAGTGCCGCCGGAAGAGGTAGAAGATTATGAACGTAATCCCGCCCGCTTTAAATCCGCCGCTTATTGCCGCTATCGTGCCGACACCAGCGAATTTTCCAGCGCAGGCGAAGAAGATGAGCACTTTGGCTGGCAGGCCGGTATCCATATGCCGCGCTGGGCAAGCCGGATCGATTTGCTGGTTACCGGCATTCGCGTTGAGAAAATCCAGGATATCAGCGATGATGACGTGCTGGCGGAAGGCGTACAGACCGATTCCCACTTTTTGAATAATTTCTTTACCATGAACAGCGAGGTAGACTCGCCTAAAGATGCTTACCGCAAGCAGTGGGCGCTACAGTACGGCGGCACCAGTTGGGAGGTCAATCCCTGGGTTTGGGTGATCGAATTCGAGCGCCTGTAACTTTGCCCTCAGGCTTCGGCTGGCTGACGCCGCCGGGCCTTTAATTTACCGCCTTTTTTCCCCTACCGTCACAGAAAGCCGTTGAAAAACTTGCCCGGACAGGCCGGGCTGCGCCATTCTTTGCTGGCTTTTTCTTTGAGCCGTTGCGTAAATCCCTCTGCTGCGGCATGGTAAAGATCCCTTTCCGGTTTGGGTGCGACATGATCAAATGGTTCTGGAAATCCAACGAAAGCGTGGTTAGCGAGCTCCCCTGGCAGCAGGCAATGGCAATCCCGCTGCTGGGCGCGCTGAACGACAGCGAACGGCAACAGCTTATCCGGCTGGCAAAACTATTTTTGCAGCAAAAACGGCTGGTGGCGCTGCAGGATTTTGCGCTGGACGAACTTAAGTCCGCCCGGCTGGCCCTGCTGTTTGCTCTGCCGGTGCTTAATCTTGGCAGCGAATGGCTGGATGGTTTTCATGAGGTGTTGATCTATCCAGAGCCTTTTATCGTGGACGATGAGTGGCAGGACGAGTTTGGCCTGGTGCACCGCGAGAGCATGGTGCAGGCGGGCCAAAGCTGGCAACAGGGCCCGGTAGTGCTTAACTGGCTGGACGTGCAGGACTCCTTCGATCTTTCTGGTTTTAACCTGATTATTCATGAAGTGGCCCATAAGCTGGACAGCCGGGGAAGCGGCTATGCTAACGGCGTGCCGTCGATGCCGCTGCGCAACGTTGCCGCCTGGGAACAGGAGCTGCGCGGCGCCATGACCAGTATTCAGGATGAAATCGAGCTGGTGGGCGAAGGCGCTGCCACTATTGATGCCTATGCGGCCAGTGACCCGGCAGAGTGTTTCGCCGTGCTGTCAGAATATTTTTTTAGCGCGCCCGAACTGCTGCACGAGCGTTTCCCCATGCTTTATCAGCACTTTGTTCGCTTTTACCGGCAGGATCCGCTTAGCCGCCTGCAGCAAAGCGAGCCTGGCAGAGGCGATATCGTACATTAATCAGCCCGCTTGTTTTAAAGATAGCCAGTTGAAAGCGTTACTGTTTTTTCCTGTTGACACCCGAAGGCGCCCTCGCTACTATGCGCCCCATCAACCGATTCCTCTGTAGTTCAGTCGGTAGAACGGCGGACTGTTAATCCGTATGTCACTGGTTCGAGTCCAGTCAGAGGAGCCAAATTCAGAAAAGCCCGCTTTTAAGCGGGCTTTTTGCTTTTCGACATCCCGCGATCCTTTGCCAGGAGTTCGCCTGTCCGGTTCTGCCTTCACCCGCGCCAGGCGTCAATAAAACATCAGGTAAGAATGGCTTCCAGCCTGGCCAGCACTTCACCCAGGATAGTGGCAGGTACGCTTTCCAGCCTTTTACCATGGCGGGCACCCATATCAATAGTTCTGGGCTGGTCACAACGGATAAGGCCCGTGGTTTTTGTTCCCGTCCCGTCCAGTGATACGGCGAAACCGGCGGTTCGCGCAAAGTTTCCGCCGCTGGTTACAGGCACGACAACAGGCAGCCGGGTCAACTGGTTAAACGATGCCGGGGAAACCACCAGCACCGGGCGCTTTCCGCTTTGTTCATGACCGGCAGTCGGATCCAGTGAAACGAGCCAGATATCTCCTCTGTCCATTTACAGGATCTCCTTACCCACTACCGGCGCATCAAGCCATTGCCGATCTTCTTTGCTCGCTTCAGCCTGCGCATCGCACTGTGCCAGCAGCTCATTAAGCGAATAGTGGGGACGTTTTTGAGGGGCAATGATCAGGCAGCCGTTATCCACAGTCATGCCTACCTCACTGTCCGTTGACAGCGCCAGCATTTTTAATACTGCGGGCGGGACCGCCAGCATGACAGATCCGCCCACTTTTTTCAGACGAGTGATATACATAAATAACCTCCGCATATTATATTTTAATATAACATCTGCGGTGGGTGCTGCGCAATTATTCATCAGGCTCATTGCGATCTCCTTATCCTGACAAGACATGAAAAGCCCTTTACCCCCTTCAGCCGTTTTCAAAAGCGGCGACCGTCCTGTGCTTTTTCTGGCCTGCAAAGCGTTTTGTGCAAACGTGAACTTAGCCGGCGGCGAAGAAAGCTAAGAGTAAAAAAGAATTAAGATGACGCAAAGCATTATCGGCAAGCAGATATAAGAAATGCGGCGCAGCTTCCATTGTGGGTTGCGCCGGAAGAGCTTCAGCAGCGATCCTAAGGCCAGAACGGTTCCGGCGGTGCCGCTGGTGTAATAACCCCGATCCTGACGGGCAAAACGTTCTCTGCCTGACAGCTTTTTTTGAGAAGCTGCCAGCTTGCGGTTTCAGACTCCATGTGGCTGGTCAGAGAATCAAAGGCTCCCTCGGCAATTTCCACTTTTAGCGGCTTCTCTTCGCCGTCAGCAAGATCGGCTTCAGCCTCTTCTACCACGTTCAGTTCATCAAGACGGTCTTTTATCTCTTCAAAGCTGCTGGTAGCGTCGCCTGGGGTATAGAAGAACAAACCGCTAATGAAAATGGCCTCCATCACCTCACAGAAGGAAAAAGAGGTTTCTCCGTAAATAAAACGGCTACGATCGGCACTCCTTACGCCAGAGGTGCTTTCTCTCAGCAGCTCATCCTTCTGTGGGGTCATCAGCGTTTGCTTGTTGTAAAGGATCACCGGCAGATTTTTAATTTCGTGGATATTTTCGCTAAGGCTCCAGCGTTGGCTATCACCTTTGATAAAACCGGCAGCATCGCAGCTATTTTCTATCTCAAACTCGTCGGTGGCGATCCGCTCACGATTAAACCAGGCGGTAAAGTCTTCATCTTCTCCCCTTTGCTGGTGCTGATATGCGCGGTAAACAGAGCTTCGGCGCTCAATACCAATCCATTCGAGATCCCAGCTAGTGGGTTTGGATGGTTTTCTTACTTCGTCAATATAGGCCGCAATATCCCGATCCAGATAAGCGGTTAGCAGGTCCTTCCAGGGTTCAATAGCAAAAAAGATATTCGCCAGCGTGGTTCCCTCTTCCACTATCACGGCATGACGAAAGAACCTGAGAAGAAAAAAGGGATCGCTTTCTGAAAGTGTTTTCTGGATTGATAGCAACGGAAGCGCTGTGGTTTCGTCATAGTCAGAGCGAAAGCGCAGTATTGCATCTGAACAAAAAATTAATTGGCCTTCCATCATTTATCTGGCTCCTGGTGTCAGGTGACGCTCCCTGTTTTAACTTGCCTCTGCGCCTTCTTTGCGCATGAGAGCAGGTAAGCATAGATGGCGTGCTGGTCATAATACTTGACTTGCGTAGCGGATGGAAAAGTTGGCCTTTGATTTAAGAGAGCCAGCCAAGGTACTTCGTTTTTATCCGGCGTAAAAGGCAGCCGAATGGGCAATAAATTCAGCCACTATTTAAACAAAAGTACCATAATTGCTATCAGTTCATAAACAGGCGCGCCCGTAACACAGAAGTAATAAGCCGCTTTCTGTTGCCTGGCGATAGCTTTTTTCGCCGCTGGCGTCGAGAATAGCGCCCACAGCGGCAACTAACGGATAGTAAAGGGGTAATAATATGCAACAAGGACCACTGACGGCTGAAGAGCTGGAATGGCTTGACAATATTCTGGCGCAGTACGGTACCGATGACGCGGTGCTGGACGCCTCCGAGCTGGATGGTTTACTGACCGCCCTGCTCTCCGCGCCGGATGCCATTTCCAGCGAGCGGCTACAGGCCATTATCTGGGGCGGCGAAAATAATCTTCCGATCTGGAATGAGGCCGATCAGCAGCGTTTTACCGAGCTGGTTACGCAGCATAAAAATGATATCGCCGAGCGTCTGAAGGAGTATCCCGAGCAGTTTGAACCGCTGTTCGGCACCAGCAGCGATGAGGATCTGGAAGTCACCATAGTGGAAGAGTGGTGTATTGGCTATATGAAGGGCGTGGCGCTAAGCGACTGGTCAGCGCTGCCGGATCACCTTCAGCCTGCGTTACAGGCAATCGCGCTGCACGGCAAGGAGGAGTATTTTAGCCAGCTGGAAAAAATGACGGCGGAAGAGTTTGAGCAAAGCGTGGAGGCTATCCGCCATGCAGCTCTGGAGCTGGCAGGCAACTGGCCGCTGCACTAAGCGTAGCGCGCCGCGTTGCTGAATACGCGGCGCAATGCAGAGTGCACAGTTCATTCCAGTAGCTGTAGCGTAGCGTCAGGCGATAACGATTATTTTTCACCGTAGCCTCTCGCCCGTAGCCAGCTCACCTCAAAACCATAGAGCTGGCTGACCGGCAGCAGCGCTTCCGCCAGCCTGGATGGATCGGTTATCTCTTCCTGTGTTCCAGGCTGCGTAAACCACGCGGAAAAGGCGGCGAAATAGTTCTGGAAAGCAGTTTTCATCATGCGCTCCTGTAAGCCAATGCGATAAGCAGATTTAACCGCAGACGCGGCGCGCTGGGAAATATCCTCTTCTTCCAACCTTTGCCGAAAATCAGCTTAAGATTTCTGTGGTATTCTTGCAGGCTTCAGCCGCTAAGGCTCCGGATAACGGATTGACTGATTTGCTATGCCCGCTATTGCCAAACGAAAAAATGACCCGGAAGGGTTAAAGAAGCGCATCCTTGCCGGCGCGCTGGCTACCTTTGCTGAGTTCGGCCTGCAGGGCGCGCGCATGGAGCAGATTGCTGACCATGCCGGAACCACCAAACGCATGGTGGTTTATCACTTCACCAACAAAGAAAATCTCTATATGGCGGTGCTGGAGCAGGTTTACCAGGCCATTCGCCAGCATGAGACGCAACTGAACCTGGCCGAGCTACCACCGCGGCTGGCGATGCAGAAGCTGGCGGAAGCCAGTTTCGACTATCATATTTCCCATCCCGACTTTATGCGGCTGGTATGCAGCGAAAACCTGATGCGCGGCCGATTTATCTGCCAGTCCGCGCGGATTAAAGCGCTGAATCAGAGCGCGCTTAACGTGCTGGAAGCGATCCTGACACGCGGTAAGGCCGCAGGCGTGTTCAACCACAATGTTGATACGATAGACGTGCATCGCCTGATTAGCAGTATCTGTACGCATAACGTTTCTAACCGCTATACGTTTAATACGCTGTTTGGCAACGACGAAAGCGAGCAGCAAAATATTGCCCGCAACCGCCAGCTGGTGGTGGACGCCACGCTGCGCTACTTGCAGCCTGTCGATAAAAGCTGACCGCAGGCGGCCAGCTAAACATCGGGGCAGTCCGGCTACGGCAGGCGAAAGCAGGCGTTTTGCCTGTCGGGCATTGCTTCTCCCTGAATAAACAGCGCGCGCTGCTCCGCCTGCGGCAGTTTAATATCCAGCTGTCGCCAGCCGGGACGAAAGCGACCGCGCCAGCTGAAATCCAAATGGATCGCTGCTGGCTCACAGCGCAGAGTCCAGCAAAGCCAGAGCGCCTCTTCCTGTTGATAGCCCCAGGATTCGCCGTCGTCTTCAAACAGCAGGCCTTCGCTGGTGCCGCTGCCCACCAGCGGAAACAGATGCAGCTCGCGTTTTTTATCACTCTGGCCCTGCGGCAGGCCTGCGCCTGCGCGTACCAGCAGCGGCACTCTTTCCAGCGGCGCATCCAGCGTGATCCATTGCCCGCCGCCGTACCACTGGCCATGCCAGAAGTCATACCAGCCTGCCTGATTATCCGGCAGCCACAGGCGGCGGCTGCGTACGCCTGGTTCGACCACGCTGGCCACCAGCAGATCCCGCCCCAGCAGAAACTCATCGCATTCGGCAAAGGTTTGCGCATCGTGCTGATGGTCGAGAAAAGTCGGGCGCAGCATAGGTTCGTCTTCGCTGTGCGCCAGCCAGAGCAAGGTATAGAGATAAGGCATTAATCGGTAGCGTAGCGCTATCGCCTGTCGGATAAGCGGCGTGACTGACGGATACATCCAGGGTTCGTTTACGGTGCCGTCGTCGTTCCAGGAGTGAATGGTAAAGCGCGGATGCATCACGCCATTTTGCACCCAGCGCACGAAAAGCTCTGCATCGGGCCTGTCGCCTGCAAAGCCGCCGACATCATGGCCTACGTTATATAACCCCGACAGGCTCATGCCCAATCCCATCCGTATGTTGTAACGAAGCGTCGTCCAGCTGGTACGATTATCGCCGCTCCAGGTCTGAACGTAGCGCTGCATCCCGGGACAGCCGGAACGGGAAATCAGGTACGGTCTTTTCTGCGGCGCAAAGCGCATTTGCGCTTCCAGAGAAGCGCGCATCATTAGCAGCGGCATAACCGGACGAAGATGTTTAATCGCTGTCGGGCGGCCAAAACCATGGCAGCGCGCTTCATCATCCCAGATTTCATATTCGTTGTTGTCGTTCCAGGTCGCGTCAATGCCCTTTTCCAGCAGCTGGTGGGTGACATTTTCCTGCCACCAGGCGATTGCTTGCGGATGAGTGAAATCAAGATGCGAGCCTTCATCGTCCCAGAATGCCGAGCGTTCCGGCGCGTCGCTTTCGGAATCCTGAATAAAAAGTCCACGACTTTTCAGTTCCTGATAGCGCGGATGATCCTGTAGCAGACAAGGTTTGATGTTGGCGGCAAGACGCATGCCTGCCTGGTGGAAGGCTTCGCTCATCGTCTCAGGCTGCGGTACTTTGTCTTTATTCCAGTGAAAGACGTAGCGTTTGCCGTTTATAGAGCTATAGCCGGAAGAGAGCTGGAAAGAACTACAGGGAATATCATGCTGGCGGCACAGGCTGATAAACTGCAGCAGCTGCTGCTGGGCATCCGGCGCATCGGTGTAATGCATAGTAGAACCGCTGTAGCCCAGGCTCCACCTGGGGCCGAAAAAGGTTTTGCCGGTCAGGCGCACAAAGGTTTTAGTCACCTCCAGAATACTTTCGGCGGCGAAGAGATAGTAGTCGATATCGCCGCTTGCGGCCTGCCAGCGGCGGTAAGGCAGGTGGTAGTTATCCAGTTCGTTGCCCAGATCCAGCCAGCTGTTGCTGAGATTATCGTAAAACAGCCCAAAGCTAAGCTCGCCGCGACAGGTAATTGTAAAGGGGATATGTTTATAAAGCGGATCGGTAGTGGCGGCGTTATAGCCCATCGCATCCAGATTACGCATTTCATAGCGTTTGCCGTTACGCAGCAGATCCCCGGCCTTTTCGCCCAGGCCATAATAACGATCGTCTGGCAGGCGCCGCTGATAATGCGTCACGCCATCGCCGTGCGCGTTGAGCTGAAAAGCGCTGCCGGGCCGATCGCTGGCGAGAAAACGCCATTCGCCGCCGGGCTGCCGGACATGCCACTCCAGCCAAAGCGGCTGATGAATCCTCACCCGCAGAAGCTCGGTTGCGATAATCAGCTCGCCATTCTCTTCGTTTAGCGTAAATGGCGGCAGAGAAAATCCCGCCAGGCTTTCGCGGGGCCGCCCTTCCCAGGGCACATCTTCCTGCGGCGCTATGCACCAGGTGCGGTCGAGCGAGAATTTGCCATGACGGCGGACGGCAACGCGAAACAGCGCCAGTTCCAGCACATAAAGGCAAAAATGGTGCTGGCCATCGACCAGCAAAGTCACGGAGTGGCTGTCCGAGGCCAGCAACGTCCACTGTTTTAATGTTTTCATCAGAGACTCCTTTTTTCAACGCGGCGCTCTGCAATAAAGGCCACCAGAAACAGCGCCCCGATAAGATCGAAAAAGCCCATCGCAATAAAGAGCGGATTAAAACCGATACGGTCTGCGGTATAACCAATCACCAGCGAAAACAAAAAGCTGGCTATCCAGGCGCAAGAGCCGCGCATACCGTTAACGGTAGCCATTTCGCCTTTATCGAATTTCTCCACCACCAGCGCGCTCAGCATGCAGGAAATAATCTGGTGGCCGAAACCGCCCGCAGAGATGAGCGCAATCGCCATATAGGGGTTTTTAGTGAGGGCGACCAGCGCCAGCGACACCATCAAAAAGGCTCCTGAAACAGAGCTGGCGACCACCGCGTTAACGCGGGTAAAGCCAAACAGACGACTATAGAGGCGGGTAAGATAGCCGCTTGCCACGCTACCCAAATCGGCGGCCAGAAACGGCAGCCAGGCAAACATAGCGATCTGCTTTAAATCCATGCCCATTTCGTTGGCCAGATAGAGCGGCACCCAAAAGCTGAGCACGCCCCAGGCGGGTTCCGCCATAAAGGCAGGAATGGCGATGCCATAAAAGCGTTTATTGGCGGCCACCGAACGCAGCGCCTGCCAGAATCCCTGTTTTACCGGAGCGGGTTCGCCATCCTGCTGGATAAAAGCCAGCTCCTGCGCGCTCAGGTTGAGATGCTGTGCCGGGCTGCGATAGAACCACCACCACAGCAGCGCCCAGGCCAGCGCCAGGAAACCGGTAAACAGAAAGGCGCCCTGCCAGCCAAAAGAGGCATGGGCAAAATAGATAATTGGCGGCGCCAGCATCGCGCCGACAGAGAAACCGACGCCAGCCCAACCTGCGGCCACAGGCCGCTCCTTTTTAGGAAACCACTCTCCCAGCACTTTGGCGTTTGCCGGCGTCGCTGCCGCTTCTGCGCTGCCCATCACAAAGCGCAGTATCGCCAGCTGTAGCCAGCTTCCGGCTCCCGCATGCAGCAGACAGGCCAGCGCCCAGACCGAGGCGCAAACAAAAAAACCGATTTTCAGACCGATAACGTCAATCAGCCAGCCGCAGAGCGGTTGAAAAAAGGTATAGGCCAGCTGAAAGGCGCCGACAATCCAGGCGTACTGTTCAGTAGTAATGCCCAGGCTTACTTTCAGCTCGGGCGCGAGGATCGCCAGTGAGTTACGGGTGATATAGTTCACCGTTACCCCGGTCAGAAACAGGACAAGTACCCACCAGCGCAGATGGCGGATGCCGCGTTTTGCAATGGTGACGCTGCTGTCAGGATTCATACTACGGTTCATTTGTTCTCTCCATAACGGTGACACTGCTCAGCCTGGCTGGTCTTTGGCGCCGATCCGCCTTTTTTTGGTTGACCAATTTAAAAGCAGGCTGAGAGTCTCGTTGCTTTCATCCTTGTAAGGCCGTAGCCCGACCTGATGGAACGCTACCGCATGGTCTGTCCTGGCAAGGGCAATCCGGCGTTCGGGCAAAAGTGAACCACAGTTTGCCAGAGCTGGCGTTAACGCCGTCTCTTGTTTGTGATCTGGTTAACCAAATAAATCCAACTGGTTGACATTACCCGCTACTGGCGCAAAGGTAGGAGTATCAATGACGATATTTTGGCTAATTGGTTGACCAAAATGCCGATCAACTGCTAATCCTGACAGAGAGTAGAGAGGTCAAAGATGAAACAAACCTGGCGCTGGTACGGCCCGGACGATCCCGTCAAGCTGAGCGATGCCCGACAGGCTGGCGCGACCGGCATCGTGACTGCCCTGCATCATATTGCCAACGGCGAAATCTGGCCTGTAGCGGAAATCAACAAGCGTAAAGCAATGATTGAAGCAGCCGGGCTAACGTGGGCGGTGGTCGAAAGCGTGCCGGTTCATGAGGAGATTAAGACTCGCAGCGGCCAGTGCGACAGGTGGATCGCCCACTACCAGCAAACCCTGCGTAATCTTGCGCGCTGCGGCATTACCACCTTGTGCTACAACTTTATGCCCGTGCTGGACTGGACGCGCACCGATCTTGCCTGGGAGCTGCCGGACGGCGCCAGAGCGCTGCGCTTTGATCAAAGCGCCTTCGCCGCCTTCGATCTGCATATTTTGCAGCGGCCAGGCGCGGAAGATGATTATTCGCCGTCGGAAGCTGAAGCCGCCCGCCGGTACTTTGTGGCGATGAACGATGAGAGCAAAGCCCGGCTTACACGCACTATTATCGCCGGATTACCGGGCGCGGAAGAAGGCTATACGCTGGCGGCGTTTCGTCAGCAGCTGGCGCGCTATCAGCATATCGATCGCGACGGGCTGCGTGAAAATTTTGCCTGGTTCCTCCAGCAGGTCGTGCCGGTAGCGGAAGAAGTCGGCGTGCGGATGGCTATCCATCCTGACGATCCGCCAAGGCCAATTCTTGGCCTGCCTCGCATCGTTTCCACCGCAGAGGATCTTCAGTGGATGGTAGATACGGTGAGTAGTCCGGCCAACGGCTTTACGTTTTGTACCGGTTCTTTCGGCGTGCGTGCCGACAACGATTTGCTCGCTATGTTTAAACGGTTTGCGCCCAGGATCTACTTTACGCATCTGCGATCGACGCAGCGGGAAGCAGATCCCGCCAGCTTTCACGAAGCGCCCCACCTTGCAGGCGATGTCGATATGGTCGCTATAATCAGCGCCATTGTGCAGGAAGAGCGGCGCCGACAGAGCACTGGCTGCGAAGATCCTATCCCGATGCGTCCCGATCACGGGCATCAAATACTGGATGACTTACATAAGCGAACCAATCCAGGCTATTCGGCAATTGGGCGTTTGAAAGGCCTGGCAGAAATCCGTGGCGTGGAGCTTGCCGTACGTCGACTGGGCTTTAATTGATCGGCGGCAGGCCAGATTTTCCTCCCGCGCCTGACTGTCAGGCGCGACGGAACGATGTGGTATCATGCGGGAATAATGCGATGATCTAACCGGCCAGCAGAAAAGGATACCATGAGTAAAACCGCTCCATTAGCAAGGCCCTATCAGGAAGTCGGCGAAATGCTGCAACGTTTTATCCGTGAAAAACACTACGGCAAGGGCGAGCGCCTGCCTGCCGAGCGTGAAATAGCCGCACTGCTGAAAGTCAGCCGAACCCTGGTGCGCGAAGCCTTGATTATGCTGGAGCTGGAAGGCTGGATTGAGGTCAGGCGAGGCGCAGGCATTTTTGTCGTGCGGGATGAAGACGAAACCCCGTCCGGGGGATCCGCGCATTCTAACGCAGCCGGCCCTTTTGAACTGCTTCAGGCGCGCCAGCTGCTGGAGAGCAATATTGCCGAGTTCGCCGCCCTGCAGGCCACGCCTGAAGATATTCTGAAAATGCGTCAGGCGCTCAAACTGGAGGAGCACGAACTGGCTTCCGGCGCCGTTAACGACAGTGAAAACGGCGACAGAAGTTTTCATCTGGCGATAGCGCAGGCTACCCACAACAGCCTGTTGGTCGAGCTGTTTAAGCAATCGTGGCAATGGCGCGAAGACAATATTATGTGGCAACAGCTGCATCGCCATCTTCGCGACACCCGCTACCGCCAGGCATGGCTCGACGATCATAAACAAATCCTGGTAGCGCTGGTTAAAAGAGATGCCGCTGGCGCGAGGCGGGCAATGTGGCAACACCTTGAAAACGTCAAACAGCGGCTGCTGGAATTTTCCGATGTGGATGCGCTGGATTTTGATGGCTATCTGTTTGCTTCCTGGCCACTGGATAAAATGCACAGCGACAGCCAGCCATAGCCGGTTTTCATCCGCCGTCTCGCCGGGGTTAAAGTTGTACAAGCTTTAAATGACATGTACAATTTTATTCTTCCTTAACCCTGTTGTTTCGGGGCAATTCAGCTACGCTTACTAACATAATTTCCTTTACTCATCCCCCAGGTTTTTATTGACGGGCCCTATGCCAGGAGTTACCGATGGCACGCGAAAATCCCGGCTATCCACGCCGTAAGCCGAATGCCGATAACGGCAAAATATTGAACTGGGCGCAGAACGCGACGCTGGCCGACAGCGCCGCCGTCAGCGCCCCGAGAACGGAAGAAGAACTTTGCCGCCTTGTCGCCGCCAGCCGCGGCAAGATCCGCGTCATGGGCAGCCGAATGTCGCCAGGCCGTATGCTCAGGCTAAATGCCGAAGGCGATACGCTACTGGATTTGCGTCACTTGCGCGGGCTGATTGCTATGGATGAGCAGAGCGCGACTTTCGCAGGCAGTACGCCGATGCATGAAATTTATGAAGTTTTGACCGCCGAAGGCAAAATGCTGCCCTCTTCGCCCGGCGTTATCGCCTCGCAGACGCTGGCTGGCGCGTTGGCAACCGGTACGCACGGTCAGGGTTTACAGCAAAGTACCATTGCCGACGAGGCGCTCAGCATCCGTATGGTGCTGGCCGACGGCAGCGTGGCGGATTTCGATCGTGAGCATCCGTTCTTTCACGCGGTTCAGTTGGGCATGGGCGCGCTCGGCATAGTTACCCGCGTAACGCTGTGTACGCGTTCTTCACTGATCTATACCTGTCATAAAAACGCGGTCAGCGGCGATACACTGGAGCAGGATATCTACGACTGGAATCACAACTATGCGTTAAGCAAAGCCTGGTGGTTCCCTAATGAAAACCAGGTACATGTTTGGGCTGCCCGGGAAGCCAATAGCGAAGAGATTGCGCAGTATCGCGCTAACAATAACGATTTGGTAAAGCAGGAAGAAACCAGCGACGCGATGAATGAAACCATCGAACAGACGCTGGAACATATGCGCAGCGACACTAAAATTGTTGACGAGAACGGCAAGCCGTTTCGTACCGTTACCCGCTTTAAAGATTTTTCCGACGTAACCGGCGATGTCTACCAGGTATTCTGCCGCGGCATAGCTACGCCGCAGATCAACGTTGAGATCGGCATTCCGCTGGCGCGCGCTGGTGAGGTTATTCGTAAAATCAAAGCCTGGCACAGCGAAACGCAGCCGCATATGCACTATCCGATTATTCTGCGCTGTACCGGCCCTTCCGCAAGCTGGCTCAGCCCGTCTTATGGCGCGGATACCTGCTTCTTCGGCTTTGTGGTCTATTACGCCGAAGATGGTTCGCTTTCCGAAGAAGGCGTCAGCTTTCTGCAGGCGATCGAGAAAGTGCTGGCGGCGGAAGGTGGCCGGCCGCACTGGGGCAAATATTTTGACGAGTCGCTTTATGAGTGGCCGGAAATCTATCCGCAGTGGCAGGCTTTCCGCCAGGTCCGCGACGTGCTTGACCCACAGCATAAATTTGACAACGCGTTTATCGCGGAATTGTTCGAGCAATAAGGAGAATGCCAATGAAGGCATGGGCAACCCTGCTGACGCAGCCGGGTTATTTAGTAGGCGTCAGGGCGCTAAACCGTTCGCTGCAAAAAAGCGGCAGCCGCTATCCACTGGTAGTGATGGTAACGGAAAATATCGATGCGCAAAGTCGGCAGATAATGGCCGAAGAGCATTGCCTGGTGCGGGAGGTGCAGCCTGTTAGCCCCGACAGCAGCCTGGAGCAGCATTACGCCAACGCGCGCTTTTCTGAAGTCTGGACCAAGCTGGCCGTCTGGCAGCTAACCGAATTTCAACAAGTGGTGTTTCTTGATGCGGATATGCTGGCGCTGCACAACATGGACGAGCTGTTCGATCTGCCGCTGGCCGAAGGCCATATCGCCGCCTGCCACGCCTGCCGCTGCAATCCGAACAAGATCCCGAGCTACCCAAAAAGCTGGACGCCGGAAAACTGTTTCTACAGTTACTGCCGCGGCGTGGAGCATACCGAGCAGCCGGATGAAGTGGATAATTATCTGAACGGCGGCTTTCTGGTGCTGAAGCCGGATCGCGCGGTGTATGAGGATATGCTGCAAAAGCTGGCGGAAGTAAAAGATCTGTCGCGCTACCTGTTTGCCGAGCAGGATTTCCTGAACGACTATTTTCACGATAGCTGGCAGCCGCTGCCCTATATCTATAACGCGCTGAAAACGCTGCCCTTCCAGCATAGTGCCCTGTGGCACCTGCCTGAAGTAAAGAATATTCACTATATCATCGATAAACCCTGGGAGAAGCAGCCTGAACCTGCCGACCGCTACTACCAGCTGAACAAGCTATGGTGGGATATCGCGGGTCCTCAGTAATAAGACGGAGAGATCCGCCTCTCCTGCTCTAGCACACCACTACGTTGGTGGTGTGCGGCAGCGCCATCATAGTCTCGCCACAGGTAAAAATCAGATCGATGGGCTGCGGGAAAGAATGCACGCGCTCACGCAGATAATGTAGCACCGCTTCCGGCAGCTTTGGCGCTATAGCGCGAGGTTCACGCAAATCCGGCCCGCTTAAGCGTAGCGTCAGCCCACCGCTTAACGCCGCCACTTCTACTATTACCGTGCTCGGGCCGTGACCGGGCGAAAATCCTTCAATAGGGGTTTCCGAGTCGGCATTTAACAACGCGACGGCAGCTTCCTTTTTCGTGGCGGTTCGGGCGCCAAAGCGCGCCAGGTTTTCCAGCATTGCGTTATTGCTTAGCGAGCTGTCCATCCAGAAAGGCGTTTCCCTGTCAACCAGCGTTGTCAGGATAGCCGTGGCGGCTGGCGAAGCGTTGCCCCAGGCAGCGACTGGCGGCAGCGCCACTTTAACGCCGGGCTCGCTTAGTGCTTTCAGGATCAGGCGAAAAGCGCGCTGTGAATCGGCAAAAGAGTGGCTGAAGCTGGCAAGCAATGTCATAAATTTTTCCTGTAGGGCAAACGGCTGATTAAGCCGGCAAAAGACGGAGAACAGCATTAAAGCCGTTGATATCTCTAAGCCTGGCAGAAAATAATGACAGCGGCGTTAAAAATGCATGGCAATGTTATGAAAACCCGCCGCGCAAGCTTTTTTCGTCACCTGACGCTGCAAATCCAACAGATGTTAGCAGCACGACCGCGCCTATCTTCGGCATTGTTCATTAATATAGGTCTGCAATCCCAGGATCATTTTTTGGCTAAGCTCAATGCGCTGGCG
>NZ_JBHDVM010000002.1:58142-177000 GCF_042610525.1 Pantoea sp. sgz302252
CAGCCATGCGGGTGGCGCGGGCGGAGTCGTGACGGCAGGTGGCGGCGAGCTGCAGCCGGTGGCGGCCAGCAGCAACATCGTGCTGCAGCCGATGGATATTATTTTGTGCATCTGCAAGTTCTCCCGTTAATTTCGCATCCAGCGCCGCTACCGCCTGTTGCCGCCGCTGCATCTCATTGACTTCTCTTAGCCGTTCTGCCGCCAGGCTGTTCGCCGCCGCACATTGCTCGCGGTAATACAGCGTCGCTCTGCCCAGCCCGGCCACGGTCAGCAGCAGCAGAGCGAGAACTACGATTCTGGCGATCATGATAAAAAGAGCTCTTTTTCGCGTTTCCGGCGCGCCAGCAAAATATTCAGCGCCTTACCGGCTCTTTTCCACAGCAAAAAAGCTTCTGCCGCCGCCGAATAATTTTTTTCATCCAGTTTTTTCTTTACCGTCGAATTAGCGAAAGCGGTGACGCCAATATTAAATATCAGGCTACAAAGCGCGTCATACTGATTCTGGGTAAGGGGGACGCTAACGTGCCTGGCAATAGCTTTTTCAACTACGGCTAAATCTTTGCGCAACAGTTCGGTAGATTTCTCCTCGCTGATAACCATACTGGTACTGACGGGCGTGCCGTCCACGCTACCGGTATGACCTACGCCAATAGTCGGGATCCCTACCACATCCAGATAGCCGCTAAGCTTTTCGCCCTCTTCGGCTTTAATAAAACGGATGCCTTTTTCACTGATTTGCATAGCGTCCTCACAATCGAATTTTCAAATAAAATATAAATGCTTGTTTCCTGTTAATTTTATGATAAAAATCAACAGGTAAACACGCATTAATACTGGATCTCAATCCGCTTATTTTTCGCCGGGGAGGATAAAAAAGGCCAGTTCCCTCTGGCCAAAATTTTATTAACCCTGTGTTAATTAGCGAGCTTCATGCCACAGCGTTTCCGCCAGGCCCGGTGCCCATTCAGGGGCATGGGCGATATGCGTCTGGATGCACACCCAGTTTTTGCCCTGGTAGGTGACAATATCGCCCGCGCGGTATGAGCCGCCCAGCGTCCAGGCAGGATACTGGCCGTTGTCATCATTGCCGTTATCATCATCAGCAGCGTTGGCCAGCGTGGTAATGCTCAGCACGTTGCTCGGTACAGAAAGCAGTTCCTGAGCATCAACAGCGGCCACAAAGTAGCGGTAAGTCGTTTCCGCACGCAGGCCACGGTCGGTATAGCTAAGCTGAGAAGCCGCTACGCGAGCGATTTCATCACCTTCGCGATAAACGATGTAGCTGGCGATGGCATTGCTACCTTCAGACGCGCCCCACATCAGAGAAACGCTTTCTGCAGTAACGCCCATGCTGTGCAAATGAGCTGGCGCAGTCGGTGGCGTAGTAGAAGCCGTGCTGCTTTTGGTAGTGACCACTACTGCCTGGCTACGTGCTGATTCACGGCCGGTCGCGCTGACGGCGCTGATGGTGTAGCTGTAAGCCGTATTTTCAGTCAGGCCGTTATCCACAAAGCTCAGCTGGGTGCCATTGAAGATCATGTTGTTGTTGCGATACAGACGATAAGAAACCCCTGCTGAAGAGGAAGCATTCCAGGACAGCGCGACAGAGCTGGTGGTAGTTTCGGTAGCGTGCAGACCCGCCGGGATGGCTGGGATAATTTCGCCGCCGTTACCGTTGCCAACAAAATCCAGATCGATAACCTGGTAGAAAGCGTTACCGGTGTCCGCAACTTCCCACACCGCCAGCAGTACATGGTAGCCGCTGCGCTGCGGCAGCTGGATTTCGTGCGTGGTCGGGCCGGTCGGACGCAGCGTAGCGCCGTGGCTCCAGAAAGGTTGTTCAGTGAACTCGGCCTTAAAGAAAGGTTCAGATTCAAACTGCGCACGGCTCAGCGGCAGGTTTGGATTCCAGTCTTCACGAGTAATAAAGTAGTTGTAGCGACGAGTTGAGTGCGGCGCGGTATAGGTCCAGACGAATTTCATGATTTCGTTTGACGTTACCGTATGCTTTTTCCAGTGCGTACCCGGCTCATCCAGGAAACGGCCATCGCCCTGGTTCGCGCTGGCGATTTCACCGTCGCGAGGCGGCAGAGCATTTGGTGAATCGCTCGGCGCAACCACATCGGTCAGACCGGATTGCGTGGCAGGAAAGAATTTGCCCGCTTCGCGCTGGTTCAGCTGTCCGGCGTTGAGTTTACCTTCCTGCCAGGCGAAATAAGCGCGTGATGCAGGCGTGGCAATATGGCCATGACGTAATGCGGGTTTGGTGTTGTTCATATCAGATGTCATAGTTTTAAAACTGCTTGTTAGTCTGCTTGATGAAACCAGCTGCCACAGCGAAGTCGCTGCAACAGGCGTCCAGAAACGGTTGGAATCATGCTGCATAACGCAAACATAGATCCGGGACTGGAAGCTAACGCGGTCGCCATCCAGATACCTTACGCCTTCACGCCATAGCTCAGCGCCAGGCTGTGGTGCAGGTTCTGGATCCGGCTGCGGTGCAGGTTCTGGATCCGGCTGCGGCGCAGGTTCTGGATCCGGCTGCGGCGCAGGTTCTGGCACAACGCCATCTCCGGCCAGGTAGCCATAGTTACGGATAAACTCCCAGTCGTAGGCCACACCGTCTTTAGTAAAACCGGCATCCCAGTTTACAGACCAGGTCATCAGACCCGCGATGGGCAGACCGGCCGCTTCCAGACGCGCCAGCGCGTTTTTCACCGCCTGCGGATTGGTCACGTATCCGGTAGCTGCCGCATCGTTATTGGTGGGCAGACCGATGATAAATTTCTCGGAAGGAATTTTAATAAAGTTGCGCGTACCCGTTACCAGACTCTCGGTCAGGTAGTAAAGGAACTCTTCTTTCAGCGCGTCGTTGTTTTGCGCTACCCACTGGCTGATTTCATCAACCCAGATGCCGTCGCCACCCTGGTTATAGTACTGAGGAGCGATGTAATCGTAATAGCCTTCCAGACCCAGGATATAAGGGCTGTAGTGACCGCCGACGCCCAGGTAAGGGAATTCAGGCGCCATGCTGATAATGAAGTTCCAGCCCTGAAGACGGTAATGGTCTTTCACCATCCGCAGCGCGGCAGGGATCACCGTCTGGTTATCCGCAGCGGTAATCGCTGACTGTTCCAGGTCGATATCCAGGCCATCAAAGCCATATCTGTCCGTCAGCGCGATAATACGCTGTGCCAGCGCCTGCTCTTCACCAGCGTGCATTTCGATATGCGCATCGGCACCGCCCAGAGAGATCAGCACTTTGCGGCCTTGCGCATGGACTAATTCAATTTCGCGACGGAATTCTTCATCGGTACCTTTATAAGGTTTGAAATCGGGAATGGTGTCATTACCGTCCAGGACTTTCATAAAGGCAACGGCGATGACGTTGTACTGTACAGGGATCTCGGACAGCGTCATTTCGGTAAAGCGACCCTGTTTATAGCCCTGTGCGCCAACGGCTGGCCAGTTGTGCCAGAACCCCATTACGATTTTATTTTTTCCAGCCTGTGCGCCGGTAAATTGAGATGCCGACATAGCGTTAGAAACGGGCATATTTCCTCCATTTGCATCAATCAGGATGCAGCATTATGTTGTTTATATAATTTTTTCTACAACGCCAGCACGATGAACTATCTTGCGCTGTTGTTGTATGCCACCTATTTTATTTTTCCGCCTGAATTACTCAATTTCAATGATTGAATAAGCGAAAATAAAAAATGGCATGTCATTGTTTTATAAGAAAAAAATTAAATACCCCCTTTTAAAGACGTTTTATTTATAAACGAAAATTAAATGAAAGGAATTTAATTAAACCAGGAAAAAATACCAAATTAAATAGATAATATTATTAAATCGATGAAATAAAGAACTAATTAAACTAATAATCAATAATAGTAAATTAAAGGCATAAAAAAACCGGCCCAGTGCTGGGCCGGTTAGCGATTAACCAGCTATCGGTTTCAGATCTATTGCGTAAGCCCGGCCATTCACCATGACACGCAGACACTGTGTTGCCGTACTGGTGGTATTGGCGTTTATTACCTGGCCGCGCAAAAGCAGTTCATTGTTAGCATTGTAACCAAAACCGACCCGCTCTGTCCCTTCCCAGTGCTGCAGGAAGACGCTTTCAGACAGGGTATCCAGCGCCGTGGCTTCCGTCCCTGTTACCTGGGTATAAGCTTTGATAAAGCGGAAATGCACGCCGCTGGCGTAGCGGTCAGCGCTGTTAGTAGTAAGCAGCGCAATACAGAAGCCAGTGTAGCGGGCAAGTTTGACATAAACTTCCGCCCTGCCCGTTCCGGTGCTTTGTAAAGCCACCCGGGTTAGCGGGCAGGAACCAACTGCTGACCATGAAGCGAAAAGATTGCCGTTAACGTTCTGGATGTGGATGTTCGCTTCGCCTTGTGGCGTACGGGCCGAATGATCAATCTGCGTGGTCGGCATCTGTAGGTACTGCGCAGAACCGATAATGCGCATCTGAACAACCGCAGACCATTCTGGTATTTCAATTTCGCCCACTTTAAACCAGGTTTCCCGATCGGCACGGTTATCCATACGTTCCGGTGACGTTATATATTGATAGTTAAGCGAACCTTCAATTTTTACGCCATAGTTCTGGATATAAACCTGGCCGTCTTCATAGGCCGAGAGCCAGCGCTCGCCGACATCTGAGCGATCGATACCGTGGCGGCCATGCACATTCAGCGCGGTTGAAACGATGCGCGCGTAATGGCCTTTCATCGGGTTGGTATTGTTCTCAAGGCTCAGGCCGTTAATGACCCATTGGCCATTAGAAATATCGCCAGGCCATTCCGTGTGTTCAATCCAGCCGTTATGGATAAAGCACTGTGTCGCACGTGGCAGATCGATCATCAGCTCTTTGGTGCCCGACTGAATATTGAAGTTGCTCAGCTCGATCGCGGTCAGGTGATCCCAGCTGCCAGCGGCGCGGTTAGACCAGCGGCCATAAATCACTGAGTTGCTGCAATGGCTGGCGTACCACTGGTCGATTTTACAATCCAGCGTATCAAGCACATCCAGCCCACGGCCGCCCATATTTAAGAAATGCACGGACGACACGCGCAGGTACTGGCCGCCATCAAGCGCGTTTTTAAAGAAGCCTTTGGTTTTAGTATTGTCCTGACCATTGATAATCAGGCCGCTGATATAGGTCAGGCGTGCGTTGACGCTAAACATATACTCGCCGTTTTTCTGATCCGAGAAGAGGCGGGTATTGGGAAAATAGCCGAAATCAACGTGCGCGCCGGAGAGACGGAAACGGTTTACCTCGGTGATATGGGAAAGATCGAATTTAGAGATAAAGAAGTTACCGGCCGGGAAACGGATGCCGACATTCTCATGGATACGGATGTTAGTAGCGCGATCCAGAAGGCGCGTCCAGTTCCACATGCGGGTCACAGCCGTCAAACAGTCTGTTTTGCCGTCGGGGATAGCACCAAAATCGACCACGGTTACGCCAGCAAGATCGGTGATATAGCGCTTCCAGCGCTTGCCGCCGCGCGTCACGATATTCAGGCCGAAGTCCTCAGCCGTGGTTTTGTCATTCATATCATAAATAAATATGCCGCCGCCGCAATTGGTGCCCGCATTATAAGCAAGAACAACAACAATTTCGCCATGCGCATTCGGTTCCAGCGCGCGCAGTTCATCAATAGACTGCACGGTGGCAAAACTATTATTGCTATTCGCATTAGAAACTGAATAAATGATTTTTTCGAAGTCAACCGAATTTCCGTTTTTATCGACTACGTTTAAGTTACTGACCATTTCATTTAACTTCACCTGGTGGTTTGTTAAATTATCCTGGCTATTGTCATCAAAACTGCTCATTTAAAGCCTCTTAATTAAAAATATATTAAGCGATGGTTGCGTTCTTTGGTGGATGCAGGCTTGCTTTTTCTGACAGGTAAATATATTGTCGTTAAACGAAGATTAAACGATATTTTCTACCTTATCCTGTGGGTCGCACAGCATAATTAGCGAGCAATGAATGAGCAAAGGCAAAAATTAACGGCGCTGCGTAAAAAATAGCATCTCAATGATTAATCAGTTAAAAATCTCTATTTTTCATAAATACCCCCCGTTCAGAATTTTCGTAAGTATGCTATATTTTTCATAAATTTACGTGAAGTTAACACTTGTTAAATCATCTGGAGGTTTTATGTTTCTGTCATCAAATTTAAAATGCTTTATTGTGCTGGCTAAAGAAAAGTCATTAAAAAAAGCATCAGAAATACTTTTCGTAACATCCTCACCTATTTCACGCCGAATAAAAATCTTAGAAGATGAATTAGGTTTTAAATTGTTTTCACGTACCGACCATGATTTCACCCTGACGAAAAAGGGTCTGGAACTCTACGAAAAAATAATGCCGCACTATGATAAAATGACCGAGCTGGAAGATTATTTTTCGCAAAAAAAAACCAACGTAAATATTCGCAGAAGCTTGATGATTGGCGTTGAAAACCTTAACCCTTTCTTGTTCAGCCTGTTGGTAAAAACGCGCAAAAAAACTGAAAGTGTTTCTTATTGTTCATGTAATACAAAAACATCGGTAGAATCACTTCTTTCCGGCGAAATTCATGGCGTAATATCACATCGTGAGATTAATGATAATGGCGTTATGGCAATGGACTTTTTCAGCGAGCCCGCCTGTTACCTCTATGCAAAGAAATTTCCTCAGTATCAGCTTAGCGATCTAAAAAATACGCCAATCATCATTCCCACCAATGGCTTTTATGAAGATTACGTTAAAAATGCACATGCAAAAATCCTGACCATCTGCCCTACTGCACAGGTTATTATCGTAGACGATATTCACGACTACCTGACGCTTATCGCCAGCGGCGAAGCCGTTGGGCTTATCAGCGAATCCATGGTTTCTTTTTATCAGAACAAAACGGATATTTTCAACGAGTTAAGTTGCAGAGTAGAAGCTTTCTTTCCGGAGCTAAAAACCTATATCTATTATCTGAAAGAGCGAGAAATCACGTTAAAATATGCGTTAGAAGCGATTGACAACACCCAGGCTAATGCCTGATCAACAGGGACAGGATGTCTCTTTTTTTACCTGTTGGTTGGTCTGGAAAAACCAAAAAATAAATTTTTATAATCTACGATACCGTCTGGCGAAATAAAAATGTTGAGCCAGATGTAGACGCCCTCCCTGACTCCAGCTAAATCCACACTCGCCTCTCAGGCCAAAGGACAGAGAACCAATGAATGGGAGTATGCTAATATTTCGCCAGCCATAGCTATGTCCGACAACCTTTTACAGCTGCCAGAACATGAATAATCAGAGTTCAACCGTATGGCGTGAGAGCAAAGAACGCAGCGGCACACTGCTTTTGATAACGGGAGATTTAATAACGATATAGCTGAAATATTTGTCTATCCCAACTTTGGCATCCAGCACACTTTCAATCACTTCCTGATAATGCTCAATGCTGCGGGTAATAAAGCGCAGCAGGTAATCATAACCGCCGGTAATAAGATGGCATTCCATCAGTTCATCGACTTCCCGTATGGCGTTTTCAAAACGCATAAAGTCTTCGCGGCGGTGCCCGGCCAGGGTTACTTCGGTAAAAACGGTAACGGAATCGGTAATTTTAGGCAGGTTAACATGCGCTTCATAACCGGTAATAAAGCCAGCGCTTTCCAGCCGCTTCACCCGTTGCAGGCAGGGGCTGGGAGAAAGCCCGACGGCATCAGCAAGGTTTACATTGCTGATACGGCCATCTTTTTGCAGCTGTACCAGGATATTGATATCAATGCGGTCCAGTTTCATTAAGCCGTTCATAATACCCCTCATTGTTACCCGTTTGTAATAAGATGGATATAGCACGCTTCGCCCCGGCCGCGCCAGCGTTTTACCGCGCCATACCCTTTTCTTAATACGCCAGTAATATCAACGAGAAAGCGGCTTAACCCAGCCTGCCGGTCGCACGCGCCAGCGCAATGTCAAAAATATGCAGCGCCTCTTCCAGCTGGGAATCGCTGGTGATCAGCGGTGCCAGAAAGCGTACGGTGCTGCGTTGAACGCCGCATTTTATTAACAGCAAACCCTCCTGACAGGCGGCGTCGAGGATTTTTTGCGTCAGCGCTGCATCCGGCTTGCCGCTATCGATATCAACAATTTCCGCCGCCTGCATCAGGCCGATACCGCGAACATCGCCGATGCAGGCATATTTTTCCGCCAGCTGCTTTAGCCGGGCATTCAGCTGCGCGCCAAGCTGGTTAGCCCGCTCCAGCAGCGGCTCCTGTTCAAAAAGCTCCAGCACCGCCAGCGCGGCGGCACAGGCCAGCGCATTGCCGCCATAGGTACCGCCCAGCCCACCGGGCTGCGGCGCATCCATAACCTCCGCACGGCCGACCACGCCGGAAATCGGCAGGCCGCCGCCCAGGCTTTTGGCAACCGTCACCAGATCCGGCTGAATGCCGGTATGCTGAAAGCCAAACATTTTGCCGGTGCGGCCAAAGCCAGTTTGTACTTCATCGCAAATCAGCAATATGCCGTGACGCTGCGTTATATCGCGCAACGCCTGCATAAAAGCAGGAGAAGCAGGTAAAAAGCCGCCGTCGCCCTGTACCGGTTCAATAATGATCGCCGCCACGCGTTCCGGCATAACCTGTACCGCAAACAGCGTTTCCAGCGCTTGCAGACACTCCTTTTCGCTAATTTGATGAAACGCATTGGGAAAAGGCACGCGATAAACTTCGCCCGGGAAAGGCCCGAAATTTTGTTTGTAAGGCTGGCTCATGCCGGTCAGCGTGCAGCCCAGCAAGGTACGACCATGAAAAGCGCCGTCAAAAGCAATAATGCCGGAGCGATTCGTATGGGCGCGTGCAATTTTTACCGCGTTTTCCACTGCTTCTGCGCCGCTGGTAAAGAAGACGCTTTTATAGCGTTCGCCGCCGCCCACCAGCTGGTTCAGCCGTTCTGCCAGCTCGATATAGCCCGGATAGGCAACAACCTGAAAACAGGCATGCGTCACCTGCTGTAGCTGCTGTGTTACGGCTTCGACCACCGCCGGATGGTTATGCCCGACATTAAGCACGCCGATGCCCGCCACGAAATCGAGATAGCGATTTCCCTCTACGTCCCACACTTCCGCACCTTTGGCCCTGGCGATAGTCAGTGGATGCGCCGTAACCACGCCGCGCGCAACCTGCGTTTCGCGGGCGTCCAGATAGAGGGTATTATCGGTAAATGTCTGTTCTTCAACCAGTAAACTTTGCATCTCTGTTCCTCTTTGCGTGAAAGCTCAAGTATCGCAACGGGCCGTGTTTCGCCGCTGCCGTATTAGCGGCTACGGCGGCATTAACTGTTGAAAAGAGCGGGGAAAAACGGGCTAAATGTTTAGCGGCAGCGCGGCGCGCACCGCTTCGCAAAACCAGCTGATGCCGAGAGGGATCAGCGCATCGTTGAAGTCGTAGGCCGGATGATGCAGCGGGCGGCTTTCCGCCGAGCCAAGCCACAGATAGGCGCCGGGAACGGCCTGCAGCATAAAAGAGAAATCTTCCGAGGTGAGCGCGGGCCTTCCCGCCAGCGAAGCGTTAAGTCCGGCATTTTTCGCGGCCCGCAGCGCCAGCTCCGCCTCCGGCGCGCTGTTGACGGTGGCGGGATAGTAGCGCTTATAGCGTATATCCGCCGTCAGCCCGTGCGCCGCCGTAATATGCTCAGCCATTTCACGCAGTCTTTTTTCAATCACATCCTGCGTTTTAAGATTAAAAGTTCGTACGGTGCCGGTAATGGTAGCTTCAGCCGGGATCATATTGTGGGAAAAACCGCCCTGAACTCGCGTTACCGTCAGCAGCGCAGATTCACAGGGATCGATCGCCCGCGCCACAATCGTGTTCAGCTGCACCACCAGCTCGCTGGTCGCCAGCAGCGTATCCGGGCTGAGGTGAGGCTGCGCGGCATGACCGCCGCCACCTTTTACAGTGATATCAAAGCGATCGGCTGCGGCCATAATTGCGCCTGCTCGGGTTTGTGCGCTGCCCAGTGGCAGTTCCGGCCAGTTGTGCACGGCATAAACAGCATCGCAAGGAAAGCGGCTGAACAGGCCATCGTCAATCATCGCTTGCGCGCCCGCCTGCCCCTCTTCCGCTGGCTGGAAGATAAAGACAACAGTGCCGTCAAAATTTTCCGCGTGCGCCAGAGCCTGCGCTGCGCCCAGCAGCATTACGGTATGACCGTCATGGCCGCAGGCGTGGCAACGGCCCGCATATTGGCTTTTCCAGGGCTGCGTGCCTGCCTCTTCCATCGGCAACGCATCCATATCAGCCCGCAGGCCGATAGTTTTGCCGCTGTTGCCGCGCCGTAATACGCCGACCACGCCGGTTTTGCCAATGCCGCGATGTACCTTAATATCCAGCGCGGTCAGAAAATCGGCCACAATGCCCGCCGTGCGGTGCTCGGCAAAGCCCAGTTCAGGGTGCGCATGCAGATCTCGCCGCAGCGCGATTAAGTCATCCATCAATAACCTCGCTCTCTTTCCACCACGCCGTGCATGGGTTCGCCCCGTTCACAGCGGCGGATGTTTTCCAGCAGTGCAGTTAGCGCGCTTTCCGGCTGCGCCTGGCTGGCGATATGCGGCGTCAGCCAGATGGCGGGATGCTGCCAGAAGGGATGATCCGCAGGCAGCGGCTCCGGCGAAGTTACATCCACTACCGCCGCGGCAAGCTGTCCGCTCTCCAGCGCGTTTAACAAATGCTGGTGATTAAGCTGTTTACCACGCCCTACCTGAACCAGCGAAGCGCCGCGCGGCAGCCGGTTAAAAAGATCGGCATTCAGGATGCCTTCAGTCGCGCCAGTAAGCGGCAGCAGACAGATCAGGATATCGCTGCGCGTCAGAAAATCGTCCAGTTGCGCTTCGCCGACAAAACTTGTTACGCCTGAAATGTGTTTAGGCGTTCGGCTCCAGCCCGCGCAGTCGAAGCCCAGCTGCACTAAAGGTTGCAGCACCGCTTCACCCAGCGTGCCGACCCCCATCATGCCAATACGTCGTTTCGCAGCAGGCAGCGCAGAGTGAGCCAGCCACTTTTTTTCCTGCTGCTGCTGCAAATAGCGCGGCATATCACGGTGTAGCCCAAGCACGGCGAAGGTAACGTATTCCACCATGCCGCTGGTGAGGCCCGGTTCAATCATGCGCACTACGGGCAGATCCGCTGGCAGCGCGGCGTAATCAAACTGCTCCGCGCCCGCACCCACTGAAAAAAGCGCCTTCAGCCCGGTGAAAGCGCTGAGATCTTCCGGCGGCTGCCACGCCACCAGATAGTCAATTTCCGCTGCTTCGCCCACGTCGGGCCACTGGCGGAAGTTCGCCTCCGGTGCCAGCTCCGCCAGCAGCCCTGCCCAGATACGTCCGCGCTCCGGTTCCGATTTATAAAGAATATTCATGCCATCGCCTGGCTCATCAGCCCAAATGCCTGCATGCCCTGCGGCTGCCAGGGTTCGCCTTTATACATAAGAACCGGCGCGTCGACCTGCGCGATGCCTGATGCGGCTAGCCAGTTGCCCAGCCCGCAGGCGCTATCGGTATCAATACGTACAAACTCGCCTTCAAGACCTGTAAGTAATTCGCTGACCAGCACCTTCGCCTGGCGTAAATCGCGACAGATAATTGGCCCGATGGCGAAACCGTGGCCGAAGCGGCGCAGGCAGGCAAAACCTGCGATGCTGTCCTGCTCTTCCAGCACGATAAAGCGTTCAGCGCTGTCAAACAGGCTCGTGATTAGCGCAGGTCGGCGCTGGCCATGCGCCTTGCTTTCCAGCTCGCTCAGCAGCGTGGCCTCATCTCGCCGGGCATCGCGCAAATTTTGCGAGGCTTCCGGCGCGACACGTTCGCCCGGAGCCAGTTCGCGGCACTGATGCTGCACGATAGCGCCGGTAGCTACAAAGCCGAGCTTTTCATACAGTCCCTTACCCATTTCAGTAGCATGCAGGCGTAGTTGATGACCTTCCAGCGCGGCCAGCGCCGTTTGCATTAACTGCCTGCCGACGCCCTTGCCCTGTGCTTTATCGGCGACAATCACCAGACCCAGCGTGGCGTAGTCGCCCCAGCGCCAGTAAAGCGTAGTGCCGATCAGCTCGCCGTTTTCTATCGCCGCTACGCCTTCGCCCAACGCCAGCGCCTGCTGCCAGTCTTCGCGGCGGTGCGGCCATTTCAGCTGCTGCGTAAGCGCCCAGGCCGCATCCAGATGGCGATCGTTCATTGGTACTATGTTCATAAAATTCTCCTTTAAATCATCCCGGGCTGTTGCAATCCGCTACCGTCAACCAGTCTGGCATAGCGAAACGGCGTGGGATCGACAATTGGCGTGGAATCGGTTGCCAGATCGGCAGCCAGCCTTCCCGCCCCCGGCCCAATGCCGAAGCCGTGCGCACTGTAGCCAGCGGAAAGGATCAGGCCGGGCAGTTTTTCTACGTGCGAGATCACCGGCACTGCATCCGGGGTATTGTCGATTAGTCCGCCCCATGCCTGCTCCACGCGCAGCCCGGCCAGCGCCGGGTACTCCCGGCGCATCGCATTTAACCCTTCCTGCACCAACGCCATATCGGCCGCCGGATCGAGAATGCGGATTTGCTCAAACGGCGAGCGGCGATCGAACTGCCAGCGCGCCAGCGCTTCCGGTCCTTTGAAAAAAGGATCCAGACCCAGCTCCAGCTTTAAATTTTTACGTCTGGCTTTAAAAGTTGGCCAGAACTGCCGCGCATAGCGCACTCCTTGAGCACCCGGGGCGAGGCGGCCACGGCCGGAAACGGATACGGTGTAGCTGCCGTCCAGCTGCGGACGACAGGCGAACCCCGGCGTATAAAGCGGCATAGCGATCGCCTGCTCAATCGGCGCGGTGCGAAAAGCGGTGCCGATAACGTTGCCCAGCGGCAGCTCAATACCGTGACGGCGGCAGAACATGGAAGTCCATGCGCCGCCAGCGCAAATCACGCGCCGGGTTTTGATTATTCCTCTTTCGGTGATCACGCCGCTAATCTGGCCCGCAGAGATATCCAGCCCGCGTACGGCGCACTGCTGAAACACGCTCGCACCCAGCCGCTGTGCGGCGATAGCCAGCCCGGCAGAGGCCATCGCTGGTTCTGCATGACCGTCCGTAGGCGAAGAGACGCCGCCTGCCCAGCGGCTGGTGCTGCCCGGCGTCATCGCTTTCGCCTGGTCGGCGCTAAGGATATCGCTGCGTACGCCATAGTGTTTCGCCATCTGTCCCCACTTTTCCCAGGCGTCGATATCGCTCTGGTTGCCGGTAGCGTAAACCAGCCCGCTGCGGCGAAAGCCCAGCTCTTCGCCGGTTTCCTGCGCCAGCTCGCCCCAGCGCTGTAGCGCATAGATAATCAACGGCAGCTCGCGCTCGTCGCGATTCTGCTGGCGGCACCAGCCCCAGTTGCGGCTGGATTGTTCGCCGCCCACCAGGCCCTTTTCGATCAGCGCCACGCTGACGCCTTTTTTCGCCAGCTCGTAAGCCGCCGCCGATCCGGCAATGCCTGCGCCAATCACCACCACCTCTGCCGATTCGGGAAAATATCGGCTGTCCTGAACGTACCGTATCAGTGCGGGCATAGTTAACCTCTTAATGGCCTGTTGCCGTCGCGCCGCTAGAGCGCGATATCATTGTGTTCATCGAGCCAGCCCTGGCGCAGCTCCGGCACCGCACGCTTCAGGCGCTCGTAATAGAGTTCGCTGGAAGGTTTATCGTAGTCGCCGCGCGCTACCTGAGTAACCATCCGGCCATTTTTCACTACCAGGATTTCATCGCACACCGAGCGCACGGCGTGCAAATCGTGGCTGATAAAAATCACCGATAAGCCCAGCTCGCGGCGCAGATCGGTAATCAAATCCAGTACCGCCGCCGCCACCACCGTATCCAGCGCGGAAGTTACTTCATCGCAAAGGATCAAATCGGGTTCAGCGGCCAGCGCTCTCGCCAGGTTGATACGCTGTTTTTGCCCGCCGGAAAGCGCCCACGGACGGCGGTTGAGTACGGTCTCCGGCAACCGCACCAGCTCCAGCAGCTGCGTGATACGTTTTCGCAGCGCCGGGCCGCGCAGACCGTGGAAAAACTTCAGCGGCCGGGCAAGGATAGTTTCCACGCTGTGCGCCGGATTCAGCGCGGTATCGGCCATCTGAAACACATACTGGATACGGCGTAATTCGTTCTCCGACCTTTTTTGCATCTCGCCCGCGATATAGTGGCCGTTAAACAAAATATGGCCGCCGCACGGCTTGTTCATCCCGGCGATGGTATGCGCCAGCGTAGTTTTTCCGGAGCCGGATTCGCCGATAATGCCCATCGCCTGGCCGCGATAAAGGCGCAGATTGATATCGTGCAAAATTGGGATTTTCGGCTGGCCCTGCCTGTCGACCGGGCCGTAGCCTGCAAAGAGATCGCGCACTTCCAGCATCGGCTGTAGCGCGGCGTCCTCAGGCTGCCACGGGCTTGGCCGCACCTTTTGCTTTGCCGCTTCCAGCAGCAGATGGCTGTATTCCGCCTGTGGCGCGCGCAGCAGAGCTTCCGTGGTGCCGTACTCGGCAATAGCCCCTTTCAGCAGCACCAGAATGCGGTCAGCCATTTGCGCCACCACGGCCAGATCGTGACTGACATAGATAGCGGTCATGCCGCGCTGGCGCACTACGCGGCGGAAGGTCTTTAATACCTCTACCTGGGTAGTCACGTCCAGCGCGGTAGTCGGCTCATCTAAAATCACCACTTCCGGGTCGCTAATCAGCGCCATTGCGGTCATCAGGCGCTGCAGCTGGCCGCCAGAAACCTGGTGCGGGTAGCGCTGGCCGATGGTTTCCGGCTCCGGCAGCGCCAGCTCGCGGAACAGCGCAACGGCTTTTTTCTCCGCCTCGGCGCGGCTCATAACTTTGTGAATGACAACCGGTTCCACGACCTGGTCGAGAATTTTCATCGCCGGATTGAAGGATGCCGCCGCGCTCTGCGCGATATAGGCGACCTTATTACCGCGAAACTGCCGAAGCTGCGCGGGCGTCTGCGAAGTGACGTCGGTTCCGGCGACATGAATGGTGCCCTGAGCGATATGGCAGCCGTGGCGCGCATAGCCCATCAGCGCCAGCGCGATAGTGGTTTTGCCGGAACCAGACTCGCCGATCAGCGCCAGCACTTCGCCTTTTTGCACGGTAAAGCGAATATCGTCCACCAGCGGGATTTCCCGGCCATCATCGGCATGGGCAATGACACGCAGATTTTCTACCGCGACCATCGGGCGGGCTTTATGTGGTGTTACGGTCATGCAACCCCCTTAGCTGGCGTGAGCGGACGCATCGCCTGCAGGCTGTCGATAAACAGATTGGCGCCGATAGTAAGGCTGGCGATAGCCAGCGCGGGCACCAGTACCGCCGGAGAGCCGTCGAACAGGCCCTGAAGGTTTTCACGCACCAGCGTGCCCCAGTCGGCGTAAGGCGGCTGTACGCCCAGCCCCAGAAAGCTCAGGCCACTGAGCAGCAGCACGATATAGACGAAGCGCAGCCCGAAGTCGGTGAGCATCGGATGCAGCATATTGGGCAGAATGTCATGCACGGCTATATAGAAGCGACTTTCGCCGCGCAGCCTGGAAGCGCGCACATAGTCCATTGAGCGCAGGCTGGAAGCCATCGCCCAGGCGATACGGAACGCGCCAGGCCAGTAGGTAAAGACAGCGGTAACGATCAGCATTGGCAGCGAGGAACCAAACACCGCCACGATCATCAGCGCCAGGATTTTGCCGGGCAGCACCAGCATGGCATCATTGATCCTGCCCAGAATTTCCTCCAGCCAGCGGCCCGCAACCGCTGCCAGCAGGGCCAGCAGCGTGCCGGTCAGGCTGGCAAGCAGCGCCGCGCTGAGCGCCAGGCCAATCGAGTATCGTGCGCCGTAAAGAATGCGGCTGACCATATCACGTCCCAGATAGTCGGTGCCCAGCCAGAAGGCTTTGCTGAAGCCGCCGAACAGTGGCCCGACGCCGATATCCTCCAGTTTGTAGGGTGCCAGCGCTGCGCCAAACACCGCCAGCACAATCCAGACCAGGGTGATCAGCAGGCCAGTTTTGCCGCTGGTCGTCAGCGACAGAAAGAAACGCCAGGGTAAGGTAAGCAGGTTCATCAGCCCCTCCATTTAGGATTGAATGCGATGGTGAGGATGTCGGCCAACAGCAGCAGCAACAGATAACAACCCGCAAACAGCATGACGCAGAGCTGTACCACCGGCAGATCGCGGTTGCTCACCGCATCCACCAGCTGGCTGGCGAGGCCAGGATAGCTGAAGATGCTTTCAATAATGATTACCCCGCCGAACAGGTAAGCCAGGCTGAGCGAGATGGCATTGGCGATCGGCCCAACCGCATTCGGCAAGGCGTGGCGCAGAATGGCGCGCAGCGGCGAAACGCCTTTAAGCAGCGTCATTTCCAGATAAGGGCTTTCCATCTGGTTGATCAACGCCGAGCGGGTCATCCGCGCCATCTGCGCCACCAGCACGCAGCAGAGCGTCAGCACCGGCAGCGCGTAGGTCTTCAGATAGCTGACTACATCCAGCGCGGGCGTGCCGAGCGACATCGCGGGCACCCAGTGTAGCTTCACCGCAAAGACGATCACTGCGACAGTCGCGACTAAAAATTCCGGTACTGCCACCACAGCCATGGTGCCCAGCATCAGGCCACGGTCAAACAGCGAACCCCGTTTAATCGCGGCAGTTAAGCCAATCAGTAATGCCAGAGGTACGGAAACCAGCGTGGTGATAGCCGCCAGCTCAAACGTCGCGGGCATGCGCTGGGCCACCAGCTGGGCCACCGGCAGATGGCTGGCGAAAGAGGTGCCGAAATCGCCGTGCAGCATTCCCATTAGCCAGTGCAGATAGCGCGTAAATAGTGGCTGATCCAGCCCCAGCTGCTGGCGCAGCGCCGCCACGGTTTCCGGCGTGGCGCTCTGACCGAGCACCATTTGCGCCGCGTCGCCGGGTAGCTGGCTGGTGACGAAAAAAACCACGGCGGAGACGATCAGCAGCGTCAGCAGACCCGAGCCGCAGCGTCGGGCGATCAGAAAAAGCAGATAGCGGTTCATGGTCGCTCTCCTGTCAGATCAGGCCGAAAGCCAGGCAAACTCGTGAAAGCGGTAGCCCATCATCATGCCTGAAGGCCAGGCCTCGACGCCTTTGACCTTGTTGCTGTGGCCGTCCAGCGAGCTGATAAAAGTGGGGATCAGCGTGCCGCTGTGGTCGTAGATTAGCTGCTGCATATCGCCATACATCTGCTTGCGCTTTGCCTGATCCCGCTCGCCACGCGCGGCCACTACCAGCTGATCGAACTGCGCGTTTTTCCAGCCTGATTCATTGTTGGGCGCGTCGGAGAGATAAAACTGCGATAGCAGCAGATCCACAGTAGCGCGCGGGTTGATCGAGCCATATCCCAGCGGATCTTTCGTCCAGTGCGTTGACCAGTAGCCATCGTAGGGCACGCGACGAACCTTAAATTTCATGCCTGCCGCGCTGCCCAGCTGCTGGATAAGCTGGCCGCCCTCCACCGATCCTTCAATGTTTTGCGTAGTGATGATTTCGGCGCTGGCGCCCGCCATGCCGGCTTTTTTAAAGTGGAATTTCGCCTTTTCGATATCCAGCGGACGCTGCGGAATATCCTTGTTGAACAGCGGATGCCACGGCGGCACCGGCGTATCGTTGGCGACCTGGCCGAAGCCCTGCATCACGGTTTTCACCATCATTTCGCGCGGCTGTAGGTACTTCATGCCCAGCACAAAATCTTCGTTGCTGCCTGGCTTCATGTCGGTGCGCACGATTAGGTTGGTATACATGCCGGATTTGCTCTCCAGCACACCGAACTGGCCGCTCTGACGCAGGCGCTTCACATCATTGGATGAGAGCGTAGCCACCATATTCAGATCGCCCGACATCAGCGCATTGACGCGGGCGGCCTGGTCGGTGACGCCCATCAGCTCCACCTCATCCAGATGCGGCAGGCCCGGCTTCCAGTAGTGCGGATTTTTCGTGCCGACTGTACTAACGCCAGGCGTGAAGCTTTTCAGCACGAAAGGGCCGGTGCCGATCGCCTTGCTGAAATCGGTCGTGTTCTTTTGCAGGATCAGAAACTGGCTGGTGGCCAGCACCGTCGGGATATCGAAGTTCGGCTGCGTCAGCACCAGTTTCACTTCTGTCGGGCTGACGGCGGTAAGCGTGCTGAACTGTTTTGCCTGGGTGATGGCGGTAGAGGCTACGGCAGGATCTTTATGACGGCTCAGCGACCAGATAACGTCTTCCGCCGTCAGGCTTTTGCCATCGTGGAAGGTGACGCCGGGACGCAGTTTAATTTGCCAGGTTACGCCGTCGGCGCTTTCAATCGATTCGGCCAGCGCGGGCTGCGCCGTCAGGTTTTTATCCAGCTCGGTCAGGCCGCTGTAGAACATAAACTGGCGGCAGTAGTCACCGCTGTTGCTGCCTTTGGCCGGATCGAGCGTGTCGGTGGCCGAAGCGTTGGCGACCGCGGCACGCAGCCTGCCGCCTTTAACCGGCGTTTCTGCCGCAAAGCTGAGTTCGGGAAAGCCAATCAGGCCGGTGCTCATCACCGCGCCCGCCGACAGTAGCTTCATCAGCCCGCGCCGGGAGATCGCCACATCCGTGATGGCCTGGGTTAACGATGGGTTTAACAATTCTTTGCGAAATTTACTCATCTGCACACCCTCAGGTCATATTGTCAGGAGATCCGATCCAGCGTTTTGTAATAAAGTCCCGCTACCGGTAAGAACCATGGCTTGCCGAAATAGCCGGGTACGGCTGGCCAGCTTTCGCGCTGCCAGGGATTATCCACGCTTTTTTCCGCGATAAGGTCGGCCATAACGCGCCCCATCCAGACCGACATCTGGGTACCGTGGCCGCTGTAGCCCAGCGAGTAGAAGATGCCTTCGTGCTCGCCCGCGTGCGGCAGGCGATCGGCGGTCATATCTACCAGGCCGCCCCAGCAGTAGTCGATGCGGGCGTCAGCCAGCGATGGGAAGATTTTGCTCATGCCCGCCTGCAAAATTTTGCCGCTGCGGGCATCGCTTGTCGGGCTGCTGACGGCAAAACGAGCGCGACCGCCAAAGACCAGCCGATTATCCGCTGTGGTGCGGAAGTAGTTGCCGATGTTCATGGAGGTTACGCAGGTACGATTGCCTGGCAACAGCTCGCGCGGGTTCGACAGCGGCTCGGTAACAACGATAAAGCTGCCAACGGGGATAATGCGCCGCTGAAACCACTCAAACGGGCCGACATTGGAGCAGCCGGTCGCCATCAGCACCTTATCCGCCAGGATCTCGCCTTTCGCAGTGCCAACACGATGCTGATGGCCCTTAACGCGCGTCAAACTGGTCACTGGCGTATGTTCAAAGATTGCCGCGCCGCTGTTAGCCGCCGCCTGCGCCAGCCCGATGCCGAATTTGCCCATATGCATCTGGCCGCCGCGCTTTTGAATCAGCCCGCCGTGAAAAGCGTCAGAATTAACTTCACGCTTTACCTCATCTGCACCAATTAACTCCACATCGGGATCCACGCTGCGCCGCAGCGCCTCGTAAGTCGCTTTCAGCCCGGCAAAATGGCCCGGCTTGCTGGCGAGCTTGATTTTGCCGCAGCGTAAAAAATCGCAGTCGATGCGCTCTTCTTCTATTACGCTTTGCACATAATCCACGGCGCTGGCAAAAGCGCGGTAGTAGCGATTCGCCTGCTGCTCTCCCCGGCTGGCTACCAGCGAGGCGAAGTTTTGTGAAACGCCGGTATTGCAGTGGCCGCCGTTGCGCGCCGAGGCCTGGCTCATGACGCCAGCCGCTTCCAGCACCACCACGTTAAGCCCGCTGCGCGCCAGCGCGCGCGCCGCAGAAATACCGGTGAAACCGCCACCGATCACCACTACATCCGCCGTAGCGGGCAAGTCTCCGGTTGCCGCGCCGGTAAAAACCGGCGCCGTTGCCTGCCAGAAAGATTCCAGTTTCATCGCGCTGCTCCCGCGTTGGATTAAAGACCGACGACGGCAGGAAGCCCGCCGATATCCTGGATTTCGCTGTAGCCGTAAAAAGGATTGCCCGGCCCGTGGCCGCGGTTGACGAAGGCTTTGTGGGTGATGCCCAGATCGTGCGCGGTCATCAGGTCGTAGCGCATACTGCTGGAAACGTGCAGAATTTCTTCCGGGCCGCAGTTAAGTTTGCTGAGCATATACTCAAAGCCTTTCATCTGCGGTTTATAGGCGCCAACTTCTTCTGCCGTGATCGTCATGTGGATCGGCGCGCCCAGCCGTGGAACATGATTTTTGATTAGTTCATCGGTGGAGTTGGTCAGCAGCACCAGCGGAAACTCTTTGGCAACCTTCGCCAAACCGGCCGGTACGTCGGGATGCGGCCCCCAGGTGGCGCAGGCGGTCATGATCGCGGCACAGTCTTCATCCGTGCACTCCACGCTCCATTTATTGCAGGTGCGATAAAGCGCGTTGCCGACCACTTCGGGATAGAGCTTGAACGCGCCCAGCACTTCATCCATGCGGTAGCTGGCGAAATCGTCGGTAAAGGCTTTCATTTTTTTCGGGCTGACACGATCGGCAAAGAGCTTTGCCGCCGCGCCGGACATATCAAAGTTGATCAGCGTGCCGTAACAGTCGAAGGTAATAAATTTCGGTTTAAACAGGCTCATGATGCATCCTCTTGATGGGTAATCAGAAATCGATCAGTACGCTTTTGTAGCGCTGGCAGGCTTCGAACGCCTGACGGCCTAAATCTTTGCCGATGCCGGAACCGTGAAAGCCGCCGGTGGGAATAATGAAATCGCCTGAACGGCCATAGCGGTTTACCCAGACGGTGCCTGCGGCAATACCGCGAATCGCCCGCAAAGCGCGATCAAGATTTTTGGTGTGGACGCCCGCGCAAAGGCCATAGGTAGGATGTGAAGCCAGCACCAGGCCTTCTTCTTCGCTGTCGAAAACCTGCACGCTCAGCACTGGCCCAAAGATCTCTTCCTGGATGGCAGGACTGTTAGCCACTACGTTGCTCAGCAGCGTCGGCTGCCAGAAATAGCCTTCGCCTGTGTTCTCAAATCTTTTGCCGCCCGTCAGGATCTCGCCGCCCTGCCGCACCGCGGCTTCGGTGACCTGCTGCACTTTTGCGGCCTGGCGACGGTCGATTAGCGGCGCATAGCGGCTGTTTTCATCCCAGGTAACGCCGGGCTTAAAGCCCTGGCAAAGTGCGATAAGCTTGTCGATCAGCGCATCCGCAATGCCACGCTGCACGATTAATCTTGTTCCCGCCACGCAGGCCTGGCCGCCGTTGGCGGTAAAGCCGCGCAGTATTCTGCCTGCCACCTCCGCGATATCGCCTGCGTCGTCAAAAACCAGCTGCGGACTTTTACCACCCAGTTCCAGCGTCACCGGCTTCATGCCGTGGTGCGCCGCGTCGCTCATAATGCGCGCGCCGGTTTGCGTTGAGCCGGTAAAGGAGACTTTTCGTACCAGCGGATGCGCCACCAGCGCGCTGCCGGTCACTGCGCCGCTACCTTGTACGATATTGAGTACGCCCGCAGGCAATCCAGCTTGCCGTGCCAGTTCGGCAAAGCGCACCGTCGAGTACGGCGTCAGTTCGGAAGGTTTCAGCACCACCGCATTGCCCGCCGCCAGCGCCGGGCCGCACTTCCATGAAGCCATCGACAGCGGAAAATTCCAGGGCGTAATGGCACCGATAACGCCGTAAGGTTCCGGGATCAGCATGCCTAAGCTGGCGTCACGCGTTGGTAATAAATCGCCGCTATATTTGTCCGCACACTCCGCGTAAAAGCGGATGGCTTCGGCAGTAAAAGGGATCTCATGATGCTTAACGTCATAAACAGGACGTGTGGATGCCAAAGCCTCCAGCAGGGCAAGCTGGGTGTCAGCCTCAATCAAATCGGCCCAGCGTCTTAAAATTGCGCCGCGCTGGCGTGGCGGACAGCTTGCCCAGCCGCTCTCTTTTACGGCGCGATCCGCCACTTCGACCGCCTCGTCCACCAGCGAGGCGTTGGCTTCCGCCAGTTCGCCAGCGGTGTGGCCATCCGACGGGCGGCTCACGCTAAAAAAGCTGCCGCCATCGGTACGATGTTCGCCATTAATATAATGTCCCTGCGGTAAAGCGACGTTATCGGGATTAAAACTCAGCATGGAGTCATCCTTATATCAGGTGGAAGATACGCGCCCTTTATTCACTCTATGCAGAAAGTATGCCAGCGGGCGGGAAAATAAAAATGCGTAAAAGCCGCGCGAAAAAAATTTTATGCCGTAATCAACGTTAAAAAACGCGTGCATTTAAACTGTTGATTTAAAGTGTTTTATCAACGCACCAGCGCGGAGCGGCTTAGCTTGTTTCTGCACTATAACGGCGAGGGATAAGTAAAATAATGCGGGGATTATCTATAAAAAAACGCCCGCCTCATTAAATGAAGCGGGCGTTGCCAGGACCAGCAATTAATTCAGGCTGCCGAAATGGAAAGCTTTTATTTCGAGATATTCTTCAATACCGTGACGAGATCCTTCCCGGCCAATACCGGACATTTTAATACCGCCGAACGGCGCGACTTCCAGCGAAATAGCGCCCGTATTATGGCCGACCATGCCAAACTCCAGCGCTTCGCCGACCCGCCAGGCGCGGCGCAAATCTTCAGTAAAGAAGTAAGCGCCTAAACCATAAGGCGTATCGTTCGCCATCGTCAGCGCTTCCTCTTCGCTATCGAAAATAAATAGCGGCGCGACCGGGCCGAAGGTTTCTTCATGAGCGATGCGCATAGCGGTAGTCACGCCAGAGAGCACCGTTGGCGCGACAAAAGTGCCTTCGCCCTGCGCTATACCGCCGGTCAGTACGGTTGCGCCGTGACTTACCGCGTCATCTATATGTGCGTTAACCTTGCTAACCGCCGCCTGGTTGATCAGCGGCCCCAGCGTGCTGCCCTCAGCAAAGCCGTCGCCGACTTTCAGTTTCACCACCTCTTCCAGCAGCCGCGCGCTGAAGCGCTCGCTGATGCCACGCTGCACCAGAATGCGGTTGGCGCAGACGCAGGTTTGTCCGGCGTTGCGAAACTTGCTAACCATCACGCCCGCGACGGCGATTTCCAGATCGGCATCGTCAAATACGATCAGCGGCGCGTTGCCGCCCAGCTCCAGACTTAGCCGCTTGATACTGTCGGCGCTTTGCTGCATCAATAGTTGCCCAATGCGTGTAGAGCCGGTAAAGGAGATTTTGCGGACTGTACGGCTACCGGTCAGCGCCGCGCCAATTTCCTGCGGCAAGCCTGTCAGCACCTGGAGTACGCCTGGCGGAAAACCAGCCTGCTCGGCCAGCGCCATCAGCGCCAACGCAGAAAGCGGCGTCAGCTCAGAAGGCTTAACGATAATCGGACAGCCTGCGGCCAGCGCGGGCGCTACCTTGCGGGTAATCATAGCGATGGGGAAATTCCAGGGCGTAATGGCCGCCGCGACGCCGACCGGCTGTTTGATCCCCAGAATGCGGCGATCGCCTGAAGGCGCAGGGATTGTTTCGCCATAAATACGTCGCGCCTCTTCCGCGAACCATTTCACAAAGCTTGCGCCGTAAAGCACCTCGCCTTTGGCTTCCGCCAGCGGCTTACCCTGTTCTGCGGTCATGATAGTCGCCAGATCGTCCGCATTCTCCACAATCAGCTGATGCCATTTTTCCAGCAGCTGCGCGCGCTGTGCGTTGGGTGTTTTCCCCCAACTTTGTCGCGCCGCGTCGGCAAAGGCGATAGCGCGCTGCGTCTCTTCCGCGCCTAACGCCGGTATAACCGCCAGCACTTCGCCGGTGGAGGGATTGGTTACAGGCAAGGTTTCGCCATTATCGGCCGCCTGCCAGCGACCGCCGAAACAGGCCTGCTGCTTTAACAGCTGTGGATCCTTTAAGCGTTGCGTCAACATATCTTCCCCCATGAGTAATTGTTTTTACTTTAAAGGAGTTGCAACAGCGGATGCTGCCTTATTGGATGGGGAAAGTGAGCCAGCAACATGATTCAGACGACGAAACGAAATTTTATGCCGCGCTGTTTACAGACCTGCCAAATCTGGCGCGAGACGGCTGCTATAGTTGCTGTTTCCCGCCAAAAAAGTGAGAACAGCATGAACGAGCTTAGCTGGAGTAAAGTAGATGATTTTTTCGTCGACACGCTGGTCGACCAGGATGAAGTTTTGCTGGCCGCGCTGGCCGCCAATAGCGAAGCGAACCTGCCGGCCATCGATGTTTCGCCAGCCGAGGGCAAGCTGCTGCATATCTACGCCCGCATGATGGGCGCAAAGCGCATTCTGGAGATCGGCACGCTCGGCGGCTACAGCACAATCTGGCTGGCAAAAGCGCTGCCGGAGGACGGCAAGGTGATTACGCTGGAATTTGAACCGCGCCATGCCGAAATCGCCGCAAAGAATATTCGCCACGCCGGGCTGGAAAGTCGCGTCACTATTCTGGTTGGCCCGGCGCTGGAGAGCCTGCCAAAGCTCGCCTCTTCTGCTCCTTTCGATCTGATTTTTATCGATGCGGACAAGAAAAATAATCCGGCTTATCTGGAATGGGCGCTGAAGTATTCCCGCCAGGGAACGGTGATTATTGGCGATAACGTGGTGCGCAGCGGTCGCGTGGCGGATGAAAACAATCAGGATGAAAACGTGGCGGGCCTGCGGGAATTTTTGCAGCGCCAGGGTCAGGAGAAAAGGCTGACGGCGACGGCTATTCAGACCGTGGGCGCGAAAGGCTGGGACGGTTTTTCTGTCGCTATTGTCGATTAGCCGATAAAAAAGGGCCGCAAGGCCCTTTCAACCGGGAGCGCGACCGCTTTTACGGCAGCGGATCGCCGAGGACGAAGCCCCCTTCTCTGAGCACCGCCGAAAGTTCCCTGGCGCGCTCTTCTTTGCACTCTTTCACAATGCGCCGGACCTCTTCACGTGAGAGGCCATGCCCGGCTTTTGGCTTCTCCTGGCTCTTTTTCGATGACATAAATTCCTTCCTCCTTGTAGTGCTTTATGTAGCGACAGCCTGAACTCTGTGCATGCGCGCTCAGCAGTTGGTGATACATCCTGGCCAAACCGGGCCTCGCGGGGAAAGCTATCAACGCGCAGGCTTCGCGTTGCTGCATAAAGGCGGCGATAGCTCTGCCAATGCCCTTTAGCAGCATCTCATCCAGCTCTTCTTTACCGTAGCGCATCCGCGGCTCGGGTGCGTAGAGGCTTCCGCCGCTGAACAAGGCATCCAGCGTGTAAAAGCTCACCATAAAAAAGGTTTGCTTAATCACTGACGGCTTGTAGCGATCGGTAAATAAACAATAAAGATGCGGCGGCAATGGGACAATGTCAACGATATATTCAATCCAGAGATCGCTGTCTTTATCCACTCTGACCAGGTAGCAGATGCCCTGTGTGGGCAGGAAAGGTTTAATTGGGCTGACCGCTATTTTCATCCTTGTCGTCTCATCGTTAGTGGCCGTGCACTCCCTGCACGACGATGGACGCAAACTAGCTAAACGGAAGGTTGAAAACAAGCCAACAACAGGTTAATCACAGCTTTAATTGCCGGTCTTCGAGGCGCCTCTGAAAATGATTAAATTTGAAAATCCAGCACCGGCTCCGCCACGTCGTGCGTGGAAAGTGCCTTGCGTTTAATCTCTTCCAGCGACAGATTGGCGTTGCACAGCTCCAGGAACTGCCAGACATAATTGCGCTGAAGCTGTCCGCGCTTTAACCCCAGCCAGACGGTATTGGATTCAAACAGGTGTTTGGCTTCCAGCCGCGTCAGTGCAGAATGCTGATCCAACTGGCAAGCCTGATCCGCCAGCACGCCTACGCCCAGCCCGAGTTCTACATAGGTTTTCACTACGTCTGAATCCTGGGCGCTGAGAACGATATCTGGCGTTAGTCCCGCCGCGTAAAACGCCCGGTCAACACGGGAACGACCAGTGATACCCTGACGATAGGTGATTAGTGGGTAACGGCTAAGCGCTGCCAGCGAAACCGGCTGCTGCTGCTCCAGCTCATGGCCTTTTGGCACCAGCAGCGCATGATGCCAGCTAAACCAGGGAAAAGCCGCCAGCGAAGGATTATTAACCACCTGCTCGCTGGCGATACCGATATCGGCTTCGCCCGCCACCAGCATAGAGACAATCTCCTGCGGCGTACCCTGGTTTAATTCCAGGCGAACATTGGGATAGAGCGCACGGAACGCTTTGATCACTTTTGGCAGGCTATAGCGCGCCTGGGTATGCGTGGTGGCGATAGTCAATACGCCGCTGGATTCATTGGTAAAGACATCTGCCAGCCGCCGTACTTTTCCGGCCTCATCCAGGATGCGTTCAGCAATATTCAACAGCGCTTTACCCGGTTCCGTCATGCCCAGCAAGCGTTTGCCTCTCCGGATAAAAATCTCCACGCCCAGTTCATCTTCCAGATCGCGTATATGGCGGCTGACGCCGGACTGGGAGGTAAACAGCGCGTTTGCCACTTCGGTCAGGTTAAACTCGCAGCGTGCCGCTTCCCGGATGATTTTAAGTTGCTGAAAATTCACGTGCGCTTCTCCCTCTGTTATCTGTTGGTTTCGGCCATGTTAATAAGGCAAATTGATAGCAACAAATAATAAAAAGAGGTTTTATATGCTTTTTAGCGATATAGAAGCGAGGGCGCCCTGACGCGCCCACGAAAGGGATTAGCTCACCAGCATCAGTTCGCGATCGGCAACAGCGGGTTTATTCAGCAATGACAGCAAAATATTTTTAACCGCCTGTGCCGCCGGTGAGAGCGGCGCACGAGCCGAAACGTTTAGCGACAGCGGCAAATTCAGCGTAGGGCTATTGATGCGCGCCATCCAGGCGTTGCCGGAGCTGACCAGTGCCCGCGCGGCGGATTCTGGCAGAACGGTAACGCCCATGCCGCTGGCAACGGCGGCGGTCAGGGTAGCAAGCGATTCGATTTCGCCGATAATGCGGGCGCTCAGGCGGCGCAGCGAAAAGGCTTCATCAACGCGTTTGCGCACGGCGCTGTAGTCGCGCGGCAGAAACAAGTTCATCTCGGCGACTTCCGCCAGATCGATATGCTGCCCCGGGCAGTTGGTGGCACCAACCAGATAAAGTTCTTCTTTCATTAATGGCAGGCTGGTAATGCCGGCTGAAGGCGCACGATCGTAAAGCACGGCCATATCAAGCTGGCCATCCATCACTTTTTCATTTAGTGAAGCGCCGCTGTTTTCATGCAGATAGACCAGCACTTCCGGAAACTGCTCGCGCACGGTTTGCAGTAAAGGCATGGTCAATGAGGAAGCTACGGTACCGGGCGCCAGCCCAATAGAAACCTGGCCAGTCAGGATCTGTCCGGCGTTAACGACCGCCGCTTGCGCCTGTTCGCACTGGCGCAAAATAGTACAGGCGTGCGCATAGAGTATTTTACCGGCCTCTGTCGGCGTTACGCCGCGCTTGGTGCGGATAAGCAGCTGCTGATCCAGCTCATTTTCCAGCGTGGCCACCTGTTGACTGAGCGCAGGCTGGGCGATATGCAGGACTTCAGCCGCCTGGGTCAGGCTGCCGATATCGACGATTTTTACAAAATACTTCAGCCGTCTTAAGTTCATTTTGCCTCCGTCACGGAACGCCATTGTCGCTGGCGGTGAGAAATAAGTTTTCACTCTGGTGTCAGGGTAACTGCAAGCGACGTGCCAGAAACTTCCGGGCGAGGTTATGACGATTTTGTTTCAGGCTAAGCGGCGGTAAAATAAGAGAAACTGATTACCCCTTAAGGGGTAGCGCATTTTATTTATCGCGGGTGAAGCGGGCTTAGCTGCACTTCTGCGGTGCACAAGATGCCGTCAGGCTGTGCATGGTAACGTTTTCACAGCCGCGCCGGAACCGGAAATCAGGGCCACCAGCGGCCCTGAATGATTCAGCGTTTTTTGCGGTTGCGGTACATATCGACTGAAACAGCGCTAACGATAATGATGCCTTTGATAATGTCCTGAACGTAGGCATCCACGCCGACAAAGGTGAAGCCGCTTTTGATCAGGCCCAGGATTACCGCGCCGATTAGCGTTCCCGTAATGCGCCCGACACCGCCCATCAGGCTGCTACCGCCGATAACCGCCGCCGCAATGGCGTCCAGTTCGTAGGACATGCCCATACTGGACTGGCCGCTACTGACGCGCGCCGCCAGCACGACGCCAGCCAGCCCGGAAAGGCCGCCCGCGATGGTGTAGACGATAACCAGGTATTTATTAACGTTAATACCGGATACTTTGGCCGAGGTCATATTGCCGCCAATAGCGTAAACATATTTGCCGTAGCGGGTGTGTTTCAGCGCAATATGGAAAATGACCGCGACCACCAGGAAAATAATGACCGGCATCGCGCCCTGGCCGATAGCGGTAAAGCTGTCGGAGAGAAAGCTGACCGGATTCCCCTGCGTATAGTATTGCGCCAGCCCGCGCGCGGATACCATCATGCCTAAGGTAGCAATAAAAGGCGGAATGCCGGTTTTGGTGATCAGCACGCCGTTAACCACGCCGCAGAGAAAACCTACGCCAATACCGGCGATTATCGGCACTATGGCAGGCATATCCACCAGCGACGGGAACATCGGCGAGAGGCTATCCGAAGTTTGCGCAAGGCTTGCCGCGACCACAGCGGTTAAAGCGATCACCGAGCCGGATGAGAGATCGATCCCGGTAGTGATAATGACCTGAGTAACGCCGACCGCGATAATCCCGATAATCGCTACCTGTAAGACTATCAGCACCAGCCGGTTTGGATTGAGCAAAAAGGATTGATCGCGCACGTACCAGCCGGCGATTTCAAAAATCAGCGCGATAGCGACCATAACGATAAAGATGCCGGTATCCTTGGGCATTTTGCCTTTCAGGCTGGTCAACAGACTTGCCAGAGACGACTGTTGGCTACTCATTTTTACTTCGCTCATAATTTCAGCCCTTATTCAGACGCCAGTGACAGGATAGTTTCCTGATCGGCTTCTTCTTTATTGAGGATGCCGGTGATACGGCCGCCGTGCATTACCATCACCCGATCGCTCATGCCAAGAATTTCCGGCAGTTCCGAAGAGACCATAATGATGGCGACACCGCGGTTAGCCAGTTCGCTGATCAGCCGGTAAATTTCCGCTTTCGCGCCGACATCAATGCCACGCGTCGGCTCATCCAGTATCAGCACTTTAGGCTGAGCCAGCAGCCAGCGGGCAATCAGCACCTTCTGCTGATTGCCGCCGCTGAGGTTATTGATGATTTGATCCATGGTGGGGGTTTTGATGTTCAGCCGCCGGATCTGCTCCATGCAGTCTTTCGCCATCTGCATATGGCTGACGAAACCCGCTTTGCTGCTGTATTCCGGCATGTTAACGATGCTCATGTTTTCCATTACCGACAGCACCAGAAACAGTCCGGACTTTTTGCGGTCTTCGGTGAGGAAGGCCAGCCCTTTTTCTATCGCGGTTGAAGGCGAATCTATCTTTACCGGCACGCCATCTATCAGGATTTCGCCGCCGTCAATGCTGGTCATACCAAACAGGCTTTCCATGACTTCGCTACGGCCCGCGCCGACCAGCCCGGCTACGCCCAGGATTTCACCACGGCGCACGCCGAAGTTGATATCGTGAAAAACCTCCTTGCGATGCAGATTGCGTACCGTCAGTACTTCTTCGCCGATGTCATTGTTGAATTTAGGAAAGAGCTGGGTCAGCTCGCGACCGACCATTTGGGTGATTAGCGACTGGCGCGTGTAGTCGGAAGTCGCGCTGCTGCCTACCCAGCTGCCGTCACGAAAGATGCTCACTTCGTCGGTAATAGTGAAGATCTCATCCATCTTGTGGCTGATATAAATGATGGCTTTGCCCTGCTCTCTGAGATCGCGAATGATAGCGAACAGGTGCGAGACTTCGGTTTCGGTCAGCGCCGAGGTGGGTTCATCCATAATGACCACATCGGCATTCCACGAGACCGCTTTGGCTATCTCCACCATCTGCTGGGCGGCGATACTCAGCTCGCCGACCATTTCATCAGGCTCAAGACGGATGTTTAATTTGCTCAATAAATCACGGGTCTGGCGGTTAAGCCTGCCATGATCGACAAAACCATATTTCATCGGCTCACGGCCCAGCCAGATATTTTCCGCTACCGTCATATAGGGCACCAGATTCAGCTCCTGATGGATCATCGAGATGCCTGAACGCAGCGCATCCATCGTATCCTGAAACATCACCGGCTCGCCTTTTACCCGGATCGATCCCTCATCCGGGCGATAGATGCCTATCAGGCATTTCATCAGCGTGGATTTACCCGCGCCGTTTTCGCCCATTAGCGCATGGACGCTGCCGGGCCTGACCCGTAAAGAGACGTTGCTCAGCGCCTTTACGCCCGGGAAAAATTTGCTGATGCCTTCGGCCTCAAGCGCATATGCGGTCATAGTGCACCCCGGCTTATTTCTGGTTCAGGCTGACGAAGTTAGCCATGTTTTCTTTGGTGATGAGCTGGAAAGGAATATCGACGTTTTTCTCTACGCTTTCGCCTTTCGCCAGCTTCACCGCTGCCTGCACCGCGCCTTCGCCCTGCCCTTTTGCATCCTGGAAAACCGTGGCGACCATCTTGCCGTTTTTGATCATTTGCAGCGCATCCGGCGTGCCGTCCACGCCAGCCACCAATATATGATTGTCGTTTTTGCCCAGCGCCTGTAGCGCGCCAATCGCCATTTCATCATTATTAGAGGCGATAGCCTGAATATCATCGCCAGCGGTGAGCCAGTTACTGACCACGTCGACCGCATCGTTGCGCATAAATTTCGCGGTTTGTTCCTGAACGATTTTCAGGCCGGGATATTTCGCCACGATCTCTTTTACGCCTTTCGTTCTTTCGCGCGTCGATTCATTGGCCAGATCGCCCAGCAGGATCGCCACGTTGCCTTTGTAGTTCATTTGTTTAGCCAGGGCCTCCATCTGTAGCTGCCCCGCCAGCTGCGAGTTTGAGCCTACATAGGCCATTTTACCGGTCAGCTCCGCCGCCGGACGGCGGTTGATAAAGATCAGCGGCACGCCCGCTTTGCTGGCCTGATCCATAATCGGTTTTACCGCATTGGTATCCACCGGATTGACGATAATGGCGTCTACGCCCTGGCCAATAAAGTTTTGTACCTGCTGCAGCTGTTGCGAGACATCATTTTTGGCGTCTTCAACCTGGCCGCTGACGTTCTCTTTTTTTAATTCTTTTTGAATGGAATTGCGCACAATGGTCAGAAAGTTGTCATCAAACAGCGCCATAGAGACGCCGATCTGCAACTCTTTTGCCAGCGCGGCTGTGGGCAGTAAACAGATCATCAGTAACCCGGCAACGAACTTTTTCATGATATAGCCCTTTTGTGAGTAGCTGGTGCGGCTGGCTGGACCTCGAATGAAAAATATCTTTTACATTCACACAACTTCACCGGTATAGCGGTTAAGGTTCGGAACAGATAAAGCGTGCTTTGCAACGCGTAGCCATAGATGGCTTGTCATACTTAATTGCTATTAATCAAACTGTTACTTTTAACCTGGCGGCACCTATTACAGGCAATGCTATAGAGTTAAAAGCTTGTAGTGTATTTGTTCCAAAATTGTTCCTTTTGGAACTTTTATCATAAAAGCACCGAAACACGCGTTTTAAAAACGGCAAAGAGAAAAATTTTGACCGAGCTCTAACATCGGCCGCGCATTAATAGCAAAGTGGGATCTGGCGCAAGAGAATGAGTGCAAAAGCATGTATTTTGCTCAGGCGGGTGAGAAACAGAGCAGATTGCTGATTTTGCGGCCGAACGCGCGGGAAAATCGCATTCCCCCTTTGACAGGCCAGGCCAGTGCCATTACTATGCGCTGCATCAACCGATTCCTCTGTAGTTCAGTCGGTAGAACGGCGGACTGTTAATCCGTATGTCACTGGTTCGAGTCCAGTCAGAGGAGCCAAATTCTGAGAAGCCCGCTTAAGGAAACTTAAGCGGGCTTTTTGCTGTCTGGAAATCTGGTTTTTTGGGAAGGTTTCCGGGAGGCTGTGTTGAGTTGGGGTTAGCTACCTGGGCTTAAGGCGTTAGCACAGGCAAATTGCTTTCGTCCTGAGTTCCGACTTTCTTTTTTATCGGCTTCTGGTTTCTGCTGGTCAAAAAGCGCGGCGGCGCCGTTAAAGGCATTTTAAGTAAGACCGCACTATTCCTTAGCTCTACTGCGTGAAAGGATTATTTTTCGCACGCGATAAGTGCCCTGATATTCCCTTCAGAATGATGTTGCCGCTCCAGTTCCAGCGCGCCCCGATGAGCAAGACAGCAAAAGAGTATGCAACAGAGGATGCCGCCCAGCAGCAGGTAAAAACCGCCGTGCCAGCCCAGCCGATCCACCATGATGCCAAACAGGCTGGTGCCCAGCGATGCGCCAAAGATATAGCTCATAAAGCCACGTAGCCCGACAGCTGAGCCTACGGCGAAACCAGGGACAATTTCCATGGTCTGTACTGAAGCGAGAAATTGCGGCACATAAATCAAACAGCCGACAACGGCGGCGAAAACCGTGACCAGCAGCAGCGACTCGCTTTGCCAGTAGCCAATCAGGCAAATAAATATCAGCGCCATACAAATTATGGCCAGAGGCATACGGCGGCCTTTGAACAGCTTGTCGCTCAGCCACCCTGCCAGTAGCGTGGAGGGAATGGCGGCCCATTCAAAAAACAAAAAGGCGACGCCCATCTGCTCTCTGGAAAAATGCTTCTCTGTCAGCAAATAGAGCGGCAGCCAGCTAATGATGCCGAAACGCACCATATAGACAAAAACATCCACCAGCGAAATGTACCAGGCATTTTTATTGCGCAGCACATAAATGCAGAAGATCTGCCACGCGCTCATATTTTCTGGCGCTTTAGCGCTCCGTATGGCCTGCAACACGATCTTTTCTTCCGGCATCATCTCTTCTAATGCAGGCAACCCTTCTTCACGTGGCGAACCTTTACCGAGCACCAGCACGATTAAGGCGAAAACCACTGCTAAGCAGGCGGGTACGATGTAGCTGGCACTCTGCCAGTGCTCGCTGCCCAGTATCGCGAAAGCGCCGCCGACAATTGGCGCGACTACCCCGCCACCGATGTTATGGGAGACGTTCCAGAATGCGCCGACGCGGCCACGTTCCCGGCGAGGAAACCAGTTGGCGATAGTAATAAAAGAAGGGCCAACGCCCATTCCCTGAAACAGTCCGTTTAGCATCACCAGCGCGACAAAAACCCAGAACGCGGTGCTGAACCCCAAACCGACGTTGACGATAGCGCAAAGTACTAAACCGCACGCCATAAAAACTTTTGGGCTGGCTTTATCAGCCAGCGTGCTCATTACGCCTTTGCTGATGCCGTAAGCAATCAGCATGCAGCTGCTTAGCAGCCCAATTTGCGTCGCGCTGAGTGCCAGCTGTTGTTTCAGGTAAGGCGTCGAAAGCATGAAGTTATTACGCACAATATAATAGGCGAGATAACCTAAAAATACGCTCAGCAGCGCCTGGATACGATATCGGGCATAGGTAGCCTGAACTTTTTCAGGCGGGATTTTATTATTGGCTGCCCTTCTTTTTAGTAAATACAGCATGATACTTCCCTCATCTTGCGTTCTTGGATCCATCACAGCATAGAGAATGAAAGTCCTGAGGAAGGAATTCAGGCAAGAAACACACGGTTTTTGTCGTCTTGATTGATCCTCACTGGCTTTATAGCAGACAGTAAGAGCCTGATAGTTCCAGGCAGATCCAGAACAGCATAACTATTTCAGTTGGGCATAAAAATCTTCTTAACAAAAACTGCCTTTTTCCGCCAGAAAAAATGGGTTCAGCATTTAGCACTGAACCCGATTCTTCTACTGGCAAAATCGATCAGGTTTTTTAAACAGCCACCCTCAGGCATGCAAAAGGCGTTATTAAAAACCATAATATTTTTTATATCCTGTCTTTTCTGATTACGCCTTAAAGCAACGCCCCTTCATAAATCAACAAAAAAGTAGAAAAGCACATGATTTATAAAGGTTTTACATGTACTTTATTGGCATAAAAGAATCAGAGAGAACCAGTAATAAGCTAATGCTTAAACAACAAAATCTGTGCTGTGAGAAAGATAAAACCAATATTAACCAAAAAGTTTCATTATACTGTTAAAAGCGCTTGTCCAGGCATAATCCATGATGTTTACGGCAAAATGCACCGCTTTATTTGCGTTTCCTGCACCTAATGTTGGTTCAGCTTTGTCTATCGCATCACAAACGTTGTCATATACATCAAGGACTACCTCAATTTGCGGATCGTCAGTAATGACACCAGCCGCTGCAACTACGCTTGTTTCACTGCCTGTTAGTTCACGCATGATTTGCTCCTGTGAATAAAATTCGTTTAAAATGAGCGAACGCATCAACGTCCACCCGCTTTATTTTTTACTCGTTATCTATTTTATGTCAACAAAAATAGTTTTTAAAACATTAAAGAAATATATTAAACACAATATTAAAACCATTCAAATTCCTTTCAGGAAATCGAATAACCCTTATGATTTTAATCGTTCCTGATTAGCGGGTTTTCTATATCACTAAAGAAGATTTATTTCAGCGGGATAGATATTATCTATATAATACTTTTCACTTAAAAACTCTATGCATAGAGAGTGAGTTTCCGAATAAAAAAGAAGCGTTATTGCCCTGGAGAGCCCGTTCTTTTCCAGAAAGCACCGGGTCGCAGACGCACCAACCTGTTTTGACTACGCCTTTTCCAGCGCTTTGATTATCAAAAGATTAATTTTCAGCCATTTACACTGAAATACGCTACAATTCTTTTGACAGGCCGCAGCAACCTCGTTATTATGCGCCCCGTTCAAACGATTCCTCTGTAGTTCAGTCGGTAGAACGGCGGACTGTTAATCCGTATGTCACTGGTTCGAGTCCAGTCAGAGGAGCCAGATTAGAGAAGCCCGCTTAAGGAAACTTAAGCGGGCTTTTTGTCGTCTGGCTTAAGCCGCTCTCAGGTATGGATTGCCTGTAGCCTGATGAGGTCACAGTAGTGCCGGAACAAGTTTACCGGCTACCATTGCAGATGCCGTTGACTACAATAAGCGCCACGGAAAACCGGATGAGTTCATGAGTCGCGCTGTGCAGTGATTCATCAGGATAATAGCGAGCAGTCTTAAATTTTAATGATAAAAAATATCATTGAAATTTAATATTAAAGTAAATGGCAGGCGTAAGCAGGCCTGCCAGTTTATTATCAGCTTTTGCAATAACAAATAAGTTGGAGGTTAGTTTTTTTTGATTTATTCTTCCGTCACGAAGCCTGGCAAAATGGGATCAAAAAAGGCGCTGTAATTGTGCAGGGCCTCATCATTACGGAAACTGTAGGTTTTCAATAACCATCTTTTTTCAGCGGCATCCTGGTCAATGACTTTAACAATATCCCGATTATGCAGTGAATCCTGATTAGCAAAGGAGAACAGATCTCCGGTATTAATAGCCACACGCTCTTTTTTAGCTTTGGTCATAGCTACTTTTAATTCCAGCAGCGCTTTAATTGCGGACTGTGGCGCATCCGGGGCAAAAGTAGTACGAGTGTCGTAATAGCGGAAGGTATGGGCGTTTTCCAGGATGATATGTTTGTCCGAATTGACCTGGTTTGCATTTGAATCACGGGAGACTTCATCATAGGGCGTAATGTAGTGCGGCTGACGCAGCCAGTATTGCGATTTTTCTGAAAGCCCCTGCAGGATGTCTTTGCCGTCCAGATAGCCCGTATAAATCAGGTTCTGTTCATGGCAGCGCATGCCCAGCAGGCTCAGGAAGTCTGCCCGTACCGGATGCGCGGTGCGGTCATTATGAAAATAGAGCTCGCCATCGGTCTTCTGTGTTTGGGTATTGGCATATTTTTTATCGGCATAGACATCATGAAAGAAGTCGCCGTTGTTTCTGGTACGATAGGCCAACAGAGGCGTGCCGGTTAGCTGGGAAAAGAGTTCCAGCAGGGTTTCACCAATAAAGGTGGTTTTCTTTCTGTATTTATCATTAACGGGATCGAACTGGTCGAATTCCGGCACCACTTCATCGATAGGTAAGTTTTTTAGTAGCTGCGCGTTTACCCCTGATAGTCGCCTTTCATCTTTTATTTTAGCGCAGACCTCCAGAAACTTAGCCGGGACTTTTGCTTCTAAAATAAGAAGATTAACTTCTCTTTTAAAATTAATATAATCCTTATAGGGGTTAGTGCCAACGATATTCAGAACATCGAATATAGCTTTTTTCTCGGCATTATTAAACTCATAGGTACTGATCATGCTTCTTCTCCAAGGTGTTATATTTTTGCCTGTAGCAGGCGTAACAATACCTGAGCCAGGGCGGCTCAAATAATCTGGATCCCTGAAACAAATAATCGCGGGGAAAAACCCCCATCATTTAGTAAATTCCGGCCACCATGAAATGGCCGGGTAATTTTATTTAATTCTTCCCGTCGTTCTGGCGTAGGCAAACAGGCCGCCTGCCGCTACGATATTTGCCAGTTCACCAACCGGTTCGCTGGTAAAGTAACGGTCATTTTTTAAAATTTTGATGGTCTGTTGTGCGATATTGATTTCTACCTGGTCGCCAGTTTGCAGCTGTTCGCACAGCCGATCTGCCGCCGCGACCGGCAATACCTGTCCGGTTGCGACGCAGTTACGAAAAAAAATGCGCGCATAGGACTGGGCAATCACTGCTTTAACGCCGGACGCTCCCAGCGCCACTACGGCATGCTCACGTGATGAGCCACAGCCGAAGTTTTTACCCGCAACTATAATGCTGTACTTTGATTTCCCGCTTTGCGGATCGATAAACGGCAGCGCATCTTCCGGCAGGCCGCACATCGCCAGCGAGGCAAGTTGCGCGTAGCCTTCCGGTGTCGAAGGGTTTACCTTCAGGTACTCGGCAGTGAGGATCTGGTCAGTATCGATGTTATCTTCCAGCACGTAGACGCTACCGCAAATAACAGCCGTTGATGAACTCATAAGTAGTCTCCCGGATGGGTAATACAGCCATTGACCGCTGCGGCAGCGACCGAGTAAGGCGAGCCTAAATAGATGCTGGCGCGTTTATTCCCCATGCGGCCAATAAAATTACGGTTGGTAGTAGAGATCACCGATACCGGGTCGTTAATGCGACCAAAGGTGTCTGCCGGGCCGCCGCAGCAGGCGGCGCAGCCCGCCTCCGCCGAAAGTTTCACCCCGGCGTCGCTAAGAATTTGATAGACCGACACGCCTTCAATTTGCGTGGTGATGATGCTGTGAAAAACCTCCTTTGTTGCCGGCACCGCATAGGTTGGAATAACGACTTTTTTTCCTTTAATTACCCTTGCGGCCGCGACGAAATCTTCCAGTTTGCCTCCTGTACAGGAGCCAATATAAGCCTGAGCGATAGCCACGTTGGTTACCCGCTCAATCGCCACCACGTTATCCGGCGAGTGTGGGCGCGCAATTCTGGGTTGCATATTGGTGATATCAATCTCAATAACTTTGCTGTAAACCGCATCTTCATCCGGCGCGATGACCGTAAATGGCACCTCGGTACGCTTAGCCAGATAGTCGAGCGTCGCCTGATTAGGCACCATGATGCCGTTTTTGGCGCCGCACTCCACCACCATGTTACAAAGCGTCATGCGCTCCTCCACCGAAAGCTCGTCAACCGCGTTGCCGCCGAACTCGATGGTTTCATAGGTTGCGCCGTCTACTGTCAGCTCCGCCAGCAGCGCCAGTATCATATCTTTCGCCAGCAGGCTGGCAGGCTTTACCCCGGTATAGTTAACGCGGATAGTGGCAGGTACTTTCAGCGGGATCTCGCCCGTGCCCAGCGCATAAGCGGCATCGGTAATGCCCAGACCGATAGCAAAAGCACCAAAGGCGCCGGAGGTGACGGTGTGCGAATCAGTGCCTAACAGGACTTCGCCGGGACGCGCATGACCGCCTTCCGCCAGACCGATATGGCAAACTCCTTTATATTCCGGCGTGCCGACATCGTAGAAGTAATGAATATTTTGCTCGGCGGCGAACTCGCGCATTACGCGAATATTTTGGTTGGCCTGCGGATCGGCAGAATAGACAAAATGGTCGGGGATCATAATAAAACGACGGGGATCCCAGACCCGGGCGTCTTCGCCAAACTCTTTTTTAAATACGCTGGCTACGCCAGGCGTGCAGGGATCGTGCGACATCAGAATATCTACTTTTGCCCAAACTACCTCACCCGGCGTTACGCTTTCACGCCCACAGGCACGTGCGAGAATTTTTTGTGTGATTGTTTGTCCCATCTCACTTGCCTCTCTTTATCCGCTTAAATTCAGGAGGAAATATTAACACGGGCTGTAGTGTTTCTGACCGCTCGCCGCGTTTAATCCCGCCTGAGAACTTATTGTTCCAGACTGACAACAGTGGCCGATTCCGGGCTGTCTGTTGCCCTGGCAGAATAGGCCTCAAAGCTGATAATCAGCGGTTTTTCTACGGCATAACCCTGCGCCTCTGCGTCGGAGAATAATGCATCGACGCTGGTCAGCGCACGCGCGTCAAGCGCGCCAGTTTGCTGTAGTAAACTAAGCCAGTTGATAAGATATTTCGATGTTTCCTGCTGTAGCCGGTTGCGCACCTCATCCTGTTGCTGGCGTGCGGACAGCAGATCGCTACTGACGCGCTCGCCCAGCGAGTAGCCCAGAGCTACCGAACCAGAGGCTTTAGCGGAAGAAGCGGCGGCCTGCTGCAGCGCCCGTAGCCTTTTTTCGCCAATAAGCAGCGAGTTGTATAAGCGGCGCGTTTGCGTGACGCTTTTGCTCTGCTCGTTACGCCATTCATATCTTGCCTGTTCAGACAGCGCTATCGCTTCCCGCTCGCGGCTTAGCGTTGCTCCTCCGCTATAGAGCGGAACGGTAACCTGCATACCGATAACGGCGGAATCCCCTGCGCCCTGCGCCGTCGTAATGCCGTCAACGCTGGTAAAACCTCGCGAGTACTGATAGTCAGAAGCCGAATGGCTGCTGTGATTCCAGCTGGCGACCATATCGACCCGAGGCAGCCATTCCGCTTTAATTTTATTGATGCGGCGATCGGCTACTTCTGCTTCAAGCGCAGCCATCGCAATAGCGTCATTATGCTCTGTGGCCTGGCGCAGCCACCATGACAGCGGACGAGCGCGAACTGAGGGCAACGTAAGACGAGCGGGCAGCCAGGCAACGCGGCCGGGATCCGTGCCCACGATCTGACGTAAAGCATCCTGCGTCTGGGCGCCCCGGGAATCCGCTTCCGCGGCGTCCGCTTCGGCCAGATCGTAAGCGGCCTGAACCTCATCCACATCTACCCGGGTCACTTCACCCGCCTGATAGCGGGCCAGCGCTCGCTTAAGATCTATCGCCACCAGCTGTAAATGGTGCTGCGCAACGCCCTGTTCTACCTGAGCATCCTGCTGGGCGAACCAGGCCTTAGCCAGATCGACCATTAACTGACGCTGCTGCGCCTGCCAGCGCCAGGCTCCAACTGTTTCCTGTAAATGGGCGATATCCAACTGTTTCCAGGCGGCAATATCAACAATCGGCATTGTCAGCGCCACGGCGTAGCCATTGCTGCCAATCTGCTGGCGTCCCTGGTCGCTAAGACGCTGCTCTGTCCAGCTACTTCCGGTTCCTGCGCTCAGGCTGGGCAGTAGCGCCGCCTGCGCCTGGCTGCCCGCTTCCTGGGTCGCGATATATCCCATTCGGCCAGCATTCAACAACGGGCTGCTGCGCTGCATCTCTTGCCACAGCGGGCCCAGGCCTGCCGCCGCCGCGCCGCCGCTTAACAGCACCAGCGCAAGGCCCATCGCGGGCATCACTTTTCTCATCACTGCCTCTCAACTGGCCTGCCGCATTAACAGGGCGTAAGCGCTTTTTCGTGGTAGCGGCGCAGGGCAATTAACCCGGCCATGCTCAGTAAGTAGAACCCGCTGAAGGCGATCATTAGCGCTTCAACGCCCTGATTAACCAGCAGTACGGCTCCCGCCATTAACAACAAACCATTAGCCAGGCCGAAATCTCGTTCCATCCGGCCAAAGATATGCATGCGCTCGGCGGCGGAATTCTGTGAGACGTCCAGATTGGCCATGGTGACCGGCCTGATTGCGCCAGACCCCAGGCCCAACAGGCCAATTGCCGCCAGGCCGGAAATAAAATAATCGATGCCCATTGCGGCCAGCTCGCTGCTGAAGCCAAACAGCAGCAGGGCACCCAGCATTAGCATCACGGTCAGCGCCAACAGCATGTTGACGCCGTAACGCTGGATAATGACATTGCCAACTTTGGCCGCGGCAAAGGCTGATAGCGTAAAGAAGCTCAGTACAGCGCCAAACAGCAGCGGCTCGACGTTGACCATAATGAAATAAAAGGGAATAAAACCGATAAAAGGCGCCAGGGTAAAAGCGCGCGACAATGAATAAAAGATCATCCAGAACTGCTGCTGCGGAAGCAGTTGTAAGGCCGCTGGTTTAACGGCGCCCTGCTCTTCCGCCGGTTGCGGCGGTTCGTTGATCGGCAGGATGACCAGTACGGAAAGCAGGCTCGCCAACAACGAGGCGAAAAATGGCCACTGTGGGTTGTAATCAAACAGGATGCTGCCAGCCGTTCCAGCCAGCAGCGTAGCGATAAACATTTGGCTTTGGGTACGCGTCTGCACCTGCATAAACAGACCCGGATCGCCGCCCGGCCGGACGATCTGGCGCAGCAGGCTGGAATCGGTCGACAGCGCAATGCTGAAGCCTGCGCCACCAATGATTTGCGCGATGCCCAGCACCGCCACGCTGAATTCTGTCTGGCGAGTGCCCCATAATATCAGCGCCAGCCCTGCCGCCTTCGCCAGTTCCCCTATCGCCACCACCTGTTTTTGGCTGAAAGCGCGCAGCAGAATGCCGCTCAGGCTGGCGCAGAAGGTACTGCTCAGACCATAGATCGCCAGCAAGGCGATAATGCGATACATGCCTGTATCCATCAGCCAGAAGTAGAAAAGCAGCACCGGCAGATGGAAATAGCAGCGTGAGATGACCCGGTAAGCTGCAAATAGCCGGATATTACGTTGCATGGCAAGCAGCGTTAACGGGCCGTCCATCAGGCGTAGATCTCTCCGATGCGGATATCGCCCTGGCGGATAACCGTTAAGCGATCGCCAAGCAGCGAGACAATAGTGCTCGAAGTGGTGGTGGTGCTCGTTCCGCCGCCCGGCAGGACATAATCTACCTGACGGCCAAAAGTCGCTTCCGCCAGGGAATGATCGATCAGTCCGGCATGTTCGATACCGGAGATATTTGCTGAGGTTAACGCCAGCGGCCTGCCCCACGCCCGTAACAGCGCCTGCAGCGCAGGCTGGCTGTTGCAGACCAGCGAAATCGAGTCCTCTTTGATAAATTGATGATCCGGCGCCTGCGCGGATTTAGGCAGCACAAGGTTAAGCGGCCCGGGCAAAAAATGCATTAGTCGGGAGAACGTCTCGCGCTGCCAGCGGCTTAGCTCAACGTAATTCTGAATCTCTTCAGGCGAGGCTAAAAACAGCGTCAGCGGCTTTTTTACGTCGCGCTGTTTGATAGCGTAAACTTTTTCGCAGGCGCTAACGCTCCACGGATCGACGGCCAGCGCATAGTTGGTGTCGGTGGGCACCAGTAAAACACCTTCACGTTGTAAAACCTTAACGGCTTTCTCAATTGGCGACATAACGAACTCTTTTTCAGATTAAAGGGAAACGGTGACGCTGCGCCCGGCCAGGCAGAAGCCTGCCGCCTGCATTGCGCCTTGCCGCTGGATACGGATACGTGCGGTGACCACTTTTACCGGAAGCTGGCGGCGCGCGATTTCCGGCGGCGGTATCACCACCGAATCGCCCACGGCCACCCGCCCGGTTCCGGCCCTGACGGCTTCAATCACGCCCTGCCACTCGCCATAACGGCTGTCGGCAGGAGAAAGCGCTACATTAACCTGCTTGCCGGGCCGCAGTTGGCCTGCCGCCGACTCGTCAAAGAAGGCTTCCACCCAGCTATTGCGGCAGTCGATAATCTCGATCAGGCTTCCGTTGCTCTCTACGCTACTGCCCTGACGGGCGTTGACGGACCAGATTGCCCCGTCAAGGGTCGCCCGGATATCAGCATGCTGCTGCCGCGCCAGCTGCTGATCGATCTGCGCAAGGTTTTGCCGGGCGGCGTCGAGCTGAACGGTCAGCGTCTGCTGCGCCTGCTGTAAGTCATCCAGGCTCAGCTGCATCTCGCGTTGGTTCTGTTCTGGCCCGGTCAAAGTCCGCGCTCCGCTCAGCTGCAAGCCGTCGCTGGCCGCCTGGCTGTCCAGCAGGCTCTGACTGCTGGCGGCCCGCTTCGCCTGCGCCTGCGCCCGTAGCGCCTCTGCTTCGCTGCGCTGCCGTTCGTAGCCAGCATCGCTGAGGTAGCCCTGGCGATGCAGCTCGTCGGCTCTTCTGAGCTGGTTGCTGGCAAACCGTGCCTGCTGCACGGCGGCCTTTTCTTCCGCCTCAGCCTGTTGATAGCCAGCCCGGCTGTAGTCGCGCTGCAGCCGCTGTTGCCGCTGGCTTTCCTGATAATATTGCTGCCACTGTGCTTTCCGGGCGGCTATTTTTAACCGGTTGCCGCTTAACTGTTGCTGCAGCCCGGCAAGGGTAAATTGCGTGGTTTGCCGTAGCGCCAGTAGCTGAGTCAGCTGCGCGTTTGAGGCATTCCAGTTTACTGCTCCCAGCAGCTGCGATTCTTTAACCATAGCGCCGGGATAAATACCGGCGCGCCAGGCAAGCGTTCCGGGGATCGGGGAGGCTATCTGCGTCACGCTGGCATTAATAAACGCCTCTTTACTGGTTGTTTTCCGCGTACATAACCAGAGCAGGGCCAGCACTAAAATGGCGGCTAATAAATATTTCCCGGCTTTACTGTTTTTCCCGGCAACCAGACTATTAAAAAGACGTTTCACAATATTAATCCCTGATTAACGCTGATAAAATCCGGTCAGGGAAGCTGTAGCGAGGCTATTAGCATGAATTAAAAAACGGGCGACGGCATTGGTGGTTTCACTATCAATACCTAATTTCTCGACGCTTAACGCATGCAGGGTAAATATATAAGCATGCGGATTATCGCCTTCCGGTGGGCAGGCACCGCCGTAGCCAGGCAGGCCAAAATCATTTTTACTTTGCGTCATTCCGGCTGGAAATAGCTCCTGGCTAATATTGCCGCTGTCGCTGGCTAAACTTGTGGTCGCGGCAGGAATATCAAAGGCTACCCAGTGCCAGAATCCGCTGCCGGTTGGTGCATCCGGGTCAAATACGGTGATGGCGAAGCTTTTTGTACCTTCAGGAATATCGCTCCAGGCCAGCGCCGGAGAAATATTTTCGCCGCTGCCGCCAAAGTTATTAAATTCATGTTTTTTATTCAGCGCAGACTGATGATTAAAATCACTGGAAGTAAGTTTCATAATTTCACCTTTTATGGGGGAAACTCATCCTAACCAGAGAAAAATTAGCTGCCAAGCTTCCTGGTGCTGTGTCCGCTATTATTCCATTAATGAAACAATCAGAAGCTATCAGCTAACGATGAAAACAGAGTGAAAAATTCTGTTTACAAGCGCTAAAACGCACAAAAAGAAGGCGGTGACTGTGCTATTGTACAGGCACAATCTGATGATAAATATAAAGTTTACTGATGAGTAATGTCGAAAATCTGGTCTCTATGGCGGCTTTTGCCAGGGTGGTTGAAACGCTGAGTTTTACCGAAGCCGCGAAGTCGCTTCAGCTATCAAAATCTTCCGTAAGCCGTGAGATCTCTCAGCTTGAAGTTCGCCTTGGCGCACAGTTATTGAATCGTACTACCCGCACGATTGAAGTGACCGAACTGGGGTTAAGTTATTACCAATACTGCTATCGCATTCTTAATGAGCTGAACAGCGCCGACCGCTTTATTCGTAATTTCCACGAAGAGCCGATCGGTAATTTCCATGTGCTGGCGCCCTTTACTTTTGGCTATCAGTGCGTTGTTCCGGCGATGAATCATTTTATCGCTAAAAATATTCATGTCAGTGCCGATTTAGATTTAACCGACCGACCGATAAATATGGCGGAAGACCAGTACGACATTGCAATAGTTATCGGACGAGAGCCGCCGAACCATCCGTTAATCAAAGCATTAATTGATATCAGCTGGGGGTTGTACGCAACACCGGAATATCTCAGCCAGTATCCTGACATGGAAAAACCCGAAGATTTACCGCGCCATGACTATATTTTATTCCGGGGATCGGCTCACACCATCTCTCTGCCTTTTCGTAAAGAGAAGCAGAAAACGGCTATTGAGGTACGCAGCCGTTTTCGCGCCAATAACAGTATGGCGCTGATGAGCTCGGCGCTGGCGGGAACAGGAATCGCTTATTTGCCCGACTATATGGCCCGTGAAGCGGTTAGCAGCGGCAGGCTGCTGCGCCTTTTGCCCGACTGGCGGATGGATACCTATCAGGCCTGGATGGTGTTTAAATCGGAAAAAACGCTCTCATCCCGCGTCAGGCATTTCGCTAACGATTTGCAGGAACGCCTGCGCCGGGATCTTAGTTAAGCCACGCACAGCTCAGGCTCTATGACAACATCCCCTCGGCGCAGCACGTCGAGACGATTGTGCAGTAAAGAGACAAAAGTGGTGGCCCAGGAACAAACATTGCGGTTATTGGAAGGAATAACCATATCGACCAAATCGCCGTAGCTGTCGCGCGCGGCGGTCAGGCTGACCAGGCCGGTTCCCGATCCGGCCCGCGTGGCGGGCAGAACAATCAGCGGATGGCCCAGAGCCGCTATGGTCGCGTTAAGCAGCTTGTTATTGGTGCAGACTACGGCTATGGCGCCGTCAGTGATTAGCTGATGTTCAGGAACCTCTGCCGCTTTGGGCAACAGCAGCTTTAGCGGCCCCGGCCAGTAGCGCTGCGCCAGCGCCTGCACCTGCTGACGCTGCCAGACATTTAACGTTACCCAGGGATCCAACTGTTGCGGCTGAGCGACGCACAACGTCGCCTGTTCATCGCTTTGCTTTATGCTGCGTAAACGTCGGCAGGCCGGGAGGCTGTAAGGACTGATTGCTAAAGCATAGTGCGTATCTGTCGGGGCCAGCAGTACGCCATCCTGCTTCAGGCAGGCTACGGCTAAATCAATAAACGACATCGGATAATTTCCCAGGGTTAATCGTATTAACAGCAATCAGGCAAACGTACGACTGTGACTTCTTATCCCGGCAATCCTGCCGTACATTTTATTCCACTACAATAGAAACACTGAGCGCAGGGTTATTGTCTGTCTGCTGCAACAGTCGGTTGCTATTTATTGCTTTTATTGGGGTGTTGAACCAGGCCCGGAACCGCATTTTCCAGCCCTCGAATTGCCCGAACCAGCGCGGTAGCTGCCGTAGCCAGCACTATCGCCAGGGCGCAGGCCAGCAGGACTTTGGTGCTGCCATAGCGCAGAGCCAGCGGCCCGGCAGCCAGTTCGCCTAAAGGAATAGTGATGAAAGATCCCATTGCGTCATAAGCGTAAACGCGAGCCAGTTTCTCGCGCGGGATATGCGTTTGCAGCGCATGCGCCCAGATCACGCCGAACTGGCCAAAACCCGTTCCCGCCAGGCAAAATCCAGCCATCAGCAATGGCGCGGTCGCCCCGAAAGCCAGCAGCAGAATGGGAACGGCGTTAAGCGCCACCAGCATAACGCCGATAAACATGGCGCGGCGCGGCCGCCAGCGCAGCGCAATACAGGAACCGATAATCAGCCCGAGGCTTTGTGCCGCAATCATCATTCCCCAGTTTGTGCGGCCAAACGACGCATCGGCAATAACCGGCCCCAGTACCATCACCATGCCGGTAAAGGCCGCATTGATTACGGCAAACTGCGCCACCACCGCCCAAACCCAGGTTCGCGCGATAAACTCGCACCAGCCGTCACGCAGGTCTTGCCAGAAACTGGCATGGGCTTCAGCAGGCTGATAATGGCTACGGATTGAGAAATAGAGCGGCGCAGCGGCAGCGAAGCCACAGGCATCGACCGCCAGCCCCCAGCCGGGCCCGATGGCGCTGGTCATTACGCCGCCAAGCGAGGCGCCGAGTACCGTCCCTATATAGACGCCAGCCTGAATAAAAGCGTTGGCCTGACGAAGTGCCTGCGCCGGGACGGTTTGCGGCACCAGCGCCGCAGAAGCGGGTAGCGCGATCCCGGCCGCTGCGCCGTTCACCGTGCTGAGCAGAACAAGCAGCGGGATTGTCGCTGCGCCATCCAGCACCAGCCACGCGACCACGCCCTGAGAAAGCGCCGCAATAGTGGACGAGGCGAAAAGCACCAGGCTACGCGAATAGCGATCTGCCAGCACGCCGCCGAACAGCAAAAAAGCCACGTTAAAAACAGAGCGCGCCGCCACAACCATGCCTAAATCCGCTGCCGTACCGCCGATATCCAGCACGGCAAAAGCCAGCGCAACGGGCGCGACGCTATTGCCCAATACGGTCAGAAAACGGGCCAGAAAAAGGTTTCTGAAGGGCGTGGCGCGGAAGGCATGGCCTGGCGGGACGGCGGCGCTCATTTCGCTCTCCTCAGACTGAGTTTTTACAACGTGCGAATTCTTACCAAATTGTCGATCGCTCAACCTGCCGCCCTCTACCTTTAATCCCTACATAAAAGAGGGAGAATAATAACCTAAAGCAAAGACCTGCTGTTACCCTTTACTTTGCGACAGATCAAGAAGTAAGGAAGGCTGACTGATTAGCCTTTCACAGCGGCTGGCAGGCCGCACGCCACGCCGAAACGGCTAAGAGGAAAAATGACGACTTTTGAAAAGCGCGTGCAGGTTAATTTCAGCCAGGAGCAAATGTATAACCTTGTTGCCGATGTCGCCGCCTATCCTGAGTTTTTACCCTGGTGTCGGCAGGTCGATATTCAGGGCAGCGAGCCAGACCATAAACTGGTGCGTATCGGCATGCGCTTTCAGCAACTGCCCGAAATCAGCCTGACTACCCGGGCGGCATTTCATCCTCCGGCTTCGCTACAGCTGCGGCTGATCGCTGGCTCTTTTTTGTCGCAGTTTGAAGGCGACTGGTTTTTTGAAGCCCGCGGTGAGAAAAGCTGTATGGTTACTTTCATCGCGAAATATCATTTTGCTAATGGCCTGCTCGGACTAAGCCTGGCGCCTTTTTTTCGTTTAATGGTCACTATGCTGCCGGAAAGATTTATCCGCCGCGCCGAAGAAATTTATCCTTAAACAGCACACGCCGTTTCGATCCCTTTCGTCGACGATTGCCTCCCCTGTTCATATGAGCTAAAATTTAACTCATATGAACAAGCAGGGGGTTATATGTCTTTTTCGCTTTATCGACCTCAGCCCGGCGGCGCGCCCGCCTCGCTGCTGCTTTCCCTGAGACTGCCTGAAACGCTGGCGGAAGCGCATCGCCTGATCTCCCGTGGCCTGGACGCCAGCCTGGTTAAACAAATGGCCAAAGAGCTCAGGCTGGATGAAGCCTTGCTGTGCCGCATGGCGGGCATAGATCGCAATACCTACAGCCGCCGTTTAAACAGCGCCAGCCAGCTTTTTTCCGTTGAACAAGGTGGGCGGATTTACATGCTGGGCCGCGTTCTGTCTGCCGCTAATCAACTCTTCAACGGCAATACGACGCGCATGGTGGAATGGCTTAACACGCCAGCCAAAGCGCTGGGCGGCCAGAAGCCTGCGGATATGACTTCAACGCCCGCAGGCGCGGAAGCGGTACTTAATCTGATTGGCCAGATTGAACACGGCGTCATCACCTGATGGAATCCGCAACTTTTTACCGGCTGGTTAAGAGCAGCTATGTTAAGAGCGCTTTTGACGGCAGCGGCGCCAGGTTATACGGCGGCCGCTGGAACTCGGCGGGCAAGACTTGCGTTTATCTGGGGTCAAGCAAGGCGCTGTGCGTGCTGGAGGCACTGGTACATTTAACGCTTGCCGATCTTGCCGGGAATTATTCAATGCTCTCTCTTCAGGTTCCCGCCTCGCTTGTCACCCAGCTGGATATGCGCGATTTGCCTGAGGATTGGCAGGACGATCCAGCACCGGCTTCCACTAAAGCTATCGGCGACGGCTGGCTTGAAAACAGCGAAAACGGCCTGGTGCTGCAGGTGCCGAGCACGATTACCGGCGAATGGAACGCGCTGTTTAATCCTGCGCACCCGCAGGCTGCGGCAGCATTGAAAACAGTGAGTAAAGAGCCTTTCTTTTTCGATCCCCGGTTTGGTAAAAATCAATAACCCAGACTGCTGACAAAGCTAAAAAAGCTCAGGTGAACATTAGTTTTTTTACAGCAACTCCGCAGCTTTATGGCGGCAGAGGCTGAGCGGATAAGCGGACCGTTTGGCGCATGGACGCGCCAACCGAGCCTCCACGGACGGATTAACGGCGTGTCCGTGTTCCGATCTGCCTCTGCTGCTCTGTCACTGATTTAAACGCGACCTGGGGTTTGTCATCAATCTCAATAAGCCCAGGCTTCGCTAATCACCATGCCAAAGTCGTTACTTCTCTTATAAACAATGACGTTTTCCGGTCGCTCAGCATAACCGTCGTAATTACAGATAGTGATCTTTTGCTTTAACTCCGCATCCCAGGCCTCCAGGCCAGAACAGCTGTTGCGCCCGCCTGAAACCCAGCGTGCGGCCGCGGTGTAGTGGCTTTCTCTGTCTGCGGTAAAATAAATGGCCGTATGCAAAGGCAGGCAAAGGATACCAGGGATGAACAGCAACAGCCCTGAAAATACCAGCAGCCCGCTGCGTAATGTCTTAACTTTGATGTGATTTTTAAACCAGAGCCAGCTAAACAGCAGCGTGCTCGTCACCAGCGAACTTATCGCGAGCAGCCGCAGCGCGCGCCAGTTAATCCAGGTATTTTGCCAGACAATGGCTTTCCATGAGAGAAACAGGAATAAAGCCATAGCGGCCAGCGAAGTCCAGAAAAGAAGCGGCCAGTAACGATAATTTTTCATGCCCTGTCTCGTGCAAAAAGATCATCGCCCAATCATACCTTTAAACTCTGCCGCAGGCCCTGAGGTATTGCTGATACGCCATCTGGCTGCACAAGCCTTCACCACCCTTTTCACAATCCTGACTATCCTTATCTTTCCGATACGCTCGGCTAAAAGAGCGATCGCTGTCCCCCTTATACAGAGCAATGAGGCAGTGTCGACACCCTTTTCGTAAGCGCTGCGCACACTGTCAGTGACCTCCCCACTCTGGAGACGACAATGACACAACTTTATCCCCTACAGCTCACCGTAAACGGTGAAAGCTGTCAGCTGATGGTCGATCCGCGGACTACCTTGCTGGATGCGTTGCGGGAACATATCGGCCTGACCGGCTCCAAAAAAGGGTGCGATCAGGGTCAGTGCGGTGCCTGTACCTTACATGTTGATGGCGAACGCGTACTGAGCTGCCTGACGCTCGCGGCCCAGGCGGCGGGTCGGGAGATCACCACTATTGAAGGCCTGGCTAAAGCCGATGGCACTCTGCACGCGGTACAGGCCGCCTTTATGCGTCATGACGCTTTTCAGTGCGGCTACTGCACTTCCGGCCAGATCATGTCGGCGGTTGCCTGTATCAAAGAAGGCCATACTGGCTCGGACGACGAAATCCGCGAGTATATGAGCGGCAATCTGTGTCGCTGCGGTGCCTACCCCAATATCGTTAAGGCCGTTAAGGATGCGGCGGCCAGCCTGAGTCAGGAGGCTGTGTCATGAGAGAATTTAGCTATCAACGCGCGACAGATATCAATAACGCTACGGTGCTGGGTAGCCAGCCGGAAGCTCGTTTCCTTGCTGGCGGCACCACACAGCTGGATCTGATGAAATGCGGCGTGGAACGCCCCGCCACCCTGGTCGATATCACCCATCTGCCGGATCTGCATGATATCAGGCTCAGCGATAATCAGCTGACGCTCGGCACCCTGGTGAAAATGAGCCAGGCAGCCGACAGCAAAACGGTAAAATCTTGCGCGCCCGCACTGGCGGAGAGCCTGGCGTTGGCCGCTTCCGCCCAATTACGCAATATGGCTTCGCTGGGCGGCAATATTTTGCAGCGCACGCGGTGCAGCTATTTTCGCGATCCGCTGGCCTGGACCAACTGCAATAAACGTAACCCTGGTTCCGGCTGCGCTGCGCTGGACGGCCTGAATCATAATCATGCCGTGTTGGGCACCAGCGATAGCTGTATTGCCCTTTATCCCGGCGATTTTGCCGTGGCGCTGACCGCTTTCGATGCGGTACTGAATTTGCAAAACAGCGCTGGCGAACAGCGTTCCGTGCCCGTTGTCGATTTTTTCCGCCTGCCCGACGATCGTCCCGACCTGGAGCATCATCTTGCTCCCGGCGAGATGATTGTCAGCCTTACGCTGCCGTGCAGCCCGGCGCTGGCCCGTTCGCACTATCTGAAAGTACGCGACCGCAGCTCTTATGAGTTCGCCGCCGCCAGCGCGGCCGTAGGACTGGAGATGGAAGAAGATAATCTGACCATCAAAGAGGTTCGCGTGGCGCTGGGCGGTGTAGCGACCAAACCCTGGCGCGCTTATCAGGTGGAGCAGGCGCTGAAAGGCCAGCCGCTGGAAGAGAAAATACTGCGCAAGGCGGCGGAGAAAGTCACCGAGGGCGCCATAGCCCGCCAGCATAACGGCCATAAAATTATTCTCGCGCCTCGCGTGATCGCCAGGGCTTTGATGACAGTCGGAGGCCTGGCATGAGCACTATCGAAACGCAACCGGCCCATCGTCAACAGGCTTTAGGCAGTCCGCTGGATCGCGCTGACGGTAGGTTAAAGGTGCAGGGACTGGCGACCTATGCCGTGGAAAAATCACTGGAGAATATCGCTTATGCGGTAGTGGTGCAGTCTACCATCGCCTATGGCCGTATTACCGCTATGCATACTGAGCGCGCGCGGCAGTCGCCCGGCGTGCTGGCGGTTTACAATCATCAAAGCGCTCTGACAATCCATCCGGCCAAAACTTTTGGCGAAGGCGGCGCGGCGGCGCAGGCTTTTCTGCCGCTGCAGAGTGACAAGGTTTTATGGAACGGTCAGCATATTGCGCTGGTGGTGGCCGAAACGCTGGAGCAGGCTACCGAAGCCGCCGCGCTCATCGAGACGGAATATGAGCAGCAGCCCGCTATCGTGCATCCGCATCATCCCGATGCGAAACCGGAAACCGTGGATGCGCTAACCATCGACTGGGGTGATGCTGTTTCCGCACTGGCGCAGGCAGAAGTACAGATTGGCGGCGTTTATACCACGCCCAGAGAGTACAACTCGCCAATCGAGCCGCACGGCTGTATTGCTCACTGGCAAAACGGCAGCCTTACCTTGTGGGAACCGAGTCAGTGGGTTGGCGGCGCGCGCCAGGTAGTTTCTGAATGGTTGGCAATTGACCGTGAAAAGGTGCGTGTGATCTCGCCCTACGTCGGCGGCGGTTTCGGCTGCAAAGGCGGCATTCAGCCACACAGCGCCCTGGCCTGCGTCGCTTCGCGCGAGCTTAACCGTCCGGTAAAACTGGCGCTGACCCGGCCGCAAACTTTTACTGCTTTCGGCGGCAGGCCGCGCACTCATCAACAGCTGGCGCTCGGCGCAAGCAGCGATGGCATGTTGCAGGCTATCGTGCACGATAGCTGGAACGAAACGGCGCTGCACGATGTGCATCAGGAGCCCTGCAATTCTGTGACGCCGCTAATGTACGCCTCTCCCAATTTTTTGTCGCATCACAAGCTGATCCATCTCAACACGGTAAACCCAAGCTGGATGCGTGCGCCGGGCGAAAACCCCAGCACTTTTGCGTTAGAGGTGGCAATGGACGAATTGGCCTGGGCTCTTAAAATGGATCCGCTGGCGTTACGGCTGAAAAACTACGCGGAACAGGATCCCCAGGCCAATATTCCCTGGAGCTCACGGCAGCTACGCGAAGCTTACCAGCAGGGAGCCGAAGCTTTTGGCTGGGACAGACGTCCTCTGGCGCCGCGCAGCCTGCGGGAAGGCCGCCAGCTGATCGGCTGGGGAATGGCTTCCGGCACCTATCCGGTGCGCCGTACGCCGGGCGAGGCACAAATTGTGCTTAGCGCCGATGGCCATATTGAAGTGCAAAGCAGCGGCGTGGATATTGGTACAGGCACCTACACTATTCTGGCGCAGACGGCGGCAGATGTACTGCTGGTCGCGCCGGAGAGCATTACCGTTTCGCTCGGCGATACGCTATTGCCGCGCGCACCGGTTGCTGGCGGTTCGCAGCTGGCGAATTTGCTGACCGGCGCAGTGCATAAAACCGCGCTGGCGCTGCGCGATATGCTGATAACGCTTGCCGTTGCCACAGAGAAATCGCCGCTATGGCAGCAGCAGCCTGCCGATGTATCACTGGCCGATGGTTTTCTCTGGCTGAAAAGCAGCCCTGGTTTACGCATCAGTTTTACCGATCTGCTGCGGCTTAGCGGCCACGATAAACTGGTCGCGCATCAGGATACTTTCGATAAAAGCGCCAGCGAGGAAGATCGTGATAAAGCGGATCGCACCTCTTCGATGATGCTGCCGCCAACCGATGGCGGCGTTTCCGCCCATAGCTGGAGCGCGATCTTTGTAGAAGTTGCCGTTGATGAAGACTTTGGTACGGTACGGGTCAAAAGAATGGTCGGCGCCTTTGACTCTGGGCGGATTTATAATCCCAAACTCACCGAGAGCCAGTGGATTGGCGGTATGATCATGGGCATCGGCCAGGCGCTGCTGGAAGAGGGGCTGATTGACGATCGCGATGGGCGTATAGGTAACGCCAATCTGGCCGACTATCTGATCGCCGTTAACGCGGACATTCCCGAACTGAAAGCGATCGGCGTTGGCCAACCCGACTATCTGGCGACCGTGCTGGGCGGCAAAGCGGTCGGCGAACTGGGTATCGTTGGCGTAGCCGCCGCTATTTCAAACGCGGTCTGGCACGCTACCGGCAAGCGTATCCGCGATTTGCCCATTACTCAGGATAAGCTGCTGTAGCCGCTGTTTGCAGCCCGCGATTTTTATGCAGCACCACATCCGCCATTACCGCCAGCGCAATTTCGGCTGGCGTTTTACTGCCGATAGCCATGCCGATCGGCGCATGAATGCGACTTAACTGCTCATCCGTGAAGCCAGCGATAGTTCTTAACCGCTCGCGCCGTTCGTCGCTGCTGCGATGCGAACCAATCACGCCGATATAGAAGGAGTCGGTATGGATCGCTTCCATCAGCGTTAAGTCGTCAATACGAGGATCGTGAGTTAGCGAGATCACCGCGCAGTTACGCTGGCAGCCCTGGCTTTCAATATATCTTGCCGGAAACTGGCGGATAAGCTGCACCTGCTCGTTCAGGCTGCGGCAATAGTCGTTTAATACTTCAGGACGGTGCTCGCACACCAGGGTGTTAAACCCCAGCGCGACGGCAAAATCGCTGCAAAACAGCGCCGCTGTAGACAGCCCGGCGATCAGCACGCCGGGTGCGGTAGCCAGTTTTAGCGTCAGCTGGTTTCCCTCTTGCTCAGCGCTTGCCTGGCTACACAAACGGGCGGCCACCATCGATTTACAGGCTGCGGGCAGCGTGAACTTTTTCTGCAGCGCGCCATGCTTTTCCAGCAGCCCGGCATGGCGCTGAAGATAGCTGAGGCTTCTGGCCGTCGGCGGCAGGTATTCAACCAGTACCTCCAGCGACCCGCCGCAGGGCAGCGCCCTGTTCGGCTTTAATCCGCCCTCGCCGTAGCGAATAATCTGCGTAGGCTGACTGTAATCACCCGCGCGGATACGCTGAATAAAATCCTCTTCTACGCAGCCGCCGGACAGTGAACCGCAGACGGCACCTTGCTGGTTAGCAACCAGCAGCGATCCTACCGCGCGTGGTGAAGACCCCCATGTTTTGATCACCGTGCAGAGCCAGACAGGCTGCTGTTTAATCCAGCTCAGCGCCTGACTCATCACCTGACTGTTTAGCGACTGCATACTCTTCTCCTGTCGGTAGCTGTGAAGGCAGATCGATATCCCGCAGAATGGCTTCATCCTGTAGCTCAATCGTATAAAGAGGGAACTGGGTTAACAGATTGCGCGCGCCCTGCTCATCGGTTAGCGCGCTTAACGCTTTGAACGCACAGCGGCCAAAGCCGACCGGATGCCCGGGACTGGCTCGGAAGACAGGGCGAACTATGCCGTCCTCAACGACTTTACTGGCCACCAGCCTCAGCGTGGCAGAAGAGATAAAAGGCATATCGGCCAGATGAATTAGCCAGCCGTCCCACTCAGCCGTGTGGCGGACGCCGGCGGCGATCGACTCGCCCATGCGGGTATTTTCTACCAGAATCGTGGGAATACCTTCACGCCGACAATACAGGCGAATGGCCTGCTGGGCGGGCCGCGTCACTACGCACACCGGCAGGCCGCTGCGCTGCGCTGCAAGACAGCTATGCACAAACACCGATCGCCGCTGGCCTGAGGCATCCGCAAATTCGGCCTGTAGCTTATCTATGGTGCCGCCCGCTTCGGTAAACCGTTGTCCCAGCCCGGCAGCGATAACCAGAATACCTGTCGTTTTTTCCCTGTGCTTGCTCTTATCCATAAACATTACCATTACTAACGTTCGGGTCATCAGCGTAGCGCAAATTCTTTCGCGCGGATATCAATTCAGACGACGCCTGAGCGCGCAGGCATAAATTCGGCTAACATGCTGTTAAGAAAACAATAACCGCCCGAGGAGAAACCATGACCCAGCTTTCTGCCCCACCAGGATTAACCGTAGACGAGGCGCTGGACAAGCTGAACTCATTGTATGAGGCGGCGGTCAACGCGCTACGTCAGGCCATTACCACTTATATCAGCGAAGGCACGCTGCCGGACGCGGCCAGCCGCGCCGCCGGTCTTTTTGTTTACCCCGAGCTGCGCGTTAGCTGGCAGGGCGATGCCGCGGGCCATAAGCTGTCGCGCGCTTTTGGCCGCTTTACCCGTCCCGGCAGCTATGCCACTACCATTACCCATCCGGCGCTGTTTCGCCATTATCTTTACGAGCAGCTTTCCATGCTGTGCAGCGAATATCCGGTTACGCTGGAGGTCAGGCCCTCCCAGCAGGAGATCCCTTTCCCCTATGTTATTGACGGCTCCAACCTGGGATTAGATCGCAGCATGAGCGCCGGACTGGCGCAGCACTTTCCTACTACCGAACTGGCGCAAATAGGCGATGAAAATGCCGACGGGCTTTATCAGCCGGGCGAGAAATTCCCGCTGTCGCATTTTGACGCGCTGCGCACCGATTTCTCGCTCGCCAGGCTACGCCACTACACCGGCACGCCGGTTGAGCATTTTCAGTCCTGGGTGCTGTTTACTAACTATACCCGCTACGTGGACGAGTTCGTGCGCTGGAGCTGCGAACAGATCGCCGATCCCGATTCGCCTTACGAAGCGCTTTCCTGCGCGGGCAGCATCTATATTACCGCCGAGACGCCTGACCCGCAGGCCAGTATCTCCGGCCTGGCCTGGAAAAACCATCAGATGCCGGCCTGGCATTTAATCGCCAAAGAGGGCCAGGGCATTACGCTGGTCAATATTGGCGTTGGCCCATCCAATGCGAAAACCATTTGCGACCATCTGGCAGTGCTGCGCCCGCATGCCTGGCTGATGATCGGCCACTGCGGCGGCCTGCGTGAAAGCCAGACTATCGGCGACTATGTGCTGGCTCACGCCTATTTGCGCGACGATCACGTGCTGGACGCGGTGCTGCCGCCGGATATCCCTGTGCCAAGCATTGCCGAAGTACAGCGCGCGCTGTTTGACGCAACAAAGCAGGTCAGCGGCATGCCGGGCGAAGAGGTTAAGCAGCGGCTGCGTACCGGCACGGTAGTCACCACCGACGATCGTAACTGGGAGCTGCGTTACTCCGCCTCCGCGCTGCGCTTTAACCTTAGCCGTGCCGTGGCAGTGGATATGGAAAGCGCCACTATCGCCGCCCAGGGCTACCGCTTCCGGGTGCCTTACGGCACGCTGCTGTGCGTTTCCGATAAGCCTATCCACGGCGAGATCAAGCTGCCCGGCCAGGCTAATCGTTTTTACGAGGGCGCTATCTCCGAGCATTTGCAGATCGGCATCTGCGCGATAGATTTGCTGCGCGCGGAAGGCGATAAGCTGCATTCCCGTAAATTACGTACTTTTAACGAGCCGCCGTTCCGCTAGGCGTTTTACCAGGTACGCCGCCGTTTCCGTCAGTGATAAAGAACAGGAACCGGCTGGTGCTTTTGGCAGGCTACTGGTTTTTAAAGTGAGGCGGCAGATAGGTTTCTGCCGCGCTCTTTACTGCTAAATATTCCGACAGGCATTCTACGGCAACAATATAAATGCCTGTCGGAAACCGCCCGATTTTGCCTGTCCGAAAAGTTTTACCCTGCCGGTATCCAGCGCTTTTCGGTCGCCCCGGCGTCATAGTGCAGCGGCGAAGGCAGCGTAATCAGTTCAATTAATACGCCAAACGGCGTGCGGCAAAACCAGGTCTGGTTGCCCTTGCCCTCTTCCTGCGCAAAACAGTCGCTGGGGCCGTCAAACATCTCCGCGCCATGTTTACGCATTCTCTCGCCCGCCTGCTGAATGTCATCTACGTAAACAGAGAAATGGTTGACGCCCGCATGGCTGATGCCCTGTTTATCGTTGATTGTTTCCGGGCTGGTCTGAAAAAGCTCCACGTTACAGCCGTTGCGCAGCCGCAGCATGGCCAACCCGGTAACGTTCATTTCCGGCGGAAAGCCGTTAAGCGGCTGCATTGCTTTGCCTTCTACCTTTTGTGCAGGATCGTCAGGCGGTACGATGCGATACAGCACGCTGGCATCCAGCGCGTCGATAAAAAATTGTTCTGCCGCCGACAGATCGGAAACGGTGATGCCAATATGTTCAATGCCTCTGATACTCATCGCTTTTTTCCTTGTTATAACCCTTCCTTAAGCCTGGCAGATAAGTGATGCTTGTCACATTTCTGCGGCAACCGCTTGATGGAAAAGCCTCAGCTGCTCACGGCGGCGTGTTAATACCAACCCGCTTACCTGACGCTAATCCAGCGTCTTTCCAGCGCGGAGACGGCTATGGCTTCCAGCACTTTTGATACCCGTAGCCCTTCGGCAAAGTCCGGCCACATGCGGTCATCCGCCGCGATGCCATTGATCAGATCGCGGATCTCTACCGTTTTCTGATCGTTAAAGCCGATGCCATGTCCGGCGGAGACACAAAAGGCGGCGTAGTCAGGATGCGCCGGGCCAGTGAGAATCGTTTTAAATCCCTGCCTTCCAACGGCGTCGTTGTGCTGATAAAGCGCCAGCTCCGCCATTCTCTCCTGGGTATAGCGTATTGTTCCTTTGGTGCCGGTGACCACATAGGTTAGCCCCATTTTGCTGCCACAGGCGATGCGGGAGGTTTCTATCACGCCGTGCGCGCCATTGGCGAAGCGCAGCAGCGCGCTGGCCTGATCCTCATTTTCTACCTCGCGCAGCACTGTAGGTTCTTTCGCATCGGGACGCTGTTTGATCACCGTCTGCATATCGCCGGAAACTTCGCGGATCTCGCCAACAAGGTAATGCGCCATGTTAACAATATGCGCGCCTAAATCACCCAGCGCTCCTAACCCGGCCAGCGCCTTCTGGCAGTGCCAGTCCAGCGGCGTCTGCGGGCTGGCCAGGTAGTCTTCGTTATGCGTGCCGTAAAAATGTATTACCTCGCCTATTTCGCCGCTGGCAACGATCTCTTTCGCCAGCTGGCTGGTGGGGTTTTTCATATAATTAAAGCCCACCAGCGTTTTCACGCCTGCCTGCGCGGCCGCTCGCGTCATCTCTTCGGCATCCGCAACGCTTAGCGCCAGCGGCTTCTCGGAATAGACATGCTTGCCGTGGCGGATCGCTTCCAGCGCCATCTCTTTATGCAGGAAGTTGGGCGCACAGATATCTACTACGTCTATTGCCGGATCCGCCGCCAGCTCTCGCCAGTCGCCCGTTGAGCGACTGAACCCCAGCGCGGTCGCCTGCGCTTTTGCCGCCTCTGGGTTAATCTCCGCCACCATTTCGCGCACGATTTCGCCTTTTAAGGCGAATACGGTAGCGGCCTGAGCGTAGGCGATCGCGTGACAGCGCCCGATATAGCCTGTGCCAATCAAACCTATTCTGACTTTTTTCATGGAGATCCCTTGCTGGTGGACGAGGCGTGTCAGCGGAATGTATATTTCAAAAAAGGCATAAACAACGAGCAAATGAAACAAACGTGATCGTTCTGACGAAAGTCACTGCAAGCCGCAGGTCGATACATGCGTAACCTGCGAGGCGCTACGCAAACCGCCTCTTTTGGGCGCTCAGCGGTAAAAACCCTCTTCCGTACCAGAGAGTGCTGCTTTCTTCAGCAGTCAGTAAAAAAAGTGCAATCAGGCTTTGACATCGCCAGGCGCTATCGATATTATGCGCCCCGTTCACACGATTCCTCTGTAGTTCAGTCGGTAGAACGGCGGACTGTTAATCCGTATGTCACTGGTTCGAGTCCAGTCAGAGGAGCCAAATTTATGTTTTCATGCATCTTCACGAATCTTTATAAGATTTAGATTCAGCAAGTTAGTGTGAAAAGTCTTCCCGATGCATTTTCATTTCCCCCTCCGCATCGGGCAAGATTGGTAGTCTGATTTGGGGTCATTTCAGTTCGATTATGGAGTGACCACCATATGTGCCTGTCCGACGCGAAAATTCGCAGTATCAATCCTATTGATAAACCCTTTAAACTGACTAATTCTCATGGTATGTATCTGCTTGTCAATCCGAGCGGTTTACACCCGGGTCTCTCAGATATCGCTTCAAACGAAAAGAATCCTGTATTGCGTTAAGCGCCTATCCGCAGGTGCCTCTTTCCGACGCCCGCCAACAGCGCGATGATATTCGTAAACTACTGGCGCAGAATATCAATCCCGCACAACAACGCATGGCTGAAAAAGCCGCCACGTTACTGGAAAAATGCTTTGAGGCCGTAGCGATGGCATAGCACAAAACCAACATAAAATGGTGGGCTGACTATGCTGAACGCATCTTTGCCAGTATGAAAAAATCGTATGTTTCCGGCAATCATTCATCTGCCCATCACAATGCTGAAAATATAGCATTTCACGGCATTGCTGAAAGTTATCGAGGAAAAAGGTTTTCTAGAAGTCGCGCCCCTACACCAGCGCACCTTGCGTAGCCCCCGCTCACTATAGAGATGTAGCCGAACGCATGGCATAAAGAAGCGCGGATACGCCATTATGTCGCAGGTATAATATTCAGAAGACCAATCCTGACACCTGATTTTGCAGATGCGGAAGAAAAATACTGCTCTTGCTAGTGGTCGGCAAAAGCTTGCACTTGAAATGCCATTGTCGCAATGACGGTTTTACTCGGGTACTGTATTTTTTAACTCTTTGTTTTACCAATCGCCTGTCCGTAAAATAAACGCCAATACGGAATTCATACTATGAAGGTGAAACTTGTCTAATACAAATATGAGCGGTCCCTCAAACGGTGGTGGCGCGGCAACCAGCAGCGGTATTGTCTTTCAACAACAATTAGGCGCGTTTTTCGCCGCTCAGCTCCTGAGTAATGACCCGTTGGATCCTTCATTAGTACTGGGTGATGCAGCACCTGTTCGGCTGCGTTTCGAAACTGAAGCGCCAGTTGACGATATTCTTGTGGCAACTTCTGTGGGCGGATTTCTTGCAATTCAGGCAAAAACAACGGTCCCACTTTCAGACAAAGAAAAGAGTCCTTTTTACCGGACAATTGAACAGTTCGTCCAACACTGGCTAACCTGTCGGGATGGTGATGGTTCTCTGGAATGGAACCGCCCTCTGTCGCCGGAGAAAGATCGGCTGATTTTAGCCGTAAGCATCAAAGCATCAGCGACTGTTAGGACCGAGCTTTCCGCCGCGTTACGCCATCTTTCCCAGCAAGGCCGCGGAGCTATGAATAGGAAACAGAAATCAGCGTCTGATATTTTCGAACGCTGTGTGTTGACCGCGTGGGGCCGGATTACCACGGAGCCCCGGCCATCAGATCTGTTAGCCGAACTTGCCCGTCTGATTGTCGTTCACGTTGTTGATGTTGAAAATATTGCATCAACACTTCAGATGCGACTTAGCCGCAGCCTTGCCAGAGAAACTGACTCAGCAGCAGCCTTAAGTATTCTTGTCACTACCTGTGGGGAGATAATGTCCCGACGTGGTGGCTGTGATGCATTATTATTACGTAACATGCTGGCGGGGAAAGGGATTAAACTGGCCGCACCGCCACAATATCAGGCAGATATTCATCAACTTATCCGCCACTCTCAGCACGTTGCCAATGTCTTGCATCAGTATGAAACCATCGATAATCCCTCCGGTCAGCCGCTTACTTTGCGCAGGGAATGCCAGGATGCGGTTGAGCAGGCTGTGCAGTCCGGCTCGCTATTAATTATTGGTGAACCCGGAGCCGGTAAAAGCGGAGTACTGAATGCTCTGGCACGTAGCCTGCGCAATCGTGGGGACGATGTTCTTGAACTGGCGGTTGATCACTATTCAGTTGAGTCACTCGAAGGACTGAGCCGTGAACTCCGGCTGGATCATTGTCTAACTGAAGTGCTTGAAGCATGGGATGGTACGTCTCACGGCTGGCTGATTATTGATGCACTGGATGCGACCCGTGGGGGTAAAGGTGAGGCCGTTTTTCGTCCGCTGATTGAACAGGTACTGAATCAAAAGGGGCGATGGCGCGTTATTGCTTCCATTCGCAGTTTCGATTTGCGTATGGGGATGAAGCTTCGCGATCTGTTTAAGGGTCATCCTCCAGTGGTGGAACGTGCCGATACGCAGTTTTCTTCGGTTCGCCATATTGTTATTCCACGCTGGTCAGATAACGAATTCAGCCAGTTACTGGAACAATCTTCGGCGCTGACAGCAGCACTTAAGCAGCTTTCTGACAGGTTTCGCGATTTAGCAAAAGTACCGTTTAATACACGATTGCTGGCCGACCTCGTTTCGCAATATGCGGATATTAATCTGAGTCGTATTTCATCTCAGAGCGAATTATTAAAACTCTACTGGCAGTATCGCGTTGAGAAACATGGGCTGAATGCCCGGCAGTGTCTTAAGGCTCTGGTTGATCATATGATTACCACTCGTTCACTCAGGGCTCCATCTCTGTTGACAGGCGCAGATGCCGATATGATTGATACACTCTCTCGTGAAGGCGTTGTCGTCAGAGAGGCTAGCGATCGCTGGGTACAGTTTCGTCATCATCTGCTCTTTGACTATGCTGCGGCAAAAATATCATTCAATCCTGACGCACTCATTGCGGGAACCTTGCGTTTCCCTAAACAGCAGGCTCAGGGATTGTTGCTTTCTCCCGCACTGGGTTTTGTGCTCCAGGAAATCTGGGATTATAACGAAGATCATCACGGTTTCTGGCAAGCGGTAAGTCATCTGGTTAATGATAGCGATGGCGATCCCATTATCCGTAGTTCGACAGGCCGAATTGCGGCTGAGTATCCTGTTGCACAAAATGACCTGCTCTGGCTCGCTAAACGTGTGGCAATGGACGATCGGAACGTTATTTCCACGCTCAGTCATCTCTGCGGCGCGCTAGCAATTCGGTTTGAAGATGAAAAAGAAGTGGCTCTGCTTCCGTGGGTATATCTGCTCTCTGCTTTAACGCCTGACATCAATAAAGTTGCGGAGACGTTGCGATTTCTGCTGCATCCGCTTACTAAGCAGGTGACTGATCCTGATCTACGCAATATTCTGGGTACAGCCTGCCGTGCCGTGCTTTCTTATGGCCTTAAGCAGAGTGAGCCGGGCTATTTTGTCAGAAGTGCTATACATTTCGTTGCAGATACAATCAATACCGATGTTGATGCATCTTGCCGTTTACTGGAGCAAATTATTTCCGTCAAACGTCTCCAGTGTTTTGGTTCAGATGAAATTCCCGTACTCTGTTACAACATCAAGAAAATCGCAGATCGTGCGCCTGAGTTTGTTGCCAAAGTATTCGAGTTTGTCTATCGCTACGATATCACCGAAGAACGGGAAACAACGCTAGGGAACAGCCGAATTCTGCCGTTGAGATCAAATGCCCGGCAGGATTATGAATCGGCTCGTTATTCACTCAGTGAGTTTTTCTCCCATTTTCTCGAACAACATCCCGAGCAGGCTGTTGATGCTGTCGTCAACGCTTTAAATGGATACGTTGCCCGGCGCCATCCTGTCGATTCCCCTGTGATGCATTTATCCATTTCCGGGAATGATATCTCTCTTAAGGCCGATCACAGCCACATCTGGGCGTACAATCCTACAGGCGAACACGCGCATGACGGAGAAGTACTGGTTAAGAAACTATTTCAGCATTTGAAAAGTGCAACTGAACCAGACGTGTTAGTTCTCGCAAAACTTATTCGTCAAAAAGCCTCACTGGCAATCTTCTGGGCCAGGCTCTTCCTGGCGGCAAATGAACGTAATGATAGTCTGGTTGCCTTTCTCTGGCCCATTGCAGCACAAGAAGCGTTTATCCGGAGCGAAGATACTCGTAAAGATGCTATCGATTTAGTCGGCAAAGGAATAGCCCAGCGTCCAGTAGAGGAACGGAAAATGCTGGAGAATACTGCATTCCAGTATAATTTCTCTGACTATCTTTACCCAGAAGAAGCAAAGAAACGACTATTATATCGCCTTTTCAACACGATTGGCTCAGATAATCTTTCTACTGAAGCCGCCCGGGACTTTCTGAAACACACGCTGGGGAATGATAAAATATCAGGCAATAAAAGGCTTTGCGATTTTTCTCCGGTCAACATTGGTACGGGTATACCTTATGATTTTATCGAAGGCCTGGATAGAAATGAACCAGACAATATTATGCATATCAGTTCTGTCAAAACAGCGAAAACTGCACTAGGGTTAACGACAAATAATACACTCTCATCTGAATTATCGCTAGAGGATGTTTTTAGCATTCTCGAGCCGCTTCGTGAACAACTCAATGCTGCAAATATTCATACCTATGTGCGTACAACCGCAGAGGATGTTATTGTTCGGGCCTGCGCTGCGGCTGTTGATCAGAAATTATTACCACCTGCCAATGACAACCAGGTAGATGAACTGACCCCTCATTTTTTGGACTTATTGCATATGATTTCTCGCGCAATATCTCCAACTGTCAATGAAGATACCGAGGATAATTTTGCCAACAGCGTTAGCTGGGGCTCTCCTTCGCCGAGGATTGATGCTGCACGGATTTTTCTGGATGTAATTCCTTTACGCCCCGATCTGTATGACCAATTGAAACCTGATATCGAAAGGATGCTGATTGACCCTCACCCGGCAGTTCGTCTTCAGGCATCAACACGCCTGTTAAGGTTGTGGGATATTGCTCCGGATAGCGTATGGCATTACCTGAATGAACGCGTGGAGCAGGAAATCAATATCGGCATAATAGAGCATATGGTTGGGGATGGAATCAGACGTCTGCTATATACCGACCCGACGCGTTCTTTCTGTCTTATCCAGAAACTGCTGGGACGTTTTAGTAACGATCCTGAACGTCAGCACCGTATTCGCAAGATAGTTAGCATCGATCTGGCAATTCTCTGGGGAGTCCATGAAATCAGGGAAGTATATGATATTCTTCAATGCTGGATTGTCGATCCCACGATTTATAGCCATGAACTTAAACAAATTTTATTTACATTAAGGGATGGATTCGTTCTTGGCTTTGCCGAACATAGTACACCGATGGACATTGGAATCAGACGACGGGCGTTAGATATAGCCTATAGCATTATTGATGCTGCCGGAAAAAAACTGGAAGAGTATTCACCCCGCACCGATCTGACAGAGATTGAAATGGAAGACGTAAGATGCTGTTTTGCAATTATAGACGGAGCATGTCTGCAACTTCGCTTTGTTTGTAAAGGGAAACATAATTCTAAGAAACCATTAGCAGACGAAGAACTTAAGAGATTTCTAAACGGAACTGAACTGCACATGCGGCGCATTGGTGATTGCAGCACCCCACACACTATTTACTACCTTCTGGAACTGCTGGAAACGCTTGTTCCTGTCGATCCTGCAAAATGTTTTGATCTGATGGCCCATGCATTACGTCACGGAACAAGGTTTGGTTTCCAGAACGAGCATATGGGAATGGAACAGTTGGTAAAAATGATGGGGATGTTTCTTGCCGACTATAAAATCATTTTTGAAGAAGAACACCGACGTACCTGTTTGATAGAAAGTCTGGATATTTTTATGGGTGCAGGCTGGCCATCTGCCAGGCGTTTGCTTTATAGGTTGCCGGAGTTTATTCAGTGAGCGAACAGGTTCGATATTATCCGTTTTAAAAATATTCAGGCCATAACATATGGCCTGTTCAAGAATAACCCACGTTAAACGCTGACAAAATTAGTTATGCAGCATCAGACGCGATATTTTTTCCAGAAGAGATGTCTGACTGACTTCATTATAACGGGTGGTATCGTAAGTTAAAGTTCGCAACAATAATTCAGTTGCTGGTTGCGTCATCACATCAGCCTCTTTACCGTCAAATGTTGTCGCCACCAGATTATAAACTAATGTTGCCCTATCCATAGTCTGGTTGGGCTGGTTGCTTTTAGTACAAAAAAGTAATGCTTCATTACCTCGTTTTTCAATAAAGAGTTGTTGATACTGACTGACAGCATGACTTTTAGGTTTTGGCGTTAAGTAGTAAGGCAAACATGTTTTATCCGCTGCACCAAATTTATTAATTTTATCATGATTCTCTTCTGCTACCTGAAGAGAACAACGCTCTGCAGAACCTAATAATCTCGGAATACGAACAGTATTGTATCGCTTAATCACAACCTGATTTATTGTATCAACAAGATAGAAATTATCATCGCGCAATTTATCAATACAATTGATGTTCATCCCTGGAACATTATTACGGAAAACGAACTCATCGGTATACATTTTCGGCTCTGCGATGTTCATTACGCCATGGCGGAATACTACAGGCGTAGCAACGCCATAAAAATCATTCCCTCTTCTGTTTCCGGAAGAAGAACACCGAATTGAGACAAGAATATACTCACCATCGTTAATGCTAAAACCGGTAAGTTTCTTTCTCACCAGCACAGCTTCTTTTAGCCAAAGTTCGCTGCGGATCATTTCCAACTTAGCGACAGATACAGGATTAAGAACTTTTTTAACCACTTGGGTAACAGGATCTTTTTTATTCTGCTCTATGACTTCGATATTACATCCCTGAAAGACTCGCTGATGATTTTTCTCAAACTCAAGGATAAAATCCACTTTTAGCCTTGAATAATAATCTAACAGATCTTTTTTACCTGCTTTTGCCTCATTCAGTGCCTGCCAAGTAGAGTTTAAAAAGATATCTTCACCAAGGGAAATGCTGGACCCATTTATTTTTTTAGACTGATTCAGCACCAGATAGTTAACATTTTTATCAAGATCAATAAGTTTCTGAGGTAAAATTATATCTTCTGCACCTAATTCTTTTTTCAGATAGTGAATAAATCGCTGGTGCGCTTCTGGTTCTTCGCCATTATCAAGATTGTCTATAATAACTAACGGGCGCTGAAGTACTTTGACATTGGTCGTTAAAAAGTCTAACTGACTGTGGGTTGCACAAAAAATACGTGGTGAAAAAGTGATGTCAGCCTGAGACAGGATATCACCGAGCACGCTCTGAACCAGATTTTCTGCATGATTTTTGCAGCCTGAATAAGCTTTACTGGCAAAACGCATATAGGGCATTTTCCGATATTTTCTACCATCTACTTTCTCAAGCAACTGCAATGATTTTTTGCCCTTAATCAGAATCCGACCATAATCGCTGAGTACACCAAGCTCTTCCGCCTTAGCTCTGAAGCAGATCCCTTTCAGGGTAAAAGTGAGGTCGCCATAATCCGGGCTGTAAAAGAGATCACTTTGCAATGCATCGACGTAATAGTTTCCTCTCTTGTCTGGTTCTTCTTTTTGTACGACAGCACCCAGAAAAATTTCGCTATTATAGGCCCCATGACTCACCTCAAAATACTTCCCGGCATTATCTAAAAAATGTAGTTTCAAACGCAGTCCGAGCACAGTTTGAGCAATTTTATATTGATCAAAGCCTTTTATTATTAGTTCATTAACCCATTGATGATACGGGCGAGCATCAGGTGACAGAAACATCACAAGATAGCTGTTTGCTTTTCTTAACGTTTGATACTGGAACTCCCTGTTATTCTTCACTCCCAATTTTAACGATAATATATTTTGAATTTCTCTATGCAATTCAATAAAAAAATCATCCCATTTCATGGAGTATTCTTTCACCTTGGTGATACAGATAGCATCAATTCCCCAACCATTTGTAGAGGGTAATTGCAAAAGTTTTTCCAACATTACATCTGCAGTATCATGGATATCAAAGAGCTGTGTTCGTGCTTTAGGTGCATAATCTGAAGGCTGAAGCCCCCATTCGGGAGTCATCACAACATCCGTTTCATTATGCTGTTGAGTATCCGTTACATCAGTCATAATTCACTCCTAAAAGATTAAGTAAGTATTGATTTATTCTTAATTCTGATTTTATTTTTGCATCATAAGGGTTTTTGCCATTATCTTTTTCATAAGATGAAATATTTTTAAAAAGGTTATAATAACAGATACCCTTATGGTTAGAATGTTCAGCACGAATGTTGAGGCTGTTTAAAGCATATCGGGTATTAAGATAAACAACATCAACACCATCAAACTGTGTTTTTGTTGTAACTATTTTCTGCAACTCACTGACTTTCCCCAAGGAGTCATTATGCATTTTTTTTGCTAACTGGCGGTTATTTCCTTGCATTCGCCAGTTTTTTACATCGATCGCAACAACCCGGTTCTTGTTAATGCAATAGACATCAAACAATTCATAACAATAGCTATCAAGATAGTGTGATAGCTCTTGCGGTCGGATCGGCGTAATATTCATTTCCTGGAGCACAAGGTGTAATTGCCATTCACCAATATTGCCAATCAAAAGTGGCATCAATGAAGGTATAGGGATGAATTGTTGTAAAGATTTGGCATCTACTCCCAGGATTTTTGCAAAAATACACAGTTCAGTCTCGGATGACTCCTCAGCCATGGCTTCATGATATTGGGGTAAACAATATTCCGGTTTGTATGGGTTTGCTCCTGCTGAGATATCTGTTAATCCACAACCATCTAAGGTTTTAGCCAGTATCACATTTTGCCAATCGGCAGTACGCTCCAGATAAAAATGGCTTACACAGTCGCTAAGGTAAGCATTTTTCTTAATAATTGTGTTGCGTTTCAGACGGTTCATATATGACCGAGGATCGGTAAAACTGTCCCAGTGACGTAATGCTTCATTTAACCTAATTGCATCTCGATCACCTTGTCTAGCCAGTGGCAGAATTTTATTTTTTAGTTCAGCTTCAAAATCGCCGTACATCTCCAGTGCTTTAATGACTCTATTTTCAAATTCATTACGTTGACTATCTGAAGAAAAACTGGCTTTTAATAAATCCTCTTCCGAACGTTTGAACCACAGGTGGTTATGCAGGCTCAGGGATGCAAGTAGCGGTTGTGCATCCAGGTGACGAGCCAAATCACGGAAAACGCGTAATGCATTTTGATGTACTCCTGAGGGTAAACGGATAATACCATTCATTTGGGCATCACGCCGTTCTGTACGGCCAATAGTTTGCATCGCAATTTTATGAAGCTCGACAGTATGTTCAATATCCAGTAATTGGGCAGCATCAGAATCAACTAAATCCGTATCAAAATCACCAACCTTACGAGGCACACTTCCATGGGCATAATGCTTGAGTAAGGTAATATAATTTTCCAGTGTGTTTCGCGATGGAACAGTATTAACCTGACTCCAGTAGCTACCGCAGACCATTGCTAATTCATCAAAGTCGATTTGCTCTGATTCTGCTCCTACAGGTTCTGACGGTTCCGGATAAGTGACATAATAATTAAGCCCTGTACCAGCCCCCTGGAAATGGGAAACCATGCATATTGCTAAACTTTGGTGATCAATTTGCAGATAGTCTCTTACCGGATCTTCCCGGTTGAGTTTTGAATCAAACATGACGACACGCAATCTATGTCGCTTAGCAAAAGGGGTGATTTCAAATACACGAGGTAAGTCATTCCCCCGACGTGTTTCATTGTCGAGAATGGCAACTCCACGATAAGGATTTGCACTTAACTTATTGGCACGAAGAAAATTCCCGATAATCGCGAAAAAACGGCTACTGATTCCGATACATAAAATGTGTCGGCCAGTATAGGCCGCAAGTAGCATACACTGTAACTGGCGATGAAACTCTCGTTTATGATAGCGATTGAATTGAACAGCTGTAGAGTATGGTTCGAGCATTTTTAGCCAGAAACGATATGTATTCCTGAACTCAGGTTCCTCGTTCTGCGGTAAAAATTCGAGTATCTGATCGTCAAAGACCTCCAGCACTACAGGACGATGAAGGTTTCTGTTGTCGCGAATCGCCGCCAGAGGCGAAGCAGAATCAACATCCCGTTGCCTGATGCGATAGTTCAAGTCACGGGAGTATTTACCCAGAAAAGGGCGACTGTACTGCCCATTATACGTTGCAGGGAATCCTGCTGTAGCAGACAGTAAAATAATAGTATTACATGTATTATAAAGCACCCGTAACAATGCTATCTCGGGTAACTCCTTAATTAACTCCATCCGAAATTTGAGTAATACCCATCCCCTTAGTTGTTCTGCTTCAATCCTTACCTGTTCACGTGGCGAAAGAGAAAATAAGGTTTTAGGTTGAAAATAGGTAAAAAAATCATCTATCAACTGTTCTTTCTGAGGCTCACTGGAAGATAAATGAGCTATATCTCCTTTAATACTTTGGGCTTTACGAATAAAAACAGATAATGGGTTATTCTGATTTGCCATCTCCTGCTGTGCCAGCAGATCACAAACATGTTTGGGTGTTTCTAGTCTGGCAGAGGCTAATAATAGAGCAGTCAGTGTCTGATACAGTTCATATAAGGTAAATTCATCTGGAATTTTTTTGTCATCCTCAGAAACGTAGACTTCGGTATATGAATGACGCCCATGACTACGTAAATGAATGCGACGAAGGTCTGACTCACGATAGAATCGCTGAATCTGATAACTGAAAATATTTCCAATTAATGCGATAACCTGCTCGGCATTACGGCTATCGACGACGATATCAAGCAAACTATTACGAAAGAGTCTGGTCAGCTTCTTAAGATCGAAGTCTGGTCGTAAATCACATTGGGATAAGGCTTTGTTTATCTCATCAACATAATTTTTCAGAGGGGTATACCCTGGTGCTCTTTCATCTGAAGAACATTCATCCACATATTCCAGTACACGGTGTAAAATTGCCAGTAACGAAGGAAGCTGCTGGTCGTCGTTCATTAATGTCTGGCAAACATTCTGCTGGAAGATACGGTAGGCTTCGTGCTCTTCGTCCAGAACTAATGTGAAACGAATATCACGTTGTGCAAAAGGTGAGTCTTCGTCGGTTATCCAATATTGCTCTTTTAAGCTCTCAATTCGCTGTGGATTAGTCTGGTTAGCAATCTCGCCTAACGGATTTACTTTGAGGCTTTTTTTCTGGCCCAAAACGTGGTCCAACGGCTGTGAACTCCGATGATAGCCGCCTTCTTTATCGCGTTTCAATAACAGCACACTACCATCGAACTTTTTCGTCGTGGCCAACAGGATACATCGGCGATACAGTGCAATCTGAAACGGGAAAAGATGTTTAACCATTTCCGTAGCCAGTGCATATCGAGGGTTAGTCGCTTCCTCATCAAGTAAAGCCGCTAGATCCTGGTTCAAAGCATTAAGCATCGCCACAGTCGCTTCCTGTAAGCGACCTGCTAAATGAAAACTATTGAGACGTAACTCATCCTCCAGACGTTTTTGTTCAAACGTTGCCCCCACTTTAATCTCTGTTTCCAGACGCACTTCCAAACTATTACGAGCATCAACTTCAGCTTTCAGGCGTTGAAAAATAAGCTGAATTTCACCGGACATCAATTTGTTAGCTTGCTTGATCCAGCGACGATAACGTTCCCGGTTTGTAGGTGTTTTCCCTTGAGGAGATTTGACCCATGACGTAAAACCAAGATCTGCTATATCCCCTTGCGAAAGATAAGGTAACAATTCAATCTTCTTATCTCGGGCGCAAGCGATGAGTTGTTCCGGGATGTCAATTTGTGATTTCAACGGTGTGATAAACACCAGATTGCGATGACTATTGCCAGGGTTGATTGCTGGATTTACGCTTTCGATGTATTGAGCGAAAACGTTATAGCTTTTACCGCTCGCCGTACCATCCTGTGACTGAATCAGTAGTGGTACATCGGCTTCGGTAAAGGCGTAAAACGTACCAGCCTGTTTTCTTGCTGCGGTAATGGCTTCTCTGACACTTTGTGGTAATGGTAGATGTCGGGATTGGTGATTTTGTTCGGACTGCATATCTTCAATTCCTTCTGGCATAACTGCATTTTAGAAATCATGCGTGAATTCTAAAGGTGGTACGGCCATCTATTATGCTACGCTCAATCACTAGTATGATGGTTGTTAAGTGCGCATTTCACCTGACATTATGCAAATGTCAGAAACTTAAGGGCCATACTTTTTATATGCTTAAAAATTCATGTCTGCTGCTGATTGATTTGCTTGGGATTGATTCATATCTCACCTCTGAGCTACGTCTGGATGTGCGGGTATATATATGGTCTAAATGATAAGTTAATCCATTGTGCCTGGCTGGCATGACGGAAGTAAAAGTCAGTGGTAAAGAGGTGGTAATTCTGGTGGTTTTGACAACCCTAACTTTTATTTTTACTTTATTAATAGGAAATTTAATGGAAACTACAATCCTATTCAGAGGAGGGGGCTTTTTGCTGTGGCGCCTGCTGCCTGAGCCTTTAGCGGATGAGCGCAACATTTTTTGCCGTATGCGGTGATTTGACTCTTTCTGTCATCAGCAGCAAAGCAGCATCAATCAATAACCGGAGGCGGCATGTTATCCAGCCCTTCGTTTATTCCCTGCCGCACCGGCGCAAAGCAGCGCCAGCAGTACCATTGCCAGCACCGGCAACATCGCCATACGCAGGCCCGCATGCTGGCCAATAAAACCCAGTCCCGGTGGCCCAACCAGGAATGCCATATAGCCAAGCGTTGCGGCAATAGTTACCCGCACCGCGCTGTTTGCTCCGTCACCTGCGGCGGAAACGGTCAGCGGGAAGCCTAACGACGCGCCGATGCCCCAGAACAATACTGCTGCGGCAGCCAGCCATTCGTTATTGGAAAAAATAACTAACGACAGCCCAAACGCGGCAGAAAATGCGCTGATGCGCAGCACGCCTACACGGCCTAAACGGTCGACCACATAGCCGCCCAGGAAACGGCCTGACGTCATTCCTGCCGTAAAGCCCGCATAGACCAGCGTGCTTTCGGTAGGGGTAAGGTTATGGCCGTCAATCATCAGCAAGGGCAACCAGTCATTAGCGGAGCCTTCTGCCAGCGCCATTGCCAGAATAACCACGCCAAGGATGAGCAGTTGACGGTCGCGCAGCTCATTTTTTACCTGGCTAATAAAACTGCCGCGATTCCCTTGCTCATGGCGCTCGCTGTCGCTAAAAGCAGGGAGATGGCGTAAAGCAACAGAGGCAACGGTAATAATGATCAGCAGCACGGCGGTAAAATGCCAGTTGATATCAATACCTGCCGCAGTCGCCGCCAGGCCTGATATCGCCCCGACCAGCGTGCCTAAACTGAAAAAACCGTGGATAACGGTCATAATCGAGCGGCCGATATGGCGCTCAAAAGCTGCGCCTTCGACGTTGATAACCACGTCAATCAGCGCCGTGCCGCCGCCTAATAAAGCAAGGCTTGTAAATACGCCGTATTGGCTTTGCAATGCCAAGCCTACACACATGACTATCAGGCCGCACAACAGCAGCAATAAGCCTTTACGCATTACGCTGCGGGTTCCCCACTGCATAATCAGCCGTCCCGCCAGCACGACGCCCAGCATAGATCCGCAGGAAAAACCAAATAAAATCAATCCCATTACTTCCGTTGAAGCATGAAGAAGGTCGCGCATAAACGGCGTGCGGCTAACCCATGATGCCCAGGTAAATCCGGGCAAAAACATCAGGCCGTAGATGGCCCATTTTTCGCGCAGCAGCTGCCGTTGTTGCATGATTACCCCTGATTCGTACATTTGTACGACTAGATAGTACAACAAAGGATTTTTACGGAGCAAGCGATCGATAGCGGATGATTTTAGTTTTTATCGCATCGGGACGAGGCTATTTTGTTGACGGTATTAAGGATGATTTTGCGATCCACAGGCGTATCGTTAAGAAGATTGTGGATCGTGAAACCTTCGATCAGCGCATCCAGCGCACAGGCTGTTTCAAACGGAAAAGCAAGATGCAGGGATTTTCTGCTGCGCGCCATCCATTCCTGCAATAGCAAGCGAAAATTGTCTTTCCGCGCCGCCAGAGAGTAAAGTTCGAAGCTCAGCACAAGGTGTCTTCTGCTGGCCCAGATATCGCCACAGATGAGATCGACCACCGCCTCGCAGGCGCTGGCTTTATTTGAGGCCGCGCTCATACGCTCAAAGAAGCTGCGACTGATATTATCAATCATCCAGGTAAAGGCTCCCAGCAACAAGCTCTCTGTATGGGGAAAATGATATGTCAGGGTTCCCGGTGACAGCCCCGCCTCTGTAGCCACGCGCCGCCAGGTTATGCCGCGAATCCCTTCCTGCACCATCACGGTCAGCGTGGCTTCGTAAATTTCTTCTTTTGTAGTGGAACTTGCTGCCATTAGCGTTTTCTCAGCTTAAAAAGAGTCATTATACAGTTACTACAATGCTGCACAGGTAACCAACTTCACCACTCACTATTTGCGTCCTCGACAAGGAAGTCAATAATATGGATATCGACGAACAAAGAAATAAATCAGACCGGGATCAAACACTTATATTTGTCGTAACCACTGTTATTTTACCCGTGTTGATACAGGTTCTGCTGGCTATTTTTATTGCTTCGCCAATGAGTTATCAGCTGAGATGGATTGCCTTAGAGGTGGTCTTCAGTGGAATAGCAGCCATAGTCGCTTTCACGCTCGGCCTGCTTTGGGTACCGGCCAGGCTTTCTGATAATTTTCTGCTGCGCTACCGGCCCATATTTGTTCCCTGCTTTTATTATCTGCTGGTCTGGATCGGAGCAATGTTCATCAGCGGCGGTGATTTTACTCATTCGGTATTTTCCATAGTTTTCTTCCTTTACCTGCCCTTTATATTTATTAATTTTCTGGCGCTATTTTCAGGGCAATATTGGCTATTTATCCTGATCCCGCTGTTCTGTTATGCCTTTCTTGCCGCAGGCTTGGTGGTAAGGGCAAAACGGCGCGGCAAAACAGTGGCCGTGGCTCGTGGACGCAGAACCTGCCTGGCGATATTTTCCCTTCTGCTGGCCGTAACGGCTGGTCAGGGTTATCTTCATAAACGTTTTTTAGTTCGCGAAGAAGATGAACAAACGTTTACTGAAACCATTAGCCTGAAAGACCGGGCGCCCTTTACTGCCGATAACCGACTTATACCGCTTTCTTCTCCCGCCACGCTCGCTATCAGTAGCGACTGGCCGCGGGTCGACGGCGCTACCGCCGCTTATCCTGTGTATGCATCTGCGGTACAGGCACTTTATAAGGGATTAGACGAGCACACCGTTTTTCCCTATATCGCGCAAAGCAGAACATCTGCGGCTTACAGAGCTTTAATTGCCAACAGAGCGGATTTAATTTTTGTCGCCCAGCCCTCAATATTACAAAAGCAGATGGCCGCGGAAAATAACCTCAAGCTGCGCCTTATTCCCGTTGCTAAAGAGGCTTTCGTGTTTATCGTCGATAAAGACAACCCGGTAACCAACCTTTCCGTTGAGCAATTACGCGCTATTTATTCTGGCGAGATCGATAACTGGCGCAAGGTTGGCGGGCCATGGCGAAAAATTATTCCCTGGCAGCGGCCGGAAGGTTCGGGTAGCCAGACCGTTATGCTGGACAAGGTAATGAAAGGGATCAAAATGCGCCCGCCGCTGAAAACTGAAGTGGCTGGCGGCATGGGCGGCATCGCACGCCGCGTTGCCGACTATCAGCATTCTCCCGGCTCGCTGGGTTACTCTTTTCGCTTTTATGTCAGCCAAATGGATCGCCAGGAGAGGCTGCGGCTGCTTTCCGTTAACGGCATCGCACCCACACCAGAAAATATTCGCAACGGCAGCTATCCCTTTACTGTCGAGCTTTATATGGTGACCGTCCGCCAGCCCTCGCTCAATACGCAAAAGCTGATCGACTGGTTTCTTAGCCCACAGGGGCAAAAACTGATAGCGGATACCGGTTATGTGCCGATCGGCCCTGTTGAATAACCGGATGGTAAATCAGTAATAATCGTGCAGCCTGGCCAGAGCGTAACTCATATCGCGTCGGGCCAGGCCAGTTAGCCTAAAGCAAATCCTCCCAGGTCATAATCAGCTTCGCGGGCAGCGGCTGCGCCAGTAAAGATTCATCAGGCTGCCAGCTTTCCCAGTCGCGGAAGGCGGCGAAGTTTAACCCTGTCAGCTTTTCAAGCGCGCTTACCGTTACGCGATATTCATCCACATTCGGACGCGCGTTTGTCGCCTCCGGCAGCAATCGTCTCGGCTCATCCAGCAAATCGGCCTGGCTGACCAGCAGCGCGGTCGCCTGCGGTTTGCCCGCCGGGCCGATACGCAGCACCACTTTCCAGAACAGCAAAGGGACTTTCCAGTCTGCATATTGCCGCCACTGTTCATTGAGTACCGGGCCGGTCAGCACGGTGATTTTCCGCTTTGATTCCAGCACGCCGTACTCCAGGATATAGCGTTCCACGCCCTGCCAGTATTGCTGGCTCTGATTGAAGCGGAAGTGCTGCGGCGAGCAGTTGGTAAAATGGAAGGTGTCTTTGTTGGCGCGTACCGCTTCCGCCGCCGTGCCCCAGGTAGGATCGCTGCGCCGGGTAAGATGGCCGCGATCGAACCAGCGGCTGTATTCGCTGTAAAAAGCCTGGCCGGTGACGTAGCGGCTGTCGATGCGGCTGTCTTCAACCCAGCGGTCTGCCTCTTCCAGTAGCGAAGGCTGGCCGCTGCCGCGATCGATGGAGATATAGCTTGCGCCGTCGATATTAGTCGCGGTAACAAAGGCCAGCCGCCGGTCGGCGTTCATCAGCAGCGAGAAATGTTCATAGTTAAGCTGCGCCTCCGCTCCTTGTTTACCGTCACGCAATGGCGCTACTTCTGCCGCGCGCGGCGCGATAATTTCCGCCAGATTGATTGGCGCACCTTCCAGGAAATTGGGCTGGTAGCCATCGCGATTGCCGTAGTTTCCCTCCGGCGTAGCGGCTGCGGCAAGCGGCTTGTCGGTAGCGGTTAACGCCTGCATCAATGAATTCTGCTGCGCTGCTGGCAGCTTCGGCAGTTCGCCTTTCAGCCAGTCGCTAATAGCGCTGATGCGGACGCCTTCGTTTACCCAGCCGTCGTCGCCCTCTACGCCGCCGTGATGCAGCGCCACCAGCTGCCAGCTGTCATTAAAGACCGGCGCGCCAGAAGAGCCGCCGTCGGTATCGGCCGCATAGTGCAATAACTGCTCGTGGCGGGCCAGCAGCGCGTTGTTACGTAGAGTAATTTGCTGCGGCGCGCCGTTGGGATGATGGATCAGATTAAGACTGATGCCCAATGCATGCTTATCGTTGCGATCGTTTAATGCGACAGGCCGTGGCGTGGCGCCGCTGCCGCTGATAACTTCCCCAAGCGCGACCAGAGTGCAATCCAGTTCACTGGTCGGGCTGGTAAGCCAGAAGCGATCGGCATCCAGGCTAAAGGTAACGCCATCTTCCAGATTGCCCTCCTCCGTGCGTCGCCAGCCGAACTGCACTGACATTCGCCCCTGCGCAGGCGGCTGCGGCAGCAGATGATGATTGGTCACCACCAGCCCGCCGTGGATAAGAAAGCCGCTGCCTTTGGGCATGCCGTCTTCCCGCAGCATAGCCACTGCCTGCGCGCAATTCAGCCCCTGCGATAAAAATGCTACCGGCAGCAGATCGTTGCTTTCGCCGGTGATAACACCCTGCCGCAGATGCTGCTGAAAAGCATAACGCTGCGCACGGGCTGGATCTGTTTCCGCCTGTTGGCCTTCTGCCAGCGCTTGACGGGTGCTCTCGCGCTGCTGTTGAGTTAATGCAAGACGTGCAGCAATTAAGGTTTGATGGTCCTGGCCGCTCATCGGCTCCTCCATGGGAAAGTGTTAGCCTCACTTAACCATAGCCGCTACGGTTGGCCGGATGATGACAGCCGGACAGATTTTTACATTATATCTATGCTGGTTTCCGGAAACGAAAAAACAAGGCCGCCGCAGGCGGCCCAAGGTTGATGACAAACCCCAGGTCGCGTTTAAATCAGCGACAGAGCAGCAGAGGCAGATCGGAACACGGACACGCCGTGAATACTTCCATGTAGGCTCGGTTGGCGCGTCCATGCGCCAAACGGTCCGCTTATCCGCTCAGCCTCTGCCGCTATCAAGCTGCCGTGTTGCGGTAAAAAAAGCTAAAGTCCAGAAACAGTTTAGGTTTGTCAGCAGTCTGAGGCCGCCAGCGGCGGCCCCATCGTTTAGCTCAGATCGCTGCCGTTGCTGGCGATGACTTTCTGATACCAGTAAAAGGATTTTTTCTTGTAGCGGTTGCCGGTGCCGGAGATAGCGTCATCCAGATCGACATAGATAAAGCCATAGCGCTTACTCATCTCGCCGGTGGACATACTCACCAAATCGATACAGCCCCACGGCGTATAGCCCATCAGCTCAACGCCATCTTCGATCGCTTCGGCCATCGCTTCAATGTGCTGACGCAGATAGTTGATGCGGTAATCGTCCTCAACCCGGAAATTTTCATCCGGCCTATCAATAGCGCCCAGGCCGTTTTCAACAATAAACAGCGGTTTCTGGTAACGGTCGTAAAGCTGATTCAGCCCAATACGCAGGCCAACGGGATCGATCTCCCAGCCCCAGTCGCTGGCCTCCAGGAACGGATTACGTGCGCCGCCCAGCAGATTGCCCTTCGCGTTAGCTTTTTCGGCATCCGTTTTGTTGATGGTGGTGGACATGTAGTAGCTGAAACCGATGTAGTCCACGGTATGCTCTTTAATCAGCGCCATATCGCCCGGCTGGATATCCAGCTCCACGCCCTGCGACTTCCACAGGCTTTTGGCGTAGTAAGGGTATTCGCCTTTCGCCTGCACATCGGCGCAGTAAAAGTTAAACAACTGCGTCTCTTTCAGCGTGGCGAGCTGGTTCAGCGGATGACAGTCGTAGGCATAGGCGGTGGCGTGGATCACCATGCAGCCAATCTGAATAGCGGGATGGGTTTCGTGCGCGATTTTCACCGCCATACTGCTGGCGACAAACTGGTTATGCCATGCCTGAAACTTCGCCTGCGCCTCCAGCGCGCCGGTTTTTACCGTCAGGCTCTGGCTCATCATTGGGAAGTGTACCGCGCTGTTGATCTCGTTAAAGGTCATCCAGTACTTCACTTTCTGGCCGTAGCGTTCCAGCACCGTGCGGGCAAAGCGCTCAAAGTGGCCAATTACCTCGCGGTTTTTCCAGCCGCCGAATTCGGTCGCCAGATGCAGCGGCATTTCGTAATGCGAAATCGTAATCACCGGCTCAATGCCATGCGCAAGGCAGCAGTCAATCACTTCGTCGTAATGACGCAGGCCCGCCTCGTTAGGCTGCTGCTCGATGCCGTTTGGATAGATGCGCGTCCAGGCGATGGAAAAGCGATAGCATTTGAAGCCCATCTCTTTAAACAGCGCGATATCCTCGCGGAAGCGATGATAATGGTCGATGCCTTTATGATTGGGATAAGTGTAGCGAGAGGTATCAAGGGTAAAATCAAAATCGGGCGAGGAGACGATAGCCAGGCGCGACTTGCCGCCGGGAATGGCGTCCACGATAGAAAGCCCTTTGCCCTCCTCGTTATAGGCGCCTTCAACCTGATTCGCGGCGGTCGCGCCGCCCCACATAAAGCCTTGCGGAAACCTTTCTTTCATTGCATGCGTCCTTTTTAAAACGGGAAGTTTTAACGAATCGGTATGACAAATTCAGTACGGAATAAGCAGATTTTAAAGCAAAAGCGGGAGGGTCGACAGGCTAATATGCCCTGGCACTTTGGCCAGGGCGAAAGGTTTACAGCTTAACGCGCAGCACTTCGTCAGGAGCAGTGGCTTCCTGCTTGCGGGAAGAAGCCTGTTTAACAGAAATGTAGAGCGTCTGGCCATCTGCCGACAGCGCCAGGCTGTTTGGATGGGTCGGCGCCTTGATGGTTTTCAAAACTTTATAGGTTTTGCCATCGATAATGCTGACCTCGCCCGCTTCACGGTGAGTAACATAAATTTCATTGCGCTGCGGGTTAAACAGCACCGCCAGCGATTTTGGCACCGCGACTTTTTGCAGTACTTTGCCGTCGTTGGTATCAACCACCAGCAGCTCTGCCTGTTTAGAATCGGTGATAAAAGCGCGATGCGTAGCCGGATCCAGGCTGATATTCAGGAAAAAGTGTTCGCCTTCTGCCAGCTTCACTTTTGACAGCAGTTTGTTGCTGGCGGTGTCAAAGGTAAACAGCTCGTTGTCGCCGCCAGTGGCGTAAAGGCGGTGCGCAGCACTATCCAGCGCCAGGCCGGTTGCGCGTTTGCCTAAGCCTTCCAGCGTGTGGCTCAGCGTCAGCTTGTCGCCATCTATCACCCAAATCTGGCTCTCTGCGCCAACGCCGCTGACGTACAGGGTATTGGTACTTTCATCTACCGCCAGTTCGCGTGGCGCCAGCGGACGGAAATCTTCGCTGCGTGGGCGATTGTCCAGCAGCAGCCTGCCTTTTACCTCGCCGCTTTTTACGTCAATTGCCGTAACCGTACTGTTCAGCGTGTTGCCGACAAACAGCGTGTCCGTTTTATTGTTGATAGCGGTGCCGAACGGCTTCAGATCGTTATGAATAGCCTGGGTGATGGCCAGCGTCTGCGGATCCAGACGGTAAACCACGCCGCCTTTATCCAGCTGGCGACTGCCGGAAGTCGCCACATAGAGCGCCTGCTGCGACGGGCTGAAAGCCATCTCATAAGCGCCTTTGGCGACGGGCTGGCGTAGCGGTTCAGCAGTTTCGCTGTGGGCAGGGATTGCGGCGGCAAACAGCGCCAGCGTTAACAGGTAGCCTTTTCCGCGGCTGAAATTAATAGTCATATTCTCTCCATGTAACCCAATTATCGTCAGTAAAACGGCCCGCTAATGCAGGCCGAAAAAGTTAGCCCAGTATCGCCGTGGTCAGCCGCGAGGTGCAGCAGCGCCTGCCCCGCTCGTCATAAATGGCGATTTCCCAGGTTTGCTGGCTTCTGCCCAGATGTAACGGCTGGCAAACGCCGCGCACCAGACCGCCAGTAACAGCGCGATGATGGCTGGCGTTGATTTCCGTGCCGACTATGCACTGCCCTTCCTGGCTGGTGAGAAAACCCGCCATTGAGCCTAAAGTTTCTGCCAGCGCTACCGAAGCACCGCCGTGCAGCAGGCCGAAAGGCTGATGGGTACGCTGGTCGACCGGCATGCTCGCCTCCAGCTTGCCTTCCTCCAGCACGGTAAAAAGGATGCCGAGATGGGCGACCATCGAGCCTTCGCCCATGCGGTTAAGCTCATCCAGACTGAGCTGTCGTTGCCAGATTGATTTTGTCATTACGCCCCCAAGGTGCTGCCGCCGTCGATAACGATATCCTGCATCGTAATGTGGCTGGCTTGATCGGAGGCAAGGAACAGAATGGTGTTAGCGATCTCCTGCGGGCGAGCTATTTTGCCCAGCGGGATGCCAACTTTAAACTGCTCCGCAAAGCCACGGATACGCTGCTGCTCGGCATCCGGGCTTTTCCACAGCGTGCGCTGCATATCCGTATCGGTTGAGCCTGGCGACACCAGGTTGCAGCGTACGCCAAAGGGTGCCAGCTCCAGGCCAACGGTCAGGCTAAGGCTACGCAGCGCGGCTTTGGATGCGCCATAGGCGGACATACCGATACGCGGACAGTGCGCCGCATCCGAAGCTACGGTGACGATAGCGCCGTGACGCTGCTGGCGGAACAGAGGCATAGTCTGTTGAAAAATGTTGAATGCGCCGCCTGCGTTAACAGCCATAACAGCCTGCCAGTCCGCGACTTCCAGCTCGTCGGTCGCGCCCATTCTCAGGATGCCTGCGCTGTTAACCAGCACATCCAGCCGTGGCGTTTCCGCCAGTAGCCGCTGGCAGACTTCTTTTACCTGCTGCGCGTCCGCCACGTTCAGTTCAGCGGTTTGAAAAGCATATTCCGCCTCCGGAAAAGCGAGATCTAACCCGATCACGTTCGCGCCCGCCTGGTGGAAGGCCAATGCGGTTACGTAGCCGATCCCTTTTCCGGCGCCGGTTACCCAGACGTTTTTACCGGTAAAATCGAAGCTCATGCGCGCTCCCGCGACAGCAGACGCCACCAGGCTGCCAGCGTTGGTTCTTTCGCCAGCATCACAAAGTCGATATCGCTGTAGGCTTTACGCCAGCGCGCCGCCAGCGCCATCATGCGCACCGAATCCAGACCGTAATCAATCAGGTTTTCGTCATCTTCCGGCGTTTCGTCCTCGTCCAGCATCGGCTGTACCAGCGCGCGCAGTTGTTCCATGCTCAGCGGCACCGGCAGCAGATCTTCCGTCATCACCACTTTGCCAGCGCGGCCAGCGGTGTATTTCAGCGCCATCAGATGCTCTTCGCGGCTGAAGTCCGCCAGCGCATCTGCCACCATGAAAGGCTGGATGTCGCGCATAAAGGCGTCGATTGCGGTAGTCAGGCAGCCGATATGGGCATAGACGCCGCAGATAATCAGCTGGTCGCGGCCGGTTTCTTTCAGATGCTGTTCCAGCGGCGAGCGATGGAAAGCGCTGTAGCGCCACTTAACCAGCACTTCGTCGCCCTCTTCCGGCGCCAGTTCGGCTACCACTTTTTGCTGTTCGGGGTGTTTGTTCAGGCCCGGTCCCCACATATCGTTCAGCAGCGCGCGATCTGCATCGCTCTGGTGGTTTGGCTGCGCGGTGTAGTAAACCGGAATGTTGTTCTGGCGGCAGTACTGGCGCAGCGCGGCGATATTGCTGATGACCTGTTTGATCATCGGGCAATCTTCGCCCCAGAAATTAATAAAGTAGTTCTGCATATCGTGAATTAGCAGCGCGCCACGGGAAGGCTCAAATGTCCACTTTACCTTGTTTTCAGGCAGATCGGCTGCAACGGGCAGAGCATAAGCTTTCAGTGCAGGAATAGTCATTTTCTCTCCAGAGATTAGTTGGTCTGGCTGGCGGCCAGCTGTTGACGCAGCAATTTTTTGTCCACTTTACCGACAGGAGTCAGCGGCAGTTCGTCAACAGTTTCAATTCGATCGGGTAATTTATAATCCGCTACGCCCAGCTCTCGCAGATAGCGACGGATCTCCACGGCGCGCACCGGGCGCTTGCCGACGATAAAGGCGCAGCTTTTTTCGCCCAGCAGACTGTCTTCCATCGAAACCAGAGCGACATGCAGAATGGCTTCATGGCGCAGCAGCAGGTTTTCGATCTCTTCGGCAGCAATTTTTTCGCCGCCACGGTTGATCTGGTCTTTTTCGCGGCCCTGCACGCAGATGTAACCATCCGGCGTGATGGAAATAAGATCGCCAGAGCAGTAAAAACCGTTGGCATCAAAGGATTTGGCATTGTGATCCGGGCTGCGGTAGTAGCCACGGAAAGTGTACGGGCCACGCGTCATCAGCCTGCCAGTTTCGCCCGGCGGCAGCGGATTCCCCTGCTCATCCGCGACCCATACTTCGTCATCCGGGCTCATCGGCTTGCCCTGGGTTGAGAAGACGTGCCACTCATCATCATTAAGCTGGGTATAGTTGACCAGGCCTTCCGCCATGCCGAAGACCTGCTGTAGCTGACAACCCAGCTCGGCAGGAATACGCGCTGCCAGCGCTTCGCTTAAACGCGCGCCGCCGACCTGCAGCAGCTGCAGCGAGCTGAGTGCTCTGTTGGTGCCCCACTCCTGGATCGCCTGCAGCCAAAGGCTGACCGCTGGCGGTACCAGCGCCGTTACGGAAATCTGATGTTTTTCAATTAGCGGGAAGCAGAGGTTGGCACTGGGATCGCTCGCCAGCACCACGCAGCCACCGCCGTAAAAGACCCCGAAAGCGCCTGGCGAGCTGAGCGGATAGTTGTGTGCAGCAGGCAACGCGCAGAGGTAGCGAGTTTTTTCGCTAAAGTGGCAAACTTCAACGCTGCGGCGGATGCTGTAGTAGTAGTCATTATGCGTGCGCGGGATTAACTTAGGCGTACCTGTGCTGCCGCCGGAAAGCTGGAAAAACGCCACTTCATCAGCGGCCGAAGGCGCGGCAACAAAATCTTCTTTCGCTTCGTTGATTAATGCCTCAAGCGAGGTGTCGCCTTCGCGCGCGTTGCGCAGCACCACTTCGCGCAGAGACGGGCAGCGCTGGCGCAGCGGCACTAAATAGTCATCGGTAGCGAACAGACCATGCTGGCGATCGGCGATCAGCAAAGCTGGTTCGATCTGGCTGGCATAGGCATCCAGCTCCTGACGCTGATGGCTGAACAGCGCGTTAACCGGGGCTACGCCGATTTTCAGCAGCGCAAACAGCGTGATATAGAATTCGGCTACGTTGCCCAACTGCACCAGGGCCGTATCGCCGCACTTCAGGCCGCGACGCTGCAAAGCGGCGGCCAGGCGATCGCTGGCGGCTTCCAGCTGCTGATAGCTGTATTCACGGTCGCCGTCGATCAGCGCCGTCTGCGGGCTTGCGGCGTGGCGGGTCAGGATATCGGTTAGCGGCAGATCCAGCCAGTAACCTTTTTCACGGTAGCGGGCAGCGAAGTCGGCTGGCCAGCGGGAATAAGAGATAGTCATAAAATAGCCTTATTGCAGTCCAAATACATGCAGCATGGTGCTGAGCTTAACGCCGGTTTCGCGCCACTCCGATTCTGGCGACGAGGCAGGCACTATGCCTGCGCCAGCGAACAGCCGGATATTTTTACCGGCCAGCGTGCCGCAGCGGATAGTCACTACCCATTCGCCGTTGCCTTCTTCATCGCACCAGCCGACGATGCCGCCGAACAGCTGGCGGTCAAACGGCTCCAGCTTTTCAATCCATTCGCGGGCGGCTACGTGTGGCAAGCCGCTCAGCGCAGGCGTCGGATGCAGCAGGCAGGCCAGCGACAGCGCGGTTTCTTCTGGTGAGGTCGCTTTGCCTTCAATTGCCGTGGCCAGATGCCAGAGTGTGGAGGTGGTAATCAGCTCTGGTTTATCCGGCACCGCCAGATATTTGCTGCGCGGCTTCAGCACGTCATACATGGCGCTGGTCACCAGCCGATGCTCGTAGCGATCTTTCTGTGAGTACATCAGCTGTTCACCAACGGCCAGGTCCCGCGCCTTGTCGCCGTGGTCGCGCCTGGCCGAACCGGCCAGCGGCAGCGAAGAATAGGTTTCGCCTGACTTGCGCAGCAGCAGTTCCGGACTGGCACCCAGCAGCGTGCTGCCATCGGCCAGCGGCACGTGGAAGTGATAGCTGGTAGGGTTAAGCGCTACCAGGCGGTCCATCAGCGCAGCGGCATCGACCGCTTCTTCGGTAGTGATATCGATCAGGCGTGACAGCACTACTTTATCCAGGCCGGGCTGAGCCGTGGCTTCTGCCGCCCGCGCAACCATGTCCATAAAGGCTGGCTGTTCGGGAATTTCCTGTCTTCCGGTAATCACCGGCGTTATGCCCGATTTCGCCTGCTGCGCCGTCTGCAGCAGCTGCTGGCGAGAAACGCTTTCGCAGCGTTCAGGGATAAACAGCGCGGAAGGCTGACGCGTATCGAAAGGAATAGCGCCGACCATCACGGGATGTTTGATGCCTTTCGCTTTTGCTGCTGCAAAAGCGCTGCGCACCTGTTGTTGAAAAGCGCCCTGCAGATTGTCGCCGTCAGCGGCGGGACAGGTGATTTCGGCAAAGCGACCACAGGTGATAAAGCTTTTCCACGGCGAGCCAAAGAAAAAGCTTGCAGATGAGAGAGGAACTGATGTTGTAACGGCATCAGCGCAAAGCGTCTCCATAACGGCCTCCAGCCACAGCGATAAGAAGTATAATAATGATTATCATTTGCATTATTAACGCGTAACTTTAAGTAAATTTTTTGCGATGTCAAGCGCCTTATAGCAGTTTAAAACCCAGCAAAACCGCACGCCGCAGCCCGGCTCAACCTTAGCGCCGTTAATGCATTTTTTTCGGAAATCTTTACCTGCCGTTAAGGAAGATCGCCGCCGCTAAGGGCAGCCCTGTTAATTATTCCGTTGCGCTTTCCATCTGCTGCTCGGGCGCAGGCTGGCGATAACGCCTTAACGAGCCGAAAGCGGCGACGAGTCCCAGGCTGATTACGGCCAGACCCAGCCCGCTACCGCTGGCGGCTGCGGCAGGCAACATCACCGTAGTCAACGCGCCCAGCAGTAGCGCGCCCAGCGAGTCGCCCATCACATTCTGCGCCGTCCACAGGCCGTTGATGCGGCCCAGCATGGCGTCCGGCGTCAGCGTCTGGATTAGCGTATATTGCAGCAGCGCGCTGAGGGCGCTGAGATAACCAAACAGCATCAGGCAAAGTGCGCCCGCCTGCCAGTAAGGCATCAGACCGCACAGCCCTATTGCAACAAAAGCAACAACGCTGGTGAGCAACATAACCAGGCCAGGACGCGGATGCTGTGCCAGATTGCCACTGGTTAGCGCGCCTGCGGCAGCGCCCAGCGGTACGGCCGCATAGAGAAAGCCGATTTGCTGCGCGCTTAAATTCCAGCCCGAGGCGAGCGCCGGATAAAGCACGCGTACTGCCGTTGCCATTGTCAGCAACGCACCTACCAGCGCTACGCCGCCAATAAGCCGGTGGCTGAGCAAGAACTTAAAGCCTTCAATCAGCGCGTGCAGCGGCCTTGCATGCGACTGCGGCGGCGGCGGTAGCTGGGGCAGGCGTAGCAGCGGGATCAGGGTAATAAAAGTGCCTGCCGCCGCCAGCGCGAAGTTCCAGAAAACACCGCCGGAAGCGAGCAGCACGCCTCCCACCATCGGCGAGATCACCGAGCCGAGCCTGACGGTCAGCATGGTGATCGCGCCAGCCTGCATTAGATTCTCTCGACCCACCAGCGCGGGCGTCGCAGCAAGCAGCGCAGTGACGCCAATCGCACCGAAGAAGCCGTCCCAGATACCCAACAGGTAAATTGCCACCAGCGATGGCTGCGGCAGAGCGGCATTCACGCACAGGCCGATAAAGCCCAGCCCGCAGGTCGATCGCGCAAACAGGATCAGCCGCCGGCGCTCGTGGCGATCCGCCAGCACGCCGCCAAGCATTAGTCCGGTAAAAAGCGCGATGCCGGTTAGCGTTACCGCCAGGCTTACCTGCCAGGCAGATCCGGTCAGCGTCTGGATCTGTACCGGTACGCCTACGCCAAGCAGCCCCAGCGCCAGGATAGAAATAAAGCGGGCAATAAATACTGCCCGAAAAGCGGGATGGGTCTTCAGCAAACTAAGGCTGAGCATAAAAGTCTTTTTCTTCATTCTGTTGCCTGATTCAGCAGTTGGTTAAGGCGCGGGCCGATATGGGTAAACGCCTCTGCCGAGATAATATCCACGTGCGCGCAGGCTACCGGCCAGGTTTGCAACTCTTCAAGCCAGGGTGCCCAGGCGGTTTGTGCATCCTGGCCCGGCTTCAGGGTTTCCTGCGCAACGAAAAGCGTGGCTTTGCCAGCGAAGCGACGGCTTTTCGCTGTTGCCAGTAGCCTGACCGCGTCGCCATAGTTGCCTTCGATCATGCCGAAAAGCTGCTGGCTGGCCGAGGTCGCCAGTGATTCACGCAGCGACTGTTGCGCAGCCATAAAGGCTTCGCGCTCGCGATCTATTTCTGCCAGCACTTCGGCATCCAGCTGGTTAGCATTTTGCGACCAGTTTTGCGTCTCCGGCGGCCAGGTATCCAGCAGCCCCAGGAAGGCGACCTTTTCGCCCTGTTCCTGTAAACGCGCGGCAATGGCGTGCGCCAGCGTGCCGCCCAGCGAGTAGCCCATCAGATAGTAAGGGCCATGCGGCTGCTGCTCGCGCAGCGTGGCAAGATGGCGATCGCAAACTTCCTCCAGATTTTCCGCCTGCTGCATTGGCCCGTCCGGCCGCGGCGACTGGATGCCGATAAGCGACCAGCGCGCGTCCAGATAGCGTTGCAGGATACTGAACTGCCAGGCGAAGCCCGAAGCGGGATGGAAACAGAACAGCGTTGGGCCGTGCGAGCGGCGCAGCGGCAGAATAGTTTCCATCCCCGCGCGGCTCGCTTCTTCTTCCGTTTGCGCCTGTGACAGCTCCTGCGCCAGCGCGCCTACGGTGGAAGCGACCATCACCTGCCCTACCGTAACCGGCCTGTTCAGACGTCGACGCAGATCGACCGCCAGCCGCATTGCCAGCAGCGAATGTCCGCCAAGCGCGAAGAAGTCGTCATTGACCGAGCGGATCTCGCATTCCAGCAGGCGGGCAAAGGCTTCGGCCACCTCGGTTTCTATACCTTTCTGCGGTGCACGGCCTTCCGCCGCGACCAGCTGCGGCAACGGTAGTGCCTTGCGATCCAGCTTGCCGTTAGCGCTTAGCGGAAAAGCTTCCAGCTGGATCAGCAGCACCGGCACCATATGCGCGGGCAGCCGTTCGCTAAGCTGTTCACGCAGCGCAGCCGTATCCAGCTCGCCAGAAGCAGCGACTACATAGCCAACCAGTTGCCGCTGATCGCCGCCCGAGCTGGCATTGCCGAGCACGCAGGCATTGGTAACAGCCTGCGCGACATTATCCAGCGCCAGCATAGCCTGGTCGATTTCGCCCAGTTCGATCCTTTGCCCACGGATCTTAAGCTGATCGTCACTGCGACCGAGATACTCGACCGCGCCATTTTCCAGCCAGCGCGCTACGTCGCCAGTGCGGTACATCCTTTCGCCGTTGCCTGCCGGATCGGCAATAAAGCGGCTGGCAGTCAGATCGGCTCGCGCCAGGTAGCCTTGCGCCAGCTGTACGCCGGTAAGATAAAGATCGCCCGCGATCCCTGGCGGCACCGGTTGCATGTTGCCATCAAGGATCCTTAGGCCGGTATTCCATACCGGATAGCCGATCGGCACGCTGGCACCAGTTACTTTTTGCAGCTCCTCGCCGTAGGCTGGATACCAGCTTACGTCCACAGCAGCCTCCGTTGGGCCATAAAGGTTATGCAGCGGCACGGCGGTTTTGTCCTGCCAATGGCGACAGAGATCGGTTGGCAGGGCTTCTCCACTACAGAATACCCGGCGCAGGGTTTTGCACTGGGCCACGGCCTCATCATCCTGTAGTGCGGCAACGAAAGCCGCCAGCATAGAAGGCACAAAGTGAGTAGTAGTGACGCGGTAACGCCTGAACAAAGTCTGGAGCGCCTGCGGGTCACGGTGCGCTTCCGGTGGCGCCATCACCAGCTGCGCGCCAGCGATAAACGGCCAGAAGAATTCCCACACCGAAACGTCAAAACTGCACGGCGTTTTTTGCAGCACCACATCTTCTGCGCTCAGCGGATAGTGGTTTTGCATCCACAACAGACGGTTCACGATTGCCTGCTGGCCAACCATTACGCCTTTTGGCCTGCCGGTAGAGCCAGAGGTATAAATAACATAGGCGGTGTGGTGCGGGCGCGACATCCCTTCTGCAACCGGTTTGTCGGCCAGCGGTAGCGGCTGGTTATAGCAGAAGGTTTGCAGATCTTTTAATTGCGCGAACCGGCTTAGCTGCGCTTCCTCGGCAATCAACAAGCGTGGGTTAGCATCCTCCAGCATCATCAGCAGTCGGTCAGTAGGATAGCCAGTATCCAGCGGCAGCCAGGCAGCGCCCAGCTCAACGATGGCCTGTAGAGAAAGCGACAGCAACACCGAGCGCGGCAACGCCACGGCGACGATATCGCCAGCTTTTACACCGCGTTTTTGCAGCTCTGCCGCCAGGGCTGTTACCTGCTGGCGCATTTCGCGATAGTTAAAACTGTGCAGCTCGTCTGCCAGCGCAGGCGCGTCCGGCGTGCGCTGTGCCTGGTCGATAATCAGGCTGCTCAGCGTAGCCGTTGGCAGGCTTATCGCCGTGGCGTTGATCGCCTGGAGCTGCTTTTTCTCATGCGGATGCAGAAGATCGACCTGCGCACAGTTCGCTGTGGGATCCTGTGCGAACTGGCTAAGCAACAGCGGCAGGCGATCCAGATGTTCGCGCAGCGTCTCCGCCTGATAACGTTCGGCATTAGCCAGTATCTCCAGCGAGACGTTGCCCTGCTCGTCCAGATAAAGCGCTATCTCCAGATCCCGCACTGGCCCGGACGCCAGTTGGTGGGTAACGCCTTCGATACCGGCAAAGTCCAGCCGGTAGTCGAACATTTTCAGGTTAATGACCGGGCCAAACAGCGGCTCGCTTAGCTGACCGATATCGCGCTGGATCTGCTCTGCGTCATAGCGCTGATGGCGGCGTGCCTTTTTCAGCTGCAACTGGAGCATTTCTGCCAGCTGCGGCAAAGTGGCGGCAGGATCGATGCGCACCGCCATCGGCAGCACGTTCAGCACCGGCCCGGTGGCGCTCAGCGCCGCCGATCCCAGCCGCCGCATAAAGATAAAGCCTGCACTGTATTCGGCGCGGCCGCTCAGACGTCCCAGCCAGACAGCAACCAGCGCCAGTGCCAGCTCGGATGCGTTAAGGCCGCTTTGCGCCCGCAGCGCCTGGAAATCTTCACTGTTAAGCTGCAAATGCTGGCGGATTAGGTTGGTTGTGGCGCTTTGCCCGTTTAGCGGCAGCGGCGAGAGGCTTGCAGGCATCGGCAACTGGCTCGCCTGCTCTTTCCAGAAGGCGGCGTCGCGCTGGCGCGTAGCGGATGAGTTATAGCGATCGTACTCTTCTACTACTTCGCTAAAAGGGACGAAAGGCGAAGGTTTTGTCTCGCTGCCGTAGCAAAGCGCCGTATAAATTTCCGCAATGCGACGGGTAATGGCGGTAAAGCTGAAGCCATCCACCACCAGGTGATGAAAGCGTTGGTACCAATACCAGCGGGTTTCGCTCAGTCGAAAGAGAATATGGCGATAAACCGGACTGCCGCTACTGATACGCAGATCCCGATCGAGATCCTGCTGCATGTGCGCCAGCGCCGCAGCCGCAGCATCCGCTTCGTCACGCAGATCGACGCAGTCCGGTGCGGTAAATACGGCGGCGCTGTCTACCCACTGCATCGGCACGCCATCCTGTTCGGTAAAGCGCATCCGCAGCGTATCTGCTTCCTGCATGCCGTGTACAACAGCCTGGCACAGCAACTGTTCGTTCAGCTCGCCATTCAGCTCGACATAGTGCGCCACGCTCCAGGCGTTGACCTGCAGGGAAAGCTGTTCCGCCATCCAGATACCGGGCTGCGCCGCCACCAGCGGCATCAGCTGCTGCGTTACTTTGTTCATCAGGGCCTCGCTCATTTCGCCTCTCACTGTTCTTCTCCCGCTGCAAAGTTGCCGGGAGTCAGGGTTTGCCAGCGTTCTGCCAGCCACTCGTTGCAGGCCGCCTGCGCTGCCGGGCCAAAGACCTGCTGCCAGCCTGCAGGCTGAGCGCAGTGGGCGGGCCAGAGGCTATAGCCCTGACGATTTTGCAAAATAAAAAACGGGCCCTGCGGGCGATCGAAAGGATTACTCTGTTCCATCAATAACTCCGGATAGTGCGCGGACGGGCTGCCACAGCGTGACCAGCCCGTTAATCAGGCCACCTCGCCAGCACAGGGCATCGTGGCCGCCGTCAAACAGGCGGTAGTGCAATGATTGAGCATTTTGCAGCAGCGGATAGATGTGCTGGTTGGCATGAAGCACTACAGGTTCGCGCAGGCCTGCCTCCAGATAGATACTCAGCGGACTGGCGTCAAGCTCTCCCTGCTTTAGCTGCTGCGCCAGCCGCCCTTCTTCCCCGGTTCTCTGCCGGTGCGGCCACCAGAAGGAGCCAGACTGGCTCAGCGCACAGCCAAACCGCTGCGGCCAGTGCAGCGCGGCGTAAAGGGCGGAAAGGCCGCCAAAGCTTTGCCCGGCGATAACTGTCGTGGCAGGATCGTCGCGCCAGAGCGTCTGCTCAGACAGCATCGGCATCAGCTCTTCCTGTACCGCCAGCCAAAACTCGGCGTTACAGGTAAGTTCTTCGCTGCGATGCTGCGTGTCGATCACGTCCGGCAGCAGATAGACCGCTGGCGGCAGATGTCCCCGATCGGTTTCCGCCTGTAGCGCAGACCAGATCGGCATCTGTTCCGCCCAGAACTGGCCATCCAGCAGAATAGCCAGCGGACGCCGTTCCGGCTCGCTTTCGCCAGTGGTGAACAGCCAAACCCGACGCTGGTTGCCCAGCCTTTTGCTTTGCCATGTCAGGCAGCGCGGTGCGGTGAAAGCGGCTTTATCTGACCAGCCCGGTTGCGCCGGTGCCTGCGGCAAATGAAGGGCGGAAACGGGATGGCCGCGTCCGCCTCGCCAGCTGGTTAAAGGATTGAGCGGATCCGCAATTGCCTGCGGCAGCAGTTTGCGCCAGCCTTCGCGCAGCGCCATGCGATCGGGCGGATTTTGCAGCGCGGCGGCGGAAAAGTCATTTTCATTGCGGGAGGGAATAAAGCAGTAGCTACCCCGCCAGCCCGCATTAAGGCGGATTTGCCATTGCCAGATATCGGTGCCGCTGATGCGCTGCAGGCTTTGCGGCGCGCGCTGCTGATGATGATCGGTGACGCCGGTGATATAGATCCATACCCGCCTTATCGGCGAAGTTAGCTCTGTACCCGTAGGGTCGCGCCAGTAAAAGGTGACGGTGCTGATATCGCCTTCCGTCACGACCGAAGGAGAGCCCAGCTCCGGCTGCTGTCGCCAGGCCGTCTGCGCGTCGCTTTCCCAACCGCCAGTCATATCATAACCTTATGTTATTAATGCTAAAAAAGTTTCGGGACTATCTGAGCCTGATTTTATTGATAATAGTTTTCATTTGCAATAAGAAAAAACACGGAATTTATGCGGGACGCAGGTTAACCGGGATTAACTTAACCCCCAGAAATAATGAGGAAAAAAGAGGTTTTGCCAGGCGGACGAAGGGGGGGAAATATGTGTCGGAAGACACCGAAAAGCGCTCTACAACTCACTTAAAAAAGCGCCAATATTTAATAGAAAGCGCCGCTACTTATTAGTGGCGCTTGAGACTGCTGACAAAGTTAAAAAAGCTCGGGCTGGCCTCTGTTTTTTGCAGCAATGCAGCAGCTTAATAGCGGCAGAGGCTGAGCGGATAAGCGGACCGTTTTCGCGCATGGACGCGCGAAACGAGCCCCCATGGACGGGTCTACGGCGTGTCCGTGTTCCGATCTGCCTCTGCTGCTCTTTCACAGATTTAAACGCGACCTGGGGTTTGTCATCAACCTCAAGCGCCGCTACTTATTAGCAGCGCTTGCAAGAGTAAAGCAGAATCTACGCCTCAGTTTTAACCAGAAGTTGTCGGCTCATGCAACCGCTGGCGTTGGCGCAGGCTTGGGAACCAGGCCATCCATAGCCCCACCACTATCAGCGTACCTATGCCGCCCAGCGCCGCTGCGGGTGCCGCACCCAGCCAGGCCGCCAGCATGCCTGACTCGAACTCGCCAAGCTGGTTAGAGGTATTGATAAAAATGGAGTTTACGGCGCTGACTCGCCCGCGCATTTCGTCCGGCGTATCCAACTGTACCAGCGAGCCACGGATCACCATGCTGACCATGTCAAACCCGCCCAGCGCGAATAGCGCCAGCAGCGATAGCCATAACTCTTTCGACAGCGCAAACACCAGCGTCGCTACGCCAAAGCCCGCTACGGAAGCAAACATGATTTTACCGACATTGCGTTCCAGCGAACGGCTGCTGAGCCAGAAGCCTACCAGCAGGCCGCCGACGGCTGGCGCGCCGCGCAGCAGCCCCAGCCCCCACGGGCCGGTATGCAGGATATCTTTGGCGAAAATGGGCAGCAGCGCCGTAGCGCCGCCCAGCAACACCGCGAACAGATCCAGAGAAATAACGCCCAGTACGTCCGGCCGGTTGCGGATAAACTTCACCCCGGCGAAAACGCTGGCGAAAGTGGCAGGTGTTCGCGGCGGCGGCGCATGATCGTAGCGCAGACGGCTGACCATGATAACCGAGATAAGATAAAGCACGCCGGTAGTGATATAGACCGCCTGCGGCCCGGCCACATATAAAAAGCCACCGAGCGCCGGGCCAAGCATAGAGGCCGTTTGCATAGATGCGCCGTTGGCTGCCGTCGCCCGCGCCAGAATAGAGGGCGGCACCAGCGCAGGCAGCATTGACTGTAGGGAAGGCGCCTCCAGCGTTTTGGCAATGGAGAGTACAAAAATCAGCGCCAAAATCACCAGCTCGTTGGTCTGGTGCATCAGCGTCAGCACCGCCAGCGCGGCTATCGCCAGTAGTTCGGTGAACTGCCCCAGCAGCACTACTCTTCTGCGGTCGAACTGATCGGCCACGTGCCCGGCCGGTAGCGCCAGCACCAGCGCAGGCAGAAACTGCGCCAGCCCGATCAAGCCGAGATCGAAAGCGCGGCCGGTGATGGCATAAATCTGCCAGCCGACCGCAATAGAGAGCATTTGAAAACCGAAGCTGGAGCTGGTGCGCGCCAGCCAGAAAGCAACAAAAGAGCGGTGATGAAACAGCGATTCTTTCTCACCGGCGGTGGGCGATTGCATGGCGATTCCTGATTATTTTTTTGACAGCGCCAGGTCCTGAGCGGCCGACGCCTCCTGCGGCCGGTATTTCCACAGCCAGCGGCCGCTGGTCATGCGGCGCCAGAAGAAGATACCACGGACAATCCAGTCCAGAAACATACCCAGCCAGATCCCTACCACGCCAAAGCCCAGCATTATGCCCAATCCGTAGCCCGCCACGATACGGCATCCCCACATACCCAGCAGCGATACCCACATGGTAAACCTGGCATCGCGTGCGCCTTTAAGCCCGGCTGGCAATACCCATGATGCGGCCCAGAACGGCATAAAGAGCGCATTCAGCCAGATCAGTATTTTTACTACGTGGATAACGTCTTCATCCCGCGTATAAAACGAGGCCAGAATACCGGCGAAAGGTACCGTCAACGCCGCCAGCGCGCAGAGCCCGATAGTAGAGAGCCAGAATATATGCCGTAACTGTCTTTCCGGCTGCAAAAGCTGCCCTTTTCCAAGGCGCGTGCCGACGATGATAGTGGAAGCTGACCCCAGCGAGTTGCCTGGCAGGTTGATTATGGAGGCGATAGAGAAAGCAATGAAGTTTCCGGCAATGACGTCCGTTCCCATGCCGGCGACGAAGACCTGCGTCAGTAGCTTGCCGCCATTAAACAGCACGGATTCGATGCTGGCCGGCACGCCGATGCCTAACACTTCCATCAAAATATTGGTATTGAGCTTGCTGAAGTAGCTTTTTAGCGTGATTTTCAGCCGCGGATTGAAGCCGATAGCCAGCACGTAAATCACCGCCGCCGCGCCAATATAGCGGGCGATGGTCAGACCCAGCCCCGCGCCGACGAACCCCATGCCTTTCCAGGAGAAACAGCCATAGATCAGAACGGTGCTGAAAATAATATTCAGGATGTTCATGCCGCCGTTAATCAGCATCGGAATTTTGGTGTTGCCCGCGCCCCTGAGCGCGCCGCAGCCGATCAATGCGATAGCGGCGGCTGGATAGCTCCAGGCGGTGATATTGAGATAGACCTGCGCCAGTTCTTTTACCTGCGGCTCCGCGTTACCGGCAATCAGATCGATAATCCATTCGCCATAGAACTCGATGCCCAGCGCCAGCAGCACGGCGAAGATGGTCATGATCACCAGCGACTGGCGAGCCGCTGCTTCCGCCCTTTCCCGGTTTAGCTTGCCGAGGCTAAAAGCCACCACCACAGTGGTACCCAGATCGATAGCGGCAAAAAAGGCGATGATCACCATATTGAAGCTGTCGGCCAGGCCAACACCCGCCATCGCCTCTTTGCCCAGCCAGCTGACCAGGAAGGTGCTGAGCACGCCCATCAGCAGGACGCACAGGTTCTCGAAGAAGATCGGCACCGCCAGCGGCGTGATTTCCCGCCAGAACAGCACGCGATAAGTACGCCTTTTCGGATACCAGGGCGTGCGCCTGATGGCCTGTAACGGAGAAACGCGGAATATTTGCAAGATGCTGCCTGCCAGAAATGAAAAAGACACTACTGATGATGGTAAAAGCCTGACTGATATGCAAAGTCTTTTTCTTTAATAAAAGCGATTTTCCGGTGGGCTACGGTAATAAGGCTACGCCATAAAAAAGGCGATCCGCAGATCGCCCGAGGTTGATGACAAAGTATGCCGGTGCCGGCTCAGGAGGGCCTGTGTCTTCCGCAAAGACGCAAAAAGCGCCTTCCATGGCGGCTGCCGTCCATGGCCCGTAATGCTTTGCTCCAGCCACAGGCCCTCCATCGCTTCACGTTTGTCAGCAGTTTGAAGCGATCCGAAGATCGCCCCTTTCTTCCCGCAGCTTACTGCGGTTTTTGTTCGCCCAGCGCTTTAAGTCTTTTGGACAGCTCGCGACGCTCTTTCGACAGATCGGCGTTTTTGATGATGTAATCATCGACGCGGTCTTCATAGTCGCTGCGCATGCTGCTGATGATTTCCTGAATCGCTTCGACGCTCATGCCGGGCTTGATATATTCGCTGAGGTTATCGAGCAGCAGCACGCGTTTCTGGTTATCGCGGATTTTCTTTTCGATATCGTGGATTTCACGCTGCAGCTTGTTCTTACGACGGAACATCCGCACAAACTCCAGTACGTCCTGAAAGGATTGCTTTGCATTTTCCATGGAAACACACCTTCTGTTCAGGCCTGCTCACGCAGGCATTATTATCATTAGCGCCCGGCTTAGCGCAGCCGAGGACGAGAGCCAAACTGAGGTTATCTTAGCGCGAACCGGCGCTTTTCGCAGTAAGTTGTTATTAATCGCTTATTTACGCAGCACCAGCCGCATCAAATCCGACAGCCTTTCCAGCTGCGCGGCCATTTCCAGGCTTAGCCACACGTAGCCGTGGATCGGCGTTTCTACCAGTTCATCGCTGTTGGACTCTTTTATTAACTGGCGCAGCTCACGCGTGATTTCTGCCAGCTCGCCGCTATTGGCGGTGATTTGCTCGGTGCTGCCTTCAACTATCGCCTTTGACAGCGCGCGCAGCGTGTTTTCCGTCATCTGCTGGGTTCTTTTCAGCGTGGGCGCGTTCAGCATAATCAGATGGCTCTCGCGCGAGGACCACCATGCATTAAGCTGTAGCTCCAGCGTGCAAACCATATTGCGATTCAACGTTTGTATGCCTTCAAATACCGAACGCGGTATCCGCGTTTCTTTACTTGAAGGGTCAATCAGCGAGCGCATTTTAACCACGCCGGTCAACAACCGCTGTAGGGGACGCGTCAGGCGGGGTTTCTCCACCAGATTAGGCGAGAATCCGGCGTGATAAATTTTCGCGGTTTCCAGCAGCGAATCGGAAAGCTTAATGCGCCAGTGGGTATAGGCTTTTTGCGGATAGATGCTGGTAAAAAGCAGCGCCAGAATCGAGCCCAAAATAACATCGCCGCCGCGCCACAGCGCCATGGTCATATCGCCCGGCGCGCCGCCGCAGATAACCGCCAGCGTAATACCGATCAGTAGCGCCATATAGGGATGTTTACCGAGCGTCAGAAAGCCGCACAGAAACATCACCAGCATGCACCAGGCAAGCATAACCGGCAGCGACCAGAGTTCCAGCCTGAGCGCGATAAGTCCCGATACCGAGCCAAATATCGTTCCGCCGATTCTCTGGATCGCCCGGGGAAATACGTTGCCCCAGGAAGAGATCGGCCCCATGACTACCACCAATGTAATCAGCGGCCAGCTTCCTTCCGGGATAGAAAAGAGGCGGATAAGCAAAAAGGTCAGGACGAATGCCAGCGCGATGCGAATGCCGTGCACCGTGCGGTAGTTACGATAAAGGGTAAATTCAAAGGCCGATAGCGGCTTGTCGGGACGCACAACTTTCTCCGGGCGGCTAATAATTGCCCGGCATCATACCTTGTCAGACGCGGCTTGGCCCGTTTTTTTGCGTATTACCGTCTCAGTATTAAGCCGTGGTTAATCTGTTAACAACGGCTCAACAAATTTTTGTCAGGCCAGGAAGCGGCGACCCTGGCGGATCGCCGTGACAGCTTACAGTTTGCGCTTAATGTAGTCGGTAATACGGGTAATCACGCCCGCTTTTTCTACCGGCTTGAGTGTGACCAGCGGATAAGAAGCCAGTTCTTTATCGCCATCCACCAGCTGGATAGTGCCAACCTGCTCATGCAGCTTCAGCGGCGCTTCCAGATCCTTGCGCTCGATAACGTATTTCGCCTTGATTTTTTTCACGTCTTCACGAGGCAGAGAGAGATAAACATCTTTATCGCTGCCGACGGAAACCTGATGCGGATTGCCGTACCAGACGTTTTCGTGGCCGATCTCTTTACCGGCGTGGAAAAGCTGAATGGTATCGAAATTGTTCTGGCCCCAGATCAGCAGCTTGCGTGCCTGCTCTTCACGCCCTTTCGAACTTTTACCGCCCATTATCACGGCAATCAGGCGGCGCTGGCCGTCTACGCTGGAAGCAATAATGTTAAAGCCAGCGCTTTCGGTATGGCCGGTTTTCAGTCCGTCGACATGCAGGGTTTTATCCCATAACAATCCGTTACGATTCTGCTGGGTGATGCCGTTCCAGGTCAGCGATTTTTCGCTGTACATCTGATAGAAATCTGGCTCGCCAGAGATAATGGCGCGAGAAAGCTTGGCCAGATCGCCAGCGGTAGTATATTGACCCGGCGCGTCCAGACCATGCACCGTTTCGAAATGGGTGTTTTTTAGGCCAAGCTTAACCACATACTGGTTCATCTGATCGACAAAAGCCGACTGGCTGCCCGCCACATAATCCGCCAGCGCCACGCAGGCATCATTACCGGAATCGATAATTACGCCGCGGCTCAAATCGCGCACGGAAACCTTCTCGCCAGGCTTAAGGAACATTAGCGAAGAGCCTTTGAATACAGGATTTCCTGCGGCCCAGGCGTCTTTACCAACGGTGACCATATCGTCACGGCTGATACGCTTCGCATCAATAGCGCGATCGACAACATAGCCGGTCATCAGCTTGGTCAGGCTGGCCGGGTTGCGACGTTCATCGGCATTGCCCTGCGTCAGCACCTGACCGGTCGTAGCATCCATCAGCACCCAGGAAGCGGCGTCTATGGCGGGCGGAGTCAGGGGAAAAGCTAAGGGGCTATCTTCAGCATGAGCCACGGCCACCACGGCCAGAACCAGGCTGATACTTGCAAGCTGACGCTTCTTCAAGGGTAAATCCTCAATCTTCAACGGTGAAAAAAACCCGTCTGTTGTACGGGATTTTGTGGCGGAAAGCGTTGAAAAATTGCAAGAAAGTATTAAAATCAGGCAATAGCAATTGTCGACCCGCCCTCGACTGAATTTGCTCAGGTAAATAAAGCAAAATGATAAAAAGGCTGACTTTTGTAGAAAGCTTATAGAGAAACCTATTACCTGCTTTTTACTTGCAAGCATAAAATACTAAATTTATAATCCCAAGATAACTCTTAATCAGGCCATATTCATGACTGCTAAAACTGTGTCTGCAATATTAAAACGTGATAGTAATAACTTCGATCTTATGCGCATGCTTGCAGCGATACTTGTAATCTGGAGTCATGCTTATGCTATTAATAACCCTGAAAAACTCATAGAACCTGTTTCTGCAATTACAGGCACTGAAACTGGAGGAAGCATTGCAGTAAATATTTTCTTTTTTATTAGTGGGTTACTGGTTACTAATAGTTTACTCACTAAATCAAAAACAGTTGATTTCCTGTCTGCGCGATTTTTTAGAATTGTACCCGGACTGGCAGTTTTAACTATTGTATCCGCTTCTGTGATAGGGCCGTTGGTATCATCGCTATCTCTATCAGAATATTTTACAGATCCTTCCTGGTATAAATATATAACCAACAATCTACTTATGAGCACACAATTTAATTTACCGGGCGTGTTTGAGCACAATAGCTATCCCGGCAGTGTAAACGGCTCATTATGGACTATTAAATATGAAGTTATAAGCTATAGCATTCTTTTCGGATTTTTTTTACTAAAACTAACAAAAAACAAAATAGTAAGCACCATATTATGCTTAATAGTGATTGTTTCCCCTATCGCACCTTATATTCAGAATTATCTACCCATTTATAAAAATTTTTATATAACTATATTATTTTCTTGTTTTGCTTTTGGCGCTCTGTTTGCAGTGCATAAAGAAAATATCCGTGTATCCTTTTTCCTGCCTGCTTTATTTCTTATCCTTCATTTAATTTTCAGGGGTAAATTCGTATTCATTTCAAATGCTTTTATATCATTATTTTTTTGTACGTTTGCGCTTTGGTTTTCAACCCTAAAATTTATTGTAAAAATTAATATTAAATACGATATTTCTTATGGAATATATTTATGGGGTTTCCTGATTCAGCAACTTATCTCTTACTTTCTTAATTTAAATATCTATCAATCTCAAGTTTTAGCAATAGTTATGGCAATGTTTTTTGGCTATTTTTCATCCCGATATATTGAAATGCCTGCAATGAGCATTCATAAAAAAATGATGCAGCATCGCTGGTTAAGCAGCTCTGAGTTCAAAAAAACAGCATAATGTGGCCATACCTGCAGTTTGGTTGACAAAAACCAACCAAACTGGAAAAAACATTTTTCCCGCCCTTTTCAACGGATTACTCTCGTTTTTACCTCCTAAATATTATAATATATTACCAAGAAATTCTGATTAATTCTAACTCATTGTAATTGAAGAGCTTGTAATGTTGACACTTCTTACCCGCTATGTCTCTGTTGGAGTGATAAATACCCTGATTCATTGGATAACCTTCGCTCTGGGCTTTAGCTTACTGCATTTAAACCAAATGCTATCGAACATTCTCGCTTTTATCATTGCGGTAACTTTCAGCTTTTTCGCTAATGCTAAATGGACTTTTCGCACCCATACAGGCTTAGCACGCTATCTGGCATTTACCCTTTTTATGGGACTGCTCGCTTTAACTATCGGTTTTTTGGCTGATAAAATAAACTGCCCTCCCATACTTACACTGATTACTTTTTCCTCTACGAGCTTGATAATTGGCTTTCTTTTTAGTAATTTTGTTGTTTTCAGGAATAAATCATGAAAATTTCACTCATCGTCCCCGTTTTTAATGAAGAGGACGCTATATCTATTTTTTATAAAAGCGTAAGAGAATTTGAGGCGATACATAAATATCAGGTTGAAATAATATTTATTAATGACGGTAGCACTGACAACACGGAAAATATTGCTTATGCCTTATCAGTAGCGGATCCTTTAGTTAGACTGGTCAACTTTACACGCAATTTTGGTAAGGAAGCTGCTTTATTTGCCGGACTGGAATATGCCAGCGGCGACGCGGTTATCCCCATTGATGTCGACTTACAGGATCCCATTGATGTTATTCCAATGCTGATCGAAAAGTGGCAACAAGGCGCTGATGTTGTATTAGCAAAACGCGTTGACAGAAGCAGTGATACCGCATTTAAAAAGAAAACTGCTGGCTGGTTTTATAAAATACACAATGCCATCAGCCATTCAAAAATTGTTGAAAACGTTGGCGACTTTAGATTAATGAATCGTGAAACAGTAGACAATATCATTGCCTTACCTGAAAGAAATCTCTTTATGAAAGGCATATTAAGCTGGGTTGGTGGAAAAACAGAAATTATTGAATATAGTCGCGCTGAACGAAGTATTGGTGCGACTAAGTTTAATGGCTGGAAATTATGGAATTTAGCACTTGAAGGGATTACCTCATTTTCAACGTTGCCTTTAAGGATCTGGAGCTATATAGGTCTGATTGTTGCAGCGCTTTCTTTTTTGTACGGCAGTTGGATGATCTTAGATAAAATATTCTGGGGAAATAATGTCCCGGGCTATCCTTCAATCATTGTATCTATATTATTCCTTGGTGGTGTTCAGCTGATAGGAATTGGTGTTTTAGGTGAATATATAGGAAGGATCTATCTTGAGGTAAAACGTCGACCTAAATATATCGTTAAGAAAACAGATCGGAAAGAAAAATGATGTTGAAAGATAAAATTCCAACGGTGATCTTCATTGGTTCATTAATAGCCTGCGCTTTTTTTCTCTTGCTGTCCCGTGATTCTATCAATAGTTATAAAGCTGCATTACCTGCCCTCACCGTGGATAAGCCTGGTAATCTTATATTTAGCATTGATTATTGTAATATTGAGCCACGTTTCAGCCTTATAGCAGGTTGGGCAGGGTTAAGTAATGGCGACATTAATGTAGTAACAAAGATCTATCGTGTTGATACTCAAGGTAATCTGTATCAAATTCATAAAACAACTATCAGAAGGCCTGATATTGTTGAGGCAAGAAAAAACGCTGCGTTTAGTCATGCAGGGTTCGTTGCCTCTGCAATAAATGCCAGTAATACCAATATGACTAATAGATTTGTTATTGAGCTGGAAAAGAACGGCCAAAAAAATATGGTGACCTATGAATGTAAATAACCAGAAAACACTGCCGTTTTTCTTTTACTTAAGCGCAGCTGTTTTTTTATATATTCTGTCTCGCACCTTACATCCTGTGCCAGATGGTGATGATGCAATGTTTTCCAGAATACTTGATGGAAAGAATATATTCTCACTATTGCAGCAGCGTTACTTTGGCTGGAGTGGAAGAATACCTATTGAACTATTATTGATAAAAACTATTAATATAAAACTATTCTGGAAAATTGCTATTCCCGCCTCGGTACTTTTGCTTGCATATACGGCATGGCGCGCATTTTTCTTTGATATAGCACGCGCTTATCTCGCTGTTCCGGCAGGCATTTTGCTTTTTATGCTGATTACGCCAAGCGTTAACGCCGACGCCGCCTGGTGGCTTACCGGTTTTTATAACTATTTACTGCCGGTTGCCTTGGGCTCATGGTCTTTGTTAATAGTCAAAAACTCATCAAATACCAGTATAATTAATAAAGTTTTGGCCTTACTTTTATTGAGCATTAGCTGCTTTAGTGAGCAAGTTGCCGTATTAATGATTACCGGCTCTGTTTCAATTTATTTTTTTAAAAAAGATAAAAAAAGTTATGACCTCCTGTTTATTGCTTTGTGTCTGGCATGTACTGCAATATTGCTTACCGCACCGGGTAACGCGCAGAGATTCGCTTTTGAAGTAAAAAACTCCTTGCCTGAATTTGCTGATTTCAATTTAGTTAACAAATTAACCCTGGGCGTAGACAGGCTGAATCATCACCTTAACGACTCAAGCAACCTTATTATCAATGCATTAATGCTTTTGGCATTAATAAATGTGCTAAAAGAAAAAAACATTAAGATAACAGATATAATAGCCATCTCTTTTTTATTCATTAAACTATGTGGCTTTTTACTTAGCCATTTAAACTCTGGCTTAATAGACTTTATTTATAATGAAAGCTATTTCAATGCTCAATCATGGTTCGGATATAAAATTTACACTTCTTATTTCTTTACTCTGGCAGCTGTTTTTTCTCTGGCTTATCTTTCCTATAATTTTATTTTAAATAAGAAATTTGCTATAGCCGCGGTAATTTCTTTATTAGCTGGTTGCGCTACCGTGATGATGATGAGTTTTTCGCCTACCGTGTATGCATCAGCTCAACGCATCCTGTTTACATACGAAATTTGCTCATTGATAACGGTATGCATATATATCAGGCATTTCACTTTATTGTTTAAATCTCGCTAAATAAATCAGCCATATTGTCAACGACAATATGGCTGCACTCATTAAATTAATGATTGTTCAGGCTATCACGCAGCTTTCACAAATTTTTATCGACAGGAACCAGCTTCTATGGCGAACCTATGATTTATTCAGATAGTCTTGTTACACTCTCGTCTTTTGCTGCTGGCTGATTAGTAAATTTCTTTATCAAAAAATATATAAATCATTACAGGCATAAGAAACTTACAGAAATGGAAGATAGAATAATCACCTACATCATTAAATACCTGGCTTTGCCTGCTTTGATATTATTTCCTTTCGCATGCCTGTTTTATATCATTACAGATAATACATAGTCTCCTCCTGCAAGCGGTTTAAGTCCGCCCAGACTTGTATATGAGGTTATGGACGGAATTATAATATATTAGCCATTAAACCGAAAATTCCCCCCAAATGGCATCGAAGCTCTTTACCGCCATGCTCAGGTTAATAGTCTTTGTCACAACCTCTTTCAGGCTGACGATCGGAGAGGAGCGAAACGCTAAGCTTTCCCTCACATCTATAACACAGCTTTACGGCATCCCCCTTCTGAAATGACATCTGAATCAGACCTATCGACACCGCCCACTACTGAACTTCTTTAATATGGTTTACCATATATGAAAGGCAGTTTTGTATCACTGAGGGGGCCACAGACTCTTCTTTATGCCTGGTTTCAGGGGCTTGCACCAGCTCTATACGCAAAATTGCATGGACTAATGCAAATATTAATGACCATAAGTGAACATAGAAAACCGGAGCAGTCAGCAAAGCGCCAGTTTTCCGGCAAACAAACAGAAGTGGACAACAGTGAAAAAAGAATCGAACCAACCTACCTTCCTTTTCCACGACTACGAAACCTTCGGGAAAAGCCCTTCGCTGGACAGGCCTGCGCAGTTTGCTGGCATCCGTACCGATATGGATTTTAACATTATCGGCGAACCAGAGGTGTTCTACTGTAAGCCTGCCGATGATTACCTGCCGCAGCCGGAAGCCGTGATGATCACCGGCATTACGCCGCAGCTGGCAGAGGCAAAAGGCCTGAGCGAGGCTGATTTTACTAAGCGCATCCATCAGCTGTTCAGCGAGCCCAACACCTGCATCGTTGGCTACAACAATATCCGTTTCGACGACGAGGTCACGCGCAACCTGCTCTACCGTAACTTTTACGATCCCTATGGCTGGAGCTGGCAAAACGGCAACAGCCGCTGGGATTTGCTGGACGTGATGCGCGCCTGCTATGCCTTAAGACCTCAGGGTATCGAATGGCCGGAGAACGACGATGGCTTTCCCAGCTTCCGTCTGGAACACCTGACTAAAGCCAACGGCGTCGCGCATGAAAACGCGCACGATGCTATGTCCGATGTTTATGCCACTATTGCGATGGCGAAGCTGGTGAAAGAGAAGCAGCCGCGCCTGTACGATTTTCTGTTCAGCCATCGCAACAAACAGAAGATTATGACGCTGATCGATATCCCGCAGATGAAGCCGTTGATGCATATTTCCGGCATGTTCGGCGCGCAGCGTGGCAACACAAGCTGGATCGCCCCGCTCGCCTGGCATCCGGTAAACAAAAACGCACTGATTACCTGCGACCTTGCTCAGGATATCTCTCCACTGCTGGAATTGGATGCAGACGCGATACGTGAAAGGCTTTATACGCGTCACGAAGATTTAGGCGATGACGCGCCGGTGCCAATCAAGCTGATGCATATCAATAAATGCCCGGTAGTCGCGCCCGCTAATACTTTAAGGCCGGAAGATGCAGAACGTCTGGGTATCGATCGCCAGCGCTGTCTGGATAACCTGGCGTTGCTGCGACAGCATCCGGAAGTGCGTGAAAAGGTTGTAGCGCTTTATGCGGAAGCCGAACCTTTTGTTGCCTCCGATGATGTCGATGCCCAGCTCTATGACGGTTTCTTCAGCGATGCCGATCGTAGCGCCATGAATATCATCCTGCAAACAGCGCCGGAGAATTTACCCGCGCTTGATCTGACGTTTAACGACAAACGTATTGAAAAGCTGCTGTTCCGCTATCGTGCGCGCAATTTTCCCGGCACGCTGGATGAAGCCGAGCAGAAACGCTGGTTGCAGCACCGCCGCGAAATGCTGAATCCGGAACGGGTACAGGGTTATGTGCAGGAGTTAGAGATGCTGTTTAATCAGTACGAAGGCGATAAGGCAAAGATGTCGCAGCTGAAAGCGCTGTTCGATTACGCCCGCGAGCTGGTTTCCTGATCTCTTTCTCACCATGAAAAAACTAAAAAGGGCGCGGTTCACAGAACCACGCCCTTTTTTTTAACTCAATACGGGCCTGCGGCCCGCAGAATTACATCGGTTCTTCAGTATACTGTGGCACAGGCTTGCGGAAGCGATGGGTAACCACGGCCAGATAAATCAGGCCAATCGCCCCCCATACCAGGCCCAGGATCATGGAACTTTCTTCCAGGTTGATCCACAGCGCGCCAACCGTCAGCGCGCCACACAGCGGCAGCAGCAGGAAGTTGATGTTGTCCTTGAGCGTTTTGTTACGCCCTTCGCGGATCCAGAACTGCGAAATCACGGAGAGGTTAACAAAGGTAAAGGCCACCAGCGCACCAAAGTTAATCAGCGCCGTTGCCGTAACCAAATCGAAGCTGATAGCCGACAGCGCGATCACGCCTACCAGGATAACGTTCAGCGCCGGCGTGCGCCATTTCGGATGGATATAGCCGAAGAAGCGCTCCGGGAATACGCCGTCACGCCCCATCACATACATCAGACGGGAAACGCCCGCGTGCGCCGCCATGCCGGAAGCCAGTACGGTGATGCAGGAGAAAATCAGGATACCGAACTGGAAGGTTTTGCCCGCCACGTAGAGCATGATTTCCGGCTGCGAAGCGTCCGGGTCTTTAAAGCGTGAGATATCCGGGAAATAGAGCTGCAGGAAGTAAGAGACTACGATAAAGATCAGGCCGCCAATCAGAGCGGTTAAAAAGATCGCTTTCGGGATCACGCGTCCGGCGTCTTTGGTCTCTTCCGATAGCGAGCTGATGCCGTCAAAGCCCAGAAACGAGAAGCAAAGAATAGTTGCGCCGGTAATCATCGGCACTACATGCGCCTGCTCAGACCAGAACGGCTTGCTGCTGGTTAAAGTGCCGGCGCCTTCGCCGTGGGCGACGCCATAAATCACCATACCGGTAATGGCGACCATAACCACCATCTGCAGGATAACAATAACGCTGTTAAAATTGGCTACGGTTTTAATGCCTTTCAGGTTTGAAAGCGTCATAAAACCAACCAGCAGCACCACAAAGATCCAGGAAGGGATCCCAGGCACCAGCGCTTCAAAATAGATTTTCGCCAGCAGGATATTGATCATTGGCATGATCAAATAATCGAGCAGCGAGGACCAGCCCACCATAAAGCCGACGTGCGGACTAATGGCTTTCTGGGCATAGGTATAGGCCGAGCCGGCAGACGGGAAGCGGCGTACCAGCTTGCCATAGCTCAGCGCAGTAAACAGGATCGCAATTAATGCGAAGGCGTAGGCCGTAGCCACGTGACCATCGGTCAGGCCGGAAACAATGCCGAAAGTATCGAACAGGGTCATTGGCTGCATATAAGCCAGGCCCATCATCACTACAGGCATCAGAGTCAGCGTTTTTTTCAGGTGCGCGCGAGAGTGCGTCTGGGTATTATGCGACATGATTCAGCCTCCCCATAGCGTCAACCTTTCTGGGTTGAACCACAGGGAAACTTCGCGTCATGCGAGCGGTTTTCTTATTTGGGGAGGTAAAGCAGGCAGGCGTGAAGGTAACGGCTGCCGCTGCGCCGTAGTCGTCGCGCAGATGTTTACCGGCTGCGGCCGGCGTAATGAAGTGTTGCCCCATCTTTTTTTCCTCAAAATGACACTGTAAGTGTGTATCAGTCCGGCTGAACCGGCCTCTTTAAACATTCATTTTTAGTGCAAAAAAAATAACCGGCGCACAGAGCGACGGTTATCCAATTACAGGAGGCATATTTTGCCTGGCCGCAAAGCAGAATACAAGTTTTTAAGTCCTTCATCCGCCATTTCTTTATCGGCCTTTTCAGGCGTTTTTTAACATCCAGTCGATTTCCGTCGTGGTGATCAGACGCTCGAAATGCGCCAGCTCATGGCGTTTGCAGCTGTGCCAGACAAACCCAAAGCGTTCGCCAAGTAATTTTTGCAGCGCCGCGCTTTGCCTGAATTCATCCAGCGCATCGCTCTGCCTGACAGGCAGCGGCATTCCTTGAGCCTCGTGACCATTACCGATAATGGCAGGAGGCAGCGGCAGTTGATTATCGATCCCGTGCAGAATGCCCGCCAGCACGGCGGCCACCACCAGATAAGGATTGGCATCCGCGCCCGCTACCCGGTACTCCACGCGATGATTTTCCGCTTCGCCGCAGGGAATACGCAGCGCTACCGTGCGGTTGTTATGCCCCCACGAAGCCTGCAGAGGTACATAAGCCTCCGGTAAAAAACGGCGGTAAGCGTTGACGTTTGGTGCCAGCAGCGCCATAGAAGCGGGCATTAAATCGATCATCCCTGCTAACGCTCGCTTCAACAGCGGGGAGTCGCTGCCGTCATCGGTAATAAAAGCGTTGTGATCCGCGGCATCCAGCAGGCTGGTATGGATATGCATACCGCTGCCCGCCCAGGCTTCATAAGGCTTCGCCATAAAAGTAGCATTCATGCCGTGATTTTCCGCTACCTGACGGATTAGCCGTTTTAGCTGGATGGCATAATCGCAGGCGCTCAGCACGTTGCGAGTGTGGTGCAGATTGATTTCAAACTGGCCGGGCGAGGCTTCCGCCAGCGCGCCATCGGCAGGAATGCCCTGCTCTTTAGCCAGTCTGTCGATATCGTTTAATACCGCCGCAAAATGGTTCAGGTTGTCCACGGAATAGACCTGGCACTGCCGATTGCGCTCCTCGCTACCAGGCGAACACGGCGGCTGGATAGCGCCCTCCGCATCACGTTTTTTATCGACGAGATAGAACTCCAGCTCTACCGCTACCACCGGAAATAATCCCCGATTGCGCAACTGCTGCCAAAGGTGATTCAGGATATTCCGGGGTTCAACGTCAAAGGGAGTACCATCTTGATTGCGCATGGTCAGCAAAACCTGCGCCAGGCGCTGCGGGTCGGCTGCGGAGGGAGTCAGTGTGCCTTCAACGGGAATGCAGATATTGTCGGGTTCGCCCAGCGCCTGGCCAAGCCCGGCCTCTTCTACCGTGTTGCCGAGAATATCCATAGCGTAGACAGAAGCAGGAAAGTAACAGCCTTTATCAAGCCGGAGCAAGCTGGCGACCGGCAAACGCTTGCCGCGAAAAATACCATTTAAATCGTTAAGCAGAACATCAACATGCTGTGTTTCAGGGTGGCGTTCCAGATAAGTTTCCACTTCAAGCTGGAACGCGCTGGTTCGTTGCTCTTCACTATGCCGCGTAAAATCTTCCACTTCGACGATATTGGTCATGATGCCACCCGCCTTCGCTGAGCTGTCAAATTTTGTCGCAACGCTCAAAATAAGCGCCACCTGTTTAACATAGCGTCAACCTTGCGGCGCGGCAAATGTTATAGCGAAGTTTATTTTTCGCACAAAATCTTTTGCATATTGCCCGGCAGAGTGCCAGATTGGCAGGATATCTTCTTTCCGCTTAAAGCTTACAGAAACAGGATGGCAAGTCGGGATGGGCATTATTTCGAACAACTCTTTGATTGGCGTAATAATGTGCAAGGCGGATAGATACCGTTCTGCATCGGCTAAGTCTGTTTACTGCCATGCAACACGGCAGACTGGCTTCATCACTTTATTCCGGCTTCTGCTTCCGGCAGCCTTTTCAGAATTATTAAGAAGCATACCGCTGCTGCGGTTCAATACATCTTCCCGATGCTACGGCAGAGTTACGCCACGCTTTGTGAGCTATCAGCAGGAAACCGGGCAATGAACGAAGAACCTCTTGCTCCTGGCCGCAGGCTGGCGGAAATCCGGCAACAGCGAAATCTGTCCCAGCGACGCGTTGCTGAACTTTCCGGCCTGACGCACAGCGCTATCAGCACTATTGAGCAGGATAAAGTGAGTCCGGCGATCGGGACTTTACAGAAGCTGCTGAAGGTTTATGACCTCTCTCTTTCTGAGTTTTTCTCCGAACCGACGCTGCCAGCAAGGCCTAAAGTAGTTATTGAAGCCGATGAGCAGATCGATATCGGTAGCCAGGGCGTATCGCTGAGGCTCATCCATAACGGCGATCCCGAACGCGCCCTGGCCATGATGCTGGAAACTTATGAGCCTGGCGCGACAACGGGTGAAAAGATCCGTCATCAGGGCGAGGAGATCGGCACGCTGCTGGAAGGCGAAATCACGCTGATGGTTGAGGGCCGCAGCTATCAGTTAAAGGCCGGGCAAAGCTATGTTATCGATACCGGCCAGCCTCATAGTTTCACTAATAATTCTGCGTCTTCGTGCCGAATCGTCAGCGCGCACACGCCAGCTAATTTTTAACAGACGCCGCGCGAAGTTTCCGGAGGGAGAAATGGAACATGTGCAGAGCTATTATGCCGCAACGGTAAATCATCATGCTTCCTGGCCGCAGCTGACGGATGACATCCAGTGTGATGTTTGTATTATCGGCGGCGGCTTTACCGGGCTTTCGTCGGCGCTTTATCTAACCGAAACGGGCTATGATGTAGTGGTGCTGGAAGCGGCCAAAGTCGGCTTTGGCGCCAGCGGTCGCAATGGCGGTCAGGTGGTCAACTCTTATAGCCGGGATATCGACTTTATTGAGCAACGCTACGGTAAAGAAAGCGCGCAGATGTTAGGCAGCATGATGTTTGAAGGCGCTGCGGTGATCCGCGACCGTATCGATCGCTATGCCATTAGCTGCGATTACCGACCGGGCGGTATTTTCGCTGCTCTCAATAATCGTCAGATGAATCACTTAAAGCAGCAGCACAAGCGCTGGCAGCAGTACGGTAACCACCAGCTGGAATTGCTGGACGAGCTGGGCATCCGGCGCAAAATCGCCAGCGAGCGCTACGTAGGCGGCCTGCTGGATCGCAACGGCGGTCATTTGCATCCGCTTAATCTTGCGCTGGGCGAAGCAGAGGCAATTCGCCGCCACGGCGGCAGAATTTATGAGGGCTCCGAAGTTACCTCCGTGACTTATGGTGTGCCTCACCGCGTCGCCACCGCTCAGGGCAGCGTATTAGCTAAGTATGTTATTTTTGCCGGTAATGCTTATCTGGCACCGCATCTGGAACCAAGGCTGGCACGTAAAAGCCTGCCCTGTGGTTCGCAGATCGTCGTTACAGAGCCGCTCTCCGCCGATAAAGCGTTGGCGCTACTGCCGGATAATTACTGCGTGGAAGATTGTAACTACTTGCTGGATTACTATCGCCTGACCGCCGATAACCGCCTGCTTTATGGCGGCGGCGTGACCTATGGCGCACGCGAACCCGACAATATTGATGGGCTAATCCGTCCTAAGCTGCTGAAGACGTTTCCACAGCTGGAAGGCGTACGGTTTGATTACGCCTGGAGCGGAAACTTTTTGCTGACGCTGTCGCGCCTGCCGCAAATCGGGCGGCTGGAAAACGGCGTGTACTATATGCAGGGCGACAGTGGACACGGCGTAACCTGGACGCATCTGGCGGGCAAGCTGGTTTCCGAAGCGCTAAAAGGCGAGCCGAAGCGTTTTGACGCCTTTGCCCGCCTGCCGCATCTGCCCTTCCCCGGCGGCCGTCGCCTGCGCGTGCCTTTAACAGCTATTGGCGCTGCCTGGTATGCGCTTAGGGACAGATTGGGGGTTTAGCGTATATTTCCCGGTTCAATAATCTTTTTCACAGATTATGCAGACAGGGCCGTAATAAGCATAATCATGTATTAAGCTTGCCTGGAAAGATAAGGCATTGCTGTTAAATACCGTCACCTGCGCACGTTTTTAAATATCCAGACCAAACTTGGGTAATTTCAAATAAAAAAGCCTCTAATAATGCAGAGGCTTCTTATTAAAGTGAATTACCTTTTAGCTACGCCATTAAAAATCAACGATAGTGATAATTTAAATTTTCGCACCTAAATAAATCACCACCTTTCATTACGACAATGCCAAAATTATTTTCACCAGTAATAGCGGGGAGCCTGTACTTAACTTCAAAACCAGTACGACGCAACTCGTTGTTCTTGAAATGTTGTGCAACGTCTTCTCTAACTACTTGTTTAGTCCTGACATAATATTCCTTGCCTTTTTCATCCAGATTATGAATAAAAATGTTATCTGGCGCAGCAGCATCCGGTAAAGGTGTTTTACTCCAGCCATATATAGCAACCTGACGCTCATTAGCCGAGTTAGTAAATTCAACCTTTTCTATATATCCTTCGCAGTTTGCCGCCTGCACATTTCCTTCATGTTCAGGAGTGGTAATAACCTCACCAGGATAGGACGATTGCGCGTCTATACCTGCTAACGGGACATGATCCCACATATATTTAAATGTTGGCTTGAAATAGTTAGATGAATGAACAGTGAATTTAATTTTCTTAACCCTATCCCCGATATACGGGAAAGCATTAAGCAAGGGTGAGGCCACAACGCCGCTGTTAGCATTAAGCACATTAAGCCTGTATGTCTTCTCATCACCAGAGTAAAGTAAATAATGAACATAGAGAACATCACCCCGGAAGAGAAAGTTTTTCAACCGGGCATAGGTGCTCAATTCAAAAGCAGGTATTATTTTAGTCAAACCTGATAGCGATGATGGGACATCAATCCACGTGTCAAATTTAGCGGTAAAATTCAGTGATCTTTCTGGCTGATAGCTTACCTGAGTTTCATTAGCCTTTAACAGCATCACGGGCTTGTTATTCTTATCAATGAAATTCTCTATAACATGATAATTTAGCATGATAGCCGTAGATGTTAGTGGATCTTCATTTAATGCGTATTTCCCATCAAACCCTTCAAAACTGTTACAGGTTTCGCTATAACAAGTCTGCCCGGCATGCCAGATAACAAAATCTGGCCTGTCATTACTCTCAAAATAATGCTGATTTAACTTATCCAAGCCAGGCGTTAAGGTCATGTAATTTTGAAAAAGTGGCCTGCTTTTGTAGTTAAGATGATTTGCAAAAACAAACTCGTTATTGTAAGGATAGACATCAACACTGCCCTTTCCAATAATCTCAACCACACTATCCGGAAGAATATATTGCGTATATTTATTAGCCACCCTTTCCTGAGGTGATTTCTTGAAATCTTCATGAGTATAAAATGGCTTAGGTATTGAAAACCAAGGCATTACCGGAACGGAAGATATCAACAGCAGCGAGGCCAGGCTTACAGCAAATACACTAAACCATCTTATCCTTGCATTGAAACAAGCTACCATTGCTATTACGGCAATCGGAATAATAAAATAGTTTAAATAGTGATCGGCGCGACCAAATCCTAATTTAATAAAAATAAGCATCAGACCGCTAAAAGTTAAAATCATAGAAGGCGAATGAAAAAGCAAGAATAAATTTATCGCTATAAATATAACCAGAAATGCGGCGTATATCTTTGCCGGTAGCACATTATCATAAGTCATATCCACAGCATTACCAAAATTCAACTGCGAATTAATGATAATATAACTCTTTAAACTAGCGACATTGTGAAATACAAATAGCCCGACTATAAAATAGGCAAAGATTATGGCAGTAACCAAAAATAGAATCGCCTTCAGATTTTTCTTGTTTATCGCCTTGACCAGGAAATAGCTACCGAAAGTGGCAGCGCTTACCATCCCATACAGGAATCTGATATAGAAAAAAGCACCAGTCAGTAGTCCTAAAAAAACAAGCATCGCGATTGAGCAAGGAAAATCTTTCTTATCTGATGGTGTTTTTTTTGCGAACTCAAAGTACGAAACCAGTAAAAAAGGCCAAAGCAAAAATATAGAAGGGAAAACTAAGTTATTGAGATATAAGAAAAATACAATAATGAAAGCAACCCAGGCCTGAACGCTATTCGTGAGTTTAACAAGAAGAAACCAAAAGGTGGCAGCGACCGAACTCATAAAAGCTAACGAAAGCCAGTAGGTCAACTGGCTAAACTGTGTTGTTGTTCCGCCTGTTAACCAGTAAAGCGGACCATAGCTAAATAAAAAATCATTGCTACCATAGAACATTGAATTAGTCATGTTAATCCATTGTTCTACCCCGCGAATAGAATTACCGTTCATTGGGTTAGCATGCAGGTAAGCGAAAAGCAAACAGAAAAACACAGCGAAGAGCCTACTGTTCGCGCCTCTGAATAAATTTAAGAAACTCTTGACCATCATTATTCAATCCTTAGGATTAAATTTACCAAGACACGCATCAAATAAGGTTTTCAAGACCGCATAGTTTCCGCGAAAACTACTTATTTTCGTTGGAACCTCACCTTTTGGATATTTTCGTATTGTTGGAATTTCAATACAGCGATAGCCCAAACGGGGTGCGCGATAAGATAAATAAGCGAGCAGTTCATAGCTCATAAAAACATCCCGAAATGGAGCAACACGAGGATCGGACAACAATTTACTACTATAAGCGCGGAAGCCCTGTGTTGTATCTGTCCATTTGAATCCGGATGCGAAACTTAGTAAAGGAGCATGAAGTAACCGAATAGCAAAATGTCGTGATTTGGGCGTATTTTCCGCCACTCCGCCGTTAACAAAACGAGAAGCCTGAACAAAATCAACCCCATTTTCTAAAGCTGAAATAAAGCGTGGAATAGCTTCAGGATCGTCTTTATCATTACCATCAATAGTAACGATACCCTGATAGCCCTGCTCAAGGCAGAAGGCGTAAGCGCAGCGTAACTGAGCGCTTAATTTGCCCTTTGCCGTTTTTACCAACAGACCGCTGACCTGATATTGGTTTAGTTTTTCCAGGGCTAAAGAGCCATCCTTACTGCCACCATCCATAATAATAATATCGGCACAGGAGGCAACATTAATTGCCGCCATGCGGCTTAACAGGCTGGCGATACGCTCGCCTTCATTGATAACGGGGATTACCACGCACCATGGATGCTTTTTGCCTTCCCATAACTGGACATCATAAGCAGGTACTTGCCATTGTGGCTGAGCTTCAAAATTTGACATGACTGAGTAACGTCCTATTTAACTTTAGCTGTAATCAGGATAACGCCAGCCATCACAAGCGCAATGCCGAGGGCGGTTGTCCAGTAAAAGGGTTCTCGAAAAATCAGGAAAGAAAGTAGAGCAACGCAGGCTACAGCACCCGATGTTAGAATGGGATGAGCGACGTTTAAGGGCAGAAAAGCCAGCGCAGCTGCATAAAGGACAAAAGCCAGTCCATAAAGGGCCAGCCCCAACCAGAAAGGCCAATTGTAAAATGCCGCCAGAGGCTCGCTTAAAGATGGGAATTTTCTTGGCGGCATCATAGCCATTTTTATTAGCACACTGGCAGAACTATTAGCGGCAATACCTAATAGCAGAATTAACCATTTCATGGTGTTTCCCTATACTGTTCGCTGATATAGATCAGCGCCTGCTCAATAGATTCGAGACGATCTTCCTTTTCCGTAAGCATTTCGATAGTCGCATACATCTCGGGAAATTGTGTTTTAATGGCATGGCTAAAGAGATGATGATTTTCCTTCTGACCTCCAGGCGGAGCCAGCCTGGGTTCACTCAGATGAATATGACCAATCAATGTCGGATAATTTTTAAGCAACTCAGAAATATCCTCCTGATTTAATATTACTGCACCAGTATCAAGCTGCATTCGAATGTTATCATGGTTGACGGCCTTAACTATGCTTGCGGTTTCTGCAGCCGTAGTCATAAAGTTAGCACCATAATGGACGGGATTAGGTTCAAGACAAATAATCACATTAAATTTCTGCGCAATATTGGCCAGCTCACGGAAAAAACCCACCGCGATGATGCGCACATCATCATCCGACAATGCCTTTTTATCCCTGTTTTTAGGGGAACCAAAAACCAATTTCGCCGCTCCTACTCCTGAGGCTATACGGCATATTGCGGTAAGATGAGTAAGCATTTCCTGCCGGACTGGCTCATCATCAAAAAGATTAAGACCTTGCGTCCCAAATAGCAGAGATTGCATTCCAATAATAGCGATACCGCGCTGAGCCCACCATTCTTTTACTGATTTTATTTGCTCATCCGTAGACTGCAAAACATCCGGAAAGTATTTCCCTGGAGCAATATCAATTGCATCAACATCATATTTATTGAGTAGCGAAGCAACCGCTTCATCTTCTTCTTTATCCCAGGCTATATTAGATATCGAAATTTTCATAAGCCCGCCTCGTTTTTTTTGGCTTCGGACTGCGCATAGGCTCTTACTGCCATCAGAGTTTCACGTCGATTATATTGGTAGGCAGTCTTTTCTGAAAATAGTTCAGCATGACAGCTTCGCATATCATAATAGCCCGGTTTTTCAATAACTTCATTTTTAAAAACAAAACCAAAACCTTCGCTGGCGATATCAGCAACAGAAACAGGCTCAGCAGTTAAATGCACCAGAGATAATTTATTTTCAATGGCTATCTGAATATCATACCAAAGATTAATCATTGGATAGAATTGAAAAACACCCCGACTTTCAATTTGCTCGAGATTATTGTTTTCATGAAAATCATAAATGATATTTTTCTTTAAACCTGGCCCGACAAGCCCGGGTAAACGAACAATCATAAAATCTTCAAAATGCTGCGCAACGAACTTTTCTAAATAACGCCGATGTAGCCCATAGGGGTGCAACCCTTCTTCATCAACGTGACTATTTTCATCAACATTAACCGGAAGCTTAAAAACATCAACCGTGCTGATTAAAATAAATTTTTTGCATTTTATTGTTTTAATTTTTTCTATCAGCGCATTGATCTTGTTGAGATCGTCCTGAGGTTCTTTATTCGCCAACCATTTTTGTGCGGGCGCGCCAGCGCATACCACTGTATCAAACGATTTTCCGCAGATTTCATCAATGTTTGTTGACCTATAGTGACAGGAGAACGCTCTTTGCTTTAAAAGCGTTGAACCAACAAAGCCTGAATATCCAATTAATGCATCCATCTCGCACCTTAAATTATTTATCACGTCCGGTTTGAACCCGATTGTTTTCTGTAGAAAGAGAATCACTCAGTACGTTGACCCTGTCAGTGTTCAACATCACTTCGCTATTTCTTTCATAAACTACAGCATATTCTGCTTGCTCACTACTTTCGTCCAGTAATCTCCCAAGGTATTCTCCAAAGAAGGCCAACATAATGAACTGTAGAGTAAAAAGCAGAGACATAAAGAGAATGGTTGTGGTCCAACCTTCAACGACATGTCCATTTAATAGATGAATTAACACGCTATAGCTGGCAAAAACAAACGCAGCCAGGCTACCACAAAAACCAACCACAGACATCCAACGAAGAGGCCTTGAGGAATTGAATACCATCAGACGTAATAAACGCCTTACCGAGTTGATCATTCCCATTCCCTCGACCTCTGTATGAGGAGTATAAGGAAAAGCGCCTGCCGGATAACCTGTTTTTTGGATACGCAAATAAAATTGGTGATGAAAGCGACCCACGCGTGTTACAGCATTTACCGCTCTTCTACTCAGACAACGTAACCCCGTCGAATTGGAAGGCAAGTCATATTCAATCGCCTGCAAAGCCATATTGACAAATTTACGAACTAATCGATAAGGAAAAGATTTAGCATTATTTGTCACTCCAACAACCACATCCTGCCCCTGACGGCACTGTGTAACAATTTCAGGAATAAGCGAAACCGGGTCAGCATAGGCATTCCATAAAACAACAAAATCGCCAATAGCATTTTCCAGCCCTGCCGCCAAAGCAACATCAATATAAACAGCGGCGGAAAGATGAATAATCCTCATACCTGGAATATGTTGTAATAGGGTATCTTCAGCCTGAGCTGATGTTGAAGACATGCCGGGCGCGATAACAACTATTTCATAGTCCGTATAGTTTTTGTCAAGGACAACATAAAGTTCAGCCAACTGCTTGCTGATTTCCTGAAGATGCGTCTGAACAACCACGACAATAGAAACAAAAGATTCACTTTTCATAAAGTTAGCTCAGCCTGATGACACGCTCTATTTCCTGGAGAACGTCGTAAATGTTATCTATTTTCCCACCCATTATACAGTGTAACCCTTGCAAACCATGGTTAGCTTTGAACAGGATAGGTCGTGAATCATCGGAATCACTACGCGGAAGAATAGTTTTAACTTCCCATATTGATTTTTTATAGTCACATTCGCTTAATGAAGGTATATAGCGCTGCGCATCAGCCACCATATAACGCCAGGCGCTGTGACGCCGATCTTCATCATACTTTTGATGCGAATCCTGATAACTATTTCCTGGCATATCCGCCCATTGATAATGAGGCGTATAGCGTACATGGCTAAAAGAATGCCAGTCCGTTGAAGGGAACGGCATGACGGAAAAAAAAGGCCCACACATCACGGTTAAGCCGGTTTTTTTTAAGTGATCCGGTACCTCTACCAGACACATTTCCGTCATTTCATGCTTCAGGGGTATAAGCTCAATACCAGAAGCATTCAGCACATAATTAATGCGTGAATAGGTGCAGTTAAAGACATGATCTGCAAAGAATTCACTTGTAGTTCCAGCTATATTCACCTGCACCATAAGGCCTTGATCCGCAGCACGGATATGGCTGACAGTAGCCGTAGTGATAATTTTTACATTTGCTGCCTGCAGGCGGTCAAGCATTGCCGCTCGTAATTTGTGCGCATCAAAGGCAAATTCAGTCGTAGCGAAAATAGCATCGATCATGGCAGGATTAACCAGACGTTTTATTTTAGCTGGCGCCTCTTCACAATCCGCGCCTATTCGATTGCAAAAGCGGCGAAATTGGTCGGCTGTCACCTTGCCAAGATGGCCAGAAATCAGGTAATACTTTTCAAAATCGCGCTCAATACAATTTTCAAACTCATTAACAAACTGAGGAAAGGAGACTCTGGAACGCAAGGCCGTCAGAATACTTCGCGGATAATGGTAGCCATTGTGCACACGTGCCTGATTGACATAGGACGCTCGCGTCATCAACTGCTCAGATTTTTCGAAAATTATAACTTCACAGCCTTTAAGCGCTAGCTGTTCCGCAAGGTACAATCCGAAAAAACCACCGCCGGCGATTACTACTTTATTTATTCTGCCCTTAACCATTTTTGATGTAATCCGCAATCAAAATAAAAACAGTTTGCAACAAGTCAGTATGTAATATAACGCTTGATGATACCTGTATGACTTGAAAAAGGAAAGCTTCTTGGGCCAGCGTTCACCCAGCTGAAGATTTAACACGCTTAAATTCGCTTTAACCGGAGTGTTTCGCTTGTGTCGGGGGATATTATATTCATTTATTCGGTTGTTTTAATACATAGTTTTGCATTATTTTTGGCAAGTATAGCAGCGCTTTAATCTTTTTCCCAGCCAGACGCTATTCCAGTCTGGCTAAAAAAATTGTTTTAACTAACCGGCATCATCCCCGGATCCGCATAGCAATAGCGAAAACCCAGCTCTTTGCAAATGCGGCTGCCGTCGACAATCTTGCCTTTTCCGCCGTCTGTTTCTCCGCGGAAAGTCGGCGGTGTCAGGCCAAGCTGGCGGGCGACCATGGGATAAAACTCGCTACGCGCCGGATGCTGTGGCGCGCTGAGGTTATAGGTTCTTCCACCTTCTCCTTTTTCCAGCAACAGGATAATAGCTTCCACCACGTCTTCCAGATGCACCAGGTTCACGCCGTGCGAACCGTCGCGCACATCGGTTTTACCGGCCAGGAAGCGGCCCGGATGCCGCTGCGGCCCCACCAGCCCGGAAAGCCGCAGAATATCTACCGAGGTGCCCGGCAAATTATGCAGCCAGGTCTCCAGCTCTTTTAACGTTTTGCCTGCTACGGTAACAGGTTCAAGCGGGCTTTTTTCGTTTACCTCGCCATTGCCGCTGCCATAAACAGAAGTTGAGCTGGTAAAGACTATGCGCGGTATGTTCGCTGCTAACGCGCTGTCGACAATTTGCTGCACCGCCAGCAGATAATTTTCGCCGCCTTCCGCCGTGCGGCTGGCGGGCAGCGTGATAACCAGCGCATCCACAGCCAACAGTTCGGCGAGATCGTCAGGATCGCAATCCAGCTCTGGATTCAGGGTTAACAGCACGCTCTCCAGCCCACACATGCGCGCCGCCTCTACGCCATCGGCGGTGGTTTTGCTGCCGGTAACCTGCCAGCCTCTCGCCGTCATCGCCAGCCCCAGCGGCATGCCCAGCCAGCCTAATCCCACTATCGCAACTTTTTTCATCTTTTGGCTCCCTGATGCCTTAATCATGCCACTAAAATTACGCCAGCCTGGCGTCAACAACAATCGGTTAACGCTTTATATCTGTCAGCATTGATAAAAAAGTGTTGCGTCCGGCGTTTATCCTGAGTTAGGTTATTGGTCACGAAATGAATAATCATTCAAACCTATTTGAGAAAACTATGACTCGCGTTCAGTTCAACCACCATCATCACCATCACCCTGACTAGTCTTTCAGGCGATGTGTGCTGGGAGACATTCAGATCTTCCAGCGGTGCAGAACGC
>NZ_JBHDVM010000002.1:177208-178285 GCF_042610525.1 Pantoea sp. sgz302252
CTGCAACAGCAGCGCCTGATTGCTTTTGCAGAGAATATGCCAATCGATATCCTGCGCGTACGTGATGACGATATTCCTGGCCTGGTTATGGATGGCGTAGTGGATCTGGGCATTATCGGCGAAAACGTGCTGGAAGAAGAGCTGCTGACCCGCCGGGCTCAGGGCGAAGATCCGCGCTATCTGACGCTACGCCGTCTCGATTTCGGTGGCTGCCGCCTGTCGCTGGCGATGTCAGTGGACGATGAATATACCGGCCCGCAATGTCTGCAAAATGCCCGTATCGCCACCTCTTATCCTCACCTGCTGAAAAAATACCTTGATAAACAGGGCGTTTCTTTTAAATCCTGCCTGCTGAACGGTTCTGTAGAAGTGGCGCCACGCGCCGGTCTGGCTGACGCTATTTGCGATCTGGTCTCTACCGGCGCGACGCTGGAAGCCAACGGCCTGCGCGAAGTTGAAGTGATTTACCGCTCTAAAGCCTGCCTGATCCAGCGCGACGGCGAAATGCCTGCCGCCAAACAGGAGCTGATCGACAAGCTGATGACCCGTATTCAGGGCGTGATTCAGGCGCGCGAATCCAAATACATTATGTTGCACGCGCCGAGCGAGCAGCTGGAAGAAATTATTCAGCTGCTGCCGGGCGCAGAGCGCCCTACCGTACTGCCGCTGGCAGGCGATAAGAGCCGCGTCGCTATGCACATGGTCAGCAGTGAAACCCTGTTCTGGGAAACGATGGAGAAACTCAAGGCGCTGGGCGCCAGCTCCATCCTCGTTCTGCCTATTGAGAAGATGATGGAGTAAATGATGATGACTCCCATTGAGTGGCAGACGTGCAACGCCGAAGAACAACGGGCGCTGCTGACTCGTCCGGCCATTTCCGCTTCGGAAAATATCTCTGCCAGCGTGCGTGAGATCCTGGAAAAGGTTAAGGCAGAAGGCGACGAGGCGCTGCGCTTCTATAGCGCGGCTTTTGATAAAACCACCGTTGCAGCGCTGCGCGTCACTAATGAAGAGATTGACGCTGCCTCCGCGCGGCTGGGCGAAGAGATCAAGCAGGCCATGGCCGTCGCGGTAGCC
>NZ_JBHDVM010000002.1:179191-197388 GCF_042610525.1 Pantoea sp. sgz302252
ACGCCGCAGGGCTTTTTGAATCTGGCATCAACTATCGAGACCCTGGCGGCGGCGGAACAGCTGACCGCTCACAAAAACGCCGTGACCCTGCGCGTTGCCGCGCTGAAGGAGAAGCAATGAGCAAGATTGAAGATCTCGCCCGCGCCAACGTGCGCAAGCTGACGCCCTATCAGTCGGCCCGCCGTCTCGGCGGCAATGGCGATGTCTGGCTTAATGCCAACGAATATCCGCTGGCGGTGCCTTTCGATCTCAGCCAGCAGACGCTGAATCGCTACCCGGAATGCCAGCCGAAACTGGTGATTGAACGCTACGCCGCCTATGCTGGTTTATCGCCGGAGCAGGTACTGGTGAGCCGCGGCGCGGATGAAGGCATTGAGCTGTTGATGCGCGCTTTTTGCGAGCCGGGCAAAGACGCGGTGTTGTTTTGTCCGCCGACCTACGGCATGTACAGCGTCAGCGCCGAGACGCTGGGTATAGAGTACCGTACCGTAGCGGCGCAGGATGGCTGGCAGCTAAACCTCTCCGCTATTGAAGAACAGCTCGACGGCGTGAAGCTGGTTTATGTCTGCAGCCCGAATAACCCAACCGGCAATTTGGTCAGGCCGCAAGATATCCGCCAGCTGCTGGAGATGACGCGCGGCAAAGCACTGGTAGTGGCCGACGAAGCCTATATCGAGTTTTGCCCCGAAGCGACGCTGACCGGCTGGCTGGCTGAATATCCGCATCTGGTGATCCTGCGCACGCTTTCCAAAGCTTTTGCGCTGGCCGGTTTGCGCTGCGGCTTTACGCTGGCTAATGCCGAGGTTATCGCGCTGCTGCTGAAGGTTATCGCACCCTATCCGCTTTCTACGCCGGTTGCCGATATTGCGGCCCAGGCGCTGAGCGATCAAGGCGTAGCTTTAATGAAAGAGCACGTCGGCGAGCTGCTGGCCACCCGTGAAAAGCTGATCGGCGAACTGCGCGGCTGCGCCTGTGTGGAAAAGGTTTTTGCCAGCGATACCAACTATGTGCTGGCGCGCTTTACCGATTCTCCGCTGGTCTTTAAAACCTTGTGGGATCAGGGCATTATTCTGCGTGACCAAAATAAACAGCCGGGTCTGGCGGGCTGCCTGCGCATCTCTGTCGGCACCGGTGAAGAGTGTGACCGCGTTATCGCCGCGCTGCAAAAATTATCCGGCGCGTCCGCATCCATGGAGCAAGCATGAGCCAGAAAGTTCTTTTTATCGATCGCGACGGAACCATCATTACTGAACCACCGGAAGATTATCAGGTCGACCGTCTGGAGAAGCTGGCCTTTGAGCCAAACGTGATCCCTGCTCTGCTGGCGTTACAAAGCGCCGGTTATAAGCTGGTGATGATCACCAATCAGGATGGCCTGGGCACCGACAGTTTTCCGCAGGCCGATTTCGACGGCCCGCACCAGCTGATGATGCAGATCCTGAATTCGCAGGGCGTCCGCTTTGACGACATCCTGATCTGCCCGCATCTGCCGGAAGATAACTGCGACTGCCGCAAACCGAAAACTAAACTGGTTACGGCATGGCTGGCGGAAGGCGTGCTGGATACCGCCAACAGTTATGTGATTGGCGATCGCGCTACAGATTTGCAGCTTGCCAGTAATATGGGCATTCAGGGGCTGCACTACTCCAAAGATGGCCTGAACTGGCAAGGTATTCAGCAGCAGCTCACTAAGCGCGATCGTCATGCGCTGGTGGAGCGCAATACCAAAGAGACGCAGATCAAGGTGGAAGTCTGGCTGGATCGCGAGGGCAACAGCCAGTTCAACACCGGTGTCGGCTTCTTTGACCATATGCTGGACCAGATTGCCACGCACGGCGGCTTCCGCATGAATATCGAAGTCAAAGGCGATCTTTATATCGACGATCACCATACGGTCGAAGATACAGGCCTGGCGCTGGGCGAAGCGCTGCTGAAAGCACTGGGCGATAAGCGCGGCATCGGCCGTTTCGGTTTCGTGCTGCCAATGGACGAGTGCCTGGCGCGCTGCGCGCTGGATATTTCCGGTCGTCCACACCTGGAGTACAAAGCCGAATTCAATTACCAGCGCGTGGGCGATCTGAGCACCGAGATGGTGGAACACTTCTTCCGTTCGCTCTCCTACACCATGGCGAGCACGCTGCACCTGAAAACCAAAGGCAAGAACGATCATCACCGCGTCGAGAGTCTGTTTAAAGCCTTTGGCCGCACGCTGCGCCAGGCGATCCGCGTGGAAGGCAATACCCTGCCCAGCTCGAAAGGAGTGCTGTAATGAACGTGGTGATTCTGGATACCGGCTGCGCCAACCTCTCTTCCGTTAAATGGGCTATTCAGCGTTTGGGTTACGAGCCGGTAGTCAGCCGTGAAGCGGATATCGTGCTTCAGGCGGACAAATTGCTGCTGCCTGGTGTCGGTACAGCGCAGGCCGCGATGGATCAGCTGCGTGAACGCGATTTGATCGACCTGATTAAAGCCTGCACTCAGCCAGTGCTGGGGATTTGCTTAGGCATGCAGTTGCTTGGTTCGCAAAGCGACGAGAGCAATGGCGTCGCTACGCTGGGGATTATCGAGCAACCCGTGCAGCAGATGACCGATCACGGTTTGCCGCTGCCGCATATGGGCTGGAACCAGATTACCGCGCAGGCGGGCAATCATTTGTTCCGTGGCATCCCGGACGGCGCGTATTTCTACTTCGTGCACAGCTACGCCATGCCGGTCAACGCTTATACCATCGCACAGTGTAATTACGGCGAGCCGTTTACCGCTGCGGTGCAGAAAGATAACTTCTTCGGCGTGCAGTTCCACCCGGAGCGTTCCGGTGCGGCTGGCGCGCAGCTGCTGAAAAACTTCCTGGAGATGTAAGTGATTATTCCCGCATTGGATTTAATTGAAGGAAAAGTGGTGCGGCTGCATCAGGGCGATTATGGCCAGCAGCGCGATTACGGCAGCGATCCCCTGCCACGTCTACAGGATTATGAGGCTCAGGGCGCACAGGTGCTGCACCTGGTAGATTTGACCGGCGCGAAAGATCCAGCGGCGCGGCAGATCCCATTGCTGAAGAAACTGCTGGCAGGCGTTAACGTGCCGGTACAGGTCGGCGGCGGCATTCGCACAAAGGATGACGTTGAGGCGCTACTGGAAGCGGGCGCAACCCGCGTGGTGGTTGGCTCTACTGCGGTAAAAGAGCCGCAGGAAGTGCAAAACTGGTTTAAGCAGTACGGCGCGGAAGCAATAGTGCTGGCACTGGACGTGCGTATCGATGCGAGCAACCGCAAAGAAGTGGCGATCAGCGGCTGGCAGGAAGCGGCGGGCGTCACGCTGGAAGAGGTTATCGACCAGTTTCAGCCTTACGGCCTGAAGCACGTGCTGTGCACCGATATCTCCCGCGACGGCACCTTACAAGGCTCCAACGTTGAGCTTTATCGTGAAGTCTCGGCGCGCTATCCACAGGTCGCTTTTCAGTCTTCCGGCGGCATTGGCTCGCTGGACGATATCCGCGCGCTGCGCGGCTGCGGCGCTCAGGGCGTGATTGTTGGTCGCGCTTTACTGGAAGGCAAATTCAACGTTTCGGAGGCGATTGCATGTTGGCAAAACGGATAATTCCCTGTCTGGACGTGCGCGACGGCCAGGTAGTTAAAGGCGTTCAGTTCCGCAATCATGAGATCATCGGCGATATCGTGCCGTTGGCGCAGCGCTATGCGCAGGAAGGCGCGGATGAGTTAGTTTTTTATGATATCACCGCTTCTTCAGCCGGACGCGTGGTCGATAAAAGCTGGGTATCGCGCGTAGCGGAAGTGATCGATATCCCTTTCTGTGTAGCGGGCGGCATTAAATCAGCAGAAGACGCCGCGCAGATCCTTTCGTTTGGCGCGGATAAAATCTCTATTAACTCGCCAGCGCTTGCCGATCCTGAGCTGATTACACGTTTAGCCGATCGTTTTGGCGTGCAGTGTATCGTAGTAGGTATCGATACCTGGTATGACAGCGAAAGCGGTAAATATCACGTTAATCAATATACCGGTGATGAAGCGCGTACTCAGGTAACCAGCTGGGAAACTCTGGATTGGGTTCAGGAAGTGCAAAAGCGCGGCGCTGGCGAAATCGTGCTGAATATGATGAATCAGGATGGCGTGCGCAACGGCTACGACCTGATTCAGCTACAGAAAGTGCGTGAAGTCTGCAAGGTGCCGCTGATCGCTTCCGGCGGCGCAGGCACTATGGAGCATTTCCTTGAGGCTTTCCGCGATGCCGATGTTGACGGCGCGCTGGCCGCTTCCGTCTTTCATAAGCAAATTATCAATATTGGCGAGCTAAAAGCCTTTCTGCTCGAACAAGGTGTGGAGATCCGCGCGTGTTAACAGTTCAACAGCTAGCCCGGCTCGACTGGGAAAAAACCGACGGCATGATGCCGGCTATCGTGCAGCACGCCGTTTCCGGCGAAGTTTTGATGCACGGCTATATGAATCAGCAGGCGCTGGCAAAAACGCTGGAAACCGGCAAGGTCACTTTCTGGTCGCGTACCAAACAGCGTCTGTGGACCAAAGGCGAAACCTCGGAGCACTTCCTTAACCTGGTCAGCATTACGCCGGACTGCGATAACGATACGCTGCTGGTGCTGGTTAATCCGGTTGGCCCAACCTGCCATCGCGGCACCTCAAGCTGCTTTTCGCCTGCCGCCAGCGACTGGACTTTCCTTTACCAGCTGGAACAGCTGCTGGCAGAACGCAAACACGCCGATCCGAAAAGCTCCTATACCGCCAGCCTGTACGCCAGCGGCACCAAGCGCATCGCGCAGAAAGTTGGCGAGGAAGGCGTGGAAACCGCGCTGGCAGCCACCGTTAACGATCGCCATGAGCTGACTAACGAGGCTTCGGATCTGATCTACCATCTGCTGGTATTGCTACAGGATCAGGATCTCAACCTGAGCGCGGTGATTGACAATCTGCGCCAGCGGCACAAGTAGTAAATGCTTTAATTTACAGGCCGGGAAACCGGCCTTTTGTCTGTAGGGGGATCGATGAGCACTTTCGACAGGTTAATTACTTTGTTGGAGAGCCACCAGGCACGCTACCAAACCATGGAGCACGAAGCCACCGGCAAATGCGAGGAAGTGGCTGCGATCCGCGGTACCGCTGTCGGCCAGGGCGCTAAAGCGCTGGTTTGCCACGTTAAAGGTAATGGCCTGAAGCGGTATGTTCTGGCGGTGCTGCCAGCCGACCAGCAAGCGGATCTAAGTAAGGTAGCTAAAGCAGTAGGCGGCCTGCGTGCGTCACTGGCCAGCCCGGCAGAAGTCGACAGGTTAACCGGTTGCGTATTCGGCGCTATTCCGCCCTTCAGCTTTCATGAGGAGCTGAAAGTAGTAGTCGATCCAACCCTGTGCGAGCGCAATCGAGAAATCGCTTTTAATGCGGGACTGCTGGAGAAATCTATCGTGCTGGATGCGGCCGACTATCAGCGGATTGGCGGATTTGTTAGCGCTGATGTTTTGAAGAGTGACGGTAGCTAACTTTCTATACTCGAAAAAAAACCCCATCGCAGAGCATGGGGTTTTTTATTTTAAGGCTTAAATACCAGAGTTACTGTATTAATCCAGCCACTCGGTGTGGAACACGCCTTCTTTATCGGTACGCTTATAGGTATGCGCGCCGAAGTAGTCACGCTGAGCCTGAATCAGGTTCGCTGGCAGTACCGCTGAACGGTAGCTGTCATAATAAGCGATAGCAGCGGAGAAGGTTGGCGTTGGAATACCGTTCTGTACGGCATAGGCCACAACGTCACGCAGCGCCTGCTGGTATTCGTCAGCGATGTTTTTGAAGTAAGGTGCCAGCAGCAGGTTAGCGATGTCGGCGTTGTCCGCGTAGGCATCGGTAATTTTCTGCAGGAACTGAGCACGAATGATGCAGCCAGCGCGGAAGATTTTAGCAATCTCGCCGTAGTTCAGATCCCAATTGTTTTCGGTGGAAGCCGCTTTCAGCTGAGAGAAGCCCTGCGCGTAAGAAACGATTTTGCCCAGGTAAAGCGCGCGGCGCACTTTCTCGACAAATTCCGCTTTATCGCCAGACACGGTCTGCACGGTTGGTCCGCTCAGTACTTTTGAAGCCGCAACACGCTGGGTCTTCAGGGAAGAGAGGTAGCGAGCAAATACGGACTCGGTGATCAGCGACAGCGGCTCGCCCAAATCCAGAGAGCTCTGGCTGGTCCATTTACCGGTGCCTTTGTTGGCTGCTTCATCCAGAATGACGTCAACCAGGTAGTTACCCTCTTCGTCTTTCTTGGTGAAGATATCTTTGGTGATGTCGATCAGGTAGCTGCTCAGCTCGCCTTCGTTCCACTCGCTGAAGGTCTTAGCCAGATCTTCGTTGCTCAGGTTCAGGGCGTTTTTCAGCAGAGAGTAAGCTTCTGCGATCAGCTGCATATCGCCGTATTCGATGCCGTTATGCACCATCTTCACGTAGTGACCAGCACCGTCCGGACCGATATAAGCTACGCAAGCTTCGCCTTCGGCGCGCGCGGCGATTTTATCCAGGATTGGCGCGACCAGCTCGTAAGCTTCTTTCTGACCGCCAGGCATGATAGATGGGCCTTTAAGGGCGCCCTCTTCGCCGCCGGAAACGCCGGTGCCGATAAAGTTGAAGCCCTGCTCAGACAGTTCGCGGTTACGGCGAATGGTGTCTTTATAGAAGGTGTTGCCGCCGTCGATCAGGATATCGCCCTTATCGAGATGTGGCGTCAGGGAAGCGATAGTTTTATCGGTCGCTTCGCCCGCCTGCACCATCAGCAGAATACGGCGAGGTTTCTCAAGAGACTCCACAAACTCTTCGATGGTGTAGTAAGGCGCCAGCTTTTTGCCTTCGTTCTCGGCGATGACTTCGTCAGTCTTTTCGCGGGAACGGTTAAAGATGGATACGGTATAGCCGCGGCTTTCAATGTTGAGAGCCAGGTTACGGCCCATTACCGCCATACCTACAACGCCGATCTGTTGCTTGGACATTACATACTCCTGTCATGTAAAAACAATGGCTTACATCGCCTTCGTTTTAGTGCTTGAACTGTCTCTCTACCTTAGAGATTATCCATTCTATTGTACATAACAAAATTATCATTCAAAGCTATCATAGCTATTACTCTTTTCAGATTATTGCTTAAGTAATAACCATATATAAAGCATGCGCAATGGATGAAAATCAGACAATAATAGTGTAACTAGCAAATTTATTTACACTCTGAAATAAAAAGCCCTCGCAGTACGAGGGCTCAGGCATTATTTAACGATTTCGTGAATAGCACGATTTGATAATCGACGTTTGACATAACGTTGCAAACGATAAGGAATGAGTCGCGCAACAGCCTTAAAACCAGGCATCTGAATAATCTTCCATAATTTCGCCAAATAAACTTCTTTCGTGGAAAGCTGCTCACTGACTATTCGCGTAACCTCAACGTGATTGAGTAACGTTTTATAGTCAATGATGCCAAGTTTACCCTTTCGCTGCCAATCAGGATTAAGGTAATCACCCTCATAGAAGTTAGCATTTAGCTCAATATTCTTACTGTCCAGAATGTTATGCGCGTTTTCGCCAACATTGAGCAAAGCGGGATCTGCCACCAGCGACAGGAAAAATGCTTTTAATGCCGGGATGGACATATCCCATTGGATGACTTTACTGTACTGGCGGTTTGCGACGCGTTCCGGGAAAGCGCCAATATTAGGTACTATCACTGGTAAACCATTTTCCAGTGCAATACTCAACGTATAGCTATAAGTCTCAGGCCACTGGGCTGGATACCAAACAACGTCGGGTTGCACTTCCGCAATGATTTTTTCGATATCGGCATCTGAATAGCCGCCCAATGTAGTGATAGCACTATGTAGCGGACGAAAGGCGTAGCCCATCAGGGTAAACTTAACCGGATGTCCGTTTAATGCAACAGCAACTTCTTCCAGCAGGACAGCGCCTTTTTCTTTACTGATTGCGCCAATAATCAGCACGTTCAGTTTATGAGCGGGTTCAGGAGACCTGACCGGGGTATCAAGCTGTTTAACATGATGATCGATATGCCATGCGCTTACTGCATTGTAGCTTTGCGCATCGTAGATATTTGCATAGCGAGCCTGAGTATCAACTGAAGGAAAAATCACACGCTGTGCACCATGCAACCATGTAGCAACATGTTTACGGTAGTCTTCCAGAGGCATATACATCGGAACGGGATAATGCTCGATGCAACGCTGATCCATAGTGGACAGCTCGTCGCCACAGAAACGGCCGTTACGATCGGTTAAAGTAGGATTACCGTTAATTAAAAAGTAGTCATGTACGGTAATGTCATAACCACAATTCAGCTTTTCATGTAAGGCAAGGATCTCTTTACTAAAACCCATAATATGATGATAGTGAATATTTCCTACGCCCACAAAAGTCAGCAGGTCGATTAATTTATCTGTACCCTGCTCCAGGTCGAAAATGATCCGATCCTTATTTGCTGCACCCTCTGCCGTTAAAGCCAGAGCATAAGTGTTCTCTTTCTCCCCCGGTGAAAGGAGCAAGAAATGTACCCGGTTTTTATAATGTGCGATCAGCTCATTTAAATGAGTTACAACACCGCCGCCCATCTTATGACTGACTAAGAGCACTTTTGGTACAGATGTGGTGGCAATAATTCTTGCCATCACCTGCTGACGCGCTTTTTTAGCCGGATCGGCAGCAATAAATGCCATAACGTCCGCAGTATAGTTAGGGTGCAACTCTGCAAGTAACTCCATCGCTTTAATTTTTCGTGGGCTTTGCTCACCAGCGAAACTTACGCCACCTTTATGATAGGCGAAAACATTTAACTGATGATAATTTTTCCATCCCAGCTTATCCGCCCGCTGACACCAGTCATTTTCTTCGCCATAACCGCGACCAAAAGTTTCAACGTCAAAATAGCCAACCTGATTTAAGCAATCACGGCGGATGTACATACAAAAACCGATGCCAGTAGGGATTTCTACCAAATTATTCTGGGTGCCGTAACTGGAAAAATGTTCATCCAGCGCCTTAACATCCAGACCAAGCAGCAGTTCATTGTCTTCACAAAAATTTGGGAAGCTGCAAATAGTAGCATTGTTAGAAAAAGGGGTAATGCTGCCCACTCGTTCTTTGCTATAGGCAGCATCCCTGATTCTTTCAAGCCAGTTATTCGCAACCTCAACATCACTATTAAGCAACAGTACGTCATTACGGAGATGAAGCTGCATACCGCGGTTAACCGTTGCCACGAATCCGAGGTTTGTTTCGTTTTCCAGCAAAATAAACTCATCATTGCTGCTACGCGCACGTAACCATTCGGTCAGTTCAGGCTCGGGAGAGCAATCATTGATAACGACCAGCTGTGCCCAGTCAGGTATTGAAGTCAACGTGGATTCAATACACTCCTGAGTCTCTTCAAGACCTGCGTAAACAGGAACAATAACATCCACTTTCTTGGACAGATCAATCTCTTTACGCGTTAAAGCCTTATTACAACTGGCCTGCATTTCATGCAACCTGGCGCTTAACGTATCCACCTGCTTTTTAAGGGTTTCGTTTTCTTCTTCCAGCACTGAAGAGTGTTCACTGGAAGCCGCATGTTTAGCTTCTAATGCAACAATATTGTTTTTCAGCGCAGCAACGCTGGCAATTAACTCCGCTATTTTATGGTCTTTTACGCCATTCTCAATATCGGATGCCAGTGACATCCCCTTGTCGTTGTCATTCATTTTGTAATTCCTGCACTTTCATAAAATTGAAGATGTTTTTTGATAATGGCTTTTTCAGAAGGCTTGGTCAGCCTGAAGCGTATATAATCAAAATCGAACATAAGTGAATAAGGAACCAGGTAGGCAAAAAGATAAAAGCCCAAACGATTAATACGTTCCTTTTCGTCTTCCGCTTCCAGAATAAACTTAAAAGATGAATCACCGAAGCAAATAACCGGCACGCCCATTAATAATGCTTCAAGTCCTACGCTGGAATTAATAGTAAATATTTTTTTGCACCGTGCAATAAAATCAATACTGGTAGCCGACTTATCAACCTGAAAAAGGTTATCATTTAGCCTGAAAGCGCTTCCCGGATGGCTGCGCACAATAAAATTGTCGTAACAATTTAACTGCGCATAATCGAGAAGCACCTGATTATTGAAGCCATTGGCGTAAGCAATAAGGTTAGAATCGTTCTCAACCTGTAGCACTATACCAGATTCATACTCATTGGTAAGCGGTGGCGATGGCGACTTAGCAAAATAGCCTCGCAAATCTTCAAGCGTCAGGTCCAAACGGCACTCTTCAGCAACGACTGCATAGCGTGCCGCTGCTTCTGTATTGCCATTAACACCGCAAAAATCCAGATATCCCGTAGAAAAATATTCCGGATGCCTTAGCGGCCCTAACTCCATGTTCATTACTGGTATGTTCAACCTTTTACAAGCTGCCGACAGGGATGGACAATTACACCAGTTTAGTACAACTTCGACATCCGCGATTGACGAAATCGCATCATAGAAATCATTTTCCAAAGAAGTATCTTCTACAGTGAGATAATCCCGAAATGCAAGCGTAGGATTGCCACCGTACTCTGCTTGTTTCCGGCAAAAAAAGTCACTGTTGAATGCGGTAAATTTCATGGCCGCCAGTTCTGCCGACTCAGGCAAACGATAGCCCTGACGTTTTTGGGAATCTTCCAACAACTCCCAACGATTGTACTGCCGCCAGGTTTCAATATCATTGCGATAAAGCTCGTCCGTTAAAAAGTGCACCCGAGCGCCATAAGTGGTTAGTAGTTTATAGAACATCCATAAATAAGGAGCTGACTGCCCTCGAAAAGGGAATGAAGGGAAATAAGCGACAATCATTTGTCAATCCCCTCTTTAAAAGACACTTTGACTGGCGCATAAAGCACACCGCCTTGCTCGCGTGGCGCCCAGTATTTTATTTTATGCATTGGTCGGCGCTGATCCAGCTCCTCGCGCTGGCCATTATCCAGGGAAGCTAAACCACAATGGATTAAATAATCGCCAGCGTTGAGCGGCAGCGACACTTTGTAATCAATATAATATTTACCTGGCTTTAAATGGAAGGGTTGTCCGGCAGCGATATTATTATCCCCCCATACATCTCCGCCCTGAGATCTAGAAAGTGAAATACCCAGTACAGCTTCTTTAATTTCTTCTGCTACCACCAGAGTAAAGCTAAAGGTCAGCGCCTCGCCCGCCTTAACCATCGGCTTCTCTTCCAGCGGCGTGCCGTCAGATTTTATTACCGACATTTTTTCAATAATAGCGCGGGCGCTGCCAAAACGTTTTTCGTCTATTTCACGATGAATGCCCGCCTGCTGCATACGCTGTAGCTCAGGCACGCTGAAAGTCGCAGCAGCATACTCATCGCTGTGAGGCTTAACGGTCTCAACCGCTTCTGCCTGAGAAAGAATCATTCCTTTCTCATAAGCAAGCACGGCAGCCAACACATCCGTAGTGTCAACAATTAACTCACCATTTTTCATCACTATGCAACGATCGGCATATTCAAGAATACTGCCGGTAGAGTGAGTTACCATTAAGATAGTCGTCCCTTTTTTCTTCAGGGCTTCCATTCGATTAAAACATTTGTACTGAAAACCGATATCGCCTACAGCCAGCGCTTCATCGACAATCAAAATTTCCGGATCCACGCAGGCCTGTACGGCGAAGGCGAGTCGCACATACATCCCGCTAGAGTAAGTTTTAACCGGCTGATCGATAAAGTTGCCGATATCAGCAAAACTCAAAATCTCATCAAGTTTATTGTCGGTTTCGCTTCTGCTCATGCCAAGCACGCTGGCATTAAGATAAACATTTTCACGCCCGGTAAATTCGGGATTAAAACCTGCGCCCAGCTCCAGTAAAGCGGCGACTCTGCCATTGATTTCTACACTGCCCGCAGTAGGCGAAAGCGTGCCGCAAATCATCTGTAAAAGGGTTGACTTCCCGGCACCATTACGCCCAATAATGCCAACCGTTTCACCACGGTTAATGGAAAATGATACGTTTTTTAAGGCCCAAAACTCTTTGAAATAGCTATGCGGTTTTTTTCCTGCCATGCGATAAAGTCGTGGCAGGAAAAATTGTTTCAATCTATCCCTGGGACGATCGTAGATTTGATAACATTTGCTTAGTCCTTCAATACGGACGGCGAATTCATTAGAGGACATCAGCGAATCCCTTTCTGGTTTTCTGGAAAAAAGCAAAGCCAAGCCAGGCAATGACAGAAGCACAACCCGTATAAACCAATAATCCTTTCCAGTTGGGGACATGCCCCCAAATCAATACTTCTCGTGCTTGCTCAATAATAAATGTCAGCGGGTTAAGCATAATCCATATGCGAAATTTCTCAGGAATAGCTGTGATCGGGAAAAATACCGGGGACAGGAACATCATTATAGTAGTGATTATCATAGTGGTTTGCCCGACATCCCGAATATAAACACCTAACGCTGAAAGGAGCCAGGACAACCCTAAACAAAAAATAATCAACGGAGCAAACACAGCAGGCAAGAAAATGCTGGTCCAGTGCAGATAACCATTAAAAGTAGCAAACGCAAGCATCAGCACAATCAGGCTGATAATACTATGAAAAATAGCGGAAAGCAGACTAATTATCGACAGAGTTTCCAAAGGGTAAACTACTTTTTTAACGTAATTAATATTTCCAAGTATAATTGTCGGCGCCCTGTTTACGACTTCTGCAAAAAGCCCGTGTACAATCATCCCAACAAAGAGGATCAGCGCAAACTGTGTTTTACTTTCATCGCCGCCAACTGACCATCGCGCTTTAAATGCCACTGAAAAGACAAAGGTATAAACTGCCAACATAAATAAAGGATTAAGAAATGACCATGCTAATCCCATGCTGGAACCCTTATAACGTCCAATAACTTCTCTTTTGGTCATTTGAAATATAAGCTGTTTATGCCGTAAAATCGAATCCAGCATAGCCCTGACGGAAGTTCTTTGTTTTAAATGAGGGTTACTCATTCCCCCTCCCTGTTAGAATATTTTGAAAAAAAATCGTAAACATACAATTAACACCTCGAACAAAATTCAGGTGTCAGCCCGAGTCGGAACTGACTTTAAACATTCTTTATTTTTTGAGCGACGCAGCGGATCAAAAAACCATCCCCACTTATTAAAATATTTTATTGACGAAAAAATATGTTGAAGCAAAAGGTATTTGTTTTTGTAAGAGCCTTTTTTAAAAAGATGCGTAATAGTCACATCCGAATAATATATAATATCAGTGTATTTTAGCGCTCGCCGGCAAAGGTCAATATCTTCCATGTACATAAAATATCTGTCATCGAAGCCTTCAAGGCTGGCAAGCAAATCCGACTCAAGGAACATAAAACAGCCGGAAACGGAGGGTACAGGAAAAACTTTAGAAAAATCCGCATTACGCAGCTCATACTTTTCATCCAAATCCTTAGCCAGATTTGGCATAAAGCGACGAGCAAATAAATTTACCGGCGTAGGTAAAAGACGGCAGCTGAATTGTTTAGAACCGTCCGAATAGACAATCGAAGGAGAAATAAATTTATATTTATTCTGTTGGGCAGCATGGTACAACGCAGAAACCGAGCCTTTACCAAAATGTATATCCGGGTTGCAGATCAAAAAATACTCAGAACGCCTGCGGTACTTTTCTATGGCAAGGTTATGACCCGCTCCAAATCCTCGATTGCTGTCGGCACGAATATAGTCAACACGTGGGTTATGCAAATCCGCAGCCCAGTCGGCCCCGCCATTGTCTACCAGCACGATCTTCTCGATCGTCTCTTCGCTTAACAGAGAAGCCAGCGTGGGCTCAATGTCCGCATGACTATGGCGGTACAGGACGATTGAGGCGACTATTTGCATAAGGGGGTTCTTATCCATCATTAACTTATTTGAAAGGGTACCCGTCCCGAGTACCATTCCGTTGTCCTGATTAGTCTGATCCAATATCAAGGTTTTCAGGGTAGACTTGTTTTGAGTTTTTGCAAAACGAGTTCCACACGAGGTAACCAGTCAGCAGGCTTGATACCAGCCCTGGCAATCTTATCCGTAGACATAACGGAATATTTTGGCCGCTTTGCCGGCGTTGGGAATTGCGTGGTAGGAATGGGCGTTAGCTCAGGCATTTTTTCCAGCAGCCCCACGGCACATGCTTTCTGCAGAATAGCTTTTGCAAAGCCGAACCAGCTAACTTCACCGCTACCGCTGTAATGATAAACACCTACAGGGCGGGAATCGGTAAAAATTATCTGCATCACAGCCTCAGCGATGTCGCCCGCATAAGTCGGACAGCCTCGCTGATCGTCGATAATGCTCAGGCCAGGTCGTTCTTTACCTAATCTCAGCATGGTTTTCAAAAAGTTATTACCATACTCGCTAAAAACCCATGAGGTTCTTAATATTACAGACTGCCCGTAAGCCAGGGCTGCTTTTTCACCGGCCAGTTTAGTAGAACCGTAAACACTTTGCGGATCGCATGGATGCTCTTCAACCCAGGGCTTGTTTGACTCCCCGTTGAAGACGTAATCAGTAGAAATATGCACCAGAAAAGCTTGGTGACGCTGTGCAGCAAGCGCCAGATTTTCTACGGCCTGAACATTTACGCTCCAGGCCCCTTCGGGATCCGATTCAGCGCGATCGACCGCGGTATAAGCGGCCGCATTAACAATAATGTCAGGCTGGAACTGGCCTACGAGATGCTCAACTGCCGCCGCATCCGTAATATCCAGTTGCGATCTGTCGGTTGCCAGTAGCGTTATCTGTGGGTAGTTAGCTTTAGCCAAATCCTGAAAACAGGTACCGACCTGGCCCGTAGCACCGGTTAGCAGCACTCTCATTTGAACAGCTCTCTGAATAGTTTGCCCTGAGCATCTTTACCCGACAGCTGCGGCTCGGCGACCGGCCAGTCAATATTAAGCTCAGGATCGTTCCAAAGCAGGCAACCTTCGTGTTGCGGATCATAGTAATCCGTGCATTTGTACTCAAAATCAGCGAATTCTGAAATCACAACGAAACCATGTGCAAGCCCCGGCGGTACCCAAAATTGGTTTTTATTTTCTTCTGAAAGATACACGCCAGCCCACTGGCCAAAAGTAGGTGAGTCAGGACGGATATCAACCGCCACGTCGAATACCTTGCCACGCACAACGCGCACCAGCTTACCTTGCGGCTTTGAAGTCTGGAAATGCAGGCCTCTTAAAACACCCTGCGACGAACGGGAGTGATTATCCTGTACAAAATCTAAGTCAATCTCCAACAACGTCTGATAACGCTCTTTCTGGAAAGTTTCAAGGAAAAAGCCCCGCTCATCACCAAACACTTTTGGCTCGATGAGTTTTACCCCTTGTACACGCGTCTCAGTAATTTTCATCCACACACCGTTCGTCATTTGTTAAAAATGCCTCTGGTCGCCAGCTTGCTTTTGCAAAAGCATTAAAACTGAATTTGCGGCGCCCGTCTGCAAAAATCCGATTTTAGCATTAACTCGATCGGCGCTGAAGCCTGTATGGGTATTCTTTTTTTAACATCAAAATAGTATTTGCCTTCATCTTTGTTGAAAATCACTTACAACTACTTGACTTAAAGTTTTGTGTGGTTACCAATCTAAAAAACGCTGAAGCCGCGGCTTTATTACTTACAGCTGAAACTTTTCAGTTTAATTATAAGGTTAGCAACAGGAAAAATGTCAGAAAAAACTGTTGTTAACTGCGCGTTTTTTGTCCTTCTGTGGTTGAGCCAATTGAGGTTACAGGTATAATTTGCTGCGTAGCCTGTGGCCAGGTTATCTCTCCAATCCTGCAGCTACTATGCTGGATACCTTCGCGATAGCAAATGAGTGAGCTTTAATTCATGAAAATTCTTGTAACAGGCGGTGCAGGTTTTATTGGTTCAGCCGTTGTCCGGCATCTTATCAATGATACTCAGGCAACAGTACTGGTGGTGGATAGCCTGACCTATGCCGGCAACCTTGAATCCTTAGCTACCGTTTCAACAACTCCTCGCTATCACTTCTTGCAGGCCGACATCTGTGATGCGGCAGTGATGAAAACAGCCTTCACTGAATTTCAGCCGGATGCCGTGATGCATCTGGCGGCAGAGAGCCATGTAGATCGCTCAATCGACGGCCCGGCAGCATTTATTGAAACCAACATTGTCGGCACCTATACCTTATTAGAAGCGGCTCGCGCTTACTGGTCAACGCTCTCTGATGAAAAGAAAGCGGCATTTCGTTTTCATCATATCTCTACCGATGAAGTTTACGGTGACCTGCACGGTACTAACGATCTCTTTGTAGAAACTACACCTTATGCGCCAAGCAGCCCTTACTCTGCTTCCAAGGCTTCCAGTGACCATCTGGTACGCGCCTGGAACCGCACCTACGGCTTGCCGGTTATCATCACTAACTGTTCTAATAATTATGGTCCTTATCATTTCCCGGAAAAGCTGATCCCTCTGGTGATCCTTAATGCGCTGGCAGGTAAACCCCTTCCTGTTTACGGTGAAGGCCTACAAATCCGCGACTGGCTTTATGTAGAAGATCACGCACGGGCGCTGTACAAGGTGGTTTCCGAGGGCAAAGTGGGCGAAACTTACAATATTGGCGGCCATAACGAGCGGAAAAACATCGACGTAGTAAAAACCATCTGTGCGATCCTGGATGAGTTGATTGCTGATAAGCCGAACGGCATTACTCACTTCGCTGAATTAATTACTCATGTAACAGATCGTCCTGGCCATGATATGCGTTACGCTATTGATGCCGGTAAAATTGCGCGCGAGCTGGGCTGGAAACCGCAGGAAACGTTTGAAACCGGCATTCGTAAAACGGTTGAGTGGTATCTGAATAATCGCGAGTGGTGGCAGCGTGTGCAGAGCGGCGCCTATGCGGGCGAACGTCTGGGTTTAAATAAATAAAAGGTATTTTATGAAAGGCATCGTTTTAGCCGGAGGCTCCGGAACGCGTCTGTACCCAATTACCCGCGGCATTTCAAAGCAGCTGCTGCCTATCTACGACAAGCCGATGATCTATCATCCGCTTTCCGTTCTGATGCTGGCAGGCATCAGAGAAATTCTGATCATTACCACGCCCGACGATTTGCCTTCTTTCCAGCGTTTGCTGGGCGACGGCAGCCAGTTCGGTATCCAGCTCGAATATGCCGTACAGCCTTCCCCGGATGGTCTGGCACAGGCCTTTATTGTTGGTGAAGAGTTTATTGCTGGCGACGCTTGCGCACTGGTACTGGGCGACAATATCTTCTTTGGCCAGAGCTTCGGTAAAAAGCTGGAAACCGCTGCGCAGTTGAAAACTGGCGCTACTGTATTCGGTTATCAGGTGATGGATCCGGAACGTTTCGGCGTAGTGGAGTTTGATGAAAACTTCCGCGCGCTTTCTATTGAAGAAAAACCGCTGCAGCCTAAATCGCACTGGGCGGTCACCGGCTTATATTTCTATGACAATAGCGTTGTAGAGATGGCTAAACAGGTTAAACCCTCCCATCGTGGCGAGCTTGAAATCACCACGCTCAACGAAATGTATATGGAAAAGGGTCAACTAAATGTTGAGCTGCTGGGGCGTGGTTTCGCCTGGCTGGATACAGGCACGCATGATAGCCTGATTGAGGCGTCGCAGTTTATTCATACCATTGAAAAGCGGCAGGGAATGAAAGTAGCCTGTCTGGAAGAAATTGCCTGGCGTAAAGGCTGGCTAAGCTACGGTGAAGTGGCGGTACAGGCAAAACTGCTGGCCAAAACTTCTTATGGGCAGTATCTACAGAACCTTATCGACGAAAAGATCTAAAAAAGCACAGCGAATGCTGTGCTCGTTATTTACTGTTTAAAGCACAGCATCCGCTGTGCTTTTTTACCTGTACCCCTGAGGGTTCTGGCTCTGCCAGTTCCAGGTATCGCGCATCATCTCGTCGATGCCGCGTGAAACCCGCCAGTCCAGCTCTTTGTCTGCCAGCGAAGCGTCTGCCCAGAATGCTGCCAGGTCGCCATCGCGACGTGGGGAGATTTGGTAAGCTACCGGACGACCGGATGCTTTCTCAAAAGCTTTTACCATTTCCAGCACCGAGTAACCTTCGCCTGCGCCCAGGTTATAGGCTTTATAGCCATTGATGGCCGGCAGGTGATCCAGCGCTTTCAGGTGCCCT
>NZ_JBHDVM010000002.1:197587-523300 GCF_042610525.1 Pantoea sp. sgz302252
GCGCGATAGCTTTAAAGTCCGGGTTCGCTTTTGCGTAATCGCGCAGGATAAACTCAACCATCAGCTTAGAGGTGCCATAAGGGCTGGTGGTGCCACCGATAGGCGTAGTTTCTACATAAGGCACCGGCGCATCCGCGCCATAAACGGTGGCGGAAGAGCTGAAGATAAACTGATTGACGCCTGCGGCGCGCATCTCTTCCAGCAGTACCAGCGTACCGGTGACGTTATTCTGGTAATACTCCAGCGGCATGCGGGTAGATTCGCCAACCGCCTTCAGGCCCGCAAAATGGATAACAGCAGTGATTTTGTGCTGGGCGAAAAGATCGCGCAGGCAAGCGCGATCCAGAATATCGCCTTCGCAGAATACCGCTTTTTTACCGGTCAGGTTTTCTACGCGGTTGATCGATTCACGGGAAGCATTGCTCAGGTTATCCAGGACCACCACATCGTCGCCGCGCTGCAGCAGCGTCAGCACCGTATGGGAACCAATGTAGCCAGCGCCGCCTGTTACCAAAATAGCCATATCAACTCCTTTTCAGCCGCGCGGGCGCGGCCTTGCGTAGATAAATTACTTCGCCAGAATCTTTTTGATTTCTTCGCGGAATTCGCGTCCCTGGGCGTTGTTACGCAGGCCCCAGGAAACGAAGGCTTTCATATAGCCCATTTTACGGCCGCAGTCAAAGCTGACGCCGGTCAGCTGCTGCGCATCGACACGCTGCTTTTTCGCCAGGCTGGCAATGGCATCAGTCAGCTGGTAGCGGCCCCATGCGCCCGGTTCCAGGTTTTCCAGTTCTGCCCAGATATCTGCAGAAAGCACATAGCGGCCTACCGCGGCCAGATCGGACTGCAGCGTTTGCGGCTGCTCTGGTTTTTCTACAAAATCAACGATTTGGCTGGTCTGGCCCGGGTTATCCAGGGTTTCCTGAGTTTTAATCACCGAGTATTCAGAGAGATCGGCTTCCGGCATGTGGTGCGCCAGCACCTGGCTATGACCCGTCTCTTCAAAACGCGCCACCATTGCAGCAAGGTTGTAGCGCAGTGGATCGGCGGTAGAGTCATCCAGCAGAACGTCTGGCAGCACCACGACGAAAGCTTCATCGTGCAGCATTGGGCGCGCGCACAGAATAGAGTTAGCCAGGCCCAGCGGCTGCGGCTGACGCACGTTCATAATAGTTACGCCCGGCGGGCAGATAGACTGCACTTCGCTCAGCAGCGAGCGCTTAACGCGCGCTTCCAGCAGGGCTTCCAGCTCGTAAGAGGTATCGAAATGGTTTTCAACCGCATTCTTGGATGCATGAGTGACCAGGACAATTTCCTTGATGCCCGCCGCCACGCACTCATCGATGATGTACTGAATCATCGGCTTGTCGACAACTGGCAGCATCTCTTTAGGAATGGCTTTTGTAGCAGGGAGCATGTGCATACCCAGACCCGCAACGGGGATAACTGCTTTAAGCTTGGTCATATTTGTTCCATATAATGAAGTGAAGTCATGGGTCGATTATGCAGGATCGGCCGGTCCGGCAAGTATAATCTTTATCTGAAAAAAAGCCGGAAAAAAAGGCGCTTTTGTCAGTCTCTGCGGATTTTCTTATTATCATACCCGGCTATTGCAGCGGGCTAAAATAATCAGACCTGTTTCGCAGAACGCAGGAAATATATTTTGCGCACTGGTGATAAAATATCCATATTAAACAAGAAATGCGCCGCGGCGAAAAATCACCGGGCGCACTTTTTCAGAACGAAATCAAATATAGAAAGCGCGGAGCTGAGCGCGGCAAATCAATAGCGCACGTTTTACACGCGGTTTTACCACGGAAAGCGACAGCGCCGAAGGCGCGGCAACGGCAGCAGATTGCCCGAAGGCTTTCAGCTGCTGCTCTTTACGTTCCTGCTCGATCAGACTGGTGGTCAGATCGAGTGGGTGGTCGACAAAATTCGCAACAAAGATATTGTTGAAGATGCCCTTACGCAGGAAATAATTCCACTCATCGGCCACAAAAAATTCTTCACGCGCCAGGGCTGTCAGCTTAGCTGCGGATCCCGCGCCAATCAGATAGCAGCAGGTACGAAACAGAAAGTTTTCGCTTTTGATCGATTTACGAAAACGCTCGCTGCCCACGCGCTTTTTGTACCAGTGGCTTAAAGCTACATAAGGCGCGCAGCGTAAACCGTTTTGCCCACCAAGCAGGTAAAGCTCGTCGTCATGCAGCGCGCTATAGTCGCCATTGTCAAAACCACGGCAAAAATCAGCGAAGCGCGCGTCCAGAATGGCATCGTCTTCCAGAATGCAGGCCCACGGCTGGCCGCGTTCCTGCATGATCTGATAAATTTTAAGATGGCTCAGCGTGCAGCCAAGCTCGCCAGCGGTAGGTTTGTGTCCTTTCCGTCGCGTCACGCCGTCTACTTTGAACTTAGCCACCTCTTCGGCCGGCAAGTCTTTGCCGTAAACCGCATCGACAAATTCGTAGTTCAGCGCATATTTGTCCAGAATAGCGGACAGCGTTTCACGCCGCTGGATATCTCTTTTCAAAGAGACGATATAGATCGGTAACATCACCGCTCTCCCCTGTTCAGGTCAAATTGATTAGCCCTGGCTAAAAAGATGGGCATTGTCGATATTCTGCGTCCACTGCGCATAGTAGCCGCTGTTTTTGCCATAAGAATTATCAATCAGCACGTTGTCGGTATCTACCAGACAAGAGAGAATATGACCGTGCATACGCGAAGTCACCACTTCTTTATAGCCAGAGAAGAGATGCGCGTTACGGTTAGCCATTTCCAGCGTGTGGTTACGCCAGGCTTTGTCGACATAATTTTTAATCAGCGTGGAGTTCAGCTTTCTGCCCACTTTCGCTGCGCGATGCAGGAAGCGGATTTTTTTCAGGTCGCCTTCGGTAATCAAATCGACCCAGTCAAAAGTTTTTGTTCCCTGCGGCACACCGTAAGCGTTCTGATCGGCGCTGGCTTCACAATCGACGCGCAGGAAGTAAAGCTTATCTTCTTCCTTACGGTTTTTCATTTTCAGAGAGCCATATAGCTGATGCGCCATATCCGGCATCAGTTTGCCGTTGTCCGTGAAGCGCTTAGAAAGTTCATGGCTTCTGGTATCACGCGAGAAGATAACCACATCCGGATGCTGGCGGAAAATAGACGCCGACTCGGCCAGGCGTTTTTCGTCCGAGAAGTGCGAACTTTGCGGCATGATAATAACTTTATTCTGGCGGAAGTTTTTCACCACCTGCTCGCGTAAATTCTGATGCACAAAGTAGATATCGCCAAAATTACCGCCGCCCTGGCAAAGGATAGTGGTATTAGGCGTCAGGTACTTACGAATTTCCGCAACATCAAAATCTTTTTCAGAGCGAAAAAGTTTTACGTTGATATGGTTATCTTTGAAAAATTGCAGCGTGCCTGCATAAATCAATAAGTCGCCAACGTTATGGTAAAAAGGGTAATCAAGATAGATGACATCATTCTTGTCTTTAATCTCTGCAACAATGGCATTTAGCTGGTTTTTTAGGTCAATCATTACGTTATTCATATGTCACCATAACAGATATTTAAATTTGGATTTTTTTTAGTTTAAACAAAACGCCCATTACCAGCAGATAAGCCAGTACGCCGACGCCGATCTCGCTGATCACATAGACCACAGGGTTTCCTGTCAGTCCCGTGCCAACGTAGCGGAACAGAAGCAGCGCCAGCGCCATAACCAGCGTGGTTAATGCCGGGTAGAATACCGGCCGCAGCTGATCGATAACGCCCAGAGAAATAATGCGTTTCATCAGCCAGATGCCGAGCGGGATAGTGATAATCACACGCATCGAGGACCAGGTCATCATGGTTTCAATCAGCGACAGCTTAGCGGTAGCCAGCGCTGAGATAACGGCAACAATGGCCGAAGTCAGCGACAGGTAGAGGAAACGGCGCGACTGCCCTACCGCTTTCATGACGATGCCGACAAACATACGCGAAAACATAACGGCGTTCATAATAGCGATAACCTGAATAATTGGTACCGCCGGACGCCAGTGTTCGCCTAGTACCAGCGGCAGCCAGTCGTTACAGGTAAGCGCGATGCCGACAAAAGCAGGCATCGAAACGTAGTTAAAGATTTTTGTCGCCTTGTAAAAGGCGCTAATCAGCCTGTTGCGATCGTCCTGCACCGAGGAGAATACCGGCAGCGCCATACGGCCAATCACCGTGTTAAGGATGTTCATAATGGCATCTGTCAGACGGGTCGACATGTTGTAAATACCGAGCTGCGCCACGCCGTGAAAGCTAAGGATCAGCAGGCTGAACACGCGCGATAAGACATTCCACAGCAGGTTTTCAATCATTACGAACAGGCCGAATTTGCACAGTTCGATAAGATCTTTCAGATTGAAGTAGAAGCCTTTGGGTAAAATCTTTCGCGCCTGCACATAGATCAGCAGCGTGGCGATGCTGTTTTGCAGCAGGCTGCCCAACACTACGCTCCACAGCCCGAAGCCGTTCAGCGCCATGGGAATAGCAACGGCGAAGAAGCAAAGCCGTGAGATTAGCGTCCGCTTGGTTAGCGCGCTCATCTCCAGGTTTTTCATCAGCAGCCCGGTAGGCAGCACTACAGCAATCTGCATTGCGGCGCCGATGCCCTCGCTTACCATGATGATAGCGATAATTTTACTGTTCCAGGCATGGTCGATATAAAGCGCGATCGCCAGCGAAAGCAGAAAACTGAACAGGCTCAGGCCTAATGTGCTCCAGAGCACGGTAAGCTGCAGCTTTTGGGTGAGATCCTTACGCTGGATAACCGCTTCGGTCAGGCCAAGGCTAAGCACCAACACCATTAAGGCTGCAATGGTCTGCGCGGCGGCAATTTTACCGTAGTCATCTGGGTTAAGAATACGCGCCAGGAAGACTACGGAAATAATGCTGAGCGCTGCTGAAGAAAGTGCTTCAAATGCGGACCATATGGCCGCACTTTTAATTTTTTTTCTGTCCACCATGCCGGGAAGGCCCCTGTGTTAACCATCTACAAAATATTATTTTAATTTCTCTTTTAGCCAGAAAATTGAATAGTAGAGAAAAGGCAAGCGCCAGTTGAGCAGCTGGCACAGAACCTGTGCTGAGCGCCCCGCGCTGAAGTGATTAACCTGGTAATCGTTGCCGCGATTACTGCTGTATTCTTTTTTAACCGGGCGATAGCCGGCAAAAAACGAGAGCTGAGACTTAATTATATTTTCCGTTAACATGCTCATATAATTAAATCGCATCATATCGGCCAGTGGTTCCGTCTTCTTGCCCAGATTTTGCATCATACCTAAAAATATCCGATCGGACTTTTTAGTATCTTCTATGCGGCTGGCGGAATAGCTGGTAGCCAGCGTGCCCGACGGATAACGGATATACTGATAGCAGAGCTGTGGCGACAGTACGACTTCCTGCGAAAGGTAGAGAAAATTAAGGTTGAAGGCGCGATCTTCTGAGTGATGCATACTGGTATCAAAACGCAGCTTGTGCTGGTGCAGCGTGGCCACCAGGAAAAGCTTGTTCCAGACCGTGCTCAGATTGTTCGGCCCGTCATAAGAATTATATTTAACTATAGCCTCTCTGCCGCTACAGCGATCCTGCGGAAAAATACACTTGTCGCTTTGCCCGCTGCTTTGCGTCAGCTGTTCGTAGGAGAAACAAAGCGCGTCCGGACTGGCGTCGCCAGCAGCTTCATCAATTAAGGCGATAATTTTTTCCGGCGAAAAACGGTCATCGGCGTCGCAAAACCAGACATAGCGGCTGGTTAGCGCCTCGATACCGGTGTTGCGGGCGCTGGAAACGCCACCGTTGGGCTTATCGATTAAAAAGAAATTATCTGTCTTTGCCGCCATTTCTTCGCACAGAGCTTTGCTGTTATCCTGAGAACCATCATTCACCAAAATAATATCAACGCGCTGTGCCGGAAATTGCAGCAGTTGCTCAAATAATTGCGGCAGGTGTTCACCAGTATTATAAACGGGTATGACAACCGATAAGTCTTTCATTAGAGCCACCACACTATCATCAAAGTTTATCCAAATAAAAACGTCCGCATCCCTGCATCAACGTTGTCGGTGACATAATTATTTTATTTTAAAATAAGGCAGGGCGCAGTGCTCCCCATTAATCAGCACTGAAATGTACCCGGCCGGGCTGGACGCATTGACGCGGTCAGCCGTAATCGTATTGGCGGAAAGTAACAATTCGCCTTCATTAGTCCCGCCGATTGCTACCTTGCCGCTCTGCATGGAAAAGCGAGTTTCCGCTTTCTGGCTGCCCTGCCCCGGTGCTTTATCAAGCTTTTTCAGCGTGGCGTTAAAACGGGCGCATTTGCCGGTCAGGTAGCGATCTTTGCCGGTAGTTTTCAATAGCACTACGGCTGAGGAAACCTGTGGCGCCAGTTTTACACAGATAATAGCGTCGCTATCGTAAGGCGCGTAATAGGCGACGTCAGTAACCGGGCTGTTGTTCTCGCTATGCCAGCTGGCGCTGCTTTTATGCGGCTGCCGCTGTAGTTGGATCAGCGCTTTGCCGTCGTCGCCCATGATTTCAACTTCCCAGCTATCTCCCGCTTCCGGCGAGTAAAAGCGGCCTAACTCAACCCACTGCTCCGAGTCGTTTTTGTTCTCCAGACGATGCTTCCCGGTAACATGACCATATTTCAGGCTGCCATCAAGCGCCGCGCCAAAAGACTCGATGCGCGTTGAACCGAGCTCAAAGCTGCTGAGCCAGCTCCCTGGCACGATGGCGTTATCGATGCGGCTGCCTACCTGCAGGTTTATCTGCCGCAGGTTCAGTCGCGCATTGCGAGCGTTGAGCGGGTTCTTGCATCCTTCCATGCTCAGGCCGTCGATAATCCATTGCCCATCGGAGATATCACCCGGATAAGGGCTATGCTCAATCCAGCCGTTATAAATAAATGACTGGCTGCAGCGCGGCAGGTTGATAACTTTGCCATCACAATGTTGCGCATTGAAGTTTGACAGTTCGACGGCAGTATTGTGATCCCAGTTACCTTTTTTGGTAAACGACCAAACGCCTTTGATCACGTCTCCGGTACAGTGCGAGGCATACCACTGATCTATTTTGCAGTCCAACGTATCCATCAGGCTGAGCGAAACGCCGCCAACCTGGCTGAAGCGCAGGCTGGTGCCGCGGAAAAACTGGCCCGCCGGGCAGCTGTTATGGAAGAAGCCCTGCATGTTCGGCCGTTTGTCGATACCGCCGTCAAAGCTGATATTGGCGATTTCCACCCAGCGCGCCATCACGCTAAACACAAATTCCGATGCGCCATCGGAAACCAGCGTGGTCGTGGGGAAATAGCCAAAGTTTACCGGCGCGCCGGCCAGACGGAAAAAGCGGCTGCTTTTATTTGAGACATCAAATTTTGAGACAAAGAAACGACCGGCGGGAAACTGGATGGAAACCTGCTGGTTGTTGTTTTGCGCCCAGGCATACATCGCGCGTATTGCATCGGCCGCATCGGTTTTACCATCGGCAATCGCACCGAAATCAAACAGCGTCAAACGATTATAATCTTCCACCACGCGCTGCCAGTGGAAGCCTTCGCCCGCGATAACGACGCCGCCATCGTCCTGCGCCGGACTTAAACTGCCGACAAATTCACCACCGCCGACTTCGCGACCTTCATGCCAGCTTTTTAGCTTAATTTTGGCGCCTTCAAACAAAGGTTTGACGTTGCGTAGCGCGACTACTGAAGGGATTTCGCCGATCAGCTGATAGCCGCCTGGCTCCGCCAGCCGCTGGCTAAAATTAACGCCATGGGCATCGCCCGGCGGCAGATCGGCTGGCGTATCCGTTTTACCGGCAACGGCGGAATTTTTGGCTGCATAGCTGGAAAAAGTACTCACAGAGAGGGCGGCGATAACCGAGGAGGCTGCCGTTTGTAAAACTTCTCTTCTTTTCATGCTTGTTCCTGTGCTCTGGTGAACCCTGTCGGGTTAAATAAGTTAGCCCTGAGGTAATGTAGTGCGGCCGGGCTACGCCAGAGCGAGCCAGCTCTGTTTTATTTTTTTACCGTCAAACTTCAGCGCGGTTGTCCGGGTATTTTCGCTCATGGCGAAAAAGAGCCGGTCATCATTGGCAAGCTGTTCCATGCGCGCCAAAAATTCAGCTTTATTGTTCATTGCTACCAGGAAACCATCCTTTTCATTGTCGATGATCTCCTGTGGGCCGGTCGGGCAGTCATAGGCGACCACCGGCAGTGACCAGGATTTTGCCTCCAGCAGCACCAGCGGCAGGCCCTCATAGCGTGAAGTCATCAGCGCCATATCGCTGTCACGGTAGTAATCATTGATGTTGCTGACCTTGCCGACAAAGTTCACGCTGTCGCTGATGCCGAGGCTGGCAGCCTGATCCTGCAGCTGCTGGCGCAGTTCACCGTCACCGGCAATAACCAGCTTCCATTCAGGATGGGCGCGAGCAAAGTCTTGCCAGATATCCAGCAGCAGATCGAAGCCCTTTTGATGATCCAGGCGGCCTACCGCCAGCGCCTGGCGGCTACGCGTTTCGCGCTGCCAGTTTTTATAAACGACCGGATTGGGAATTTGCTGGCTGGGAATGCCCCAGCCGCGGAAAACCTGCCGATCTTTTTCGGTCAGTACCACAACGCTGTCGTAGTAGCGCAGCAGCAGGTATTTCAGAAACTTGATTGGCTTACCGAAAGAGTTGATAGCAATGTGCTCGCAGGCGTAGGCTTTGCCATGTTTCTTTTTTAGCGACAGCAGGCTCCACAAGGCATACATCACGCTGAGGCGCCCCATGCTAATCAGAAAAACGCTGTCGAATTTTTCGGCGTTCACCCGCTGGACGGCGCTTTTGATTGGGTTGCTGTGGCCCGCAAAGCTGACGATTTCTTTTACCTGGCTGAAGGGATAGAAAGGTTTGCCGCTGCCCTCCAGCGAATAAATGGTGACCTCACAGCTTTCGCCCAGGCACTCTGACATAAAGTTGCAGATATTTTCCGTACCGGCATAGGAATAGGCGTCTTTGATCACCAGGACAATTTTTTTCATGAACCGCTATCCATCTCAGAAAAAATGAAAAACCACTACTACATTGCTCTGGCTTATCGATGCTTCAGGGTAAACAGCACGCCATTGACCATGTACCAGCCGTAATAGTAATAGATTTTAAAGGGATTGTTTTTATAGATAATTCTTAATAGTTCCAGATGCCACTGCGCGGCGCGGTTTTTATTGCGCGACAGCGAATCGCCCAGCTCATAGTAGTTCACCAGAATTTCCGGAATGACGCGCGCCTGACCATAAAGGCTGAACAGTTCATAAAGGAAAAGGAAATCCTCATGCCCTTTGCGCTGGAAAAAGATGCCCTGAGGCGGACGGCGGAAACAGACCGAAGAGAAACAGACGCGGTACTGCTTTTTCACAAAGCTGTCCCGCAGCAGTACAGGCTTGCCGTAGACGATATCGTGATCGGCCCTACGCGTTTTGTAGTGGTAGTGCGTGATAACAAAATTATCGCCAGCGGCGATAGCTGCGGTTTGGCGTGCCAGTTTTTCCGGGTGCCATTCATCGTCGCTGTCCAGGAAAGCGATGATCTCCTGCTGTGCCGCGCGCAGGCCGACATTGCGCGTCTCAGCCGCGCCCAGGTTAACTTCGTTTTCAATAATGGTGATGCGGGGATCGCGGCACTGCTCACGCACCAGCGCCAGCGAGTCATCGGTTGATTTGTCATTAACCAGGTAGAGGTGCCAGTCGGAGTAAGTCTGGTCGATTATCGACTGTACGGCGCGCAAAACGGTCTGCCGCGCGTTATACATCGGCATAACTATGCCGACGGTGCCAACATGATTGTTCATCTGGTTACCTGAATCTGTAAAAAACGGAGAGAATCGTCTCGCGCTTACCGCGAAACAATACTGAATCATTCTGCAAAAGGTCGGTCGCCAAAAGATTTGGCGAACGTCATGGGCGCACGGGACAATACCGCAATGCTGCCCTGCTCCGGCCATAAAATCTGACTTATTCGGTAGAGAGCTTCTTGCCACCAAAACGCTCTTTCAGCTTGTCTTTCAGACGGTTGATAAAGTAGGCCTGATTATCTTTATTGGTCAAAAGGAAATAGCGGGCGAAACTTATGCTGGCCTGTAACGATTTACCGTCCATTTTGTAGCGCAGCGGCAGCTTGTAAGCTTTGTAGGTATGAATATCACGCGCCGTCAGCCAGGGCTTCATGCAGTCAAGCCAGAAATAAGAGTATTTAACGGATTCGCCTTTGTGCTTTGAGCCAAAGTGGGTGATGAGATGATAGTTAGCCAGCGGACGAGCGATCATCTCAAAGCGGTAACCCATGCGATCGGCCCGGATGCAGAAATCATAATCCTGATGACGGCGGTAACGCGTATCAAATTGAATTTTTATTGCATCTTCGCGCTTCAGCACCAGTGTGCTGGTCTGCATAAAACCGTAGCAGCCAAACAGATACTCGGCGATAGTTTCACCGGTGCCCGGTGGCTGCATTGGCATTACCTTCAGGAAGCTGCCATCCTGCCAGATATTGACCTGGCTGAAGATAACGTAGTTCTCGACGCCCCGCGCTTCCAGCTCGGCAATTTTCGCGGCCGACTCTTTTAGCTTGTCGGCATGCCATTCGTCATCAGCATCCAGAAAGCTGATAAAATCGCCGCTCGCCAGCTCAATACCTTTATTACGCGCCCCTGCGCCGTTGAGCTTCTCCTGTGACAGAACCAGCTGGATATTGAGTTCGCTATAGCGCTCGCTATTGACCAGAGCCGCCAGCGCCGCCGCGTCGTCTGATTTATCGTCGATGATAATCACTTCAAAATTGCGGTAGCTCTGCGCCTTAACGCAATCCAGCGTCGTGGCGATCGACTGCGAGGCGTTGTACGCAGGTATTACAATGGAGAAACGGATATCCTTCATGCCAGTACCTCTTAAATCAGGGCTGAAATCTATAAGTAACGGTCTGCGCGTCACGCGGCGACGACGGCGCGCTCCCGTTGATAATTAAGGGTTACCGGAGCGGCGCTGCTTAACGGGCGAAACCTGAGCCGCCACCTTGTTCTTGTTGCTGCTGCCGATAAATGGTTTCTCGACGAACAGATAGGTCATCTTCGCTACGTAGAACGAAGCCACAAAGAACAAAGTTGAAATCAGGGTATAAACCACCATATTGTGCGGCAGCATGCTATGCGGGATCTGCTTGATAAAGTAGAGCACCACGCCGTGGATAAGATAGAGGCTGTAGCTCACCTCGCCGATCGACATCAGGGTTTTATTCTCCAGCATGCCCATCAGGTTGTTGCCGCTGCTGACCACGAAAAAAATCACCGTCAGGCAGCAAAGAAACGCCAAATACCAGAAAGCGTTGCTGGTAAAAGCCAGCGCGAAAACCGCCAGCAGGATGCAGAGCACGCTTGCCGGACGCGAGTTCTTATAGCGCACCAGCCGATCGCGCCAGGTATAGGCGATATAGCCCATAGCAAAGCCAAGTACGGGACGCGGATCGGTGTAGGTCTTGCCCCACAGGCGCAGAGCAACGGCGATACAGAAAATGACGCCGACAGAACCGAGGATTAGAAGCGTTTTATATTTACCCTGCGTGGCGCGATTTACGATGAATATCAGCGGGATAGAAAGGTAAAGCAGCCATTCAAGGCGCAGCGTCCATTCTACGCCAGCGTTAACATCGGCGGTAAGAAAGTGGCCAATATGGTAGCTACCGACGAATAGTAGCCAAAGTACGGCATCAACAATGCTGTTAGCATCGATTTGCAAACCGCCCTGCGCCAGCCCAACAAGGAGAATCACCAGGCCGGAGAACCAGAACATCGGCACAATGCGGCGAACACGAGATTTCAGTAGTTTCCAGGTGAGCTGGCTTGCGGGCATGCCGTCGTTATCGACCCAACGGTAGAATAAAAAAGCCGAGATCATAAAGAACAGCAGCACGCCAAACTTGCCCGCGTTAACGAAAAAATTCCCTTCCGAAAACCAGGCAAAATAATCTTTATCAAAAATCCAGTTGCCATCCAGTGAATAGAGATAATGCACTAAATGCGAGAAGGCAACGATGCTGGCCAGCAGCGCACGCAGCCCGGAGATACTTTTAATTCCGCTGGGGTTATAAATGCCTTTATGAAATGAGGTCGCGCGCAAAATAAGCAGCGCAAGGCAAAACGACACCATCATGATTACTACATACATGACAACTCCTGAAGCCACAGATACGGTTGGGATTTAGCTGCCTGGCTGCGACAGTTCCTTATCGAAGTTGGCACTGATCACGTTAAACGTCTGCTGCGCTTTTTGCTGATAGAGCATTTCGGAAGGATGAATGCAGTCCGGCGACATGCCGCTCTGCCAGTCGCGCTGCGCTTTGATGGCCGACCACTGTTTTACAATGGGCACGTCCTGCGCTTTCGCCACTTCATTAAGCTGATAAACGTAAGGCCAGACATTCCAGCGTTCGGCTTTACCGCAGATCGGGTTTGGCTCCTGCAGCACGACCAGCTTGTTGTGCGCTTTTGCCTCTTTTACCAGCTCGGTCATCAGGCGAGCATACTCTTCAGGGCTTTCCAGATGAGCATTTTTGTCTTTAAAGAAAAAGTGGCGTGCATCGTTAATGGCAAAATTCAGCAGGATAATTTTCGCGCTGGAGTTATCCATGCGCTCGCGCCACAGGCTGGTATCCTCCTGCCCCTTGCGGTAGAGCAAGGCTGCCGCCTGAGCGCCCGGCAAACCGTGATTTTCTACTTCAATAGCGCTGCCATACTTGCTCTGCAGCATCTTTTGCAGGTAAGCCAGTTCATTACCTGGCGTAATAATATTTTTACCGCCGGAGGACATAACGCCTGCGGTGGTGGAGTCGCCATACGCGGCGATAACAAAGGCGTCGCTTTCGTTAGCGGCCTGTGCCAGACAGGATGCTGACAGGACTGCCACGGCAATAAGGGATTTAATCATGTTACCTCTCCGATCAATAAAACAGTTTGAATCCCTGAGCCACTTCATAGCCGGTGACGGCCTGCTTCAGAGAAATCGTGTTGTAGTAGAGGTAGTAGACAAGAAAGAAAGCAAACATCGCGAACATTACTGGTTTAAGGATCGGTTTAGCCTGATATACCAGCGCAGCCAGAATAACTGGTTCAACCTGCAACAAATAGTTGGAAAGACGCGCACCCGACGAATAGTTATAGAAGAAAATACGGATGCCGCCGCCGAGGGCAAAAGCCAGCACCAGCAGATAATTAAGGCGGTATTGCTGGTAATTATATTTTTTTATTTCGTCGCTTAGCAGGCAATAAACGAAGATAAAGACCAGCATAATATTTTTCAGGTTAGATACCGAAAAGATGCTGCCCTCGCCCGCGTTAGAGGCTTCGCCGTTATAGCCTTCCGCCCTCTCACCCAGCGATCCGAGGTGCGAGGAGATCAGCGAAATAAAGCTGGTGCCGCCGACTTTTGAAGCCGGAATGCTTAGCAAAATGATGGCTACCGGCCACCAGCGCGAATCGCGAATAAACAGGAAAGGTATAATGGTGACTACCATTACCGCCGTGTTATGGCTGAAAAACGACAGCAGGGTAAAGACCAGCGCCACCCAATAACGCTGCTGGTAGATATACCAGAGCACGCCAAGGAACAGCGCCGAACTTAAACCAAAGCGGATTTGGTTCATATCTTTGTTGATAAAGATATGCGCTGAATAGAGCGCCAGCGCCACGATCGGATAAGGCGACATCTTTTTAAAAAAGGTCGCGTTGACCGATACCGCCAGTAAACAAAACACAAACAGAAAGATATCGGCGTTTTGCGAAATCAGCCTGATCAGGAAGGCCAGCGCAAAAATCAGCGGCTCATAGCGGAAGTAAGCAATCGTATCAGCCAGGCCGTTGACCCGAATACGTTCGTTAAAAGCATCGAAAAAGGTGCGGTACTGATTGTCATCCATGCCGGTGCCGAGGCCACGGATACCGCCGAATACAACCAGCGTCGCCACCGCGATAACCAGCAGATAGGTCAGCGCATGGGTAGTACGTTCATCTTTCTTTAACAGAATTTCTACGACCGCAAGGATCAGTAAAAATCCTGATACATACCAATATGGAGCCATGGTGTGATTCCTTCATTCCACACGTTGCCAGCTCTGACAGGCAGCTGTGCCGCGTGTCGGCACAAAGCCGCGCCTGAAGACGCATGCCCTGTTGCTGAACCATTCTGTTAAGGGCGCCTGCCCTTGCCTGGCGCGAAACACAGAATCACCTGTGTACAGCGTGCGTGTTGTCTCTGTGCGACGATAAAAAGGGGCGGATTTGCCCCGCCCCGTTAACCATCAAAATTAGCTTTTGCCAGGCTTGTTATATTCGTAATCGTAATAGTCGTAGCCATAGCCGTAAGAGTTAGCGGCTTTGCGTACCACGGCGTTAAGGATAACACCTTTGATTTCAATGCCATTTTGCTCAAAGCGTTTAAAGCTCACGTCAATTTCTTTGACGGTGTTGGTTTCAAAGCGCGCCACCATCAGCGAAGTACCGGCAATTTTACCAATAATCGAAGCATCGGTTACGGCCAGGATTGGCGGCGTATCGATCAGCACCAGGTCATAGTTCTGGCTCGCCCAGGTCAGCAACTCCTCCATACGCGGATGCATCAGCAGCTCAGACGGGTTCGGCGGCACCTGACCACGCGGCAGGAAATCGAAGCCGTAAGCGCCCTGCTGGATCAGCGCTGGGGAAAAGGCCGTTTTCCCGGAAAGCACGTTGGAAAGGCCCTGACGGTTATCCGCGCCCAGCAGATCATGGGTATAGCCGCGACGCATATCGCCGTCGATCAGCAGCACTCGCTGACCCGCTTTCGCCACCAGCGTCGCCAGGTTGGCGCAGATAAAGGTTTTCCCGATACCAGGGCTGGCGCCGGTGATCATCAGTACGTTGTTTTTCGCCTCCATCATGGCGAAGTGCAGGCTGGTGCGCAGGCTGCGGATTGCCTCGATCGACAGATCCGTCGGATTGCCCAGCGCCAGCAGCGTTTCGTGCGGATCGGTTTTAACTTTACTGCCGCGACGCGCCAGTGCCGCGCTGTCTTTCTTACGCTGCCAGTCGGAAAGCGGCACGCTGGCATAGACATTGATACCCAGCTCTTCCAGCTGCTCCGGGTTTTCGATGCCGTGATGGAACAGCGCTTTCAGCAGGATCATACCTACAGAGATAACCAGACCTGCAATCAGGCTTGCCAGAATGATCAGCATTTTCTTCGGCGCTACAGGCGCGTTGGCCGTTTCCGCACGGTCGATGATACGGACATCGCCTACGGTGCTGGCTTTGCTGATCCCCAGTTCCTGCTGACGGTTCAGCAACTGCATGTAGATCTCCTGGCCCGACTGCACGTCACGGGTCAGACGCAGGATGACCTGCTGAGTCTGCGGCATGGTGGCGATTTTTTTATTCAGCTGCGCCTGTTCGTCTTCCAGCGTTTTACGCTTTTCCAGCAGTGCGCGGTAGGTCGGGTGATCTTTAGTATAAAGCTGGGAAACTTCCGCCTCACGGAAAGTCAGCTGGTTCAACTGGCTCTGTACGTCGACTGAGGAATCCAACGCCGATTTCGCTTCCAGCGACATATCGACGGACTCGTTTTCGCGGCGATAGGCGTTGAGCTTGTCTTCCGCTTCGTTCAGCTTGTTACGCACTTCAGGCAGCTGCTTGCGCAGGAAGGCCAGGCTGCGCTCCGCCTGCTCTGATTTGCGCTCGACGTTTTGCAGCAGGTAGTTGTCAACAATCTGGTTAAGGATTTTGCTGATGCTGTCCTGATCCGGTCCCGTGTAGTTCAGGCCGAGCACTCCGGTATCTTTACCTTTGTCCGCAACCGACAGGTTATTCACCACCATAGTGATCGCCTGCAGCTCATTGAGCTTGCTCACCGTAAAGGTGGTGCCCTTGTCGGCATCGATACCGCTGACCAGGATCGCCACGTCGCCATGCTGTTCCAGCTGGCCAACGCGCCCTTTAAACAGTACGTCGCCATCTTTGCTCAAGGTGTAGCTCTGGGCATCGTTGATTTCCAGTTCGACATTGCGCTTTTTCCACTTGAGCGGCAGCTCCAGGCGGGAAACCGCAATATTCGCCGGCTTATCGCCCATGATGCGCGCCAGGCCTTTACCAATCAGCGGGAAGTAGTTCTGCTCGACAACCGTATCCAGGCCCAGATCGTGGACGGTTTTACCGATAACCATGCGCGACTGTAGAATCTGAATTTCAGTATCAGACGCAGGCGTCTGCGGTAATGCATCCTGCAGGCTGGTCAGCACCGAACTGGTGTCTTTCTGTTCAACCTGCACCAGCGCGTCGGCGCTATAGATAGGCGTAGCGAACAGCGTATAAAGCGTGCCCAGCAGCATAAATACGGCGGTAACGGCAACGATAATCCAGCGATGGTCGATAAGCTGGCCAACCAAATGCGCCAGCGGCAGTCCTTTAGTCTCTTCCTGCGGTGCCGTCATGACCCTGTTTTTTGTTTTCATGAATAATCCCAACTATCGGCTTAATACGTTGACCCATTTCTGGGTAGCGTTTTCAAGTAATCCGTAAACGGCTTCAAAAGCTTCACGACTTCTTTTGTAAGGATCCGCTATCTCAATTTGATTGAGCCAGTGGCCTATCAGCATGGTTTTGCCGCGTGCGGCCGGATCAATATGGGTAATGCGATCGATATGCTTTTTTTCCATCACCAGGATCAGGTCGAACTCGCGGGCGAGTTCAGCCGTGAACTGCTGAGCCTGATGCCCCTCCAGCGAGAGGCCGTGTTGCATAGCGACGTCGCTGGCGGTGCCATCAGCCGGATGCCCTACCAGAGCGCTCAGCCCGGCAGAAGCTACCCGCTTATTGGGAAGCGCGCGCTTAAGCAAACCTTCGCCGGTCGGCGAACGGCAGATATTGCCGACGCAGACAACCAGGATTGAATGAATCATATCGCCCCAGTATTACCAGTTACGGATGTAGCGAACGGTTTCCGTTGCGTTAGAAACGCCGGAGATGGTCGGCGTCAGCTGAGAGATAACGCGGTTCCAACGCGACAGCGGCGTAGAAGTGACATAAACGATATCGTACGGCTCAAGCTGGAATTCGGAACCCATCACCATCGCGGAAGCATCTTTCAGGTTCAGCTGATAGACATTAGCGATTTTAGTGCGGTCTTTGCCCCTGATTGGGCGGATAACAAAGACGCCGGTAGCGTCAGCTGAGGTTTGATCCATGCCCTGCGCACTGCCCAGCGCCTCTGACAGCGTCATGCCGCTGCGATCCATTTTTAGCGTGGTTTGCTGTTTCACTTCGCCCATCACAAAGACTTTAAGATCGTCGTTGCGCGGCACGAACAGAATATCGCCCGGATAAAGCAGGTGGTTTTGCGAGAGATCGCCATTTTGCATCAGCGCCTGCAGAGAAACAGGTACTTCGCTGCCGTTATGGGTCAGCACTACATTGCGCCAGTCAGCGTTGGTGGTCAGGCCGCCTGCGGCATTAATCGCATCCAGAATCGTCAGCGGCACATTGGTGATAGGCTGTTGACCGGAAGTAGCAACTTCGCCCGTAACATAGGCTCTTTGCGATTTGAAAGAGGCGACGCTGACGTCAACCTGCGGGCTCTCAATGTATTGAGCCAGGCGGTTAGCAACTTCAGTACGGACTTCTTGAACGGTACGGCCGGCTACGCGCACGCGGCCGATATAAGGATAGAAAATGGTGCCGTCTGAGTGTACCCAGTTGCCGGTATCGCTGGCGCTACGGTACTGGCCCGCTGGCGTGGTCAGTTCCGGGTGATCCCACACGGTGACGGTCAGCACGTCGCCGATGCCGATGCGGTACTCATAATTTTGCAGTTCATTTTGCAGCTGTGGATTAGGGCGCGCCACCACAGGTTTCGGACGCATCCGCTCAACCAGACTCGGCGTCATCGGGAAGACATTAACGTATTTATCAATGTCAAAATCGCTGTCCTGCTGCTCGATCACATCTTTTCCGCTGGTGGAAAGTTTTGAGCCCGGCACCACCGTACATCCTGAAAGGAGGGCTGCCGATATCAACAAGGGTAATAACTTAGTTTTGATTGTAATCATCTGTCTCATCGCTATCAGTAATTTGATTGATAGTGGCGGTTCCGCCGCTGTGTAGCGTCTTGCAAAGGTAGAATAAGCGTTTCAATCGCTGTCGCTGTCACTCATTATCGTCCCTATCTTTTTGTTGCCTTGCCGGTTCGCTGTAACCGACGCTTAACGAAGAAAACGTTGCGCGCGCAAGTCCATGACAGTCAACAGTCAAGCTATGGCATAACGATGGCGCTCCAGGAGCGCCGGAAACTTAAATCAGTAGGCGCCGTCGCGCTTCAATACCACACCTATGGTTTTGAACAGGATGGCGATATCGTTCCACAATGACCAGTTTTTGACATACCAGGAGTCGAAGTAAACGCGGGTTTCATAATCGACATCGTTACGTCCGCTGACCTGCCAGAGACCGGTCATACCCGGTTTAGCCATAAAGTAGTAGTCAACGTCGCCAGCGTAGCGCTCAAGCTCGTCTTCAATAACCGGACGCGGGCCGACCAGGCTCATTTCGCCGCGCACAACGTTCCACAGCTGCGGCAGTTCGTCAAGGCTGGTTTTACGGATAAAGTGGCCGATACGGGTAATACGGGGATCGTTTTTAAGCTTGAAATCTTTATCCCACTCCGCACGAGCGGCGGGATCGCTACGCAGCACTTCTTCCAGCACTTCTTTGGAATTAACCACCATCGAACGGAATTTCAGGCATTTAAATTTACGGCCGTTGAGCCCGACGCGCTCATGTCCATAAATAGGATTGCCGCCGTCGCGAGCCACCATAAAGATCAGAATGGCCAGCGCTGGCATCAGCATAGTGATAATAGCCAGCGCCCCAACAATATCGAAAGTACGCTTAACGATACGTGAAGTACGTTTAGCCAGATTGTTGCTGACGCGCAGGATCATTACTTCATGGCTGAAGATATAGGCCATATCAGTGCCATAAAGCGGAACGCCGCGCAGCGAAGGAATAACAGAAACGGAGCGGCAATTATGTTTCGCCAGGTTTTTCAGCCACAGATCGCGATGGTGGCTTTGTTCGTACTCAACGGCGACAATAAATTGCGTTTCACTGTTTACCTGCTGCCATAGCGAAGCTTCATCGTGCAGTACAGGAACGCCAAACAGCATTGGCGCAGGCGTAGTGCCATCCACATCGTAGAAAGCCACAACGTCGAAGCCCATGACTTCTTCGCTCTGCAGCGCCATCCAGGCTTCTTCCGCATTTTTACCGCTGCCGATAATAATGGTTTGTTTTTTCCACAGGCCATTGCGGTTCAGCACGCGTTTAACAATGGCGCGGCCAACTGGAATAAGGACCAGCGCCAGCAGCCAGGTTATCACCCAAATCCAGCGAGACATTTCCCATTTCGATAAAGCGGTAATCGACAGATCGATAACAGAAAAAATCAGCACGCTACGAAAAATTTCTTTTAATTCGAACCAGAAAGGTTTGCGGTAAGTATAGTGACGCAGACGTACCCAGAACCAGGCAATACAAATCACGGAAAGAACTAAGTGTGTGCTTATCTTTAATTGCAAGTCTTGCGTCGTCATCTCGTCAAAAACGTTATTTGGCAAGCTTTTCATCAGCAAAATTGCAATAAACAAAGAGGCGTTAAAAAAAATAAGATCTGAAAGTGCCAATGATATTTTTATTAACAGCCCTTTAAAGGTAAATTGTATATCGCGCATAATTAACTCTTATTTTTTCTTCGAAAACCTGTGATTTAATAATTTCCACCGCTGAGGATTGCGTGTTTTTCAGACGCGCCATTTATTACACAGGGAACGTATACAGACGTGATGAAAAGGCCACGGTAATCAACAGTACCAACAGAGAGCAGGTCTATAAAATCAACGATAAAGCGGTGAAATTCTCGCCAACCCTCACTGCTCCGGACACGCTACCGCCCCTGGCTTGTAGCTGCCAATGCGCTGTACTTTATCCGGGACGTTGATTTTATCCTGTTGCCTGAAGGCACAGGCTGGCGCATTTATCATCCCGAACAGCAAAAAACACATTAAGGGACTTTAAAATGCGGCCGGGCTAATTGCTACATTAACGGAGCCGTTTACTAACACATTGCTATACTAGTTATTACTGGCCTGTTTACAAGAGCCCGCTTCGGCCCGTGGGCGCTTTTAGGATTAAGACTACCTTCAGTTCCACGCTATACCTTACCTTAGCTATTTTTCGACACCTTAAAATTCGGATTAACTTTACTCTCTGGCCCTGAATAATTGCAGCTGGCCGGGCCGCTTATCTTAAGTATCTCTTACTTTACCAGGCAGACCTATGCGAATATTCCTGAAAAACTTTTAATCAGACAGCTATTTTTATTCAGATAATTCTAAAAATTGAGGCCGCGCCAGGCTGCTGCTTATGCGTCTTGCCAGGACAATTCGGGGATTATTTGTTGAATCAGGCAGCGTTCACTATCATCATGGCATTTCCATAACCCTTAAGAGTGAATTTCTGATGTTTGAATGGATCGCCGATCCGTCAATTTGGGCCGGCCTTGTCACCCTGATCGTGCTGGAACTGGTGCTTGGCATTGATAACCTGGTTTTTATCGCCATTCTGGCGGAAAAGCTGCCGCCCGCGCAGCGTGACCGCGCCCGCGTTACTGGCCTGCTGCTGGCGCTAATCATGCGTCTGCTGCTGCTGGCCTCTATTTCGTGGCTATCTTCATTAACCTCCGCCCTCTTCTCGGTGAGCGGACATCCGTTTAGCGCGCGCGATTTAATTATGCTGCTGGGCGGCGTCTTTCTGCTGTTTAAGGCCACGGTAGAGCTAAATGAAAGGCTGGAAGGCAAGGATGAGGATGAAAATCCGCAAAAGCGCGGCGCCCGATTCTGGCCTGTTGTGGCGCAAATCGTGGTGCTGGACGCGGTTTTCTCACTGGATTCCGTTATTACCGCCGTAGGTATGGTCGATCACCTGGCAGTGATGATGGCGGCCGTTATTATCGCTATTTGCTTAATGCTGATGGCGAGCAAACCGCTGACGCGCTTTGTTAATCAGCATCCCACTATAGTAATCCTGTGCCTCAGCTTCCTGCTGATGATCGGCTTTAGCCTGGTCGCGGACGGCTTTGGCTACCATATTCCCAAGGGTTACCTTTATGCCGCCATCGGCTTTTCGGTAATTATTGAAGCTCTGAACCAGCTGGCGCACTTTAACCGCCGCCGCTTTCTTTCCGCCAAAGCGCCGCTGCGCAAACGGACTGCGGAAGCTGTTTTGCGCCTGCTGCGCGGCAGCCATGAGCAGGCAGAGCTGGATGCCGACACCTCCTCCTTGATAGCCGACGGCGGCAGCCAGCCTATTTTTAATAAGCAGGAACGGATGATGATCGCGCGTGTGCTTGGCATGGGCCAGCGTACGGTGAGCAGCATTATGACCTCCCGCCATGATATCGCCTCTGTGGATCTCAGCGAGTCGCCGGAAAAAATCATGGCGATGCTCGATCAAAACCAGCACACAAGGATGGTAGTTACTGAGAACAGCGAAGATCCGCTGGGCGTTGTACACGTTATCGATCTGCTAAAGCAGGCGCTGCACGGTGACAGCCTGGATATTCGCGCCCTGATCCGGCAGCCGCTGGTTTTCCCTGAGCAGCTTTCGCTGTTGCCAGCGCTGGAGCAGTTTCGCAACGCGCGCACCCATTTTGCTTTTGTCGTTGATGAGTTCGGCTCGGTGGAAGGTGTGGTAACGCTTAGCGACGTAATGGAAACGATTGCAGGCAATCTGCCCAACGAGGGCGAAGCAATCGATCCCCGCTACGATATCCAGCAAAACGCGGACGGCAGCTGGACGGCTAACGGCCATATGCCACTGGACGATCTGATTTTATACGTGCCGCTACCGCTGGATGAAAAAAGGGAGTACCACACGCTGGCGGGTTTACTGATGGAGCATATGCAGCGCGTACCGCAGGAAGGCGAAGAAATTCAAATCGACGACTGTTTATTCCGTACGCTACAGGTCGAAAGCCACCGCGTGCAGAAAGTGCAGATTGTCCCACTGGTTAAAGAAGAAGAGTAAGGAAAGCGCGGATGTTTATCCGCGCTTTTATTTAAAGATCTTTGATAAGCTTTTGCACAGAACTGTTTTTGCCGCTCTCAGGGTTCTTTTGTGACCACGCTTTCAACCGCTTTTTCGCTTCATCCTGCAGCTGCTGCCGCAGTACCTGATCGATTTGCAGCGAGTAGTTCAGCCCTTCCCACGGCCCGTAAATACGCAGCGGCACCGGCGTTTGCTGCAGGCGGCCAATTAGCTCGCTATCGCCCTGCCAGCCCTGGGTTACCGTCACGCCAAAGTTCATATCTGCCTGTTTTTGGGCCATATTAACCGTACCCTGGCCGCTATAATTAAGCATTGAGGCGCGGCCGTCCAGGTTTACAAAGGCCAGCAGCCCCTTTTGCAACGTCATTTTGCCGGTAATTTGTTGAAAATCTTTTTCCGGCGAGGCTGCGGCATGAACGCGACTGCTGCTTCGCTCGACGGCGCGCTGGATCATGCGCTGGAAATTGAGGCCGGAGAAAAGCGCGTTTTGCAATTTGATTTCCGCACTGCCCTGCCAGTCGCGCTTAAAGGCGGGAACGGTAAGACCGCTGCCGTTGAAATTGCCGTTTAACGTTAAATCGCCGCTTAGCGAGGCCGGAAGTTCAAAAGCCTGCAGCAGTGGCGCCACATCGATACCGCGTAGCGAAGGCGTCAGCGCTACCTGCGTCTGCGGCTGACGGAAATCAATGCTGCCCGGCAGAGAAAACTCGCCGTTGCCAGCTTTGCCGCTAAAGGTCGCCAGTTTCAGCAAGCCGTTTTCGCTGCTGGCCTGCAGCGCAACCTGATTGAACGTCAACCCGCGCCAGCGCATTGTATCCACCGCCAGCTTCACCTGGCCGTCCAACTGATTAAAAGGCGAATCGGCAGCGTCGCGCTCGACCTGGGCAATCACGGGCGCTGGCCCGGCGCGCTGGGTCTGGATGCCCTGCCCGTTCTCGCCGACGCCGGTCTCCAGCCCCAGCAGCGAATCCATATTCAGCATGGTGGAGTGCAGATCCAGCGCTATTTGCGGCCGTCCGGCTAAAGTACCGCTGGCGCTGCCGCTAAGCTGGCTGTCGTTAAGGCTCAGCGCCAGGTCTTTCAGGCTAAAGGCGTCGCCGTCGTTCCATTCAGCCTGCAGGCTGGCCTGCCCCTTGACGCCTTCGCGCGGCAGATCGGCACCGTTTAACTGATAGTCTAATTGGCTGATATTGGCGGCAAGGTGCTGCGGGTAGCGGCTCAGATCTACATCTGCATTCAGGTTTAACAGCAGCTCGCGCTGGTCGCGGCTGATACGGCTGCCAAGTTCAAGATGGGCATGGCGCTGCCGGTTCTGCGACAGCTGGAGGTTCAGATCGCGGACGTTAAGCTGCTTGCCGCTGCTCTGCTGCCAGATTAACAGGCTGTCCGCTACCTGCAGATTATCGATATCGAATGTCCAGTGCTGGGTTGCCTGCAACGGCGCAGAATCCGCCGGCCCCTGCGGCGCGTCGGCGGGACGCTGTGCCTCGCTGTCGGGGGTCAGGCGGATCACCGCTTCTTTCAGCAGCACCTGTTTTACCGCCAGCTGATGCGAAAGCAAAGGAAGAAGCTTGACGTCGAGCCGCATATTGCTGGCGCTGACGAAAGGCTGCTGCGCGCCGGGCGCGGTCAGGCTCATCGGGCCGGAAAGGATACTAAGCTGCGGCCAGACGTGCCAGCGCAGATCGCCCTGCAGCTTAAGCTGATAGCCGCTGCGCTGCTCAACCTGGCTGGCCATATAGGCGCGAAAATCGTTGGGATTGACCAGCAAAACCAGCGCCGTCATTCCGGCCACGATAACCACCAGCAAGATGGCTAACGTGGTGATAAACCTTTTCATGCCTTCCCCTTATAGCTTTCGCTTCTTACCTTTTGCCCCGCCGCGTAAAGTCGGGTTGAACGCCCTGCCCTTCTGCGGTTAAGCGTCGTCCTGATCTTTATCGATACGGCTGGCGTCCGCACCCTGCTGGCCTTTATATTTGGCATCCTGGCGACGGTTGTAAGGACGGGCAGCAGGCGCAGAGAGCGGTTCAAAACTTAGCGCGCCGATCAGCATTCCCGGCCTTAACGCCAGCGGCAGCTTACCAGAATTATAGAACTCCAGCACGATACGTCCTTGCCAGCCCGGATCGATGCGGTGTGCGGTAACGTGTACCATCAGGCCAAGCCGCGCCAGCGACGAGCGGCCATCAAGCCAGCCGACCAGATTATCCGGGATAGTCACAGACTCAAAAGTGACGGCCAGCGCCAGCTCGCCCGGATGCAGGAAAAAGGCCTCGCCTTCCGGCAGCACGATTTCGTCGCTCATCACGCGATCCAGTGCCGCGCTGACTTCGTCTTTCGGGCCGCTGAGATCGATATAGGCGGCGGTATGGCCACGGAAGGTGCGGAACTGATTGCCCAGGCGGACGTCAACGGTGGCGCCGTTGATGCGCTCTACCGGCGGACGCGGGGAGATGTCAAGCTGGCCGCTGTCGAGCCAGGCTTCTATATCACGGTCGCATAAACGCATGGATAAGTACTCCATTTAATCAAAATGCTGAGCGGCGGGAGCCCGAGCGCTCCCTGCGCAGAATGCCCGGGCACCAGCGAGATGCCGGGGCGGTTTTATTCGAAGAACTGATTGATCTTCGCCTTCAGGATATCGATCGCAATACGGTTTTTACCGCCGCGAGGCACGATAATATCGGCGTACTGTTTGGAAGGTTCGATAAACTGCAGGAACATTGGCCGTACCGTTTTCTGGTATTGCGCCATCACGGAGTCCATTGAGCGGCCGCGCTCGTTGACATCGCGCTTCATACGGCGCATCAGGCAGATGTCCAGCGGCGTATCCACAAAGATCGAAAAGTTCATTTCGGCGCGCAGGCGCGCATCCGTCAGCAGCAGAATCCCTTCCAGGATGATCACTTTTTTCGGTTTCAGCTTGATGGTCTGCGCGGTACGCGTATGCTCTACATAGCTGTAAACCGGCAGATCGATCGCTTCTCCTGCTTTCAGCATCTGCAGATGCTGCAGCAGCAGATTATGATCCATCGCGCTGGGGTGATCGTAGTTGGTCTTAACCCGTTCGTCCATGGTCAGATGGCTTTGGTCTTTGTAATAAGCATCCTCAGGGATAACACCAATATTTTCATCGCCGACCCGATCGCGAACTTCGCGATAGAGCGTACTGGCGATAAGACTTTTTCCCGAGGCAGATGCGCCCGCGATACCTACGATGACGCACTGATGCGACTTGTCAGTCATAAATTAAAGACCTGATTTGTGTCTGAGACAATGGAGAGGATGAATTCGCGCGTAAGTATAGGGATTTCGGCATGTTGATGCCAGAAAAAAGCGGCAGAAGGCTTTTAAGACTTTCCCGTTATGCCTGGCCCGCCGCCTGGCGGTAAACTAACGGCGGTCAGATTCACCTTTTCGGCCCGGGCCTGTGCCGTTACTGACCAGGCTCCGGGTTAATACAGCATAATAAGGAAACAATGTGTACTGGCGTACATTGCACTTTTTGACCTATTTTGGCGACAGCATGTTGCTTATCCCCACAGCTATCGTGATGGCCGGCCTGATTATCTGGAAAAACAGCGATCGCCGGGCGGCCTGGTACTGGGCGCTGGCCTTTTGCACCGCTGGTGCCGTAGTGAGTTTTTCCAAAGTCGCCTTTATGGGGTTCGGCATCGGCAGCGCCACTTTCAATTTTACCGGCTTTAGCGGCCATACCGCTATGTCGGCTACACTGTGGCCGGTCATGCTCTGGCTGCTTAGCGGCCGCCTGCAGGAGAGAGGCCGCCTTTTCGCCGTCGGCGTTGGCTATGCTATCCCCATCATGGTTGGCGCATCCCGGCTAATGCTTAACTATCACTCCGCCAGCGAAGTGATTGCCGGGCTGATTCTTGGCCTGACTCTCAGCACGGCGTTCCTGGTAAGCCAGCGCCGCTCGCAGGTGCAGGGCTTTTCCGCCGTTCAGCTCTGCATCGCGCTGCTGCTGCCACTGCTGCTGCTGAGCCATGGCCGTCTCGCTACCACGCAGTGGTTTTTACAACGTCTTTCAGTACAGATTGCCGGTATTGAGCATCCCTGGACGCGCGCCGACTTACTGAAGCTGCGCCAATAGGCGCGGCTGGCAGGTTCAATCGGCCGAATAGAGCAATCTTTTGAATTAGCGCAGGCATTCAAAAATGGTTGTGTTAGCATTAATGGGTTCGAGCTGACCGATCTCCGTTGCCTCGCTGGATTTTTATGACGACTGATACCTTTTCCCCTGCCGATCGCGCTGCGCTTCCCTGGTTCAAAGGGGCGATGCTTGGCGCGCTCGCTTTTGTTCTGACGCTATTCTGTCTGGAACTGACTAAAGTCAGCCTGCACATTTCTCCGCTGTGGCTTCCTACCGCGTTGATGACGATGATTGTTTTCCGCTATCCGCCGCGCGCGCTGCCGGTGCTGTTGGGCAGCTGTACCCTCGCCATTATCGCCGCTAATGCACTCTTTGTTGGTCATGCCTTGATCGTGCTGGCATTTCCGCTGATCAATCTAATCCAGGCGCTGCTGGGCGGTGCGCTGTTACGCAGGCTGCTGGACAAGCATGCGCCGCTGGACTCGCTGGCTGGCTGGAGCAAAATGGTGCTGGCGACCGGTATCTTTATGCCGCTGCTCGGCGCGCTGCTGGCTTGCCAGGCGCTGAGCTTTACCGGCGAGGCCAGCTTTCATTTCTTTCTTACCTGGGCAATCTCGGAAACCATCGGCATGCTGGCGCTGGGCCCGGTATGCCTGCTATGGCAACCCGATGAACTACGCAAGTCGCTCAGCACGCATGCGCTGCCGGAAACGCTACTCACTCTGATTGCTACGCTGGCGCTTAGCTACTGCGCATTACGCTATCTGCCGTGGTCTTTTACTTTTGTCATGGTGGTGTTGTTCTACAGCGCCGTTCGCCTGCCACGCCTTTCCGCTTTCCTGGTTTTTCTCGCCACTTTAGTGATGATGAGCCTGCTGCTGGCGCTAAACCAGCTGCTGAGATATGCCGATGCGCAGTCTATCGTCAATAGCGCGCCCTGGCTGCCGTTTCTGCTGGCGATTATTCCCAGCCATATGATGACGCTGGTGATGCACTCTTTTCGCGAGGAAAAAAAGCATATTTCCCAGAGCGAAGCCCGCTTTCGCCACGCCATGGAATATTCTGTTATCGGCATGGCGCTGGTGGCGCCGGAAGGCCGCTGGCTGCAGGTCAATCAATCGCTCTGTCGGCTGCTGGGCTACAGCAAAGAAGAGCTAATGGGGATGACTTTCCAGGCGCTGACGCATCCCGACGATCTGGCGACCGATGAAGCCAGGCTGAGCGCGCTGCTGGCGGGTGAAATTGAAACTTACAGCCACGAGAAACGCTATCTGCGCAAAGATGGGCAGACGGTCTGGGTGCTGCTGGCAGTCTCGCTGGTGCGCGATGTCGATGGGCGGCCGCTCTACTTTATTTCGCAGATTGAGGATATCTCCGATCTGAAGCAGACCGAAGCGGTCAACCGTCACCTGATGCAGCGCATTACCCTGGCTAACGAGGCGGGCGGTATCGGCGTCTGGGACTGGAGCCTGAAGACCGGCAAAATGAGCTGGGACAAGCGCATGTTTCAAATCTATGGCCTGACCGAAGCGGGCCAGGCTACCTATCTTACCTGGGTAAACTGTTTGCTGCCTGCCGACAGGCAGATGGCTATTGACGCGTTTGATGCAGGAATAAGAAAACCCTGTGATGTAGATGTGGTGTTCAGGATTATTACGGATCAGGGCATTCGTTTTATCCACAGCCAGTCAACGCTGGTTTTCGACGATAGCGGCAAGGTCGAAAGGATGCTCGGCATCAATCAGGATATCACCGCTATGCGCCAGCTAACCGAAGCGCTCTATCAGGAAAAAGAGCGGATGCATATTACGCTGGACGCTATCGGTGAAGCGGTGATCAGTACCGATGAAGAGATGCGGGTTACCTTTATGAATCCGGTAGCGGAGATTATGAGCGGCTGGACGCAGGAAGAAGCAGCAGGAAAACTGCTTAGCGAACTGCTGCGCATCACGCACGGCAGCGACGGCCCGCCGATGGAAAATATGCTGTTGTGCGAGCTGCCGCACAGCAAAGCCGAGCTGGAACAGGAGTTAGTGCTGCACAATCGCGCTGGCGTACGTTTTGATGTTCACTACAGCATTATGCCGTTGAAAACGCAGGAAGGCGGCTATATCGGCAGCGTAATGGTGATTCAGGATGTCAGCGAGTCGCGGGAGATGATGCGCCGACTCAGCTACGGCGCCTCGCACGATATGCTGACCCGCCTGCCTAACCGCAGCAGTTTCGAGCAGCGGCTAAAGCAGCTACTCCATGCGGCCAGCCAGCAGCAGCGTGAGCATATCCTGATTTTTATTGACCTGGACCGCTTTAAGGCGGTCAACGACAGCGCCGGGCATGCCGCTGGCGACGCGCTGCTGAGGGAAATCTCCGTGCAGATGAAACAACATTTACGCGGCGGCGATTTCCTTGCCCGTTTGGGCGGCGACGAGTTCGGCGTACTGCTGCCGGATTGCGCGCTGGCCGAAGCGCAGGAGATAGCAGAGCGCCTGGTGAACGCGGTAAACCACTATCCTTTCCTGTGGGAAGGCCAGCTGCACCGCATCGGCGCCAGCGCGGGCATTGCTCTGCTGAATAAAGATAACGCCCAGGCCAGTGAAGTGATGGCCCAGGCGGATTTAGCCTGCTATAACGCCAAGCATAACGGCCGCGGCCAGCTTTCCGTGTATGAAGCTAAGCTGCGAGATACCCTTAAGCCGGTGCTGTCGCAGCGCGAAAACGATCGAATATTGGCGCCGCGGGATCGTTTATAGCGGTGGCCACCAATGCAGGAACGGCGTTAAAGCTATTTGCGCGCATACATTTTTAGTTTTCTGAATGCCGCTCTCGGATGCTCCAGCCAGTTATCATCGCCCCACTTCGCCATTCGGATGGTCTCTTCATCGCAGCGGACGCGAATAAATGAATCTTTAAACAGGGGAAGATTTTTATTGATAAACCTGGCTTCAGAAAAGGTTATCGGCTCCCAGATCTGAATTTTTTCTCCGTCTCTGGTGATGCAATTTCTTTCATAATGGTGATACTTCTTCATTGCCAGATCTTTAGCATTCAAGACCTTCCCGTCCGGCCTGCCGTTGTCGGCGAAAATAAAGTCGAAACCTTTACTTTGCAAAAAAGCCAGGCCTAACTTACTGGTATTCCTGAAGAAATGCTTATCAACAAACTTATACATGCTATGTATGAGCGGCCCCATTTCCACCCAATTTTTATCTGATTTCATGGTTTCCAGTTTTTTAACCACTTCATGGCTATTAGCACAAGAGAAAAAATTATTCTTAATAAAATAAAAAAATTGCTCCATATCCGTATCACCACCCGTATTTTTAGCAATAAGCTTTTTTAACCTGATTTCTTTTGCTACGGGATCGCTTTCTCTGGCAAGGCGAGCAAATATATCCAACTTTTGCTTTCTCTCTTTAAGGTAGCCTTTCCATTCTTGCAAAAACTCTGGCGTCAGAAAAGAATTGGGGGAACAGTCAAAAGGTTTGTCTTTGTCCAGGAAGCTCACTAAGGAATTTATTAAACAAAAATACTTATCGGCCATATTTTTACAATCATAGTATTCATCATTACTTAATCCGATACTCTTATTGAGCCAGGGCATTGTGATAAGAGGTTGTATAGCGTTTACACTCCATTTGACGAAGCAAGCTGAATGAAATATATCATCCCCGAAACCAAATATTGCTATGGGATTGAGCACCTTTCCTTCTGCCAGAAAAAATTTTCTGTTTTCCATCGTAGTTTCTGACGGAGAATAAACCGCCAGGTCTGGTTGCAGAGAGATTTTTTCACGAGAAACCTTAAGATGAGAAAAATTAATTGAACTCTCTGGTTGAGCCAGGCGTTTTTTTGTTTTTTTATTGTCAAGGCAGCCAGTCAGCGAATCGTTCTCTGTAGAACCAGATACACCGCTTTTTGTTAATATATATGTGGATGCTTTTCTGAGCTTATCATTCCATGTATTGGCTACTCTGCGTATGCTTTTTCTGAATGAGCGACTGGCAAGCGGATTTTCTGCCGGCGATAGCGTTCTTGTAGTAGCCGCACAGCCTGAAGATGTTGGCTGTATATTCATATATACCTCATATAATCAAATGTATTAATGGGATGGCGTCTTTAGTTAAATAATATAAAAAGTGTTAATCGTAACCACTTTATTAAACCAACGCAAAACTACATTAGGTCTCCATTAATTTTTTTAAAATTATTGCCAGACTAACTACAGCATTTATAGATCGCTTGTCTCTATTTTAAGGCGCCTTTTATTTACCTTTTTTTTGACTCAGGAAATACTAAATAACAATCATCCTGACGTGAAGGCCACTTTTCATTTGCCATCAACGCATTATGTTTTGATTTGTATCAAATTACCCGCGCCTGTTTTTTTCGAAAAGATCCGGCTACCCTGCCTGAATGCTTGCTCTGCCGCCTTGCCTGAGCTAAAGTCGCCCCCTTTTTTTATCTGTGGAGGGGATAAATGTTTATCGGCTTTGACTACGGGACGGCGAACTGCTCGGTAGCCATTATGAAAGAGGGCACGCCTGCCCTGTTGCCGCTGGAAAACGGTTCTAAACTGTTGCCTTCCATGCTTTGCGCGCCGACGCGCGACACGGTCAGCGAATGGCTGTTCCGTCATCACCAGGTGCCGACGCCGGAGGCTGAAAACCAGGCGATTTTGCGGCGCGCGCTGGCTTTTAACCGCGAAGAAGATATCGAGGTCACGCCCGCCAGCGTGCAGTTTGGCCTGGCGTCGCTGGCGCAGTATATGGCCGAGCCGGAAGATACCTGGTTTGTGAAATCGCCAAAATCTTTCCTGGGTGCCAGCGGCCTCAAGCCGCAGCAGGTCGCCTTTTTTGAAGATTTGGTCTGCGCGATGATGCTGCATATTCGCCAGCAGGCTGAAGCGCAGGTGAATCAAAGTATTACTCAGGCGGTGATCGGTCGTCCGGTGAACTTCCAGGGGCTGGGCGGCGATGAAGCTAACCGCCAGGCACAGGGCATTCTGGCTCGCGCCGCCAGCCGCGCCGGTTTTAAAGAGGTTGAGTTCCAGTTCGAACCGGTCGCCGCCGGTCTGGAATTTGAAGCGACGCTGAAAGAAGAGACCCGCGTGCTGATCGTGGATATCGGCGGCGGTACTACCGACTGCTCCATGCTGCTGATGGGCCCACAGTGGCACGATAAAGCCGAGCGTCAGGAAAGCCTGCTGGGCCACAGCGGTTGCCGCGTCGGCGGTAACGATCTGGATATTATGCTGGCCTTTAAAGAACTGATGCCGCTGTTAGGCAGCGGCGGCCTGACCAGCAAAGGTATCGCGCTGCCTGCGCTGCCCTGGTGGAACGCCATCGCCATTAACGACGTGCCTGCGCAAAGTGATTTTTACGCTACGGCCAGCCGCAAGCAGCTGCAGGATTTGATCCGCGATGCGCAGGAGCCGGAAAAAGTGAAGCGCCTGCTGAAAGTCTGGCAGCAGCGTCTGGGCTATCGCCTGGTGCGCGCGGCAGAAGAGAGTAAGATCGCGCTTTCCGAACAGCCTCAGACTACCTCGGCGCTGGATTTCATCGATGCCGCTCTGGCGACGGAAATCAGCGTAGAGGGATTGAAAACCGCTATCGCGCAGCCGCTGGAGCGCATTCAGGAGCAGGTGAAGCTGGCGCTGGACGAGAGCGGCACTAAGCCGGATGTGATCTACCTGACAGGAGGCAGCGCCCGCTCGCCGGTGCTGCGGCAGGCGCTGCAACAACAGCTACCCGATATCCCGCTCGCCAGCGGCGATGACTTTGGTTCCGTCACCGCCGGCCTGGCGCGCTGGGCACAGGTGCTGTTTCGCTGATTAATAGCGGCTCGCTTCGCTCAGCTTGCTGACCGCTTTATCGCTGAGCTGAAGCGCAGCGGCCTTGCTCAGCTCATCCAGCTGGGCGAGCGAAGTGACGCTAACGATAGGCGCGGTAATGCTCGGGCGAGCAATCTGCCATGCCAGCGCGACCTGCGTTGGCGTGGCGTTGCTTTCTTCGGCAACTTCATCCAGCGCCTTCAGGATGCGCAGGCCGCGCTCGTTTAAATATTTCTCTACCACGCCTTCGCCGCGCTTGCTTTTGCTGGCATCAGCTTTGCTGCGATACTTGCCGCTAAGAAAACCGCTGGCCAGCGAGTAATAGTTAATGACGCCGAGGCCATTTTCCTGTGCCACCTGCTCCAGGCCGCTTTCATAATCCTGGCGATCATAGAGGTTATATTCCGGCTGTAGCGTCTCGTAGCGTGCCAGCCCCTGCTCTTCGCTGATCTTCAGGGCTTCCGCCAGCCTCTCCGCGCTATAGTTAGAAGCGCCGATCGCCCGTACTTTGCCCTCTTTAATCAGCGCGTCAAAGGTCGCCAGCGTTTCCTGTAACGGCGTGTCGCTGTCGTCGCGGTGCGCCTGATAAAGATCGATGTAATCCGTTTGCAGACGCTTTAGCGAGTCCTCTACCGACTGACGAACATAGGCTGGCGCCAGACCGGTTTTGCCTTCGCCCATCTCCATCCCGACCTTGGTAGCCAGCACAATCTGATTGCGCTTGCCGGTTTTTTTCAGCCAGTTGCCGATGATGGTTTCAGATTCGCCGCCCTCGTTGCCCGGCGCCCAGCGCGAATAGCAGTCGGCAGTGTCGATAAAAAAGAGACCTTTATCCACCAGCGCGTCCAGCAGGGAAAAAGAAGTCTGCTGGTCAATTGTCCAGCCGAAAACGTTGCCGCCAAAGGTCAGCGCAGGAACCTGAATACCGGTACGGCCCAGCGTGCGATGCTGTTGACTCATCTTTATACTCCTGTAATGAAAGGGTTTCTGAGATGCTTATTAGCGTAGCAAACCTGCTAACCACTGGTTTGTTGATTTACGGTAAAAGTAGTAAGGCGTATGAATACTTACACTTGCTGAACGGTTATTCTTAATTCCTTCATTTTTATCATGGCCAAACCCGTTAAAATTGAAATATTAAGCGTCAACCTTTTTTTACCGACGCTAACTTTTGCCTTTGGAGAGCTGATAACAGGATGAACGCCCGTAAAATTTTATTGGTTGTGCTCGTCGCCATCGCGGCAGGCGGAATTTACTGGTGGCACAGCCACAGCGCGCCGCAGACCACTGCGCAGGAAACAGGCCATCAGCGCGCTAAGGGCGGCGGACGCCACGCTATGGGCGGCGCGCTGTCGCCAGTGCAGGCCGCCGCTGCGGTACGCCAGAGCGTACCGCAATATCTTACCGGCCTCGGCACCGTCAGCGCCGCTAATACCGTTACGCTACGCAGCCGCGTCGATGGCGATTTGATGGCGATCCACTTTAAAGAGGGCCAGGAGGTCAAAGCGGGCCAGCTGCTGGCGGAAATCGACCCCCGTCCTTTTCAGGTCGCGCTAACCCAGGCCCAGGGCCAACTGGCAAGAGATCAGGCGACGCTGGCTAATGCCCGCCGCGATCTGGCGCGGCTGGAGAAACTGGTAAAGACTAACCTGGTTTCACAGCAGGAGCTGGATACCCAGCGCGCGCTGGTCAGCGAAACCCTCGGCACAATCAAAGCGGATGAAGGCAGCGTCGCCAGCGCTCAGCTGAACCTGACCTACAGCCGCATTACCTCACCTATCGACGGTCGCGTAGGGCTGCGTCAGGTAGATATCGGCAACTATGTCAGCAGCGGCGATACTAACGGTCTCGTAGTGATCACCCAGACGCATCCGGTAGAGCTGGTGTTCACGCTGCCGGAAAATCAGATCGAAACGCTGCTGGGCGCACAAAAATCCGGTCAGCCCATACCGGTAGAAGCCTGGGATCGCAGTAACAAAACGTTGCTCGCTACCGGTTCGCTACTGAGTATGGATAACCAAATCGATGTCACTACCGGCACCATTAAAGTTAAAGCCCAGTTTGCCAACGAAGACGATCGCCTTTTCCCCAACCAATTCGTTAATGCGCGTTTGCAGGTAGATACGCTTCAGGATGCCATTGTTATCCCGGTCGCCGCATTACAGATGGGCAATGAAGGCCATTTTGTCTGGGTAGTTAACAGCGATAATAAAGTCAGCAAAAAAACCATTACGATCGGCGCGCAGGACAGCGAAAAAGTTATTATTAATGCTGGCCTCGACGAAGGCGAACGAGTGGTTACCGACGGTATCGATCGGCTGACAGAGGGCGCTACTGTAGAAGTGGTCGCGCCGCAAACCACGCCGCTTTCGGGCAAAAACACGCCGCCCGCTAAAGGAGCGCGTCAGTAATGCAGCCCTCCAGTTCAGGCGGCGGCCCTTCCCGCCAGTTTATTCTGCGTCCGGTGGCGACCACGCTACTGATGATCGCTATTTTGCTTGCCGGTATTCTCGGCTATCGCTATCTGCCCGTTTCGGCGCTGCCGGAAGTCGATTACCCGACTATTCAGGTCGTCACGCTCTATCCCGGCGCCAGCCCGGATGTCATGACCTCAGCGGTCACCGCGCCGCTGGAACGGCAGTTCGGCCAGATGTCAGGCTTAAAGCAGATGGCTTCGCAAAGCTCCGGCGGCGCTTCGGTGGTGACGCTACAGTTTCAGCTGGCGCTGCCGCTGGACGTAGCCGAACAGGAAGTGCAGGCCGCCATTAACGCCGCCACTAATCTGCTGCCGTCTGATTTACCCAATCCGCCGGTCTACAGCAAGGTCAATCCCGCCGATCCGCCCATCATGACGCTGGCCGTTACCACGACCAGCATGCCGATGACCCAGGTGCAGGATATGGTGGAAACGCGCGTGGCGCAGAAAATTTCCCAGGTTTCCGGCGTTGGACTGGTAACCCTTGCGGGCGGCCAGCGGCCTGCGGTACGCGTGAAGCTGAACGCGCAGGCGCTCGCCTCGCTCGGGTTAACCAGTGAAGCCGTGCGCACCGCTATCAGCAGCGCCAACGTGAATTCGGCGAAGGGTAGCCTGGACGGCCCGGAGCGCTCCATCACGCTTTCCGCTAACGACCAGATGAAGTCGGCAGAGGATTACCGCCAGCTGATTATCAGCTGGAAAAATGGCGCGCCGGTGCGTTTGCGTGATGTCGCCAGCGTGGAACAGGGCGCGGAGAATAGCTGGCTGGGCGCCTGGGCTAATCGTCAGCAGGCTATAGTTTTGAATATTCAGCGCCAGCCGGGCGCAAACATTATTACTACCGCCGACAGCATTCGCGAGATGCTGCCCGCGCTGACCGCTTCGCTGCCGAAATCGGTAGAGGTGAAAGTACTGACCGACCGCACTACTAATATCCGCGCCTCGGTGCACGACGTGCAGTTCGAGCTGATGCTGGCGATAGCGCTGGTTGTAATGATTATCTATCTGTTTTTACGCAATATACCGGCCACAATTATCCCGGCCGTAGCGGTACCGCTGTCGCTCATTGGTACCTTTGCCGTAATTTATTTCCTTGGCTTCTCGATTAACAATCTGACGCTGATGGCGTTGACCATAGCTACAGGTTTTGTGGTGGATGACGCCATCGTAGTGATCGAGAACATCTCTCGCTATATCGAAAAAGGCGAGAAGCCGCTGGCCGCTGCGTTGAAAGGCGCAGGCGAGATCGGCTTTACTATTATCTCACTGACCTTCTCGCTGATAGCGGTGCTGATCCCACTGCTGTTTATGGGCGATATTGTCGGCAGGCTGTTCCGCGAGTTCGCCGTAACGCTGGCGATTTCAATTCTGATTTCCGCCGTAGTTTCGCTAACTTTGACGCCAATGATGTGCGCGCGCATGCTCAGCGTGGAGTCGCTGCGCAAACAGAACCGCTTTTCGCGCGCCAGCGAAGCGATGTTCGAGCGTGTTATCGCCGCCTATGGCCGTTTTTTAAAGCGCGTGCTAAATCATCCGTGGCTAACGCTCAGCGTGGCTCTTGGCACGCTGGCGGTTACCGTGCTGCTGTGGATAGCGATCCCGAAAGGCTTTTTCCCTCTACAGGATAACGGCATTATCCAGGGAACGGTTCAGGCGCCGCAGTCAGTTTCCTGGACCAGCATGGCACAGCGCCAGCAGCAGGTGGCTTCGATCATCATGAAGGATCCGGCAGTACAGAGCCTGACTTCGTTCGTTGGCGTGGACGGCACTAATCCGGCTTTGAACAGCGGCAGGCTGCAAATCAACCTTAAGCCGCTGGATGAGCGCGCGGATCGTATTCCGGTGGTTATCGAGCGTTTACAGCAGGCCGTAGCCGCCCTGCCCGGCATCAATCTTTATCTGCAACCGGTACAGGATCTGACTATCGATACCCAGCTCAGCCGCACGCAGTATCAGTTTACGCTGCAAACCGGCTCGCTGGAGTCGCTGAGTCTGTGGGTGCCGAAACTCACCGCCGCGCTGAGCAAGCTGCCGCAGCTGAAGGATGTCAGCAGCGACTGGCAGGACCAGGGGCTGGAAGCTTATATCAAGGTGGATCGCGATAACGCCAGCCGTCTCGGCATCAGCATGGCGGACGTGGATAATGCCCTTTATAACGCTTTTGGCCAGCGCCTGATCTCCACTATCTATACGCAGGCCAGTCAGTATCGCGTGGTGCTGGAAAACGATGTATCTACCACGCCAGGCCTGGCCGCGCTGGAATCTATTCGCCTGACCAGCACCGATGGCGGCAGCGTGCCGCTAAGCGCCATCGCCAGCGTAGAGCAGCGTCACGGCGCGCTGAGCATTAACCATCTGGATCAGTTCCCGTCGACCACCTTCTCGTTTAACGTCAGCGACGGCTATTCGCTGGAGCAAGCGGTGAACGCCATCACCCAGGCCGAGCGCGATATGGCGATGCCGACAGAGATTATGACGAAGTTTCAGGGCAGCACGCTGGCGTTTCAGGCGGCGCTTTCCAGCACCGTCTGGCTGATTGTTGCCGCGGTGGTGGCGATGTATATCGTGCTGGGCGTACTTTACGAGAGCTTTATTCATCCCATCACTATTCTTTCCACGCTGCCGACAGCGGGCGTCGGCGCGCTGCTCGCGCTGATGCTCAGCGGCAGCGAACTGGATGTGATCGCTATTATCGGCATTATCCTGCTGATCGGCATCGTGAAGAAAAACGCCATTATGATGATTGACTTCGCGCTGGCGGCCGAGCGGGAACAGGGTATGACGCCGTACGAAGCGATTTATCAGGCCTGCCTGTTGCGCTTCCGCCCTATTTTGATGACCACGCTGGCGGCTTTGTTGGGCGCGCTGCCGCTGATGCTAAGCACGGGCGTGGGCGCAGAGCTGCGCCAGCCGCTGGGTGTCGCTATGGTAGGCGGCCTGATTGTCAGCCAGGTGCTGACGCTGTTTACCACGCCGGTGATCTATCTGCTGTTCGATCGCCTGGCACACGCGGCCCGCCGTCGCCTGAAGCTGAAGGAGGCGCCGTGAAGTTCTTCGCGCTGTTTATTCACCGGCCGGTCGCCACTATTTTGCTGACCATCGCCATCGCGCTGGCGGGCGTTTTGAGCTTTCGCCTGCTGCCGGTGGCGCCGCTGCCGCAGGTGGATTTCCCGGTGATATTAATCTCCGCCTCGCTGCCCGGCGCCTCGCCAGAGACGATGGCTTCTTCGGTGGCTACGCCGCTGGAGCGTTCGCTGGGCCGCATCGCGGGCGTTAGCGAGATGACCTCCACCAGCTCGCTGGGCAGCACGCGCATTATTCTGGTGTTTGATTACGATCGCGATATCAACGGTGCGGCGCGAGATGTTCAGGGCGCGATCAACGCGGCGCAGAGCCTGCTACCGACCGGCATGCCGAGCCGCCCGACCTGGCGTAAGATCAACCCTTCCGACGCGCCGATTATGATTATGACGCTGACTTCGGATGCCTGGTCGCAGGGCGATCTCTATGATTACGCCTCAACCCAGCTGGCGCAGAAGCTGGCGCAAATCGAGGGCGTGGGCGATGTCTCCGTCGGCGGCAGCTCGCTGCCTGCCGTGCGCGTGGATCTTAATCCGCAGGCGCTGTTTAACCAGGGCGTGTCGCTGGATGCGGTGCGCACGGCTATCAGCAACGCTAACCAGCGCAGGCCGCAGGGCGCTATTGAAGACAGCCAGCGTCGCTGGCAGATCAAAACCAACGACGAGCTGAAAACGGCGGCGGAGTATCAGCCGCTGATCGTACACTATAGCAATGGTGCGGCGGTACGTTTGCAGGATGTCGCCAACGTCACGGATTCGGTACAGGACGTGCGCAACGCCGGGATGGCGAATGCCAAACCGGCAATCCTGCTGATGATCCGCAAACTGCCGGAAGCCAATATTATCGACACTGTCGACCGGATCCGCGCGGCGGTGCCGGAGCTGCGCAACAGCATTCCCGCCTCAATTCAGCTGGATGTCGCTCAGGACCGCTCGCCTACTATTCGCGCCTCGCTGGCCGAGGTTGAGCAGTCGCTGGTGATTTCTGTCGGGCTGGTGATCCTGGTGGTGTTTATCTTCCTGCGTTCCGGTCGTGCCACGCTTATTCCTGCCGTTGCCGTGCCGGTTTCGCTAATCGGTACTTTCGCGGCAATGTATCTGTGCGGCTTCAGCCTGAATAATCTGTCGCTGATGGCGCTGACGGTAGCAACGGGCTTCGTGGTCGATGATGCTATAGTGGTGCTGGAAAATATCTCCCGCCATGTGGAAGCGGGTATGAAGCCAATCCAGGCGGCGCTACAGGGCACGCGTGAGGTAGGCTTTACCGTGCTGTCGATGAGCCTCTCGCTGGTAGCGGTGTTTCTGCCGCTGCTGATGCTCGGCGGGCTGATTGGCCGCTTCTTTCGCGAGTTCGCCGTTACGCTTTCCGTTTCCATCCTGATTTCACTGCTGATTTCGATTACCCTGACGCCGATGATGTGCGGCCGCCTGCTGAAAGCACATGCCAAACGCGAGCAGCCGCGCCTGCGCGGTTTTGGCCGCGTGCTGACCGGCATTCAGCGAGGTTACGGACGTTCGCTGAATTGGGTGCTGAACCATTCCCGCTGGACGCTGCTGCTGTTTATCGCCACCATCGGCCTGACCATGTATCTCTACGTGGTAGTGCCGAAAACCTTTATGCCGGAGCAGGATACCGGACGGCTGATGGGCTTTATCCAGGCAGATCAGAGCATTTCGTTTCAGTCGATGCGCGGCAAGCTGGAAGATTTTATGAAAATCGTGCGCGACGACCCGGCGGTGGAAAGCGTAGTCGGCTTTACCGGCGGCTCGCGCACCAACAGCGGCTCAATGTTTATTTCACTTAAGCCGCTCAGCGAGCGCAGCGACAGCGCCCAGGCCGTGATTGCCCGCCTGCGCGGCAAGCTGGCTAAGGAACCAGGCGCCAATCTGTTTTTGATGGCGGTACAGGATTTGCGGGCTGGCGGACGCGAGTCCAATGCAGGCTATCAGTACACGCTGCTTTCCGACGATCTGGACGACCTGCGTACCTGGGAGCCGAAAATCCGTCAGGCTTTCGCTAAGCTGCCTGAACTCGCGGACGTTAACTCCGATCAGCAGGATAAAGGCTCGGAGATGGCGCTGGTTTACGACCGCACGCGTATGGCGCAACTGGGGATTAACGTTTCCGAGGCTAACAGCCTGCTGAATAACGCCTTCGGCCAGCGGCAGATTTCCACCATCTACCAGCCGCTGAACCAGTACAAAGTGGTGATGGAAGTCGATCCGCGCTATACCCAGGATATCAGCTCGCTGGATCTGATGTATGTCATCAACAATGAAGACAAGGCAATCCCGCTTTCCGGCTTTGCGAAGTGGCAACCGGCCAATGCACCGCTGTCGGTTAACCATCAGGGGCTTTCCGCTGCCTCCACGATTTCGTTCAATCTGCCGGAAGGAGTTTCGCTTTCCCAGGCTTCCGACGCTATCGAGCGCAGCATGACCGCGCTGGGCGTGCCTTCCAGCGTACGCGGCAGCTTTGCCGGCACGGCGCAGATATTCCAGCAAACGCAAAGCAGCCAGCTATGGCTGATCCTCGCGGCTATCGCTACGGTGTATATCGTGCTCGGCATTCTTTATGAAAGCTACGTACATCCACTGACGATTCTTTCTACCCTGCCTTCGGCTGGCGTCGGCGCGTTATTAGCGCTGGAACTGTTTGGCGCGCCCTTCTCGCTCATTGCGCTGATCGGCATTCTGCTGCTGATCGGCATCGTAAAAAAGAACGCCATTATGATGGTTGATTTCGCACTGGACGCGCAACGCAACGGCAATTTGACCGCGCGCGAGGCAATTTTCCAGGCCAGCCTGCTGCGTTTCCGGCCAATTATGATGACCACGCTGGCGGCTTTACTGGGCGCATTGCCGCTGGTGCTCACTTCCGGCGACGGAGCGGAGCTGCGCCAGCCTCTGGGGATCACTATTGTCGGCGGCCTGGTGATGAGTCAGCTGCTGACGCTCTACACCACGCCGGTAATCTATCTCTATATGGATAAGCTGCGGCGCAAACCGACTGCGCGTCGGCGCGAGGAGGCAACCAGCTAATGAATGCGCTTCCGGCCAGCGTGCGCTGGCAGCTGTGGATTGTGGCTTTCGGCTTCTTTATGCAGTCGCTGGATACCACTATCGTTAATACCGCGCTGCCCGCGATGGCCCACAGCCTGGGCCAAAATCCGCTGCATATGCATTCTGTGGTGGTCTCCTACGTACTAACCGTCGCCGTAATGTTGCCGGTCAGCGGCTGGCTGGCAGATCGCTTCGGCGTGCGTAATATCTTCTTTAGCGCCATCGTGCTGTTTAGCCTCGGCTCGCTGTTTTGCGCCCTGTCCGCCACGCTCGATCAGCTAATCGCCTCGCGCGTGCTGCAAGGGATTGGCGGCGCAATGATGGTGCCGGTAGGCAGGCTAACGGTAATGAAGCTGGTGCCACGCGAGCAGTATATGGCCGCAATGACTTTCGTGACGCTGCCGGGCCAGGTTGGGCCGCTGCTTGGGCCGGTGTTGGGCGGCGTGCTGGTGCAATACGCCAGCTGGCACTGGATCTTCCTGCTGAATTTGCCGGTTGGTCTGGCAGGCGCGGCGGCAACACTGCTGCTGATGCCCGATCTGCGGCTGCCGCGAAGGCGTTTTGATTTTCGCGGCTTTTTGCTGCTGGCGGTGGGTATGGCGACGCTGACGCTGGCGCTCGACGGCTCGCGTGGCGCCGGAATTTCCCCACTGATGCTTTGTCTGTTTATCCTGGCAGGCGTTTTTTCTCTGCTGTTCTATCTGCTTTACGCCCGTAATAACGAAGGCGCGCTGTTTAGCCTGAAGCTGTTCGATAACCGCATTTACTCTGTTGGGCTGCTGGGCAGCCTGACCGGCCGTATCGGCAGCGGTATGCTGCCTTTTATGACGCCGATTTTTCTGCAGGTCGGCATGGGCTATACGCCTTTTCATGCCGGGCTGATGATGATTCCGATGGTGCTGGGCAATATGGGCATGAAACGTATCGTGGTGCAGATCGTCAACCGTTTCGGCTACCGCAACGTGCTGGTTGGCGCTACCGTGGCTCTTGCGCTGGTGGTGCTGCTGTTTCCCATTGTGGCGCTGCTGGGCTGGCACTGGCTGTTACCGCTGGTGCTGTTTCTGCAGGGCATGGTCAACGCCATTCGCTTTTCGGCAATGAATACGCTGACGCTGAAGGAGCTGCCCGACGAGCTGGCCAGCAGCGGCAATAGCCTGCTGTCGATGGTGATGCAGCTGTCGATGAGCATCGGCGTTACCCTGGCCGGTTTGCTGCTGGGTACTTTCGGCCAGCAATCGACGTCCGGCGATCTGGCACAGCAGGCCTTTATCTATACCTATATCTGTATGGCGGCAGTGATTATTCTGCCCGCGCTGATATTTCGTCAGGTTCCGCCTGACGTCACGAAAAACGTGGCGCTGAGCCGTCGGAGAAAGTTTTAATGTTTGCAAAATTACGTATCGGCATCACCGCCAAGCTTTTTATCGCTATTTTTTCCACCTGCATGCTGGTGCTGATCACTATGCACTGGGGCGTGCGCCTGAGCTTTGAACACGGTTTTATCGACTATATCAAGAAAGGCAACGAGCAACGGTTGGGGCTGCTGAGCGACGCGCTGGCGGATCAGTACGAACAGCACGGCAACTGGGATTTTTTACGCCACAACAACAAGCTGGTGTTTCAAATCCTGCATTCGCTGGAGCAAAACCCGGATGCGAATAACCAGCTACCGCCACACGGCTGGCGCACGCAGTTCTGGATTATCGATCAGCAATATCATGTGATGATGGGGCCGCGCGCCCCGGTGCCACAGGAAGGCAGCCGCCGCAATATTACCACCAGCAGCGGCCACGTGGTGGGCTGGGTGATCGGCTCACCGCCGGAAAGACTGACCCGCAGCGCGGATATCAATTTCGATCAGCAGCAAAGGCGCACCAGCTGGATTATCGTCGGCGTAGCGATGCTGCTGGCGGCACTGGTAACCTGGCTGATGTCGCGCGGTTTACTGGCGCCGGTAAAACGGCTGGTCGAAGGTACGCATCATCTGGCCGCTGGCGATTTCAGCAAGCGCGTGCAGGCGGATAGCCGCGACGAGCTGGGCCGTCTGGGGCAGGATTTCAACCGTCTGGCCAGCACGCTGGAGAAAAACGAGAGCATGCGGCGCGCCTTTATGGCCGATATTTCCCACGAGCTGCGCACGCCGCTGGCTATTCTGCGCGGCGAGCTGGAAGCGATTCAGGACGGCGTACGCAAGCTGACGCCGGATGCCGTAACCTCGCTGCTGGGGGAAGTGACCACGCTAACCCGGCTGGTGGATGATGTGCACCAGCTGTCGCTCTCTGACGAAGGCGCGCTGGCCTATCGCCGCAGCGATATCGATCTGGTGCCGTTGCTGGAGCTGGTCGCCGCTAATTTTACCACGCGTTATCAGGATCGGGGGCTGGCTCTCCAGCTTCGCCTGCCGGAATCGGCGCCGCTGTTTGGCGATCCCGATCGCCTGATGCAGCTCTTTACCAATCTGATGGAAAACAGCCTGCGCTATACCGATGCGGGCGGCGGGCTGACGGTTACGTTGCGTACGCAACAGGGCCAGCAGATAATCTGGTTTGAAGACAGCGCGCCGGGAATTACCGACGAGCAGCGCCAGCAAATTTTTGAACGTTTCTACCGCGCCGAAAGCTCCCGCAATCGCGCCAGCGGCGGATCGGGCCTGGGCCTTGCTATCTGCCAGAACATCGTGGAAGCGCACGAGGGCATAATTAAAGCGGATCACTCTGATGCCGGTGGTCTTAAAATTACGGTACACTTACCTGCAAGACAAATCCGGGCTTAACCTGCCCGCCTGTAAAGAAGAGTGCCATGAATCAGGAACCGCTTAGCCCACTTATTCTGGTGGTCGAGGATGAACCCAAACTCGGTCAGCTGCTGGTCGATTATCTCCAGGCCGCCAACTATCGGACTCATCACCTGCTGCGCGGCGATGAAGTGCTGGAATGGGTTAAGCAGAATCCGCCGGATCTGATGCTGCTGGATCTGATGCTGCCGGGCGTGGACGGCCTGACGCTGTGCCGCGAGCTGCGCCGCTTTACCGAGCTGCCGGTTATTATGGTGACCGCCAGAACAGAAGAGATTGACCGCCTGCTGGGCCTGGAAATCGGCGCGGATGACTATATCTGTAAACCGTTCAGCCCGCGCGAAGTGGTCGCCAGGGTAAAAACCATTCTAAAACGCTGTAAACGTACGCCGGAAGAGGCGCAAAAAGCGTCGCTGCTGGTGGTGGACGAAGCGCGCTTTCAGGCCAGCTGGGACAATACTCCGCTGGAGCTGACGCCCGCCGAGTTCCGCCTGCTGAAAACGCTGGCGCATGAACCGGGCAAGGTCTTTTCTCGCGAAATGTTACTGAATCATCTGTATGACGACTATCGCGTAGTGACCGATCGCACTATCGACAGCCATATTAAGAATTTGCGCCGCAAGCTTGAGGCGCTGGATGCCGATCAGCCCTTTATTCGCGCGGTCTACGGCATGGGCTACCGCTGGGAAGCGGACGTGTGCCGTTTGATCTAGCGCAATTTACATTCCCGGCGTCAGCTTTTACAATCCCCGCACATTTTGTAAGGCCGCAACGGCCTTATGCCAGGATTGAGACCTCATGTTTAAACCAGAACTGCTTTCCCCTGCCGGCACGCTGAAAAATATGCGTTACGCCTTCGCCTATGGTGCCGATGCCGTCTATGCCGGCCAGCCGCGCTACAGCCTGCGCGTGCGCAATAACGAATTTAATCACGAAAATCTGGCGATCGGCATTAATGAAGCGCACGCGCAGGGAAAGCGATTCTACGTAGTGGTCAATATCGCGCCGCATAACGCCAAATTAAAAACTTTTATCCGCGACCTGACGCCGGTGGTGGCAATGGGGCCAGACGCGCTGATTATGTCCGATCCGGGCCTGATCATGATGGTGCGCGAAGCCTTTCCGGAAATGGAAATTCACCTTTCCGTACAGGCTAATGCGGTTAACTGGGCCACGGTTAAGTTCTGGCAGCAGATGGGGCTGACGCGAGTAATCCTCTCACGCGAGCTGTCGCTGGAAGAGATTGCCGAGATCCGCGAGCGCGTGCCGGAGATTGAGCTGGAAATCTTTGTGCATGGCGCGCTCTGCATGGCCTATTCGGGCCGCTGCCTACTCTCCGGCTATATCAACAAGCGCGATCCGAATCAGGGCACCTGCACCAACGCCTGCCGCTGGGAGTATAAGGTGCAGGAAGGCAAAGAGGACGAGATCGGCAATATCGTGCAGCAGTACGATCCTATTCCGGTCAGGAATGTGGAGCCGACGCTGGGCGCGGGCCAGCCGACCGATAAGGTGTTTATGATCGAAGAGGCGATGCGGCCCGGCGAATATATGACTGCCTTTGAAGACGAGCACGGCACCTACATCATGAATTCAAAAGATCTGCGTGCCGTGGCGCATGTAGAACAACTGACCAAAATGGGCGTGCATTCCCTGAAAATCGAAGGCCGCACTAAATCGCACTACTACTGTGCGCGTACGGCACAGGTTTATCGCCGCGCTATTGACGATGCCGCCGCCGGTAAGCCTTTCGATCCCTCGCTGCTGGAGACGCTGGAAAACCTGGCGCATCGCGGCTATACCGAGGGCTTTTTACGCCGTCATACCCATGACAGCTATCAGACCTACGACCGCAGCTTTTCCGCTTCCGATCGCCAGCAGTTTGTCGGCGAATTTACCGGCGAACGCCGTGGCGAGATGGCGCTGGTAGAGGTCAAGAATAAGTTCAGCACCGGCGACAGCATGGAACTGATGACGCCAGCAGGCAATATTACCTTCCGTCTGGAAAAGATGGAAAACGCCAAATTGCAGCCAGCGGAAGTCGCGCCCGGCAACGGCCATTTTGTCTGGATCCCGGTACCGGAAGAGATAGATCTGGCCTGGGCGCTGCTGATGCGTAATCTCGCTACTGCAGAATAAAATAGTTTCATAGCGTGACTTTTAGAATGGCATCACATTCCTGCTGGTGATTTTCCATTACTATGCGCGGGCGCCGAATGAAAAATTCCAAATAGCAATTTGTTTAACCACCTCCTGGCCCGCCGGTTCGCCGCGCGGGCCCTTCTTTTTTCGGCGCTGCCTGATTCACTTAGTGGGCGGCCAGCGCATAGAAAAAAGCCGGATTAGACTTGATGGTCGCCAGAACCTTTGCCGCCAGGCCGGTAGGATTTCTTCTTTTTGCCTCCCAGCTTTTAATGGTATCAACGCTGGTTCCCAGCGCCCTGGCCATCTCTGCCTGCGAGATTTTTAGCTGCTCCCGTATCGCCCTGACATCGGCAATTTCATAGCGAACGACTCTGCCTGGCGCTTTTACGCCCTTTTTAATCTCTACCGCTTCTTCCAGAGAAGTTTTCAGCTCGTCAAAAAAACTCATTTCAACCCCCGCGTTTTAATAACTTAGTTAATTTCTTCAGCTCTGCCTTTTCAGCCGTGGTAAGGCTCTCTTTCTCATTTTTCGGATAAGCCATAATCAGGTAAATAATTTCTTCAGTTGCTAAAAAGTAGATAACTCGCGCGCTTCCACTTTTACCCTGTGTCCCCGTCGCCAGGCGGATTTTCCGGAGCCCACCGGTTTTCTTAATAAGATCACCCTTCTCTGGCGACTCAATAAGTTCTTCTGCAGGTCCTTTAGTTCATCGTCAGTTGCAATCTCTTTTATCTGACGAGTGAAAGTTGGGGTTTCGATAAACTCAATCGCATGGTCCACTATGCCCTCCTTTTCCTTTTGGTACATAGTACACCTTATAGTGGACAAGGTACACCTGAAGATCGGATATCCAGAGCCACTCAGCCGCCAAAATTGTTTATCACCGCCTGACATCTCTTCTCTTTTTCCAGTCTCAGCCGGATATGCTATAACTGAAACACTTTTAGCCAGGGCTACTGAGACAGGATAAGAAGATGGATCAACATTCACTGACGCTGGCGATCCTCAACGGCAAGGGCGCGGGCAACGAAGAACTGCGTGAAGCGATTCTGAAGCTGCGCGAAGAAGGCCTGCCGATTGAGGTTCGCGTTACCTGGGAGCATGGCGACGGCGAGCGCTTTGTTAAAGAAGCCGTAGCGCTGGGCGCAACCACCGTGATAGCGGGCGGCGGCGACGGCACTATTAACGAAATCGCCACTGCGCTGGCTGGCGTAGAGACCGCTGAACGTCCGGCGCTGGGCATTATCCCACTGGGCACCGCCAATGATTTCGCCACCAGCGCGGGCATTCCGGAAGAGATGGAACACGCGCTGCGGCTGGCGATAGTCGGCAAAGCCGTGCCTGTCGATTTAGCGCGGGTCAATCAGGATCGCTACTTTATTAATATGGCGACCGGCGGCTTCGGCACGCGTATCACGACTGAAACCCCGGAAAAGCTGAAGTCGGCGCTGGGCGGCGTATCCTATCTGATCCACGGCCTGCTGCGCATGGATACTCTGAAAGCGGACAGCTGCGAGCTGCGCGGGCCTGATTTCGGCTGGCAGGGCGATGCGCTGGTGATCGGTATCGGCAACGGCCGCCAGGCGGGCGGCGGCCAGCGGCTTTGTCCGGGCGCCTTGATTAACGATGGCGCGCTGGAGCTGAGCATTGTTACTTCCAAAGAGATCCTGCCGACGCTGTTTAACTCTATCACCGGCAGTGATGACGAGAACCCCAGTATTATTCGCGCCTCGCTGCCCTGGCTGGAGATTACTTCGCCGAATGAAATGGCCTTCAACCTTGATGGCGAACCGTTACGCGGCACCCATTTCCGTATTGAGATAATGCCTGCCGCGCTAAGCTGCCGCCTGCCCCCAGACTGCGAACTGCTGGCTTAAGGCCTCGTCTCTGCTTTAGCCGATGCGACCAATTATCGGCTAAGGCATTAATTTTCAGCCATTTTTTCACTCCGGATGCAATTCCTTCACCTTCCTTCTTTTTCTTCGCGGCATCCGCCTGTCTGCGACTAAAACGCCCTACTAATGTGATCGCCATCAGAGATTCGCTTAAGCCTACTTGTATGGTAGTACGACAGTGCGTATTTTTTCCTCACTCTCTTCACCAGGAATAAATCAATGAAAATCGTAAAAGCGGAAGTCTTTGTTACCTGCCCCGGCAGGAACTTTGTCACGGTTAAGATCACCACGGATCAGGGGCTCACCGGTATTGGCGACGCAACGCTGAACGGACGCGAATTACCTGTCGCCTCCTACCTGAAAGATCATGTTTGTCCGCAGTTGATCGGCCGCAACGCTCATCAGATCGAGGATATATGGCAGTACTTTTACAAAGGCGCCTACTGGCGTCGCGGCCCGGTGACCATGTCCGCTATCTCTGCTGTCGATCAGGCGCTGTGGGATATCAAGGGCAAAGCGGCCAATATGCCGGTTTACCAGCTATTGGGTGGCGCTTCCCGTACCGGCGTAATGGTTTACTGCCATACCACCGGTCATAGCATTGATGAAGTCATGGACGACTATGCCAAACACAAAGAGATGGGCTTTAAGGCCATTCGTGCGCAGTGCGGCGTGCCAGGCATGAAAACCACCTACGGTATGGCGAAGGGCAAAGGGCTTGCCTACGAGCCAGCAACCAAAGGCGAGTGGCCGGAAGAGCAGCTGTGGTCAACGGAGAAATATCTCGATTTTACGCCGAAGCTGTTTGCCGCTATACGCGATAAATATGGCTTTAACGAACATCTGTTACACGATATGCATCATCGCCTGACGCCGATCGAAGCGGCGCGCTTTGGTAAAAGCGTGGAGGACTACCGGCTGTTCTGGATGGAAGATCCGACGCCAGCCGAGAATCAGGAGTGTTTCCGCCTGATCCGCCAGCATACCGTCACGCCGATAGCAGTCGGGGAAGTTTTTAACAGTATCTGGGATTGCAAACAGCTGATTGAAGAGCAGCTAATCGATTATATCCGCACCACTATCACCCACGCGGGCGGGATTACCGGCATGCGCCGCATCGCCGATTTCGCCTCGCTTTATCAGGTACGTACCGGCTCACACGGCCCTTCCGATCTTTCGCCGATCTGCATGGCGGCGGCGCTGCACTTCGATCTTTGGGTACCTAACTTCGGCGTGCAGGAGTATATGGGCTATTCCGAGCAGATGATGGAAGTGTTCCGACACAGCTGGACGTTCGAAGATGGCTATATGCACCCTGGCGATAAGCCAGGCCTGGGCATTGAGTTCGACGAGAAGCTGGCAGCGAAATATCCCTACGAACCTGCCTATCTGCCCGTCGCCCGTCTGGAAGACGGCACTTTATGGAACTGGTAAGGAGAAACCAATGAGAAGTGTGGTAATAGCCGAACCCGGCAAACTGCTGCTGGAAGAGCGCCCGCTGCCGCAGCCCGCGGCTGGCGAAGTCAGGGTAAAAGTCAACTATGCCAGCATCTGCGGTTCGGATGTGCATATCTGGCACGGCCATAATCCTTTCGCCCGCTATCCGCGTGTGATCGGCCATGAGTTTTTCGGTGTGATTGATGCTACAGGCGAAGGCGTAGATCCTGCGCGGCTTGGCGAACGCGTGGCGGTAGATCCCGTAGTCAGCTGCGGTCATTGCTATCCCTGCTCTGTAGGCCGTCCCAACGTTTGCAGCGAGCTTCAGGTGATCGGCGTTCATCACGACGGCGGTTTCAGCGAATACGCCGTTGCGCCTGCCCGCAACGCGTATCGGGTGCCTGAGGCGATCCCGGACAAGCTGGCCAGCCTGATTGAACCCTTCACCATTGCGGCAAATATTTGCGCCTTTCTGCAGCCAAAGCCAGCCGATGTGGCGCTGATCTTCGGTGCTGGCCCGATGGGGTTAACCGCTATTCAGGCGCTGAAAAACGTCTTTAAGGTGCGCAAGGTGATAGTGGCCGACCGGCTGCCGGAAAGGCTGGCGATGGCGCAGGAAAACGGCGCAGACGTAGTGCTGAATAACAGCGAAACACCGCTGGCAACGCAGTTGGGCAGCGAAAAACCCACGCTGATTATCGATGCCGCCTGCCATCCGGCGATTCTGGCCGAAGCGGTGGCGCTGGCTTCTCCTGCCGCGCGTATCGGTCTGCTTGGCTTTTCCGGCGAGCCCTGCACGGTGACGCAGCAGAGCCTGACCAGCAAAGAGCTTTCGCTTTTTACCTCCAGGCTGAATAGCCAGCGTTTCCCGGAGGTAATCGGCTGGCTGGAGCAGAAGCTGATCCAGCCGGAGAAACTGGTGACGCACTATATGCCGTTAAGCGATGTGGAAGCCGCCATGACGCTGTTTGAAAAAGATCCGCGCAGCTGCTGCAAAGTCATTCTTAGTATCAGTTAACAGGTCAGCATTCTGGCCAGGGTGGCCGAGGGCACCAGGCTCTCCGCCGCCGTACCCTACAGGGTCAGAGATCTCCTGAATACTATAATAATTAAGGAACTTTTATGTTTAAGAATCTCCGCTGGACAATCGTACTCCTGCTGTTCCTGGTTTATATGATCAACTATCTCGATCGCGTAGCCCTGTCGCTGACGGTGCCGATGATCGAAAAGGATCTGCTGCTGAATGCCGAGCAGTTTGGCCTGATCTTCGGCAGCTTTTTCTTCGGCTATGCGCTGTTTAACTTTATCGGCGGGCTGGCTACCGATAAATTCGGGCCGACGCTGGTATTAGGCATAGCGGTCGGCATGTGGTCGCTGTTTTGCGGCTTTACCGCGCTGGCGACCGGCTTCTGGTCGATGCTGATCCTGCGCGTACTGTTCGGCATGGCCGAAGGTCCGATTTGCGCCTCCGCCAATAAAGCGATCAACGGCTGGTTCCCGAAAAAACAGGCGGCTACCGCCATGGGCTTTCTCAGCGCCGGTTCGCCGCTGGGCGGTGCAGTTGCCGGGCCAATTGTCGGCTATCTCGCACTGGCCTTCGGCTGGCGTCCCGCTTTTGTGATTATCTGCTCTATCGGTATCGTCTGGATGGTCGCCTGGTTTCTTATTGCGGCAGATAACCCTCTGAAAAGCCGCCGCGTTAGCGCACAGGAGCGCGAGCTGATCGCCAGCCTGAAAGAAGAGCAGTCCACGCCGGATGAAGAGCTGGCTCAGTCCGCTCACGGGCTTACTTATTATCTGCGTCAGCCAATCATCCTGGTCACTGCCTTTGCCTTCTTTTGCTACAACTACATCCTGTTTTTCTTCCTGAGCTGGTTCCCGGCCTATCTGGTGCAGGCGCACAGCCTGGATATTAAATCTATGAGCGTCACCACCATGATCCCGTGGATCGTCGGCTTTGTTGGCCTGGCTCTGGGTGGCCTGATTTCCGATAAAATCTTTAAGATCACCGGCAAATTGCTGCTGTCACGCAAGATCGTGCTGGTTATTTCACTGTTGGCCGCCGCGCTATGCGTTGCGCTGGCAGGTTCGGTAAAAGATGTTTATCCCGCCGTGATCCTGATGTCGATTTCGATCTTTTTTCTCTATATCACCGGCGCTATCTATTGGGCCATTATCCAGGACGTAGTGCATAAGAGCCGGGTTGGCGGCATCAGCGGCTTTATCCATCTGATCGGCAGCCTGTCCGGCATTATCGGCCCGATTGTCACCGGCTATATCGTCCATCATACCGGCAAATTCGACAGCGCCTTTATTCTGGCCGGCGTTATCGCGGCGGCAGGCGCGCTACTGGTGCTGTTTGTGATCAAAAGCCCTAAAAACGCGGCCAAAGCCGTTTCCGTCTGATATCCAGGGCGCGCTTCGGCGCGCGCTTTCCACCCTATTCTGATAAGGATTACCCATGCTATCCCTTGACCAGCTTCCTGAAGGCACGCTGCTGCCACGCTATAACCGCCCCGCTTTACGCCAGCGCATCGTGCATTTTGGCTTTGGCGCTTTCCATCGCTCGCATCAGGCCGTCTGCGCAGATATCCTGGCGGCTGAACAGCAAAGCGACTGGGGCTACTGTGAATGTGAAATCAATCCGGCCAACACTGGCGAACTGATCAAAGCGCTACGCCAGCAGGACATGCTCTACAGCGTGACGGAAAAAGCCGATGGTAGCCTGAAAACACGCGTGGTCGGCGTAGTGAAAGAGGCGCTTTACCGCCACGGCGACGGTATTGAAAAAATCATCAACGCCATGTGCCAGCCGGATGTGGCGATCGTTTCGGCGACGGTGACAGAGAAAGGCTACTGCTATATGCCCGCCACCGGCGAGCTAAATCCGGATCATCCGGCGATTGTTCATGATTTAGCGCATCCGGAGCAGCCAGATTCGCTGCCGGGTATTATTCTGGCTGCCATTAAACGCCGCCGCGCACTCAACCTGCCGCCTTTCAGCGTAATGTCCTGCGACAATATGCCGGAAAACGGTCGCGTAACGCGCAACGTTGTGGTGCAGCTGGCGCAAATGCAGGATCCCGCCCTGGCCGATTATATTCGCCAGCATATTACTTTTCCTTCCACTATGGTCGATCGCATTGTGCCTGCTATGACGCCGGAAGCTTTTGAAGAGCTGAGCCACAAACTGGGCTGTAGCGATCCGGTTGGCGTAGAGTGCGAGCCGTTTTTCCAGTGGGTGATCGAAGATAATTTCGTTGCTGGCCGTCCGCAGTGGGAAAAAGCGGGCGCGGAGCTGGTAGCCGACGTGCTGCCCTACGAAGAGATGAAGCTGCGCATGCTTAACGGCAGCCATTCGCTGCTGGCCTACCTGGGCTATCTGGCGGGCTACGAGCATATCAGCGACTGCATGGACGATCCCTGTTATTTACGCGCCGCGCGCAGTCTGATGCTGGATGAACAGGCACCGACGCTAAGCACCACGGGCGTCGATCTGGTCGCCTATGCTGACTCATTAATTGCCCGCTATAAAAATCGGGCCATTAAGCACCGTACCTTCCAGATAGCGACTGACGGCACGCAAAAATTACCGCAGCGCTGGCTGGACAGCATCCGCTGGCATCTGGCGAACGGCAGCCGTTTTGAATTACTGGCGCTGGGCGTGGCGGCCTGGATGCGCTTTGTCAGCGGCGTGGATGAGCAAGGGCGGGAAATCATTATCAATGATCCGCTGAGCGGCGAGCTGGCGAAAAGGGTTGCACAGAGCGCTGAAGGCGAAGAGCGCATTGCCGCTCTGCTTTCCCTGCGGGAAGTTTTCGGCAACGACCTACCGGATAGTTCAGCGTTTCGCGAACGCCTTTCCCATTACTATCAGCTGCTACTGAAAACGGGCGCGAAGGAAGCGGTGCGACAGGCTATCGGCTAAGCTTTTCCTCCGCAAAAGGGCTGGCGCTGGCGCGACAGGCTGATTAGACTGAAACCCGCCAGCGTCATGCCGTATGATGCCTTTATGATATGAAAGTTGCCGAATGTCTATTGCCTACACCATTACCGCCAGCGAGCCGGTGAATCAGCAGATTTATCGCTTTTTGCGTCAGGATATCGTTACCTGTGCCATTCCGCCCGGCGCGCTGCTTTCCGAGAAAGAAGTTTCCGCGCGCTTCAGCGTTTCACGCCAGCCGGTTCGCGAAGCTTTTATCAAGCTGGCGGAAGCGGGTTTAGTGCAGATCCTGCCGCAGCGCGGTACTTTTGTGCGCAAAATTTCGGCCCAGCGCGTCGCCGACGGCCGTTTTATTCGTGAAGCGGTCGAAATAGCGGTTGTGCGTCGCGCAGCCGCAGAGGCAGGCCCGCAGGCGCTTGCGCTGCTGGAACATAACCTTCAGCTGCAAAAAATGGCCGCCCAGCGCCAGGACAGCCAGGCCTTTTTACTGCTGGACGATGAGTTTCACCGCCTGATAGCGCAAAGCATTAACTGTGAACTGGCCTGGGAAACGGTGGAGAATATTAAGGCGACTATGGATCGCGTACGCTTTCTGACACTGAGTAAAGTCTCGCCGCCGGAGAGCCTGATTCATCAGCATGAGGAAATTTTTCAGGCGCTGCGCGCCAAAGATGCCGACGCCGCCGAACAGGCGCTGCGCCGTCATTTGCAGGAGATGATTTTCTCTATTACCCCGGTTGCCGAGCAAAACGGCGACTGGTTCGAACAGAGTTAAAGGCTGGCGGCCCGCAGCGCCGCCAGTAAAGCATTAAGCGATAGTGATATCCTTCGCCAGATAAACGTCCTGTACGCTGTTGATCAGCGCCACGCCGTCTTTCATCGATTTTTTAAAAGCTTTTCTGCCCAGAATTAATCCCATACCGCCGGCTCGTTTGTTAATTACGGCGGTACGAACCGATTCAGCCGTATCGGTTTCGCCCGCCGAGGCGCCGCCAGAGTTAATCAGCCCGGCGCGGCCCATATAGCAGTTCGCCAGCTGGTAGCGCACCAAATCGATAGGATTATCGCTGGTCAGCTTGCTGTAAACCCGCTCGTCGGTGGAACCGAACTGCACGGCGTTGTAGCCGCCGTTATTTTCCGCCATTTTCTGCTTAACGATATCGGCGCCGATGGTGGCCGCCAGATGGTTAGCCTGGCCGGTCAGGTCGGCGCTGGCATGGTAATCCACGCCGTCTTTCTTGAAGCTGTTATTACGCAGATAGGCCCAGAGCACCGTTACCATGCCGAGTTCATGCGCGCGCTCAAAGGCGGTGGCAATATCCTCCAGCTGGCGGCGCGACTGCTCTGAGCCAAAGTATATAGTGGCACCAACCGCTACCGCACCCAGATTAAAAGCCTGCTCCACGCTGGCGTATAGCGTCTGGTCATACTGCGTTGGATAACTCAGCGTTTCGTTATGGTTCAGCTTGACCATAAATGGAATGCGATGCGCGTAGCGGCGCGATACGGAGGCCAGCACACCATAGGTAGAAGCTACACAGTTACAGCCTGCTTCGATTGCCAGCTCAACAATGTTTTTAGGATCGAAATAGAGCGGATTAGCGGCGAAAGAGGCCCCAGCGGAGTGCTCTACGCCCTGATCGACCGGCAGGATAGAGAGATAGCCCGTGCCCGCCAGGCGGCCAGTGTTGTAAAGCGTCTGCATATTGCGCAGCACGGCAGGTGAGCGATTGTTATCGATCATCACTCTGTCGACGTAGTCCGGCCCCGGCAAATAAAGGTTTTCCGCTGGAATAGTCAGGCAGCGGTGTTGCAGCAGCGAATCAGCCTCTTTACCCAGTAACTGTGCGATGTCCGTCATGTAAACTCCTGTTGAAAGCCAGGGGAGCCTTTGCCTGCTCCCGGTAATAATCCTCAACAGGGTGGACGCTGTTTATGGCTTAAGGCAAATTGCTGACTCCATTTTTCAGAAGGATCCCACGCAGAAAGGCGATTTTTTGCGCTACCACCAGCGATAAAAATGATGAACTGGCCCGATGCCTTTGCCTACTTCCAGTGTATCGGCCTGCTGCAGCGCGCCCTGCAGCCACTGCTTCGCCTCCTGCACTGTAGTTAGCCAGTTATTGTGGCGCGGGCGCAGCGCGGCCAGTGCCGAAGAAAGCGTGCAGCCTGTACCGTGCGTATTTTTAGTCGGCACGCGCGGCGCGGTGAAACGCTCTTCGCTTTCGCGGGTCAGCAGCCAGTCCGGACTTTCGCTGTCGCTCAGATGGCCGCCTTTCATCAGTACCGCCTGGCAGCCCAGCTCCAGCAACGCCCTGCCCTGGCGCAGCATCTCTTTTTCATCGCTAGCCGGCGAGCACGCCAGCAGCGCGGCGGCTTCCGGCAGATTGGGCGTGATGATAGAGACCTGAGGTAACAGCCTTTCCCGCAGCGTTGCCACGGCGCGTTCGGAAAGCAGTGGATCGCCGCTTTTGGCCAGCATCACCGTATCCAGCACCAGCCAGGGAACGCCTGAAGCCTGCAGGCCTTCCGCCACGGCTTCCACAATATCGCTGTCCTGCAGCATGCCTATTTTCACGCTGTCGATACGCAGGTCGCTTAAAACGGAATCAAGCTGGGCGGCAACGAACTCAGGCGCGATGGGATAAACGGACTGCACGCCGCAGGTATTTTGCGCCACCAGCGCGGTAACAACGCTGGTGCCGTAGGCCTCCAGCGCGGAGAAGGTTTTCAGATCGGCCTGGATGCCTGCACCGCCGCTGGGATCTGTTCCGGCAATAGTTAACGCGTTGACTCTCATGCCGTCAGCTCCTTATGCAGTTGATAGAGCTCATCCAGAAACAGCGGTTCGAAGGTGCCTGGGCCGCCAGCCGCAGCGGCTGCCCGTTCCCCGGCCAGGCTCATAACCCGGCAGGCTGCGGCGATATGCAGCAGACGATCGCCCGGCAGCGAGGCGAACCCGGCAACCACGGCAGAGAGCGCACAGCCCGTGCCAACCACGCGCGTCATCAGCGGCGAACCGCCTGACACGGCCAACAGACGCTCGCCATCAGTGATGTAATCTGTTTCTCCCGTTACGGCAACCACAGCACCGCTGGACTGAGCCAGCAAGACGGCAGCTTCCAGTGCGGCGGAAGAATCATGCAGGCTATCCACACCGCGGCCGGAAACCGCCTGACGCGCCAGCGCCATGATTTCCGAAGCGTTGCCGCGAATGGCAGCGGGACGGTAAGCCAGCAATTGCTGACAAAAATCGCTGCGGAAAGTCAGCGCGCCAACGGCAACCGGGTCGAGAGTCCATGATTTTCCTGCCGCTGTCGCGCTCTGCACCGCAGCAAGCATAGCTTCGCTACGGGATGCGGTCAGGGTACCGACGTTTATCAGGACGGCATCGGCAATGGCGGCGAATTGGCTGGCTTCCGCAGGCTCCGTCACCATCGCGGGCGAAGCGTTCAGCGCCAGCAGGACATTAGCCGTAATACTTTGCACCACGTCATTGGTCAGGCAATGCACCAACGGCGAACGCTGGTGAAACAGGGCTAGCGAGGCGGCCGGGCTGGCCGTAAAGTGAGTAGGTTGGATCATAGCGCTCCCAACCGGCGATCAAGAAGGCGATGCAGTTGGGCATCTGACTTCCCTCCGCTGGCATTATCCAGTTCAGGTTCAACGGGTTTTTCTCAGCCCTTAGGGGCACCCCGAGTCATTTAGTAAATCAATAAGTTGCGATTAACGTCTTTATTGATGTTAGCCTGGAATAGTACTGCCGATAGGAAGCCTTGTAAACGGCGAAAGCAGCATGCACAAGCCGGTTATAATATTCAGGCACCTGGCACCCTGCTGCCGTTGAGAGGAACTCTCGCGTAGATGGATTAGCAAAACAGGAAGAGCGGAAGTTAGCCTTTAAATTTTCCACCATCGTTAACGTGATCTTACTGTGTCTGGAAAGAGCGCCATGAACAACTTCCAGGTAGTGCATCAGGGCTTGCATTGGAGCCTGTCAGTAATTCTGTGTAACCGCCAGCTTCTTCCCTGGGTTTAAGCTTCAAAATATCACTGTAAATCTGCATTCGCTCGATTGATATATAATCTTCAGGCGCATTTTTCCTCCTTTCCACTCGCTCCCACATTTTTGACGCTTTCGTCGCTTTAAGGTACCTTAACGGCATCAAGGTGCGGATTTCTTCGGACCCGTACGCTTTAGTTAGTATCGGAAAAGCCATCCCTCGGGGTGGTTTTTCTCGTTTTGGCTTTAAAGGAGCTTCTGCGGCTCACCGCAATGCAATCCTTCACTCATCCAGGCCTGCTTAACTTATCTGAAAATACTCTTTGCCTGAAGAAATTCACAGCCTTCCAGAGAAGTAAAAACATCAAAACACCCTGTCCTGTGCGAGCTCCACGTAAGAGCAAGTTCATCCCCTTACCGATTCTCCCGGCACCAACTTTTTGCTAAGGTCGGCTACCCTGAAAAGAAACCATCGCTTTAACGAGAAGTACAATGACAAGACCGCTTAACGAACAATATGGCATCAGCGTCGCAGCGCTACAAATGCTGGAATACCTGCAACAGATTGCTCGCGGCGATCGCGCGTTTAGCATTCGGGATACCCTGCTTAACAGCCGCTGCAACGTTACGCCGCCGGATAATTTCAGGCTGCTGGATCAGCTTTTTGAAGCGGGAAAAATCGATTACGACTATCGCGGCACGGGCATTGAAAGCGAAAGGCATGTCAAACCGGTCTGGGGAGAAAGCCGATGACCGTTCGCGCTTTCGAGGAAGCCGACCGCCCTTTTCTGCGCACGCTGTTCCTTGCCGCCAGGAAAGCGAACTGGCACTGGCTGGACGGCAGCGACTGGCAGCTGGAAGATTTCGATCGCGTTACCCTGGGTGAGCGCATTCTGGTAGCCGAGCACGACGGGCATCGCACTGGTTTCGCCGCATTGCTGCCTGCGGATAATTTCCTGCACAGTTTATTTGTCGATCCCGACCGCCAGGGCCAGGGCATTGGCAGCGAGCTGCTGGAGGCAGCGCAGCAAAGTTTTACTTCGACCGGCGCGTTGAAATGCCTGAAGGCGAACAGCCGGGCGCTGGATTTTTATCAGCGCCACGGCTGGCAGATTATCAGCAGCGGCGAAGGCGAACAGGGTGAATATCTGCTATTGCATTACGTGCTGTAAGCCGTTCTTGTCAGCGGCCTTTTCTCGCTGCTGAAGTTGAGCCGCTATACTACGCGGAAAGCGATATCTTCCGGGATGACCTCGCCATCCCAGTAAAGCCGCGCGGCGATTTCGCCCGCCAGCTGACGATAGAGCCTGGTAAATTCGCTGTCCGGTCGGCGTATTACCGTTGGCTCGCCGTCGTCCAGATCTTCACGCAGCGTAATATGCAGAGGCAGTTGGCCCAGCAGGCTTGTATTATATTGTTCCGCCAGTACCGCTGCGCCACCGCTGCCAAAAATGGGTTCGTGATGGCCACAGTTACTGCAAATATGCACGCTCATGTTTTCAACTATGCCCAGCACCGGTACGCTGACCTTTTCAAACATCACTATGCCTTTGCGGGCGTCGATCAGCGCAATATCCTGCGGCGTAGTCACAACTACCGCGCCGGTTACCGGCACGTTTTGCGCCAGCGTCAGCTGGATATCGCCGGTGCCCGGCGGCATATCGAGGATCAGATAATCCAGATCCGGCCACAGCGTTTCGTTCAGCAGCTGCATCAGCGCTTTGCTGGCCATTGGCCCACGCCAGACCATGGCATTGTCTTCGGTGACCAGGTAGCCGATAGAGTTAGTGGCCAGGCCATGCGCCATAATCGGTGCCATATGGGTGCCATCCGGCGAAGTTGGCCGCTCGTCTTGCGTGCCAAGCATATCGGGGATTGAGGGGCCATAGATATCCGCATCCAGCAGGCCAACCTTTGCGCCTTCCGCCGCCAGCGCCAGCGCCAGATTCACTGCGGTGCTGGATTTGCCGACGCCACCCTTGCCGGAGCTAACGGCGACCAGGTTTTTCACGCCCTTGACGCCGGGCTGGTTTTTTACCCTTTTCAGCGTGGCGATATCCTGGCTGAGCTTCCAGCTAATGGCGTCCGCGCCGGTGAGCCGCAGCAGTTCGGCGCTGGCGTTTTCTTTCAGCGCCTCAAAGCCGCTGTGCCAGGCGAAAGGCATCAGCAGTTCAATATGCAGCGTATTATCCAGCATCGCGCAGTGGCGCAGCGCTTTCAGTACGGTCAGGTTGCGCCGCAGCGTAGGATGTTCAAACGTGGTTAAAACGCCCATTACCATTGCGCGCAGCGCTTCCGGCGAATGTTGGGACTGTTGCATAATCCCGGCTCCTTTTTTGTATGACGTTGTTCAGAGCATATCAGATCTGGCCGCAGGCGGCAGAGAGCAAAAAACGGCGCGCGCGGCGCGGCGCTGTTTACGCAGGCCAGGCCTTTCGGGTAACATCGGAATTCCCTATTTAATACAGGTATAGCAAGTCTCACTATGACTCAAGTCGCGAAAAAAATATTGGTAACGTGCGCACTCCCTTACGCCAACGGTTCTATTCATCTCGGCCACATGCTCGAGCATATCCAGGCAGATATTTGGGTCCGTTACCAGCGAATGCGCGGCAACGAGGTTTACTTCATCTGCGCCGACGACGCGCACGGCACGCCGATTATGCTGAAAGCCCAGCAGATGGGCATTTCGCCCGAGCAGATGATTGCCGAGATGAGTCAGGAACATCAGACCGACTTCGCTGGCTTTAACATCAGCTACGATAACTATCACTCGACGCACAGCGATGAGAACCGCGAGCTGTCGGAGCTGATCTATACCCGGCTGAAAGAAAACGGTTTTATCAAGAACCGCACTATTTCGCAGCTTTACGATCCGGAGAAAGGCATGTTCCTGCCGGACCGTTTCGTTAAAGGCACCTGCCCTAAATGTAAAGCGCCGGATCAGTATGGCGATAACTGTGAAGTGTGCAGCGCCACCTATAGCCCAACTGAGCTGATCGAGCCAAAGTCCGTGGTTTCCGGCGCGACGCCGGTGCTGCGCGATTCCGAGCATTTCTTCTTCGATCTGCCGGAGTTCAGCGCCATGCTGCAGGCCTGGACCCGTTCAGGCGCGCTGCAGGAGCAGGTTGCCAACAAAATGCAGGAGTGGTTCGAATCTGGCCTGCAGCAGTGGGATATCTCCCGCGACGCGCCTTATTTCGGCTTTGAAATTCCGGGCGCGCCTGGCAAATATTTCTACGTCTGGCTGGATGCGCCAATCGGCTATATGGGCTCGTTTAAAAATCTCTGCGACAAACGCGGCGATATCGATTTCGACGCTTTCTGGAAAAAAGATTCCGAAGCCGAGCTGTACCACTTTATCGGCAAGGATATCGTTTACTTCCACAGCCTGTTCTGGCCGGCAATGCTGGAAGGCAGCAACTTCCGCAAGCCAACCAATCTGTTTGTTCACGGCTATGTCACGGTAAACGGCGCCAAGATGTCTAAATCGCGCGGCACCTTTATCAAGGCGAGCACCTGGCTGGATCATCTGGATGCCGACAGCCTGCGCTACTATTATGCCGCCAAGCTCTCTTCGCGCATTGATGATATCGACCTGAATCTGGAAGATTTCGTGCAGCGCGTAAATGCCGATATCGTTAACAAGGTGGTGAACCTGGCTTCCCGCAACGCCGGTTTTATCAACAAGCGTTTTGCCGGCAAGCTGGCCGCTGAACTGGCCGATCCGGCGCTGTACCAATCCTTTGTTGATGCTTCCGCCAGTATTGCAGAAGCCTGGCAGAGCCGCGAGTTCGGTCGCGCCGTGCGTGAAATTATGGCGATGGCAGATGTAGCGAACCGCTACGTTGATGAGCAGGCGCCATGGGTAGTAGCGAAACAGGAAGGCCGCGATGCGGATCTGCAGGCGATCTGCTCAATGGGCATCAATATGTTCCGCGTGCTGATGACCTGGCTGAAGCCGGTGCTGCCGTCGCTGAGCGAGCGCGCCGAGGCTTTCCTGAATCAGGAGCTGAGCTGGGACGGCATTGAACAGCCGCTGCTGAACCACGATATTTCCGCGTTTAAAGCGCTGTACAGCCGCATAGAGATGGATAAGGTCAACGCGCTGATCGAAGCTTCGAAAGAAGACGCGGCGGCGGCAAATAAGCCAGCCGTTACCGGCCCGCTGGCGGATGCGCCGATTGCCGAAACCATCGACTTTAACGATTTCGCCAAAGTCGATATGCGTATCGCGCTGATCCAGAACGCTGAGTTCGTGGAAGGTTCCGACAAGCTGCTGCGTTTAACGCTGGATCTGGGCGGCGAGACGCGCAATATCTTCTCCGGCATTCGCTCGGCCTATCCGGATCCGGCCGTGCTGGTAGGCCGTCTGACGATGATGGTAGCTAACCTGGCGCCGCGCAAGATGCGCTTCGGCATTTCAGAAGGCATGGTGATGGCGGCTGGTCCTGGCGGCAAGGAGATTTTCCTGCTTTCGCCTGACAGCGGCGCGCAGCCCGGCATGCAGGTAAAATAAGCACAGAAACGGGCGAAGCGATTCGCCCGTTTTTTTGCCTGTGTAATGCACATTTATGCCGTTGATCGTATGATTAATGCGTTGAAAAACCGGAGTTTATCATGCGTACCCTCCTGCTCGATCTCTGGCGCTATCTGCGCGCCTTTCTGATCATCTACCTCTGTCTTTATGCTGGCATCGGGCTGGCCACGCTGCTGCCGGTCACTATTCCGGGCAGTATTCTCGGCATGCTGATCCTGTTCTTTCTGCTGGCTTTCCAGCTACTGCCGCCCGACTGGATCAGGCCTGGCAGCATGCTGCTGATCCGCTATATGGCGCTGTTGTTCGTGCCGGTCAGCGTCGGCGTGATGGGCTATACCGATCTGCTTCGCGCGCAGTTCGGCCCGATAGTGGTTTCCTGCGTGGTCAGCACCTTTATCGTATTAATCACCGTAGGCCTGATTTCGCACCGGCTGCACGGCAAAGTAAAAGGAGCAGCCGATGAGTGATATCTGGTGGTCTTTGCCGTTAACTCTGCTGGTTTTCTTCGGCGCCCGTCGGCTGGCGGCAAAAGTGAAAATCTCGCTGCTTAATCCGTTGCTGATCTCAATGGCGGTAATTATTCCGCTGCTGCTGCTGATACAGATGCCTTACGCCCGCTATTTTCAGGGTAGCGCCGTTTTAAACCAACTGTTGCAGCCCGCCGTGGTAGCGCTGGCGCTACCGCTCTATGAGCAGATGCATCAAATTCGCGCGCGCTGGAAATCGATTATCGGCGTCTGCTTTATCGGCAGCCTGACGGCGATGATTTCCGGCACCGCCATCGCGTTATGGATGGGCGCCACGCCGCAGATAGCCGCCACCATTATGCCAAAGTCGGTCACCACGCCAATTGCGATGGCGGTCTCCGGCACTTTAGGCGGCATTCCGGCTATCAGCGCTATTTGCGTACTGATGGCTGGCGTACTGGGCGCGGTTTTCGGCCATATGCTGCTTAATTTGCTGAAAATACACAGTAAAGCTTCGCGCGGCCTGGCTATTGGCAATGCCTCGCATGCCCTGGGGACAGCGCGCTGTTCAGAACTGGATTATCAGGAAGGCGCGTGGAGCTCGCTGGCGCTGGTACTCTGCGGCATTATTACTTCTTTGCTGGCGCCCTTTCTTTTTCCGCTGCTGATGCATTTCTGGCGCTAAATTTGTTACGCATCACGCATTTGTTTGTTCTCTTTCATAAATTACATGATGTATGTGATTATAGTCACATACATCAGTTTGACCGCCCGCCAGAATAAGCGGCCGGATAAGCAAGAGAAGCTCCTATGCAATCACGTTTTCATGCGGCTTTCGCCGCGTTGCCTGCGCCGCTTCAGGCGGCGCTTCAGCCATTACTGACTGATGCCTTTCCCGCTTTTTTTACGCCAGCGCAAATGAGCGATCTGCGCGTGCAAACCGGTCTGGATAACCGCGAGCTTGCTTTCGCGCTGCTGCCGCTGGCGGCGGCCTGTGCCGTAGCGCCGCTTTCCGACTTTAACGTGGGCGCGCTGGCGCTGGGCAAGAGCGGGCATCTTTATTTTGGCGCGAATATGGAGTTTGTTGGCGCGACTATGCAGCAAACCGTGCATGCCGAGCAGAGCGCGGTAACACACGCCTGGCTGCGCGGCGAAAAGAGCCTGGAAGCAATCACGGTCAACTACACACCCTGCGGCCACTGTCGTCAGTTTATGAACGAGTTGAACAGTGGCACCGCGCTGCGCATCAATCTGCCGGGACGTGAGCCAGCGACGCTGGGCGATTATCTGCCCGATGCTTTCGGCCCGCGCGATCTGGCAATTGAAAAGCTGCTGCTGGACGAGGTCGATCACGGCCTGGTCATTCAGGGCGAAGCGCTGGTAAAAGCGGCGCTGGAAGCCGCCAACCGCAGCCATGCGCCCTATTCCGGCGCGCTGAGCGGCGTGGCGCTGCAGATGAGCGATGGCGCGATCTTTGCTGGCAGCTACGCTGAAAACGCCGCTTTTAACCCAACCTTGCCGCCGCTACAGGCCGCGCTGATCCTGCTGAATCTTGCAGGCTATGATGTGCGGCAAATCCAACGCGCCGCGCTTGCGGAAGCGCCCGATGCTCGTTTGATTCAGCGTCAGGCTACCGCCGCGACGTTACAGGCCCTGGGCTGCGCCAGTTTGCAGACCGTTCCGCTAACCTGAGGGGTGTTGCCGTACATTTGTTGCGGCAAAGCGCTCGCTTTTGTTATCAGCTGTTAACAAATGCTGTACTTTCAGGGGAATTATTTTAGGATTGGGCCACTAATTAGATCCCAGTGAGTATTTTACATGGAACTCGACTACGAAAGTAAACGTCCCCTTTATATCCCCTATGCCGGCCCTATCCTGCTGGAGTTTCCGTTGCTGAATAAGGGCAGCGCCTTCTCCGTGGAAGAACGTAACGATTTTAACCTCAACGGCCTGCTGCCGGAGACGGTGGAAACCATCGAAGAGCAGGCCCAGCGCGCCTGGCGCCAGTTCCAGGATTTCAAAAACGCCAACGACAAGCATGTCTACCTGCGCAATATCCAGGATACCAACGAAACGCTGTTCTATCGCCTGCTGGATAATCATCTCGAAGAGATGATGCCGATTATCTATACCCCAACCGTTGGCGCGGCCTGCGAACACTTTTCAGAAATCTATCGCCGCGCGCGCGGGCTGTTTATCTCTTACCCGAACCGCGCCAGCATTGAAGATATGCTACAAAACGCCACCAAGCAGAATGTGAAGGTTATCGTGGTGACCGATGGCGAGCGTATTCTTGGCCTGGGCGATCAGGGCATCGGCGGCATGGGCATTCCTATCGGCAAGCTGTCGCTTTATACCGCCTGCGGCGGCATCAGCCCGGCCTATACGCTGCCGGTGGTGCTGGATGTCGGCACCAACAATCAGCAGCTGCTGAACGATCCGCTCTATATGGGCTGGCGCCATCCGCGTATTACCGGCGAAGAGTACGATAACTTCGTTAACGAATTTATTCAGGCGGTGAAGAGCCGCTGGCCGAACGTGCTGCTGCAGTTTGAAGATTTCGCGCAGAAAAACGCCATGCCGCTGCTGGAGCGCTATCGTGACGAGGTTTGCTGCTTCAATGACGATATTCAGGGCACCGCCGCCGTCACGCTGGGCACGCTGATCGCCGCCAGCCGCGCGGCAGGCAGCAAAATGAGCGAGCAGAAAGTGGTATTCCTCGGCGCCGGTTCCGCTGGCTGCGGCATCGCCGAGCAGATTATCGCGCAGATGAAGTCAGAAGGACTCAGCGACGAAGAAGCGCGTGGACGCGTCTTTATGGTGGATCGCTTTGGCCTGCTTACCGACAAGCAGCCTAACCTGCTCGGCTTCCAGAGCAAGCTGGTGCAAAAAAGCGAAAATCTGGCAGGCTGGGATTCCAGCTCTGATTCGCTGTCGCTGCTGGACGTAGTGCGCAATGCACATCCGGACATTTTGATCGGCGTTTCCGGCCAGCCTGGCCTGTTTAGCGAAGAGATTATCCGCGAGATGCATAAGCACTGCGCGCGCCCAATCGTTATGCCGCTTTCTAACCCGACCTCGCGAGTGGAAGCAACGCCGCAGGATATTATGGCATGGACAGACGGCGCGGCGCTGGTAGCAACCGGCAGCCCGTTCGCACCGGTGTTGTGGAAAGAGAAAACCTTCCCGATCGCCCAGTGCAACAACTCCTATATCTTCCCCGGCATTGGTTTAGGCGTGATTGCCTCTGGCGCCACGCGCGTTACCGACAGCATGCTGATGGCGGCCAGCCGCGCGCTGGCAGACTGTTCACCGCTGGTTAACGACGGTGCAGGCCCGGTGCTGCCGGAAGTGAAAGATATCCAGGGCGTTTCAAAAGTCATCGCTATGGCGGTGGGCAAAGCGGCGCAGCTGGCAGGCGTGGCGGTAGTGACCTCGGAAGATGTCCTGTCGCGGGCGATTGCCGATAATTTCTGGCTGCCGCAATACCGCAACTATCGCCGTACCTCTATTTAATCCCTGAAGCCGGGCGCATTTTGCGTCCGGCTTTTCTCCTTCCGCGTTTCCCTCGCAAAAACCTCGATCTTTCGCGCAAAAAAACATCGCCCGATGCGCTGCCGCTTGCTTCACCTCGCCGGGTACAGTAGCCTTGAGCCACCTTTTTTGCTTGATCCCGAGTATCGTCCGGCATGATAAAACGCTTGATCTACGGTCTGATTATCATCATTACTCTGATGGTGGTAGCCGCGCTCGGCCTGGATCGCTGGATCAGCGTTAAAACCGCGCCTTATGTCTACGATAATCTTAAATCGCTGCCGCATCGTCAGGTCGGCGTGGTGCTGGGCACGGCAAAATATTATCGTACCGGCGTGATTAATCAGTACTACCTGTACCGTATGCAGGGCGCGCTCAACGCCTATAACAGCGGCAAGGTCAATTATCTGCTGCTAAGCGGCGATAATGCTCAGCAGAGCTATAACGAACCTATGACTATGCGCCGCGATCTGATTGCCGCTGGCGTAGCACCTGCCGATATCGTGCTGGACTATGCGGGCTTTCGCACGCTGGATTCCATTGTTCGCACCCGCAAAGTGTTCGACACCAACGACTTCATTATTATCACCCAGCGCTTCCACTGCGAGCGTGCGCTGTTTATTGCGCTGCATATGGGCATTCAGGCCCAGTGTTATGCGGTGCCTTCCCCTAAAAATATGCTGACTATTCGTCTGCGCGAAGTCGCGGCGCGGTTGGGCGCGTTAGCCGATCTTTATATTATGAAACGCGAGCCCCGCTTCTTAGGCCCGCTGGTGCCGATCCCGGCGCGCCACGAAATTCCTGAGGATGCGCAAGGCTATCCGGCGGTAACGCCAGAGCAGCTGCTGGAGCTGGAGCAAAAGAGCAAGACGGCCGCGCGATAACCAACGACCTTACTCCGAAAAAAGCGTTGTCTGTAACCTAACGCACTGATTGTTCTAATCCCGCCCTCCTTTTCTGTCAGTCTGATCAGCGCAAACAAGTCTGAACTTTATAAAGGAGCATTAAATGGATCTTAATTTGAAAGATCGGCGCGTGCTGGTCAGCGGCGGTTCACGAGGTATCGGACGGGCCATTGTAGAATGCTTTCTTGCCGAAGGCGCTCAGGTAGAGTTTTGCGCCCGCAGCACTGAAGGCGTGCAGCAAGCCCAGCAGGCTTTTGGGCCACGTGCGACCGGAACCGCGGTTGATGTTACCTCTTCCGGCCAAATGCAGGAATGGGTTGCAGCGGCGGCCAGCCGACTGGGCGGAGTGGACATTATTATCCCTAACGTCAGCGCACTGGCTGCCGGCGGCGATCCGGAAGTGTGGCGCAAGGCTTTCGATACCGATCTGATGGGCACCGTGTCCATGGTGCAGGCCGCCCTTCCCTGGCTGAAAAAATCCGCGTCGGCTTCTGTGGTGCTGATTTCAAGCGTGGCCGGGCGTGAAGTTGATATGTTTGCCGAACCTTATGGCGTGATGAAGGCGGCGTTAATCCACTACGGTAAAACTTTATCAGAGCGCCATGCCGTTGACGGCATACGCGTCAATACCGTGTCGCCGGGCAACGTCTATTTCAGCGACGGCGTCTGGGGAGACATTGAAAGAAATCAGCCGGAGCTGTTCGCTAAATGCCTGGCCTCTAATCCGTTAGGCAGAATGGCGACGCCGCAGGAAGTGGCCAATGCCACTGTTTTCCTGGCCAGCGACGCGGCGAGTTTTACTACCGGTACTAATTTGCTGGTGGATGGCGGGCTGACAAAAGGCGTGCAGTTCTGAGGATGAAACAAGAAAGGCCAGATAGTCTGGCCTTTTCCTGTTGGCACAACGTTATTTTTTACGCGCGTACTTCAAGGAATCCAGCGCTACGGCGAAGATAATAATGCCGCCTTTGATAATATACTGCCAGTAGGGGTTAACGCCGATATAGGTCAGGCCATAGTTGATCACGGTAAAAATCAGCACGCCTGTAACCACGCCAGCTACGGTGCCCACGCCGCCTGCGAAGGAGACGCCACCCACCACGCAGGCCGCAATCGCATCCAGTTCATACATAAAGCCAAGGTTATTGGTTGCCGAACCGATGCGTCCCGCTTCCAGCATGCCGCCGAAGGCATAGAACACGCCGGACAGCGCATAAATCAGAATGAGGTTAAAGTTAACGTTTACGCCTGAGACTTTTGCCGCTTCCGGGTTACCGCCGATAGCAAAAATGTTTTTACCAAAGCGGGTCTTGTTCCACAGGATCCAGACAAAGAACACCGCGATAGCTGCATAGAAGGTGATGTAGGAGAGCTTGAAATCGCCCAGGCGAATAAAGCCCTGCGCAAAGGTCGAAAACTTCTCATCAAAACCGGCGATCGGCGAAGCGCCTACATAGTCATAGTAGAGCGAGTTAATGCCGTAAACGATAATCATCGTGCCCAGCGTGGTGATAAACGGCGTAACCTTCAGGTAAGCGATAATCAGACCGTTGACCAGGCCAATCAGGCCGCCCACCACGCAGACAATCAGGATCACCAGCGGGATTGGCACCGTATCCAGGTGCGGAAATACCTTATTGGCGTTATCCATCGCCTGTAGCAGCGTTGCCGCGACCACGGCTGCCAGGCCAACCTGGCGACCGGCGGAAAGGTCAGTACCCTGAGTTACAATCAGTCCCGCTACGCCGAGCGCGATAATAATGCGCACTGAAGACTGGGTCAGGATATTACTCAGGTTCATCAGGCTTAAAAACGTCGGATCCTGGAAGATAATGATTGCCAGCAGCACCAGCAACACAACATAGATGCCACCTTCTTTCAGCCAGGTAAGCGCATTCTTTTTGTTTACAGCATTCATGGTGTCAGCCCTTGCCTCTTTAAAGGTGCTTCGATGCTAAACGTAATATTTCGTTTTGCGTGGTAGTTTTGGTCTCGACAATGCCCGCCACCATGCCATTACTCATGACGAGGATCCTGTCGGTAATGCCCAGCAGCTCTGGCATTTCGGAAGAGATAATAATGATGCCCTTCTCTTTTTTCGCCAGATCGGAGATCAGCTGGTAAATTTCAAACTTCGCGCCGACGTCGATACCGCGCGTCGGCTCGTCCAGCATTAATATTTCCGGTTGGGTTAACAGCCAGCGGCCAATAATGACTTTTTGCTGGTTGCCGCCGGAAAGCGAACCGATGGAGGTCGCATGGCCCGGCGTTTTTACTCGCATGGCATCAATCACCCATTGGGTATCGCTTTTCATGCGGTTGTTATCCAGCAGGCCGATTGAGTTTTTATATTTGCGAATATTTGAGATCAGCGAGTTAAAACCGATATCCAGAAACGCATAAATCCCCGTGGCACGCCGCTCTTCCGTCACCAGCGCGAAACCGTGATTAATCGCCTCGTTAGCCGAGTGATTATTGATTTTTTTACCGTGCAGCTTAATGGTGCCGCCAGACTTTTCACGGATACCAAACAGCGTTTCTACAATATCGGTACGTTTAGCGCCCACCAGCCCGGCCACGCCGAGGATTTCGCCTTTACGCAGGTCAAAGGAGATGTCGCGGATAGAAGGCTGGCGCAGCGAAGTCAGATTGCGCACCTCAAGGATGGTTTCACCCGGCACGTTGGTTTTATCCGGGAAGCGCTGGTTGAGCGACCGTCCCACCATCATGGCGATGATCTTATCCATGTCCAGCCCTTCCAGCGGCTGGGTCGCTATCCACTGGCCGTCGCGTAAAATAGTGATTTCGTCGCAGAGCTGGAATATCTCTTCCATTTTATGTGAGATATAAACAATGCCGCAGCCACGCTCTTTTAATTTACGGATAATAGTGAACAGGTGGTTCACTTCTTTTTCGGTTAATGAAGAGGTCGGCTCATCCATAATGACGATTTTGGCATCGTAGGAGAAAGCTTTGGCGATCTCGATCATTTGCATTTGCGACACGGAAAGATTGATTACTTTGTCACGCGGATCGATATCGATATCCAGCTCTTCGAAAATAGCTTTGGTATCGCGATACATCTTTTCCTGGTCGACAAAAAAGCCTTTGCGCGGATAGCGCCCCAGCCACATGTTATCCATAACCGTGCGCTGCAAAACCAGGTTCAACTCCTGATGCACCATGGAAACGCCGTTTTCCAGCGCCTCTTTAGAACTTTTAAAGTCGATTTCTTTGCCCTGGAAAACAATGCTTCCCGTATCTTTGCTGTAAATACCGAACAGGCACTTTAGCAGCGTTGATTTACCCGCGCCGTTTTCGCCCATTAACGCATGAACCGAATGGGGGCGAATTTTCAAATTAACGTTATCTAACGCTTTAACGCCTGGAAAAGATTTGCTGACGTTAGTCATTTCCAGCAGATACTGCCCCTGATCGCTGCTCATAATTCTACCTGGCGGATCGTTTTTACAATCGGGCCCGCACTGTCACGGGCCCGGTAAGAAGCGCGGCTGCGCCCGAAGAGACTTATTTGCTGAACTGAGCGAGATTGTCTTTATCAACCGGCACATAGGCTACGCGCACCACTTTGCCTTCCAGCTTGTAGTTGGTGCCTTCGGTAGCCGGTTTGCCTGCCGCCAGGTTTTTCGCCATATCAAAGGTAGCTTTCGCCTGGTTTTCCGCATCGTTAAGCACGGTGCCCGCCATCGCGCCGGATTTCACCATCGCCAGCGCTTCCGGCAGCGCATCCACGCCGAATACCGGTACGGACGTTTTGTTATGCGCCTTCAGCGCTTCTACTGCGCCCATCGCCATTGCATCGTTGTTGGCGATAACAACTTCGATTTTGTTGCCGTTCGGGCCAGAGAGCCACGCATCCATCTTGTCTTTTGCCTGGGCGGTATCCCACATGGCGGTATCCATGTGCAGCTGCTGCGTTTTCAGGCCGTCTTTGTTCAGGGTGTCGATAACATATTTGGTACGCGCTTCGGCATCCGGATGGCCCGGCTCACCTTTCAGCAGCACAAACTGCACTACGCCGTCTTTGTTCAGATCCCAGTTCGCATTGGCTTTCCAGTGTTTTTCGATCAGCTCGCCCTGCTTGACGCCGGACTCTTTGGAATCGGTGCCGACGTAGTAAGCCTTGTCATAGCTGGCAAGGGCTTTGGCAGACGGCTCCTTGTTGAAAAATACCACCGGAATATCGTTGGCTTTGGCTTTGCTGATCACTACCGCGGCCGCCGCCGGATCCACCAGGTTAATCGCCAGCGCCTTCACGCCTTTGGCGACCATCACGTCCACCTGGTCGTTCTGCGTTGACTGACTGTTTTGCGAGTCGTTCATCAGCAGCTGAATGCCGCTGCTGTTTTTCGCTTCTTTCTCAATGTCCTTGCGCACTACGGACATAAAGTTGTCATCGTATTTATAAATGGTGACGCCAATGCGGGTATCGGCCGCCTGCGCCGATGCGCCAAACATCATGCTGGCAACCAGGGCTGTGAGGGTGAATGCCTTCTTCATTGTTCTCTCCGGTTCTGTGTAGGGTCGTAGGCTTGTGCATGCGGCCGGGCCTGTTTTTCTGGTTGTTGCCTGGCCAGGCACGGCCATCTTAGAGAAGCAGATGTTAATTAACTGTGAAGTTACTCACGGATTGAAAACGGTTACATAGCGGTATCGTTGCGGAAAGTGATCGCCGCCACATTTTGGCACGGTGCCACGGAATGACGCCGTACCAGCGTTGGCATAAAACAGTGCTGTGCCGATTCGTCCAGCAGCCCGGCTGCGCCTTGCAGCGCCAGCTCTGTTGCCAGTTTCGCCATAGAAACAATGGGATAACGTACCGTAGTCAGCTGCGGATCGGTATAGCGTGAAATGGGGATATCATCGAAGCCGATCACGGAAATCTGCTGCGGCACCGCAATGCCATTATCTTTCAGCGCGGTGAGCGCTCCGGCGGCCATGCTGTCGTTATAGGCGAAGACGGCGCTGAGCTGTAGGTTGCGGCCCAACAGTTCTACCATCGCCGCCTCGCCGCCCTGCATATCCGGCTCGGCGCTGGCTATCCAGCTTTCGGCTGGCGTTACGCCCTGCTCTGCCAACGCCTGACGCCAGCCCGCGCGGCGCTGTTCCCGGTCTTCAATCGCATGGCTGGAATCCAGATAGCCGATACGCCGGTGCCCCTGCTGCTGTAGCATACGGGTCGCCATCAGCGCGCCGCTGACATTGTCCAGGCAGACGCAGCGATGCGCATAGCCTGCCACTACGCGGTTAACCAGCACCATGCCGGGCACCTGCTCCATAAAGGAGGCCAGTTCCTCGTCCGCCAGCGCTTTGGCGTGGACGATTAGCGCACCGCAGCGCTGGCGGATCAGCACTTCGATAGCGTGTCGCTCTTTCTCGGCCTGATGATAGGAGTTGTTGATAAGTACGTGCTTTTGCATGCGTTGCGCCACGGTGTCTACCGCTTTCACCAGCGCGCCGAAAAAGGGATCGGAGACATCCATCACCACCACGCCGATGGTGTCGCTGACCTGTGAGGCCAGCGCCTGCGCGTTAGCATTGGGCCTGTAGCCCAACTGTTCGACGATACCCAGCACTTTTTCCCGCGTTTCCTGAGTTACCGCCGCGCTGTGATTGAGTACGCGCGATACCGTCGCCACCGATACGCCAGCCTCACGGGCTACATCGCGAATGGTGATCATGGCTGAACGCCTGTGAAAGATAAGGTTTGCATAGCTCTCCCGAATGCGTGGTTTGCGGAGGCTATTCTGACAAAGGGAGACAGGCGGCTGCGTGAATCAGCTCACAGGGATGAAAACGGTTACATCTGTTTCCGTCACATTTGTGACGGCTATCATGAGCGCTGCGGCTCGCCGCCAGCGAAGCGGGTAAGAATGCGCCAGAGCCACTCAACCGGCCCATGACGGAAATAACGCAGCCATATCACTGAAAAAGTGATGTTGCAAAGCCAAACCCCTGGTACGACGGCCAGCAGCTCCAGGCGGTCAAACTTGTTGAACCAGGCAAATTGGTTAAACAACGTAGTGCAAATCAGCGTTTGCAGCAGATAGTTGCTTAGCGCCATCCTACCTACACAGCTCACGGCATGCGTAAGTTTAAGGCCAGCCAACACGGGCCAGAAGCCAAAACAGAGCGCGGCATAGCCTACTGCCTGCAGCGGCGCGCTTAATTCACGCGGCAATTGCAGGAAGAAGCCGCTGGGATAAAAAGCCCAGCCAGCCTGCCACTGAAGGTAAATCCCCGGCAGCTCAATGACCGCTGCCAGCAGCAGCAGAATTAGCGCGGTACGCCGATAGTGCGCCAGGCTCCAGCGGCCCTGTAGCCAGCCGCTGCGCATCAGCGCGCCACCGATCAGCATCATACCGGCCAGCTGCCAGCCGTACTGCGCCGCCAGCGACATCAGCCCGGAGGAAAGCAGATCGAGCCGATTACGTATCGCCTCCCAGCCGCCGTGCGTTTTCCAGAAGGTTTCGTATTCGATATCCGCCGCGCCCGGCAGCCAGGAATTATTAGGCTGATGGCCTGACAGTAGCCCGAAGACCACCAGCACGCCGCAGCCCACAACGTAGAGCATCACGCCGGTATTGAACAGCTGGCGCGTTGAAGCAACATCGCGGATCATCCGCCAGGCCACCAGCCCAATCAGGCCATAGTCCATCAGAATATCGCCTTCCCAAAACAGCAGGCAGTGCAGAAAACCGAGCAGCACCAGCCAGCTTAGCCGCGCCTGCAGCCAGCGTTTGCCGCGTGACAGCAGCAATTGCAGGCCACCGCCAAATAGCAGCGCAAACAGCGCGAGGAATTTAAGCTGGGCGAAAAAATCGATTAACGCCCACGTCCATGCATCGTGTGGCGTAACGCTCCCCTGCCAGGCAGGATTGAGATAGGCGGCGCCCGGCAGGCCGAAGGCGTTGATGTTAAGCAGCAGGATCCCCAGGATGGCGATGCCCCGAATAAAATCCAGCGTGTGAATACGAGGCATCGGCAGGTTCCTGACCGTAAAGGGCTAAAAGCCAGCGGCCAACAGATTAAACGTGGCGAACGGCGCGCAGGAATTCCTGGCGGGTGTTCTGGCTGGATTTAAACAGGCCGCCCAGCGAAGTGGTGGTGGTGGCGCTGGTAGCGTCGCGGATGCCGCGCGCTTTCACGCAATAGTGTACCGCATCGATAGAGACCGCGACGTTATTGGTGCCAAGCAGCGTTTGCAGCGCGATCAGGATCTGCTGGGTCAGACGCTCCTGCACCTGCGGACGGGAAGAGAAGAACTGCACGATGCGGTTAATCTTCGACAGGCCAATGACTTTGTCTTTCGGGATATAGGCCACCGTCGCCTTACCGTCGATGATCACAAAATGGTGTTCACAGGTGCTGGTCAGCGTGATATCACGCACCGTCACCATCTCGTCCACTTTCATTTTGTTTTCGATCAGCGTGATTTTCGGGAAATTGGCGTAGTCCAGGCCAGAGAAAACCTCGTTCACATACATTTTGGCGATGCGGTGCGGGGTCTCCATCAGGCTGTCATCTTCTAAATCAAGATTGAGCAGCTGCATAACTTCGGTCATATGACCGGCGATCAGCCGTCTGCGGGTTTCGTCATCCATTTCACGCGCAGGCGAGCGTAGTGGGGTTTCCAGTCCACGCGCGACCAGCGCTTCGTGAACAAGTGTGGCTTCCTGACTTAACGTAGCCATGGCGATCTTTTCTCCAGCAGATGTTACGCCAGCCCCGACGGGGCCGGTACAATTTCAGAGGCGCTATTTTGGTACACAACGCGACGTTAATCCAGCAATCAATCCAATCGGCTCTGAAACTGAATCATGCAGCGCGCCGCCAGACCAGCGCACCCGCCAGTAGCAGTCCCACGCCCGCGACGTAAAGCGCAGGCTCCAGCCGGTGCGTAAGGCCTGTAGATAGTGCAGAAATCAACGGCCCGACAAGTTGCCCGACGGCATAGCCCGTGGTCAGCAAGCCTGCCATATAGCGACTGTGATGCGGCGCCATTTCTCTGGCATATTGCAGCGAAAGCTGCACCAGATTGAGAAAAGGCAGCCCCATCAGTACGGCACCAATCGCCAGCCCGCTAAGGCCCGGCACGATGGCGGCGCAAAGAACACCCAGCGCCTGAACCCACAGATTAAACGCCAGCCGGGTATTAGCCTCGCCAAGGTGCCGCATCAGGATCCCTAAGCCAATCCCCAGCACCGCCGTACCGCCGAAGACAGGCCAGACGAACTGACCAAAGGCACTGCCGGGAAAACGGGCTGCCGCCATCTGCGACAGAAAAGTGGCGGGAATGATATAGCCGAATCCGGCCAGGCTATAGCTCCAGACCAGCTTTTTCAGGGCGGGCGTCAGCACCAGCGGTTCCGGCGCTGTTTCCGGCCGGTGCAGTTCGCCTTTACGCGGCAGAAAACGCAGGATGGGCAGCGCCAGCAACAGCGCCAGCACGCCATAGGCGCACCAGGCCTGAGCAGCGCTGACCTGCCGCGCGTGCAGGAAAACCGCCAGCAGCCCGCTGAGGAGAATCCCCGTGCCCGGCCCGGCAAACACGGCTGCACTCAGCCCTGGCCGACCATATTTATGCAGCTGTTCATTGCTCCACGCCGCTACCAGCACCATCGTCCAGCCGCTGGCCCAGCCAATCACAAAACGCACCGCGCCGTGCAGCCAGGCGTCCGATACGCAGGCAGAAAGCAGCGTCAATATTACTGCGCCGCCGATACCCGCTTTTAGCTTTGCCTCTACGCCCACGTTCGTGCGCATCGCATTCCATGAGCCGCAAAGGTAACCCAGATAGTTAAAAGCCGCGACCACCGCCGCACTGGTCAGCGTCAGCTGATGCTCTGCGATCATCAGCGGTACCTGAGGCGTAAAAGTAAATCGCCCGATGCCCATCGCCACAATCAGCGCAATAAAAGCGCTGAACGCCACCCGTCCGGCCATCTCTTGCTCCTTTAACGATGTTATTAAATTCTTGCGCCCAGTCTGCATGATGGTTAAACTCACGAAAAATGAATAATACTGACCAACTTGCTTACAAAAAGAGAATGAATGGATCTGACGCAGCTAAAGATGTTCTGTACGGTAGCCGAGACCGGTTCGCTGGCGCGCGCCGCCGAGCTGCTGCATCGCGTGCCCTCTAATCTGACTACCAGGCTACGCCAGCTGGAGCAGGAAACGGGCATAGATCTTTTCATCCGTGAAAAGCAGCGCCTGCGCCTGTCGCCGATGGGCCACAATTTCCTCTGCTACGCGCAGCGCATCCTGGCGCTCAGCGAAGAAGCGCTGAAGATGGCGCAAAGCGGCGAACCCGGCGGCAATTTTGCGTTGGGCGCGATGGAGAGCACCGCCGCCGTGCATCTGCCCTCTTTGCTGACAAGCTTTCATCAACGCTATCCCGAAGTCACGCTGTCGTTGATTACCGGCACTTCCGGCGAGCTTATTGAGCAGGTGCGCCAGGGCACACTGGCCGCCGCGCTGGCTGATGGCCCCGTAGCGGTCGATGAGCTAAACAGCTGTAAAACCTTTGCCGAACGCCTGGTGATAATCAGCAATCCGCAACGCGCGCCCGTCCAGCAGCCTGCGGATGCCGCTGGCGAAACGCTGTTTACCTTTCGTCCCGGCTGTTCTTACCGGCTGCGGCTGGAAAACTGGTTTCGCCAGGCGGGCGAGCAGCCCGGCCAGTTTATGGAAATTCAGTCTTATCACGCCATGCTCGCCTGCGTGGCAAGCGGCTCCGGTCTGGCGATATTGCCGGAATCGGTGCTGGAGAAGATTGCCGCGCCCGGCCAGGTGCAGCGGCACGAGCTGCCTGCGGAAATCAGTGAAACCAACACTTATCTGGTCTGGCGCCGCGACGCTTTTACGCCCAACGTCAAGGCGCTGAAGTATCTGATTATAGAGCAGTCGCCGGATGATGAAATTCAGCCATAATTAAACGGCTTGAGCGGCTGGCGCCGCTCGCCGGATCCATGCCAAACGGCAACAAGCCACCTTAATAAGGAATAAACCGAAATGCAGATGATTAAAACTCGCGCCGCTGTTGCCTGGGCTGCCGGCGAACCGCTGAAAATCGAAGAAGTCGATTTGATGCCGCCGCAGAAAGGCGAAGTGCTGGTGCGCATCGTCGCCACCGGCGTATGCCATACGGATGCCTATACCCTTTCCGGCAAGGATCCTGAGGGCGTTTTCCCTGCAATCCTCGGCCACGAAGGCGGCGGTATTGTGGAAGCGGTCGGCGAAGGCGTTACCAGCGTGGCGGTCGGCGATCACGTTATTCCGCTCTACACCCCGGAGTGCGGCAAATGTAAGTTCTGTCTTTCTGGCAAAACCAACCTTTGCCAGGCGATCCGTACTACCCAGGGCAAAGGCCTGATGCCGGATGGCACCACCCGTTTCTTTAAAGACGGCAAGCCGATTTTCCACTACATGGGCACTTCCACCTTCTCCGAATACACCGTTATCCCGGAAATCTCGCTGGCGAAAATCAGCAAAGAAGCGCCGCTGGAAGAGGTTTGCCTGCTGGGCTGCGGCGTTACCACCGGCATGGGCGCGGTAATGAACACGGCCAAAGTTAAAGAAGGCGATACCGTGGCGATCTTCGGCTTAGGCGGCATCGGCCTGTCCGCGATTATCGGCGCGAAGATGGCGAAAGCGGGACGCATTATCGGCATCGATCTGAACACCAGCAAATTCGATCTGGCCAGAAAGCTGGGCGCCACCGATCTGATTAACCCAAAAGATTATGATAAGCCGATCCAGGAAGTGATTGTGGAGATGACTGATGGCGGCGTCGATTTCTCATTTGAGTGTATCGGCAACGTCAACGTGATGCGTTCAGCGCTGGAATGCTGCCATAAGGGCTGGGGTGAATCGGTTATCATCGGCGTGGCTGGCGCGGGCGAAGAGATCTCTACCCGGCCTTTCCAGCTGGTGACCGGGCGCGTCTGGCGCGGTTCCGCTTTCGGCGGCGTGAAAGGCCGTACGCAGCTGCCGGGCATCGTGCAGGATTACCTTGACGGCAAATTTGCGCTGAATGATTTTATTACCCACACCATGCCGCTGGAAGAGATCAACGAAGCGTTCGATTTAATGCATGAAGGTAAATCGATTCGCTCCGTGGTGCATTTTACTAAATAAGGAGAAAAGGATGGCCTCCAGTCTGGAGCTTCTTGAAGAACATCGGCTGTTTGGCGGCTGGCAGCAGCGCTACCGTCATTTGTCGGCCACGCTGAACTGCTCGATGACCTTCAGCATTTTTTTACCCGGGCCGAAAAGCGAAGCGCCGCCGCCGGTTCTGTGGTTTCTGGCGGGGCTGACCTGTTCAGACGAGAACTTTTCCACTAAATCCGGCGCGCAGCGCGTGGCGGCAGAGCTGGGTCTGGTATTGGTTATGCCGGATACCAGCCCGCGTGGCGAAGTCGTGCCGAATGACGAAGCCTACGATCTGGGCCAGGGCGCAGGCTTCTACCTGAACGCCACCCAGGCGCCCTGGGATGCGCACTTCCGCATGTACGATTACCTGACCGAAGAGCTGCCAGCGCTGGTTGCAGACAACTTTAACGTCAGCGATCGTCAGGCGATTATGGGCCATTCGATGGGCGGACATGGTGCGCTGGTGCTGGCGTTACGTAATCCACAGCGCTTTGTTTCGGCTTCTGCTTTTGCGCCTATCGTTAACCCAGGGCAGGTGCCGTGGGGCGAGAAAGCCTTTACGGCCTATCTGGGCGAAGATCGCAGCCAGTGGGAAAACTGGGATAGCTGCCTGCTGATGCAGCAGGCCACGCACCCGCTGCCGATGCTGCTGGATCAGGGCGACAGCGATCAGTTCCTGGCCGATCAGCTGCGTCCGGAACGGCTTGAAGCCATCGCCCGCGATAAAGGCTATCCGCTGACCGTGCGTATTCAGCCCGGCTACGATCACAGCTATTACTTTATCGCCAGCTTTGTGGAAGATCATTTGCGCTTCCATGCTAAATATCTGCTGGCTTAAATGGCCTGGGCCGGGAAACTCCCGGCCTTTTTAATAAGAGTGTTGCACCAACTTTATGGGGGTATTTAATTCGCTGAAATAGTTAATTATCTTAATTACCCTTTCCGTTAAATTTTACTCGCGGCGATTCGAACCATAGCCCGTGATAGAGGCTATTTACTGACAGTGCGCGTTGAAAAAGTTATTAATTTGTCATCAGGGCTTATATATTAACTATTTGCTGGCTCAGATAACCAGGAGCAGATTTTCAGGCAGTTATAGCGTCAGGCACGGAGGCAGAGACGGGAAGCGCAAGCTTGGAAATGATAGCCAGCCGGTTCTGATAGTGATTTATATCACCCCACAGCCACTGCTCGTAATGCCCTACTTCCTCTTCGGAACGGATCTGGTTTAGCTCACAGCTAAGCATATCGTAAGCATAAACTTTCAGGCCATAGGCGAGCGCATCATAGATCCTTGCCTGCCAGAAGGCGATACCGTCATGCGTGTGGTTCATGTCAGAGATAATCACGTCATAGCGTTTAAGCAAATAATGCAGGAAAACGGCACCCGCCAGCTCGTGCAGCTCTTTTCGATGCTTAGGCTTTTGAGTTCGCCATACCAGTACCTGGGTAACTGGCCGGCAATTCAGGAAAACATCCGGCTGGATCACAACGCGGTTGTAATAAGCAACGTCTTCTGAGAGATCGTTAATAAGCGCCAGCTCGAAATGGCTTTGGCTAATCTTACCGGCAAAACGGTCATCAACACGTACCAGCCGATAACCAGGTGAGAGTATAACGCCCTCAATTTGCACCTCTTCGCCATTAGCCAGAGCCGAATAGAGCGCAGCGTTATCCTCGCTTTCGTTCAGGTGCGCGAAAACTTCATTAACCTTTGTGGCGTTGATGAATTTTGCCGGCATGACGTCCTCCTGTCGCTGAGTGCGCAAATATTGTACAACCCTGATCATAACTTCGCAATATTTACTCACGCCAGTGTGCAAAGCTAAAGGCCGGTTTTTACCAACCTTTAGCCATGCCACTCAAACGGACTGCCCCTAATCAGGAAACCGGTTCGCTGACCAGCCCGTCAATCAGCACCTGCGGCGTACCCTGCGAGCAGCGTTCAATGCGGCCGCGCACGCCATATACCTTCGCCAGGCTTTCCGGCGTAATCACCTCTTCCGGCGGGCCGTCCGCAATCAGCCCGCCGTTTTGCAGCATCAGCACATGCTGGCCGTGGCGCAGCGCGATATTGATATCATGCACCACTACTACAGTGACAATATTGCGCTTGCTGGTTTCGCGGCGCACCAGATCCATAACGTGGAACTGATAATTAAGATCCAGCGCGCTGAGCGGCTCGTCCAGTAGGAGCAGCTCCGGGCGGCGGATCAACGACTGTGCCAGCCCTACCAGCTGCTTTTGCCCGCCGGAAAGCTGGTCCAGGTAGCTTAATGCCAGATGGGCGATGCCAAGCCTTTCCAGCAGTTCCATCACTTCCGCTTCGCTTGCCGCGCTGCTGCGTCCGCCGGAGGCGCGCTGGGCAACGATAATAGATTCCAGCACGTGCAGATGTACGCCAGCTGGCAGCGACTGCGGCAGATAAACTACCTTCTCTGCGCGGCGTGCGAACGGCTGGCTGAGCAGCTCGGTGCCGTTAAGCCAAAGCTCGCCCTGCGCCTGGTTCAGGCCCGCGACAGAGCGCAGCAGCGTCGATTTTCCGCAGCCGTTCGGCCCCAGCAGCACGGTGATTTTACCGCGCGGCAGCAGCGGCACGTTCAGGTCACTGATAATTTTGCGTTTAGGATAACCGGCGTGAAAGCCGCTGATTTTTAAGCCGTCCATCAGACGTTCCCCCGATGACGCAGAATAATGCTCAGGAAGAAAGGTACGCCGACCAGAGAAGTCACAATGCCGACAGGAATAATGACGCCCGGCACCAGGTTTTTCGACACCACCGACGCCATCGACAGCACCAGCGCGCCGGTCAGCGCGCTGGCTGGCAGATAAAAGCGATGATCCTCGCCAAAGATTAGACGGGCGATATGTGGCGCCACCAGGCCGATAAAGCCGATCGGCCCGACAAAAGCCACTGCCAGTGCAGAAAGAATACTGATGCGCAGCAGCGTGCCCAGACGCAGGCGACGCACATCTATACCAAAGCTTACGGCGCGATCTTCGCCCAGGCGCAGCGCGGTCAGCTTCCAGGAACTCATCATGGAGAACGGCAGGATAACCAGCAGCGCCAGCGTCAGCACGCCCAGTTTGTCCCAGGAGGCGCGGGCCAGACTGCCCATCGTCCAGAACACCAGCCCCTGAAGCGTATCTTCGCTGGCGATGAACTGCATCATCGACACCAGCGCGTTAAAGGTAAAGACCAGCGCGATGCCGAACAAGACTACGCCAGAAGTGGCTACGCGCGTCCAGCGAGTGACGCCATCCAGCATCAGCGCGGCCAGCAGCGCGAAAATAAAGGCATTGGCAGAAATAAACCACTGATCGGGAATCCCGGGCAAGCCGATGCCCAGCACGATAGCCAGCGCAGCGCCGAACGCGGCGGCGGAGGAAACGCCCAGCGTAAACGGGCTGGCGAGCGGATTATTCAGGATAGTTTGCATCTCGGCTCCGGCCAGGCCTAAAGCCAGCCCCACCACTACCGCCATCAACGCATAAGGTAAACGGATATCCCAGACGATAACCCGCGATCCGGCATCAACGCTCTGTGGTGAAAGCAGCGTCTGCCAGAGGGTTTCCAGCGATAATCCTGATGGGCCTAAGGTAAAGTCGAACAGCAGCGAAGCGAGGATAGCCAGTACCAGCACCCCCATAAAAAACAGACGGCGGCGCAGCAGATGATGATAACGATTCATCGCGCCTTCGTGCTGTTGGCAGCCGCCGCGGTCGGGGTTGTGGGTCACGCTCATGATTTCTACCTGTTATCGGACCCGCAGCTGGCGGCCGCCGATCCTGCAAAATTAGCAAAGCAAAAAACTTACGGCGCTAACAATAAAGGAAATGATAATAGTTATCAATCATATGTGTAACGGGATATTACTCATGAAAAAGGCGCGGAAAACCGCCCCTTTGAGGTTGATAACAAACCCCAGGTCGCGTTTAAATCTGTGACAGAGCAGCAGAGGCAGAGCGGAACATGGACACGCCGTGAAATCGTCCCTGATGGCTCGGTTGGCGCGTCCCTGCGCCAAACGGTCCATTTATCCGCTCAGCCTCTGCCGCTGTAAGGCGTCTGTGTTGCTGTAATAAAAAGCCAAAATCCAGAAGCATTTTAGGTTTGTCAGCAGTCTGAAGGCGCGGAAAATCGCGCCTTTCGGGAAAGGGAAAGCTATTTGAATTTAGGGAACTTCATTTCGCTGTATTTTACAAAGCGCGTGCCTTTCGTCAGCTTGTAGCCGAACCAGATAACCAGGAACAGCGGAATGCCGATATAGGTTGCCGCCGCGCCGTACCAGTCGATGCGATCCGCCAGGAATGCCTGATAGTTCTGCCCCAGCGTAATGATCAGGCAGAGTACAAAGGCAAAGATCGGCCCAAGCGGGAAGAACTTAGAGCGATACGGCAGATCGTTCACATCGTTCCCTTGCGCCACGTAGCCGCGACGGAAACGATAGTGGCTGATAGCGATACCCAGCCAGGCGATAAAGCCTGTCATACCGGAAGTATTCAGTAGCCACAGGTAAACGGTCTGGTTACCGAACATGGAAGTCAGGAAGCAGAGCGCTGCCACCACAGTTGTGGCGTAAAGCGCATTACGCGGCACGCCGCCTTTGGAAAGCTTGCCGAAAATTTTCGGCGCTTTACCTTCACGCGCCAGCGTAAACAGCATGCGGGTTGAAGCATACATGCCGGAGTTGCCCGCAGAAAGAATGGCGGTCAGGATAACGGCATTCATGATCGCCGCTGCCGACAGCAGGCCAGCATGCTTAAACACCAGCGTAAACGGGCTGACGCTGATGTCTTTCACGTCGTTACGCAGCAGGCTTGGGTCGGTGTAAGGAATAATCAGGCTGATCACCAGAATCGCCAGAATATAAAACAGCAGAATGCGCCAGAAAACCTGACGAACCGAGCGCGGAATGTTTTTGGCCGGATCTTCTGATTCACCGGCGGCAATACCGATAAGTTCAGTGCCCTGGAAAGAGAAGCCGGCAATCATCGCTACGCCGATCATCGCGGAAAAACCGCCGGAGAAAGGCGCATCGCCGATCTGCCAGTTCTGCCAGCCTGCTACCGGCTGGTCGCCGCGCAAGATGCCGAGGATCATCATCACGCCCACTACGATAAAAATCACCACAGTGACCACTTTGATCAGGGAGAACCAGTATTCTGCCTCACCAAAGCCCTTTACCGAAATGTAGTTGAGCAGGAAGATCACGCTCAGGAAAAGCACGCTCCAGATCCAGCCTGGCGTATCCGGGAACCAGTAGGTCATCACCAGCTGCGCCGCCACCAGCTCGATAGCCACGGTGACCGCCCAGTTGTACCAGTAATTCCAGCCCAGCGCGAAGCCAAAGCCTTCTTCAACAAAGTTAGAGCCGTAGGTAGAGAATGAGCCGGATACCGGCATAAAAGCTGCCAGTTCGCCAAGGCTGGTCATCAGGAAGTAGACCATCAGGCCGATCAGGGCATAGGAGAGCAGCGCGCCGCCTGGGCCTGCCTGGGAGATGGTCGCGCCGGAGGCAACGAACAGACCGGTGCCGATTGAGCCGCCGATAGCGATCATCGTCAGATGACGCGCCTTTAATTTACGCCTTAATTCAGGCTGTTGTGTTGTTTTTGTGTCATGATCCATTGGTAAATGCTGTGCTCTGGCTAAAATGAGGCGCGATTGTAACAAACTCCTTCGCCAGAAGAAGTCATTACGCGACGTTATAAGATAGCTTCATGATCCGCGGCGAATTATTAGCGGACTCGCGGGAAGCTTTTGTCTTCTTTGGCGCTAAAATTCCCGAATCTATTCCGCACAGTAGCTTAAAAAACGCAGCAGCGCTTTTGATAAATGCTTCTGGCGGTGATGAAGACGGTACAGCGTGCGTTTCAGTTTTGGCAGCGGCACAGGCACTTCCTGTAGCGTTCCGGCAGCCAGCTGCTCGGCAATGACGCGGCGCGACAGGCAGCTAATGCCCATGTTATGGCGCACCGCATGCTTGATCGCCTCAGAGTTACCCAGTTCCAGCGCCAGGCTAAACTGCGGCAGGTGCGAAAGCAACAGGTAATCAACGAGTTCGCGCGTGCCTGAGCCGTGCTCGCGCAGGATCCAGGGCGCGGCGGCCAGGCTTTCCAGCGTCACTGGCCGCTGCAAAATGGTCGCGTCGGCGGCGGCAAAGACCACCAGCTCATCTTCCAGCCAGGGTTCGCTAATCAGTTCGCTGATGTGGCAAGGCCCTTCGATAAAGCCAACGTCAACGCGGAAATCCATAACGGCGTTGATGACATCCTGGCTGTTGCCCACGCTCAGCTCCAGCGGCAAATCAGGATAGTCGCGCCGCCATCCCGCAATCATGCCCGGCAGCAGGTAGTTGCCAATGGTGCTGCTGGCGTAAACCCGCAGCGCGCCGTTATCTTCCCGGAAAAGCTGTTCGATTTCGCTGGCCTGTTCCAGCAGCGCTACCGCACGCGGATAAAGCAACCGGCCATGTTCATTGACCATCAGCCGTTTGCCCGGTCTGTCGAACAGCTGAACGCCCAGCTGGTTTTCCAGATCTGCCAGCGCCGCGCTGACCGCCGATTGCGAGAGCGACAGAGCCTGGGAAGCCTGAGTGGTGGAGCCGCTTTTTAATACTTCGGCAAAGACCTCAAGCTGTCTTAATGTGATATGCATGCTTTTTTACCTGTTGTAAAACAGCGCCAGGGCAATGACTACCGCCAGCCAGAGCAGCAGTATCATCCCCGCGCGGCGGCCAGCTTTCTTTTTCGCCTGCCGATCGGCAATACGCCGCTGGCTGTCCAGCCGCACGGCTTCCGGCAGCAGGCGCAGCAGCAGCATCATACCGCCAGGCACGATAACGGCATCGTCCAGCAGCCCTACCACCGGAATAAAATCCGGGATTAAATCAATCGGGCTGAAAGCGTAAACCGCCAGCCCGACGGCCAGACCTTTTTGCCAGAGCGGCGTGCGCGGGTCGCGGCAGGCGTACCACAGCATCACGCTATCCTTTCTGACAAGTCCCGCCCATTTTTTTAGCCGTCTGAACATTCTGACCCCTTTTATATCACTTATTCTGGTTAATTATAAATATATAATCAATTTCTCCTTTAAGCCAGTGTGCGTCATGCTTGCCTTATCTTGCTGAGGAGCCTGACTATGGCCGAACTCTCTTTAACGCCTTTATCTTATAAGCCGCTACGCTATGGCGCAGGTCTGGCGCTAACTGTATTGCTGGCCGCCGCCGCCCTCTGGCTCGCCAGGCAATCCGCTATGATGGCCATTGGCCTGGGCGCTTTAACCCTGGCCATGCTTACCGGCATTATCGCGGGCAACACCTTTTATGGACGCCTGGCCTTGGGTTGCGATACTGGCGTTCAGTTCGCCAAACAACGGCTGCTGCGTATCGGCATAGTGCTTTATGGCTTCCGCCTGACCTTCCAGCAAATCGCCGATATTGGCCTGGGCGGCATGCTGACCGATCTGCTGACGCTAAGCTCAACTTTTATGCTGGCATGCTGGTTTGGCCGTCGCGTGCTGCGGTTGGATCGCGATACGGTGTGGCTGATTGGCGCGGGCAGCAGTATCTGCGGCGCGGCGGCGATCATGGCTACCGAGCCGGTCATTAAGGCGGAATCGCAAAAAGTAGCCGTCGCCGTGGCGACCGTAGTGCTGTTCGGTACGCTGGGCATCTTTCTTTATCCTTTGCTCTGGCACGAAGCCAGCAGGCTATTACCGGCCATAACGCCCACACAGTGGGGAATTTTTACCGGCTCCACGCTGCACGAAGTGGCGCAGGTTGTCGCGGCCGGACATACGGTTGGCCCGGAAGCGGAAAACGCAGCGGTCATTGCTAAAATGCTGCGGGTAATGATGCTGGCGCCTTTTCTGCTGCTGCTTGGCCGCCGCGCCAGTAAGAGCGGCAACGTTGCGGTAAGCTTTCCCTGGTTTGCGTTGGGGTTTATCGGTGTAGCGCTGTTCAACTCGCTGCATCTGCTGCCGCAGCCGCTGGTAGCCGCATTGAATGAGCTGGATAATTTTTTGCTGGCCGTTGCTATGGTGGCGTTAGGCTTAACCACACGGTTCAGCATGCTGAAAAAAGCGGGCATAAAGCCGCTGCTGCTGGGCCTGCTGCTGTTTATCTGGCTGCTGGCGGGCGGCGGCGCGATTAACCTGGCAATCCAGCATTTACTGGCATAAATTCACGTCGTTTCCGGTTATTATTCCCCGCTCGCATTATTGGATTCAGGAGCAAGGCATGAAATATATTGGCGCCCACGTCAGCGCTTCCGGCGGCGTGGAGCAGGCTGTATTGCGCGCGCATGAAATCGAAGCCACGGCTTTCGCGCTTTTTACCAAAAACCAGCGCCAGTGGCGCGCCGCGCCGTTGAGCAAAGAGACGATTTCCGCCTTTCGCAACGCCTGCGAGAAGTATCACTACAGCGCCGCGCAGATCCTGCCGCACGACAGTTTTTTGATTAACCTGGGCCATCCGCTGGAAGAGCCGCTGGAGAAATCGCGCGCCGCCTTTATCGATGAGCTGCAGCGCTGTGACCAGCTGGGCCTGACGCTGCTGAATTTCCATCCCGGCAGCCATTTGCAGCAGATCGACGAAGACGCCTGCCTGAAGCGCATTGCCGAATCGGTGAATATCGCGCTGGATAAAACGCAAAACGTAACGGCAGTGATCGAAAACACCGCCGGTCAGGGCAGCAATTTGGGTTTCCGCTTTGAGCATCTTGCAGCGATTATCGACGGCGTTGAGGATAAGTCGCGCGTTGGCGTCTGCATTGATACCTGCCACGCTTTTGCGGGCGGTTACGATCTGCGTACCGAAGAGGATTGCGAAAAAACGTTTGCGGAATTTGAGCGGATTGTGGGCTTTGAATACCTGCGTGGCATGCATCTTAACGATGCCAAAAGCGCTTTCGCCAGCCGCGTCGATCGCCATCATAGCCTGGGCGAAGGCAACATCGGCAAAACAGTGTTTAGCTGGTTAATGAAAGACAGCCGCTTCGATAATATCCCGCTGATTCTGGAAACCATCAATCCCGATATCTGGAAAGATGAGATCGCCTGGCTGAAGTCGGAACAGGTTTGAGTCATCATTATAAAAAAAGCGCGGTTGCCCGCGCTTCAGACTGCTGACAAACCTAAACCGTTTCTGGATTTTAGCTTTTTTCTACAGCAACACAGCTGCTTGATAGCGGCAGAGGCTGAGCGGATAAGCGGACCGTTTTCGCGCATGGACGCGCGAAACGAGCCCCCATGGACGGGTCTACGGCGTGTCCGTGTTCCGATCTGCCTCTGCTGCTCTGTCACTGATTTAAACGCGACCTGGGGTTTGTCATCAACCTCAAGCGCGGTTACCCGCGCTTTCGTATTACGTCTGAATCAGGCTTTCGCCATCTCCGCTTCCGGGCGCTTCAGCACCGCGTAAGAGAGTCCGGCTACCAGGGTTCCGGCGATAATCGCCAGCAGATAGCCCAGCACTGGCGTGATAGCGCCCGGGATGAGCAGGACAAATAGCCCACCGTGCGGTGCCATCAGCTTAGCGCCTACCCACATGGAGATAGCGCCGGTCAGCGCGCCGCCAACGATACAGCAGGGTAATACACGCATCGGGTCGCGGGCCGCGAAAGGAATAGCGCCTTCAGAGATAAAGCACAGTCCCAGTACCAGTGCCGCTTTACCGCCTTCCTGCTGCCCTTTGTTGAACTTACGGCGCGCCACCAGCGTCGCCAGACCCATTGCCAGCGGTGGCACCATACCGCCCGCCATGATCGCCGCCATTGGTGCATAGGTTTGCGAACTGAGCAGGCCGACGCCAAACGCATAGGCTACTTTATTCACCGGGCCGCCCATATCGGTACACATCATGCCGCCCAGCACCGCGCCCAGCAGGATGGCGTTACCTGTGCCCATGTTGCTCAGCCAGTGGGTCAGGCCTTCCATGATCTTAGCTACAGGGCCGCCCACTACGTAGATCATCAGCAGACCGGTGATCAAACTGGCGACAAGCGGGATAATCAGGATCGGTTTTAGCGCCTCCATACTCTGCGGAAGCCTGAGTTTAGAGCTAATAAACTTCGCGGCGTAACCGGCGATAAAACCAGCGATAATACCGCCCAGGAAACCCGCGTTAATGGTGCTGGCCAGCCAGCCGCCAATCAGGCCCGGCGTCAGGCCCGGACGGTCGGCGATGGAAAAGGCGATAAAGCCTGCCAGCACCGGCACCATCAGCTTAAAGGCGCTGCCGCCACCGATATCCATCAGCGCGGCTGCCAGCGTGCCCTGCTCTTTAAAAGCGGTGATGCCGAAAGCAAAGGAAAGCGCGATGCTTAAACCGCCCGCGACGACCATCGGCAGCATGTAGGAAACACCGGTCAGCAGATGGCGATAGGCACCCGCGCTCTCTTTTTTCTCGCCCTGTGCCGCTGGCTGGCTGCCGCCCTGCGGCTGGTAAGGTTTAGCCTGCGCCAGCGCCTTATCAAACTCCTGTGCGGTTTTCTTTAACGCCAGACCGGTTGAGGTGCGATACATAGGTTTACCGGCGAATTTCGCCAGGTCTACCTCGATATCCGCCGCAACGATAACCAGATCGGCTTCTGCTACTTCTTCTGGGGTAATCGCATTGCCCGCGCCTACGGAGCCGCGCGTTTCGACTTTCACCCACCAGCCGCGCTTTTTCGCTTCTGCGTCGATGGCTTCTGCCGCCATAAAGGTGTGCGCCACGCCGGTTGGGCAGGCGGTAACGGCGACAATGCGTTTCGGCCCGCTGGCAACTACGTCCGCCGCGCTGCTTGCCGCTGCGGGTTTAGCTACGGCAGCAGGTGCCTGCCAGGCTTTCGCTTCGGTTTGCGCTCTGCCCAGCTCAACGTCCGGCTGGCGCAGCAGCTGTTCAGCAGAGGTCTGGTAAACGGCTTTGCCCGTAAGATCGACATTAGCAGGCAGCGTTTCGCCTACCAGGATGATTTGGTCGGCTTCCGCCAGGTTTTCGGTCAGCGTCAGCCCTTTGGCGGTCGCGGTCGCTTTGGTGATATTTTTTGCCAGATGGCCAGTAGCCAGCCCCAGCGAAGGATCAAGTATCAGCAGCGTTTTCATTATGCCTCTCCTGCTGTCAGTTAAAAGGTTTCAGGTCGACGCGCGCCATCATCGCGGCCAACTGGGTGCGATCGGTCACGCCTACGTTGCTCTGGCTGACGGCCAGGGCGGCCACGGCGGTGGCCAGACGTAAGGTATGCTCGCTGGATTCGCGCATCAGCAGGCCGTAAATCAGCCCGCCGACCATGGAATCTCCGGCACCCACGGTACTCACCACCTCACAGGCTGGCGGTTTGGCGATCCATTCGCCTGAAGCGTTAACCCACAGCGCGCCTTCTGCGCCCAGCGAAATCACCACGTGGGCGATACCCTGTTCGCGCAGCGCATGCGCCGCCTCAATCACATCCTGCAGCGTCGGCAGTTTGCGGCCTGCCCAGATTTCCAGCTCGCGGCGGTTCGGTTTTACCAGCCAGGGCGCGGCTTTCAGGCCAGCCACCAGCGCTTCGCGGCTGCTGTCGAAAATAATGCAGGGACAGTGAGTGCGCAGCGCGCTCATCCACTCGGTAAAGGCGTCCGGATTAACGCCAGCGGGCAGGCTGCCGCTGACGCAAACCATATCGAACTGGCCCAGCCAGCTCAGGGAGTCCGTGGTAAAGCGCTCCCAGTCCTGCGGCGTGACCTCAAAGCCCGAAAAGTTCAGATCGGTGACTTCGCCATCTTTTTCGGTCAGCTTGACGTTAATGCGGGTACGGCCTTCCACTACCTGAAAGCGGTTGGCGATGCCCAGCTCGCTGAACAGATGCTGAAAGCCGTCCTGGTTCTCTTTGCCCAGGAAGCCGCCGACGGTGACATCAATGCCCAGATCCTTAAGCACCTTAGCCACGTTGATGCCTTTACCAGCCGCGTGCAGACCAGTGGTTTTCACCAGGTTGACTTCGCCGCGCTCGACTTCCGGCGTATAGCCGACCAGATCGTAGGCCGGGTTCAGGGTAATAGTAGCTACGCGTCTGCTCATGCCGCGCCCTCGCCCAGGCCGGAACTGATAGCCTCGCCGATGGCGTCCAGCGCCGCGCGGGCATCTTCACCGCTGGCGGTAAAGCGCAGGCGATGGCCTTTTTTCACGCCCAGCGCCACGACTTTCATCAGGCTACGGCCGTTGGCTGGTTTGCCGCTGCCGTCAAGGTTAGTGACGGTGACGTCGCAGTTAAATTTCTTGATCACGCTGACCAGCGCGGTGCCGGGACGAGCGTGAAGACCGTGTTCGTTGCGGATAGTGAACTCTTCTGTCAGCACGTCCGCCTGCTCGGAGACTTCGCTGGTCAGCAGCGCCAGAATGCCTGCTGCATCTGCGCTCATCAGGCGCTCCGCTTTCTGCTTGATCAGCAGATCGCTTAAGTAGTTCAGCACGTTCAGCGGCTGCTCGTCGGCAACCGCGACGGTAACCAGCAGCGCGGCTTTTTCGCCGTCTACATCAAAAGGTGCAGCGCTGCGGCTGACGGCGACGGCACTGCCCAGGTTACCCTCGGCGCTGTCGCTCAGCCAGATGCCCTGCCCCAGATTCAGCGGGCGCGAGGCGATGACGCGGCTGACAAAACTGGCATCAACCGCGCCAGCCTGTTGCAGACGGCCAGCGTTCAACGCCTGTAGCGTCATCAGATCGCTGGCCGCTACGTCAGTAGTAATCAGCGAGGTGTCAAATCGGAATTCTGTTCCCTGCTTTTCGCCCATCAACAGGCCGCGCAGCGTTTCTGCGGAGTCTGTAGTTTTTAGCTGTTCTGCCACGCTGTCGTCGCTCAGGACGTGCGTTAGCTGACGCAGCAGCGCCAGGTGCTCGTCCGATTTCGCGGCGATGCCGATTACCACATAAGCGGTCTGGTCTTCGCCCCAGGCGATACCCTGCGGAAACTGGAAAACCTGCACGCCGGTTTTCAGCACCAAATCGCGCGTGTCGGTAGTGCCGTGGGGGATAGCGATGCCGTTGCCAAGGTAGGTGGAAGTTTGCTGCTCGCGGGCCAGCATGCCGTTAACATAACCTTCACCTACGTTACCGGCTGAGGTGAGTGCCGCGGCAACCTGGCGGATGGCCTCTTCTTTGCTGCCGGCCCTGGCGCCGGGGTGAATTGCATTCAGTTCAAGCTGGAACATAGTTCTCCTCACTGCTTCATTGAATCGTTTCAGCCAGAGAAGATAAAAATGGGCCCCTGGGCCGCTAACTCTCTGTGCAGACAACGCTGAAACGTTTCAATGAGTTTGGCCCTGCTTGCCTGTTTCTGGCAAGTTTTACCGGCAATGGCATAGCAGATTTTTGAAGCGACGCACACTTCGCCTTTTCTTTTCGGAAAAAATATCGCTTTTGCTGACACCTGGCTGATACCTTACTTTCTGTCAACAGCGATTTAACAGTAAGCAGTCTGCTTTTCCAGATCCAGCAGCCAGGTCATCGCTTCATCACGGCTGTTGCAGCACATTTCTGCATCGGGCTTCAGGCTGGCGCACACCGCAGGCCGCAGCGGCGAGGTAAAGATTTTGCAGCGGTAATCTTCATCCAGCTGAATACAAGGCGTATTGGCTGGCTTGCCGTTGGGCATGCCGGGTATAGGTGTAGAAATAGAAGGCGCGGTGCAGCAGGCGCCGCAGGAAGCTCGACATTGCATGGGTAATCCTCTTTTTAATCGGCGCGACAATAGCAGGCGCGCTCTATGAACGCCATGACCACTTTTCTTTGCCGCTCAGCACTTGCCTGAAGGCGTCGGCAAGAGTAAGTTGACGCCAATATTTCCACCGCTCCTTTTATCGGACTATTACAATGCCAAGAGCAAATGAAATCAAAAAAGGCATGGCCGTCAGCTACAACGGCAAGCTGCTGTTAGTAAAAGATATTGATGTACAAAGCCCCAGCGCGCGTGGCGCTTCTACCCTGTATAAGATGCGCTTCACCGATATTCGCACCGGCCTGAAGGTCGAAGAGCGCTTTAAAGGCGACGATATCCTGGAGGCGATCTCCCTGAGCCGCCGCCAGGTGACCTTTTCCTATGTAGACGGCGACGAATATGTCTTTATGGATGACGAAGACTATACGCCTTACGTTTTCAAAAAAGATCAGATTGAAGAAGAGCTGCTGTTTATTCCCGATGGCGGCATTCCTGGCCTGCAGGTGCTGACGATGGATGGCCAGATCCTGGCGCTGGAGCTGCCGCAGACGCTGGATATGGAAATTATCGAGACCACGCCGGGTATCAAAGGCGCTTCCGCCAGCGCCCGTACCAAGCCTGCAACCATGAGCACCGGCCTGGTTATTCAGGTGCCGGAATACCTGAGCAGCGGTGAGCGTATCCGCATTCATATTGCTGAACGCCGCTATATGGGCCGCGCGGATTAATTTACGCCAGCCTCTGTAAAACACTATTCCCCAGCGGCGAAAGCGAAATGCATCGCCGCTTTTGTTATGTTATAACAATAAGCTAACGATAGGTTATAGTCAGTACGCCCTGCTGGCGCTCGCTGTCCAGCCAGGTGATTTCAGTATGGGCGAGAGTCGCCAGCGGCATTTTACCGGGCTGCAGTGAAATCGGCAAAACTTCCGTTTCGCCATCGCGAAAGCAGGAAGCTGTGGCCTGGCCCTGCTCCACTTTCATATCGCAACCTGTGTCAACAATGGCGCCGGAAAAATGGATCACGCCAGAGTTGGCAGCTTGCGTTACCAGCGGGCTGCTGGCCAGGGCAATGAAAAACAGGGCCTGCGCAAGTTGAGAATGACTCATACTTAACCTCATTAATTAACCTCTGCCTGTTTAACCATAGTAGGCAAGGCGATTTTCGGCACTCTTTCGGGCCAAACTTAGGGAGAAAACCATGACGCGCGTGAACCTTATTACCGGCTTTCTTGGCAGCGGCAAAACAACCACGCTGCTGCATTTGCTGGCGCAGAAGCCGGAAGGCGAAAAGTGGGCGGTGCTGGTCAACGAGTTTGGCGAGGTAGGCATTGATGGCGCACTGCTGGCGGAAAGCGGCGCAATATTGAAGGAGATTCCTGGCGGCTGCATGTGCTGCGTTAACGGTCTGCCGATGCAGGTTGGGCTGAATATGCTGCTGAAGCAGGCCAAACCCGATCGTCTGCTGATTGAACCGACCGGGCTCGGCCATCCTAAACAAATCCTGGATCTGTTGGCCGCCGAAGTGTATCAGCCCTGGCTGACTCTGGACGCCACGCTTTGCCTGCTCGATCCGCGCCAGTTAAGCGATGCCCGCGTCACGGCCAATGAAAATTTCCGCGATCAGCTGGCGGCGGCCGATATTATTGTGGCAAATAAAGAAGACCGCTGGGATACGGTCACGCTGAGCGCCCTGCGAGACTGGCAGGCACAGGACAAGCTACAGCGCCCGGTAATCCCTGCGCGTTTTGGAGAGATTGCCAGCGAGCTGCTGACACGGCCAAGGCTGAATCAGCAACCACTGCCGCAGGCGGCACATCATCATGCCCGCTCCTCTTCTCGCCTGGCGGCGCTGGCACCCGTACAAAATACGCGCTGGCGGCGCTCGCTCAACCAGGGACAAGGCTATTATTCCTGCGGCTGGGTGTTTGATGCCGATACCGTTTTCGATACGGTTGGTCTGTTGGAGTGGGCACGGTTGGCTCCGGTCAGTCGGGTTAAAGGCGTAATGCGGATAAAGGAAGGCCTGCTAAGCGTTAACCGCCAGGGTGCCGACTTGAATATTGAGACGCGCCAGGCCGCGCCACCGGACAGCAGGATCGAAATCATTCATGAAGAAGAAGCGGACTGGAACAGTCTGCAGGCATCTTTGTTGAAACTTCGTTTAACTGCTGTTGTATAATGTACGCCGTCACTTCTTCTTAAATAAACATTCATAAAATGCGTGCTAATCGACTGATCTCTATCCTGGCGCTCAACGCGCTGGGACTGGCGCTGTTTTTTTCCTGGTATCTGCCGGAAAACCACGGCTTTTGGTTTACGCTGGATAAAACCATTTTTTATTGGTTTAACGAGCGTCTGGTCACTAATAAGGCGCTGCTGTGGCTGGTGGCCATCACCAATTTCCGGCCTTTTGATGCGGTATCACTGCTGGCAATGGGCGCGCTTTATTACAGCTTCTGGCGACGCGAGACGCCTCAGGGACGCAGGCGGCTGCTGGCTATCGGCATAGCCATGCTGCTGACGGCGGTGGTGCTGAATCAGCTCGGCCACCTGATTCCGGTTTCGCATCCCAGCCCGACCAAATATTTCCCGGATGTCAACCATGTCACGACTTTGACCGGTATTCCGACCAAAGACGCCTCTTCCGACAGCTTTCCCGGCGACCACGGCATGATGCTGATGATTTTTGCCTGCTTTATGCTGCGCTATTTTGGCCGTAACGCTTTTTTGATTGCCGTGGCTATCGTGCTGATCTTCGCCACGCCGCGCATTATGATCGGCGCGCACTGGTTTACCGATGTGGCGGTGGGCTCGCTTTCCGTGGTGCTGGTCGGCATGAGCTGGTGGTTAATTACGCCGGGCAGCGACTGGCTGGTAAACGCTTTATATCGTTATTTGCCAGGAAAATATAAGCCAGCTAAGTAATTGCCGTCTTTTTTAGCCGGTTTAAATGCGACGAAAACCCTTTCCCATTGGCGTTCGTCGCTTTTTTTATGCGATTTACCTCTCAAAAAAACACTTTATGCAAAAGATTTGGTTATGTTTATCCTGCAGATGAATCTGCTGCCGTGGAAAAAGGTACAGCGGTATTAATCTGAATCTGTTTTAAAGCGCACTTTTTATCGCTTTTTTACCCTTTTTATCCTCAGGTTTTCGCCTCTGATGCCGATAAAGCGGCAAGCGTACGACCTCGCTGTTTCTTATCATAAAAACCTGTAAAAAAGTCGCTAAAACCCCTCGCCACCGCGCAGTTAATCGGGTAATCTCATTTCCGATTAGGTAAAGCTGTAAGATATTTCCATTATTTACATTTTAAACTGTGCGCATACGCACAGATTGAACGCTGTGGAATTGTCTGGCCGTAGTGCGCTAATTACTCTCGTTTCGTTTCGCATAGCTAGCGACTTTTGTCGTTAAGGACTTCAAGGGATCACAAACATAATGGTCAAGTCTCAACCGATTCTGAGATATATATGGCGGGTATTGCCCGCAGTGGCGTTAGCCACGCTGCTTTCAGCCTGTAGCTCAACCAATACCAACAGCAATGCACAAACTGATACGCATGCAGTTAAAGGCCATAACGGTTTTTTACTTCAGGCGTCTCAGGATGAATTCGAACAGCTGGTTCAGAATGTGGATATTAAAACCCGCCTGATGGATCAATATTCGGACTGGAAGGGCGTTCGTTACCGTCTTGGCGGTACCAGTAAACGCGGCATTGACTGTTCTGCCTTTGTGCAGACCACGTTTCGTGAACAATTTGGCCTGGATCTGCCCCGTTCGACTTACGAGCAGGAAGATACCGGCAAAAGCATCCAGCGCAGCAAGCTGCGTCCGGGCGATTTAGTGCTGTTCCGCGCCGGTTCCACCGGTCGCCATGTCGGCATTTATCTGGGCAACGATAATTTCGTGCATGCCTCTACCAGCAGCGGCGTAATGATTTCCAACCTCAACGACGCCTACTGGAAGAACCGTTACCGCGCCGCCCGAAGAGTACTGGACCGAACGCAGAGCTAAGATCCCTGAAGCCTGTGCAAAACGAGAATGCTTTCGATGACAAACCCCGCCCTGGCGGGGTTTTTCTTTGCCCTGAGTTCTGGCTTCAGCCCGGCTGTCGCTGACAGAATGCATTAAAAAAGCGAAGCTAATCATAATAATATGGAGACAAAAGGCGCTTTCCCGGTATATCCTGCCGCAGTGAAACGGGCGCCTGTTGTGCAGGACAGCGCAAACATTAAACGGGCACTTCCGGGAGATAAACCCCATGCCACTCTCATCAAGCCTTACGCGGCCTCTGCTCACTCCTCGCAAGATTGCCTGCTTTAGCGCGACCCTCGGCCTCTTTCTGCTTGCCCTGTTTATCGTTATCGCGCTACTGCTGACGCTGCACCGCCGGGCGGATAATCATGACAGGCTGGCGGCCAACACCCAGGCCTATGTTCTGAAGATGTTCAGCCAGCTGAAGCAGAACCTACTGCCTCTACAGGCATTGCCACATCCCGCCTGCGCCGCTATTAAAGACGACCTGCTCCGGCGCGTCGCCACTGATGACAATATTCAAGCCCTTCTGATGGTTGTTAATAATCAGGTTTATTGCTCCTCCGTCGCTGGGGATAGCCAGGCCGATTTACAGCAGCTCTCTCCCCTGACCAGTACTGGCCTGCCGCTTGATGTTCAGCTGGCTGCCGCGCCGCTGACGCCCGACAAGCCGGTATTACAGGTTTGGCTACGCGGTAGCGAAGCTGGCAGCGGCGTGCTGGCTACCCTGAACATTAATCTGACCCCTTATCTGCTGTATGCCGGGCAGCAGCAGGAGATAACTGGCATAGCTATAGTGACCGGCTCTCAGGCAATAACCAGTTGGGAACAGCGCGTGGTGCCCGTAAGTTCGCTTACCGCCACCCCGCTGAAAACTATCGCGCTGCCAGGCTATCCCGTGCAGCTACAGCTTTACGGCAGCAGGCTTTCGTTTGACGATATTATGCTGATTTTGCCGATTGGCCTGCTGCTGGGGCTGCTGGGCGGATTTAGCTGCTTTATGGCCTTAACGCTGCGCATGCGGCCGGGCAAAGCAATTTTGCTGGGTATCCGCCGCGGTGAATTTCATGTGGAGTATCAGCCGGTGGTCGCCGCTGCGACCGGTAAAGCCTGCGGCCTGGAAGCCCTGCTGCGCTGGACTCATCCTGAGGCAGGTGCTATCCCGCCTGATGCTTTTATTCGCTACGCCGAAAGTAAAAATTTAATTGTGCCGCTGACCCGTCATTTGTTTGAGCTGGTGGCGCGCGACTGTCACAGGCTACGCCACGCGGTACCCGCCGGCACCAATCTCAATTTAAACCTCTCTCCCACTCACCTGAGCCATGAAACCTTTTATCAGGATGTCACCGGCTGGCTGGAAGCGATGCCACAGGAACATTTTCGCTACGTTTTTGAAATCACCGAGCGAACTATGGTGGAAACCCGCAATGCCCAGCGCGTTTTCGACTGGCTGCGCAGTAAAAATATTCGTATCGCGCTGGATGATTTCGGTACCGGGCACAGCGCGTTAATCTATCTTGAAAAATTCCGCTTCGATTATTTGAAGATCGATCGGGGATTCGTTAAAAATATCGCCCGCGAGTCGTTTTCTTCGCCGGTGCTGGATGCGGTGCTGGCGCTGGCAAAAAAACTGAACCTGCATACGGTAGCCGAAGGCGTGGAAACCGACGAGCAGGCCAGCTGGCTGCGCCATCGCGGCGTTTGTCATCTGCAGGGCTTTTTGTTCAGCCGCCCGCGTACGGTAACCCAGCTAATTGACTATTTTAAGCATGAGAAGCACAGTGGCCCGGCTGCGGGATAACTTTTTGCGCTACGCTATGCAGGCGCACTGATGCCGCCGTACGCGCCTGGCAAGCCGGGCGATGCGCTGCCTTTTTAGTCTGGATTCGGATAATAAGATGATATTTCGCTGGTTGACCTTATTGCTGTTCTGTTTTGTCACGGCAGCGGCGCAAGCCGATGAAATTAACGAAAGCTACGCTTTTGCGCAGCTCGGCGAACCGAAATACGCCGTTAATTTTACCCATTTTGACTATGCGAATCCGGCCGCGCCCAAAGGCGGCAGCGTCACGCTTTCCGCTATTGGCACCTATGACAACTTTAACCGTTTTGCTTCGCGGGGTAATCCAGCCCAGGGCACGGACACGCTTTATGATACGCTGTTTGTTAATTCTGAAGACGAAGCTGGCAGCTATTATCCCCTGATTGCAGAGTTTGCACGCTATCCCAACAGCTATCGTTGGGTAGAGGTTACGCTAAATCCGCAGGCCCGTTTTCAGGATGGCTCGCCAATTACCGCGGAAGACGTCGCCTTTACCTTTAATAAATTTATGACGGAAGGCGTGCCGCAGTTCCGGGTATTTTATAAAGGCGTCACGGCTAAAGCCATCTCGCGGCTGACGGCGCGTTTTGAGCTGCCGGTCGGCAACAAAGATATGATGCTCTCGCTGCTGGCTTCGCCTGTGTTCCCGAAAAAGTTCTGGCAGGATCATAACCTCAGCGAGCCGCTACCTACGCCGCCGCCCGGCAGCGGCCCTTACCGAGTCAGCGCTTACAAGATGGGCCAGTCCGTAACCTGGACTCGCGTTAAGGATTATTGGGCGGCGAATTTGCCGGTGAACAAAGGCCGATTTAATTTCGATACGTTGCGCTACGACTACTATCTGGACGATAACGTGGCCTTTGAAGCCTTTAAGGCGGGCGCCTTTGATTTTCGCGCTGAAGGCTCAGCGAAAAAGTGGGCGACGCAATATCGCGGCCGCAATTTTGAAAACAATTACATTATTAAAGACGAAAAACCGAACACCGTAGCTACGGCTTCAACCTGGCTCGCTTTTAACGTGCAAAAGCCACTGTTCGCCGATCGTCGGGTACGCGAGGCCATCTCGTTATCTTTTGATTTCGAATGGATGAACAAAGCGTTGTTCTACGGCTCCTATAAGCGTACCCAAAGCTATTTCCAGAATACCGACTATGCCGCAACCGGTTATCCGGAGGCAAAAGAGCTGGAGATCCTGGCGCCGTTTAAGGGCAAAATTCCTGATGAGGCTTTTTCGCAAATTTTTCAGCCTTCCCATACTGACGGCAGCGGCTATGACCGCGCTAATCTGCTTAAAGCCACGGCGCTGCTGCAACAGGCTGGCTGGACGCTGAAAAACCAGCGGCTGGTGGATAAAAACGGCAGGCCTTTCACGTTTGAAATGCTGCTGCGCAGCGGCGGCAACGATCAGTGGGTGCTCCCTTTCCAGCATAGTCTGGCGCGGCTGGGCATTACGCTGAACATTCGTCAGGTAGACAGCTCACAGTATCTGGCTCGTTTACGCAAAAGCGATTTTGATATGCTGGCTTCACCTTATCCGGCCATGCCCTACCCTGACAGTGGATTGCAGATGTACTGGTCAAGCACCTATATCAACTCAACCTATAACCGACCGCACGTCGCCAGCCCGGTAATTGACCAGTTGATTGAGCAGATCAATCAGCATCAGGGCGATGAAAAGGCGCTGCTGCCGCTGGGCCGCGCGCTGGATCGGGTGCTGCTGTGGAACTATTACATGATCCCGATGTGGTATGGCGCCAGCGATCGTTATGCTTACTGGGATAAATTTTCAATGCCGACCACGCGGCCGACCTATTCCTTAGGCTTCGATAGCTGGTGGTACGATGTGAATAAAGCCGCGCAGCTGCCGGCCCAGCGTCGTTAAGGAGTCAGGTTTGGGTGCTTATCTGCTACGCAGACTTTTGCTGATTATTCCCACGCTGTGGGCGATTATTACCATTAACTTTTTTATCGTGCAGATTGCGCCGGGCGGCCCGGTGGATCAGGCGCTGGCCAATATTGAGTTCGGCCAGACTACCGGTATGCCAGGCGCAGGTAACGCGCCGCAAAATCTGGGGCGCAGCACGCTGCACGGGCAGCCCGGCGACAGCCAGTATCGTGGTTCGCGTGGCCTGGATCCGGAAGTGGTAGCGGAAATAACCAAACGCTACGGTTTTGATAAGCCGATTTACCAGCGCTATCTGGATATGCTGTGGAACTATGTCCGCTTCGATTTCGGCGACAGCCTGTTTCGCAGCAGCTCGGTGGTGCAGCTAATCAAAGAGAGCCTGCCGGTTTCCGTCTCGCTGGGGCTGTGGAGCACGTTGATTATCTATCTGGTGTCGATTCCGCTCGGCATCCGCAAGGCGGTGCATAACGGCAGCGCCTTCGATATCTGGAGCAGCTCGCTGATTATTATCGGCTACGCTATCCCTTCTTTTCTGTTTGCTACGCTGCTGATTGTGCTGTTCGCGGGCGGCAGCTATCTGGACTGGTTCCCGCTGCGCGGCCTGGTTTCGGCGCAGTTCGACTCCCTGCCCTGGTACGATAAAATTATCGACTACCTTTGGCATATTACCCTGCCGGTGCTGGCAACGGTAATCGGCGGTTTCGCTACGCTGACTATGCTGACCAAGAACTCGTTTCTGGATGAGATCCGCAAGCAGTATGTGGTGACGGCGCGCGCCAAAGGTCTGGATGAAAAGAAAATCCTTTACCGCCACGTTTTCCGCAACGCGATGCTGCTGGTGATCGCCGGTTTCCCGGCCACCTTTATCAGTATGTTCTTTACCGGTTCGCTACTGATCGAAGTGATGTTTTCGCTCAACGGCCTGGGCCTGCTGGGCTACGATGCTACCATCCAGCGCGACTATCCGGTGATGTTCGGTACGCTCTATATTTTCACCCTGATCGGCCTGTTACTGAATATCCTCAGCGATATCACCTATACGCTGGTCGATCCGCGCATTGATTTCGAGGGTCGCTGATGAGCCGATTAAGCCCCGTTAACCAGGCGCGCTGGCAGCGCTTTCGCCATAACCGTCGCGGCTACTGGTCGCTGTGGATTTTTGCCGTGCTTTTTGTGCTCTGCCTGGGCTCTGAGCTGCTGGCCAACGATAAGCCGCTGCTGGTGCATTACGATCACCGTTTTTATTTCCCGCTGCTGGTGAACTACAGCGAGACCGATTTCGGCGGCGAGCTGGCGACCATGGCGGACTATCAGGATCCCTGGCTGAAATCGCGTCTCGCCAGCAAAGGCTGGGCCATTTGGGCACCGATTAAATTCGGCGACGGCACCATTAATTTTGCTTCAAAAGTCCCCTTCCCTTCTCCCCCTTCGCTGGAGAACTGGCTGGGCACCGACGCCAACGGCGGCGACGTGCTGGCGAGGATCCTCTACGGCGCGCGTATTTCGCTGCTGTTCGGCCTGATGCTAACGCTGATCTCCAGCGTAATCGGCGTGATTGTAGGCGCCTGCCAGGGCTATTACGGCGGCCGGGTCGATTTATGGGGACAGCGCTTTATCGAAGTCTGGTCGGGGATGCCGACGCTGTTTCTGATTATCCTGCTGTCAAGCGTGATTCAGCCCGGTTTCTGGTGGCTGCTGGCGATTAGCGTGCTGTTCGGCTGGATGCAACTGGTCGGCGTGGTGCGCGCCGAGTTTTTACGCGCCCGCAATTTCGATTATATCCGCGCAGCACAGGCGCTGGGCGTCGGTGACCGCACTATTATGCTGCGCCATATGCTGCCAAACGCTATGGTGGCGACGCTGACCTATCTGCCCTTTATTCTCTGCGGCTCGATCACCACGCTGACTTCGCTGGATTTCCTTGGCTTCGGGCTGCCGCTGGGTTCGCCTTCGCTGGGCGAGCTGCTGCTACAGGGTAAAAATAATCTGCAGGCACCCTGGCTTGGCATGGCGACGTTCTTCTCGCTGGCGATTTTGCTGTCGCTGTTGATTTTTATTGGTGAGGCGGTTCGCGACGCCTTCGATCCCAGTAAGGTGCACTGATGTCGTTGCTGAGCGTTAAAAATTTAAGCATTGCCTTTCGCCAGGCCGGCGTCGAGCGCCGGGTGGTTGATGATCTTTCGCTAAGCGTGGAGGCTGGCGAGACGCTGGCGCTGGTGGGCGAATCCGGTTCCGGCAAGAGCGTGACCGCCCTGTCAATGATGCGCCTGCTGCCAACACCGCCGGTGGTTTATCCGCAGGGAGAGATTCTGTTTGCCGGTCAGGATGTGCTGAAAGCCGACGAGCGTACGCTGCGCGGCCTGCGCGGGAACCGTATGGCGATGATTTTTCAGGAACCTATGGTGTCGCTGAATCCGCTGCACAATATCGAAAAACAGCTGTATGAAGTGCTTTCGCTGCATCGCGGCATGCGCGCGGCGGCTGCCAGAGCTGAAATCCTCAGCTGTCTGGATCGCGTGGGTATTCGGCAGCCCGCCAAACGGCTGGGCGATTTTCCTCATCAGCTTTCCGGCGGCGAGCGGCAGCGCGTGATGATTGCCATGGCGCTGCTGACGCGGCCACAGCTGCTGATCGCCGATGAACCGACCACGGCGCTGGATGTTACCGTGCAGGCGCAGATTCTGGTGCTGCTGAAAGAGCTGAAGCAGGAATTGAATATGGGCCTGCTGTTTATCACCCATAACCTGAATATTGTCCGGCAGCTGGCGGATAAGGTGCTGGTGATGCGCAATGGCCGGGGCGTGGAGAGTAACAGCGCCAGCAAGCTGTTCAGCGCGCCCCAACATCTCTATACCCGCGCGCTGCTGGATGCAGAGCCGGACGGCAGCCCAAACCCCGCGGACAGCGCCGCGCCGCCGCTGCTGCGCGTTAACGATCTCAGCGTCGCTTTTTTGCTGAAAAAAGGCGTGATGCGCCGCGTAGTTGGCGCGCACCAGGCGCTAAAATCGCTGAGCTTCGAGCTGCGTCCCGGTGAAAGCCTGGGACTGGTAGGCGAATCCGGCTCCGGCAAGAGCACTACCGGGCTGGCGCTGCTGCGGCTAATTGAGGCCAAAGGCGAGATCTGGCTGGGCGACCGGCCGCTGCATTTGTGGAATCGCAAACAGATGCTGCCGGTGCGACGCGAAATGCAAGTGGTGTTTCAGGATCCTAATTCCGCCCTGAATCCCCGGCTGAACGTTCAGCAAATTATCGAAGAAGGTTTGCAGGTGCACCAGCCTGAGCTGAGCGTGGAGCAGCGGGAAGCACAGGTAATCCAGGCAATGCAGGAAGTCGGCCTGGATGCCGAGACGCGCCATCGCTATCCGGCAGAGTTTTCCGGCGGCCAGCGGCAGCGTATCGCCATCGCGCGCGCGCTGATCCTGCAGCCGCGCCTGATCATACTGGATGAACCAACCTCTTCACTCGATCGCTCGGTACAGAAACAGATCCTGGCGCTGCTGAAAAAACTGCAGCAAGATCGTCAGTTGGCCTATATCTTTATCAGCCATGATTTGCGCGTAGTCAGGTCGTTATGTCACCAGGTAGTGGTGCTGCGGCAGGGAGAAGTAGTAGAACAAGGTGATTGCGAGACCATTTTTACCGCGCCGAAAGCACGCTACACGCAGGAACTGATCGCGCTTGCCTGAGCCAGGCTCAGGCAGGCATATCTTTGAAGGTTTCAGCGATACCGACGCCAAAATTTTTCAGGCGGCAGGTTGCGGTGCTTTCGTCGTTGCGCGCGACAAACAGGCAGGGTTCGCCTTCCCACTCGACCACGGCGCAGTCGAGCTGGATTTCCACCAGCGTTTCTTTCAGCATGCGCATGATATCCCAGGCCTGGCTGCCCTGATGGCTGAGCAGGCTTAAGCCCACCAGCTCGTCTTCCGCCTCCGCGCCGCTCAGCTTTAGCGCCTCCAGCCGGTCGCCGATCCCCCAGCGATAGCTTTGTGGTAAGCGGTGCACCACCGAATGCTGCAATCTGTTCACTTCTGCTCCCCAGACCGTATCGGACGCTATCATCATGGCTACTTCGTTATTGGCTAAGGCAGCGCCTCGTCTGCGGAGGCTTTGCGGCTGCCGGGGCCCGGTTTGATTTTCGCTGGCCCGACAAGAGTGGGACAGCCCTCACATTTGTTGCATAAAAGTAATTTCAAGCAAAGCTTTTTTTACAATAAGACAACATTATAGTGGATGGGCTGGAAAAAACCGGAAACTTTAGACTATTCCTGTAAAAGGAACGGGCGCTGAAAACGGGAGGCGATACCTCCCGTTTTGCCCGGCAGGATTAGGCGCTAGCGCCTTTACGAGGGCGGATAGCGTAGATAAACAGCAGCATAGAGAACGTAGCGCAGACAAACATCGAGCCGACCATTGGCCAGGCGCTGGTAAAAGTCAGCCCGGAAAGCAATGCGCCGACCAACGCGCCCACGCCGAAACGCAGCGTACCCGCCAGCGAGGAGGCCGTACCGGCCATATGTGGAAACTCTTCCAGAATGACCGCCATCGCATTAGAAGAAACCATAGCGACGCAGCCAATAAACATTGCCACGCCAAATACCAGCGGCAGGAAGCCAAGGTTCAACGCGCTGACCACCACCAGCCAGACGGCCATAGTAAACTGGATCAGCAGCCCCAGGCGGAACATTGCCAGCGGGCCGAAGCGGCGCACGCAGCGGCTGTTCAGCAGCGTCATCAGGAACAGGAACACCACGTTCAGCGCGAAGTAGTAGCCGAAGTCCTGCGGCGAAATATGGTTCAGCTCAATGTAAACAAAAGGCCCGGCGTTCAGAAAAGAGAACATGCCGGCGAACGAGAACCCGCTGGCCAGCATATAGCTGAACACGCGCTTGTGGCGGAACAGCGACAGAAAGTTACGCAGCGTGGTACGCATATTAAATTTCTGGCGCTTGTCGCGCGGCAGTGTCTCTTTGATTTGCGTGACTACCAGCAGCGTTGTCACCACTGCCGCCAGCGAAATTGCCCAGAAGATAGCGTGCCAGTTCCAGAGTAGCAGCATCCAGCCACCCAGGATCGGGGCCAGTAGCGGCGCTATAGTGGTTACCAGCATCACAAAGGACATCATGCGCGAAAACTCTTCTTTCGAGTAGCTGTCGCGCATCAGAGCGCTGATTACCACGCTGCCCGCCGCTGCTGACAGGCCGTGCAGCAGGCGCATAAAGATCAGCTGGTCAATGGTTTGCGCCATAGCGCAGGCCGCCGCCGCTACGGCGAAGATCAGCGTACCCACGGCTATTACCGGCTTGCGGCCGAAGCTGTCGGCCAGCGGGCCGTAAATCAGTTGCCCCAGCGCGAATCCCAGAATATAAAGGTTCAGCGTCATCTGCACGCTGCCGGCCGATACGCCAAACTCGCGGGCGATTTGCGGGAGCGCAGGCAGATACATATCGATCGACAACGGCATTAACATCGCCAGCAGGCCAAGAATGACCACCAGTCCGGCCGAAGAGTTCTTTTCCTTACGCATCCCTGTTTCCTTATTTCAATTCTGCAGGCAGGCCTACGCTGGCGATCTCTTCCGCCGTTAACGGACGGTATTCGCCTTCTGCCAGCTCTTCATCCAGCACGATAGCGCCGATACGCTCACGATGCAGCGCCACTACGTGGTTGCCGACTGCTGCAAACATCCGTTTTACCTGATGGTAGCGACCTTCGCTGATGGTTAGCCGCACCTGGTTGTCGCTGATGATTTCAAGCTGCGCCGGTTTGGTAAGATCTTTCTCGTTATGCAACTGCACGCCCGCGGCGAACTGAGCCGCCGTATCGTCCGCTACCGGATTTTCCAGCGTCACCAGATAGGTTTTCTCGCAGTGGTGGCGCGGCGAAGTGATACGGTGCGACCACTGGCCGTCATCGGTCATCAGCACCAGGCCGGTGGTGTCTATATCCAGGCGGCCTGCAGCGTGGAGTTTGTAAGCTGTCGGCTCTTCCAGAAAGTAGAGCACCGTTGGATGATCCGGATCGTCGGTGGAGCAGACGTAGCCCTGAGGTTTATTGAGCATAAAATAGCGCGGGCCAGGCTGTAGCTGCAGCAGATTGCCGTCATATTCTACTTCGCTTTCCGGGCTAAGCTTGAAAGCGCCGTCGCGCACTACTTCCCCATCAACCGTCACTTTACGCGCGCGCAGCTCGCGAGCGGCTATCGCCCGGCTGACTTCCAGTTGCTGAGATAAAAATTTATCGAGTCGCATTAAATCTGCACTGCCTGTTTCAATAGATGAATTCGCCGTTCCTGTAGCGGAACGTCAGAAGAGAGTAACAACGCAGTATATCGGGAGTTGCGTCTCAGGCACAGAGGCGCACGCGCACCGATCGTGCTTTCGTGGCATAATGCGGCTTTGCTCGCGGATTTTTATTTATGTCCTTTACCCTGCGTCCTTACCAGCAGGAAGCGGTTGACGCCACGCTCAGCTACTTCCGTCGTTCCCATCAGCCCGCCGTGATTGTTCTGCCGACCGGCGCAGGCAAAAGCCTGGTGATCGCCGAACTGGCGAGGGTGGCGCGTGGCCGCGTGCTGGTGCTGGCGCACGTCAAAGAGCTGGTGGCGCAGAACCATAGCAAATATCAGGCTTACGGCCTGGAAGCGGATATTTTCGCCGCCGGCCTGCAAAGGAAAGAGAGCCGCAGCAAGGTGGTATTCGGCAGCGTGCAGTCAGTGGCGCGCAACCTGGAGCAGTTTGACAGCGAGTTTTCGCTGCTGATTGTGGATGAATGCCACCGCATCGGCGATGCCGAAGATAGCCAGTATCAGCAGATACTTAATCATTTGCGCCTGCGCAACCCGCAGCTGCGCTTGCTGGGCTTGACCGCCACGCCCTATCGCCTGGGCAAAGGCTGGATCTATCAGTTTCACTATCACGGCATGGTGCGCGGCGACGAGCGGGCGCTGTTCCGCGACTGTATCTACGAGCTGCCGCTGCGCTATATGATTAAAAATGGCTTTCTGGTGCCGCCGGAACGGCTGGATATGCCGGTGGTGCAATATGATTTCAGCCGCCTGACGGCCAGGGAGAACGGACTGTTTAGCGAGGCGGATCTTAACCTTGAGCTGAAACAGCAGCAGCGCATTACGCCGCATATCATTCAGCAAATTGTCGAGTTCGCTCAGGATCGTCAGGGCGTGATGATTTTCGCCGCTACGGTCGAGCATGCCAAAGAGGTGCTGGGGCTGCTGCCCGGCAGTAAAGCGCTGATCAGCGCCAATACGCCAGGCGCGGAGCGCGATGCGCTGATTACCGCTTTTAAAGCGCGTGAAATTCGCTATATGGTTAATGTCGCAGTACTTACCACGGGCTTCGACGCGCCGCATGTCGATCTTATCGCCATTCTGCGCCCTACCGAGTCGGTTAGCCTCTATCAACAGATCGTCGGACGCGGATTGCGTCTTTGCCCGGGCAAAACCGACTGCCTGATTCTGGACTATGCCGGGAATCCGCATGATATTTTTACGCCTGAAGTAGGCGCGCCAAAGGGGAAAAGCGATAACAAACCGGTGCAGGTTTTCTGCCCCGCCTGCGGCTTCGCCAATACGTTTTGGGGAAAAACTACCGCCGACGGCACCATTATTGAGCACTTTGGCCGCCGCTGCCAGGGCGTGCTGGAAGATGACGACGGCGAGCGCGAGCAGTGCGATTTCCGCTTTCGCTTTAAAAGCTGCCCGCATTGCAACGCTGAAAACGATATTGCTGCCCGCCGCTGCCATCAGTGCGACGCGGTGCTGGTCGATCCCGACGATATGCTTAAGGCGGCGCTAAAGCTGAAGGATGCGCTGGTGCTGCGCTGCGCCGCTATGGTGCTGGAAAACGGCAAGGATGAAAAAGGCGAATGGCTGAAAGCGCGCTATTTCGACGAGGAAGCGACTGAAGTAAGCGAGCGCTTCCGGCTGAGCACGCCCGCGCAGCGCAAGGCTTTTGAGCAGCTGTTTATGCGTCCACATCAGCGCGCGCCCGGTGTGCCGCCTGGCTGGCAGAATGCGGCGGATATCGTGGCAATGCAGCCGCTGCTGCGCCATCCGGATTTCGTGGTGGCGCGTAAACAGCGTAATTTCTGGCAGATCCGCGAAAAAGTATTCGATTATCAGGGCCGTTTTCGGCGCGCCAACGAGATCCGCTGAGGCCAGAAACGTTTTAAGGCGTTGCCCGCGCGGCCCTTGCCTGCTACAATGCGCCCCGCTTTTGCCAATGCAAAAGCTGAACGCTCCAACCTGCTGCTGGGTCGCCTGTAGCAGGATAATCACTTAAAGAGACTGAACAATGTTCACTATTAATGCAGAAGTACGTAAAGAGCAGGGTAAGGGTGCGAGCCGCCGCCTGCGTACAGCTAACAAGTTCCCGGCTATCATTTATGGCGGTAACGAAGCGGCTGTAGCTATCGAACTGGATCACGACAGCGTGATGAATACTCAGGCTAAGCCTGGTTTCTACACCGACGTGCTGACCCTGGTTGTCGATGGCAAAGAAATTAAAGTAAAAGTGCAGGCTGTTCAGCGTCACCCGTTCAAGCCAAAACTGCACCACATCGACTTCGTTCGCGCTTAATCGCGAGTGAAATTGCTGTGAAAGAACGCCGCTTAACGCGGCGTTTTTTTATGAAATTTACAGGAAAGAGAGAACCCCGGCAGCAGGCTGCTTACGGCAATTGCCTTTTTATATTCCTGCCTCTGATGTTCGCAGGATTTCATAGTCCTCTTTGAGACAGAATTGCACTAAAGTTCGCAGCTGCCCATACGTTTGTACCATTTTATTATTACGCGAAGCACGCATAATCTCGATTACTTCCTGAAGCGACATAGTCGGATTGAGACGCAATGCGAGGGCCGCAATAATCACGCCGGTACGACCTACGCCTGCTTTACAATGGATCACAGGCACCATATCCTGAACAATGTCGACACCCTGTTCCTTATATTCGTTTAGCTTGTCCTTCACAGTAGTAATGATAAGATTGAGCAGATTTATTAGAGTATCCAGCGGTATGGTCTCTCTATCAGGCCAGTTAGTAACATGTTGCACCGGAATAGTAATATCTTCATTATTGCTATTCTTTAATTTTAAATTATATGAATCATTAATAAGAAGGTTCTGCTGTCCGCTTTCGGAAACGCTTTCCTTTGCCTTACCCAAAATAACAGAATTTTTTCCTCCATTGTAAATTTTATTCTGCTTAGAATATGGATTACGGTTGGAAAAATAGTCTGGCAGACAGCAGCAGCCTGGAGCATAAGATTTAACAATCTCTTTTTTGGTTGATAAAACCACCAGAGCAGGCGTTTTTTTATTGGCCATCATTCTTAGATGCGTCTTTATCTGCTCTGTTTTCGGGTACTGGCTGGCTATAGCGACAATTTTATCATTTATAGTTATTTTGTTGGCATGTAAACCGGGGTCTACCGCTGTAGCGGCCATCGCAAGAACGTCACTGAATCGGCAAACTTCATCAGGCAGATACGGGCCCGCTTTGTCCGTGTAGAGACTGTTGGATGTCTCCGCACATAGCTTTTTCTTAGGTCCTTTGTTCGTCGTATTTAATCGGGAAAATAGCTCTTCAGTCTGTTTCTCTACACAAGAACTGTTTTCATCAACCTGAGGGTCGGAAGAGGGTTGACTGGAACAAGTTTTCTCAACAGAAAGCTTAGGCTCGGGAGATGTTCTCTGTTGAAAAAGCTTAGGCTCGGGAGAAACTTTCCTGAGAGCGTTTCTTTTTGCAATGATTTCCTTTTGTGAAAATCGTCCGGTCATTGAATCGCTTATAGCCTGGCTGGCGCGGTCTGGAATCGATTGTTCTGTTGATGAGTCAGCAAAGCACTCGTTTATGTTTTGCTTCGCTTTTATCCACTCCGCCTGTATTGCCTTCTGCAGCTGTAGCGCTCTTGGGGTAAAGGCTTTTTGCCCACGGGTAAATCCTCTGGCGAAGATATCGCCAACGGACTTGTACCAGGTTTTATCTTGTCGGGTCACTGTGACATCATGATTATTCTTGACAGTAACTTTATATTCCCTGTTGCCAAAATTCACAGTCACAAGATTATTTTTTACAACGCGTCCGGCACATTCATTTATTGTTTCTTTGGGTTTGGATGATATGCATGGAAATAGATTAATCATGCTTCTGTCCTTTTTGATCTACGGCCAAAAGTACAGAGTAACGATTACATCACCATAAGCTTCTATAAAACGCTCAAAAATAACCAAAACGTCCGGCCTGTTGGCTGCCGAACGCGCCGCTGTTACACGGCGCTTAGCCTTACTTGCCGCCGCTACGACGCTGCAGCTGGTCGCGAAGATTAGGCGGGGTACCTTTAATGGTCAGCGTATCCGTGGCCGGATCCCAGAAGATCCTTTCGCCCAGCAGCATAGCGTCGAAATTGATCGTCAGGCCGCCGCCGCTGCCGGCAAACTTTGTGAGCTGGCGCAGCGTGCTGCGATCCGCCGGAAAGCTTTCTTCCAGCTCATAGCCCTGCTCCTGAGTAAAATCCTGGAACGTTTTTTCGCCCAGCGGCGCCAGCTCTTTCGACAGGCCTTCCAGCTCAATTTCTTCGCCCGACTGCAGCTGCTCGTTGCAGTAGCTGTAAACCTGCTGACGATAGTTTTGGCGTTCATTTTTATCTAACGCCGCCTCTGCGCAGTAATCATCTACCGCCTGTAGCAGCCCACGGTTTTGCGCTTTGGTATCCAGACCAACGCTGGCGCCCAGGAAATCCATAAAGAAATCCGCCACTTTGCGCCCTACCCGTCCGCGCAGGAAAGTCAGGTAGCGGGTCGATTCCGGATTTGTTTCCCATTCAGTGAGATCGATTCGCGCCACGATATCCGCATGGTTAATATCCAGATAATGGGTGGTGCTAATATCTAACTCTTCATTGACGCGCATACTGTTCTGGCTGTTCAGCACCGCAACCAGTAAATACTCTACCGCCAGGTAGCGATAGTGAGCGAACAGCACGACGCCGCTCTCCGCAAACGGATATTTCGCCAGCTCGTCGCGCAGGCGCCCGGTGGCCGCCCGGCTGAAGGCCAGAAAGTCGTCCTGGCCTTTACGGCAGTTGCGCAGCGCATCGGCCAGCTCGCTCTCTTCATTAAACAGGCCATAGGCCTTGCTTTTGGCGCTGTAGACGCGATGCAGCTCCTCCATCATCGCTGTGACCGGGCCGTTGGCCGGCAACAGCGACTCCCTCAGCACCAGCTCCAGCGTTTGTTCATCACGCTTAACCATCTGATGAAGGGCAATCTGCTCGATATCCAGACTCATGTAAACTCTCCTGTAAACTTAAGCGCGTATTCAATCACCGAGCGTGGCCGGGATCAACAGGCAACAAGTTTAACCTTTCACTCACGATAAAATTGCAGAAAAAATTGCGCTTTTACGTTAAGATGCCGCCTTTTAATACTCGATAAATTTAACGCTATGCCACAATCATCCCGTTACAGCGACGACCGCGTGGAAAAACTCCTCGCCGAAATGGTCAACGTACTTGAAAAAGACAAGGCTCCCACCGATCTCTCTCTGATGGTGCTGGGCAATATGGTCACTAATCTGCTGAATACCAGCGTTGCTCCCGAGCAGCGCCGCGCCCTGGCGCGTTCATTTGCCGAGGCGCTTCAGGCTTCGGTGCGTGAAGATAAAGCGCATTAATGTGATCTCACTATGGTAACAAATCAGCCGCGCTACCGTGATAAAGTCTCCCAGATGATTGGCTGGGGGCACTGGTTCGCCCTGTTCAATATCCTCTTTGCCCTTATTCTGGGTAGCCGCTATCTGTTTGTTGCCGACTGGCCCGCTTCGCTGGTCGGGCGCATCTACGCCTTTACCAGCTGGACGGGCCATTTTAGCTTTATTGTTTTTGCCGCCTATCTGCTGATCGTCTTTCCGCTGACCTTTGTGGTGATGTCGCAGAGGCTGCTGCGTTTTCTTTCCGCCATTATCGCCACCGCTGGCCTGACGCTGCTGTTAATCGACAGCGCAGTGTTTTCCCGCTTCCACCTGCATCTTAACCCTGTGGTTTGGGAGCTGGTGATCAACCCCGATCAGAGCGAGATGGCGCGGGACTGGCAGCTGATGTTTATCAGCGTGCCGGCTATTTTCCTGGTAGAGATGCTGTTCGCCACCTGGAGCTGGCAAAAGCTGCGCAGCCTGAACCGTCGCAGCTTTGGCAAACCGCTGGCGGTGCTATTTATCGTGGCTTTCTTTGCCAGCCATCTGATGTATATCTGGGCCGATGCGAATTTCTATCGGCCCGTCACCATGCAGCGCTCTAACCTGCCGCTCTCCTATCCGATGACGGCCAGACGCTTTCTGGAAAGGCACGGCCTGCTGGACGCGCAGGAGTACCAGCGCAGGCTGGTTCAGCAAGGTAATCCGGAAGCGCTGTCGGTCGCCTATCCGCTGAACGATATTACTTTCCGCGACGGCGGCACCCGCAATAATTTGCTGGTGATTACCGTAGACGGTCTGAACGAAGCCACAATGGCGAAATCGCTGCCGCATTTGACGCAGTTCGCCAGCGAGAACGTGCGCTTTACGCAGCATTTCAGCACCGGCAGCCACGCCGACAGCGGCCTGTTCGGGCTGTTTTACGGCATTTCGGCGGGCTATATGGATGGCGTGCTTTCTTCGCGCGTTCCTTCGGCATTGACCGACGCGCTGGCGAAGCAGGGATACCAGTTTGGCCTGTTCGCCAGCGACGGCTTCGCTTCCCCGCTCTATCGTCAGGCTCTGCTGGCCGACTACTCTCTGCCGAATTCGGAAAGCCAGTCTGATGCGCAGACCGTCACGCAGTGGCAGCGCTGGCTGGAGACGCAGAAAGCCAAAAGCGCGCCCTGGTTCTCTTATCTTTCTCTGTCGTCCGGTAAAACCGGCGCCACGCAGAAAGAGTCGCTAAAACGCTATACGCGCGGCGCTGCCGAAGTGGATGCGCAGATCCAAAACGTGCTGACTACCCTGCAGGAGAAAGGCCTGCTGGAAAACACCGTGGTGGTTATTACCGCACAGCATGGCGTGGCGCTTAACGACGACGACAGCATGGGTAACCGCGCTAATTTACAGGTGCCGCTGGTGATCCACTGGCCGAATACGCCGTCGCAGCAGATTGATAAGCTGACCAATCATCAGGATGTGATGACCACGCTGATGCAGCGCCTGCTGCATGTCCGTACGCCAGCATCCGATTATTCACAGGGCGAAGATCTGTTTGCCGCCCGACGCAGCCATAACTGGGTAACCAGTATGAATAGCGGCCAGCTGGTGGTGCTCACACCGGGCCTGACGCTGGAGCTGGATAACAGCGGCAGCTATAGTGCCTGGAACAACGAGGGCCAGCGCCTGAAAGATCACAGGCCACAGCTGACGCTGCTGCTGCAGGTGCTGACGGAAGAGAAAAGGTTTATCGCTAACTGATCTGTTACCGCCCGGGCCGCAGATTTAAAAGAAATTTGATGAGGTTGACGACAAAATATGCCGGTGCCGGCTCAGGAGGGTCTGTGTCTTCCGTAAAGACGCAAAAAGCGCCTTCCGTGGCAGCTCAGTACGGGCCGTCCATGGCCCGTAGTGCGCCACAGGCCCTCCATCGCTTCAGGTTCGTCAGCAGTCTAATTTGATCTGTGTCCTTTTTGGCGCATAACAGCTGGCTGAATTGGTTATTTTCATAGCAGTCAAGGCGTTAGCTGCTTGCAATCGTAGCGGATTTGCGTAGTATTAGCTCACGCGTCGGCACGTAGCGCAGCCTGGTAGCGCACCGTCATGGGGTGTCGGGGGTCGGAGGTTCAAATCCTCTCGTGCCGACCAAAAAACTCCTTAAAAAGCAGCCCATTGTGGCTGCTTTTTTGCTTTCTGACGCTGACTTTCGCTATCGCCCTGGCTGTCTTTATATTGTATATACAACTTTAAAATTACCTGTCTTCACATCATCCTCATATTCGCTCAAAAAAACCTCTTTTGTTTGCTTTTTGTTCCCCGGCAGGCTTGAATTTTAGCCTTTAGCTGGATAGCATGTATATACAAAGACGCTATGGAAGGAGTCTGAACAGTATGAGGCTACTGATTTCACAGAAGGTCAGACTTAAACTGGCCAGTAAAGTCCCGCCAGTCACAGAAAGCGAAATCATTGAATGTTTTTCAAATCGGGATGGCTATCTTCTGGAAGACACGCGAGAAGATCACAAGTCTGATCCTCCAACGCAATGGTTTATCGCTGAAACTGACTATGGTAAAAAATTAAAAATAGTCTTTATATATAAAGAAAACAGTGAGATAGCAATCAGGACTGCTTAGGTTCCTAACGATGACGAAATGCGCATCTATGAAAAATATGGATACAGAAAAGGTTAAATATGAGCAAAAACGTTAACAAGCCAGATAATCAGTCACCAGTGATTTCGCCCTCAGACGAAGCATGGGAATCCGGTGAGCTTGGACGTAGCGAAGCTCACGTCAGAGTCTCAGCATTGTCTCATCATCCGGATTTTGACGTGCAAATCAATGAAGCGCCCGAACTTCAACCTATTTCAATACGTTTGAATAAGTCGCTTATTGAAGATTTAAAAATGATCGCAGAGTTGTCGGGTCTCGGCTATCAGCCATTGATTCGCCAGATCCTGACGCGCTTTACCGACTGTGAAAAGAAAAGAATATTGCAGGAGGTGCACTCTGCAGAAATGAAAAAGCAGCGTAAAAAATCGGGTAAAAAAGTAGCCTGATATCTCTACAAACCGGCTGGTATGCCGGTTTGTTACGCTGAGTTTATTCTTCAATATCAACAATAAGAGGTTTTCTGGTAATCGTTTTTTTGCAGTAAAACAGCGTCAACCCTACCTCAGGCGACAGGCGATATTTTACGATCCTTTCTTTTACTCTCAGTATGTAACACCTTACAAATTCAATCTTTCCTCTGAGCTTTCAAACTGAACCAGCCTGCTTTTCCTGTAAAAAGCGGACTCGATACAGCTTGTTGAAAAATAATAGCTTTCCTGAAATTTAGCCTTATCTAAACCTTCAAACTTTGTAAAAAGTGTGATGAAGATCACTTTCAGATTGAATTTTATGCATGCGGCCCTAGAATGACGCGTTTTGAGTTTTTACGGAGCTGAAGCCTATGTCCGAGATGAACACCGTTTCACGCAAAGTTGCCTGGTCACGCGTGCTGGCTCTGGCTGTAGCTGCGTTTATTTTTAACACCACCGAATATATGCCGGTCGGCCTGCTTTCCGATATCGGCCACAGCTTTGGCATGGAGTCCGCGCAGGCGGGCATTATGTTGACGATTTACGCCTGGATTGTCGCGCTGATGTCGCTGCCGCTAATGCTGATGACCAGTAACAGCGACCGTCGGGTGCTGCTGATTGCCATTTTCAGCCTGTTCACCCTCAGCCATGTGCTGGCCTTTTTCGCCTGGAATTTCGACGTACTGCTGCTGAGCCGCGCGGGCGTTGCGCTGGCACATGCGTTGTTCTGGTCGATTACCGCCTCGCTGGCGGTCAGGCTGGCGCCGCCGGGTAAAAGAGCGCAGGCGCTAAGCCTGATCGCTACCGCTACCGCGCTGGCTTCCGTGCTGGGCCTGCCGCTGGGCAGGATTATCGGCCAGGCCTTTGGCTGGCGCAGCACTTTCCTGGCTATTGGCGCAGGCGCTTTTGTGCTGCTGGGGCTGATTTTAAAAATTATGCCGCGCGTGCCGTCAGAGCATACCGGTTCACTGAAAAGCCTGCCGGATCTGCTGCGTCGTCCCGCGTTGGTAGGTTTGTATGCACTGGCCGTAGCGGTGGTGACTGCTCACTTTACTGCGTTCACCTATATTGAGCCATTTGTAGAGAAAGTCGCCGGGTTCGAGCAGAGCTTCGCTACCCTGCTGCTGCTGATTTTTGGTATTGCGGGCATTATCGGCAGCATTATTTTCGGTAAAAGCGGCGAGAAGCGCCTGACACCGTTGCTGACCGGCGCAATCGGCCTGCTTTCGCTTTGCCTGCTGCTGCTGGCAACGGTTGCGGCAAGCAAGGCCGGGCTGGTGGTGCTGAGCCTGTTCTGGGGCGTGGCCTTTATGATGATTGGTATGGGCATGCAGATGAAGGTGCTGACGCTGGCACCGGACGCTACCGATGTCGCTATGGCGATGTTCTCCGGCATCTTTAATATTGGTATCGGCGCGGGCGCGCTTTTAGGTAATAAAGTTAGCCTGGATCTCTCTATGTCTTCGGTAGGTTATATTGGTGCGATACCTGCCGTTGCCGCGTTGGTTCTGGCCGTGGTGCTGTTTCGTAAAACCCGGGATAAAACAGTACCCCAGGAAAATACCATTATTACTGAAGTAAAATAGTATAAGGCGCAGCTTTGCTGCGCCATCCGCAGTCCGTTAAAACCTTCTTTTCCTTTGATATTGCTCAATAAAGACGCGCCGGGATATGCTATTTTACCTCGCGCGTGGGTCGTTAGCTCAGCTGGCAGAGCAGTGGACTCTTAATCCATCGGTCGCGGGTTCGATCCCCTCACGACCCACCATGCGGTCATCGTATAATGGTATTACCTCAGCTTCCCATGCTGAAGACGCGGGTTCGATTCCCGCTGACCGCTCCAGTTTTAGCAAGGCAACCTGCGTCAAACAGCGGATTAATGCTGCGGATGGGGAAAATCCCGACCAGAAGAAGTCTACCCGCCTCGGTTTTTCAGCCAGTCGCCCCTACTTTTCCCTGCGCTGACGGCACAGCATAGCTTTAAATAAAGCCAGGACCATTTAAAGCCATAACATTCCTTACCTTTCTATGCTTAACGTACTGATATTATTAATTTTAAATCTATTTTACGGCAAAGGTAACCAGCCTGTTACGGTTTTTTAAAGGTGGCGAAAATCTCAAAGCGAAACGCCGCAACAAAAATGTCACATAACTGACATAGCCTGTCTCTACACTTTTTGAGGCGGTAATACAGGTAATCCAATGGCAACGATTAAGGCAAAGAGTTACAGGGACGCTGAAGAGATGCTGCAATCCGGTATCAGCAAGGTTGAACTGGCCTATGACATTGACAGCGATGATTTTTTTCGGTTTGCAAGCCACTGGTGCGACCGCGGCGCAAAGATTTCCCGCGGGCATGAGCACTTTGTGGTCTCGCTGAAAGGCTTAACTATTCCTCCTAACGAGTAACCTGCGTCGCGCTTTTGCTATCGGCACGCGAAGCTGCTCTAATTCTCTTTCTGAAATTGAGCAGAGGCCGTAATGCGTTCCGAATCAAACAGCCTGATGTCAGGCGGACTGGCGCTTCTTGCGGATGGTTCTCCTTCCGTAAACAATTTTGTGACCATCGTCAGCCGCATCTCTCCGGCAGGGCATCCCGATGTCCTGCTGCTACAGGCCCGCTATCAGCCTGCTCTTTATAACGATGATTTATTCCAGGATTTTCAACTGCCCTTTCCTTCCCGGTTAAATAAAGCGGTAGCTAAACGTCGTGCCGAATATCTTGCCAGCCGCGTTTGCGTCCGCTTCGAGCTAAATCAATTTGGCATTAAGAATTTCATATTAGCTAACGATGCCGATCGTGCGCCGATCTGGCCGCAGGAAATAGTGGGTTCTTTGTCGCATAGCCGAACCTGCGTCAGCCTGCTGCTGGCTAAAGCTTCAGCACGAAAGCTGCTGGGCGTGGATGTCGAGGAGATCATGCGGCCTGAAACAGCGGAAGAGATGCGCGATATGATTGTCAGTCCGCGTGAAGCTAAATTACTGCTGTCCAGCGGTCTTCCTTTCGCCAGTGCGCTGACCGCGGCCTTTTCGTTAAAAGAGAGTTTGTATAAAGCGCTATTCCCGCCTTTTCGCCAGTTTATGAATTTTAGCGAGGCAGAAATCATCGCCTGCGATGCCACAATGAGCAGCGTAACGTTGCGGCTTACCCGCGCTTTGTCACCAGCCTTTCCGGTTGGCAGGCTGTTTACCGGTCACGTACAGCTGGAAGAAAATCGGTTAATTACCTGGATAGTAGCACCGCAGGCGTAAAAAAGCCGGGCTGATACGAGATCAGTCCGGCATTGGCCAGATCGGCAAGACGACGGGAAAGTCCGTGACGGCATGCACCGTCATCTTCACTTTAGCCTGGTGCTATCCTACTGACTAATAAGTATTAGTGCAGAACATATGCGCCAGCCGGTTAATCCGTGCCGGTGCGTTTCACCGCGTCCAGCGTCGCCTGGTCGCGCGCCTCGCCAGTCAGTTCGCTGAGCCGCCCTTCGCGCATCTCCAGCAGCCTGTCGGCATGCAGGAAATAGTGGTCATCATGACTGATAGCGAACACGGTTTTGCCCATTTCTTTCAGCCACGGCAGCAGCTCGCGATAGAAGATGCGGCGGAAATGCGGATCCTGGTCGGCCGCCCACTCGTCCAGCAGCAGGATATCGCGCTGCTCTGCCGTAGCCAGTAACATCGCCAGCCGCTTGCTTTGCCCTTTTGACAGCTTCAGGTCGAGCACGCGATTGCCTTCCAGCTTTAGCTTGTCCTGCATTTGCAGCCGCTCCAGCCACAGCTGTACCTGAGCCGGATCGGCCGGTTCGCCTTTACCGTCGATCAGGCGGTCAAACAGATGCACATCCGTGAACACGGCGGAGAACAAACGGCGATAGTCAGCCATTTCCGCCGCCGCTACCGGCACGCCATCCAGCAGGATTTGCCCGGATACCGGTTGATAAAGCCCGGTAAGCAGCATGGCCAGCGTCGATTTACCGCTGCCGTTGCCGCCGATCAAAAACACCAGTTCGCCCCGCTGTAGCGTCATATTGACAGGGCCTACGGCAAATCCGCCGTCGCCATAGTGAAACACCAAATCGCGCAGCTCCAGCGTTTGCCAGTTTCTGGCGGCGGCAGGCTGTTCGAAGCCCTGCTGGTAAGGCGCCAGCTTAAAAGTGTTTAGCTTGTTGAAAGCGACCTGGGCGCTCAGCAGCGTTGGCAGCGCGCCGACGGCAGAGAGCAATGGCGTACGCAGAAACAGTAGGGTCAGCGAGTAGGTCGCCGCTACTGCCGTGTTGGCCCAGCCGAGGCCGTTAGCCATAAAGAACACCAGCCCAATAGCGCCCAGCATCATGATATTTGACCAGTTTACCGCGCTGAGGTGGAAGGTATCGGCGCGCACTATATGGTGGCGATAGGTGCGGGCATCTTCCTGATAGACGGTTTCGAAAATTTGCTGCGCGCGCTGCCGATTTAATGCCAGCTCTTTGCGCCCTTCGATAATTGTCTGATAGTCAGCATAAAGCGCGTCTTCGGTTTCGCGCAGCTTAGCCAGATGGCGATAAACTCTGGAAACCAGCAGCCAGCCGCCAACAATAGTGATAACCAGCCAGACCGCAGTGATTAGCAGCATTTGCGCCGAAAGCCAGGCCAGATAAGCCGCCGATCCCAGAGTCAATATAATGCCCTGGATCAGCTCCGGCAGCCGCACAAAGGCGATGGTGATATTGCGCACATCGCTGGTAAGCGCGGCCAGCAGCTGGGCGCTGCCGATCTGCTCAATGCGTTCAACCTGGGTATCCAGAATGCGCCGGATAAACTCGCCGCGCAGCCGGTAGACGAAATAGTGCCCAAGCAGCGTCAGCGCCAGCTGTGAGGCCAGCGTCACCGCCATCAGCAGCAGCAGTAGCCCCAGGAATTTCGGCAGCAGCCAGGCGCCGGCGTGCAGCGAGACTATCAACTCTCGGTTGATAAAAGCGATTAGCCCGATCCCCAGCGCGGCGCTGAGCAGGCTGAGCGCAATTACCAGCACAAAAGGCCAGCGATACTGGCGGTAAACGACGCGAAGCAACTCCATAAAACCATCCCGTTAAGCTGAGCAGCCTGCAGTTTAATGAGAAGCGGGACGATAGCAATAATAATTCTCGTTTACCGAAAGGCGCGGCGAAAAGTCAGGTTGTAGCGAAACGCGCCGGTAGCCGGATGGCTGCCTGCTTTTAACGGTAATATACCGTGGTAGCGCAGGCGCGACGGCCCGCCCCACACCACTATGTCGCCATGTTCCAGCAGCACGCGCTGCACCGCATCGCCGCGTTCGAAACCGCCAAACTGAAACACGGCGGGCAGGCCAAGCGAAACCGAAACTATAGGCTGGCGCATGTCCTGCTCGTCTTTATCCTGATGCAGGCTAAGTTTGGCCTCCGGCGCATAGCGGTTAATCAGGCAGGCATCGGGTTGAAAGCGGGGAAAGCCTGCTTCGGCGGCACAGTCCGTCGCCAGCTGGCGAAAGAGTTCCGGCATCGGCGGCCAGCGCCGACCGCTGGCGCTGTCAAATTCGCTGTACTGATAGCCACGCGAATCTGTCGACCAGCCAAAATCGCCGCAGTTGGTCATCGCCACCGACATCCGGTGGCCGCCCGGCGTAATACGATGATGAAAAGGATTTTGCGCGGCGATATCGTCAACCAGCTTTAGCAGCGTTTCCGCTTCATCCCGCGCGCGCCGCCGCAGGATCACCGCGCCCTCGGCCAGCGGTTCCGACCAGGGCGCTTCTTCGCCAAATAAGTCCAGCATCATGGCTCCTTAGCGGGCCGCTCACGGCGACCGGCTGGTTAAAGTTACGGTTTCTCCGGCAGGATAAAGGCTTTGAACTGCGGTGACATCCAGCTGGTAAAGCTGTCGCCCTGTTTGGCGATAAGATAGACCGCCAGATGCTCGCGCAGCGCCAGCGCTTTGGCTTTTTCCTCGCCCAGCACCATCAGACCGGTATCCCAACCGTCTGCTTCCAGCGCGGTGGTAGCGATAACAGTGGCGGAAACCAGCTTGTGCTGGATCGGCTCGCCGGTAGTGGGATCGATGATATGCGAAATGCGTTTGCCGTTCAGCTCATAGTAGTTGCGGTAGCTGCCGGAAGTACTGATGCCGTGGCCCTGTAAATCCACCAGCGCCTGTACCGCGTTTTCTTTATCTGTGGGTTTCTGTATCGCCACTTTCCAGGCTTTGCCTTCCGCGTTGTGGCCGCGCGTCAGCACCGCGCCGCCGACAGAAACCAGATAATTATTAATGCCCTCTTTTTCCATCAGGCGCGCCAAATGGTCAGTAGCGAAACCTTCCCCCATCGTGGAGAGATCGACATAGAGATCCGGCAGATCTTTTTGCAGATAAGCGCCTTCGCTCCGCTGGATAACGCGTAGATGGCGCAAGCCGGTCAGCGCGCGGGCGGCTTCGATCTCCGCCTGCGTCGGCGTGGCTTTCGGCTGCTTAACCGGCCCAAAACCCCACAGATTAACCAGCGGCCCGACGGTGATATCCATTTTCCCGGCCGTTTTCTGCCCGATCCGCAGCGCCATAGTGACGATATCCGCCATATTGTCACTGACCGGTTGCGGCTCGCTGCCGCGATACTGATTAAAGCGAGAAATTACCGAATCCTTCTTCCAGGTGGAGAGTTCCTGGTCGTCGCTGTCCAGCAGGCTCTGCACCGCTTTTTGCAGCTTTTCCTGGCGTGAAGCGTCGACATTGGCCAGGCTGACTCTCCAGAATGTTCCCATAGTGCGTCCTTCCAGCACCAGCGCGGAAGCGCCGGGACTTTCACGAGGATTATCGCAACCGGAAAGGAGAATAAATGCTGCCATAACAGGAAAGTAGAGCCATTTCTTCTTCATTTACGCAAACTACCTTGATACTTATTCTGGCCCTGAATGGTCGAAAATGCAGCGTTTTGCCGGGCCGGGCAGGCTTGATCTTCTGGTGGATGCTACTCAGTATATCTGTTTTACCCACTTTATCGCGGCACCGTTGCCGCACTAATGGAGGTCTTTATGATCTACTATCTGCTGCCTTTCGTCTGTGTTGCGTTGATTATCTTTGCCGGCTACAAGCATTACAAGCAGACGCATACCAGACAGCTCAATCGTCCACGTTTCCGTTGAAAAAGCGTGCAGTGAAGGGATAAGCGTAGGAACAGGCGGGAAGAAAGATGCGGGAGCGCGCAAGGCGCTCCCACTGCAATCAGAACTGGTAAACCAGGCCCAGTGCCACCACGTCATCGGTATTGATACCGGCGTTGTCGGTGAAGTTGTTGTCATCCAGCAGGTTAATCTGGTAGTCAACGTAGGTAGACATGTTTTTGTTGAAGTAGTAGGTCGCGCCTACATCAACGTATTTTTTCAGGTTCTGCGAGCCGTAGCCTTCAATATCGGAGCCGCGTGAGCTGACAAAGGCCAGAGAAGGACGCAGGCCGAAGTCGAACTGATACTGCGCCACCACTTCCCAGTTATCCGCGGTGTTGGCATAGCCGTAGATATCGCCAGCGGTGCGGCTGTCGCCGAAGCGGGTCGCATTGTAGGAGCGGGTGTACATCGCCGCCAGGTAGATGTTGTTCGCATCATATTTCAGGCCGCCGGTATAGGCCGTAGCTTTGTCACCGTTGCCCAGAATGCCGTTTGTGTTGTTGTTCTGCTCGTTGGTGCGATCAGAGCTGAACATCGCCGCGCCGATACCGAAGCCGGAACCCAGATCGTAAGTGGTGGAGAGACCCCAGCCGTCGCCATTGCGTGCCAGCACGTCACGGCCATCCAGCTCGGAACCGCTGTTGTTTTTGCCCTGATACTGAATAGCGAAGTTCAGGCCGTCGACCATGCCGAAGAAGTTGTTGTTACGGTAGGTCGCTACGCCGCTGGCGCGCTGGAACATAAAGTTATCCGCGCCGTAGGTGTCGCCGCCGAACTCTGGCAGTACGTCGGTCCATGCGCCGATGTCATAAGCCACGCCGTAGTTACGACCGTAGTCCAGCGAGCCCGCGTCGCCGAATTTCAAACCGGCAAAGCCCACACGCGTGTAGCTGTTAGCGGTACCTTCGTTTTCGGTGGTGTTCAGCGCCGCCTGGTATTCCCACTGACCGTAGCCGGTCAGTTCGTTGCTGATCTGGGTTTCGCCTTTAAAGCCGAAGCGCAGGTAAGACTGGTCGCCGTCGGAACCGTCGTTGTCAGAGAAGTAGTGCAGACCATCGACTTTGCCGAACAGATCAAGTTTATTCCCGTCTTTATTATAGATTTCTGCGGCGCCTGCGGAGCCGGCAATCAGCATTGCCGGAACCATCAGTGAGAGAACGCGAAGTTTCATTTTTATTACCCTCTTGTTATAAGCCTTATTTGCCACTGCGCGCCGAATGTCGAAAATTCAGACGGCACCCACATGTTAGAGACCAGTCAGTAATAATCTATAAAGAAAATGATACTAAATTTCGGAATGTGTTTCATTATGTAAATTAAATATTGCAAAATGATACTAACAGGCAGGATTAAAGCCGCACAGAGTGGTAAAAATAGCGCACGCTTTGTCAAGTCTTTATGCTAAGGTAATGTTTTATCAACTTATGAAATGTTACTCAGGTAAGCACTGAATGATAAACCGAAGTAGCAGAGTGGTTATATAATACTTTCGCTATCATCATTTTATTTCATTATTACCTTCATTCATCCCCCGAATGAGTTGTTTTACCCTAATTTTCTGCCGAACCTGTGTTCGGCTTTTTTTTTGCCTCTGGCTTACCGGACCGCAGCCAATTTTATCTTTTCCGGTTAGCTGTCAGGTAAAAAAAACCGCCGAATAATGAATACTTCCCCTGCGGAGATATTTATCTTATTCACTATTCAGCGGCGTTATTTATTATCTTTCGCGCAGCGACTCTTTGACTTTATTCAGCGGCTTAATCAGATAATCCATTACCGATTTCTGGCCAGTTTTAATTTCAACGTTCGCCACCATGCCTGGTACTATCGGAAACTTTCGACCAGCCTTATTGACCAGCTCCGCTTTCTGCGTGCGGACGTAAACGCGATAGTAATATTGGTCGCGCTTGACCTCGTCCTGTAGCGTATCTGGCGACACGGTTTCTACTTCGCCGCTCAGGTTGCCGTAAATTGACGAATCATAAGCGGTGATTTTTACCACGGCGGGCAGGCCTGGGCGGATGTAAGCGATATCGCGCGGGTTGATGCGGGTTTCGATTAGCAGCTGATCCTCCAGCGGCACAATCTCCATCAGTTTGCCGCCCGGCTGTAAGACGCCGCCGACCGTAGTAACCTGGATATCCTTAACGATACCGCGCACCGGCGAGTAAAGCGTGGCGCGAGTCAGCTGATCCTCTTTGCCGGTCAGTACCTGAAGCTGGGCATCCAGATCGGCGTTGTTTTTGACCTGCTCTTCACGCGCGCGCACCGCATAGTCATTTTTCGCCTCATCGATTTTGCCGCGCAGATCGCTGATCTGACGGCGCAGCCTGATTACTTCTACCTGCCCCGCTGCGCCTTTCGCTACCAGAGGTTCAGTCATACGCAGTTCGTCCTGCACCAGCTTCATCGACTGGGTAAGGTTGCTGACCGTTTCCGTGAGGTTGCGGCGGCGCGACTGATAGAGCTGCGTTTCACGCGCTACCAGCTCCGGCTCTTTTAATGTTTCTGCGCTAAACTCCAGTGGCGCACCGGTTAGCTCGGCGCGCAGCCGTTCTGCCGAAGCGCGTAGCGTACGGGCTTTAGCCGCGGCCTCGCCAAAATTGGACTGGAAGCGCGTGGGATCCAGACGAGCCAGGATTTCGCCTTTTTCCACAATATCGCCTTCGTGCACGTTAAGCTGGTTAACGATCCCGCCGTCCAGGCTTTCAATTACCTGCGCGCGACTGGAAGGCGTGACCTTGCCGGTGCCCACCGTGACTTCGTCCAGGATGGCGAAATGCGCCCAGATAAAGAAGATGACCAGCGCGGCGGCGCAGAGCCAGATAATAGCGGAAGTGCGCCTTTCATTACGCTTCAGGCTACGGTCAATCAGTATCAGGCTCATGCTGCGTCTCCCTGTCCGGCAGTTTGTTTTACCGCTTGCGCGGAGGCGGCGCGTAAAATCTCATCGCGCGGGCCATCGGCAATAATACGGCCGTTATCCATGACGATAATCCTGTCCACCAGCTTCAGCAGCGCTGGCCGGTGCGTGACCAGCACCAGCGTACGTCCCGACAGCCACTCTTTCATCTGGCGGATAACGTAATCTTCCAGCGCTTCATCCATGGAGGCGGTCGGCTCATCCATCAGCACCACCTGCGGCTGGCGCAGGATCATGCGGCTAAGCATTACCATTTGTCGCTGACCGCCGGAGAGGCCGCGCCCGCCCTCGTTGATTATGCGATCCAGGCTGGCGGCGTCCTGCTGCACCAGGCTTAACGCGCCGCTGACTTTCAGCGCCTGGAGCATCTCCTGTTCGCTGGCGTGCGGGTTACCCAGCATCAGGTTTTGTCGCAGCGTGCCGAAGAAGAGGCGCGAATCCTGTGAAAGCCAGCCAAGCTGACGGCGCAGATCCACAGGATCGATACGCCGCACGTCCACGCCATCCACTATTACTTTGCCCTGCGTCGCCATCGCCTGTCCGGCCAGCAGTTTCAGCAATGTCGATTTGCCCGCGCCCACCTTGCCCAGAATCGCCACGCGTTCGCCCGGCTTGATCTGTAACTGGTTAATCGTGACAACGTTTTTCACGTTTTCTTCATCGTAGCTGTACTGCACGCCGCGCAGATCGTAATGGCCGGTCAGCGTCGGACAATGCGCCATCTCGCCCTCTTCCGGCTGGTCCAGCGGTTTTTTCAGTAGCTCATCCAGCCCCTTCATGGCGGTTTTGGCGTGCTGCCAGCGGGAAAAGACCATGGTTAGCTGCATCAGCGGCGCAATGGTACGTGAGGAAAGCAGGCTGCTGGCGACCAGCGTACCTGTGGTGATATCGCCGTTCAGCACCAGATAGACACCGAATACCAGCATGCTGGCGTAGGTGAGCTGCTGCACGGTAGAGGCCCAGCCGGTCAGCCTTGCGCCCCACAGCCGCTGCTGCATGCCGATCGTGGCGCTGACCTCGTGCGTTTGCTCCCACTGGCGCTGGAAGTAAGGCTCCGCCTGCAGGGATTTGATGTCCTCCACCCCTTCAATGGTTTCTACCAGCACTGCGTTACGTAACGCGCCCTCACGCAACCCCTGCTGCGCCAGCTTCGCCATTGGGATCTGCACCAGCAGGCCCGGAATGACGATCAGCGGGATCGCCAGCAGCGGAATGATTACCAGCGGTCCGCCGATAAAGAACATCAGGCACAAAAACAGAATAACGAAAGGCATATCTGCCGCCGCGCCTACGGTAGTAGAGGTCAACAGCTCGCGTACCTGATCGATTTCCCGCAGCTGCGAGATAAAAGAGCCGGTGGATTTGGGCCGCGCCTCGTTGCGGATGTTCATCGCTCGGGCAAACAGCATAGAGGAGACTTTTAAATCGATGCGTTTCCCCATCAGATCGGAAACCTGGGTACGCATCAGACGGATCATATATTCAATGGCTGCGGCAATCAGTACCCCGGCAAAAAGCACCCAGAGCGTCGGCTGCGACTGAGCCGGGATAACGCGGTCGTAAACCTGCATCGAAAACAGGATGCCAGCCAGCGCCAGCACGTTGCCGACCACGGAGGCCAGCGAGATTTCCATAATGCGGCGGCCCATGCCGCGAAAATTTTCCCAAAACCAGTGTTTTTTATAGGGCTTGACGAACTCGTCGATGCGTGCGTCGCGGCCGCGCGCCGCCACGCCGACGATGCCAACCTGCTCTTTGCTCTGCGCCAGCAATAGCGAAAGTTCGCTTTCCCGCACTACATCGCCGCCGTCGCTCAGCCAGTAGCGCGCCTTGCCTTCGGCATCGATGGTTTCCACCACTACCACGCTGCCGTTTTCCATAATCAGCACTACCGGCGTCACTTCCTGTCGCCAGCGAATTTTGTCGCGCGGCATCATGGTCAGGTGTAAGCCCAGCAGACCGGCCAGCCTTTCCAGCTGCTGTGCAGGCGAGAGATGTTCAAACCAGCGCATCTGCTGGCGTAGCGTAGAGCCGTCCGCCGGTTTGCCGAAGCGCGCCGCCACGCGCAGCATGGCGTCAATCCAGTTTTCGGTGCTCGCGGTTTTGGTCATAAGTACAGCCTTATCTTGTTTGGCATCAGAGCGATGGCAGGGTTTGTCCGCTGGTGGCTTCACGATCGATGCCCATAATATCCAGCAAATTATCAACGGCGGCGGCGTAGCGCACGGTGGCGTCCCAGCCGTCGTAAAGCGCGGTCAGACGGCTGCTGTCAGCCTGAAAGACATCCTGCTCAACGCTCAGCAGGTCGTTGAGGCTGCGCTTGTTTAATTTATATTCATCGGCATAGACCGAACGAGTATGGTCGGCGCTGCTTAACTGCTGTTCACCTGCGGCCTGCCGCTGCTGCGCGCCGATCATATCGGCGTAGGCGGTAGAGGCGCTCTGGTTAATATCGAGTTTAGACTGTTCGACGGCAGCCTGGGCCGCTTCGCGGTCGCCTTCTGCCGCGCGGGTTTTGGCGTTGACCAGCCCGCCCTGATAGAGCGGCGCTTCGACCTGTAGCTGTAGCTGGTTATCCCAGTAGGAGTTGGTGGTGCTGTTACCTTCGTAGCGAGTCCGTCCCGCCAGCACTTTAATAGTTGGCCAGTGGTTGGATGAGGCCTGGCGGACACGTTCTCTTGCCGCCTGCTGTTTGGCCTCCGCGCTGCGCACGGCAGCGCTATTTTCATAGGCAATTTTATCCAGCGTGACCTGCTGTTTCAGCAAGGACTGTGGTAGTTCAGGTAAATCCGACGGAACCACGCCGGTCAGCACGGTGAGCTGCGCCAGCGCCGAACGCTCTGATGCCCGATACTGCTCCATAGTGGCACGCATACCAGCAATGCGGGTTTCCGCCTGTAGCACATCCGACTGTGAGCTTAGTCCGGCGTCGGCACGCATATGGGCGATGTCTTTAACATGTTCCAGCGAGGCAACGTTGTTTTTCGCCGCCTCCACCAGCGCCCGATAGCGCTTAACCTGGAGATAGGCCTGCAAAGTGTCCTGCGCTACGGTGGTCATAGAGTCGTAAAGCGCATAGAGGTAAGCATCGGAGAGCTCATGCTGTTCGTCGATGGCGCCGTTGGTGCGGCCAAAGTCCCATAACAGCTGGCTAAGAGTAATGCCGCCGGAACCTTTATTTCTTACGGTGCCTGAAGAATAGGTTTGCTGCGAGCTGCCCCCGGTGGCATTAAGGGAAATTTGTGGATACCAGGCACTTTGAGCGGCATCCAGATCGGCCTCGCCCACGCGAATTTGCGCAGCGGCTTCGGAAATTTTCGGGTTGCGGGCAAAGGCCCGGAGAATCGCCTCACGTAACGTCAGCGTTGAAATTTGCTCCTCGGTTGGCGCAGCGCGCCAGTTAAACGCCACTTTTTGCTGTTTTACTGCCAGCGCGCTCTGTGTCACGGTGCCGCAGGCTGCGGCCAGGCACAAAGATACCCACACTTTCTTCATCTTGGCACCATCTTCCTTATTTCCTTTTGCCATAAAAAAGCCGACGCGGATTACCGCGTCGGCCAGACTTATCAGGCTGTTTGAACCTGCAGATTATGTTGCACTAAAACATCCGCCAGCGTGCCTTCATGGCTGGCGGCTGAGTTATGGTATAGCTCGAACTGCTGTCCATCGACCGTGCGCTGACCGGCATCGCTCCAGACGCCGCCTTCGGCAGTGCTTAGCGTTACCGTGCTGCCATCCGCGCCTTTCAGGGTCAGCGCTTCGCTGGCATTATCGGTCAGCGCCAGTAAATCTTTCTGCCCCAGCGTGATGCTGTTGCTGCCGGACGCGCCGAGATCGATGGTTTCCACGCTGCTGACTTTCAGACCCAGCGAGGCGAAGTCCAGCACTTCATGAGATCCGCTCAGCTCCAGCGTATCGTGACCAGCGCCGCCGTTCAGATTGCTGAGTAGATCCAGAGTAGAGAACGTGAAATGATCGTTACCTTCCGTACCGGTAGCCTGCGTAGCGCTATCGCCGTGGCTACTTTGCGCCGTGGCGACATCCGTGCTGTTCTCCTCCGCCGCACCAGCCGCCGCAGATGAGTCATCGACTAATGCTGCGGATGAGCTGGCTGTGTCCTCGATTGCGGACGGCGCATCCGGCAGGACGACGTCACGCAGGTTCTGCTGCGGGTTGCCCACGATGTCATTGTAGGTAACGGCAAGCTCGTTAAACTCTATCGAACCGTAGTTAACCACCGGAATTTCCACCTTAAAGGTGTTATCCGCCGCAATGGTGAGGGGGTAGTAGCTCAGCGTCTCACCGCCGTAGAGGCTGACATCAGTGACCGGCAGCGCACCTTCGGTATAGGTACCGCTCAGCTCGTAGTACTGCACGCCGTCGCGCGTTACCACATCATCAGCGGTCAGCTCATTAAAGGTCAGCGTTGGGTCGCTGCTGTGGGCATGGGTATAAAGCGTCACATCACGGTCAGCGGAAGCGGTTTGTGTGCCGTTATCCGCGCTGACCTGCAGCGTGTATTTGCCATCCGCAAGCGCTTTGACCGCATCGGCATCGATAGTGGCGTTCCAGCTTCCTCCAGCCACCTGACCGTAAAAGGTGCTGTCACCGATTTTCACCACCACATCCGTGCCGGGCGCAAGGCCGCTGGCGGAACCGTTAAGCTCCAGCGGCACGCTGAGATCCTGCGACGATACTATATCGTCCGTAGCAACCGGCTCAATCGTCAGGGCTGGCGTGACGTTGACATCATAGAAGTTGACGTCCAGCTCGGTGCTGGCGCTGACGTGCTGCGCATCGGTTACCGTGGCCTTGATAGCGTAATTGCCCGGCTGCGATACCAGTGCCTGGACATCCGCTTCCGGCAGCGTTACCGACCACTGGCCGGTGCTGTCGGCGGTAAAGCTCCAGTTAGGCTCGTTGAAGGCGCCAAAGGTCACGTACACATTGGCACCCGGCGTTGCCGTGCCGCTGATAGTGAGATCGGAATTGACCGTGGTGAGATCTATTCTGTTGTCGGCGGAGAGGTCGTTGATGGTAACCGTTGGCAGATAATTATCCACGATATAAGGGACGGTGGTCGAAGCGGAGTGCCCGTCTGCATCGGTGGCCTTGACATAGATTTGATGCCTGCCCTCGCCAAAACCGCTTTCCTGCAGGATAGCCGGCGTCAGTTCCAGACTCCAGTTGCCCTCTTTGGTGACCGTTGCCGCATGGGGCTTACCGCCAATAACAACCAGTACTGACTGGCCGCTACCGGTAACGCCGGTACTGCCAGTTAACGTTTCGCCCTCTTTTTTCTCTGCCAGCGTCAGCACGCCTTCGCCAAACGGCGTATCGATGATCGGATGCGGCGTAGCGACGGGATCGCCGAGCTCACCCGGCAGATCGGGCAGATGGATATACTGGAGGGACTGCTCGTCATTGCCGATGATATCGTTATAGTCAACGTGGAAGCTGGCCGTCGAGGTAATTTGATCGGCTCGCACTTCGACGCTGAAGGTGCCGTCATTGTTGATAGTTAACGGATAATAATTTAGCAGAGTGCCGCCGTATAACGACACGTTGCTGGCCGGCAGCGCGCCCTCGGTATAGGTACCGCTCAGCTCGTAGTACTGCACGCCGTCACGCGTTACCAGGTCATCGGCGGTTAGCTCATTGAATGTTAGCGTCGGGTCACTGCTGTGGGCGTGAGTATAAAGAATAATATTGCGGTCGGCGGAAGCGGTTTGCGTGCCGTTGTCCGCGCTGACCTCCAGCGTGTATCTGCCGTCCGCGATGGCTGCAACCGCATCGGCATCAATAGTGGCATGCCAGGTGGTGGCGCCGTCCACCAGACCATAAAAAACGCTGTCGCCGATTTTCACCACGATATTAGTGGCGGGCGCGAACCCGCTGGCGGTACCGTTAAGCTCCAGCGGCTGGCTTAAATCCTGCGCCGACACGATATCATCCGTTGTCACCAGCCCAATCGTCAGGGTCGGCGTAACGTTCACATCATAGAAGTTAACGTCCAGCTCGGTGCTGGCGCTGACGTTCTGCGCATCGGTAACCGTGGCCTTGATAGCGTAGTCGCCGGGTGCCAGATCCTGCAGCTCTGCCTGGGTCAGCGTGACCGCCCACTTGCCTGAACTATCCACGTTCAGATTCCAGTGAGGATCGTTGAACGCGCCAAAGGTGACATTAAGCGCTGTGCCTGGCGTTGCCGTCCCGCTGATGGTGAGACCCGAAGTCAGCGCATTGAGGTCGATGCGGCCATCGTCGGAGGGACTGTCAATGGTCACAGCCAGTGGCGAGGTATCCACGGTGTAATGAGCATTGATGGTAGTGCTGTTATCTGCCGCATCGAAAGCGGTGATCTGGATAGCGTGCCTGCCGTCGCCGAAGCCCTGCTTCAAATCCGCCGGGGTCAGCGTCAGGCTCCAGTTGCCCTCACTGGTGACCTCGGCCCAGTGGGCTACGCCGCCAATAACCACTCTTACCCGCTGGTCGCTGCCGGTGACGCCGGTGGTGCCGGTCAGCGTCTCGTCCTGCTGCTTCTCTGCTAAAGTCAGGATGCCATCGCTGAACGGCGTGTTGATGGTGGGCCGGGGCGGAACGGTATCCACGGTGTAGCTGGCATTGATGGTGGCGCTGTTTTCCGCCGCATCGAAAGCGGTTACCTGAATAGCGTGCTTGCCATCGCCAAAGCCCTGCTTCAAATCTGCCGGCGTCAGCGTCAGGCTCCAGTTGCCCTCGTCGGTGACCTCGGCCCAGTGGGCCACGCCGCCAATAACCACTCTAACTCTCTGGCCTTCACCAGTAACGCCGGTGGTGCCACTCAGCGTCTCGCTCTCGTTTTTCTCTGCCCTATTCAGCCAGCCGTCGCCAAAAGGCGTGTCGATGGTGGGCCGCGGACTGGCGAGCGGTTCGCCGGTATTCTGTGTGGCAGCGGCAACGGCTTCTGAGGTGGACTGATGGTTGATGCTAAGCGTTGAGGCTGCTGAGGTTTCCTGTGCTGTATTCCACACTGGCGTAAGCGCCGTCACGCCTTCGCTAAGAGCATTTCCCACCGTTAGCTGTACTTTCTGCGACACCGAACCGTCCTGGAAAACAAGCTGGCTGGTGCCGTTGCCCACACTAAAAAACTGCTGGAAACGGGTTGTGGTGCCGTCCTGCTGCTGCAGGATCAGATCGTCCTCCTGCTTTGTCCAGGAAGAAATTTGCGTAGGCGTGCCCTGTAGCGTAACGATACCGGGTTCGCTGAGGGCATAAACCTGAGAATCGATGCCAGAAAGCTGAGCGAGTACCTGTCCGCTTGTTAACGACACGATAGTGACGCGGCCTGAGCCTGAATACGCCATGTGGATCCCCTTGTTCATAAAATATGAGTAAAGTGGCGCCAGATAAAAGTAAAGAAAAATTTTACTTTTTACCAGCACGCAGCGACCAGCGTCGCAAAAATGCGCTGATTTTTTGGCCCGAAACCCGGTTGGGCAGATAATAATTTGTAACAAGAGGAGCGGCTATAAAATAATCAATAAGAGCCAGGTAAATAAATGGAATACAGGTGAAATAAGAATAATAATAGCGCCACTCTTTGCCAGACTTCAGGCTTTTATTCAGCGTAACCCTATTAACCTCAAAGCTTTAAATAGAGTTAAAAACGAATGGCAGACGCTGGATAAAAACAAGTTAGTCTGTGCCAATAGCCTTTACCAGTGGCGAAAATCCTAAAGAAGCAAAAGGATACGTTAACGTTATATTGCAGATTTAAATTAGTAAAATTTACCTAAATATAACCAAACACTTACAATGCGGCACAATGGCTTATGCCTGTTTTAACTATCTTAAATATAATCATCGCTTAACTTTATTAGTAAATATAACGAGCCCCTTAAATAACCCTAATCCCTGTGAGACTTTATTTTATTCCTGCTAAAAAGGCCGGAGTCCTCAGGCTCCGGCCAATAGCATCAGGCTGTTTGCACCTGTAAATTATGTTGAATCAGAATATCCGCCAGCGTGCCTTCATGGCTGGCAGAGGCGTTGTGGTAAAGATCGAACTGTTGGCCATCGACCGTTTGCTGGCCTGCATTATTCCAGACGCCGCCTTCCGCCGTACTCAGCGTCACGGCGTTGCCGTCCGCGCCCTTGATAGTCAGCGTTTCGCTGCCGTTATCGGTCAATGCCAGCAGATCTTTTTGCCCCAGCGTAATGCTGTTGCTGCCAAAGGAACCCAGGTCAATGGTTTCCACGCTGCTGATTTTCAATCCCAGCGAGGCGAAATCCAGCGTCTCGTGCGAGCCGTTTAATACCAGCGTATCCTGGCCGCCACCGCCGTTGAGATTACTCAGCAGGTTGAGCGTGGAAAGCGTGAAATGATCGTCCGCTTCCGTACCGACGATCTGCGCAAGACCGTCGATGTTTTCGCTGTGGCTACTTTGTGCTACTGCGACGCTGCTGGTTTCCTCCGAACCCTGCTCCGTCATAGTGCTGGTCGCAGATGAGTCAGCGACCTGGATTTTAGCTGCGGTGGCCGTATCCTCGATTGTGGAAGAAGCAACCGACAGAGTGGAATCCACAACGTAGCTGGTATTAATGGTGGCGCTGTTGCCCGCCGCATCAAATGCGGTTACCTGAATACCATGCTTGCCATCGCCAAAGCCCTGCTGCATATCGGCTGGCGTCAGCGCCAGGCTCCAGTGGCCCTCATCGGTTACCGTGGCCCAGTGAGCTACGCCGCCGATAACTACCCTGACTCTCTGCTCGCCGCCGGTAACGTCAATGGTGCCGGTCAGCGTTTCGTTCTGCTGCTTCTCTGCCAGGGTCAGGATGCTATCGCCAAACGGCGTGTCGATTGTGACTTTCGGCGGAACGGTGTCTACCGTATAGCTGGTTTCGATGCTGGCCTTGTGCGCTACTGCATCGGCAGCGATAACCACAATTTTGTGCAGACCATTGCCAAAGCCCTGCTTCATGTCGGTTGGGGTCAGCAGCAGGCTCCATTCACCATTGTTAGCCACCGTGGCCGCATGCGATTTACCGCCGATAATCACCGTAACAACCTGGCCGGTGCCGAGGATGCCGGTAGTTCCGGTCAGCGTTTCGTTATGCAGTTTTTCCGCGCGGTTTAGTACGCCGTCGCCAAACGGAGTATTTATAGTCGGCTCCGGCGTGCCGTTGCTCGGGTTATCTTCCGGATTCGGTACGGGTACTTCGGTGCCGCCGCCCGGCTCCGCTGGCGTGGTCAGATCGGCGTTAACGCTGATAGGCTGCTCAAACCAGTTACCCGCGCCATCCGACACGCCAAAATTCATGTTGTTGAAGCCCTCGCGCAGATCGGCCGCGCTGACTTCTACGCTCCAGCTGCCGTCCGCGTTAATCACGCCTTCGCGCCAGCTCATGGTTTCCAGACTCTGCACGGAGAAGGATTTTAGCGGCAGCGGCATTTCCATGGTGCCAGTGAGCGTGTACCAGGTTTGCCCATCGTGATCCACGGCGTTGGCCAGCGTGATGTCGTGTACCGTTACCGTCGGATTGCTGCTGTTGTTATGGGTGATAAGCAGCAGGTCCTGGCTGACGCTGGTACCGGCCGCGGTGCTGACAGTGACGCTGTACGTGCCATCCTTGATGGCCGCTACTTCGTCATCATTTATCTGTATCAGCCATTCGCCGTTATAGACGCTGCCTGTCCAGGTTTTGCCATCCAGCGTCAGGGTAAGGGCCGTATCGTTGGGCAGACCGGCGGCAGTGCCGGTGAACTCAATGCCGTTAATACCTTCCTGATAGCTGACCGCATTGTCGCCGGTAACGGGGTTGATAGTCAGCGTGCTGTCGGCCTGGGGTTGTGCTGGCGTCGTGGTATCGCCGTCGGTCGGGTTATCATCTATAACCGGCACTGGCGTTTCGGCGGCGCCGCCGCTTGCACCGACCGGCGTGGTTAGATCGGCATTAAAACTGATGTCCTGTTCGAACCAGTTACCTGCGCCGTCCGATACGCCGAAAACCAGGCTGTTGGAGCCATCGCGCAGATCGTCCGCGCTGACCTCCACGCTCCAGCTGCCGTCCGCATTAATCACGCCCTCGTGCCAGCTCAGCATCTCGGTGCTCTGCACGGCAAACAATTTCAGCGGCAGCGGCATTTCCATCGTCCCGCTGAGCGTATACCAGGTCTGCCCATCGTGTTCCACAGCGTTAGCCAGCGTCATCTCATTGACGGTGACTTGTGGATTGCTGCTGTTGTAGTGAGTGATCAACAGCAGATCCTGGCTGATGCTGGTGCTGTTGCCGTTTTGATCGGTAGCGCTGACGGTGACTTTATAGTTGCCGTCTTTGATTGCTGCTACATCTTCGCTACCGATCTGCACCCGCCACTCATTTTGGTAAACGCTGCCGCCCCAGGTTTTGCCATCCATGGTCAGCTCTATCGCCGTGTAGGTTGGCAGGTGCGTGGCGGTGCCGATAAACTCAATACCGTAAATCCCTTCCCGATAACTGATAGCGTTATCGCCCGTCACGGGATTGAGGGTCAGTTCAGGCAACTCTTCTGAGGCATAAATCTGCACCGTTGCTGCATTGGAGTTGTGGTTTCCAGCTTTGTCCGTAACGGTGGCGATAGCGTTGTAGCTGCCTTCTTCCATACCTTGCAGCGTAGCCGCCGGTACGCTGACCTGCCAGCGGCCATTGCTGTCGATCGTACCGTTCCAGCTAAATTCGCCAAATTTTACGTTAATGGCGCTGCCCGCTTCGCCCGTGCCGGCAATCACCAGCGGACTGCTGATTTCGGTAGCATCAATCAGACCATCGCCCGCCAAAGTATTTACGGTAACGGTTGGCGCCTGCGTATCCACGCTAAAGTCGCTGGTGGCAGTGCCAGTTTGGCCCCAGACATCCGTTGCGGTGAGCGTAATAGTATGCGCGCCTTCATCAAGACTCGCGTCCCTCAGCGTTTCAAGGGAAAGCGGCACGCTCCAGTGGCCCTCGCTGTCCACGCTTCCTGCATAGCTGACACCGTCGATGGTCAAAGCGATTTTCTGGCCTGCGCCCGTTACGCCAGTGGAGCCGGTCAGCGTTGTGGCCTGGTAATGTTCCTGCGAATTCATCAGCCCGTCGCCAAACGGGGTATCAATAGTCGGCTGCGGATGTGGCGCGTCTGCGGGCGGAACAGAGGCTTCCACGGTGATGTTTTTACTGGCCGTGGTGGTACCGCCAGCGCTGTTGGCAAAGCTAACGCTGATGCGGTTAGCGCCGACCGGCAGAACTTGCAGGTCGGCCGCCGGAATATCCACACTCCAGCTACCGTCGGTTGCCAGCTTAGTGGTGTAGGTTGCGCCGTTGAGTTTGATGGTCAGCGTGCTTTCCGCCGCCAGATTTTTTGTGGTGCCGCTCAGCGTCTGGTCGCTCTGCTTCTCCGCCGCGCTCAGAACCGCATCGCCGGTAAAGCTGTTGATAGTCAGTGAAGGCTTGCCGCTGACCGCCGCTGGCTCGGTGGATTCTGCCGCGCCGCCGCTCACGGGCGCATCGGTCGGGTTATCATCCACCACTGGCGCGGGCGCTTCGACGCTGTTCGCATCGACCGGCGTAGTCAGATCCGCGTTGAAGCTGATCCCCTGTTCGAACCAGTTGCCTGCGCCGTCCAATACGCCGAAAGTCAGGTTATTAAAGCCATCGCCTACGTCGTCCGCGCTGACCTCCACGCTCCAGCTACCGTCCGCGTTAATTACGCCCTCGCGCCAGCTCATCATCTCATAGCTCTGCACGGCAAAGGATTTCAGCGGCAGCGGCATCTCCATGGTGCCGGTAAGTGTGTACCAGGTCTGCCCATCATGATCCACGACGTTGCCCAGCGTAATGTCGTTTACCGTTACCGTCGGATTGCTGCTGTTATAGTGGGTAATCAGCAATAAATCCTGGCTGAGGCTGGTGCCGTTACCGTCACTGTCCGTAGCGCTGACGGTTACCTGATAAGTACCATCTTTAATTGCTGCCACTTCGTCATCGTTAATCTGTATCATCCATGCGCCGTTGTAGACGCCGCCAGTCCAGGTTTTTCCGTTTAGAGTCAGCTCAATCGGCGTATCATTGGCAAGATTAGCGGCGGTGCCGCTGAATTCGATGCCGTAAATACCTTCCCGGTAGCTGACTGCGTTGTCGCCAGTGACAGAGTTGAGAGTCAGCTCCGGTAGCAGGCTAGTGGACGAGATTTCTGCTGGCTGTGCGGTTTCGCCATCGGTCGGGTTGACTTCCGCCACCAGCGCAAGCGCTTCCACGCTGCTGCCGCCTGCATCAACCGGCGTGGTCAGGTCGGCGTTGACGCTGACGCCCTGCTCGAACCAGTTGCCTGCGCCGTCCAGTACGCCGAAATTGAGGTTATTGAAGCCTTCACGCAGATCGTCCGCGCTGACTTCTACGCTCCAGCTGCCGTCCGCGTTAATCACGCCCTCGCGCCAGCTCATGGTTTCCAGACTTTGCACCGAGAAGGATTTCAGCGGCAGCGGCATTTCCATAGTGCCGGTGAGCGTGTACCAGGTCTGCCCATCGTGATCCACGGCGTTGGCCAACGTAACGTCGTTTACCGTTACCGTCGGATTGCTGCTGTTGTAATGGGTGATTAGCAGCAGATCCTGGCTGATGCTGGCGCCGTCCGCGGTGCTGACAGTGACGTTATAAGTACCATCTTTGATGGTCGCCACTTCGTCATCGTTTATCTGTACCAGCCACTCGCCGTTATAGACGCTGCCTGTCCAGGTTTTGCCGTCCAGCGTCAGGGTAACAGGTGTATCGTTGGGCAGACCGGCAGCGGTGCCGGTGAACTCAATGCCGTAAACCCCTTCCTGGTAATTGACCGCGTTATCGCCGGTAACAGGATTAATAGTCAGCTGCGGCAGCGAGGTAGTTGAAAGGGTCTCCACACTGGCCTCAGTTGAAACCGGGGCCTCTGCTGATTCTGCCGTAACCGCAGACGGGGCCGCGGTTAAAGTTGAGGCTGGCTGTGTCTCACCGGACGCGGCTGTTGATGCCACACTGTCGAGCGTTTGCCAGGCAGGCGTCAGGCTGGCGGCAGTCTGCGTATCGCCTGGTGAGGTTTCGGCAAATACCGCCTGCTGGAGCGAGTTTTCCTGCTGGAAGCGCAGCTCGCTCTGCTTGCCATCGACTACGGTGAAGAACTGCTGATAACGGATATCGCTACCATCCTGCATTTGCAGAATAAGATCGTCGTTTTGCTGTTGATAAGAAGAAACCTGAGAAGGCGCGCCCTGCAGTGTAATAATTGCTGGCTCGCCGGGATTGAATTGTGAACCGCTGTCAGCAGGTGGCAGCAGTAATTGACCGCTTACCAGCGATACGATGGTAACGCGGCTCGTATCTGAATACGCCATGATCTTCCCCTTTTATACCGAATAGTGAATAAAGCAGCGCTGCGTAAAAGTGAAGAAAATCTTTACTTATCGCAGGCATGCAGCGGCCAGCGGCCTGAAAAGGCGCTGAGCCTGACCCGGTACTCCAGGGATGAAACAGAATCCGCAACAAGGATAATGGTTAAGGTGACAGCCAAATAAAAAATGCTCAATGCTGGACGCAGAGTTTCTCTGCAGGCAAATTAAATCAGTACCACTCTTTGCCAGAGACCGAGCGCCGGCTCAATATACCGCTACTAACCTCAATGACTTACATTTAGTCTTAAGGTGAACAGTCGACGCTGGATTGGCATAAGCTAACGCTCGCCAGCATAGATTACTACTGGCGTAAATCTGGAAAATTGCCCTTAAGACAACTTTTTTCTATAAATGCCGCTTACATCACCTTACGTAAAAATAACGCAATCCTTACATTGTAATTTTATGTAAACGTTGCATTTCAGTACCGAAACAATTAAACAGCCCTTACCATTAAAGCCCCTGCGCAAGAATCATTTTCCTGCGCAGGGTAGTCTTTGTTACACCAGATGAACCTGGAGATTGTGCTGGATCAGCACATCGCCCAGGGTGTTGGCCGTATCCAACGCCGAGTTGTGATAGACATCATAAACCTGGCCGTCCAGCGTTTTCTGTGCCGTGGTGGCCCAGGTACCGCCATCGCCATTGGTCAGCGTCACCTGATCGCCTGTTACCCCCTTGATTATCAAATCGTCGGTTTGTTTATCGGTAATATTCAGTGCTTCGTTGAGATCCAGCTTGACGCTGTTGGTGCCGCTGCTGCCCAGGTTGATGATTTCGATATGCTCTACCTTCAGCCCAAGCGCAGTGAGATCCAGCGTCATATTCTCGCCGTTCAGCACTAAGGTGTCCGTTCCCGCACCGCCGTCAATATGGGTAAAGTTCAGATTGCTTAGCGTAACCGTGTCGTTGCCGCTGCTGCCCTCTACCGAAGCGCCCTCTACCGTTTGTCCATCCGCCAATGCAATAACAAGACCACCGATACTGTAGCCGCTGTCGTCGGTGGCGGCAGCGGTTTCCGATGTGGCAACCGTGGTTACGGTGCTGTCGTCAAGAACGGCGGCAGTGCCAGCAGCCGTTTCGCTGGTCGTAGTGGCGCTGGTATCGCTAGCAGCGCTTTCCGTAGTCGTACTGGTAGTTGCGCTGTGCGTCTCGCTGCTATCGGTACTAACCGTTGCCACTCTTGCGGTAACTGCTGTGGTAGCCGTATCCGTGTTGCTGGTATCAGTAGAGGCAATAGAAGTAGAGTCGTCTGCCGCCACAGCCAGCAACGCGGTTGCCGCCGCTGCCGTCGAGGTAGTACTGGCTGGCAGCAGCGAGCCCAGTAACAGCGTATTGCTGGTAGTGGCGCGGTTGCCTGCTGCGTCCACCGCGGTAACGGTAACGATAGAGTTAAGATTTAGCGCGGTCAGTACGGTTCCGGTGAATTTCGCGCTATAGCGGCCCAGCGCATCGGTTGTAGCTGTCACCGTGGTGCCGTTAAGCGTTACGTTTAGCGTAGTGCCCTGCGCCAGGTTCAGCGTGCCGCCGGTAACAGTCAATCCACTGACCAATACGTTTACCAGGCTCAGCACAGGATCGACGCCAATAGCTGGCAGATTGTGCGTAATAGCGGTGAAGGTATCGCTGCCGGTAGAGGTGTTGCCCACTGCGTCGGTGACGGTTGCGGTAATGGTGTAGTTACCATCGGCAATGGCCCGCAGCGTAGCAGAAGGCACCGTTACGCTCCATGCGCCGTTAGTTCCTACAGTAGTGGTATAGACATTGCCCGCGATATTAACCGTTACCGTGCTACCGACCGCATTGGTTGAGGTACCACTAATGGTTTCAGCAGTATTGGCCTCGCTAAGGTTGAGGTAGTGGTCGCCGCCGAAGACCGTGCTGTTGGTAATAGCAACAGTCGGCAGCGTGTGGGTTCTCACCGTAGCCGTATCAGAACCTGACCCCGTGTTACCGACTGCGTTGGTGACGCTGGCATTAACCGTAGCGGTGCCGTCCGGCAGCGCGGCCAATACCGCAGACGGAACCGAAACGCTCCAGGTGCCGTTAGCATTGATGGTAGTGGTCAGCGTTGCGGTGCCTACGCGCACTGTCAGAATCGATCCTTCGGCATTGGTTGAAGAACCGCTGATAGTCTGTGTGCTCTGCGCGTCTACCGCGTTCAGCAGACCATCACCAAAGATACTGGAAACGGTGACCGTCGGCGGTGTCTGGGCGATGACGACCAGTTGTCCGGTATTGGTAGCCGTATTGCCATAACTATCTGTTACCGACGCGTTGACCGTTAGTATGCCGTTAGCCAGCGCACTGAGATCCGCTTTCGGCACGTTTAGCGTCCAGCCGCCGCTACTGTTAACGGAGGCGGTATAGGTTTTGCCATTCAGCGTTACGGTAACAATGGAACCGGCGGCCACGTTACGAGTTGTCCCGCTAATGGTCTGCACTACGTTGATGTCGTTAGCACTGAGTACGCTGTCCCCAAATACGGTGTTAACCGTGAGGCTCGGCGTGGTATGGATACCAACCCGTACGCCAGCACTGGTACTGGCGGTGTTGCCTACCGTATCCGTTACGGAAACGCCGACCGTGAGATTACCGTCCAGTAAGGTGCTGAGAATAGCTGGTGAAACCTGCGCGCTATAAACCCCGTCGGCACCGACAACAGCCGTTACCGTGGTATTGCCCAAACTGATGGTAACAGTCGATCCCTGAGCTACATTAGTCGCTCTGCCGCTAATGGTCTGCGTTAACAGCGATTCGACCAGGTTGAGCACGCCATCGCCGCCAAAGACCGGATCCAGCGTAACAGTCGGCAGCGTAAGGCCGACAACTGCGCCAGCCGTCGCCGAACTGGTGTTGCCCGCGCTGTCCGTAACGCTGACGCCGACGGTCAGGTTGCCGTTAGCCAGGCCTTTCAGGATATCCGGCGTCAGGGCGACGCTAAAGCTGCCGTCCGCCGCCGTCGCGGTAACCAGCTGCGTACCAGCTACAGTGACTACCACTCTGGCACCCGCTCCGGCATTAGTAATAGTACCGGTCACGTTTTGTCCCAGCGCCGCATCCGCCACGTTGAGCAGGCCATCGCCAAACAGCTGCGCGATATTAATTACCGGCGCGGTGAGTTTGGCCAACAGGTTACCCGTGGTGGAAGCCGTATTGCCAGCCGCATCGGTAACGCTGGCGCCAACGGTCAGGTTGCCGCTGGTCAGCGTGCCCAGAATGTCCGGGGTAACTGTTGCGGTAAAGGCACCGTTCTGTCCTACCGTCGCCTGAATGGTGGAGCTGCCTAACGTCAGGTTAATAGTCGAACCAGCCGCGACGTTATTTACCGTGCCGCTGATAGTCTGGTTAGTCAGCGCATCCGCAATATTCAGGATGCCGTCGCCGAAGATTGGGCTAAGCGTAATCGACGGTTGCGCGGTAAAGATGCCGATAGTGGCGGAAGTGGAAGAGGTATTCCCCGCCGGATCGGTGACCGAGACGCCCAGCGTCTGGTTACCGGTGGTCAACGCGGCCAGATCCAGCGCCGGTATGCTGACGCTCCATGCGCCGCCAGCCTGTAGCGTGGTCTGGTAAGATTTGCTGCCCAGCGAAACGGTAACCGTAGAGCCGGTCGTGCCGTTAATGGTGCCGCCAACGGTTTGCGCTACCGCCGCTTCCGCGATGTTCAGCAGGTTATCGCCGCCAAACAGCCCGGTAAGCGCATTAATAACCGGCGCTTCCAGAATGGCAGTAACAGTTTCGCCAACGGTACGGGTATTGCCCGCCGCATCGGTCAGCACGATGTTTAGCGCGGTATCGCCATCGCTCAGCAAACCAAGCAGGCTTGGTGGTACTACCAGCGCAAAGCGACCATCCTGGCCAACGTTCGCCGTGAGCGTGGTGCCGCCCAGCTCCAGCGAGACGGTAGCACCGATACCGGCTGAGGTTGCCAGGCCGGTGATGGTTTGGGCTACCGCCGTGTCGGCCGCGTTAAGGAAGCCATCACCGAAGACGGAATCCACCACCAGGTTCAGCGCCGCATTGACTACTTTGTTTACTGTCAAAGTGGCGTCAGTAGCATTACCCGCCGCGTCATTAACACGCAGGCCAAATACCAGCGTACCGTCGGTCAGACTACCTAATACCTCCGGCGTCAGATCGAGGCTGAAAGTACCATCGGCGTTGACTACTGCCGTAGCGATTGGCGAACTGTCGCCCAGGTAGAGGCCGATGGTCTGGCCTTCCGCACCGGATGCCGTACCGGTCAATACCTGAGTAGTCAGGATATCCGCCGCGTTCAACAGGTTATCGCCCAGCAGCGCATCTACTTCAATCAGTGGCGCTGCGGTATCGACGGTGAAGTCATGGGTTGCCGTGCCGGTATTGCCTGCCGCATCGGTCAGCGTAGCGGTAATGGTCTGTCCATCCTGACCCAGCGCCTGGAGATCGCCTGAAGGCACTGCGGTTGACCAGCTGCCGTCCGCCTGCACAACGCCCGTATAGGTTTTGCCGTTTAGCGTGACGTTAACCGCTCTGCCCGCTTCTGAAGTAGAAGCCGTACCGCTGATGGTCTGGGTAGCTGCCGCTTCCGCGCTGTTAAGAACATCGTCGCCCGTAAAGGCATTGATGGTAACAGTCGGCGCAATACGATCCACCAGCACTTCGCTGGAGGCATTCAGCGTCGTGCCCTGATCGGTGGTCAGCGTAGCAGTCACCGTTGCTGTGCCTTCCGCGATATTCGCTGCGGTGTTAGGGACGGTCAGCGTCCAGGTGCCGTTTTCGCTGTCTACCGCAGCCGTGGCTGTTTGTGCTACTCCGTTAATAGTGACGGCAACGGTTCCGGACACTACGCCGCCTGTTGCAGGTAGATTAGCGAAGGTGCCGCTTACCGTTAGCGTCGCGCCGTCAGAACTGTTAACGATGTTATCGTCGGAGATCGGATCCAGCGTCAGGATTGGCGTGGCTGGCGGCGTCAGATCTACTGCTACGGCGGCGGTAGCTGTACCTGTATTGCCCGCCAGGTCAGTGACAGAGGCAGTAATAGTGCCGGTATCGCCCGTAGTGCCCAGCTGCGCCATGAGTTCCGGCGTCAGGTTCACTGACCAGCTGCCGTCTGCCGCTATTACGCCGGTAGCCGTCGCCGTACCAATAGTAACCGTCACCGTCTGGCCTTCGCTCGCGTCGGTAGCCGTACCGGTAAGCGTTTGGGTAGTCAGGCTTTCCTCGTAATCCAGCGCGTTATCGCCGGTTAAAGCATCGATGGTGACGGTCGGCAGCGCGGTATCAACGGTAAAGCTGCCCGCAGCCGTTGCTGAGTTTCCGCCGACATCGGTCGCTACTACGGTGTAGTTTTGCACGCCCTGGCCCAACGCGCTCAACTGCGTTGGGGTTAGCGCCAATGTCCAGCTGCCGTCCGCTTCCACGCCAGCGTTATAGGTGCTGCCGCCAACTGTTACGGCTACCGTCTGGCCTGCGCCTGTCAGACCGGTTGAGCCGGTCAGCGAGGCGCCTGCCGCAACATCGGCTGCGTTGAGGTAAGCATTGTCAAACGGCACATCCAGCGTCGGCGTTGGCGCGGTCAGAGCAGCGGTGAAGCCGAGGGTATTAGTATTGATGTTGCCAGCGGCATCGATCACGGTGACGTCTACAGAATGCGCGCCATCTGCCAGCGAGCTCAACGCTCCCGCTGGCAGTGATACCAGCCAGTTGCCGTTAGCATCGACAGTGCCGGTATAAATGATGCCCGCCACATCAATTTGGAGTTGCACACCCTGATTGGCGCCGGTTACGCCAGTAGTACCGGTTAAGGTGATTGGCGCGCCTGCCTCGGCGATATTCAGGATATCGTCGGTAAACAGCGGCGCACTTATAGTCGGTTGCGGTAGCTCCAGCAACGCGTCGAAGTCAAGCGTGGTGGTGCTGGCATTGCCCGCGCTGTCGGTAGCGGTTACCGCAAAGGTATGAGTGCCGCTGCCCAGCGCCGTTAGCTGGTCGGAAGTCAGATCCAGTGTCCAGTTACCATTTTCATTAACGGTAGCGGCCAGCGGCGCGCCACCATCAATGGTGACGTTTACCGTTTGTCCGGCAGCCACCAGTCCGGTATTACCGCTTAGCGTCTGCGCTGTTGCCGCTTCCGCTACATTGAGCAGGCCATCGGTAAATGGCAGATCTATGGTGACGGCAGGCAGCACGTTAACGGCAACCAGTGCCGAATCAGTAGCCGTGCCGACGTTACCTACGGCATCCGTCACCGTGACCGTAACCGGCAGCGTGCCGTCAGGCAATGCAGTCAGCACATCTGCGCCGAGCGGTAACGTCCATTCTCCGGTGGCGGAATCGACAGTCGCCTGATAGGCCGTGCCGTTAATATCCACGCTAACAGTTTGCGCGCCGGTAATACCCGTTGAACCTGTCAGCGTTTGGCCCGCCGCGGCTTCAGCGGCGTTCAACACGCCATCCGCAAAGGGCTGCGTCAACGTTGGGACTGGCAAGCCGGTGACAATAGCGGTATAAGTCAGCGAATCGGTGCTGACGTTGCCTGCGGCGTCAGCGACCGAAACATTGATTGCGTGATCGCCGTTGCCCAACGTGGCCGCCAGGGCTGGCGTTAACGTCGCTGTCCAGTTGCCATTGTCGTCTACGGTAGCAGTTAGCGGCGTACCATCAATATCCAGCGTGACCGTCTGGCCCGCGCCAGTAGTACCGGTTGTGCCGCTAATGGTCTGATCGACACCCGCTTCCGCCGCGTTTAACAGGCCATCGACAAATGGCGTATTAATGGCGGCGGTCGGCAGCGTCGTCGCCAGCACCTCTACGCTGGCTCCAGCGGTTGCCGGATTACCTGCCACATCCGCGCTCGCTATCGTCAGCTGATAGATACCATCGCCCAGCGTATTGAACGTACCTGCCGGAACGGTCGCGCTCCAGGTCGCACCGTCGGCGTTGACTGCGCCGGTGAAAGTTTGATCGCCGATCGTTACCGTTACCGGCGTTCCGGCAGCAAGATTGGTCGCCGCACCGCTCACCGTCAGATCCGTTGCGGCTTCGGTAGCGTTGACCAGGCCATCGGTAAACGGCGTGTCCAGCGTCAGCGTCGGCAGAGCGTTAATGGCGACGTTAAGATCGGTGATATTGGTCGACGCGTTGCCATTGGCGTCGGTTACTACCACAGTAAGCAGATTCGAACCGTCGCTGAGCGCCGCCAGATCGCCACTGGCGATGGTCAGGCTCCAGCTGCCGTCGTCCGCTGCCGTAGCCGCATAGACTTTATCGTTAAGAGTAATGCTAACTGGCAGACCCGCTTCGGTAGTCCCGCTGACTAACAGACCGGCTGCGGCTTCCGCCGCGTTCAGGATATTGTCGGCGCCGGAACTGAGCGTGACCTCCAGCACAGGCGCGGCGGTATCGACGGTAAAGTCGTTGGTGGCCGTTGCCACATTGCCTGCCACATCGCTGGCACTGGCGGTAAGGGTATTGGTTCCCTGCGCCAGCGCCTGGGCATCGGCCGCAGGCAGCGTTATGCTCCAGTTGCCGTCAACATCCACCGCGCCAGTGTAAGTCGCGCCGTTCAGCGTCACCGTAACGGCTCCGCCTTCAGGAATACTCTGGCTAGTACCGGTGACAATGACATCGCTCTGCGTTTCCTGACTGTTTATCACATCATCGCCGGTTAGCGGATCGACGGTAATGGCTGGCAGACTGGTTGGCTGAGCTACCAGAGTAAACTCCCCAGAAGCGCCGCCGGTATTGCCTACGCCGTTGACAACCGTAGCGACCAACGTTTGCGCGCCGTCGTCCAGCGCGCCGATATCGGCCGCTGGTATCGTCGCGGCCCAACTACCATCCTCCTGAACCTGAGCAGTATAAGCTGTACCATTCAACGTGACGGTTACGGTCTGCCCTTCACCAACGTTGGTTGTGGTACCTGTGATGGCAAGATCGGCACCCGCTTCGCTCTGGTTGACGTAGTTATCGCCGCTAATCGGATCGAGCGTTAGCGTCGGCAGGCTCGCCTGGCTGGCGCTGACGGTAACAGTTTGCGCCTGAGTCGTGACGTTGCCTGCCGCATCGGTCAGGCTGGCGCTTACCGCATAGGTACCATCTGCGATCCCCTGCGTAACTTCAGACGGCAGGTTTACTGTCCAGCTGCCGTCATCCTGCACGGTTTGCTGATAGTTCACGCCGTTGAAGGTTACGGTGACCAGCTGGCCCGCTTCGCTCGCTGAGGCCGTACCCGTAATAGCTATCGGCCCAACACTTTCCGCTGCGTTGATCGTATTGTCGCCCGCAACCGGATCTATCGTCAGCGCTGGCGCTGTGTAGTCGACATTGATTGAAGTCGCAGCCGTGCCCGTATTGCCGACCGCATCCGTGGCAGTCACTGTGACGGTCTGGATGCCCTCGCCCAGCGCCTGTAGCGTGGCGGCGTTGACCGGCAGCGTCCAGTTGCCGTCGTTGTCTACCGTAGCGGTATAGTCTGTGCCAGCGATATTGACGGTGACGGCCTGCCCTGCGCCAGTAGCGCCGGTAGTGCCGCTCAGCGTCTGGTCGCTTTGCGCTTCGGTAATGCTCAGATAATTATCATCAAACAACGTATCCAGCGTTGGCTGTAGCGCGGTAGTGGCAAGAGTAATGTCCGTAGCCTGAGTAGCCGTATTACCCGCCGCGTCGCTGAGGCTGACGGTCAGCGGATAAGTACCATCCGGCGAGGCCTGTAGCAGACCAGCCGGAAGCGCAAGGCTCCAGCTGCCATCTGCCGCAATAGCCGTAGTGTAGCTCTGACCGTTGACGGAGACGGTAACGATTTGCCCCTCTTCCGCACCAGTGCTGCCGCCGCTGACGATGATATCCGCCGCTGCTTCGCTGGCATTAACAACGCCATCGCCTGCAACCGCATCAAGCGTCAGAGTTGGTGCTGCGGTATCAACAGTAACAGGCACGGCTAGCGCGCTGGTGTTGCCTGCCGCATCGGCCACGGTAACCTGAAGCGTGTTTGCTCCCTGCGGCAGCGCCTGTAGTTCCGCCGTCGGTATGGTGACGCTCCAGTTGCCGTTCGCATCCACGTTGCCGGTATAGGTCGTTGTCCCGACTACAACGGCAACAGTTTGTCCATCGCCCGTTACACCAGTTGATCCGGTCAGAGTCTGATCGGTTGCCGCTTCGGTGCCGTTAAGTACGCCATCGTTAAACGGTGCATCTGCCGCTGCCGCAGGCAGATCGTTGACCTGCACATTCAGCGTACCGGTGCCGGTCGCCGTCGCGCCGCTGGCGTCGGTTACCGTGGCGGTCAGCGTAGCTGCGCCATCCGCTAGTCCTGCCAGTGCTGAAGCCGGAATAACGGCATTCCACGCGCCGCCCGCGCCCACAAGCCCAGTAAAGGTTTGGCCATTGAAATCAACCGTAACCGTTGCGCCCTGAGCCACGCCTGTAGTTGTGCCAGTTACGATCAGCGAATCCTGCGCTTCCGTGGCGTTCAGATAGCCATCGGTGCTGAGCGGATCGATGCTGATGCCCGCCGCAGTGCTGTCGACGGTAAATTCACGGGTAACGGTAACAGGGTTGCCCGCTGCGTCGCTAACCGCCACGCTGAAGGTCGCCGTACCGTCGTTTAAAGCAGCCAGTGCGGATGAAGGAATAGCCACGCGCCACGCACCGCTGGCTAAGACGCGAGTCGTGTATGCCACACCGTTAAGCGTTGCAGTTAGCTGCTGGCCCGCCTCTACATTAGTGGTGGTGCCGCTAAGATATTGCGTAGCCTGCTGTTCGGCACCGTTAAGAGTATCATTGCCGGCAAAAGGATCGACGCTAATGGTCGGCTGCGCGGCTGCGCTGGCTTTCACCGTCAATGGGCTTTCGGTACTGGCACTATTGCCCGCTGTATCGGTAGCGGTAGTGGTGACCACATAGCTGCCGTCTGCCAGATTCGCCAGATCGGCCGCCGGTACGGTGACCGTCCACTGATTATCGGTACCGACCGTAGTGGTGTAATCGTTGCCGTTAAGCGTTACTACGATCGTGGCATTCGCTTCGCCTGTTCCGCTAATCGGCAGATCGCTGGCCTGTTCCGTCGCGTTAACAATGTTGTCGCCTGCAATATCGCCCACGGCAACTGCTGGCGGCAGCGTATCCACGTTCAGCGTCAGCACAGAAGCAGCCGTATTGCCAGCTGCATCGCTAATGGTAACCGTGGTGATCGTGTCATCCTGCGGCAGCGCCTGCAGGACTTCTGGCGGCAGGATAATGCTCCAGTTGCCGTCACCGTCTACGGTGCCAATATAGTTGTTGCCATTGATAGCAATGCTGACGCTTTGTCCGTCGCCAGTGATACCTGTGGTACCGGTCAGCGTCTGGGCCGCTGCGGCCTCATCCGCATTCAGCGTGCCGTCGGTAAATGGCGTATCAATGGTTAGCACCGGCAGCGTGGTAATAGCCACGTTCAACGTCGTATCGCTGGTAACGGCATTGCCGTCGGCGTCCGGTACGCTGGCGCTAACGGTCACCGGCCCTTCAGGCAGTGCGGCCAAATCGGCTGCCGGAACCGTCAAACTCCATGCGCCGCCAGCCACCGCAGCCGTGTAGTCAACACCGTTAATGGTGACCGTGACGGTATTGCCTTCCGGTATATTCGATACCGCGCCGCTAACGGTCAGATCGCTCTGCGCTTCGTTAGCGTTGAGGTAGCCGTCATCGCTAAGCGGATTAATGGCTACCGCGCTGATATCCGTATTGACATCGAAGCTGCCGGAAGCGGTCGCCGGGTTGCCCGCCGTATCGCCTACCGAAACGGTATAGGTTTGCGTGCCCGCTGGCAGCTGCGCCAGCACCGCAGAAGGAATAGTCACACTCCAGGCACCGCTGTCCTGCACCACGCCATCATATGTAGTGCCGTTTAGCGTAACAGTTACAACCTGCCCTGCCTGAACGTTAGTAGTGGTACCACTTATCTCCTGACTAACCTGCTGTTCGGCACCGTCCAGGATGTTGTTGCCCGCAAAATTATCCAGCGTCAGCGTTGGCAGCGTATCGGCATCTGCAACAACAGTTAGCGTACTGTTTTGCGATGTGACGTTGCCTGCCGCATCAGCAGCCGACACGGTCAGCGTATAGTCGCCGTTAGTCAGGCCAGCCAGATCGGCTGCCGGAATATCCAGCGTCCACTGACCGTTGGCCGCAGCCGTAGCGGTGTAGTCCGTTCCTTCCAGCGTGACGGTAATAGTCGCGCCGTTCTCTGCCGTGCCGCTGACGGTCAGCGGCTGCGCCTGCTCTTCAGCATTGAGCACGCCATCGCCGCTAAGCGGATTAACCGTTAATGCTGGCGCGGTTAAATCTACCGCCAGCGTGCTGGTTTGCGTAGTGGCGTTACCTGCCGGATCTGTCGCGGTTACGGTTACCGGATAGCTGCTTCCGGTCAGCGCAATGGTGTCCGTCGCCGGTACAGTGATCGTCCAGTTAAGATCATCGCCTACCGTGGCGGTGTAAACGACGCCGTTTAACGTCACGCGCACGCTATCACCCGCTTCGCCGGTGCCGGTAATATCCAGCGGCTGAGCCTGCTCGGCGGCATTCAGGAAATTATCGTCGCTGATAGCCGCTACCGTCAGCGCTGGCGGCGTAGCATCCAGCGTAATGGTGCGCGGCAGCGACAGGCTGCCGCCGCTCGCAGGCGAAGCGGTGACGGTGATTTGATAATCGCCATCTGCGACGCCAGCCAGCGCCGTAGCTGGGATTGCCGCACTCCACAGGCCGTTTGCGCCTACAGTTGCGGGATAATCCGTGCCATTGAAAGTCACTACCACTGCCGTGGTATCATCCGGCACGCTGCCGGTGACGTTAAAGCCCTGTGCGGCCTCGGCGGCGTTAATTAAGTCGTCGCCAGTGACGGCGTTGATAACCAGATTAACGTCTACTGCGCTATCCAGCACAATAGTCGTATCCTGGCTGGTGGCGTTGCCCGCAGGCGAAGTAGCTGCAACGGTCAGCGTGTTGTCGCCTTCCGTAAGGTTAGCCAGGGTGCTTGCCGGTACGCTAACCGACCATTGGCCGCCTGCCGGTACGGTAGTGGTAAAGGTTTCGCCGCCCAACGTGACGGTAATGGTATCGCCTTCGCTGCCTGTACCAGTAATGTCCTGCGCCTGGCCCTGCTCGACGCCATCAATGATGTTGTCGCCGGTAACCGGATCGACCGTAAAGGTCGGTGCGGCGGTATCGACTGACAGCCCCTGGTTCTGCGTAGAGGTATTGCCAAAGGCATCACTGGCGCTGACCTGTAGCACATAAGGCCCGTCGGCCAGCGCGGCCAGATCGGCTGCTGGCACTGTTACGCTCCAGGCTCCGCCTTCAGGTACTGTAGTAGTGTACTCAGTGCCGTTCAGCGTAACGGTAATATCATCACCGACGGTGCCGGTGCCGCTAACCGTCAGCGGCGCGCCCTGCTCATCCGCATTAATAACATTATCGCCTGCTACCGGATCCAGGGTCAGCGTCGGTAATGTTGTAGCGACGGTGATGACCGGTGCTGGCGTAATGCTTGCAACGTTGCCAGCGACGTCAGTTGCCGTCACGGTGATTTCTGAATCGCCCTGCGGCAGCGCCTGCAACACTTCTGGCGGCAAAGCCAGCGTCCAGTTGCCGGAACTATTGACGGTTGCGGCATAATCCGTACCGCCGATGTTGACCGTTACCGTCTGGCCATCGCCCTGTTGACCGGTGGTACCTGCCAGCGTCTGCGCTACGGCAGCCTCATCGTTGGTCAAAATAGCATCGGTAAATGGCGTTTGCAGCGTAGGCTCAGGTACGCGATCCACATAAACATTGAGCGTATTTTCGCTGGTAACGGTCGCGCCATTTTCTGCCACTACGCTGGCCGTAGCCGTTTGCGGCCCTTCCGCCAGCGCCTGCAGATCTGCCGAAGGCACCGTTACCGTCCAACTGCCGTTAACTGCTACGGTGCCGGTATAGGTCTGGCCGCCCAGCGTAAAGGTCACTGTGCTACCTTCCGCCACGTTGGCGGTAGACCCGGTTACCGTCAAATCTGTCTGCGCCTCGACTGCGTTCAGATAGCCGTCAGCGCTTAGCGGATCGAAGGCTACGCTGCTAAGGGTATTGTCTACGGTAAAGGTTTTGCTTGCAGTGGCGGCATTGCCAGCCAGATCCGTTATGGTCGCACTAATGGTTTGCGTACCGTTAGCCAACCCGGCCAAATCGGCCGCTGGCAAGGTGATCTGCCATGCGCCACCGTTTTGCAGCGCAGTGGTATATTCCACGCCGTTTAAGGTAATCGTCAGCTGTTGGCCAGCTTCCGCATTGGTTACGGTACCAGTAAGTAGCTGATCGGTTTGCTGTTCCGCGCCATCAATAATGTTGTTATCGGTCAGATCGTTGATAACAATGGTCGGCGCACTGGTGTCGACCACCAGCGGCGTGCTGGCTACGGCTGTGTTTCCGGCCGGATCGGTAGCGGTAACGTTCAGCGTATAGTTGCCGTCCGCCAGCGCGTTAACCGCTGTATTGGGCACGGTTAGTGTCCACTGACCGTCGGCACCAACAATAACACTATAGTTAGCATCGTTCAGCGCGACGTTAATGGTGTTACCGGTTTCGCCCGTGCCGCTGATGACCAGCGGCTGGCTGGCTTCCGCTGCATTCAGGTAACCGTCAGTAGCGACGACGTTAACCGTGACTGGCGGCGGCGTCAGATCGACATCCAGCGTGCGAACCAGCGATGAGACGTTGCCAGCCGTATCAACCGTGCTGACCGAAACAGGATAGCTGCCGTCCGTCAGCGCCTGCAGCGCTGCCGCTGGCAGATCGATGCTCCAGCTGCCGGTACCATCCACCGTCGCGGTGTAAGTGGTATTATTCAATACCAGAGTGACTACGTCGCCCTCATCGCCGGTACCGCTAATTGTCAGCGGCTGGCCCTGTTCCGCCAGGTTAAGACGATTATCGTCAGCGACAGGATCCAGCGTCAGGATCGGCGTTGAAGTATTAACGTCAAAAGTATTGGTTAGCGAAGAAGTATTACCTGCCGGATCGGTAACGGTCACGGTCAGCGTGTTTTCATTCTGCGGCAAACTTTGCAGTACCGCGCTCGGCAGCTGTACCGACCAGTTGCCGTCAGCATCAACTGTGCCCGTATAGGTAATGCCGTTCAGCACCAGGCTAACGCTCTGGCCGCTGCCGCTAACGCCGGTGGTGCCGGAAATTAGCTGATCCACAGCGGCTTCCGCGCCGTTCAGCACGCCGTCAGCGAAGGGCTCGTTGAGCGTTACGCTGAAATCAGGATTAACGGCGGAATCCAGGCTTTGCGTAGTGGTAATCAGGTTGCCGTTTTCATCGGTCGCTGTCGCCGTGACTGTCTGGTTGCCATTCGGCAGACCGCTGAGTGCGCTGGCAGGCACGGTAACCGACCAGCTACCATCGCTGTTAGCGGTGGTTTCATAATCCACGTTGTTAAAGCGCACCAGAATACGCGCGCCGAAGGCAACAAAACGAGTACTGCCGTGGATCACCAGCGGGTTTTGCGCTTCGGCGGCGCTGATGGCGTTATCATCGCTGATGACACCGATAGCAATAGCGCTGAAGGTATCGTCAATGGTGTAGCCAGAGGAAGCTGTCGCCGTGTTGCCTGCGGCATCGGCGACATTGACGGTCAGGTTTTGCGGGCCATCAGGCAGCTCATAGTAAGCCGCAGCAGGCACCAGCACGCTCCAGCTACCGTCTGCCTGCACGGTTCCGGTGTACTGACCGCCGTTCAGGGTGACAGTGACGGTTTGTCCGGCCTGAACATTAGTAGTCGTGCCGGTAACCAGCTGGTTAAGGTCTTTTTCAGCGCCATCCAGCACACCGTCGCCAGTAAAGGGCGCCACGGTAATTGTAGGTTGAGAAGCGGCAGCGGCAACAACCTGCAATGGCTGCGTGGTAGCAGTCGTATTGCCTGCACTGTCCGTAGCCTGCACATTCACACTGTAAGCGCCATCCGGCAGCGCGCCGACATCGGCAGCCGGAACGCTGACACTCCAGTTGCCGCCTTCATCCGCAACAGCGTTATAAGTCGCGCCGTTTAACGTAACAACCACTGCTGAACCCGCATCGGCCGTTCCGGCTACGCTAAGATCCGCCGCGTGTTCAGCCGCATTTAAATAGCCATCGCCGGAGATCGGCGACACGGTTAACGCAGGCGCGGCTGTATCAATGGTGATCGGCGTACGTGACGTTGTCTGATTACCGCCAGCATCCGTGGCGGTCACGGTAATATCATATTTTCCATCGGCCAGCGTTTGCAGCGTGGAAGGAGAAACATTCACGCTCCAGTTGCCGTCAGCGTCGGCGGCAGTGAGATAAGTAACGCCATCTAACGCTACGCTAACGGTGCTGCCCGCTTCCGCGGTGCCGCTAACGGCCAGCGGCTGGTTCTGGGTCTGGCTGTTGATAGTGCCATTATCGCCCGGCACGGCCACATCCAATGCTGGCGCGGCGGTATCTACCGTAAACGGCGTAGTCGATGAAATCGTGTTACCCAGCGAGTCTGATACTGTCACGACAATATTAGCCGTGCCGTCCTGCAAAGATTCCAGTGCCGGAGGCAGCAAAGCCACGCTCCAGGCGCCGGAGAAAGTATCAACCGTAGCGGCATAATCCACGCCGTCCACGGTCACCGTCACGGCCTGATCGGCGAAATTCACGCCGCTGTTGCCGGTCAACGTTTGCGCTACTGTGCTTTCCGCCGCGTTCAGAATACCGTCGCCAAACGGCGAGTTAACAATAATGTCCGCCGGGAAAGAAGTGCGAACAGCCAAATCGCTGTCCACAGTCACCGGATTGCTGTTTGCGTCTACGCCAGCGACGGTAACGGTATAGCTGCCATTAGCTATGCCAGACAGCGCAGCAGCAGGCACGGTCACAGACCAGCTACCGTCCGGGTTAACAGCTGTGGCATAGTCCACGCCGTTAAAAGTAACGGTTAGGGGCGTGCTGGCGGCCAGGCCAGCACTGCTGCCACCAATAACCAAATCCGCCTGCGCTTCAGTAGCGTTCAGCGCGTTATCACCGCTGATTGGCGAGATAGCCAGCGTCGGCACGCTATTGTCTATTGCCACATCAAAACTGCCAGTGGCATTGCCTGTATTGCCAGCGGCATCGCTAACGCTTACGGAATAATTTTGCGTGCCGTTAGCGAGAGCGGACAGCGTAGCCGCAGGTAGCGTAATGCCCCAGCCGCCGCCGGATTCTACAGTACCTGTGTAGGTGGAGCCGTCCGCCAGCGTCAGGGTAATAGTTTGCCCTGCGGCAACGTTGGTTACGGTGCCGGTCAACCGCTGATCTACCGCAGCTTCGGCGCCATCCAGCGTTCCGTCGGCGGTTAGCTCATTCAGGGTGATTGCCGGCGTCGTGGTGGCAAAAGTCACTTTGCTGTAGGTCTGCCCGATATTGCCAGCGGCATCGGTGGCGGTCACGTTAACAACCCAGGTACCGTCAGGGATGCCAGCCTGGTCTTCCGGGCTTAAGGTGGCCGTCCAAATCCCGGTATCCGGATCTACGGTGGCGGTCAGATCTACGCTATCGAAACGTACCAGCACCGTGCTGCCTGGTTCGGTGGTGCCCGTGATAATCAGCGGCTGAGTCACTTCGCTGGCATTGACGTAGCCGTCGCCGCTCAGCGTATTAACCGTCACCAGCGGCGGCGTCGTGTCAACGCTAAGCGGAATTTCCTGCGAGTTGCTGTTGCCGTAGCTATCCGTAGCGACCACGGTTACAGGGTTGTCGCCGCTCGGTAACTGCTGTAAATCAGAAGCCGGAATATTCACGCTCCAGCTACCGTCAGGATTAACGGTAGTGTTATAGGTCACGCCATTTAGCGTAACGGCAACGCTCTGGCTGTCCGGGCTTACTCCGCTCAAGGTTAGCGGTTGAGAAACGTCACTCTGGTTTAGCGTGGTATCCGTCGGCGTAACGGTAAGCGATGGCGGCGCGGTAACTACGTTAACCGGCGTGGTTGAGGTAGCGCTGTTGCCTGCGGGATCGGTGACCACCACGGTAATATCATTACTGCCCTGCGGTAGATTTTGTAGCGTGGCAGATGGGATGGAAACGCTCCAGCTACCGTCATTATTTACCGTCCCGGTATAATCCGTGCCGCCTACGGTTGCAGTAACTGTCTGCCCGGCGCCTGCAACACCGGTGTTTCCAGTCAAAGTCTGATCGGTACCTGCTTCGCTTCCACTGAGGACGGTGTCGCCGAAGGGAACATCAATGCTGGCATTCGGTTCGGCGGTAAGAACGTTAAGCGCGGCGGCGCTGCTGTTTTGCACCACTGTGCCATCTGCAAGCGTCGCCGAAGCGATAAGCAAATTCGATCCCTGCGAAAGCTGCTGAAGATCGGCCGCCGGAACTGTAGTACTCCAGCTGCCGTCTGCGCCTACGTTAGCCGTGTAGGAGCGTCCGCCCAGCGAGACCCTGATAACGGTGCCTGCAGGTAAACCGGTGGAAAAGCCGGATACGGTTAAATCGGACTGCGCTTCCGCGCCACTAAGATAGCCATCGCCGCTTAGTTCACCGACGCTGATGCTACTGACGGTGGCGGGCTCAATGGTAAAGTCATGAGTGGCGTTTGCTGCCGTGCCTGCCGCATCGGTTACGGTGGCGGTGATGGTCGCCGTACCGGCGGCCAGCGCCTGTAGCGCGGTGGCAGGTACCGCCACACTCCACGCGCCGTTGGCATCAACGGTAGCGGTATAGGTTTGGCCGTTCAGCGTAACGGTAACGGTCTGGCCCTGCTGCACGTTAGTGGTGGTGCCGCTGACGGTCTGCGCAAGCTGCTGTTCTGCACCGTCCAGCACGTCATCGCCTGCAAAAGTATCAATGGCGATTGCCGGAACGGTTGTGGCAGCGTTGACGGTAAAGTCGTGGGTCGTGGTTGCCGCCGTGCCCGCCGCATCGGTTACGGTGGCGGTGATGGTGGCCGTACCGGCGGCCAGCGCCTGTAGCGCGGTGGCAGGCACCGCCACGCTCCACGCGCCGTTGGCATCAACGGTAGCGGTATAGGTTTGCCCGTTCAGCGTAACGGTAACGGTCTGGCCCTGCTGCACGTTAGTGGTAGTGCCGCTGACGGTCTGCGCAAGCTGCTGTTCTGCACCGTCCAGCACGTCATCGCCTGCAAAAGTATCAATGGCGATTGCCGGAACGGTTGTGGCAGCGTTGACGGTAAAGTCGTGGGTCGTGGTTGCCGCCGTGCCCGCCGCATCGGTTACGGTGGCGGTGATGGTGGCCGTACCGGCGGCCAGCGCCTGTAGCGCGGTGGCAGGCACCGCCACGCTCCATGCGCCGTTGGCATCAACGGTAGCGGTATAGGTTTGACCGTTCAGCGTAACGGTAACGGTCTGGCCCTGCTGCACGTTAGTGGTAGTGCCGCTGATGGTTTGTGAGGTTTGCTGTTCGCTGTTGTCCAGTACGTCATCGCCAGCAAAAGCGGCGACAGTAATGGAAGGCGTGGTTGGCGTAACTGTGCCGGCTTCAACGGTGAAAGTATCCGTCGCGCTGCTGGTTGCGCCTGCGTTATTGGTTACGCTAACCGTCAGGGTATTGCTGCCGTCAGGCAAAGCGGCAAGCGCTGCCGCAGGCAAAGTCAGGCTCCAGCTGCCATCGGCGCTTACAGTCGTGGTATAGGTTACGCCATTGAGAACAATAGTAACCGTATTGCCCGCTTCCGTACCTGTAGTGGTGCCGTTCAGCGTTTGCGCAGAATTTTTCTCGGCTACCGAGATGAAATCATCGCCGGTAAAAGGGTTGACAGTGATGGCTGGCGTAGCGACCGGAGTATCGGCACCCCCACCACCACCTCCACCGCCACCGTTGTTAGCCAGCGCAGCTATACCCGCCGCACCCAAGCCCAACGCACCGATACCTGCCGCGGTGACCACGCCGGTCGTCGCGCCAGTATCCGCCAGCAACAAAGGCTCCAGCGTACCGAGGGATTCATATTGCGGCGTAATCGCCATTGCCGTTTGCGCATCGGCAAATTCGCTGGTTACCGGAAATAGTGCATGCTCTGGCGGGTTCACGCCGTCATCGAAAACCAGCTCGCTGTGATCGCCGTCAACGTCATCGAAGAAGAATTGCTGATAGCGTTTCACGCTGCCATCGCGCATGTGCACAATAAGATCGTTACCCTGGCGTTCGAACTCGGTCACCATTGCCCGGGTGCCGTGGATCCTGACTACGCTGGGTTGATTCAGAAGAATGGTATTGTTGGAGTTCCCTGCTGCGACCTGAGAAAGAATTCTGCCATCGTCGCGTGAGAGAATATCCACGCTGCCGTCAGTAAGCTGAGCCATAGTAACCTCTTGTGCACCAAACATTTGGATGTTTCGCGCGTAAACATGAAGATTTTCTTCAGTGTTACGCGCAAAGTAATAGATCGCCTGGCCCGGAGGCAGACGGCTTTACCTGGTGCAACGAAGTTCCCAAGCGGGAGAGAGACAGCAAAAACAACTTAAAAAGAGGCGCTGATACGCTATTTTTTTTCACTTTTGTCTTTTTGATAGTAAGAAAAACCACGTAAAGTGACTTGATTATTACTTATCGTTTAGATAAAAATTTTTAATTAAAAGGCTTAGTGCATAATTCCAAAAGATGCCAAAACTAAAGAAATGCTGATGAAAATAAGTGTTAATAAATTGATTTGGCTTAAAGATTTTTTTTGTGGAAATGTAAAAATGGTTAATATTCCACGTTCAATAAAGTCGATTTACTGCGGCAAATTTTTTTCTTATCACGAAAATTTCATTAGTCTATGCCTGAACCGGCATTCGTTAGTCGCTTTTAAAATGCACAAAAATTACGCAGGCAATCAGCCAGCGTCCAGGCGTGAAGCGACTATTTTTTAACTGCCGCCAAAGATTTGAGTTAAGTTAAGATAAAGCGCAGTTCACCAGGAGTTGTCTGTAAAATCGGCTTTAGACGCAATAATTGGTTAACAGCGTCGTTTTTCCAGGTTATTAACAGAAATGCCCGCGCCGTACCGGGTTTGCCGCTTTGGATCCGGCAAGCAGTTTGCGGCCTCTTCTTCTTTAATTTAGCGAAATGTGATAAAAAGTAGCGCTTACTGCGACAAGCTTTTAACGGAACCTATGACGACTCAGGATGCCAGATCCGCAAGCGCCAGCGAGCTGGCAGCACTCAACGCGTTTTTTCGCTTGCCCAGGCCGCAGGCGGGACGCTACTTCTATGCGGCAACCGCGCTGCCCGCGAACGCGTGGCACCTGCATGACGGCTCGTTTACTGGGGCTCCACGGTTATGATGCCTTATAAATTCCCTTTGACCTCAGGCAACGTTACGCGCTTTTTCGTGATGTTTATTCTGGCCCTGCTGCTGGCTTCAGGATTTATGATCCACAATGCGGTCAATGCCTGGTTGACTGATAAACGCTACGCTATGGCGGATGTTGCGCACGCTATGCAAAAGCGTATCGATACTTATCGCTTCGCTACCTGGCAGATTTATGAAAATTTGGCGGCCAGCGCCGCTGGCTCACCGCCAAACAGTTTGCAGGAAAGCCGCCTGCGTCCTGACGTTTACTATCTTGAAAAAACCCGCCGTAAAACCGAGTCGCTGATTTTTGGCTCTCATGACAGCAGTACGCTGGATATGACGCTGCGTATGTCCAACTATCTGGATACGCTTTGGGGCGCAGAGAACAGCACCTGGTCTATGTACTTTCTTAATGGCCAGGACAACAGTTTGATCCTGATCTCTACTCTGCCGTTAAAAGATATGGCGACGCGCTATAAAGAAAGTGCCATTAGCACCATCGTTGATGCGCGCCGCGCAGAGATGCTGCAACAGGCTAACGCGCTGGATGAGCGGGAAAGCTTCTCGCCGCTGCGCCGTTTCACCTGGCAAAACGATCACTATTTTACCGTGCGCACCACCTTTAACCAGCCGGGACATCTGGCTACCGTTGTCGCCTTCGATTTACCGATCAACGATCTTATCCCGCTGAATATGCCGCTGGAGAATTTCCAACTCAAGCAGGACACCACCAGCAGCAACAGCAACAGCGCCGACGATGACGGTGAGGGTGCACACAGCACCAGAGTCACATTGCTGAATCCCAACGTAGAGATTTCCGCTTCGCTGACCAGCACGCCGTTACAGTTGGTCTACCGCATCCCTGTTCTCGGTTTAATTACGGATACGCTGCGCAATTTGATGTGGCCGCTGCTGGCCAATTTTGCGCTGCTGCTGCTTTCGCTGGCCGGTCTGCTGCTGCTGCGCCAGCAGTCGCTGCGGCCAAGTGAAAATCAGAGTGCCGAGCTGGAGTCGCTGCGTATCCTCAACGATGAGATCGTCGCCAGCCTGCCGGTTGGTCTGCTGGTATACGATTTTGCCAGCAACCGCACTATTATCAGCAATAAGATTGCGGAGCATCTGCTGCCGCACCTCAATCTGCAAAAAATTATCAATATGTCCGATCAGCATCAGGGCGTGTTGCAGGCCACCGTTAATAATGAAGTTTATGAAATCCGCCATGCGCGCAGCATGCTGGCCGCCAATACCCAGCTTTTTATGATGCGCGATCAGGATCGTGAGCTGCTGGTAAACAAAAAATTGCAGAAGGCGCAGCAGGTGCTGGATAAAAGTCACCAGACGCGACAGCAGCTGTTGCAAAATCTGGGACATGCCCTGAATCGCCCGCTGACTAATGTGATTGGCCAACTGCAGGCTATCGAATCCGCGCAGCCGGGAGACCGGCTGGAAGATGCGCTGGAGGAAGCGCAGGCGCTACGACGTCTGGTGGACGATATTGTGCTGCTAAATCGTCTGGAGACTCACGACTGGGCGCCGGACGCCGAGGCGTTTAATTTGCAAAGCGTGCTGGACGAGCTGGTAACGGAAGCCCTGCCCTCGCTGCGTCGCAAAGGCCTGAAGCTGGTGGTCAGCAATCGCCTTAACAGCGACGAAAATCGCTTTGGCGACCGCCGGGCAATTTATAAAATCCTGAGTACGCTGCTGCATTACTCCATCACCAGCACCAGCTGGGGACGCATTACCCTGGAAATCAGCCATCCTGCCGACCGGCCGGATCGGCTGGCGATTGAAATGGTGGATACCGGCGCCGGATTGACCACGGATGAAATGGGCAACACCGATTTTCCTTTCCTGGGCGAAACCAGCCACGATCGTTTTGGTCAGGCATCAGGCCTGGCGTTTTTCCTTTGTAAACAGTTATGCAAGCAGCTTGGCGGCCATCTTGAGATTGTCGCGCGTCCCGATATTGGCACCCGCTACAGTATTCAGGTACATGCGCCGCAGGAGCATCAGCAGGATCGGGAAGAGAAGCTACTGGAAGGCCTGACGGCGCTAATCGATATCAACGTGGATGAGGTAAGAAAGATCGTGGTGCGCCAGCTGGAAAACTGGGGCGCCAGCTGCATTACGCCCGATGAGCGCTTTTCCGGCCAGGATCACGATGTGCTGCTCACGGACGATCCGGCCAGCATGACGGCCTGGTCGCTGCTGCTGACGGATGATGAAGCGGGCTATACGGCGCTTTCCCGCGATCGCTTCAGGGTTAACTTTAATATCAGCAGCGCCATGCAGGATGCGCTGCTGCAGCTTATTGAGCTTCAGCTGGCCCTGGATGAACCCGAAGAAGAGGAGGCGCCTGCGCAGCTGTTCGCGCCGGGCTATTTCCAGCTCTTTGTCGAGACAGTACCAGATGATGTAAAGAGATTGTATAATGAGGCGGCAGAAAGGGACTTGAGTTCGCTTGCTCAGACTGCGCACCGCCTGAAGGGCGTGTTTGCCATGCTCAATTTGACACCAGGCAAGCAGCTTTGTGAAACGTTAGAACAGCACATAACCGAGTGCGACAATTCCAACATTAAAAATACCACCAGTGAAATTGACCGCTACGTCAACGAACTGCTGCAGCAAGGTAACCAATAATATGAACAACCTGAACGTAATTATTGCTGACGACCATCCTATCGTTCTGTTCGGCATTCGCAAGTCACTCGAACAGATTGAATGGGTCAACGTGGTCGGCGAGTTCGAAGATTCCACAGCCTTAATCAACAGTCTTTCCCGGCTGGATGCCAACGTATTGATTACCGATCTGTCGATGCCTGGTGAGAAATACGGCGACGGTATCACGCTGATTAAATATATCAAACGTCACTACCCGGATCTGTCGATCATCGTACTGACGATGAACAACAACCCGGCGATCCTCAGCGCCGTGCTGGATTTAGATATCGAAGGGATCGTGCTGAAACAGGGCGCGCCGACGGATCTGCCGAAAGCGCTGGCCGCCCTGCAAAAAGGCAAGAAATACACGCCGGAAAGCGTGGCTAAGCTGCTGGAGAAAATCAGCGCGGGCGGCTACGGCGACAAGCGCCTGTCGCCAAAAGAGAGCGAAGTGCTGCGTCTTTTCGCCGAAGGTTTCCTGGTCACGGAAATTGCCAAAAAGCTGAACCGCAGCATCAAAACCATCAGTAGCCAGAAGAAATCAGCGATGATGAAGCTGGGCGTGGATAATGATATTGCTCTGCTGAACTATCTTTCTTCGGTCAGCACTATGCCGGTCGATAAAGATTAATTCTCGCCTGTTGTTCTGTTAGTGTCCGGCAACGGCCTGGCGCTACACAGCTGACAAAGTCCTGGCCGCAAGGCCGGGACTTTTTCTTTAGGGCATTGAAATCCAGTCTTCCCACGCCCTTGCCGTTCAGACGCCAGGTTTACACGCGGCTAACTAAAATTATTACCCTTCCCGGCTTTTCCTGACCCGTTCAGCATAAAATGCCAGCGTCTGTTGCAATGTATCCAGCGTAACCGGCTTGGAGAGACAGTTATCCATGCCCGCTTCCATACAGCGCTGTTTCTCTTCCGCCAGCGCGTTGGCGGTCACGCCGACCACCGGGAAAGTCAGGCCCAGCTGCCGCAGCCGCTGCGTCAGGCGATAGCCGTCCATATTTGGCATATTCACATCGGTGAGCACGATATCTATTTCGTTGCGGCTCAGCACGTTCAGCGCATCCACGCCGTCCTGCGCCGTTTTTACCCGATAGCCCAGCGAGCCGAGCTGATCGGAAAGCAGCATGCGGTTAATCGGATGATCGTCCACCACCAGAATCAGAATGTCCTCGTTGCTGACGCTTTTCTCCTCGGTCTCCGGCAACAGCCCTGACGCATCCGGCATTTCTACCTCTACCCGATAGATGCGCCCCAGCAGCGCTGGCAGTTCGTGCGGCGTGGTCGTGCCGTAGACCCAGCGTCCTGCCGCCAGCTCCTGCGGGCCGTCGTTGTGGCTACCGTCGAAGCGAATGGTCGCCCGATGCGGTTGTTCAGTCTGAAAATCGTAATCGGTTACGATCACATCGTCCGGTTCGCAGCGGCTCTGCTCATGCAGACGCTGCACTTTCAGTCCATGCTCGCCCAGCAGCTTTTCCAGGAAAGCGGCCAGCGCCTCGTTACGCAGCTCCAGCCAGCAGGTTTTCCCCTCCAGTCCATCATGGCGCAGGGGCGTTTTTACCTTGCTGTTATAGAGCGGGATACGCACGATAAACTGGCTGCCCATGCCGGGCTCGGAATCTACTTCGATGTCGCCGTCCATCATATTGATCAGCTTTTCGCAGATCGCCAGACCCAGCCCGGTGCCCTGGAAATTCCGCTGTACGCCGGTGCCGACCTGGAAGAAGGGATCGAACAGCCGGGTAATCTCTTTTGCCGGAATGCCGACGCCGGTATCGCGCACGCGGAAGGCGAGATAACCATCTTTAACGTAGGCCTGCAAAATTATACCGCCGGTATGGGTGAATTTAATGGCGTTGTTGAGCAGGTTGGAAATGACCTGCTGCAGGCGAATCGGGTCTCCATCCAGGGTTACCGGCACGTCGCTGTCGATAAAGCACCAAAGCGTCAGGCGTTTTTTGACCACCATCGCCAGATAGTTGGAGGCGATATGGGTAATAACTTCACGCGGGGCGAATTCACGCGGCTCAATGCGCAGCTGTTCCGACTCGATTTTGGAGAAGTCGAGAATATCGCTGATGATTTTTAGCAGCAGGCTGGAGGAGTTGTTCATCGCCGTTACCAGCGACTCTACGCCCTTTGGCAACGCGCGGGTTTGCAGCAGATCCAGGTTGCCGATAATGCCGTAAAGCGGGGTACGCAGCTCGTGGCTCACCGTTGCCAGAAACATCGATTTCGACTGGCTGGCCTGCTCTGCCGCCTGCGCCATTTCCTGCAGCGACTCTTCCATTTTCACACGCGCGCTGACATCCACCAGCACGCATATCGCCACGTTTTCATTGCGATAACGCGAGTGCACAAAGCTGATTTGCAAATTGGTGTTGCTGCCGGTCAGCACGTCAACGAAATTGACCTGTTGTCCGCAGATGATTTCGGTCAGCCGCTGGCGGTCTTCCTGAGTCAACATGCTGAGGTAGTTATGCGCTAATTCGTTGCTGAGAATATTGGTGCCGTCGCTGGTGCGCAGGATACAGATGCCGACCGGCGCCGAGGCGACAATTTTGCGGTTAAACTGCTCGTGCTCCTCCAGCCGGTGAGCATTATCTTCCGCAGGCAAAAACATGCGTCTTTCAAACAGCCAGGCGAGCGTAAACAGAATAATGCCGCTGATTACATTCAGCAGGATCGCATTCACGATCAGCATTTTCAGCTTTGCGACCATCTCGTTGGTCTCTACCGAATAGACCATGGTCAGGGAAGAAGGCGCCAGCGCTTTTTTCAGCACCAGCTGCCGATAGCCGTTGATATAGCCAAACCAGGTTTTGTCATCTGGCAGGTCGTCCAGCGACAGGCGGCTGTCAGCGCGGGAAGAAAAGAGTACCCGCTGGCCGTTGGCATCAAGCAGGGTAGCGCCAATCGGAAAGCTGCCGGGAATAACAAAATCTTCCAGGCGAATGGTCTGTTCGATGCCCAACAGCGCTGTCATTTTACTGGCGACATAAATCGGGGTCACCATATAGTAATAGCCTGTTCCAGGCTGGCCGGGCCCGGCGGGCGCTATCCAGAAGAAGCTGCTTTTGCGCTCTTCTTCATTGCCGTTGCGGTATTTAAGGATGCGCTCATGCAGCGATTTCAGCGCCCGCTCACGATTAGCAGTGGCGCTGCCGACGCCGAAGTCCGCCAGGCACAGGCTTTCGCCGCCGACAAAAAATACGCGGTTCAGCTCATAGGCAGAGGCGAAATTGGCTTTCCAGTAGTGTAAAAAGTAGCTGAGCGACTCCAGCGAGCTGCGCCAGATATCGCTCATCGCGCTACAGTCTGAATCGGAATAGAGCGGGTAAAATTGCGGCGGCGCGGCTTTGCCGGTAAATGTGCCGTTGAGGATGTCGAGGCCGTTGGCGGAAGCGTTAAGCCGGTTTTCGGCGATGTACTTCAGTTCACGCGTAACGTCTGCCGAATGGCGAACATACCACTGGGCCTGCTCAAAATTGGCGTTAAATTCCTGCCGCACCTGCGCTTCTTTTTCGTGCAGGACGTTAATGATATAAAAAGTGGTCAGCAGCGCGCCCAGCGTCCAGAGCATCAGTGCCAGTGCCCGGAACAGATAGCGGGAGATCCTTAACGTTGTTCTGAACGAGACTAAATATTTCAAACGGAACCTACAGTGGCGGCTGGTCGGAATAACAAATTCGATCCCGCTACAGTACCGCCAGAGCCGCAAAAAAGCCAGTTGCCCGTATCCTCAGCGCGCTGTTTTCTGCATAAAACCGGCCTTCTGCTTAAGAACTTTCTGCGCAGCCTCCATCCGGTAGCCGCTGCGCTGTGGTATCGCGCTGTTGTTGCGCCTGCACGGCCAGCTTTTCCGCATATTCATGCATACATCCCAGCGACAGCGCGATAATCTCGTCTCTGCCGGGTCGGCCTGCTGAGCTGCGCGGGCTGCGCGCTTTCTCTGTTTTTCTCAATAACATATAGAGCCTCCTGCACGTATGATTGATGATAAAAATAACCGGCCGCCTCTGCATGCCGGAGAAGAAGACGATGATACATCCTGCCCAAATTCTCGCGGATCGCCGCCGCTACCAGCATCAGCGGCTGGCGGCGCCGTGAAAAATCCTTTATGGCCGCGCCGATCCCCTGCACCATCAGCATTTCCAACTCTTTACGCGTGTAACGCATGGCGCTGTCTGGCGCAAAACGACCGCCTTCGCCAGGCCAGAATAGCGCATCATGGGGATAAAAGCTCAGCATCCAGGCAAAATTTTCAACATATTCCTGCGTCCAGTTTCCGGTGAAAAGAAAGTGCATTGCTTTATGCAGCGGGTTTATCTCCACAATATATTCCCGCGTCTTGCCGTCCCGCTTTCGTACACTAACCAGATAACTCTCTCCCCTGCCCGTCAGCGCAGAAAAATAGCGTTCGATGTTAATTTGCATGACAACCCTCCTTAGTTTGCCCTGCCTGTATAGCAGCCCGCTCTTTCCGCGTCCGTTTTACGTAGCGTTCTTGCGTAGCGTCTTCCAGCTTTTTATCGACGCATAAAAAAAGGCCGGTTCAGTGAACCGGCCTGAGGTTGATGACAAAGTATGCTGGTGCCTGCTCAGGAGGGCCTGTGTCTTCCGCAAAGACGCAAAAAGCGCCGTCCGTGGCAGCTCAGTACGGGCCGTCCATGGCCCGTAATGCTTTGCTCCAGCCACAGGCCCTCCATCGCTTCAGGTTCAGCAGTCTGAGGCCGGTTCAGTGAACCGGCCTCTGGCGCTTAAAACGGAAGAAGCTACTCTTCTTCGTCGCCTTCCGGCGCATCGTCTTCGATTACTTCCGGCGCGATATCCTCGTCACCTTCTGCCACGCTGCCGTCGATAGCGTCCAGCTCTTCTTCCGCTACCGGCTCGGCCACGCGCTGCAGACCCACTACGTTTTCATCTTCCGCAGTACGGATCAGAATAACGCCCTGAGTGTTGCGTCCCACTACGCTGACTTCCGATACGCGGGTGCGTACCAGCGTGCCGGCATCGGTGATCATCATGATCTGATCGCTGTCTACTACCTGCACCGCGCCGATAACCGGGCCGTTGCGCTCCGTCACTTTGATGGAGATAACGCCCTGGGTCGCGCGCGATTTGGTCGGGTACTCGCTATTGGCGGTACGCTTACCGTAGCCGTTCTGCGTGACAGTCAGGATTGCGCCCTCATCACGCGGCACGATCAGTGACACTACGCGATCGCCTTCTGCCAGCTTGATGCCACGCACGCCCGATGCGGTACGGCCCATAGCGCGCACCGCGCTTTCGGCGAAGCGTACCACTTTACCTGCCGCAGAGAAGAGCATAGCTTCATCGCTGCCGTTGGTCAGCGCCACGCCGATCAGCTCGTCGTCTTCACGCAGGTTGACGGCAATAATACCGGCGCTGCGCGGACGGCTGAACTCGGTCAGCGCGGTTTTCTTCACGGTGCCGCTGGCGGTCGCCATAAAGATGTTCCAGCCTTCCGCGTATTCACGTACCGGCAGGATCGCAGTGATGCGCTCGTTCGCTTCCAGCGGCAGCAGGTTGACGATTGGACGTCCTCGCGCGCCACGGCTTGCTTCCGGCAGCTGATAAACCTTCATCCAGTAGAGACGTCCACGGCTGGAGAAGCAGAGGATCGTATCGTGGGTGTTGGCCACCAGCAGGCGGTCGATAAAGTCTTCTTCTTTAATGCGCGCTGCCGATTTGCCTTTGCCACCGCGGCGCTGCGCTTCGTAATCCGTCAGCGGCTGATACTTCACGTAGCCCTGATGAGACAGCGTAACCACAACGTCTTCCTGATTGATCAGGTCTTCGATATTGATATCGGCGCTGTTGGCGGTGATCTCGGTGCGGCGCTTGTCGCCGAACTGATCGCGGATCAGCTCCAGCTCCTCGCGGATCACTTCCATCAGGCGCTCGGCACTTTCCAGGATGTGGATCAGCTCAGCGATCTGTTCCAGCAGCTCTTTGTACTCGTCCAGCAGCTTCTCGTGCTCCAGGCCGGTCAGCTTCTGCAGACGCAGATCCAGAATCGCCTGGGCCTGCTGCTCGGTCAGGTAGTACTGGCCGTCGCGGATGCCGAACTCGTCTTCCAGCCACTCCGGACGCGCGGCGTTATCGCCCGCACGCTCCAGCATGGCGGAAACGTTGCCCAGCTCCCAGGAGCGCGCTACCAGACCCGCTTTGGCTTCCGCTGGCGTTGGCGCACGGCGGATCAGCTCGATAATAGGATCGATGTTAGCCAGCGCTATTGCCAGCGCCTCCAGGATATGCGCGCGGTCACGTGCTTTGCGCAGCTCAAAGATCGTACGGCGTGTCACCACTTCGCGGCGGTGACGAACGAAGGCTTCCAGAATATCCTTCAGCGGCATGATTTTCGGCTGGCCCTGATGCAGCGCCACCATGTTGATGCCGAAAGAGGTCTGCAGCTGGGTCAGCGAGTAAAGGTTGTTGAGCACCACTTCGCCGACCGCATCGCGTTTGATTTCAATTACGATGCGCATGCCGTCTTTATCGGATTCGTCGCGCAGCGCGCTGATGCCTTCCAGACGCTTCTCTTTAACCAGCTCTGCCATTTTCTCGATCAGGCGGGCTTTGTTCACCTGATAAGGAATTTCATGGATGACAATGGTTTCGCGACCGGTTTTGGCATCTACTTCTACTTCGCCGCGCGCGCGGATATAAATTTTGCCGCGCCCGGTGCGGTAGGCTTCTTCAATACCGCGACGGCCGTTGATGATGGCGGCGGTCGGGAAATCTGGCCCAGGAATGTGCTCCATCAGCCCTTCGATGCTGATGTTTTCGTCTTCAATGTAGGCCAGGCAGCCGTTGATCACTTCCGTCAGGTTGTGCGGCGGAATATTGGTCGCCATACCTACGGCGATGCCCGAAGAGCCGTTAACCAGCAGGTTCGGGATTTTGGTCGGCATTACTTCCGGGATCTGCTCGGTGCCGTCATAGTTCGGCACGTAATCGACGGTCTCTTTTTCCAGATCTGCCAGCAGCTCATGGGCGATTTTGGACATGCGCACTTCGGTATAACGCATTGCCGCGGCGGAGTCGCCGTCAACGGAACCGAAGTTGCCCTGACCATCTACCAGCATGTAGCGCAGCGAGAACGGCTGCGCCATACGGACGATGGTGTCATACACGGCGGTGTCGCCGTGCGGGTGATATTTACCAATAACGTCGCCGACGACGCGGGCAGACTTTTTATAAGGTTTATTCCAGTCATTGCCCAACACGTTCATGGCGTAGAGCACGCGACGGTGTACTGGCTTCAGGCCATCGCGGACGTCCGGCAATGCACGGCCAACGATGACCGACATGGCATAATCAAGGTAAGAGTTCTTTAGCTCTTCTTCGATATTGACCGGTGTGATTTCTCTGGCCAGGTCACTCATGGAGGCGCTTTCCTTCTAAATTATACCCGGATTTAAAGGTGCGAAAGTATATCACCTTTAGGCCCCATGGTGAACGGAAAGCGTCGTTGTGAACGCTTTATTCGCGCGCTGATATCCTCCAGGCCGCTTACCTGCAGAAAGATGTATACTGGAGCCAAACATGTAGGGAGTCAGAAACAATGAAGGCAGAGCAAAACAGCGCCACGGCTAACGTGGATCATCAGGAAATTGCCAAGTTCGAGGCGGTCGCGTCGCGCTGGTGGGATCTGGAAGGCGAGTTTAAGCCGCTGCACCGCATCAACCCGCTGCGCCTTGGCTATATTGCTCAGCACAGCGACGGCCTGTTCGGTAAAAAGGTACTGGACGTTGGCTGCGGTGGCGGCATCCTGGCAGAGAGCATGGCGCGTGAAGGCGCAGAAGTGACCGGTCTGGATATGGGCGCGGAGCCGCTGGAGATAGCCCGCCTGCACGCGCTGGAAAGCGGCGTTAAAGTTAATTATGTGCAGCAAACCGTGGAAGAGCACGCAGAGCAGTTCGCTGGTCAGTATGACGTGGTGACCTGTATGGAAATGCTGGAGCACGTGCCGGACCCGCGCTCCGTAGTGCATGCCTGCGCCAAACTGGTCAAGCCGGGCGGCGAGGTGTTCTTCTCTACGCTAAACCGCAACAGCAAATCCTGGCTGATGGCCGTGATCGGCGCGGAGTACATACTGCGTATGGTGCCACGCGGCACGCACGATATTAAGAAGTTTATTCGTCCGGGCGAGCTATTGAACTGGGTAGACGAGACGCCGCTGCGCGAACGCCACATGATCGGCCTGCACTATAATCCGCTGACTAACAAGTTCAAGCTGGCGCCTGGCGTTGATGTTAACTATATGGTGCATACGCACTGTCCGGCTGAGTAACTTTGCTTTCTTAAGGGTTCACTTAAGTTAACTATGCCGCGCTGGTTCAGCGCGGCTTATTTTTTACTGAGGTTATCTCTTTTTCTTCTTTTGCCCGGCTTCTGTTCCGCCTTCTTAAGCGCTTTTTTTCACCGCTCGCCAGGACTTTTCTACGATCTGAAGTATACTTTTTGCGCAAAAAAAATCACCGCTTTTCAAGGCTGAGCAATAAAGCTGCGGTCAGCAAATTTTTGAATTTTTTTTCCTGGATGTTGACAAGGACCTGGGGCCTTGAGAAACGCGGACTTAGGAAAATTGCCAGGCAGCGATCAGTAAAATCGCCCTGCCGTCAAGGCTTGTTAAGCGCAGAGAAATTACTAAAATAACCACCATATTGTTATCAATACTTCGCCTACCCCCTATATATAGTGTTTATCCACAGAGTTACTCACATCTGAGCATTCTGTGTATAAACGGGGGATATTTTCGATCTCACGGACAGGATAAACCGCCACATGAATCAGAGCCTGCTTGTCACTAAACGCGATGGCCGCACCGAACGCATCAATCTGGATAAAATCCACCGCGTGCTTGACTGGGCTGCAGAAGGGCTGCAAAACGTTTCCGTCTCTCAGGTTGAACTGCGTTCCCATATTCAGTTTTACGAAGGCATCAAGACCTCCGATATCCATGAGACGATCATCAAATCCGCTGCGGACCTGATCTCCCGCGACGCGCCGGACTACCAATACATGGCCGCGCGCCTGGCGATCTTCCACCTGCGTAAAAAAGCCTACGGCCAGTTTGAGCCGCCAAAGCTTTACGATCAGGTGAAACGCATGGTCGATCTGGGTAAATACGATCGCCATCTGCTGGAAGACTACAGCGCGGAAGAGTTCGAGCAGATGGACGGCTTTATCGACCACTGGCGCGATATGAACTTCTCCTATGCCGCCGTGAAGCAGCTGGAAGGCAAATATCTGGTGCAGAACCGCGTCAGCGGCGATATCTACGAGAGCGCACAGTTCCTTTATATTCTGGTGGCGGCCTGCCTGTTCTCCGGCTACCCACGTGAGACGCGTCTGGATTACGTAAAACGTTTCTATGACGCAATTTCCACTTTTAAAATTTCGCTGCCAACGCCGATTATGTCCGGCGTGCGTACCCCAACCCGCCAGTTCAGCTCCTGCGTCCTGATCGAGTGCGGCGACAGCCTGGATTCCATTAACGCGACCTCCAGCGCTATCGTGAAATATGTTTCCCAGCGTGCCGGTATCGGCATCAACGCTGGCCGCATCCGTGCGCTGGGCAGCCCGATCCGCGGCGGCGAGGCTTTCCACACTGGCTGTATTCCTTTCTACAAGCATTTCCAGACGGCGGTAAAGTCCTGCTCACAGGGCGGCGTACGCGGCGGCGCGGCCACGCTGTTTTACCCAATGTGGCATCTGGAAGTCGAGAGCCTGCTGGTGCTGAAGAACAACCGCGGCGTGGAAGGCAACCGCGTGCGTCATATGGACTACGGCGTGCAGCTCAACAAGCTGATGTATACCCGTTTGCTGAAAGGCGAAGAAATTACCCTGTTCAGCCCGTCCGACGTGCCTGGCCTGTATGACGCTTTCTTTGCCGATCAGAATGAGTTCGAACGCCTGTACACCAAATATGAGAAAGACGACAGCATTCGTAAACAGCGCGTTAAAGCTGTAGACCTCTTCTCGCTGATGATGCAGGAACGCGCTTCGACCGGCCGTATCTATATTCAAAACGTGGATCACTGCAACACCCACAGCCCGTTCGATCCGGCTATCGCACCTGTTCGCCAGTCTAATCTCTGCCTGGAGATCGCGCTGCCGACTAAACCGCTGATGGACGTCAACGACGAGAACGGCGAAATTGCGCTGTGTACGCTGTCTGCTTTCAACCTGGGCGCTATCGAGAGCCTGGACGATCTGCAGGAGCTGGCAACGCTGGCGGTGCGTGCGCTGGATGCGCTGCTGGACTATCAGGATTACCCAATCCCGGCGGCTAAACGTGGCGCAATGGGCCGCCGTACGCTGGGTATCGGCGTGATCAACTTCGCCTACTATCTGGCGAAGCACGGCGTGCGCTACTCAGATGGCAGCGCCAATAACCTGACGCACAAAACTTTTGAAGCCATTCAGTACTATTTGCTGAAGGCCTCTAACGAGCTGGCCCAGGAGCAAGGCGCCTGCCCGTGGTTCAACGAAACCACCTATGCGCAAGGCATTTTGCCGATCGATACCTACAAGAAAGATCTGGATGCGATCAGCAATGAGCCGCTGCACCTGGACTGGGAAGCGCTGCGCGAGGCGATCAAAACGCACGGCCTGCGCAACTCCACGCTCTCCGCGCTGATGCCGTCAGAGACCTCTTCGCAGATCTCCAACGCCACCAATGGCATTGAGCCGCCGCGCGGCCATATCAGCATCAAGGCTTCCAAAGATGGCATTCTGCGCCAGGTGGTGCCGGAGTATGAGCGTCTGAAGGATCAGTACGAGCTGCTGTGGGATATGCCGAACAACGATGGCTATCTGCAGCTGGTGGGCCTGATGCAGAAGTTTATCGATCAGGCGATCTCGTCGAACACTAACTACGATCCAACGCGCTTTGCCAACGGCCGCGTGCCGATGAAGCAGCTGCTGAAAGATCTGCTGACCGCCTATAAGTTCGGCGTGAAAACGCTTTATTACCAGAACACCCGTGACGGCGCGGAAGATGCCCAGGACGACCTGGCGCCATCCATTCAGGATGACGGCTGCGAAAGCGGCGCCTGCAAAATTTAACGAAAGCGGGGCGAACTTCGCCCCCTGATTATGTGTCGGGTCGGTTTTGCCGGCCCTCATCACTGGATAATGTCATGGCTTACACCACGTTCTCGCAAAATAAAAACGATCAGCTGAACGAACCGATGTTTTTCGGTCAGTCGGTTAACGTTGCCCGCTACGACCAGCAGAAATACGGTATTTTCGAAAAGCTGATCGAAAAGCAGCTCTCTTTTTTCTGGCGTCCCGAAGAAGTGGACGTCTCGCGCGACCGCATCGACTATCAGGGTCTGCCCGAGCATGAAAAGCATATTTTCATCAGCAACCTGAAATATCAGACGCTGCTGGACTCCATTCAGGGCCGTAGTCCGAACGTGGCCCTGCTGCCGCTGATTTCGATTCCGGAGCTGGAAACCTGGGTAGAAACCTGGGCGTTTTCTGAAACCATCCACTCGCGCTCCTACACCCATATCATCCGCAATATCGTCAACGATCCGGCGATTGTGTTCGATGATATCGTTACCAACGAGCAGATCCTGTCGCGCGCCAAAGATATTTCTGGCTACTACGACGATCTGATTGAGATGACCAGCTATTGGCATCTGCTGGGCGAAGGCACGCATCAGGTCAACGGCAAAAGCATCACTGTTAATTTGCGCGAACTGAAAAAGCAGCTTTATATCTGTTTGATGAGCGTCAACGCGCTGGAGGCGATTCGCTTTTATGTCAGCTTCGCCTGTTCTTTCGCTTTCGCCGAGCGCGAGCTGATGGAAGGCAACGCCAAAATCATCAAGCTAATCGCCCGCGACGAAGCGCTGCACCTGACCGGCACTCAGCATATGCTGAATCTGCTGCGCAGCGGCGAAGACGATCCAGAGATGGCGGAGATCGCCAAAGAGTGCCAGCAGGAGTGCTACGATCTGTTCGTACTGGCGGCGCAGCAGGAGAAAGAGTGGGCAGAATATCTGTTCCGCGACGGCTCGATGATCGGCCTGAACAAAGATATTCTTTGCCAGTACATCGAGTACATCACCAACATCCGCATGAACGCGGTTGGGCTGGAGCTGCCGTTTAAAACCCGCTCTAACCCTATTCCGTGGATCAACTCCTGGCTGGTTTCTGACAACGTGCAGGTTGCGCCGCAGGAAGTGGAAGTGAGCTCTTACCTGGTTGGCCAGATCGATTCCGAAGTAGGCGAAAACGACTTCGACGACTTCCAGCTGTAAGCATGCGAACCTTTGTTACCCTCAGCGCCTGCGGCACGCGGCTGGAGTGCGCTGAGCATCACCCTAACCTGCTGGCGACGCTGGAAGCGCATAACTATCAGGTAGAGTTTCAGTGCCGTGAAGGCTACTGCGGCTCCTGCCGTACGCGGCTGGTAAGGGGTGAAGTCAGCTACGCAGAAACGCCGCTGGCCTTTGTGCAGCCGGGAGAGATCCTGCCCTGCTGCTGCAAGGCCAAAGGCGATATCGAGATAGAGATCCTGCATCTTTAGCGAAAAAGTAAATCCGTACCCATAAGGGATACGGATTTTTTTATTCAATAACCAGGCGAACTTTTTTGCCGATATTGCTCAACATGCTGACCAGCGCATCGAGCGTAAAAAGATGCGTTTTTTTATTTACCACATCCGATACGCGCGGGCGCGAGACCTGCAGCATCTTTGCCGCAATTTCCTGTTTGTAATCGTGCTCGGTGATCCAGCGCGCTATCTCCGTCATCATTTGCTGTTTCATCTCTTTAGTGCGGGCAATGTCAGCTTGCGACTGCGCCAGCAGCGAAGCGGCCTCTTCAGGCGCAAAGCCGAGATCGGCGAAAACGTTGCCGTCGGCTTTAGTGATATGACGGGACTTAGTATCAATTTTATCGCTCATCTTTTTTTGCTCCTTTCCGCAATCACGCCTTTATAGCGGGCTTCGATAATGCCTTTATCTTCTTTACTGGTCTTTTGTGATTTCTTTTGAAAGCTGTGCAGCACGTAAACAGCCTCCTCAAACTTAACAATGCAGACTACGCGAAACGCATCCGTGTTTTCTTCGAGGCGGATTTCTATAATCCCTGCGCCCCATCTGTTTATCCATTTATAGTTGGTTGGCAATTCGCCATTTTGTAATCTGTGTAGCTCAAAACCTGCCGTTTTTTTTGCTGCATCCGGAAAAGCGAGAAGATCTTCGTAAGAAGATCCGCGCCAGTCGATATCCTTTTCTTTTTCCATCGGCATGCTCCCCTTGCTGATTTGTACAAAATTTTATACAAACTCAGACGGATCGGCAAGACGTTTTTGTTTATTATTTATCCTGACCTACTGTCGCTGACACGCAAGCAGGCCAGGAGAAATTTATAACCGACCGATAGTTAAGAAGAGCGCGTTTCCACCACATCTATCCAACCATGACCACCCGCGACCGCCAACCCATCCAGCCAGCGGCGCAGCATATTCAGCGCCATCATCGCTACCACATCCTGACGCGCTTTCAGGCCGTGGCGGCTATTGTTGAATTTCACCCGCTGCGCCTGGCTGCCTTCCGGCGTATAGAGGGCAAAACCGAGCTGATTGTCTCGCTCTCCGCCAATCACCAGTGCCAGTTCGGCATTGTCCGCTGCAGCGAGTTGTTTTGCCCTCTGCATCAGTTCCTCCAGGCTTTCTGCCTGCGCAGGCAGCACGTTGCCCGCAGCCAGCGGCGCCTGTACGGAAGTGAGCTGATATTGCACCAGCCCGGCAGTAAACTGCTCGCTCACCGCAAGGCGATAATTTTGCTCTTTCAGACGACGCGACAGCTGCGCGGGCAGTCCTTCAGAACCTTCAAAGATAATGCTTTCACCAGCTACGGCACGCACCTGCTGCCAGAACCGCTCCATTTCCGGCAGCTTTGACGCCGGGCCGTTAAGTTTCAGTTCGATAATCGGCATGGAGGCACGATAGCCCATCACCACGCCTTCCGGCAGCGGCAACGGCTCGATTTCCGAAGCAAGATCGCTTTCGCCACGGCCAAAGGTCGTCAGACGCAGGCAAACCGGAGGATCTTCTATCGGGAAACGGGCTTTAAGTCGGGGAAGGATCTGCTGCTCAACCATCATTTTGTATTCTGACGGCACGCCCGGCGTAAAGAAGATCCAACAGCGGTTTAGCTCCAGCGCAAAGCCGCACGCCGTGCCGATTGGATTATCTATCATCTCTGCGCCCGCCGGGATTTCCGCCTGCTTGCGGTTGCTGTCGGCCATTTTGCGGCCGCGTCCGGCGAAAAAAGCCTCCATTTTCGCCAGCCACTCCTGCTGCATTACCAGCCCGACGCCTGCCGCTTTCGCCGCCGCTGCCGCGCTCAAATCGTCACTGGTTGGCCCCAGGCCGCCGTTGACGATCAGCACGTCCGCTACCTTGCTGCGTTCAGTCAGCACGCTGACCAGCTCTTCCATACTGTCACCGACCGTCTGACGGCTGGTCATAGGCAATCCCTGTTGAAACAGCAGTTCGGCCAACCAGGCCGCATTGGTATCCACAATTTGCCCGTGCAGCACTTCATCGCCGGTGGACAGCATTTCCACTCTGATCATGGTCTTCTCCGAAAGGTTCAGGTTTCCTTAACTCTATGAAGCTCCTCGCAGAAACACAATGTCCTTTTCTCTCTTTGGCTTAACAAATGGCAGCGATAGCCAGGGCCAGATTGTCAGAGCGAAGCGCGGCAAGGCAAAATGGCGCTATGAATAGGAATAAGCAATCAAACAGCGATATTTAAAAGACAAAACCGTACAGGAAAAGACGCCATCATGAATAAAAAAGGCCTTACCACAGCTTCAGGCGCGCCGGTCGCCCATAACAATAATTCCATGACCGCAGGCCGTCGTGGCCCGATGCTGCTGCAGGACGTCTGGTTCCTGGAGAAGCTGGCCCACTTCGATCGTGAAGTGATCCCGGAGCGTCGCATGCACGCTAAAGGTTCTGGCGCCTATGGCACCTTTACCGTAACGCAGGATATTACCCGCTTCAGCCGGGCAAAAATCTTTTCCGAAGTGGGTAAAAAAACCAATCTGTTTATGCGCTTTTCCACGGTTGCCGGTGAACGCGGTGGCGCGGACGCCGAGCGCGATATTCGCGGCTTCTCGCTGAAATTTTATACTGAAGAAGGCAACTGGGATTTGGTTGGCAATAATACGCCAGTCTTCTACCTGCGCGATCCGCTGAAATTCCCGGATCTGAACCATGTAGTAAAACGCGATCCGCGCACTAATCTGCGTAATCCAACCTACAAATGGGACTTTTTCTCACAGTTACCGGAATCGCTGCACCAGTTAACTATTGATTTCAGCGATCGCGGCCTGCCACGCTCCTATCGTCATATTCACGGCTTCGGCAGCCATACCTATAGCTTTATCAACGATAACCAGGAGCGTTTCTGGGTTAAGTTTCATTTCCGCAGCGAGCAAGGTATTCAGAACCTGATGGATGACGAAGCCGCGCAGCTGATCGGCCGCGATCGCGAAAGCTCGCAGCGCGATCTGTTCGACTCTATCGAACAGGGGAATTTCCCGCGCTGGAAGTTTTACGTGCAGATTATGCCGGAGGCGGAAGCTTCGTCCACGCCTTACAATCCGTTTGACCTGACCAAAGTCTGGCCGCACGCCGATTATCCACTGATTGAGGTGGGCGAGTTTGAGCTGAACCGCAACCCGGATAACTATTTTGCCGAGGTTGAGCAGGTCGCGATGAGCCCGGCTAACGTGGTGCCCGGCATTGGCTTCTCGCCAGATCGCATGCTGCAAGGCCGTCTGTTCTCTTATGGCGACGCGCACCGCTATCGCCTGGGCGTGAACCATCATCAGATCCCGGTGAACGCGCCGAAGTGCCCTTTCCATAACTATCACCGCGACGGCGCGATGCGCGTGGACGGCAACAGCGGCAACGGCGCAACCTATGAGCCGAACAGCTTTAACGTTTTCCAGGAGCAGCCGGATTTCAGCGAGCCGCCGTTGTCACTGGAAGGCGCGGCTGACCACTGGAATCATCGCGAGGACGAGGACTATTTTACCCAGCCGCGCGCGCTGTTTAATTTGTTGGGCGAAGAAGAGCATCAGCGCATGTTCCAGCGTATCGCCGGCGAGCTGAGCCAGATCCCGGAATTCATCCAGCAGCGTCAGCTGGCGCTGTTTTATCAGGTGCATCCGGCCTATGGCGCAGGGGTAGAAAAAGCGCTAAAAGGCGAGTAATAGCGAACGCCGGAGATGCAGGTTGTATCAGGCAAATCCACTAAAATGCCGGAATTTTTCCGGCATTACTGTTTTTGTCGCTGTAAAAGCCAATCTGCGAGCTGCTTGCGAGAAGGCTTTATTCCGCCGCCGTGCAACTGCGGCAGCGGATGCCAGCTTACCGGACGTTGAATACCGGCCAGCCTGTCGACAGCCCAGGCCTGGAGCTGCAAAAGCGATGATTTATCTCTGAGCGCCACCAGCGCTACCGGCCTGTGGCCATATTCTTCGTCCGGCTGCGGCAAGATAAAAACCTGTTCCACCGCCGGATGCTGTGCCAGCACCGCTTCGATTTGCTCTGGCTGGATCCCTTCGCCTGCCGAGAAAAACAGATTGTCCAGCCGACCATTGATTAGCAAGTTGTCAGGCGTCCAGACTCCACTATCCCGGGTAAAAAACCAGCCATCGCTGTCAGTAAGCGGCAGCAAATCGCCATCGCGCCAGTAGCCGCACGCTAAAGCCGCGGACTGAAGCGCTATCTCGCCGTTTACCAGTTTAATACGATGTCCTGGCAACGGCTTTCCGACGCCCGGCCCGCCGTCAGCTCTTTTCGCCGCTATAGTCGAGGCCGTTTCCGTCATGCCGTAGCCGCACCAGCAGGCAACGCCACGTTCTTCGGCCTGTCTGGTAAGCTCATTTGGGATAGCCGCGCCACCAAGCAGCACGGTGCGCAGCCGCAGCTCTGAATGGCGTAACAAACGCCAAAGCTGCGTAGGCACCAGCGAAGCGAAGGTCGCTTGCTGTTTGCTCGAGTCATCCGCCAGCACCAGCCTGCCGCCGCTGTAGAGCCAGCGCCAGAGGATGCCCTGCCCGGAAACATGAAACAGCGGCAAAGAAAGCAGCCAACTCTCTTCGGCGCTGAAGCCGAGTGTGGTTGCTACGCCGCGTGCGCTGGCGAGATGCGCACTGAAAGTATGGGCAGCAGCCTTAGGTAAGGCAGTAGAGCCGGAAGTTAAAGTTAAGGTAGCGATGGCATCTTTCTGCCAGCCATGCTGAAGGAACCCGGATTCAGATATCACACGCAGCGCAGGGAGAGTAACAGGAGCTTCGCCGCTCAGGGTCAGCGCATAATCGATATTTAACGAGGGTAGCAATGCCGCTATCTGGGTGGCTGGCAGGCGAGGATTTAGCGGCAGCAGGCGCGCGCCGCAGCGAAGTAGCGCCAGGTATGCCAATAATGCCTGCTCGCTGTTATGAGCCTGCAAAGCTACGCCGCTGCCGACGTGGACGCCCTGACGATGGAAGCCGATCGCCAGCATTTCGACCCGTTCCGCCAGCCGCGCCCAGCTCCAGACGTTACCGTTTACCGTCAGCGCGCTCCGCTCCGATGCGCGCCGTGCCCAATGCATCCAGGGCCAGTCGTCAGGCGCGCTCATATATTTCCAGGCTTTCCGGCGACGCCAGCGGCAGCGACGATCCGGGCCAGGTGCGCACCAGCTGCTGCTGCATCAGCGACAGCGTATCTAGTCCGGGCACGACGCCTGGCGTCAGCCAGTCTGCTATCCGCGCCAGCTGGCTCAGGCCCAGGCTCGACTCCAGCGAAGAGCTGATTACCACGCTCAACCCCGCCTGCTGTGCCTGCGTCGTTAGCTGTCTTACCTTTGCCAGACTGCCGATTAGCGTCGGCTTGAGAACAAGGGCGTGCAGCCCGGGTTCTGCCACTGGCGCAAAGTCCGGTTCTCTGGTGCTTTCATCCCAGGCGAACGCTATACCCGTTTCCTGTGCGAATATTCTGGACTCTTCTTGGGTGCGGCATGGCTCTTCGATAAATGCGATACGTGAACGCAATGTTTCCGGTACGAAATGGGCGAACTGCCTGGCTTTTGCCAGGCTCCACTGTCGGTTGGCATCCAGCCGCAGCGAAAGAGCCGGAACAGCTTCCAGCAGCAGTGATGCTATCATTCCGTCGCGAACGGCTTCGTACAGACCGACTTTCATTTTAGCGACCGGCTGCGGCTGTTGGTTCAGCTGCATGATTAATTCATCCGGATCGCCCGTACAGAGCATTGCGCTGTGATAGTTGCCCGCAGCGGGCAGTAGGCCGTGCAGCTCAGCCAGCGCACAGCTCACGCCAAAGGCCACGGAAGGCAGCAGTTTTGCGTTTTGCCGCGCTCCCGGAACCAGTAAAGATTCTGCCGTTACCTCGCCCTTGCGCCAGCTTTGCAACCAGCGCGCGGCTTCCGCCTGCGCCTCGGTTAATGTTTCCTCGCTGAAACCAGGCAGCGGCGCGATTTCTCCCCAACCTTCACGACCCGCTTCTTCCAGCCTGACCAGCAGCCCACAACGCGAGGTTACCCGCCGATCGCGAAGCACCACGCCCGCATCCATTAGTATGTTGTAATTAAATAGCGTTACCTGGCGCATCACGGGTTTCGCTTAAACTGGCTGAAGTCCGGCTGGCGCTTCTGGTTAAAAGCATTGCGCCCTTCCTGCCCTTCTTCCGTCATATAAAACAGCATGGTGGCGTTGCCCGCCAGCTCCTGCAAGCCCGCCTGGCCGTCGCAATCGGCGTTGAGCGCCGCCTTCAGGCAGCGCAGCGCCATTGGGCTGTTTTGCAGCATTTCCCGGCACCAGCGCACCGTCTCTTTTTCCAGCTCGGCCAGCGGCACCACCGCGTTGACCAGCCCCATTTCCAGCGCCTGCTGAGCGTTATACATGCGGCACAGGAACCAAATTTCCCTCGCCTTTTTTTGCCCGACAATGCGCGCCATATATGAAGCGCCCCAGCCGCCGTCAAAGGAGCCCACTTTCGGCCCGGTCTGGCCGAACTGCGCGTTTTCCGCTGCGATAGTCAAATCGCACATCATATGCAGAACGTGGCCGCCGCCGACCGCATAGCCCGCCACCATAGCGACAACCGGCTTAGGACAGGTGCGAATTTGCCGCTGTAAATCAAGGACGTTGAGATGATGCACGCCACTCTCATCACGGTAGCCGCCGTAATCGCCGCGAATTTTCTGATCGCCGCCAGCGCAGAAAGCTTTATCGCCCGCGCCGGTAAGTATGATGACGCCGATCTGCTCATCGTGCCGCGCATCGTCCAGCGCGTGCTGCATCTCTTTAACAGTCTGCGGTCGGAAAGCGTTGCGGACTTCCGGCCGGTTAAGGGTAATTCGGGCAATGCCATCCGGCGTTTTGTGAAAGAGAATGTCGCTATAGTCGCCGCATGGCCGCCACTCTGTGGGCGCATAGAGCATAGCTTCGTCGGGACAGATCATGATTTCTCCTTTAAAAGGTGTTGAGCTTTTGCGCCAGAGCTTCGGCGAAGGCGTGCGGGCAGGCGCGATGGGCGTTATGGCCCGCTGTCGCGATAGTTGTCGTTACCAGCCCGGCCTGCATGGCCAGGCGCTGAAATTGGGCATCGTGCTCGCCGCAAAAATAGTGAAAGTGAGGAAGCTGACGGATTTCCGCTAACAGGCAAGGCTGCCGGGCAAGCGAAGTACTAAGCAGCATGGCGGCCAGCGCCTGCGGATCGTTATCAGAGCGCAAGGCGATCAGCGCTTTTCGCTGCGGTTCACTTAAATCAGCGAATACCGGCTGGCGATACCACTGCTCCAGCGTTGCGGCCAGCGGCTGCCTTTGAAATTCGCTGGCCCAATGCCGGTCGCTGGCCAGCCTTTGCGCCCGTTGTCGTTCTGAGACAAGACCGAAGTGGGCACCTTCTACTACAACGCCTGCCAGCGCGGGATCCGCGTAACGGCAGGCATAATAAAGCGCGATGCGACCTCCCAGCGAATAGCCGATCAGCCAGTAGCGCTGCACACGGTGGTTTTGTAAAGTGGCATGAAGACGCGCCGAGAGCTGCCCGAAATCGCTGACCCGCTGCGCCCGGGAACCGCCATGGCCGGGCAAATCGATACTCAGCTGCGGCCAGTCGCCAAAAAATGTCTGCACCTGCTGCCACTCCTCAGCGCTGCCGAGAAAGCCGTGCAGCCAGACCAGCACCGGCCTGTTGCTGCGGTGAGCACCCTGCCAGCGCGCATGCAGTATCATTTTCGCCAGGCTCCAGCCAGCCATTGCGCACCCTGTTCTGCCGGAACTTTTAGTTCAATCAGCGTAGCCGTTTTGTTTTGCCAGCCCGCTTCAACAGCGGCAAGCAGCGAAGGCCAGTCCTGCGGCTGGCGGTAGTTCAGCCCGAACATGCTGGCGGCACTGGCGAAATCTGCCTGCGGCGGCATAGTGAAGAAGCGCTCCCGCTCCGCTTCTGGCGTTGGCAACAGCGAGAAAATTTGGCCGCCGCCGTTATTCACCACTATTAGCACCAGTGGCCCACCGAGCAGCGCCAGGCTGTTAACGTCATAAAGCGCGGAGAGATCGCCCACGATTGCCAGCAGCGGCTTACCGCTGCCGCGCTGTATGCCGCCAGCCGTTGCGATTAGCCCGTCAATACCGCTGGCACCGCGACTGGCGTATACGGGATAGCCTACTGGCAAGCGGGCAAAGGCATTGGCCAGCCTGATGGTCAGGCTATTGCCCAGAAACAGCGCGCCCTCGTGCGGCAACAGTTCCGACAGGCGCAACGCCAGCTGCGCCTCGCCAAACTCCTGCAATTCAGCAGCGAGCGCGGCATGCGTTTCTACAGCAAGCGAATGCAGAGAAGGTAGCCATGCAGGCCGGGCGACAGCCTGATGCGCGGCGAGCCACTCGCCAATATCCGCCACGATCCGCTGGCTGCGGCAATGGGCAGGGTCCAAATGTCCGGGCAAAGGATCTATCAGCCAGCGCTCCGCCGATTTCGCCTCCGCCAGCCAGCCCGTCAGTCTTTTTCCGGTCAGCCTTGCGCCGAACTGGACAATAAGCTCGGCATCTGCGAGCGCCTGCAGCGCGTGTTCCTCCTGCAACCAGAGTTCGCTACAGGGCAACGGCGCGCCGGTGTGCGACTGAATATCGGCTAACAGCGGCCAGCCCAGCTCTTCAGCCCACTGAGCCAGCGCAATGCCTTCCTGTACAGTGATTTTCCCGGCCACAACCAGCCCGCGCTTTTGCCGCCAGCACGGCCAGCCGCTGATAAAAGGTGTTGGCCGCGTCGCCTGTATCGACAGCCACGGCGTTTCTTCGTGCCACCATTTGCCCAGCTCGTCATGCCAGGCTTTAAACGCCTGCGACTCTCCGCCATAGAGAGGTTCAGCAAAGGGGCAATTGATATGCACGGCGCCAGCGGGATGCTGCTGAAGCAGTGCATCAATGGCAGAGAGTAGCCAGCGAGCGGGGATGTCCGCTGAGGGTCTGGGGAGATTGAGCGCCCCGGCAATATGTTGGCCGAAGATTCCTGGCTGGAGAATAGCCTGGTTAGCGCCGCAGTCGATCAGTTCAGGCGGGCGATCGGCGCTAAGCACGATCAATCTTTCGCCGGTAAGGCTGGCCTCGATCACCGCTGGCAGAAGGTTAGCGACGGCCGTCCCGGAAGTAACAATAATCGCCACCGGACCTCGCGTGGCTTTCGCCAGGCCCAGCGCCAGATAGCCCAGGCCGCGCTCATCAAAATGGGTATGGCAAAACAGGTTTCCGGCAGCGGCTTCCAGCGTCAGCGGCGCGGATCTCGAGCCGGGCGCAATGCAGAGATGCTGTACGCCGTGACGAGATAAGGCTTCCAGAATCGCGGCGGCCCAGCGCCGGTTGAAGATACTGTGCGACATCGCCCACTCCAGATCAAACAAGCAGCGGGAAGTATAAGAGTGCCCTCAGGGAGTAATTTTGATTTAGGCCAGGATTAACGTGCTATTTTCAGTTTTTTAACGCGCCTTGCTGAAAACAAAACGGGCACCCCGTTGGGATGCCCGTTATCCAGCGCAAACGGCTTAGCGACGCGCCAGCAGCAGGCCGACAACAAGGCCCAGCGTAGCGCCTACGCCAATGCCCTGCCAGGGTTTCTCATGCACATACTCATCGGCACGATTAGCAACCTGTTTCGCACGATGATAATAGGTATCAGAAGCATTGCTGACGCGGGATTTCACCTCATTCAGCGATTTTTCCGCTTTGGCTTTCAGCTCAACATATTTCTGATCGGCCGGATCGCCAGATGACTTAAGCACCTCTTCCAGCGTTTCGGTCAGCAGAGCCAGATCGTCATCGAGGTTGGTTTCTTGTGGTTCAATTGTATTAGCCATAACGTCTCCTTGTGCGAATAATACCAGTAACTATAGACACTTTTTGCCGCTCTGCTTGTTTGCCCGGCCAGGAATCCACTGATATTGCTTTCCGGCAACCGCCTGCTTTTGTCAGATTTATCTGCTAAATTTTGCCTGACTGAATTTCTGACGCCACAAGCTGTCGTATTTCCCTGTGACCCGCTCATAATTCAGCTACAAAAAGGCTTTTATGGCCACAGATATAGCGCAGTTTTAACAATTCCGTTCAGCAAAGGATATGACTCTGGCATGAATCGAAGAATGTTTATGAAGGCGTCAATGGCTTTCGCTACGGTTAGCGGGATGTCCGGTTTGTCGACGTTGTTTGCTCAGGCCGCCTGGGCCGATACCGATATCGCCGACGGCACGGCGAAGCGTTTTGATTTTGACGTATTGCAAAAGATGGCCGCTTCGCTGGCGCAGAAGCCCTACGGCGGCGCTCCCGCGCCTCTGCCCGAGACGCTGGCAACGCTAACGCCGCAGGCCTATAACGAAATTCAGTATGATGCGAATCACTCGCTGTGGAACGGCAACGGCGATCGCGAACTGGATGTCCAGTTTTTCCACGTCGGCATGGGCTTTAAGCGCCGCCTGCGTATGTTTTCTGTAGATGCCGACCGTCAGGCTCGCGAAATTCACTTCCGTCCCGAGCTGTTTAACTACAACGATGCGAACGTTGATACCAAACAGCTGGAAGGCAAAACTGATTTAGGCTTTGCTGGCTTCCGCGCATTTAAAAAGCCGGAGCTGGCAAAACGAGATATCGTCTCGTTCCTGGGTGCAAGCTACTTCCGCGCGGTTGACGACACTTATCAGTATGGTCTTTCCGCTCGCGGCGTCGCCATTAACACTTTCGGCAGCAAAGAAGAGTTCCCGGATTTCACCGCCTTCTGGTTTGAAACGCCGAAAGCGGACGATACTACTTTTACCGTTTATACGCTGCTGGATGGCGAAAGCTGCACCGGCGCTTTTAAATTTGTTATCCATTGCGAAGAGAAGCGCGTGGCGATGGAGGTGGAAAACCACCTTTATGCCCGTAAAGATATTGACCAGTTGGGCATCGCGCCCATGACCACCATGTTCAGCTGCGGTACCAACGAACGCCGTATGTGCGATACCATCCACCCGCAAATTCACGATTCCGATCGCCTGGCGATGTGGACCGGCAGCGGTGAATGGATCTGCCGCCCGTTAAATAATCCGCAGCGTCTGACTTTTAACGCTTATCAGGATGAAAACCCGCGCGGCTTCGGTATGCTGCAGCTCGATCACGATTTCCAGGACTATCAGGATGTGATTGGCTGGTACAACAAGCGCCCAAGCCTGTGGGTAGAGCCTGTGGGCAAATGGGGCAAAGGCGCCATTAACCTGATGGAAATCCCGACTACGGGTGAGACGCTGGATAATATTGCCTGCTTCTGGCGCCCTACAGAGAGTATCAAGGCTGGCAGCGAGCACAGCTTCAGCTACAAGCTTTACTGGAGCGGCCTGCCGCCGGTTCATAGCGACCTTGCACGCGTAAAAGCAACGCGTACCGGCATGGGCGGCTTCCCGGAAGGCTGGGCGCCGGGCGAACACTATCCGGATGTGTGGGCACGCCGTTTTGCGGTAGATTTTGTCGGCGGCGATTTGCAAGCGGCTGCGCCAAAGGGTATCGAGCCGGTTATTACGGTAACATCAGGCACTTTCAAACAGGTGGAAATTCTCTATGTTGAGCCGATCAACGGCTATCGCATTCTGTTTGACTGGTATCCGAACAGCGACTCCGTCGAGCCGGTTAATCTGCGCCTGTTCCTGCGCACCAAAGACGAGACGCTAACCGAGACCTGGCTTTATCAGTATTTCCCGCCAGCGCCGGACAAGCGTAAATATGTCGATGACCGCCAGATGACGGCGGGCTAAGTGTCAAGGGCGAGCGCAGGCTCGCCCTGTTAGCTTTAGCGCTGAACGATTCTGGCCACTCTGCATACCTTGATAAAGGTTACTGCCGTTCTTTTTTTAGCTCTGACCACCTTTGAACAGCCTTGAAAAGGTCAATTTTGACCTTTTTACTGTTATCACTGCCCACACCCGAGCAAATTTGGGTCAAAAGTCTCAAATTTGACAATTTTGGTTGAATTTACAACAAATGGCTATTGATGTGGTTCGCTAACGGGCCTAAAGTGTCAAAAATGAACTTTTCGGCTGGATTACAATGAATAACTTTGCTCCTGATAAAAGCGCTTCGATGTTTGATTTTCCGCTCCTTTCCCGGCTTATAGTGCGAGAACTCAAACGCCAGCACGTGACTTATGAAGAAATGGCGCTTCAAATCAACGTCTCGCTTTCTACTTTTAAACGTATGATTAGCGATCCGGGCGGGGCCAGAGCTGCTAATCTGCATAGCCTGCTGCATGAGCTGGGGATTAGAATATGGCTCGAACGGTAGAAGTACTGCTGTACGACCTTGCTGCAGGCAGGCTAAGCGAAAGCGCTAAAGGCTATAATTTTACCTATTATCCGTATTATAACGGCCCGGCCGTGTCGCTAAGTATGCCTGTCAGACCTGAGCCATATTTTAGCAAGGATCTTCATCCTTTCTTTAAAGGCCTGGCGCCGGAAGGCTGGCTACGCACGCGCTATTCCGAACTGCAAAAGATTGACAACAAAGATCTACTGGGCATGCTGATGCAAAACGGCAAAGATTTGCTCGGTGCGGTAGTGCTCAGAGAGATAGCCCAATGAATCCGGAACGCTGTTTAATCAGTTCAACTTTGTTAAAAGAAACGGAAGCAGCCACGGGCTATTGCCGTAAAGGTCTCCGGGAGCTTTTTGGCAAGGTACTGGCTGTACCGCTGCTGTCGTTTACCCGCAGCGAATTTATTCAGAAGCAGCCTGAACGTCAAAAGGGAATGAGTATTTCAGGCTATCAGCCCAAGCTTTCTCTACAGCTTGAAAGCGGCGAATTGAATGTAGTTAACAATAATGGTGGCTATATCCTGAAACCCTCGCCGGAAGCCTATCCTTCCTTCGCCGAAAACGAGCACGCCACAATGATGGTAATGAAGCGGCTACGTTTTTCTGTACCACCGTTCGGTCTGATACGCTTTAAACAGTCAGATGAACTTGCTTTTATTATTAAAAGATACGATCGGCAGAATGAAAAAAGGCTTCACCAGGAGCAGCTTGATGGCGCAATGGGGATTGATGATAAGTATGGCCATATTGCGGGTAAAAGGAGCGTCAGCTATGAAAGAGCCTGTTGTTTTCTAAACGACCACGTTAATAACGGTCTGAAGCATAAGCGGGATCTGTTTTTGCGCATCGTTTATGCTTACGTCCTGGGCAATAACGATTTTCATCTGCGCAATTTCGGTATTCTCCATCCAGAATCGGGCCGACCTTACCTGGCCCCCGTTTATGACTTTATCAGCGTCGCCCCCTATCCTGCGGCATTCAATGAATACCTTGCTTTACCGCTGCTCGCACTTGAGGAAAACGATAGGGATAGCGCGCCCGGCATAGATTCGCCCTATGGTGAATATACGGGAGTGGATTTTGTTCAGCTTGCGGAAGGTATGGATATCAACCCGAGGCTGGCGAGAAAGTGGCTTACAGACGTTATCGGCAATCACCAGCTGGTTATCAATACCTACAGGGAAAGCCATATGCCTGCTGCACAACGCGAGCAGGTATTAAAGCACGTTGCCAGAAGAATGACGCTACTGGCTGTAGAAACCCTGGTCTGATGCAGGCCAGGACGGTAATACTAAGGCTGGCGCACCATATCCACATGGGGAATGCCGTCCTCAAGGTAAATTTCGCCATATGCCAAAAAGCCAAACTGGCTGTAGAAAGCCTGAAGATGTGCCTGAGCAGAAAGTTTAATCGGCAACCTCGGCCAGCGTCGCTCGCAGCTAAGGATAGCCTGTTCCATTAGACGATGTCCTAACTTCAGCCCGCGCACCTCGCCAGAAACGATAACCCGCCCTATTTTGATCGGCTCGCTGTCGCTTTGAGGTGCAAGCAGTCGGGCATAAGCCAACAGCCGATTCTGATAAAGCCCCAGAAGGTGCAGGTTTTCGCCTGCCAAATCTGCGCCGTCCACATCCTGGTAAGCACAAGCCTGCTCAACAATAAATACCGCATTGCGTAGCGCCAAAATTTGGTAAAGCTGCGCAGTGCTCAGTTCGCTATGGTGTAAATCTTGCCAGATTAAGTTTATTTTCGCCTCCCTGCTTTACAGGCTGTACAAGGTTAAGGAAATTTAATTGTAATTAAATTTATTTTCAGACTCAAGATAAAATACTGATGATATAAGCACTTAATATCAAAAGAGTGTTTTTTGATATAAAAATATTTTCCGTTTGGATATCTTATTGTTTTCAGGAGGATGATATGAATATTAGCAGCAATAAAATTAACATTAAAAAAGACACCCTTTTATCAGCGCTACAAAAAAAGAGTTACAACAGCTCACTTTCAAATAAAACCCTGACAAAACTGGTAAAACTGGCTAACACCGAACTGGGACTTACAAAAAAAGAAGCCAGGTGCGTTTTTATAAAAAATGAAAGCATCCCATTATCAGCAGGAAGTACAAAGCTGCTTTACAATTTAAAATCAATAAATAACGGGCCTTTATCTTCGTATATGAAGAACCAATGCGCACGGTGGATGGAAAATTTAAAACCACCCCTGAACATTACGCCGCAACCCCGAAAAGATGTTGAAATCCAGCCACAAAAGAATTCAAGAATAGAATGCGAGACCGCGATTATTGAAGCATTTAAGTCAGTTGGTGTTAATTTAAACTCATTGTCACCATCCTGGCTAAATATTCTTAATTGCATTCAAAGAGACCTGGGCGCAAAGGCAGCTTTTTTAGCCAAGAATCACCCTTTAATACAAGGCGTAAAACTGCACGAAGAAGCCAGCCTGAGTGGGGCAAAGGAGCTGATTGAATATTTAAAAAATGCTGAAGAAACGCTTAGCGACCATCAACAATCTACCAGCAACCCTTCAAAAAGTAATTTTAACAATAACGAGTATCCAGTAGAGAAATCGAAGACACCCGACGTATTGAAGAAACTCGCTTTCGCTGACAGAGAGAAGCTGAAAAATGCATACCAAAAAGACTGCAGCGATATAATTGAAAACCGCAAATCCGTATTCAATAAAAATAATTTAATTAATATAGTGGATACTAAAAATGAATATCTGGGGATTTCTTTAGCTTTAAAATGGATTACAGAGAAATTAGCAGGCAGCTCAGCGTTTTCTCCTGAAAAAAATGACGATAAGATTTTGCAGGAAGATTTGCTTCAGTTACTTAAAAGCACAGAAGGTTCCAGGCATGATTTTATCCCTCCTGACTGTGTAAATTACCTGCTGGGGAAAAATATAGATAAAATTGTAGCCTACAGAACAGCAGGCGTTTTTTACCCCGGTGGTTATATTCTTTTCAAAAGAAATCCCGAAAATGGCAGTATAGATACCAGCGCGCTCTACAATGATAAAAACTCAAGCCGCGTATCCTTCTACGATCCGCAAAAAGGGGAATTCGATTTAGATGGCAAAATGTCTTTCCGGAATTTTTATGAGGACTATATGAAGAAAATGTATCCCGGTTATGAACAAACTGACTATGTCTGGAAATTGCAATAAGGTTTAGAGGAAAACGGGCTCCCGGGAGCCCGTTAAGTCTTAGACTTACATCAGCGGCTGCGCCATCTGCACCAGCGAAATCAACGGCTGCGGATAGACACCCAGCAGCAGTACCAGAATCGCGGAAATCAGTACTACCACGCCGCCAGCGGTAAATGCCCAATTGGCAGGCGTATCGCGCTGTAGCAGCTCCGGCGGATTCAAATACAGGCTGACGGTAACGCGCAGGTAGTAGTAAAGACCAATCGCACTACCCACTACCACAGCGCCGGTTAGCCACCACAAATGCGCGCCTACGCCCACGGCGATCACGTAAAACTTACCGATAAAGCCCAGCGTCATCGGGATACCCGCCAGCGACAGCATCATTACCGTCATAACCGCCGACAGGATTGGACGATGCCAGAACAGACCGCGATAGGAGTAAAGCGAATCCGCATCCGGGCCGCGATACGGGCTAGACATCAGGCTGACCACGCCAAAGGCACCCAGGCTGCTGAACAGGTAACCTGCCAGATAAACGCCGACGGTTTCCAGCGACAGCTGATGGGTCTGGATAGCAATCAGCGCCACCAGCAAGTAACCCAGATGCGCAATAGAAGAGTAACCCAGCAGACGCTTGATGTTACTCTGCGAAATCGCCATCAGGTTGCCGAACAGGATCGAGGCGAAAGCGATAATTGCCAACACCAGACGTACAGCCTCGCTATCAGCCGCAGGCGCGTACAGGAACAGACGCATTACCACGCCAAAAATAGCGATTTTGCTGGCGGTCGCCAGGAAAGTCGAAACCGGCGCGGGCGCGCCCTGATAGACATCCGGCGTCCACAGGTGAAAAGGCACCAGCGAGAGTTTGAAGCCCAGGCCGACGATCATCATACCTAGTCCTGCCAGCAACAGCGGCTGCTGCAGCATGCCATCGTTCAGGCTACGGCCCAGCGAGACAAAGCCCAGATTGCCGGAGTTGGCATAAAGCAGCGCCATGCCGAACAGCAGGAAAGAGGAAGCCACGGCGGACATGATAGTGTACTTGATACTGGCTTCCAGCGAGCGTTTCAGCTGGAAGGCATAGCCCACCAGGCCGAACAGCGGCAGAGAAATCAGCTCAATGCCGATAAACAGCGAAGCCAGATGGTTGGCGCTTGCCAGCACTACGCCGCCCAGCGCCGCAATCAGCACCAGCAGATAGAACTCTTCCTGGTTATCCGGGTAGTTTTCCAGCCAGGGATAGGCGAAGGTGCAGGTCGCCAGGCTGGCTAAAATCACCAGCCCGGTATAGAGCATTGAGTAACCGTCGACGCGCAGCAGCGGCGTGACGTCCATCGCGCCCGCCTGCCCCACAAACCAGAGCGACAGCAGCGCCAGGTTTAGCCCGACGACCGCCAGCGTGGCATTGACGAAGTGGTTGCGCCGCCACGCAATGGAGAGCATCACCACCACCACCGTCAAGCCGACGATCAGCATAGGCAGCAGCGCGATCAATTGTTGAGGAGTTATTGTCATGGCGAATTACGGCCTTGTAGTTGAAATTGAAGCGGTAAACCACTGCTGAATATTGCTCATCGCAGCATGGGAGGTATCCAGTATCGGCTGCGGGTAAACGCCCAGCAGCAGCAGCAGAACCACCAGCACCATAATCATCAGGAACTCGCGCGGCGACATGCCCCGCAGCGGCGTTTCCGACTTCGGCGCGCCGTAATAGGCTCTTTGCATCATAATCAGCGAGTAAACGGAAGCGAACACCAGGCCAAAGGTGGCAATAACAATAATCACCGGCACCGACTGGAAGCTGCCGGTCAGGATCATAAATTCGCCAACAAAGTTACCGGTTCCCGGCATCCCCAGGTTTGCCACCGCAAAGAACAGCGACAGACCAGGCAGCCATTTGATGCGCGACCACAGTCCGCCCATCTGGCGCATATCGCGGGTATGCAGACGTTCATAGAGCTGGCCGCACAGGATAAACAGCGCCGCGGCAGAAAGACCGTGGGCAATCATCTGCACTACCGCGCCCTGGAAAGCGAGCTGGCTGCCGGTGTAGATGGCGATCAGCACGAAGCCCATATGCGAAATAGAGGTGTAGGCGATCAGGCGCTTGATGTCGTACTGCGAGAAAGCCATCCAGGCACCGTAGAAAATACCGATAATACCCAGCCACATCGCAATCGGCGCAAACTCGGCGGAAGCATTCGGGAACAGCGGCAGCGCAAAACGCAGCAGACCATAGGCCGCCGTTTTCAACAGGATGCCCGCCAGGTCAACGGAACCCGCCGTCGGCGCCTGGCTGTGCGCATCCGGCAGCCAGCCATGCAGCGGCACCACCGGCATTTTTACCGCAAAGGCGATAAAGAAGCCCAGCATCAGCAGATACTCGACGGTATTGCTCATCGGCGTTTTCAGCAGGTCGGCGTAGTTGAACGTCCAGATCCCGGTCGCGTTGTAGTTAACAAACACCAGCGCCAGGATGGAGATCAGCATCACCAGCCCGCTCGCCTGGGTGTAGATAAAGAACTTGGTAGCCGCCGTGATGCGCGTTTTCCCGTCCGACGCCTTATGTCCCCACAGTGCGATCAGGAAGTACATCGGCACCAGCATCATCTCCCAGAAGAAGAAGAACAGGAACAGGTCGATAGCCAGGAACACGCCGATTACGCCGCCCAGGATCCACAGCAGGTTCAGGTGGAAAAAGCCCTGCCATTTTTCAATTTCGTTCCAGGAGCAGAGGATCGCCATCACGCCCAGCAGGCCGGTCAGCACTACCATCAGCAATGACAGGCCATCCAGCGCCAAATGCACGTTAATGCCAAAACGCGGTATCCAGGAAACCAGAAATTCAGACTGCCACTGCGGCAATCCGGTAGCCTGGGTCAGCGAGTAACCGCCCTGCAGCCAGAGCTGAAGCGAGAGCGCCAGCGTCAGCCCCATAGAGATCAGCGCGATCCAACGCGGCACCTTGCTCCCGAAGCGTTCAAACTGCCAGCAAAGCAGGCCGCCGATGAACGGGATGAGTATTAGCCAGGGTAATAACATGGCGGAATTTTCCCTTCTCTATGTCCCCGTTTGGGCTATCTTGCTCGGTATTTTGCTTTCCGGCAGTGCTCGCAATCCTCACATACTTGGGTATGCTGCGGTTGCTGCGCGCTGGCGGAAAACAAACTCCCTTCGCCGATAACGCCCATTTATACGGGGAATATTTCACATGCTTTTATTGAGGCACAGCAACCCGCTCTGCCCCGCTCACAAACTTTTATACAACCATCAACAGCGCGAGGACGACGACGGCGCCGATGCTCATGGAAGCCACGTACCAGCGCAAATAGCCGCTTTCGCTGACCACCAGCCCTTTGTTCGCCAGGCGGGAAAACAGCGCTGGCACATTCATGATGGCGTTCAGCGGATCGCGCGACAGCAGCCAGGCCACGAACAGGTAAGGCTTGACGAAAACTTTGTCATAGAGCCAGTCGAAGCCCCAGGCAGCAAACCACCATGTGGAGAAGAAACGGCCCGGCGCGCTCTGCGCAATACTGTTGACCAGCGAGCGTTTGCCCAGCCACAGAAACGCTGCCAGCAGGATGCCGACAATTGCCACCACGCCAGAAGTGATTTCCAGCGTCAGCACGCTGCCGTGCGCCAGCTCGGTGGTTTCCGGCAGAACGCCGCGCAAAGGTGGCACGATCAGCGCGCCGATAAAGGTTGAAAGGATTAGCAGCACAATCAGCGGCAGATGATGGGTAATGCCCTTGCCCGCGTGCGCATGGATTTTTTCTTCGCCGTGGAAGGTGATGAAAATCATGCGGAACGTATAGAGCGAGGTCATAAAGGCACCGGCCAGACCCGCAACCATCAGGTTGATATGGCCGTTAGCCAGCGCGCCTGCCAGGATCTCATCCTTACTGAAAAAGCCTGCGGTGATCAGCGGCAGCGCCGACAGTGCCGCGCCGCCTACCAGGAAGCAGGCATAGACCAGCGGAATGCTTTTGCGCAGGCCGCCCATTTTGAAGATGTTCTGCTCATGGTGGCAGGCCAGGATCACCGAACCGGATGAGAGGAACAGCAGCGCTTTAAAGAAGGCATGCGTCATCAGATGGAAAATTGCCGCATCCCAGGCCTGCACGCCCAGCGCCAGGAACATATAGCCGATCTGGCTCATGGTGGAGTAAGCGAGCACGCGTTTGATATCGGTCTGCACCAGCGCGGCGAAGCCTGCCAACACCAGGGTAATAGCCCCGATAATACCCACCAGATGCAGTACTTCCGGCGTTAACAGGAACAGGCCGTGGCTGCGGGCGATCAGATAGACACCTGCCGTAACCATTGTTGCCGCATGGATCAGCGCGGAAACCGGCGTTGGGCCTGCCATCGCATCCGCCAGCCAGGTTTGCAGCGGTAGCTGGGCCGATTTACCAACCGCGCCGCCAAGCAGCATTAGCGTGGCCCATTGCAGCATGTGGTTATCCGCCGCAAAGTGCGCTGGCGCCAGCTCGACCATCTCGCGGAAATTCAGCGTGCCCAACTCGTTGTAAAGGATAAACAGCGCAAAAGCCAGGAAGACATCGCCGACGCGGGTGATGATAAAGGCTTTCATCGCCGCCGCGCCGTTGTCCGGATTGGTGTAATAGAAGCCGATCAACAGGTAAGAGCAGAGGCCCACGCCTTCCCAGCCCAGATACATCAGCATCAGGTTATCGGCCAGAACCAAAACCACCATGCTGGCGATAAACAGGTTGGTATAGGCGAAAAAGCGCGAATAGCCCTCTTCGCCGCGCATATACCAGGAGGCGAACATATGAATAAAGAAGCCAACGCCCGTCACCACCGAGAGCATGGTCAGGGAGAGGCCATCCAGCGTCAGGTTAACTTTGATATTAAAGTTGCCGACCTGCATCCATGTCCACAGCGCCTGGTTAAAGACCGGCTGGCCCTGCGCGAAGAAGTCTATGCCGACATAAAGCGTAACCAGCGCGGCCAGTCCTACGGAGCCCATCCCTACCGTCGCGGCCAAATTTTCTGACCAGCGGCCACGGGAAAAAGCCAGCAGCACGAAACCGATCAGCGGAAATAAAATAGTTAAATAGAGAAGATTCATCCGCGCATCTCGCTCACTTTATCAATATTGAGGTTCTGGCTACGGCGATGCAGCTGCAGCAGCAGTGCCAGGCCGATACTCGCCTCGGCGGCGGCCAGGCTGATTGCCAGGATGTACATTACCTGGCCGTCCGCCTGTCCCCAATAGCTGCCTGCTACCACGAAGGCCAGCGCCGCAGCGTTGATCATGATTTCAAGGCTTATCAGCATAAACAGCAGGTTGCGGCGGATCACTACGCCAGTCAGCCCCAGCACAAACAGAATTGCCGCCAGGATAAGGCCGTGTTGCAAAGGGATCATGCGTGTTCCTCCTTTTTCACCGCGTCGGCCGGACGGTTGCTCAGCACTTCGCCCGGGCGCTGCTCGCGACCGATATGGTAAGCCACCACCAGGCCAGCCAGCAGCAGCATGGAAGCCAGCTCCACCGCCAGCACATAAGGGCCAAACAGACTGATGCCGACCGCTTTCGCGTCGATCATCGCGCCATCAATACCCTGATCGTTAATGCTGAGAATGGCGTAGACGATGGTCACCAGCAGCAGCAGCGACAGCAGGCCAGGCCCGAACCAGACGCCCGGTTTCAGCCACTCGCGCTCCTGCGCCTGAATACTGTCGCCCAGGTTGAGCATCATCACCACAAAGACGAACAGCACCATGATAGCGCCTGCGTATACGATGATTTCCAGCGCGCCGGCAAAGTAAGCGCCAAGCGAGAAGAACACGCCGGCGATCGACAGCAGCGAAATAATCAGATACAGCAGCGCGTGCACCGGGTTAGTGTGGGTGATGACGCGCAGCGTCGTCAGCACCGCCACCAGTCCGCAAAGATAAAACGCAAATTCCATGCCTGGCTCCTTAAGGTAACAAGCCCTTGACGTCGATGGGTTTGGCTTCGCTTTCCGCTTCGCCTTTGTCTTTACCTTCGATCGCCATGCCCGCCATCCGGTAAAAGTTGTATTCCGGATATTTGCCCGGCCCGGAAATCAGCAGGTTCTCTTTCTCATACACCAGATCCTGGCGCTTGAACTCGCCCAGTTCGAAATCGGGCGTCAGCTGGATCGCCGTAGTCGGGCAGGCCTCTTCGCACAGGCCGCAGAAAATGCAGCGCGAGAAGTTGATGCGGAAGAATTCCGGATACCAGCGGCCATCCAGCGTTTCCGCTTTTTGCAGCGAGATGCAGCCTACGGGACAGGCTACTGCGCAAAGGTTACAGGCAACGCAGCGCTCCTGGCCATCGGGATCGCGGGTTAAGACGATGCGGCCGCGGTAGCGCGGCGGCAGATAAACCGGCTCTTCCGGATACATTTGGGTTTCGCGCTTAGCAAAGGCGTTTGAGCCAATCAGCACGATACTGCGTACCGTAGTGCCGAACCCTACCAGAATGTCTTTAATTTTCATGGTAATAACCTCTTACTGCGCGTTGTACAGAATCACTGCGGCGGTGGCCAGCAGGTTCAACAGCGTCAACGGCAGACAAACTTTCCAGCCGAACGACATTACCTGGTCATAGCGCGGACGCGGCAGCGCCGCACGGATCAGAATAAACATCACCATGAAGAAAGCCGTTTTAATCGCAAACCAGAAAATCGGCGGCAGCCACGGACCGTTCCAGCCGCCGAAGAACAGCGTCACGATCAAAGAAGAGACGGTGACGATGCCGACGTATTCACCGACAAAGAACAGGCCGAACTTCATACCGGCGTATTCGATATGGTAACCGTCTGCCAGTTCCTGCTCTGCTTCCGGCTGGTCGAAAGGATGGCGGTGGCAGACCGCGACGCCCGCGATGGCGAAGGTCAAAAAGCCAAAGAACTGCGGAATAATGTTCCACAGGTGCTGCTGGCTGTTGACGATATCGACCATGTTAAAAGAACCAGCCTGCGCCACCACGCCCATCAGCGACAGGCCAAGAAACACCTCATAACTCAGCGTTTGCGCCGAGGCGCGCATTGCGCCCAGCAGCGAGTATTTGTTGTTGCTCGACCAGCCTGCGAACAGCACCGCATAGACCGCCAGACCCGCCATCATCAGGAAGAAGAGCAGGCCAATATTCAGGTCTGCACCCATCCAGGTGGAAGTAACCGGCACGATCGCCATCGCCAGCAGCAACGAGGTAAAGGCAATCATCGGTGCCAGGGTAAAGATCACGCGGTCGGTGAAGGGCGGCGTCCAGTCCTCTTTAAAGAACATCTTGATCATGTCTGCCACCAGCTGGAGCGAGCCGCCCCAGCCAACGCGGTTCGGCCCATAACGGTTCTGGAACAGCCCTAGCAAGCGGCGTTCGCCGAAGCTCATAAAAGCGCCGCAGCCAACCACCACAAACAGGATCACCAGCGCTTTGCCTACGGCGATCAGGACATCAATAACTTCCGGTGTCAGCCAGCTCATTGCGTTGCCTCCTGCAGATTTTCAATGCTTGCGCCCAGCAGGAACGGCGGTACGCCAGGCAAGCCCAACGGTAAACCGACCTGCCCTGCCCGCAGCGCTGCCGAGAAACGCACCGGCAGGCGCAGCGTTTCGCCCGCGCAGTTAAAGGCGACGGTAGCGCCCGCGTTGACGCCCAGTTTTGCAGCATCTTCCGGATTAACCATTACGTAAGGTAGCGGCATGCGCTGCTGGAATACCGGCGAACGCTGAGTCATCTCTTCGCTGCCAAACAGATGGAAGTATGGCGCGACACGCCAGCCCTTTTCCTGGCCCGCGAAAGCTTCTGGCACGCTGGTAAACCACTCAAGCTGACCTTCGCCTGCCTCAAACAGACGCACGCCCGGATCGCCGAAGCGCAGCTTGCCGCCCACTTCATCCTGGAATTTGTTCCAGGCCTGCGGTGAGTTCCAGCCTGGCGCCCATGCGAACGGGATCTGCGAACGCGGCGCGCTCGGCTGGTTGTTCCCTTCCATAGAGAAGGCGAACATGGTGTCTTTATCCTGCGGCTGGCGCGGTTCATGCACGCTGATGTTCGCGCGAGCGGCGGTACGGCCGCTGGCGCGGATCGGCGAACGTGCCAGTTTCTGTCCGCGAATGCGGAAGCTGGCGTCCGGCGCGGCATCCTTAATGGCTGCCAGCTGCGGCAGCGCACGTACACAGGCGTCGATCACGTGATCGAGCTGCGTCCAGTCCACTTCGCGGCTGGCGATCGTGCTTTGCAGCGAGTGCAGCCAGCGCCAGCTTTCCAGCATCTGGATTTTATTGTCGTAGTAAGCCGGATCGTAAACCTGGAAGAAGCGCTGCGCGCGGCCTTCCTGATTAACCACGGTGCCATCGCTTTCCGCAAAGCTGGCGGTTGAAAGGATCAAACCCGCTTTTTCGGTGGTGGCAGTACGCTGGTGATCCACCACGATCACGTTTGGCGTATTGCGCAACGCCGCATCTACCCGCGCTTTCGGCGCGTGACGATAGAGATCGTTTTCCATGATGATTACTGCATCGGCCGCGCCGTTTTCCAGCTCGTCCAGCGCCGCATCCAGCGGTTTGCCGCCGATCATGCCCAGGCCTACGCTGTTGGCCGCGCCTGCAAGTAGCGTGATGCCGACATCCGCACCGCGCCCTTTCAGCGCTCTGGCTACGTTGGCCGCCGCCTGGATCATCGCCTCGCTACCGGTATGTACGCCGGAAATAATCAGCGGTTTCTTCGCCCCGGCCAGCGCCTGAACCACCACATCAATTTTACCGCTCAGCTCACGCTCGATGCCTTCGACCGCAGGTGCGCTTTCATCCAGCGCATTAGCGATGGCGAAGCCCAAACGCGCCTGATCTTCTATTGGCGCGCGATAGCTCCACGCGGCGATATCGTCCAGACGGGTTTCATCAACGTTGGTGACAAACAGCGGATGTTTGGCGTGCTGACCGATATTCATAATTGCCGCGATCTGCCAGTCGGCTACTTTCTGCGCCGCCGCCATTTCTCGCGCTTTGCCTTTCACGGCCTGGCGCACGGAAAGTGCAACGCGAGCGCCGACCTGGGTCAAATCCTCGCCCAGTACCAGCACCGCATCGTAGCTTTCAATTTCACGCAGTGCAGGAGTATGGATGCCGCCTTCGCGCAGCACTTTCAGCATCAGTTCCAGACGTGCCTGCTCGCCTGCCGGAATGCCGGTCGAGAAGTTTTCCGCGCCCACCAGCTCGCGCAGCGCGAAGTTGCTCTCTACGCTGGCGCGCGGTGAGCCGATACCTATTACTTTTTTCGCCTGACGCAGCACATCCGCCGCGCCCTGCATTGCCTGTTCGGCGTTCAGCGCGATCCAGTCGTCGCCGCGACGCTGCATTGGCTGACGCGGACGATCTTCCAGGTTGACGTAACCGTAGCCAAAACGGCCACGGTCGCACAGGAAGTACTGGTTTACGGTGCCGTTATAGCGGTTCTCGATACGGCGCAGTTCGCCATAGCGCTCGCCCGGGCTGGTGTTGCAGCCAACGCTGCACTGCTGGCAGATGCTTGGCGCATACTGCATATCCCATTTACGGTTGTAGCGCGCCGAGTGGGTTTTATCCGTAAACACGCCGGTCGGGCAGATTTCCACCAGGTTGCCGGAGAATTCGCTCTCCAGCACGCCATCTTCCGGACGGCCAAAATAGACGTTGTCGTGCGCGCCGTATACGCCCAAATCTTTGCCGTCGGCGTAATCTTTGTAGTAGCGAACGCAACGATAACAGGCGATACAGCGGTTCATCTCGTGGGAGATAAACGGGCCAAGATCCTGATTGCGGTGGGTACGCTTGGTAAAACGATAGCGGCGGAAGCTATGACCGGTCATAACGGTCATATCCTGCAGGTGGCAGTTGCCGCCTTCTTCACAGACCGGACAGTCGTGCGGGTGGTTGGTCATCAGCCACTCCACCACGCTTTCGCGAAACTCTTTCGCTTCGCCGTCGTCAATGGAGATAAAGGTGCCGTCGGACGCAGGCGTCATACAGGACATCACCAGGCGACCACGGGTATCTTCGGCATTCTGGAATTGCTTTACCGCGCACTGGCGGCAGGCACCGACGCTACCGAGCGCCGGATGCCAGCAAAAATAAGGAATATCAAGGCCGAGCGAAAGGCAAGCCTGCAACAGGTTGTCCGCGCCGTCGACCTCGTATTCTTTACCGTCTACATGAATTGTAGCCATAGTGAAATTGCTCAAGTAAGGCTCGTAAGAGCGTTAAACACGATTCTTTTTCTACCAGCGCGCCTTCAACAGGTTCGCCTGAATACCGGCGATAGCGTGCGCGTTGCTGTAAACCTGAGGCGCCATGCCTGCTTCGAATTCTTCACGGAAATATTTGATGGCGCTCTGCAACGGCTCGACCGCGCCCGGCGCGTGCGCGCAGAAGGTTTTACCTGGGCCAAGCTGGCGGCAAAGCTGCAGCAGGGTTTCGATATCGCCCGGCTGCCCTTCTTTACGCTCCAGCGCGCGCAGGATTTTCACGCTCCACGGCAGGCCATCGCGGCATGGCGTACACCAGCCGCAGGATTCACGAGCGAAAAACTCTTCCAGATTGCGTACCAGCGACACCATATTGATTTCATGATCGACAGCCATCGCCAGCGCGGTACCCAGACGGCTGCCCGCTTTACCAATGCTGGCAAACTCCATCGGCAGATCCAGATGCGATTCAGTCAGGAAATCGGTTCCCGCGCCGCCCGGCTGCCAGGCTTTAAATTTCAGGCCGTCGCGCATGCCGCCCGCGTAGTCTTCGAGAATTTCGCGGGCCGTGGTGCCGAATGGCAGCTCCCAAACACCAGGGTTTTTGACGCGGCCGGAAAAGCCCATCATTTTGGTGCCGGTATCTTCGCTTTTCGAAATGCCTTTGTACCACTCGACGCCGTTAGCAAGGATGGCAGGCACGTTGGAGAGCGTCTCGACGTTATTTACGCAGGTCGGCTTACCCCAGGCGCCCGCAGAAGCAGGGAACGGCGGTTTGGAACGCGGATTGGCGCGGCGGCCTTCCAGCGAGTTGATCAGCGCGGTTTCTTCGCCGCAGATATAGCGGCCTGCGCCGGTATGCACCATCAGCTCGAAATCGAAGCCGGTGCCCATGATGTTTTTGCCGAGATAGCCCGCTTCTGTCGCTTCTGCAATAGCGCGACGCAGGTTGACGGCAGCCTCGATATATTCACCGCGCAGGAAGATATAGCCGCGATAAGCCTTCAGGGCAAAGGCGCTGATCAGCATGCCTTCCACCAGCTGGTGCGGCATCTGCTCCATCAGCAGGCGGTCTTTATAGGTACCCGGCTCCATTTCATCGGCGTTGCACAGCAGATAGCGAATGTTCATGGATTCGTCTTTCGGCATCAGGCTCCACTTCAGACCGGTGGAGAAGCCCGCGCCGCCGCGCCCTTTCAGGCCAGAATCTTTTACCAGCGCGACGATTTCGTCCGGCGCCATGCCTTTCAGTGCTTTTTCCGCGCCTGCATAGCCGTTTTTGCTGCGGTATTCGTCAAGGAACACCGGCTGCTTGTCCTCGCGCATGCGCCAGGTTAGCGGGTGCGTTTCCGCTGTGCGCACGATCTCTTTAATGGTCATTGATACTGCTCCAGTAAAGTAACGACGTTTTCCGGCGTGAGATGCACATGCGTGTCTTCATCCACCATCATCGTTGGGCCTTTGTCGCAGTTGCCCAGGCAGCAGGTCGGCAGCAGCGTGAAGCGGCCATCCGGCGTGGTCTGTCCGGGCTTGATTTTCAGCGTTTGTTCCAGCGCCGCCTGAATCCCCTGGTAGCCGGTGATATGGCAGACTACGCTGTCGCAGTAGCGGATCACATGGCGGCCAACCGGCTGGCGAAAGATTTGGCTGTAAAACGTGGCTACGCCTTCGACGTCGCTGGCAGGAATGCCAAGCACGTCGGCAATAGCGTCGATAGCGCCGTCCGGCACCCAGCCGCGCTGTTTCTGGACGATTTTCAGCGCCTCGATCGACGCCGCGCGGGCATCTTCGTAATGGTGCTTTTCATGCTCGATAGCATCGTGCTCGGTGGCACTCAGCACGAAAGCTTCTTTATCCTCGATCGTTTCGATCGCAATTCTTTGATCGTGCATAATTAGCGGTCCACGTCTGACATAACAAAATCGATACTGCCGAGGTAAACGATCAGATCGGATACCAGGCTGCCGTTGATCACGGAAGGGATCTGCTGCAGATGCGGGAAGCTCGGCGTGCGCACGCGGGTGCGGTAGCTCATGGTGCTGCCGTCGCTGGTCAGGTAGTAACTGTTGATCCCTTTGGTGGCTTCAATCATCTGGAAGGATTCGTTGGCCGGCATCACCGGGCCCCAGGAAACCTGCAGGAAGTGGGTGATCAGCGTTTCGATATGCTGCAGCGTGCGCTCTTTCGGCGGCGGCGTGGTCAGCGGATGGGCAGCTTTAAACGGCCCTTCCGGCATATTTTTCAGGCACTGCTCGAGGATGCGCATGCTCTGGCGCATCTCTTCCATTTTCAGCATCACGCGGGTATAGGCGCAGCTTACGCCATCGCCGATCGGCACTTCAAAATCGAAGTTTTCGTAACCGGAGTACGGACGCCATTTGCGTACGTCAAAGTCCAGCCCGGTAGCGCGCAGGCCCGCGCCGGTAGTGCCCCAGGCCAGCGCCTCGTCCAGACCGTAAGCAGAAACGCCTTTAGCACGGCCAATCAGCACCGAGTTTTTCAGCGCGGTCTGCTCGTAGGCCTTCAGGCGTTTCGGCATCCAGTCAAGGAATTCACGCAGCAGGCGATCCCAGCCTTTCGGCAGATCGTGCGCCACGCCGCCGATGCGGAACCAGGCCGGATGCATGCGGAAACCGGTAATAGCTTCCACAACGTCATAAATTTTCTGGCGATCGGTAAAGGCAAAGAACACCGGCGACATGGCACCGACGTCCTGAATAAAAGTCGAAATATAGAGAAGGTGGCTGTTGATGCGGAACAGCTCGGACAGCATGACGCGGATCACGTCGACGCGCTCAGGCACTTTGATGCCTGCCAGCTTTTCTACCGCCAGCACGTAAGGCATTTCGTTAACGCAGCCGCCGAGGTATTCGATACGGTCGGTATAAGGAATATAGCTGTGCCAGGACTGACGCTCGCCCATTTTTTCCGCGCCGCGGTGGTGATAGCCGATATCCGGCACGCAGTCGACGATCTCTTCGCCGTCCAGCTGCAGGATTATACGGAAAGCCCCGTGCGCAGAGGGGTGGTTAGGGCCAAGGTTGAGGAACATAAAGTCCTCGTTGGCGGTGCCGCGCTTCATGCCCCACTCTTCCGGCTTAAAGGTCATCGCCTCCATTTCCAGATCCTCTTTCTGCTTTGTCAGCTCAAAGGGATCGAACTCGGTGGCGCGCGCCGGATAGTCTTTACGCAGCGGATGGCCTTCCCAGGTCTGCGGCATCATAATGCGCGTCAGGTGCGGGTGGCCGTCAAAGGTGATGCCAAACATCTCCCAGGTTTCACGCTCGTACCAGTTGGCGTTGGCGAAAATTTTGGTAATAGTCGGCAGGTGCAGGTCTTTTTCAGACAGCGCCACCTTGAGCATGATATCGCGATTGCGTTCAATAGAGAGCAGATGGTAGAACACGGAAAAATCTGCCGCAGGCAGGCCGGCGCGGTGCGTGCGCAGACGCTCGTCCATGCCGTGCAGGTCATACAGCATCACATAAGGTTTCGGCAGCTTGCGCAGAAACTCGACAACTTCCAGTAACTGTTCGCGCTTTACCCAAACCACCGGAATGCCGGTGCGGGTTGGCTGAACGGTAAAGGCATCTGGCCCAAAACGGTTACGCAACTCGCCGATCACCGGGTCGTCCAGGTGATCCCGGGTTTGCCACTCTGGCTGAGCGAGATGTTGCGTGGTTAAATCTGTCATAGGTCTTTCACCCTGTGGGCCTGCGAAGAGGCGCTCAGTATTGGCGTCAGAACAGGCCGCGCGCGTGTTATTTTTGTCTGCGTGCTGAACGGGCCCTGTTCGTTAACTCTTAAATTTCATCCGGGGTACGCAGATTGGTGACCGCAATGCGCTCGCCCTGCTTTCTTTCGCGTTCGGACTGCATATTGGCGCGATAAACGCCCTGGTCGCCAACCACCCAGGAGAGCGGGCGACGCTCTTTGCCAATCGATTCCTGCAGCAGCAGCAGCGCCTGCATATAGGCTTCGGGGCGCGGCGGGCAGCCGGGGATATAAACATCCACTGGCAGGAACTTATCTACGCCCTGCACCACGGAATAGATATCGTACATACCGCCGGAGTTGGCGCAGGCGCCCATGGAAATCACCCACTTCGGCTCCAGCATCTGATCGTAAAGACGCTGAATCACCGGCGCCATTTTGGTAAAGGGCGTACCGGCCACCACCATAAAATCGGCCTGGCGAGGCGAGGCGCGAATAACTTCCGAACCAAAGCGCGCTACGTCATGCACTGAGGTAAAAGAAGTTGTCATCTCTACGTAACAACAGGAAAGGCCGAAGTTAAACGGCCACAGGGAATTTTTACGTCCCCAGTTCACCATATCGTGCAAAGCATGTTCCAGCTTGCCCATATAAACGCTTTGATGAACGTGCTTTTCCAGCGGATCGGTAACGATTTCCTGCTTTTGCAGCGGATAGCGATCGTTCTCACCGTTAGGATCCGCGCGGGTTAGCGTATAGTCCATTGTTATGCCTCGCTTTTACTGCTTGTGACTATTGGAATGCGAAACGGTCGGCTTGACCACCACGCGCCGTGGCGCAGGCGCCCAGTCCAGCGCGCGAATACGCACCAGATAAACCAGACCAGCCAGCAGAACCAAAATGAAGATGGTGGCTTCGATAAAACCGATCCAGCCGCTTTCGCGGATAGCGGTTGACCAGGCGTAGAGATAGAGGGCTTCTACGTCGAAGATGACGAAGAACATAGCGACCAGATAGAACTTGGCGGACATGCGCAGCTTGGCAGTACCGACAGGCGCGGCACCGGACTCAAAAGGTGTATTTGTATACCTTCCGCGAGCTTTTCCGCCCAGAAACCATGCTCCAGCCAACATTGCGCAGCACAGGCCAATAGCGACGATCAGAAATACGGCAAACGCCCAATGATGAGCGACGACTTCAGTGGTTGTTGACATACACTCTGCTTAACTCAATAAAGGGGGCGTCAGGGTCTGCTCTCATGGCCGGCAGTTGGCTGGTGCCCCGATTCAAGGGAAAAATAAAAAACCAGATAAATTATGCTGTCTTTGTCGATTAAGCAGCAATTTTATGGGGTTTTTTACTCCTTTATATAACCTTCTGTCAACTTTCATAAAAGTATCCGCAGGTTATTTTACATAAGTAGCATTTATTTAACATTTGATGCGCAAATATTGCGCTAAATCGTGTCAGTGGAGGGCCCTGCACTAAAGTGTAGCGGGTATTTCCATACATGGATCACGGATTTAACAAAGGCTATTCTCGCAGGAAACGCACGCATTTCCTCTCTTTTTCAGGGGGTATTTTTTTGATCCAAAGCAGGGTTTTGTCTTTTTTGAGAAAAAATTAGCCAGCCCGATATGCGCAAAATCAATTCAGGCCAATTTTTTACTGCTTGCTCTCTGCTGGCCGCAGCCCAAAAACCAGACTGCTGCTTTTTACTTCAGGCAGGAAATTATCAGGAAAGGAAAAAGGGTATAAGTACAACTTTAGCCATAAAAAAAAGCCTTTTCCGGTTAAAGAACCATGAAAAGGCTTTTTTACACTAAAATTGAATTTTATGTCTTTTGATTCAAAAAGATAGAATAATGATTTATTTATTCATCTTCATCAGCAAAGATCGAGCTATCCTGGCCGGTAGCCGTCAGATTATAGGGATCGTTACTGGATTGCATGGCGTTGAAAATAGCCAGCGCCAGTTCGTTATCGCTTTCCGGATTACGGCACAGCAGGTATTCCGTATCCGGCAGTACCGGCAGCCCTTCTGCCGCGCCCATCACGCGCAGTTCCGGGCTCATCATCTCTACCGGACGAGCGGTTACGCCCAGGCCCGCTTTAACGGCCGCACGAACGGCAGCCAGCGTAGAGGCCACATAGGAGATACGCCATGGGATACCAGCCTCGTTGAGGTGATCGATAGCCATATCGCGGTATGGGCTTGGCTCATCCAGCAGCACCAGCGGAATGGCTTCTCCGCGCTGGAAAACATAATCCGCTGCACAATACCATAGCGTTGGAGAAGTACGCAGTACCTGCCAGGTAAAGTTCATTGGGCTGGAGGTAGTGACAACCAGGTCTACTTCGCCCTGGTTCAGCATTTCCATCATAAATGGATTACGCTTAACGCGAACATCGATCGCCAGCTTTGGATAAACTGAGGTTACGCGGTTAAGCAGGAAAGGCAGAATAGTATCCGAGGTATCGTCGGAAGCGCCGATAGTCAGCACGCCCTGGATGTTGCTGTACATCAGGGAAGTGCAGGCCTCATCGTTAAAGCGCAAAATTTTTCTGGCATAGCCCAGCAGCTGGATGCCGTGCTCCGTGAGCAGTTTGTTACGGCCGTGCCGCGCAAACAGCTCTTTACCTACCAGCTGCTCTAAACGTTGCATCTGCTGGCTGACGGCAGACTGCGTACGACAAACTGCTGCGGCAGCAGCGGCAAAAGTATTGAGATCGGCGACCGCTACAAAGGTTCTGAGCAGATCGAGATCGAGATTGAGAATTGGACGATTTGCACTAGTCATGTTTTCTTCACTTTATAAGATTTTTAAAATACTACTACCTGGTGTTGCTATCCTGTGTATCAGCAAGATACCGGGATAACCTTGATGTAATGAACGCAGTCACTACCTTCTATCGCAAACGCAAAGCCCCAGCGGCCCAATATGCCCGACTTTTGCCGTAACAAAGCCGCTGACAGGTCTGTGCGTTTGAACCATCACTAATGCACGCCGCGTCATACTTCGGTGCGGCGTCCGGCAGGGATGGCGTCGCGCCGATTTTCGGCCACATTGCTGTCAGTGTAAAACACCCGTCAAAAATCATTTGCTCAGGGTGCTGTAGTCACAGTGAAACACTAATAAACAAAGCTTAACATTAAGCGCCATAAAACGCGCTGAATGTCGTTCAGGAAACCAGCCCGTCATGCCCGTTTTCCCCAGAGGGTTATCCTGACATACTGACGATTACTTTTTAAGCCTAAATCCGATTATTCTTATCAGTAAAATAAGTTTTTATTGAGAATGGCCTCATAACTCTGCTTTACGGCATAGAAATTTATCAATTAGTAACAATATGTCAGCATTGGATGCTATCTCAGCCTCTTTTTGTTACTTCCGTTACTGGCGATCTATTTGGAGCTAACAAGGCGATAGTTGCTGCGCTAGTTAAATAATTCTGAATAGTTTCAACCCGGATTAATCCAGCAATTTTACCTTATTTTTACAAAAATCGCCCGCTTTGCTTATCCGTCAACCGCGGCACCGGTGCGTTTCTGCCGCCTGAGCAGCTGTAAATTTTATTAATCCTTCATTGGGCGAAATGCTTTCCTGCCGGTACTTTTTTCAGATTAAAGCGTTTAACAGAAGCGCCAGAGGCTGCTGCCAGACTTCAAAAGCGCTGGCGACAGGAGTACATTGTGCGGGTTTACTTTTCCACGGCAGGAATGCGGCTCAGCCAAAGGCGAATGAAATGACCCCAATTGATAAATCCAGCAAACTCGACAACGTCTGTTATGACATCCGTGGCCCGGTATTAAAAGAAGCCAAACGCCTTGAAGAAGAAGGCAATAAAGTCCTTAAGCTGAATATCGGCAACCCGGCGCCTTTTGGTTTTGAAGCGCCTGACGAAATCCTGGTCGATGTGATCCGCAACCTGCCCAGCGCGCAGGGCTATTGCGATTCCAAGGGACTCTATTCGGCCCGTAAGGCTATCGTACAGCACTACCAGGCCCGCGGCCTGCGCGATATTACCGTTGAAGATGTCTATATTGGCAACGGCGTGTCGGAGCTTATCGTTCAGTCCATGCAGGCGTTGCTGAACAGCGGTGATGAGATGCTGGTACCGGCGCCCGACTATCCTTTATGGACGGCTGCCGTTTCGCTTTCCAGCGGCAAAGCGGTGCACTATCTGTGCGACGAGTCTGCCGGCTGGTTCCCGGATCTTGATGATATTCGCAGTAAGATCACGCCACGCACTCGCGGTATCGTGATTATTAACCCAAATAACCCAACCGGCGCAGTGTACAGCAAGGAGCTGCTGCTGGAAGTCGTCGAGCTGGCCAGACAGCATAATTTGATCATTTTCGCCGATGAAATCTACGACAAAATCCTGTACGACGCGGCGCAGCACCACTCTATCGCCGCGCTGGCGCCAGATTTGCTGACTATTACCTTTAACGGCCTCTCTAAAACCTACCGGGTGGCGGGTTTCCGTCAGGGCTGGATGGTGCTTAACGGCCCGAAAAAACACGCTAAAGGCTATATTGAAGGGCTGGAAATGCTGGCTTCGATGCGCCTCTGCGCCAATGTCCCTGCCCAACATGCCATTCAGACCGCGCTGGGCGGCTATCAGAGCATTAGCGAATTTATCGTGCCCGGCGGCCGTCTTTATGAGCAGCGCCAGCGTGCCTGGGAGCTGATCAACGATATCCCCGGCGTCAGCTGCGTGAAGCCGGACGGCGCGCTCTATATGTTCCCTAAAATAGACGCCAAAAAATTTAACCTGCATGACGACCAGAAAATGGTGCTGGATTTTCTGCTGCAGGAAAAAGTGCTGCTGGTTCAGGGCAGCGCTTTCAACTGGCCATGGCCGGACCATGTGCGTATCGTCACCCTGCCCCATGTCAACGATCTGGAAATGGCTATCGGCAAGTTTGGCCGCTTCCTGGAAGGCTATCGCCAGTAGCCGAATCGGGCAATACTGCTACATTCTGTAAATCACCGTGACGCCAGAGCGGGCTCCTCCGCTCTGGTTTTCAGGCACAGGAATCTCCCCAATGCACCAGAGCCATTTTTTCGCCCACCTTTCCCGCCTTAAGCTGATCAACCGCTGGCCGCTGATGCGCAACGTACGCACGGAGAATGTTTCCGAACATAGTCTGCAGGTGGCCATGGTCGCTCATGCGCTGGCGGTGATCAAAAATGCGAAATTTAACGGCAACCTGAACGCCGAACGCATCGCGTTAATGGCGATGTATCATGACGCCAGCGAGGTACTGACCGGCGATTTGCCGACGCCGGTGAAGTATTACAACGCGCAGATCGCCAATGAGTATAAAAAGATTGAAAAGATAGCGCAGCACAAGCTGATTGAGATGCTGCCGGAAGAGCTGCAAAGCGCCTGGCGCCCGCTGTTGGACGAGCAGCAGCGCAGCGAAGAGGAAATGGGCATCGTGAAACAGGCGGACGCGCTATGCGCCTATCTGAAATGCCTTGAGGAGCTTTCTGCTGGTAACCATGAATTCCAGCTGGCTAAAGCGCGGCTGGAAAAGACGCTGACGCAGCGGCAAAGCCCGGAGATGGACTACTTTGTCGAAGTGTTCGTGCCAAGTTTCAGCCTGTCGCTGGATGAGATCAGCCAGGAGTCGCTCTAGCAGCGGCTAAAAAGGAAAAAGCAGCGGCACCAGTACCACGCTGACCGCCATGATCAGCAGGGTAAAAGGCACGCCGGTCTTCACAAAATCGCTAAAGCGATAGCCACCCGGCCCAAGCACCAGGGTGTTGACCGGGCTGGATACCGGCGTCATAAAGGCGCTGGAAGCGGCCACGGCCACCATCATGGCAAAAGGATAAGGCGAGACGCCCATCTGGTGCGCGGCCGCAATACCTACCGGCGCCATCAACACGGCGGTAGCGGTATTAGAAATAAACAGCCCAATAGTGGCGCAGAGCACAAACAGGCAGGTCAGCATCACGTGCGGCGCATAGCCGCCCGCCAGATTGCTTAGCCCCTCGACGATCAGCGTAATACCGCCGGTTTTCTGTAGCGCCAGCGCGAACGGCATCATGCCGACGATCAGAATAATGCTGGGCCAGTGAATAGCCCGGTAAGCGCTTTCCATATCGATACAGCGAAACTTGCCCATTAACAGGCAGGCTATTAATGCCGCAACGGGATTGGGTATTTCGTTGGTCAGCATCATCGCCACCATCAGCGCCAGACAAAAGATAGCGTGCGGCGCCTGGCTACTGGCGGGAGCGACCTCTTTGACTTCTGCAGGCAGGCTGAGCAGCAGTACATCTCGCTTATGCTGCTGCAGCTGACTGATTTTTTTCCAGTCGCCGATGGTCAGCAGGCAGTCGCCCAGCTCCAGCGGCAGATCGCTTAAGTTGCCCTGTAGCACTTCTCCACGGCGGCGAATGCCTATTACGCTAACGCCATGGCGAGTACGAAAAGCGCTTTCCCGCAGCGTTTTGCCCTGCAGTTCTGAATCAGGAAAAACCAGCGCCTCCGCCATGCCCACATCCTGCGCCCGGTCAGAAAAGTATTCTCCGCGCAGGATCATCGGTTCCAGTTTATGCTCGCTGCAAAACTCGCGAATATCGATATCGGCGGCGGACATATCAATCAGCAGCACGTCGCGCGCGCGAAATTGCGTTACGCCAGTAACCGGCACCATAACCCGCCGAAATTTACGCCAGCGCTCCAGCCCTACTACGTTGATGCCGTAGCGCTCACGTAGCTGCAGATCGTCCAGCGGCTGCCCGATCAGTGAAGATCCCGGATGAACAGCCAGACGGCGCGCCCGGCCGCTCAGCTTGTAGTCGCGGATCAAATCGCGAAAGGTTCTTTCCTGGCCTTTTCTGGCCTGTTTAGTCTCCGCCGCGCCCAGCCAGAAGCGGGCGATAAGCATGTAGCCGATGCCCAGCACCAGCGCCACCAGGCCGATCGGCGTCACATCGAAAAAGCTGAAGCCCGGCAAACCTTCCCGCATCAGTTCGCTGTTAACCACCAGATTCGGCGCCGTGGCCACCAGCGTCATCATGCCGCTGATCAGGCCAGCAAAGCTTAGCGGCATCATCAGCCTGCCCGGCGAACGGTTCATTTTCGCCGACACGCTGATAACTACCGGAATAAAAATGGCCACCACGCCAGTAGAGCTCATAAAAGCGCCCAGCCCGGCGACGGTCAGCATCAGCAGGATCAGCATTTTCGCTTCGCTGCTGCCGGCCATTTTCATCAGCCATTCGCCCATTCTCAGCGCCACGCCGGTGCGTACCAGGCCTTCGCCAATCACAAACAGCGCGGCGATCAGGATAACGTTGGCGTCGCTGAAGCCAGCCATAGCCTCCTGTAAAGACAATGTGCCGCTGAGCACAAAGGCAATAATGACCAGCAGCGCTACTACATCCATACGCACTTTGCCGCTGACAAACAGCGCAACCGCTATGGCTAACAGACCAAGCACCCAGACCAGCTCTTTATTCACATCCGCTTCCCGTTTGTGACAAAACTTTGGGCAGGATGCCATAAAAAAGCCCCGCGGATGCGGGGCTAAATCATAACTTAGTGCTTTCGGTGCACGTCGATGGAGCCATCGGCGTTTTTGCTGATAATCAGCTCCTCCAGCGAGCTGAGCTGCATATCCGCCTCTTCCAGGCGCGGTGCATCGGCCGGAGCGTTGACGGCGATCAGGTGGCTTCCGGCAGCCAGCCCGGAGAGAATGCCTGCGGCGGCATCTTCCACTACCACGCACTCTTCCGGCTCCAGCTCCAGCAGTTGAGCACCGAGCAGATAGGCATCCGGCGCCGGCTTGCCGTTCTGCACGCGTTCCGCAGTGATAAAGACCTCCGGCTCCGGCAGGCCAGCCGCCTTGCGCCGCGCCGTGGCAACCGGTAAAGAACCGGAGGTCACGATAGCCCAGGGAATGCGTAGCTCATTCAGGGTAGCGAGTAGCTGAACCGCGCCCGGCAGAGCTACGATGCCGTCGGTATCTTCCGCTTCCGTTTTTTCCAGCGCCAGAAACTCCTGCTGGATAGCCTCTTCCGAAGCGCCGGCCATAAAATGACGCAGTGAGGTGATAGCCTGCTTGCCGTGGATAAAATTCAGCACGTCGTCCGCTGCGATATCGTGCTGCGATGCCCAGTTAGTCCAGGCGCGTTCGACCACTGGCAGAGAGTCCACCAGGGTACCGTCCAAATCAAACAGAAAACCTTTACACTTCACTACATGTTCCTTCTCAGGCGTTAATGATTTGCGCGATTTCGTTCGCGCTCAGATGATACTGTCTTGGGCAAGTGTGCCATACGGCCAGCATGCGTTGATACTTTTCCCACATCGGCGTCTGGGCGTTAAAACCGTGACTGCCCGCATCAAACTGAGTATAGCGGCCTTCGATTTGCACCATAAACCGCACGTAGCCTAAGTACCGCGCTTCGGTAGCCGCGTCGAAGCCGAGAAACTGCAGGCGGCGCTCTTCAATTTCAGCGGCATCTTTCAGATTTGTCCAGGACACGTGCAGCGCATGATGCATTTCCATAATATCGATAACGGTACGGCAAACCGCTTCCGGCAGTTCGCCGAACTCGCGATCCAGCTCGCGCATCTGCAGGCCATAGCCGCGCTCTACGATGGTTTGCAGGCGGCGATAGCGCTCGAGGTTGTCGGGATCCAGCAGGCTCATCAGCCGGTACTGGTTAGAAAGGATTAAACGTTGCGCATGGGTCATTTCCATCATTAACTCCTGAGTCCGCTGGACAGAATGAAATTAGGATGACGCAAGGATCGCATAACCCGCGGCGGCGGGCAGAGCAAAGCGCTGGTTCTTTGATGCAGACACGGTTTTTGCCGCTGTAACGGCAAAAACCGCAAAAATCAGAGATCGTCGAGAAAAGTTTTATCCAGCTGCCGGAAGGCCCGCTTTAGCACATCGGCCAGCGACTGGTAGGTTGGCTTGCCTTCTACGGGCGCCAGCGCCTGCCCGGCTGCCTGCAGCTTTTCGCGCACCTCATGGAACCAGTTGAGTAGCCCGGGCGGCAGCGGCGTTACGGAGCGCTTACCCAGCCACCATAGCCCCTGCATTGGCAGGCTGCAGGCAAACAGCGCCGTGGCGACGGCCGGGCCGAGCTGACCGCCCAGCGCGATTTGCCAGGTCATAGCGAAAACGGCCAGCGGCGGCATAAAGCGAATACCAAAGCGCGTCGCTGTCGCCACTCTGTTTTCCGGAAACATAGGCGCCAGCCGCTTATCGGCGGGCCATGTTTTCATATAATGCTGCCCGCTCCGGAACAGTTTAAACCAACCGACAGAGCCGGATTCGTTTGCCATGGTTGACCTCAACTTCAGGGATAAAAATTAAACAAAAAACGGAATACACCAACTTTACCTGACAACTTTCAAAAAATTTTGTCTTTACAGGGCACTCTGGTTATCCTGTGCGCGATTGTTGAATGGCTGTTACATGCTTGCTGCGTTTGTGCACTCCAGGAGTTCGCCAGCCGGCACAAATTCAAAAAATCTTGTGATTTTTATGAAATTTTTTTGCTTTCGGACAAATTTTACCGTCAGCATGATGTTCATCATTAATGTACCAGCTTTCATGCGCTACGCTGATAGTCTGATTGAGTTTTTTTTCGCCACCCTCAACCAATAGGACCTGCCATGTCGAGTAAGTTAGTTCTGGTTTTGAACTGCGGTAGCTCATCATTAAAATTCGCTATCCTCAATCCCGCAAACGGCGACGAATACCTTTCCGGTTTAGCCGAATGTTTCCATTTACCCGAAGCGCGCATCAAATGGAAAATGGCAGGCGATAAGCAGGAAGCAGCACTGGGCGCTGGCGCAGCTCACAGCGAGGCTCTTAACTTCATCGTTAAAACTATTCTGGCACAAAAACCAGAGCTGTCAGCACAAATCGCTGCAATAGGCCACCGTATCGTCCACGGCGGCGAGAAACTGACCCAGTCCGTGGTGATCGACCAGGCGGTTATCCAGGGCATTAAGGATGCTTCTTCTTTTGCTCCGCTGCACAACCCGGCGCACCTGATCGGCATTGATGAAGCGATGAAAAACTTCCCGCATCTTTCTGATAAGAACGTGGCGGTTTTCGATACCGCGTTCCATCAAAGCATGCCGGAAGAGTCCTATCTCTACGCCCTGCCATACCATCTTTATGAAGAGCACGGCGTGCGTCGCTATGGCGCTCACGGCACCAGCCACTACTACGTAACCCACGAAGCGGCTAAAGTGCTTAACAAGCCGCTGAGCGAACTGAATATCATTACCTGCCATCTTGGCAACGGCGGTTCCGTCAGCGCGATCCGCAACGGCGAATGTGTGGATACCTCAATGGGCCTGACGCCGCTGGAAGGCCTGGTAATGGGCACTCGCTCTGGCGATATCGACCCGGCGATCGTTTTCTTCCTGCACGATACTCTGGGTATGAGCGTGGATGCCATCAACAAGCTGCTGACCAAAGAGTCCGGGCTGCTTGGCCTGACCGGCGTAACCAGCGACTGCCGCTATGTGGAAGACAACTACGAGACTAAAGAAGACGCGAAGCGCGCGATGGACGTTTACTGCCATCGTCTTGCCAAATATATCGGCTCCTACACGGCGCTGATGGATGGCCGTCTGGATGCGGTAATCTTTACCGGCGGCATCGGCGAGAACGCCGCCATGGTGCGCGAGCTGACGCTGAACAAGCTGGCGCTGCTCGGCTTTGCTACTGACCATGAACGCAACCTGGCCGCCCGCTTCGGCAAGGCCGGATTTATCAATAAAGAAGGCACCCGACCTGCTATCGTTATCCCCACCAACGAAGAGCTGGTGATTGCGCAGGACGCCAGCCGTTTAACCGCTTAAGTGAACACCGTCAGCCCAGGCTGGCGGTGTTGTTTCAGGCATCAGGAAACCTGGCGGCATCGTTTTCCGGCAGCTTATAGCGGATTACGATAGCGCGGGTCTAATTTTGAGAGGTCTATTTTGTCTCGTACCATAATGCTAATCCCGACCGGCACCAGCGTCGGTCTTACCAGCGTCAGTCTCGGCGTTATTCGCGCCATGGAGCGTAAGGGCGTCCGTCTGAGCGTATTTAAGCCTATCGCTCAACCTCGCTCCGGCGGCGATTCCCTCGACCAGACGACGCTGATTATTCGCTCGAACTCCGCCATTCCGGCCGCTGAACCGCTGCAGATGAGCCACGTCGAGTCGCTGCTGGGCGCAAACCAGCAGGACGTGCTGATGGAAGAGATCATCGCGCGCTACCACGAAAACACCAAAGATGCCGAGGTGGTGCTGGTGGAAGGCCTGGTGCCGACCCGTAAGCATCAGTTTGCCTCCGCATTGAACTATGAAATCGCCAAAACGCTGAACGCGGAAATCGTGTTTGTGATGTCGCCAGGCAACGATTCGCCGTCAGAGCTACACGAGCGTATTAAGCTGACCCGCAGCAGCTTTGGCGGCAGCAAGAATAAAAACATTACCGGCGTTATCGTTAACAAACTGAATGCGCCAGTGGATGAACAGGGCCGCACCCGTCCCGATCTGTCAGAAATCTTCGACGATTCCACCAAAGCCAGCGTGGCCAATATCGATCCGCAGCAGCTGCTGGTCGATAGCCCACTGCCGGTGCTGGGCTGCGTGCCATGGAGTTTCGATCTGATAGCGACCCGCGCTATTGATATGTGCCATCACCTTAACGCGAAGATTATCAACGAGGGCGATATTGCTACGCGCCGCGTTAAGTCCGTGACTTTCTGCGCCCGCAGCCTGCCGCATATGCTGGAGCATTTCCGTCCGGGTTCGCTGCTGGTTACCTCTGCCGACCGTCCGGACGTGCTGGTCGCCGCCTGCCTGGCAGCGATGAACGGCGTGGAAATCGGTGCCATCCTGCTGACCGGCGGCTATCAGATAGATGAGCCAATTCAACGCCTGTGCGAGCGAGCTTTCGCTACCGGCCTACCGGTGTTTATGGTTAAAACCAACACCTGGCAAACCTCGCTAAGCCTGCAAAGCTTCAACCTTGAGGTGCCGAGCGATGATACCCAGCGTATCGAGCGCGTGCAGGAGTATGTGGCCAGCCATATCAACTCCGACTGGATCGAATCGCTGACCGCAGCTTCTGAACGCAGCCGTCGCCTGTCACCACCAGCGTTCCGCTATCAGTTGACCGAGCTGGCTCGCCAGGCTGGCAAACGCATCGTACTGCCGGAAGGCGACGAGCCGCGCACGGTGAAAGCCGCCGCCATCTGTGCCGAACGCGGCATCGCTACCTGCGTACTATTGGGTAATCCGGAAGAGATCCAGCGCGTGGCCGCAGCGCAAGGCGTAGAGCTGGGTAAAGGTATTGAGATTGTCGATCCGGCCGTCGTGCGCGAAAACTATGTTCCCCGCCTGGTCGAACTGCGTAAAAGCAAAGGTATGACCGAAGTGGTAGCGCAGGAGCAGCTGGAAGACAACGTGATGCTCGGCACCATGATGCTGGAGCGCAGCGAAGTAGACGGCCTGGTTTCCGGCGCGGTACACACTACAGCCAATACTATTCGTCCACCGCTGCAGCTGATTAAAACTGCGCCGGGCAGCTCGCTGGTGTCTTCGGTGTTCTTTATGCTACTGCCGGAGCAGGTACTGGTCTATGGCGACTGTGCAATCAACCCGGATCCTAACCCGGAGCAGCTGGCCGAAATCGCTATTCAGTCGGCAGATTCCGCTACTGCTTTCGGCATTGAGCCGCGCGTGGCGATGATCTCCTACTCTACCGGCAATTCCGGCGCGGGCAGCGACGTAGAAAAAGTGCGCGAGGCGACCCGTCTGGCCAAGGAAAAACGCCCGGATCTGGTGATCGATGGCCCATTGCAATACGACGCTGCCATCATGGCCGACGTAGCCAAATCTAAAGCGCCGGATTCGCCAGTAGCCGGTCGCGCTACGGTGTTTATTTTCCCCGACCTGAACACCGGCAACACCACTTACAAAGCCGTTCAGCGCTCCGCCGATCTTATCTCTATCGGGCCAATGCTGCAGGGCATGCGTAAGCCGGTTAACGATCTGTCACGCGGCGCGCTGGTGGATGATATCGTTTATACCATCGCGCTGACTGCCATTCAGGCAAAACAGGCCGAAGCCTGAGTCAGGCTTTAAATTAAGGCGGATCGAAAGGTCCGCCTTTTTCGTAAGGAAATAAAATAACTTTCTCGCGCGAATAATCGAGAAACCGCTATTTCCCTCATGCCTTCCATTCCCTGCCGCAACGGGCGATATCACAGCCTTTCCTTTTGATATTTATATAAAAAAATACAGAAGAAATAATTCCTGGTAGAATTCAGCTTCCGGTGCCAGGCTTATCATGGCAAGAAGTTGAGTCTTTTCGATAATAGTGTCATCAGGAACCACACCTATATCAGGCAAGGGAGTTTTCTCATGAGCGATAATCACATTCATCCGGTTTACAATGAAGTAAATAGCGGTATTCCGCTAAAGCGTATTTCATGGAGCGCTATTTTCGCAGGCGTTATCTTATCTGTGGTTATTTATTTGCTGTTAACCATTCTGGGAACGGCAGTAGGTGCCACCACTATAGATCCGTTAAAAGAGCAGAACCCGTTTGACGGTCTGGGCACGGGCGCCACGATCTGGACAGGGCTGAGCATGCTGATCTCCGTGGGAGCCGGTGCCTATATTACCGGGCGTCTGGCCCAGCGTGAAGGCGCGCTGCACGGCCTGCTGATGTGGGCCGTTAATACGCTGGTCTGCGTCTGGCTGGTAGTCGCCGTGCTCAGCAGCGCGGTCAGCGGCACCGCCAGCGTACTGGGTTCCGGCTTCAGCATGTTAGGCAACGGTATCTCTTCTATTGCGCCTACAGTCGGGCAGAACATTAAGCAGAAGCTGCAGGAAAACAATATCGATCTAAATAACCTGCAGAACGAGCTGGAAACCACGCTGCGCCAGACCGGCAAGCCGGAACTGCAGCCGGAGAAACTGCAGCAGGATGCCAACCAGGAAGCCAATACTGCGCAAAACCAGGCTGAAAACACTGCGCAGAATCAGCAGAATGCGGATACGGATCTGACCAACTGGTTTAGCGGCGTGATCCAGCGCAACCAGGCCACGCTTCAGGCCGCCGACGTTGACGCGCTGAAAAACATCATTAAAGCGCGTACCGGCAAAAGCGATCAGGAAGTCGATCAGATCGTCGCTCAGACTCAGCAGAGCTACGAGCAGGCTTACCAGAAGTATCAGGAACTGAAAAAACAGGCCGAGCAGAAAGCGCGCGAAGCTGGCGATAAAGCAGCTGCCGCCACGGCAAAAGCAAGCTGGATAACGCTGATTGTCCTGCTGGTTGAAGCCGCTATCGCAGGCTGGTTGGGCATGCTGGGCCGCAGAACGCAGCCTCGTCTGGCCGTTCGCGAAACTCGCTAACGCGATAAATAACAAGGCCGCTTGCGCGGCCTTGAGGTTGATGACAAACCCCAGGTCGCGTTTAAATCTGTGACAGAGCAGCAGAGGCAGATCGGAACACGGACACGCCGTGAACACGGTCCCTGTGGGCTCGGTTGGCGCGTCCATGCGCCAAACGGTCCGTTTATCCGCTCAGCCTCTGCCGCTATCAAGCAGCTGTGTTGCTGTAGAAAAAAGCCAAAATCCAAAAACGGTTTAGGTTTGTCAGCAGTCTGAAGGCCGCTTGCGCGGCCTTTTTTTATGCTTCCGATTCCGCTTTCGCGCGGTTTTGCTCGCCGTTGCGGCTTAGCCACAGCGACAGCGCTTTTAACGAATCATCGGTAAACTCATCGCAGCGCGCGGTGATTTCTTCCGGCGTCATCCAGAATATTTCGTCTACTTCTTCTTCCTGCATGGCGAACGGCCCGTGGGAAACACAGCTGAAAAGTCCGCCCCAGACGCGGCAGTGCTCGTCTTCATAGTAAAAAAGACCGTGTCCGGCGAAAGGAACGGCTGCGATCCCCAGCTCTTCTTCCGCTTCGCGGCGCGCCGATTCCAGCATATCTTCGCCGCTTTGCACCACGCCACCAGCCGTCGCATCCAGCATGCCCGGCATAAAATCTTTGCTCTGCGTCCGGCGCTGCACCAGAATTTTCCCTGCGCCGTTGTGCACCACGATATAGGTTGCGCGATGACGCAAGCATTGCGCCCGCATCTGCGCACGGCTGGACTGTGCGATTACTTCGTTATCTTCATTAACGATATCTACCCATTCCGTGCCGCTTTCTTGCTCCACCATTCCTGACCCTTATCTGTCTGGCGCATTTGCGCTTGTTTATGCTTGCCCGCGCAGTGTGCCACGGGCGGTGCTAAATTAATGATCCCGCCGTGTCATTGCGCAGCGTCTTTTGAAGATTCAGACAGCCAAAGCTGCACCGAGGCTCGCTGCCACTGAAAATGGGCGTAGTCTGCCAGGCGCTCCGGCACGCTGTCGCCATGCAGCGCCAGCCTGTTAATCATTATTGCCAAATCCGTATCCGCAATCGACCACTCGCCGAAAAGATTTTGCTGGCCGTTGGGCAACAGTTGTTCCACAGCGGCGAAAAGCCGGGCAGCCGCCGCCTGTGCCGCTTCGCTCAGCGGTGCGAACTTCTCGTTGGCGAACAGCACCTCGGTTGGACGCTCCTGACGCAGCGGTAGAAAGTCGCTGCGCAGCCAGGCCTGAATTTCACGCGCTTTTGCACGCTTTTCTCTGTTGCGTGGATAAAGGCGTTCAAATTCCGGCGGCGGAAAACGCTCTTCCAGATAGTCGGCGATGGCGGAAGATTCGGAAAGCAGAAAATCATCAATTTGCAAAGCAGGTACGCGGCGCGTCAGGGAAACGGCACCGTAGGCTTCCTGTAGATGCTGGTTGCTGGCAAGATCGACACGTTTGACAGAAAAGGGCACGCCCTTCTCGCTCAGCGCGACAAAAGCAGACATCACATAGGGACTAAAAAAACAGGCATCTGACCACAAAACAACGTTGGGATAGTTCATCCTGAGTTCCTTACAAGGCGGCGTCTGCCTTTTGTTTACCTATTTTTTTCGCAGAAGGCAATCTCTGGCTGAAAGCGCTGCGCTGGCAAGCTTTGGTGATAGCACCAAAACCGCTGAAATTTTTCTTGCCCGCAGATATACTCACTCCGGTTACTGTTTCACAACGTAACCATATAGGGTTATCCTGGACAGCGCCGCAGGCGTCTTTAAAATGGAAGAAAAAATGGAAATGGGTTTTAGTATTTTACTAATTATATTAGTAATTTATTTTTATAAGGAAATAACGGAACAGATAAGCAAGCTAACGGAAATCTGCGAAAAAATAAAAGAATCGCAGGCCGATCCTGAATATTCACTACGGAAACCTTCAGCAAGCGTTAACCGCCGACAGGAAAAAAGCAGCGAGGCACAATCGCTTCCCCCTCAGGTAACGGTAATCAAAGAAAGCGATAACGCCAGCCGCTGCGATAATATCCGACCAATTCAGATTAATTCGCCTCCCGTAGCGGAGGACAATAAAGCAGCTTCTGCTGTCTTGCCGACTCCCTTTCAGACTGCCGCGCCGGAAGTTATCCCAGTGCCCGTTAGCGCCGCGTCTTCCGTGGCTTCTTCTCAACCAATACCTTCTGAGCAGAGAGATCCTTTGCAGGAACCCGCCAGCTGGCGTTCGCTGATCGACCTGAATTTCTCCCGGGAAGCAATGAACTGGTGGAAATGGATCGAGCAGGAATTTGCTTCGCGCTGGATGGTGTGGGCAGGCGGCGCGATCATGGCGCTGGGAGTGATATTTTTGCTGAAAATGGGCAGCGATTATGGCCTGTTCGGTCCAGGATTACGCACAGGCGCCGCCGCTACGCTCAGCCTGGCGATGGTGGCAGGCAGCGAGTGGCTCAGAGGATCCCGCTTTCAGCTGCCTCTGGCGAACTCAAGGTATGTTCCGGCGGCGCTGGCTGGCGCGGGAGTTATCGGGCTCTACGCCACGCTGCTGGCCGGGAAAAATCTCTACGAGCTTTACCCGGTATCGGTTCTGTTTATTGGCCTGATTGCCGTTTCGCTGCTGGCGATGCTGCTGGCATTGCGTCAGGGCGCGTTTATGGCCGCTCTTGGCATTCTGGGCGCCTATATTGTGCCGCTGTTTGTCTCTACCGGCAGCGGTAATATGACCGCATTGCTTTTTTATACCGCGCTGGTCAGTTTTGTTTCCATCGCGTTGATGACGAGGGTTTACCGCTGCTGGCTGTGGCGTGGCGCTATGATCGGCAATTATCTCTGGCTGGCGATTTCTTTTTTTTATTTTCCGCAGGCGCATCAGCCAGCGCGCTCGCTATTCTTGCTGCTGACCAGCTGGGGCTTTTTGGCCTGGCCGCATCTGGGCTGGCAGCTACGCAGCAAAACAAGGCGTCGCGGCGGCTGGGAGCAGTGGCCGGCGGCGCTGAAAGAGCCTTTGCTGACCGGCCTTGTCGCTACGCTAATGCTGGTTGGCCTGACGGTAGCCGAAGAGGCCTCCCTGCTTGCCTCTTCCACGCTGGTTATCGGCTGTTTTGCCCTTTTGCTGTTGGCTCGTCGCTCGCCATCGCTGGATCTGTTTGCCTTGATGGCGGCAACGGCGGCCATCGCTTATCAGCTGTATATCGCTCACAACCGATCCTTCTTGTGGACAGAGGCTTTACCTTTTCTTATCGCACTTGCCATTATTTTTGGCGGCTATGGCCTGTATTGCCTGACGCAGCCGCTCCTGCGCAAAATTTGGTGGGCTGCGCTGGCAACCGGCATTCCCTTAACCCTGGTGGCCGCCGTCTATTTTTCCGCCCCGCACTCCTTTGAGCCAATACTGAAATGGGTAATCATGGCGGTTTGCCTTGCCGTTTATTTTGGCTGGAATCTTTTTAGCGATATTTATCGTCGTCTTGCTTACCCGGTACGTACCCTAATTCAGGCCGCAGCGCAGCTGGCGCTCTTGTTCGGCCTTTATATCTGTTTCAGCGGCGTTACCTTAACTATCCTGCTCGGCCTGCAGCTTTTACTGCTGACCTTATGGGAGCGCTGGCGTAGCATTTCGCTGCTGCACTGGATCCTGAAAGCGCAGACGCTGCTGCTGACGCTTCGCCTTTCCTTTAATCCAGCCATTATGGATTATCCCTCTCCGCTGCATTTTGCTGACTGGACGCTTCCCTGGACGCTGTACGGTTTTGGCCTGCCCGTGCTTTGCCTGTGGCTGAGCGCTAAATGCTATCCCGGCCGCGCTGATAAACAGATGCCGGGCTGGCTGACGGCCAGCGCCCTCTATCTGCTGTCGCTATGGCTCAATATTGAGCTACGCCATCTGCTGCACGGCAGCTATCGCCTGTCGCTGGATTTTGCCTCGCTTAGCGACTGCGCGCTGCATGGGCTGACCTTTGGCATTATGGCCGTGCTCTGGGGCTATCGTGCCGCTTCGGCCAGCGCTTTAAGCCTGCTCTACCGCTGGGCCTCGGCAATAGGCTTTGGCTGCATGCTGCTCTTTACCGCCGCCTCTCTGACACTGTTTAACCCGCTCTGGTCGGCGCAAAACGTCGGTGGCCTGCCCATACTTAATCTGGTTACCGTTGCCTTTGCTTTACCGGCTCTGGTTTTAACCGTGGCTTTACTCTACGGGCCAAAGCAGTTTGGCGATATCAGGTTAAAGCCCTGGCTGGCTGGCACAATAGCCGTGCTGAGCACGGTATTTATTACGCTCACGGTTCGTCAGCTCTGGCACGGCGAGAGGCTGGATAGCGCCATTGTTTTTGCAGGCGAGCAGTATTGCTATTCGCTAACGTGGATGTGCGTCGCCATCGTGGTAATGTATGCCTCTATCCGCTGGCCTAATATTCTGCTGCGCCGGGCCGCGCTAACGGTGCTGGCAGTGATTATCGCCAAGCTCTTTTTATGGGATATGGCGGAGCTCAGAGGCTTTTACCGGCCGCTCTCTTTCCTCGGCCTCGGGCTCTGTTTAATCGCCGTTGGCTGGTGCTATCAAAAATTTGTGGTGATGGCGCTGTCCGATAAGAAACAACAGTCTCAGGAAAGCTGATCTTTTCGGGTGGAATTGCCTGCGATAAGGCGAAGTTTTCAGGCCGCGCCGCTACGTCTGGCAACTTCGCCTAAGCTTATGGCATTAGCGCTATGTTCTGAGGAGAGACAGCATGCATATTTTACTCACGGGCGGCACCGGTCTGATCGGCAGCCATCTGATTCCTCGTCTTCTCTCACGCGGCGACAGCGTGAGCGTAGTAACCCGAGACGTTGTTACCGCTCGTCATAAGCTGGGCGAAAAAGTCAGCCTGTGGTCAGGGCTGGATCAGCAGCGCAATCTGGACGGTGTGGATGCCGTAATCAACCTGGCTGGCGAACCTATCGCCGACAAACGCTGGACAGAACAGCAAAAGCAGCAGCTGTGCGAAAGCCGCTGGCAGATTACCGAAAAGCTGGCGACGCTGATCAACGCCAGCGCTACGCCGCCAAAAGTTTTTATTTCCGGCTCGGCTACAGGCTTTTATGGCGATACTGGCGATCTGGTAATGACAGAGGAGGATCCGGGCCATCAGGAGTTTACCCATGAGCTGTGCGCGCACTGGGAAAAGCTGGCGAAGGCCGCCGACAGCGACAGAACCCGCGTTTGTCTGCTGCGCACCGGCGTGGTATTAGCGAAAGAAGGCGGCGCGTTGAGCAAAATGAAACTGCCCTTTAAGCTGGGTATCGGCGGCCCGCTTGGCAGCGGCCAGCAATATATGCCGTGGATCCACCTGGAAGATATGCTCAACGCCATTCTGTGGCTGTTGGATAACCCTGAGCTGCGCGGCCCCTTTAATATGGTGGCGCCTTATGCGGTTCGCAACGAGCAATTCGCCGCCCTGTTAGGCAAGGCGCTACACCGCCCCGCTTTTATGCGCACACCGGCCAGCGCAATCAAGTTGATGATGGGGGAATCTTCGGTGCTGGTGCTGGGCGGCCAGCACGTGCTGCCGAAACGGCTGGAGGATTCGGGCTTTAACTTTCGCTGGTATCAGCTGGATGAAGCGCTGGCGGATGTGGTGTAACTCAGGCCCCGCCAGCCACAGGCTCTACTTCAGCGCGCCCGACAAAAACTGTTGCAGGCGCGGGCTTTGCGGATTATTAAACAGCGCCTCCGGCGGCCCTTCTTCTTCGATCCTGCCCTGATGCAGAAAAATCACATGGCTGGAAACGTGACGGGCGAACTCCATTTCGTGCGTCACCACCACCATGGTTTTGCCCTCTTCCGCCAGCTTTTGCATAATGCGCAGCACTTCGCCGACCAGCTCTGGGTCCAGCGCGGAAGTCGGCTCATCAAACAGCAAGACTTCCGGCTCCATCGCCAGCGCGCGGGCGATTGAAACGCGCTGCTGCTGTCCGCCGGAAAGGTTCACCGGATATTTCGCTCTTGCCCGCTCGTCGATACCGACTTTATCCAGATAACGTATTGCTCGCGTCTGCGCTTCGGCCTTGCTTAAACCCAATACCTGAATCGGCGCTTCCATTACGTTTTGCAGCACCGTCATATGGCTCCAGAGGTTAAAATGCTGAAACACCATGGTGAGGCTGGTACGCAGTTCACGCAGCTGCTTTTTATCAGCAACTTTTAGCTGGCCGTCGCTATCGCGCACCAGGTTGATCGGCTGGCCGTTAACGGCAATTGAGCCTTCGCCGGGCTTTTCCAGAAAGTTAATGCAGCGCAGAAATGTGCTCTTCCCCGACCCTGAAGAGCCGATAATGGAGATGACGTCGCCGGCTTTTGCCTGCAGCGAAACGCCTTTCAGCACTTCATGATCGCCATAGCTTTTGTGCAGCTCGGTAACGTTTAATTTAGTGGCCATAACTCTACTCAATGGGTCGATGAAGGCTTAACATGCGCCAGCCAGCGCCGCTCCGCCTTGCGAAACAGGCTAATCAGCAAATAAGAGATCAGCAGATAGAGCACCGCCGCAATGCCGAAAGCGGTAAACGGCTGATAGGTAGCGGAATTGATATCGCGTGCCACCTTCAGCAAATCGGGTACGGTCGCGGTAAAGGCCAGCGCCGTGGAGTGCAGCATCAGGATTACTTCATTGCTGTAGGCGGGTAACGCAATACGCAGCGCCGAGGGCAGAATAATGCAGCGCCACAGCTTAAAGGTCGAAAAACCATAGGCGCGCGCCGCCTCGATTTCGCCATGCGGCACCGCGCGGATAGCGCCAGCAAAAATTTCGGTAGTGTAGGCGCAGGTATTCAGCGTTAACGCCAGCAGCGTACAGTTCAGGCCGCTGCGGAAAAAGGCGTTGAGCAGTTCGCTGCCCTTGACCACCTCCAGCGTGTACATGCCGGAATAGAACACCAGCAGCTGCACATATAGCGGCGTACCGCGAAAAATATAAGTAAACAGCCAGACCGGAAAGCGCACGGCTTTAAGGCTGGAGACGCGGGCAATCGCCATCAGTACCGCCAGACAGCCGCCCAGCGCTACGGAGACCACCAGCAGCCACAGCGTGATCGCCACGCCGGAAAAGCGATAGCCGTCCGTCCACAGCAGAGCTTTCCAGTATTCCTGCAAGATATCGGTCATAGCTCTGCCCTCTTCACGCCCACAGAATAGCGGCGGTTAAGCCACCACAGTACGCCGTTGGAGAGCGTAGTGAATATCAGGTAAATCACGCCGGCCACAATGGCGAAATAAAACGGCTGCCAGGTGCTTTTGCCCGCCAGCTGCGTAGCTTTTACCACATCTTCCAGGCCCAGCAGCGAGACCAGCGCGGTGGCTTTCAGGATCACCTGCCAGTTATTGCCGATGCCCGGCAGCGCATAGCGCATCATGGCCGGAAACAGGATACGGCGAAAAATTTGCGCGCTGGTAAAACCGTAAGCGGTAGCCGCCTCGATTTGGCCTTTCGGTACCGCCATAAAAGCGCCGCGAAAGGTTTCGGTAAAATAGGCGCCATAGATAAACCCCAGCGTGATAATGCCTGCCGCCATGGGATCGATATCGAACTGGCTGACGCCAAGCAAATCGGTAAGCTGGTTCAGCGCGATTTGCAGACCGTAGAAGATTAGCAGCATCAGCACCAGATCGGGGACGCCACGGATCAGCGTAGTGTAGCCTTCGAAAAGCATCGCCAGCGGACGACGCCTGGAGAGTTTTGCGCTCGCGCCGATCAGCCCCAGAACCACCGACAGCAGCACCGAGCTGAGCGCCAGTTCCAGCGTTACCATCGCGCCTTTGAAAATAATTGCAGAGTAGCCGTACAGCATTAGCCGTTTCCCGTCTTAGTCAGGGCTCCGTCACGCGGAGCGAATCGGGGGCCGCCAGCGCCGCCCCCTGACAGGTTTTCTTAACCGCCGTACACGTCAAAGTTGAAGTACTTTTTCGCCAGCTTGTCGTAGGTGCCGTCTTTACGCATCTCAGCGAAAGCTTTATCGATAGCGGCTTTCAGCTCGGTGTTCTCTTTAGGCAGGCCGATACCCGTGCCCACGCCGAAGATTTTGTCATCTTTCACTGCCGGGCCGGCAAAGGCGTAATCTTTGCCGACGGGCTGCTTAAGGAAGCCTTCGCTGGCGGCCACTTCATCCTGGAAAGCGGCATCAATACGGCCTGCGGTCAGATCCTGGTAGACCAGATCCTGATTGGCATAAGGCGTAACGGTAACGCCCTGAGCGCGCCAGTTTTGGTTGGCATAGGTTTCCTGGGTGGTGCCCTGTAGCAGACCAATGGTTTTACCTTTCAGCGAGGCGATAGTCGGCTCGATTTTCGATCCTTTCGGCGCGATCAGGCGTGAATTCGCCGCATAGAGCTTTTCAGAAAAAGCGATCTCCTGCTGGCGCTTTTCGGTAATAGAAAGCGAGGAGATGATCGCATCGATCTTCTTCGCCTTCAGCGACGGGATAAGCGCGTCAAAATCGCTTTCCACAAAGGTGCAACTGGTTGCCATGCGCTTGCAGATCTCTTTTGCCAGATCGATATCAAAGCCCACCAGCTCGCCCTGAGCGTTTTTGGATTCAAACGGCGCGTAGGTTGGATCGGTGCCGATACGCAGCGTTTTTGGCACGGCGGCAAAGGCGCTGCTGGCAGAAATAGCCAGTAGCAGAGAAAGAGCCATAACCTGCTTTTTCATAGATTATCCTCAGAGTCACTTTTATTATGGATGGGCCAGCGTAAACACTTGCAGCTTTCATGCCATATTTACTCAGAGGAAAAAGCCCGGTTAAAGCCAGCGGCAGGTTAACAAAACGCGCTATGGCGGCAATCAGAAGCGCTGCCAATGCGCCGCTTTGGTGCAATTTCTGCACGCAAAGCGCTTTTAGCGGAAAATTTGCACCAAAATAAAGCAGGAGACGGGCGTCTACGCACCTTGCCAGCGCGTAAATAAATCCTTATCCAGTTCGATATCAAACTGATCGAGCACGCGGTTAACCGTCTGATCGACGATATCCATCACCTTTTCGGGACGATGGTAAAAAGCTGGCACAGGCGGCATGATAATTGCGCCCAGCTCCGCTGCCGTAGTCATCATACGTAAGTGCCCAAGATGCAGCGGCGTTTCGCGTACGCAAAGTACCAGACGACGGCGCTCTTTCAGGATTACATCCGCCGCGCGCGTCAGTAAACCATCACTGTAGCTGTGCACGATGCCGGAGAGGGTTTTCATTGAACAGGGCAGGATCGCCATACCATCGGTTTTAAAGGAGCCGGAAGAGATGCTGGCGGCGATATCCCGCGCGTCGTGCACAACATCCGCCATTGCCTGCACGTCGCGCACCGAGTAGTCGCTCTCCAGCGCCAGAGTCTGCCGCGCCGCCTGGCTCATTACCAAATGCGTTTCTACATTGCCGACCTGTTGCAGGATTTGCAGCGTGCGCACGCCGTAAATAACGCCGCTGGCGCCCGAGATGCCGATGATAAGTCTTTTCATAATAGTCCTTAGCCATGCTGTGTCGGCACCGCAAAAAAAATGGGCCGGAATTGCTTCCGACCCATGATACCAGGAAACCCGCAGGGAAATTAGCCCTCGTTGTGCATTTCCAGGTTTTCTACTTCGTTCTGGCGCGCTACCGCTTTGGCGTCGTCGTTACGCAGCGACTGGATATGTTCCAGATAGCGCTGGTCGACATCTTTGGTCACATAGACGCCGTTAAATACGGAACACTCAAACTGCGCGATATCCGGATTCTCTTCGCGTACCGCTTCGATAAGATCGTCCAGATCCTGGAAAATCAGCGCATCGGCTTTGATCAGCTTGCAGATCTCGTCTACTTCGCGACCATGGGCGATCAGCTCGGTGGCGCTTGGCATATCGATGCCGTACACGTTAGGGAAGCGAATTTCCGGCGCGGCCGAAGCCAGATAGACTTTTTTCGCGCCCGCTTCGCGCGCCATTTCGATAATCTGCTCCGAAGTGGTGCCGCGCACAATGGAGTCATCTACCAGCAGCACATTTTTGCCACGGAACTCTGCACGGTTGGCGTTGAGCTTGCGGCGTACCGCGCTGCGACGCTGATGCTGGCCCGGCATGATAAAGGTGCGGCCTACGTAGCGGTTTTTCACAAACCCCTGACGGTACGGCTTATTCAGGATACGGGCCATCTCCAGCGCGATATCGCAGGAGGTTTCCGGAATTGGAATAACCACGTCGATATCCAGATCTTCCCATTCGCGGGCGATTTTTTCGCCCAGCTTGGTGCCCATCCGCACGCGCGCGCTATAGACGGAGATCTTATCCAGGAAGGAATCCGGGCGAGCAAAATAGACATACTCAAACAGGCACGGATTGAATTTAGGATTCTCTGCGCACTGACGGGTAAACAGCTGCCCTTTCTCAGTGACATAAACCGCTTCGCCCGGCGCTACGTCGCGCAGGAATTCAAAGCCCAGCGTATCCAGCGCCACGCTTTCAGAAGCGACCATATATTCATTACGGCCATCTTTCATCGCGCGCTTGCCGATCACCAGCGGACGAATGCCGTTAGGATCGCGGAAAGCCACCAGGCCGTGACCGATAATCATCGCCACGCAGGCGTAAGCGCCGCGCACGTGCTGGTGCACCGCCGCCACTGCAGCAAAAATGTTTTCTGCTTCCAGCGGGTAGTGCTGAAAACGATCCAGCTCCTGCGCGAAGATATTGAGCAGGATTTCCGAATCGGAAGTGGTGTTAACGTGGCGGCGGCCGCTTTCGAATAGCTGCTTACGCAGCTCGTGAGCGTTGGTCAGGTTGCCATTGTGCGCCAGGGTGATGCCGTAAGGCGAGTTAACGTAGAAAGGCTGCGCTTCGGAAGCGCTGGAGCTTCCGGCGGTCGGGTAGCGGACGTGGCCGATGCCCATATTGCCCTGCAGACGCTGCATATGGCGGGCTTCAAAAACATCGCTCACCAGACCGTTCGCTTTACGCAGGCGAAAGCAGTTTAGGGCATCAATGGTAACGATGCCTGCGGCATCCTGGCCACGGTGCTGCAGCACCGTTAACGCATCATAAATCGACTGGTTGACCGGCATAAAACCGGCGATCCCGACAATACCGCACATGTGGTCATTTCCTCATAAGCCGCAACCCCGGTTCGATTACCGGGGTAAAAAACTCGACGTGCTTTTCAGGTAGTCGAAAAACCACCTGATAATATAGCTAAACTGGGGAATCAGCTGGGACTGTTGCCAGTCCTGGCTTTTGGAAAAGCCGGTGAAGGTATCAAGGAAAAACAGCATGGCCGACACAATCAGTACGCCGCGTAATGCCCCGAAACAGACTCCCAGCACCCTGTCGGTTCCCGACAGGCCGGTTTTTTCAACCAGCGAGCCAATCACATAGTTGACTATCGCCCCAACGATTAGCGTGGCGACAAACAACGCCGCAATGGCGATTCCATTTCGAACCAGTTCGTCTTCAAAACCTGTGAACCAGACAGCAAGGAAGGAGTAGTAATGACTGGCGACAAAAAATGCGCAACCCCAGGTGACGAGCGATAGTGCTTCCCGAACGAACCCGCGGATCAGGCTGACAAGAGCCGAAAAACCAATAACCGCAATAATGACGTAATCTATCCAGACCATGAACTCTTCCAGCGACTGTGCCTCTGATCAGGCGGCGTTTCTGTGCGCGATGCCGCGGCGGCACTGGGCGACACAGGGACGCAACCTGAGTTCGGGGCGAATTCTAACAGAAAAAGAAAACGTTTGCGTAGCTTTTCCTTTGCCGTCCTGATGAAAACCGGGCGTGAAAAAAACCAGCCTTGCGCCTGCGGGGAAAACAAGAAAACAGGCTGGCCGCTATGCCACGGCAACTGTTTGTTTTAGCTCTTTTTACAGGCCGCCGCCCGGCGTGAAGCGGCGGCCTGGTTTAGCGCCTGAAAGGCACTGTCTTCTACAACGATAGTGAGAACCTAACGAGCACTGTAAGGTTTAACTACGCCGCTTAGCCCGGAAATGCCTTTCAGCTCGCCGATAGCGCCCTGCATTTTAGCCTTTGAGGCATCCGGCCCAACGTACACGCGGGTGATCTCGCCCTGCACCGGCGTCGAAGGTACGGTAAAGGCGCGATAGCCAGAAAGACGCAGCGAGGCGACGATCTCATTAACCTTAGCGGCGTTTTTCAACGCGCCCAGCTGCACGACCCAGGCCTGGCCGCTCGGCGCGCTCTCCTGCTGGGCCGGTTTTAGCTCAGGCTTCGGCTCCGGTTTGGGTTCCGGTTTCGGCTTCTCTACGGGCTTCGGCTGCGGTTTTGGCTTCTCTACCGGCTTTTCTACCGGTTTTGTCTCAACGTGACGCACCGGCGGTGGCGACACCACGGTCGGCTGGTTGTTGGCCTGCGGCGCGGTAGAACCGCTTTCCGCCTGCGAAGTGTTTTCGCTGGTCTGGCCTTTTATCGCCGTGCCCGCGCCTTCCGGCGGCTGAGCCGGCAGCGACTGCGTAACCGGCGGCACCATTTCCGTTTCCTGCTGGTCGCCAGGCTTGGGCACCAGCGGGATCGCGGCGAACTCTTCTTTATAATGCTTTTTCTTGCCATCCAGCAGGCCCGGCAGCACGATCACGCCCAGCGCCACTATAATAACCGTTCCCACTAAACGATTCTGAAACTTACTTGCCACTGCCACTCTCCGTTTCCAGCGTTTCCATTACCTGCGCGACGGTGTGGAAAGAGCCGCACACCAGTACGATATCCTCCACTCTGGCCTGCTGCTTCGCCTGATGAAAAGCGGCCGCCACGCTGGCGAAAGTCTGCGCGCCCGGCAAATGCGCCAGCAGTTGCTCTGCCGTTGCGCCTCTCGGCCCTTCCAGCGGCGCGCAGTACCAACAGTCTACCTGCGGCGCCAGACAAGCCAGCGTACCGGCGATATCCTTGTCGTGCAGCATGCCCACTACGGCGTGCACACGACCGGTTTTTGGCAGCTCACCCAGGCGCCCGGCCAGATAGCCTGCCGCATGCGGGTTGTGCGCCACATCCAGAATAATGCGTGGCGACGTCCCAACGGTCTGAAAACGGCCAGGCAAAATAGCTTTATCCAGCTCGTAGAGCGTGGCGTCGTCAACTTTTAACGACGAGGCTCGTAGCGCGGCAAGCGCGGTAGCGGCATTCGGCAACGGCACCTGCGGCAAAGGCAGGCCGCTTAACGTGCCGTGCGCATCGGTAAAGCTCCAACTGCTTTCGCCGACGCTGTATGACCAATCCCGGCCACGCTTCAGCAAGTTCGCGCCCAGCTCGTCGGCTACATCGCCGATAGTGTGCGGCATGTCGGGTTCACCAACCACTGCGGGTTTGCCACCGCGAAACACGCCCGCTTTTTCCCGGCCAATGCTCTCACGATCCGGGCCAAGCCAGTCAGTATGATCGAGGGCGATACTGGTGATTACGGCGACATCAGCATCGACGATATTGGTGGCGTCCAGACGGCCGCCCAGCCCAACTTCAAGAATGACCACATCCAGCTGCGCGCGCTTAAACAACCACAGCGCGGAAAGCGTGCCGTATTCAAAATAGGTCAGGGATGTTTCGCCGCGCCCTTTTTCTATATCGGCAAAGGATGCGGTGTGATCGGCTTCCGCCAGCTCTTCGCCCTGAATGCGCACGCGTTCGGTATAGCGCACCAGATGCGGCGAGCTGTAGACGCCGACGCGATAGCCTGCGGCTATCAGTAGCGTTTCCAGCGTGCGGCAGGTGGTTCCCTTGCCGTTAGTGCCGGCGACGGTAAAGATAAAGGGCGCAGGTTTAAGAAGGTCGAGTTGGGCAGCAACGCGCTGAACGCGCGCCAGGCCAAGTTCGATAGCCTGAGAATGCAGATTCTCAAGATAATGAAGCCACGTGACCAAAGGCGACGTGGCTTGAGGAAGATTATCCATGTATCCCGTTCACTGGTTACGATTCATTGGCGAAAGGGCGACGTGCGCCCTTTCGGTTATCGGTCAGGCTTCCGGGCTTTGCGGCGCCTCTTCCACTTCCTGCAGACGTTCTTCCTGCGGCTGCGGCAGATTCATCATCTTCGCCAGCACGCTGGCCAGCTTGAAGCGCATTACCGGACGACGCACGATCATATCGATAGCGCCCTTCTCGATCAGGAACTCGCTGCGCTGGAAGCCCGGCGGCAGTTTTTCACGCACGGTCTGTTCGATAACGCGCGGGCCGGCAAAGCCGATCAGCGCTTTCGGCTCGGCGATGTTCAGATCGCCCAGCATCGCGAAGCTGGCGGAAACGCCGCCCATAGTCGGGTCGGTCAGCACCGAGATATAAGGCAGGCCGCGTTCCTGCATTTTTGCCAGCGCGGCGCTGGTTTTGGCCATCTGCATTAGCGACATCAGCGCTTCCTGCATACGTGCGCCACCGGAGGCGGAGAAGCAGATCAGCGGGCAGTTGTCTTCTAAAGCCTGCTCAACGGCGCGAACAAAGCGCGCGCCAACCACAGAACCCATAGAGCCGCCCATAAAGGAGAACTCAAAAGCGGCCGCCACAACCGGCATACCGTGCAGCGTGCCTTTCATCACGATCAGCGCGTCTTTTTCGTCGGTGTCTTTCTGCGCCGCAGCCAGACGATCCTTGTATTTTTTGGAATCCCGGAACTTGAGCACATCTTTCGGCTCCAGCTCGCTGCCCAGTTCGGTCATCGAACCTTCGTCCAGCAGGCTGTGCAGGCGTTCACGTCCGTGCATACGCATGTGGTGATCGCATTTCGGGCAAACTTCCAGATTACGTTCCAGCTCGGCGCGGTAGAGAACCTGGCCGCAGCTGTCGCATTTGGTCCAGACCCCTTCCGGAATGCTGGCTTTGCGCGATGGGGTAATTGTGCTCTTGTTGAGAATTCTTTCAATCCAGCTCATTGATGACCTGTTATGTTGTTTGTTGTGCTAAATCAGATACTTAACACAGATTATCGCCTGAGAATTAGGCGGTATTACACCATAAAACAGTTTGGTGCGCTACCTATTCGTCAAGGGAGCGATTTTCTCTTCAATGCCGCGGCATACCGGGACTCCAGGCTGTTTATTTCTCATTCGCGAGGCGTTCTGCGACCATAACGGCAAAATTCAGGGAATGGATGAAAGCGTTGAGGAAAACAGGGAAAAAAAGTAGAAGAAGCAAGAAAAAGGGGGAAAGAGGATAGAAAAAAGTGCCCGCCGCTGCTGTCAGCGTGCGGGCGCTAAAAAGGCTACTGCGTTTTCTGCTGGCGCGCCGCACGGCGATGGCGCAACACTTCCACTACGCCCGGCAGCACGGACACCAGGATAATAGCGATGATCAGATAGTGCAGGTTTTTCTGGATCGCTGGCAGATTGCCAAAGAAGTAACCGGCATAAGAGAACAGCACTACCCAGAGCACGCCGCCCACTACGTTAAACAGCCCGAAATGGCGATAGGACATTTTGCCCATCCCGGCTACGAAAGGCGCAAAGGTTCGGACGATGGGCACAAAGCGGGCCAGGATAATGGTCTTGCCGCCGTGACGCTCATAGAACTGATGGGTTTTATCCAGATAGCTGCGGCGAAAAATCTTCGAGTTAGGGTTGCTGAACAGCTTGTTGCCAAACAGCCGCCCTATGGTGTAATTCACCGCATCGCCGATGATAGCCGCCGCACACAGCAGCAGAGCCATCAGATGCACATTCAGCGCGCTATCCGGGATTGCCGCCAGCGCGCCCGCCACAAACAGCAGAGAATCGCCGGGCAGAAAAGGTGTGACCACCAGCCCCGTTTCGCAAAACAGAATCAAAAACAGAATGGCGTAAATCCAGACGCCGTACTGCGCCACCATCGCCTGCAAATGCACATCGATGTGCAAAATAAAGTCGATGAGGGTGTGAATCACTTCCATAGCGGGTTCCTTAATGCGTTAATCCTCGAGGAACAGCGGTCCCATCGGCGGACGTGGTAAATCGTAACGTTCAGGGTAATCGACCGCGACCAGATAAAGCCCTTCGGCTTTAGCCGTCGCCGCCGCCAGCGTGCGGTCTTTCGCCGCCAGCAGCTCGGCTATCCAGCTCTCCTGCTGATTTCCACAGCCTACTTCCATCAGGCTACCAACAATGTTGCGCACCATATGGTGCACAAAAGCATTGGCTTTGATATCCACCACCACATAAGCCCCGTGACGGCTGACATTAAGGTGCATCACATTACGCCAGGGCGTACGCGACTGACACTGCACGGCGCGAAAAGAGGTAAAGTCGTTTTCGCCCAGCAGCGCCTGCCCCGCGCGCTGCATTTTCTCCGCATCCAGAGGATGGTAATAGTGCGTAACACCGCCGTGTAGAATAGCCGGACGCAGACGGCGGTTATAGATAACGTAGCGATAGCGCCGCGCGGTGGCACTAAAGCGGGCGTGGAAATCCTCCGCCACCGGCTTTACCCAGCGCACTGCGATATCGTCCGGTAGGTTAGCGTTAACGCCCAGCGTCCAGGCGGCATCTTTACGCAGCGAAGTGGTTTCAAAGTGCACCACCTGGCCGGTTCCATGCACCCCGGCATCGGTTCGCCCGGCGCAGAATACCACTACCGGATGATTAGCTACCTGTGAGAGCGCCTTTTCCAGCTTCTCCTGCACGCTTCTGACTTCCTGCTGTCGCTGCCAGCCGTAATAGCGGCTGCCGTCGTATTCAATGCCTAACGCCAGCTTATAAGTCTCTGCCGTCATTACCAGAAATACTCCTGCACCAGCTTCTCGGCGGTTTTAACCGCCATCAGTGCGCCACCAAAGCGTACGTTGTCCGCCACCGACCAGAATTGCAGCAGTTCAGGAACACCGTAGTCGTTGCGCAGACAGCCCAGGCTGAGCTGTGCGTTGCCGGAAGCATCGCCAACCTGCGTTGGATAATCGTTTTCATCGGAGAGCGCGATATCTTCCGCCTGCAGCAGCGCCTCACGCGCTTCTTCCGCTGACATAGGCCGCAGATTCTCTACGTGGACGATCTGCGCATTACCATAGAAAACCGGCGCCTGAATGGTGGATACCGCGATCGGCAAGCCCTCATCCTGTAACACCTTGCGCACCTGATCGACCAGGCGGCGCTCCTGCACCACGCTGCCTTCTGCATCCGGCAGCAGCGGCAGCATGTTGAATGCCAGCTGGCGGCCAAAGAAGTTCTCTTCCGCCGGGATACCGTTCAGCAACCGCGCGCTTTCACCCGCCAGCGAGTCTACGGCGGCTTTGCCGTGCGCCGAAGCTGCGATCAGGCTGGTGACCTGCAAACGGCCCAGCCCGGCCTGATCTACCAGCGGTTTGATCGCGCACAGCAGCTGGCTGGTGACGCTGTCGGCTACGCTGACAATATTGCGGTTACGGTAGTCCGCCAGCACCTGTGGATTGACATCCGGCACTACCAGCGGCACATCCGGCTCCAGCGCGAAAAGATCGCTGGTATCTATCACCAGACAGCCAGCGCTGGCGGCTTCTTCGGCATAGCGCGCGGAAGCCTCGCGTCCGGCAGCGAAGAAGGCCAGCTGCACCTGCGACCAGTCAAAATCGCTGGCGTTGCCGACCAGCAGCGTTCTGCCTTCAAAACGCAGGCTCTCACCCGCGCTGCGCTCGCTCGCCAGCAAATGCAGCTCACCAACCGGGAACTGGCGCTCGGCCAGTAGTTCCAGTACTGCTCCCCCTACTGCGCCTGTCGCGCCCAGTAGCGCAATATTCCAGCCGTCAGACATGTTGGTTTACTCCAGATAATGTACATAAAAAACAGAGGGCGGTGACGCCACCGCCCGACGATTCAGAATTTTTCGCAGCCTGCCGCCTGAATTTTTAGCTATCCGACTGCCAAAAAGCGCCGAATCCCAGCTTCGACAGCAGCTCTGCGGTGCTAGCGGTATCGCACTGCACGCGTAGCGACGACCATTCGCGACGCTCCAGATAATTTTTACGCAGGCGATCGAACTCGCCCGGTATGGCCGCAACTTTACGCAGCGGAGCGTCATCGCGGCGCACATCATACACCAGATGCACCAGTCTTTTCAGCGTTGGCTGATCCAGCTCGCCGCGTAGGGTAATCTGCCCAAATTCCGGCGCGGGCAGCAGCGTTTCCAGCGCGATCTGCTGCGGAGTACCCAGAAAAGCCGTCCAGGCTTCAAAAACCTGAGTGGTGCCGCGCGCCTTGCCTTCCAGCGTGTAGCCCGCGATATGGGCAGTGGCGATATCCACTTTTTCCAGCAGCGGCAAAGAAAGCTCCGGCTCCGGTTCCCAGACATCCAGCACCACGCTGAGATCGCGGCGCTTTTCCAGCACCTTCAGCAGCGCCTGGTTGTCCACCACCGGGCCGCGGCAGGCGTTAATCAAAATGGCGTTGGGACGCAGCGCCATCAGCAGCGCCTCGTCGGCAAGATGCAGCGTTTTGTACTCGCCCTGTTTAAACAGCGGCGTATGGAAAGTCAGGATATCGGCTTCAGCAACCAGTTGGGAAAGCGGCAGGAAATCGCCCTCGTCGCCACGATCGGCGCGCGGCGGATCGCACAGTAACGTGCGAATGCCCAGGGCCTCCAGGCGAGTCTGCAAACGACCGCCAACGTTGCCGACGCCAACGATGCCGACGGTACGATCTTTCAGCTCAAAACCATCGCGCTCGGCGAGTAACAGCAGCGAGGAAAAAACATATTCCACTACGGCGATAGCGTTGCAGCCGGGCGCGGCCGAAAAAGCGATGCCCTGCTGCTGAAGAAAAGCCTCATCAATATGATCGGTGCCTGCCGTAGCCGTGCCGACGAATTTAACCGGCTTGCCGCTCAGTAGCTCAGCGTTAACCTTAGTGACGGAACGCACCATCAGGCCATCGGCATCGTTCAGCTCGGCCTGCGGCACGGGACGGCCAGGCACGGCGACCACTTCACCGGTGCGGCTGAAGAGTTCGCGGGCGTAAGGCATATTTTCATCAACGAGAATTTTCACAATCGGTTTCCTGCTCGGTAACGGTGAGGGGCGCTATTCTGCCATAAAGCGGCGTAAGGGATAAGCTTGCGGTGCGGCAAGGCAGGTAATTTAGAGGGCGCAGGCAAGCCGCCAGCCGTAGAGATCGACCGGCGTTAAAGGGTTAAGACCTCGTTGCTTTACTGGTTAATACGAATGATCAGCACGCGGCTTTTTTTACAGGCCTTATCCGCGCACACACCGCTAAACCAGAGCTGGCCGCTGTCGCCCACCATTACGCCCCGATCGCGCGCAAACAGATCTTCATATTTCTGTTCGAGAATGATTTTGCTCAGCTCAGGCGTAAACACGCTGTCATAGCCTTTTTTCAGCGCTGCCGGATTGCGGAAAGTTTTCTCTTTGCCTTTCAGGCCGACCTTCAGCGGATAAGAAGCCATTGCGGCGACTTTAGCCTTATCTTTTGCCGCCACGGCTTTTTGTAGATCGGTCAGAAAATCATGGTATTGCTGATGGGAGCCGAACAGGAAATCCAGTCGTTGATCGACTTCCTGTTGCGTAGCGGAATAAGCGGTGCCCACGCCGAGCAATAAAGTTAGCAGCAGCATAACCAGCCTGGTTTTCATTGTGATACTCCTTAAGCCTTTGCCTGTTCGGCTAACTTTAGGCCCGGGCAGCGGCATGAGTCAAAAAAAGCGCTCACTTTGCCGGGTAAATATGCCCGCCAGCGAGGCCTCCTCCAACTGCTGATAAAGCGAAAACTCGTCTATTACCTGACGGCCCAACGCCTCTTCGAACGCCGCTTTATTGGGATTGCCTTTGCTGACCGATCCTCTGTCGCTACCCAAATTCGACTGGAAGATCCCAGCCGCACTGACCGGCAGAAAGTCTTCGTAGATAATGGGGCTGGTCTCAATAATGCCCTCACTTATTAAACTTTGCAGCTCTTCGCGCGAAACCTTGTCCGGCAACACTTTGCCCGGCTTCAGGCGATAACGGAAATAGCCCAGTTTCTGCCGTCGCAGCTCTTCCTCATTATCCGGGAAAGCAGCGAAACTGTCGGCAGCCTTATGTGTAGCAGGCTGTTGCAGAAGCCTGTCGTAAAGTTCGCGTCCTGCAGGCGTCAGCGCCAGCCCGCGCTGTTCGATTTCGCCAAAGCGCGCGGTATGCCTGCCTTCGGCGCTGTCGGTAAAAATAATTTTTTCGCTCAGCGCTTTAAAACTGGTCTGGCGCAGCAAAACAGGAACCCGACGCGGTGGCGGCCCTTCTATGCTCTCTTTTGGCGCAATCCCTCTTTCCGGCATCATTTTTTGCACGGCGTCGATATCCAGCGTGCGTGGCGTAAGATGGTTAATATGCGGTCCTTTGAAAGAGACTACGTCGGCGATCAGCCGATGCTGGTCCAGCAGTGACTGGTAGGTTGCCATATCTACCTGCGCTTCACTGTGCCACTGAAAGGTTTTTAACGCCTCCGTGACGAATTCTTCTGCCTGTGCGGCGGTTAATCCCTGCTGGTGCTCGCTTATTTCAGTCAGCTCCAGCGCGCGTGGAGTAAAAATATTTCGCTTGTCCAGGATTTGCTGCACTTTCAGCTTCAGAGCAGTATCCACAATCAGATCCAGACGCAGCAGCGAGGTGAACACACGGAAAGGATTATATTGCAGCGACCGCTCATCAATTGGACGGAAAGCCGTGGCGTGTACCGGCACGCCCGCAGCAGAAAGATCATAATAGCTGACCGGATACATGCCCATCACCGCAAAAAGCCTGCGCATAGTCGCCAGTTCCTCCGCTTTGCCAAGGCGAATGGCACCGTGCCGTTCTACCACCAGCCGGTTTAGTTCCCGGCTATTGTCAGCATCCGCAAAAGTATCAGGATGCGCCTGAAGATAGCGGTCGTTAACCTCTTTAACAATATCAAGCAGCGTGCGGTACTGAGGCACTTCCTGCTGGTACATCTGCGACATTGCTTTGGAAAACCGGTCGCGGATTAGGTCGGGCGAAACAAGCTGGGTCATAGTCTGGCCTCACAAGAAATATGAAGTTAAGCGCGCAGGTTAAACAGCGCTTGTTCTATCAGCAAAAAACCTTCTTCGAGGATAGCGGGCGGCGTGGTGAGCGGCGGCAGAAGGCGTAAGATATTGCGATAACGGCCGCTGGGCATCAGCAATATGCCAGCCTCGCGGGCTGCGGCAAGCAACGTATCAAGATGCTCTGCGCCGGTGGCGTTAGCTGTATCTTTAAATACGATGCCTCGCATCGCGCCCGTTCCGGTGAGTTCGCCGATCATCGGCAGATCGCCATGCCAGCGCTGATGCGCTTTAACAATAGCGCTTTCCATCGCCTCACCCCACTCCGCCAGGCTGGTCGTAGTCATGGTTTCGATAACAGCAAGGCTGGCGGCGCAGGCTACTGCGTTACCCGAATAGGTGCCACCAAGCCCACCGCGTGGCAGCGCGTCTACGATCGCTTTTTTGCCCGCTATTGCCGCCAGCGGCAGGCCGTTAGCCATGCTTTTCCCCATCAGCAGCAGATCCGGCTCGATGCCCAGCGCTTCGAAAGCGAACTTTTTACCGGTGCGGCCAAAGCCTGACTGGATTTCATCCATAATTAGCACAATGCCGTTTTCATCGCACAGCCTGCGCAGCCAGACGGCGAACGCAGCATCAAGGCTACGGAAACCGCCCTCACCTTGTATCGGTTCAATAATGATGGCGGCGACGTCAGTAACCGCCACTTCTACTTCGAACAATCGCAGAACGGCCGCTTTGGCTTCTTCAGCAGTAACACCGGAATCTTTGCCGGGAAAAGGCGCGTGAAAGACCGTGCCGGGCAGCAGACCAATTTGGTTTTTATAGGGTTTGACCTTGCCGTTCAGCGCCAGCGCCGCCAGCGTGCGGCCATGAAAAGCGTCGTCAAAAGCGATGACGGCCTGGCGGCCCGTGCTGGCGCGGGCAATTTTCAGCGCGTTTTCCGTCGCCTCTGTACCGCTATTGGTGAGCATAAAAGTTTTTTCATAGCCCAGCGGAATAAAGTTATTCAGCGCACGGGTTAATTCGAGATATTTTTGGTGCGGCACGGCGTTAAAAGCCGAGTGTATTAATTTTTGCAATTGCTGCGTCGAACGCTCAACCACCAGTGGATGACAGTGTCCTAAATTTAAGACGCCAATGCCGCCAATAAAATCAAGAAAGCGCCGACCGGAGACATCCCAGACTTCGGCATTTTTGCCGCGCTCAATACAAACAGGATGAACTATGTTTATTGAACGGCTGATTAAGGAAAACTCCATTATTTATTCCTTTTGCGGAAAAGATAAGGGAGAGTTAAACAAAGCCATTGCGCGGCCTCAAACGAAAAAAAAGGCGTTATCCATTCCTTTTTTTCCGGTATCGGTTTAACAGGCCAGGCTTTTTTCCTTCATCCATGCCATAAAAGCGGCAACTTTCGGCGCTTCCTGCGCGTGTTCAGGCACGGCAATGTAGTAGGCGTTGTGGGTTTCTTTCATTGCATAGTTCCAGGGGATGACCAGCTTGCCTTCCGCCAGCTCTTCTTCCACAAACATGCGCGGCACCAGCGCCACGCCGCAGCCGATGCGGGCCGCCTGAATGGAAAGCATAAAAGTTTCAAAGCGCGGGCCGTGATAGCTGTGCTCGGTGTGCAAACCCTGCTGCTCGTACCAGTCATGCCAGGCTTCCGGCCGCGTGGTGCTTTGCAGCAGGATCAGCCGGGTCAGCTCCAGCGGCGAGGCAAGAGGCGAAGCGGGAAGGATGTCTGGCGAACAGACCGGCACGACGATTTCATCCAGCAGTTTGCTACAGCGGGCTTTGGGCCAGTTGCCCCGGCCATAATAAAAAGCTATGTCGATATTTTCTTTATCGAAATCGAAAAGATCGATACGGCTCGAAATATTCAGGTAAATGTTGGCATGTTTAAAGCGAAAACCGTTGAGGCGCGGCATCAGCCAGCGCACGCCAAAGGTGGGCAGCGTATTCACATTCAACACCTCGTTGCGGCTGCCGTAAGAAAGCATGTAGCGAGTCGACATTTCTACCTGGGTCAGTACCTTACGCGCTTCCGTAAGATAAACCGAGCCTTCCGGCGTAAGCTGTAGACGCTTGCGCACGCGCTGAAAAAGCACGGCAGACAGTATTAATTCGAGCTGGCCTACCTGTTTACTGACTGCGCTCTGGGTAATATTTAGTTCCTCTGCCGCTTTGGTAAAACTTAAATGCCTGGCGGCGGCTTCAAAACACTGCATGGATATCAATGAGGGCATGTATCGACGATTCATATGACTTCACAACTTCCCGGAATGAATTGAATAAAAAATGTCGTTTGTTTCCGCTAACGGCTGCCGTCAATACTGAATTACACGATATTTTTGTCAATAAGATAACAGGTGATGGCATGATTAAAGAGCTGATGCAGCAAATGGGCGTAGCGGAAAAAGATTATCTTGCAGGCGATTATCCGGTGGCCTCGCCAATTGATGGCAGCGTTATTGGCCGGATTAATTTACAGACGCCGGAAGAGGTTACGCGCCGTATTGAGCTTGCTCATTGTGCTTTCGAAGCATGGCGGAAAATTCCGGCACCGCGTCGTGGTGAGCTGGTGCGGCTATTTGGCGAGCAGCTACGCCAGCATAAAGAAGAGCTGGGCGCATTAATCACCTGGGAGTGCGGTAAAATTCTGCAGGAAGGGTTGGGCGAAGTGCAGGAGATGATCGATATTTGCGATCTGGCGGTCGGCCAGTCTCGCCAGCTGTATGGTCTGACTATCGCCTCTGAGCGTCCAGGACACCATATGCGCGAAACCTGGCATCCGCTGGGCGTGGTTGGCATTATTACTGCCTTTAATTTCCCGGTAGCGCCCTGGGCATGGAACGCGGCGCTGGCGCTGGTCTGCGGCAACAGCCTGCTGTGGAAACCCTCAGAAAAAACGCCGCTGTGTGCGCTGGCAACCCAGGCGCTGCTGGATAAAGCCATTCAGCAGTTCGGCGACGAAGCACCGGAAGGATTAAGCCAGGTCATCCTGGGCGAACGTGAAGCCGGAGAAGTGCTTACCGGCGATGCTCGCGTTCCGCTGATTAGTGCCACTGGCAGTACCCGGATGGGACTTGAAATCGGGCCGAAGGTCGCCTCGCGTTTTGGCCGCTCTATCCTGGAGCTTGGTGGCAACAACGCAATGATTGTTACGCCTGCCGCCGATGTAGATATGGCTTTACGCGCGATTCTTTTCTCTGCCGTAGGTACCGCTGGCCAGCGTTGTACTTCACTGCGTCGTCTGATCGTGCATCGTTCGGTTAAAGAGGATTTGGTACAACGCCTGAAACAGGCCTACAGCAATATCAGCATCGGCAATCCGCTAAATGGATCGCTGGTCGGGCCGCTGATTGATAAAGAGGCCTGCCAGGCTATGCAGTCCGTGCTGGCGCAGGCAAAAAGCCAGGGCGCAAAAGTATTTGGCGGTGAGCGAGTGCTGGAAAATAAATATGCCCAGGGCTATTACCTGTCGCCTGCGATCGTCGAGCTGGAAAGCCAGACGGATTTTGTCCGTAAAGAGACCTTCGCGCCAATACTCTACGTACTGGCCTACGATACGCTGGATGAAGCCATCGCCTTAAATAATGATGTGCCGCAGGGGCTTTCCTCTTCTATTTTCACCACGGATATTCGTGAAGCTGAAACCTTTATTTCTGCGACCGGCAGTGATTGCGGTATCGCGAACGTCAATATTGGCCCAAGCGGCGCGGAAATCGGCGGAGCCTTTGGCGGTGAAAAAGAGACCGGTGGCGGCCGGGAATCGGGTTCGGACGTCTGGAAAAGCTATATGCGCCGCCAAACGAATACCGTCAACTATTCCCGTGAATTACCGCTGGCTCAGGGGATTAAATTCAATTAGTTTTATTGCTGCCGCCGGACTTTCCGGCGGCCTGTTTATCTTTCCCCGGCGGCAAAATTAAAATTTTTCAATCAACGCGGTTAATTGTCCGGAGTCCGTATGGAGCAGAAATGTTTGTGGGAAAATACCTCGTCTGAACCCCCTCTTTCCTTTCCCCGCCTACAGTCGTCAGTTGAGAGCGACGTGGTCATTATCGGCGGAGGCATTACCGGTTTGTCTACCGCTCTGCATCTGGCTGAAAATAATATTTCGGCCACGGTGCTGGAGTCTGGCTATATCGCCAGTGGCGGTTCGGGCCGCAATGTCGGCCTGGTTAACGCCGGTGCCTGGATCCCACCCAACGATATTCTGAAGATATTGGGCAACGACAACGGCGAGCGAGTCACGCGCATGATGGGTGAAGCGCCCGCGCTGGTATTTTCGCTGATAGATAAATATGGCATTGCCTGCGACGCCACGCGTAGCGGTACGCTGCATCTGGCACACAACGAAAACGGTATCAAAGATTTGCAGCGCCGCTATGAACAGTTAGCCAGCCGTGGCGCGCCCGTAGAGCTGCTTAACCGTCAGCAAGCACAGCAGTTGGTCGGCAGCGAAAATGTTCCGGCGGCCCTACTGGATAAACGCGCTGGTACGCTCAACCCAACAGCCTATACACGCGGCCTGGCACGTGCTGCGAAACAGAACGGCGCGGCTATTTATGAGCAGAGCGCGGTAAAAGGCGTCAGCCGCAGCGGCACACAGTGGACGATAACGACCGAGGAAGGCTCAGTAAAAGCGTCGCGCGTGGTGCTGGCAACCAACGCCTATACCGAAGAAGACTGGTCTACGGTGAAACAAAACTTCTTTAAGGCCTGGTATTTTCAGGTAGCTTCTTCGCCGCTGGAAAGCGCCGAGGCGCAGACTATTTTCCCGCACCGCCAGGGCTCCTGGGATACTAAAACGGTGCTGAGCAGCATCCGCCGGGATGCACAAAACCGGCTGCTATTTGGCAGCATGGGATCGGCGCAGGGCAAACCTGCAGCATGGATCCGCGGCTGGGTGAATAGTCAGCTAAGGTTCTATTTCCCTTTTTTACGTAAGGTACAGTGGGAATGTTTCTGGACCGGCACTATCGGCTTTACGCCAAACCATACCTTCCGCATTTTTGAGCCGCAGCCCGGCATGCTGGCAGTAACGGGTTACAACGGGCGCGGCGTTACGACAGGAACGGCGACAGGCAAAGGCTTTGCGCACTACCTTGCCACCGGCGAGCAGTCGCTGCTGCCTTTACCCATGCAGCAATATAAGCCCGTCTCTTACTCTTCCCTGCGCTCCAGCGCTTTTGAAAACGGCTTTACGCTTTATCACACCGGCCAGGCGCTGCGTATTTTCGCCTAGCCCAGAGCTAAAAAAGCCATTCGTGAGAATGGCTTGAGGTTGATGACAAACCCCAGGTCGCGTTTGAATCAGTGACAAAGCAGCAGAGTTACTGTAAAAAACAAATGTTTACTCACGCTTTTTTAGCTTTGTCAGCAGTCTAAAAAAGCCATTCGTGAGAATGGCTTTTTGCGTTATTCGTTGGTAAACCTTAGCGCGTGGTTGGCATAGTTCCGCGCTGCGGCTGCATCTTGCTGCGGCTGGCCTGCTGCGCCGTGCGTTTACGCGTAACGTAAAAGCTTAACATCAGCATAATCACAGCCACAGCACCGGTCATCAGCGTCTCATAACGGTAGTCAGGCGAGATAAACATATAGCCCAACACCAGCAGAATGATGCCGATGGTAAACAGCGTCAGCCACGGAAACAACCACATCTTAAACGCTGGCGTCTGGCCACTCTGCTCCAGCCTGCGGCGCATAATCAGTTGGGAAACGGCAATCGTCAGGTAGACCAGCAGCGCGATAGCACCGGTAGTGGAGAGCAGAAAATCGAATACCTTGCCGGGAAAAGCATAATTCGCGAGGCAGCCTGCAAAACCAGCCAGCGTCGAGCAGAGCACGGCCACGCGCGGCACGCCGCCTGCGGAAACGCGAATGCCTGCTTTCGGCGCATCACCGCGCTGCGCCAGCGAGTAAAACATGCGCGAGGCAGTGTAGAGACCAGAGTTCATACAGCTACACACCGCTATAAACACTACAGTACTAACCAGAATGTCAGCGCCTGGCAAGTTCAGCACGTTCAGCGCGTATTGAAAGCTTCCCTGTTCTTTCAGTTGTGGATCGTTCCAGCCCACCAGCGAGACCACCAGAAAGATCGACAGCAGATAGAATAAGGCAATACGGTAAACCACCAGGTTAGTTGAGCGGCGGATCTGCTGGCCTGGATTTTTCGACTCGGCGGCGGCGATAGTGACAATTTCTGCGCCAAAGAAAGAGAAGATAGTGATCAGTACACCCGAGAGAACGGCGCCGCTGCCGTGCGGCATAAAGCCACCATGATCCCACAGGCGCGAGATGCCGCTAATGCGTGCCAGCGGCCAGTAGCCTGCCACCGCCACCATACCGACGACGATAAAAGCGATAATGGCGACCACTTTAATAATGGAAAACCAGAATTCAAATTCGCCGAAGTTTTTTACGTTGAAGAGATTAGTGATGGTTAGCAGAGTCATGATGGAGAGCGTATAGGCCCAGGCGGGCACGGCGGGTAGCGCGGCGTGAAGGATATTGGCACCCGCTATCGCCTCTACCGGGATAATCAATACCCAGAACCACCAGTAGAGCCAGCCGATGGTGAAGCCAGCCCAGGGGCCAAGCGCCCGCGAGGCGTAGGTGGAAAACGAACCGGAATCGGGCTGCATTACCGCCATTTCGCCCAGCATCCTCATAACCAGCAGAACCAGAAAGCCCGTCAGGGCATAAGAGATTAGTATCGCCGGGCCGGCAGTCGCAATAGCGCTGGCGGAACCGATAAACAGACCGGCGCCGATAATGCCGGCGATAGAGATCATCGTAACCTGGCGGCTGGATAATCCGTCGCCGAGCGAAGCGTGCAGTTCAGGTGAGTGGCTCATAGTTTTTCCTGCATAAGAGGTGGGGACGTTAGCGCTTTTCTCCTGTGCAAATTCCCTTTTTCAGTTTGTCGTCACCAAACTGTCATTTCCTGAATTAATTCTGTACTTTGCAGAAAAAGGAGTAAAAGCCTTCGGGGCGTTCTGCCATAGTTTTTTCTTATCTTCATGATATACAGAGGTAATTTCCTGTAGCTTCCGCATTGAGTATCTGTATGCAACAAAAAATACACAAACGACAATTGGGAATGATTTAGCAACTTTTACGCATCGTACGGCGCGAAAAAGCATTCGCGGCAAGAAAGGCTGTTTATTTGCAGCAGCAGGCGGGTACACTCTGCGGGTTCTATTACTGTTTCAGGCATAACAATGAATTTTCTCTATCCCTTGATGGCGGTGCTGATCTGGTCGTTCAACGCTATCGTCAGCAAAGTCTCCGCTGGTGTAATCGAGCCCGCCGCTATTTCTTTTTACCGCTGGCTGATAGCGCTGGTGGCGCTGACGCCTTTTGTGCTGCCGGTGGTCTGGCTCAATCGCGTCCTGGTCAGGCAGCTGTGGTGGAAGCTGATGACGCTGGGCCTGCTTGGCATGGTGCTGTACCAGAGCCTGGCCTATTACGCAGCGCATAGCGTCAGCGCGCTTTCGATGGGGATTCTGGTTTCGCTGATTCCGCTGTTGACGGTGCTGATTAGCATTCCGCTACTTAAAGCAGCGCCAACGCTGGGCATTCTTATCGGCAGCGTACTTTCGTTTGGCGGGCTGGTGTGGCTGATTAGCCAGGGAAGTCCTGAACGGCTGCTGACGCAGGGCATGGGGATGGGCGAGCTGATGATGTTTGCCGCCGCTACTTCTTATGCGCTGTACGGCGTACTGACCCGCCGCTGGGCTATCCCGCTGCCAAACTGGCAGAGCCTTTACGTGCAGATTGTGTTTGGCGTGCTGTTCCTGCTCCCGGGCTTTTTGCTGGCGCCAGATGTGGCGCTAAACGGGCAGAATCTGCCGCTGGTGCTGTTCGCCGCTATTCCGGCCTCGATTATTGCGCCTTTTTTGTGGATCCAGGGCGTAATGCGTATGGGCGCCAGCACCGCGTCGATCTTTATGAATTTGACGCCGGTTTTCACCGCTATTATCGCCGTGCTTTTTCTGCATGAGCAGCTGCACAGCTACCACTTTATCGGCGGCGGCGTCACTTTATGCGGCGTAATCCTGGCGCAGCGGCTGCGTACACCGCTGCGGTTCCGCAAAACTGCGCGTACCGCCACGGATTCCTGAAAAATAATCCGCCGCGCGGCGCGGCGCTACTACCTATCAGGTAACGGGATTGTTATCATAGCCAATCCCCTTTTTTCCGGCGCTTTCCGGACAGTGTTGAGTTAAGGATTTTGCCATGCAACCTCTTAATGGCCCCGGCGCGCCATTACCCGGCGAACGAGCGAGCGCCGCTGATACCGGCCGTACCGGCGCGGGCGATCAGCCGCTGACGCCCGCTCAGCGCACCACGCTGGAAAGGCTGATTGTCAGAATCATGTCGCTCAGTACGCTGAAGTCTCCCGAACTCTGGGCGGGTCTGCGCCATGAAGTCGGCGTAAAGAACGATGCCGGGCTACTGGCGCGTCATTTTCCGGCGGCAGAGCAGTTCCTGAATACGCGGCTGGCGCAGGTACAGAATACGCACGCGACGCGCCAGCTGTTTCAGCAGCTCAGCGATCTGTTGCCCCAGGGCAACAATCGCCAGGCGGTCAGCGATTTTATTCGCCAGCAGTTTGGCCATACCGTGCTTAGCTCGCTGAATCCGGATCAGCTGCGCCAGGTACTGACGATGCTGCAAAACGGCCAGATGGCGATCCCGCAGCCGCAGCAGAATCGCGTAACCGACCGCTCGTTGCTGCCAGCGGAGCATCACGCGCTGAATCAGCAGGTGGCGCGCCTGGCTGCGGCTACCGGCGAGCAGCCGGTTAAACTGTGGAGTTCGGTGCTGAAGGTGGTGAACCTGCACAGCGGCGATCCTATCCCTTCGCGCCTGTTCCCGCTGCTGACCCAGTATTTGCAAGTCAGCCAGACGCTAAGCCAGCAGCCAGCGCCGACGCTGCATTCGCTGCTTTCCTCGCTGAAGGTGCCTTCCGATCACGTGGAGCAGCGCATGCTGGAAGAGGCAAGCCAGCAGCGTTTCCAGCTGCCGCCGCAGGCGATCCTGACCGCCGCGCAGGCGCAGGATTTAATGAATTTGCTGTTCGCCCGTCGGGCGGAGCGGTTAAAAGAGCTGCCATTGGCCGATAGCGAAATCCATCCGCAGCCGATTGTCTCCGGCTATGTTCCGCTGGCGCTCAGGCCGCTAACCACCCGTCCGGCCGTGACGGCTTTTGCCGCGCTGCTGCTGTTTATTTTCCTGCTGTGGGTTTTTCTCTGAGTTCAGCAGCCACATTCCTGTAAGCTCTGCTGCGGCCAGCCGCCCGCTTCTTCTCCCTGCGCGATCGGATGGCGGTCGCGCAGCCAGAAATCCAGCCCGCCAATCAGTTCTTTGACCCGCAGCCCCGCCGAAGCCAGCTTCCACGCGCCTTTGGTGGAACCGTTGCAGCCTATACCGTCGCAGTAGGTAATATAAACTTTACTTTTATCCAGCGCCGCCAGCGTCTTTGCGTTCATGGTGCGATGGGGAAAACTTATCGCGCCGGGAATATGCGCTTCACGATATTGCTCCGCTGAGCGAGTGTCGATCACCATAATTTCGCCAACGCCATTGGCGAGATCCTGCGCCAGATCCCAGGCATCACTGTAGCAGGCAAGCTTTGCGCTCAGCCAGGCCTCGCTTTGCATGGGGTTAGGCGGCGGAAACTGTAAAACGGCGGAAATGGTCATAGCGAGAACTCCTTTGTTTATTATCGGCCTGATGATAGGGTGAAACGGCCTTAAAAATAATACCCATTTCAGCCGGATAATAAGACCACTATGCCGTTAACCAGCGTGCCGCTGATCCAGATTTTCGCCTCGCAGCAGGCGCGGACGCGGCGGGAGAAGCTTTGCGCTACGCTACGCCAGCTCATTACTGAAGGCTCGCTACGCCAGGGCGAGCGTCTGCCCTCTTCGCGGCTGCTCGCTGCCGATTTAGCGCTTTCCAGAGTGACCGTAGAAGCAGCCTACGCGCAGCTGGAAAGCGAAGGCTGCCTGCTGCGCCAGAGCGGTAAAGGCACTTTTGTCGCTGCCGGGCTGGCGATAGCGCAACCGGTAAAAAAAGCGTTGCCGCAAGCCACGCCACAGCTCTCTTCGCGCGCAAACCAGATTGTCGCTACCGGCGGCTGTAACGATCCGCTGTTTCCCCAGGCCTTCGCCGCAGGTTCGCCGGACCTGCGTGCTTTCCCCCAGGATATCTGGCGACGGCTGGTTGCGCAGCGTTTACGCCACGCGCCAGAAAAAGTCATGGGTTATGGCGCGCCGCAGGGGCTGGCAGAATTACGCGAAGCGGTGGCACGCTATTTGGGGCAGTCGCGCGGCGTACGCTGCGATGCCGGGCAGGTGGTCATCCTTACCAGTTCTCAACAGGCATTGCAGATGCTGGCAATGCTGCTGTGCGATCCGGGCGACAGCGTATGGCTGGAGGAGCCAGGCTACAGCGGCGCTCACCATGCTTTTGTCAGTGCGGGCGCCATACCCGCGGCGCTGGAACTGGACGACTGCGGCGCAATAGTGCCTGACCGGCCCGCAGCAAAGCTGGTCTATCTTACGCCTTCCCACCAGTATCCTACCGGCGTGCCGATGAGCCTGGCTCGCCGTCTGGCATGGCTGGAGTTTGCCCGCACGCACGATAGCTGGCTGATTGAAGATGATTACGACAGCGAATTTTATTACGGCGTGCAGCCCGCACCCGCGCTACAAGGTTTAGATAAGGCCGGACGCGTGCTCTACCTTGGCACCTTTTCTAAAACGTTGTTTCCTTCTCTCCGGCTGGCATATCTGGTGGTGCCGCCCGCGCTGGTGGAGCCGCTGTGCCGTTTGCGCAGCGTGATGGACGGGCACAGCGCGCAGCTGATGCAGGCAGTAACAGCGGATTTTATCGATCGCGGACATTTTCAGGCTCATTTACGGCTAATGCGTAAATTATACGGCAGCCGCCGCGAGCTACTGCTGACGGAACTTTCGGCCCGGCTTGGCGACAGGCTGGAACCGCTGAGTCAGCAGCACGGCCTCCAGCTAACGGCGCGGCTGCCGGATGGCGGCGAAGAAAGGCTAACGCAGCGGGCTTTACAGGCGGGGTTAATTCTGCCGCGGCTGTCGCCTCTTTATCAGGGAACAGCGCGGCAGGAAGGCTGGCTGCTGGGCTTTTCTGCCCTGGAGCCAGCGGAGATTGTCAGCGCGGTCGCCAGGCTGGCGCGGCTGTTTTAGCGTCTTACCACCAGATTTCCATCTGGCCGCCGAAGGTGACTTCACTGTCGCTGCCGCGGCTAAAAGTGTGCAGGCTGGTATCGCTATAGGCCGTTCCCGCCGTATCGTAGCCCCACTTTTCATTCCACTTAGCCCAGGAGGCGAACAGCCGCAGCGCCGGACGCGCCCAGATGCCCTCGCCCGCCTGCCACTGCTGAGCCAGAGTGATTTTATACTGGCTGTTGCGCTCACCGGTGCGCTGTGACTTAACGTTGTCGTAACCGGCCTCCAGCCAGCTACTCATAATCGGCGTCCATTTGTACATTGGGCGCACGCCAGCGGTATACCACTGCGTACCATTTTTATTATCGCGGTCGATGTTCTGATACATAGCTACGTACATCATTCCCCAGCGATCGTTGAAATCAATTGCACCGTGATCCAGCACGCGGAAAAGTTGGCCATTATTATTAACCGACGCGCCCTCGTTGCGGCCGTTGCCCAGCGAGGTCATTGAATCCGTCGCGTACTGCACCACGAATTTATTATTGCCGCCTGGCAGCTCTTGCGTATGACTGGCAGTCACCATCCAGCCCGCGCGGCTGGCATTCTCTGCCAGTCGGTAACCTTCCTGCACATTAGCACGGCCGTAATCCACGCCCAGCTCCAGGCTGCCGCCCGGGTTAGTCTGCAAACCCGCCAGGCGCACGTCAAAGACATCGTTGATGGTCGGACGTTCCTCGCGGCTGGTATCCAGATAACCCTGGGTTCCGCCCGCCTCGCTGTTGCGAGTCACGGCAAGAGAGGCTTTGCCGAAGCCCAGATCGATATTTTCCAGCCCGGCGCCCGGCCCGGAAATATCCCAGTAGTAGAAGTCGATCATATGCACATCGTGCCGCTGGTAGAAGCGCTTACCGGCCCAGAGTGTTGAACCCGGCAGCGCATCGATCAGATTGACGCCGGTGATATTAACTTCGCGAAAGCCCGGCGACACCGCTTCGAAATCTGAACGCTGTGAAACGGCATAGGCCAGCGTGGTATCAAAGTAGAAACTTTTATCGCCCTCTTTCCAGGCCTCGTGACCCAGCTTCAGCTCCGCGTAGGTTTCACACTCATTGCCCAGGCGATATTTGCTCTGCGCGCCCGTGGCCTGAAAACACTGCTGCTCACCGCCGCTACCGGTCCAGCCGATCCCCGAGCGGGCATAGCCATGGAAATCGACCGCCATGGCCGGAGTGGAAAACGCAGCGGCTACCGCAGCGGCAACGACTATTTTGTTCAGAGGTTTGCTGTTGTTTTTCATGTAATTATTCCCTTTATAAAAATTGTTAACGCTATTCCTTCAGCCACCATACGGCCTCAAAGGGTCGTAGTTGATGGGGATGGGGCTGTGCTGGCGCATCGGCATAGTTGCCGATCAGGCAGTGCCAGCCTTCCTGCGCCGGTACGCCCTGCCAAAGCAACGGTTCACGGCCCAGATTGGCGACCACTAAAAGCCGCTGACCCTGCCAGCGCCGTAGGTAGATCCACAGCTGCGGATGCTGCGGATCGAGATCTTCATAATCGCCGAATGTCAGCAGCGGATGCTTTTTGCGCAGCGCGATAAGGCGCTGATAGGTGTAAAAAACGGAATCGGGATCGGCCAGCGCCCGATCGACGTTGATGGCAGGATAATTTTCCGCACAGCTCAGCCAGGGCTCGCCTGAGGTGAAGCCCGCATTGGCTGCCGCGCTCCACTGCATCGGCGTACGGCTGTTATCGCGGGATTTGCTGGCGAGGATAGCGAGCAGCTCGGCTTCGCTTTTGCCTGCGGCCCGCAGCTCCTCAAACATGTTCAGGCTTTCGACGTCGCGGTATTGCTCAATGCGGCTGAACCCCGGATTGGTCATGCCAATCTCTTCGCCCTGGTAGATATAAGGCGTGCCCTGCATACCGTGCAGCACCATCGCCAGCATTTTCGCCGCGGGCACACGTAGCGCTCCCTCGTCGCCGAAGCGGGAAACAATGCGCGGCTGATCGTGGTTGCACCAGAACAGCGCGTTCCAGGCATGGTTATGCATGCCGCGCTGCCAGTGGCTGAAAATGCGCTTCAGCTCAACGAAATCCGGCGCGGCCAGCGTCCATTTTTCCCCGCCGGGATAGTCGACCTTCAGGTGATGGAAGTTAAAAGTCATGGAGAGTTCGCTGCCGTCGCAGGCCGCATACTGCCGACAATTTTCCAGCGTGGTAGAGGACATTTCGCCCACGGTCATCAGCCTGAGCGGCTGAAACACTTCCCGGCTCATTTCCCGCATATAGTCATGGATCAGCGGGCCATCGGTGTAGAAGCGTCGGCCATCGCCCTGCTCATCGTCCGGCAGATCGGGATGCCGGGAAACCAGGTTAATGACATCCAGACGCAGGCCGTCTACGCCTTTTTCTGCCCAGAAGCGGCAAACCTGCTTCAGCGCCTCGCGCACCGGCGGATATTCCCAGTTGAGATCGGCCTGCTCTACGGCGAACAGATGCAGATAGTATTGCCCGCTGGCCTGATGCCACTGCCAGGCCGGGCCACCGAACTTAGAGCGCCAGTTGTTCGGCGGGCTGCCCTCTTTGCCATCATGCCAGATATAAAACTGCCGGTATGGACTATCGGGATTTTGCGCCGCCTGAAACCAGGCATGCTCGGTAGAGGTATGGTTAAACACCATATCCATAACAATACGGATACCGCGCCGGTGCGCCTCGGCGACCAGATGTTCAAAATCCTCCATGGTGCCGTAGGCAGGATCGATGGCGTAGTAGTCGGCCACGTCATAGCCGTTATCGACCTGCGGCGAAGCATAAATCGGCGTCAGCCAGAGCGCATCCACGCCAAGTTTTTGCAGGTAGTCCAGCCGCGAGATAATGCCTTTAAGGTCGCCGCTGCCGCTGCCGCTGCTGTCCTGAAAGCTTTTAGGGTAAATTTGATAGATAACACCATGTTGCCACCAGGCAAGCTCGTTACTCATAACGCTAATCCCTTATAAAATTGATTAAACAGGCAGCTCGCCGCGCCTGGCTTTGTAGCGGTAAACCAGCAGAGTCAGCAGCAGCGGCACCAGCATCGCCACCAGCATTGCCGCCAGGAAAATCAACCAGAACTGCGGCTGAATGGATAAAATGCCCGGCAGGCCGCCGACGCCGATACTGTTGGCCAGCACGCCGGTCAGGCCGCACAGCAGGCCAGCCAGCGCGGAACCGCTCATGGCGCACAGCATGGGGAAGCGATACTTCAGGTTGATGCCGTACATTGCGGGTTCGGTGACGCCTAAATAGGCGGAGATTGCAGCGGGCACGGAGATTTCACGCTCGTTAAGCTTGCGGCTAATAATAATGATGCCGGTCACCGCAGAAGCCTGAGCGATATTGGAAAGCGCAATCAGCGGCCAGAGCGGCGTGCTGCCCATGCTGTTGATCATCTGCAAATCGATTGCCAGCGTGGTCTGATGGATGCCGGTGACCACCAGCGGAGCATAAAGAAAGCCGAACAGCGCGGCGCCTATCGGGGCAAAGCTGCCGGTCATCATGGCTTTAACGACCCAGGCAACGCCGTCACCGATTAGCCTGCCGAAAGGCCCGATAAGCGCATGCGCCAGGAAAACGCTCAGCAAAATGGTCGTTACCGGCACCACCACCAGCCAGAGATAATCCGGTACCCATTTTTTCAGACGCAGTTCAATCCAGGCCAGCGCCATACCGGCCAGTACTGAAGGAATAACCTGCGCCTGATAGCCGACTTTTTCTATGGCGAACCAGCCGAAGTTCCAGACTTCCGGCAGCTGCTGTCCCAACAGATAGGAGTTCATCAGCTGCGGAGAAACCAGGGTAACGCCCAGCACTATGCCTAATACCGGCGTGCCGCCCATTTTATTTACCGTTGACCAGCAGACAGCTACCGGCAAAAACATAAATATCGCCTCGCCGGTCAGCCAAAGAAAATCGTAAAGAGTTTGTAAGGCTGCATACTGCTGCGCCAGCGTTTTTCCATCAGAAAAAGGCACGTCGCCGATAATATTGCGAAAGCCCAGAATTAAACCGCCGCAAATTAAAGCGGGCAGCAGCGGGAAGAATATTTCCGCCAGGTGAGAAAAGGCCTTTTCCGACCATTTCATATTTTGCCGCGCCGCGACTTTAACCTGTTCCTTGTCTGTTTCGCTCATCCCCGTTGCGGCCATAAGCGCCTGGTAATAGTTGCTGACTTCCGTACCGATAACTACCTGAAACTGACCAGCGTTGGTAAAACAGCCTTTAACCATAGGCAGGTTTTCAATCATCCCGGGCTGAGCCAGCGCGGCATCATTAAGCACGAAACGTAATCGGGTAATACAATGACTGACGGCGGCAATATTAGCGCGCCCGCCCACCAGCTCGATCAGGCGGTCGATATTTTGCTTTATCTTTTCCACGGGTAATCCCTTTTGTTAAAAATAAAAACAAACACCCAAATATGTAATATTAAATATTTGAAGGTGTATTTTTTTGACATCCGTTATTTTAAAATAAATATTTAATTAACACTCAAACAACAAATAAGATCATTTAACTCATAATGAACAAACCCAGAGACGCAGTGATATTTTCACAACCCGAGTGTAGCGGTAATTAATTTCCGCAAAAAAGGGAACGTTCCCATTTTTAAAACGAGATCACAAAAAAAGAGTGAAAACTGACAAATAAGATTCAGAGAAACTTGCAGGGAATAATAAAGCTCTGCCTGTCTGCCCCCTCGTTCAGCTGAGCAAGCAGCTGCCTGGCCGCCTGCAAACCCGCTTCGACATAGCCGAACTCAACCGACAAGGTTTTTGGAAACAGAAAACCAGCCAGCTGCGTGTTGCCGATTGCGCCTACCTGCACGTGTTCGAGCCGCTGCTGCTGTAAGAATTTGTTGGCGCCAAGCGCAATGCTATCCGAAGCGCAAACCAGCGCGGTCGTTTCCGGCGTCAGCACGCTGGCAGCGCGCTCAAAACCATACTGGTAAGTCAGCTCCCCTAATTCACTGCGCGGGCTAAGCTGTAATCGTCGGCAGCCAGCGAGATAGGCCTGATAGCGGCAGGCGCCCGTGGTTTCGTCGCTTTGCGTGACGCCCAGGTAGCTGATGTGGCGATGGCCGAGCTGGTAGAGTTTGTCCAGCAGCAGATTAACCGCGCCCTCATCGTCGTAACATACCGAAGAAAAACCGGCGTAGTGACGCACCATTACCACCATTTTTTCCTGCCAGGCGCTGAGCATTTCCGCCGTCAGGCCGTTAAAGCCAAATAAAATCACGCCGTCCACATAGCGCTGCGCCAGCATATGCAGATGTCCCTGAACCAGGGCGGGATCGAACTGGCTTTCCATTACAATGGGATCGAACCCCTGCTGGTAAAACAGCGGCAGCATAGCTCTGACCGCCCGGTTTTCCGCTGGCGAATCCAGGCGCGAAACGATAATGCCAACTACTCTGTCGCTTTTCTCGCGCATGGCGCGGGCCGATCTCGAAGGCGTAAACCTCTGCTGATGGATAACGGCCTCCACCCGCTCGCGGGTTTTCTCACTGACGCCCTGCTCGCCGTTCAGCACGCGCGATACGGTTGATTTTCCCACGCCGCTGAGCCGGGCGATATCCTTGATTGTCAGGCGGTTTTTCATAAAAAATAGCTATACGATTAATCAGGTTGTGTCAGATTAACGTATTTAACCCTGATAATCAGCATGGCTCGCAGCGCCGCCTCTAAAGCGGCTGGCACAGGTGACGGCAATCCCGATCGCCGCGCAAAGCGCGCCAGCCAGATAAACGGAGCCGTAACCCAGCGAGGTAGCCAGCACGCCGGTTAGCGGGCCGCTGGCACCGTAAGCAATATCCTGAAAAGCGGAGAACCCACCCAGCGCGGTACCGCGAACCTGCGGCGCAACGCGTTTGACTACCTCTACGCCCAACGCCGGGAAAATCAGCGAACAGCCGCAGCCGGTCAGCGCCGCGCCCGCCAGCGCCAGCCAGCCGTTGCTTGCCAGTCCCAGCAGCAGCAGTCCGCTAGCTTCAATCGCCAGCGAGACCAGCGCCACGCGCGCGCCGCCCAGACGATCCGGCATCCAGCCAAAAAACAGGCGCACCAGCACAAAAGCCATGCCGAATGCAGTTAGCGCAAAACCGGCGTTGTTCCAGTGCTGGCTGGCGAAGTAAAGCGTGGTAAAAGTGCCGATCACGGCAAAACCCGTTCCCTGAAGGGCCAGCGCAAAGCCTGGCGAGAGGATCTGCCCAACCACTTTCCATAGTGAAGGCCGTTCGCCGCCGAGTGTTGGCACAGTTTTAACCCAAAAATTAAACAGAAGCGCGAAAACGGGCAGTATAACGGTGGCAATACCCAGCGCTGTAAATCCCCAGCGATGGTACAACAGCAGTCCCAGCGGCGCGCCTGCTGCCAGCGCGCCATAGATAGCCATGCCGTTCCAGGACATCACCTGGCCGGAGCGCTTTGGGCCAACCAGTCCCATTCCCCAGGTCAGGTTGCCGGTCAGCAGCTGGCTTTCGCCAAAACCCAGCAGCAGCCGCCCCAATGCCAACAGCGCAAATTTAGTTATCACTGACACCGGCAGCGCTGCCGCCAGCAGATAAGCTATGCCAACCAGCATACAGGCCAGCATTCCCTGGAGCGTGGTGCGTTTTGCGCCGCGCTGGTCAGCCAGCTTTCCGGCATAGCCGCGCGTCAGTAAGGTAGCAAAGAACTGTATGCCGACCGCCACGCCGACCATCACGTTGTTTAATCCAAGTTCCTGATGAACAAACAGCGGGATAACCGGCAGCGCCATACCTGCGGTCAGATAGGTTAGAAATATGGCGAAAGAGATGGAACCCAGCGCCCGGGAACCCTGTTGATGAGCAGAGGAAGACATAGAATCCCGTATCTCCTGGTGATAACTTAAGGGGCGTTTTTACAGGATCAAAACACGGGCCTCAAGCATGGCGTAAAATTTCTTAATAACAAAGAATAAGGTGGCGAATAGCGCCGAACACAGGAGTATAACCGAAGAAGGTTGCGGGATTATTTACCGGGATAAAAACTGTGTTTAGCAGAGTAAAAACAGCAGGATATTAAAGACGCGCTGCTTCCTTCCCACCTTTGTGTAAAGTGTCGCGACAGCGGCCAATAAAAAAAGGATGCCCTTGCGAGCATCCTTTTTCTGCATCGCTGAGGCGATTACAGCTTGCGCATTACCAGCGTGGCGTTAGTGCCGCCGAAACCGAAGCTGTTAGACATTACGGTAGTCAGCTGCTGCTCGGTTGGTTTGGTCACGATATTCAGACCTTCTGCCGCCGGATCCAGCTCGTCGATGTTGATGCTTGGCGCGATAAAGCCGTGTTCCAGCATCAGCAGCGAGTAGATGGCTTCCTGCACGCCTGCTGCGCCCAGAGAGTGGCCGGTCATCGCCTTGGTTGCGGACATAGCTGGCGTATTGTCGCCAAACACTTCGCGGATCGCGCCCAGCTCTTTCACATCGCCAACCGGCGTAGAGGTGCCGTGGGTGTTCAGGTAGTCGATTGGGGTATCCACTCCTTCCATCGCCAGGCGCATACAGCGCATTGCGCCTTCGCCTGATGGTGCCACCATATCCGCGCCGTCCGAGGTAGCGCCGTAGCCTACCACTTCTGCGTAGATGTGCGCGCCACGTGCCAGCGCGTGCTCCAGCTCTTCCACCACGATCATGCCGCCGCCGCCCGCGATAACAAAACCGTCACGGCTGCTGTCATAGGTACGGGATGCTTTTTCCGGCGTCTCGTTGTATTTAGTGGAGAGCGCGCCCATGGCGTCGAACTCGCAGGACATTTCCCAGCACAGCTCTTCGCCGCCGCCAGCAAAAACGACATCCTGCTTGCCCAGCTGGATCTGTTCTACAGCGTTGCCGATACAGTGCGCAGAGGTAGCACATGCGGAGCTGATGGAGTAGTTAACGCCGTGAATTTTGAACGGGGTCGCGAGGCAGGCGGAAACGCCAGAAGCCATCGCCTTGGTCACCATATAAGGGCCAACGCCGCGCAGGCCTTTAGCGCGCATGCCGTCGACGCTGGCTACCTGGTTGATCGGCGAGCCGCCGCCAGAACCGGCTACCAGGCCTACACGCGGGTTGTTCTGGTACTGGTCAACGGTCAGACCGGAATCTTTCACCGCTTCCAGCATGGAAATATAGGCATAAATGGACGCATCGCTCATAAAACGCAGGGTTTTGCGATCGATGAGGCTGGAGATTTCGTCTTTATTCAGTTTGACGTTGCCCCAGACGTGACTACGCATGCCGGAATCTTTCAGCTCCTGAGAGAAGGTAATGCCGGAACGCCCTTCACGCAGAGATGCAAGGACTTCCTGTTGGTTATTACCAATGCTGGAAACGATACCCAGGCCAGTAATCACTGCACGTTTCATTCAATACCTCGTTAACTACTTATATTAGGATTCGACACGCACTTTAGCGTACAGTTGTAAGCCGAACAAGTCCAACCAGCGCTTAACTTTTGTAAATTTGCGTGGGCGCGCCCCGAAGATTACAATCGCAACACCACAAGATAACAGAGCTTTTGCCGTGAACAGCGCCCCGATTGAGCATGCAGAACTAAGCTGGAATGAACAGGGTACACCTGTATCCCGAACCTTTGGCGACGTCTATTTTTCCAATGAAAACGGCCTGGAAGAAACCCGCTATGTGTTTCTCGGCGGCAACGGGTTGCCCGAGCGTTTCGCGCAGCATCCTCGCGGGCTGTTTATCACGGCGGAAACCGGTTTCGGCACCGGCCTGAATTTTTTAACGCTCTGGCAGGCTTTTGCTCGTTTTCGCGCCGGGGCGCCGCAGGCGTGTCTGCAACGCCTGCACTTTATTAGCTGCGAAAAATACCCGCTGAGCATAGAGGATCTTGCCAGCGCGCACCAAAGCTGGCCGGAACTGGCAGACTACGCGCGCGCGCTGCGTGAACAGTGGCCCGCCGCCCTGCCCGGCTGCCACCGGCTGCTGCTGGATGGCGGGCGCGTTACGCTGGATCTCTGGTTTGGCGATATCAATGAACTGATCCCCGCTTTTGACGAGAGCCTTAATCAGCAGGTCGATGCCTGGTTTCTGGATGGCTTTGCGCCGTCGAAAAACCCCGATATGTGGACGCCGCAGCTGTTCGCCTGCATGGCAAAAATGGCCCGTCCCGGCGGTACGCTGGCGACTTTTACCTCGGCTGGTTTTGTACGCCGGGGTCTGCAAGAGGCGGGCTTTACCCTTAGCAAGCGCAAAGGCTTCGGGCCCAAGCGGGAAATGCTCACGGGCGTGCTGGAAAAAGCGATCGAGACGCCAGCCACAGCGCCCTGGTATCACCGTCCGGCGGCGGAAGGCGAGGATATCGCGCTGATCGGCGGCGGGATAGCCAGCGCGCTGCTGGCGCTGGCGCTGCTGCGGCGCGGCAAAAAGGTCACGCTTTATAGCGCCGACGGCGAACCGGCTCAGGGCGCATCCGGCAATCGCCAGGGCGCGCTTTATCCGCTGCTGAACCATCACGATCCGGCGCTGGCCCGCTTTTTTCCTGCCGCTTTTACCTTCGCCCGCCGGGTTTACGATAGCCTGTCGGTAGCGTTCGACCATGAGTGGTGCGGCGTAACCCAGCTAGGCTGGGATGAGAAAAGCGCGGATAAAATCGCCAAAATGCTGACAATGCGGCTGCCAGAAGAGATAGCCCGCCCTGTCACCCGGCAGGAAGCCGAAGCGCTGTGCGGCGTGGAAACCGGCTGCGGCGGCATCGCCTATCCGGCTGGCGGCTGGCTCTCTCCGGGGCAGCTAACGCCCGCCCTGTTTGCACTGGCACAACAGCAAGGGCTAATCGTACATTGGCATCATGCGCTGGCGGAGCTCTCTGCTATCCCGGAAGGCTGGCGACTCGATTTCACCGATAAACCCGCGCAGACGCATCGCAATGTGGTATTGGCGACTGGCCATCAGCTGACCGCCCTGTCGCAAAGCGAAAAACTGCCTGCCTATGCCGTTGGCGGCCAGGTCAGCCATATCCCTACCGCGCCGATGCTGGGCCAGCTAAAACAGGTGCTGTGCTATGATGGCTATCTGACGCCGGTTAACCCGCGTAATCAGCATCACTGCATTGGCGCCAGCTATCATCGCGCCGACAGTTCTACCGCTTATCGGGAAGAAGATCAGCAGGAAAACCGCGAGCGTTTAATCCGCTGTCTGCCGCAGGCTAAATGGCCGCAGGAAGTTGACGTCAGCGCAGGCAGCGCCCGTAACGGCGTGCGCTGCGCTACCCGCGATCACCTGCCAATGCTTGGCCCACTGCCGGACTATCAGCAAACGCTGGAGCAGTACGCGGATTTGGCGCAGAACAAAGCCGATGCCGCACCCGCGCCGGTTTATCGCGGCCTGTTCGTGCTGGGCGCGCTGGGTTCAAGAGGATTATGCAGCGGCCCGCTGGCAGCAGAAGCGCTGGCGGCAGAGCTGTGCGGCGAGCCGATACCGCTGGATCGCCAGACGCTGGCGGCCACCCATCCGAATCGCTACTGGGTCAGAAAGTTGCTAAAAGGCAAAGCGGTAAAAGCGGCAGGCTAAGATTCAGGCGGCGCAAGGCCGCCTTAAGAACTCAGGAAGGATGGCGCGCCTGCAGGAACAGATTGTCCCACATGCCCAGCACCAATGCCTGATCGCGCGGAGAAAGCTCGCCGGCGTGGATGGCGTTTTCAAGGCTGTTCAGCACCTGGATTTGCAGCGCTTCCGGCGTGTGCTCGCCCGACTGCTCGATTTCCGCCACGGCCAGGGTCAGATGGCCGCGCAGATAGCCGCTGGCAAACAGCTCATCGTCGCTGGCGCTTTCCACCATATTGTCAATCAGGGCCAGGATACGCGCTTCAAATTCATCAATCATACAATTCCTTATTTACCATGCTGGTCAGAGATCTTCCGGCCAGGGAAACTGCGCTGCGGTCAGCGGCGGGGTTGAGTAGTAGCGACCCAGTTCGGCGATAAAACGGGCTGGCCGTGACGGAATTCCCTTTTCCAGATGAGCCATTACCTGCGCGTGTACCTTGCGCTGGAACGCGATGCGGTCCGGCTCAAAATCGCCATTGAGATTGTCACAACTTACGTTGAAGGGAAAGCCCGCCGCCATACAAAACATCCATTCCAGCGCCTGCGGCTTAACTTCCACCGCTTCGAACTGGCTTTGCGTCATGGCATCGCGGCCGTCGGGACAATACCAGTAGCCGAAATCCACCAGCTTGCGCCGCTCCGCGCCAGCAATACACCAGTGCGAAATTTCATGCAGCGCGCTGGCATAGTAACCGTGAGCGAAGACGATACGGTGATAAGGCACTTCATCATCGGCAGGCAGATAAATGGGTTCATCATCGCCCTTTACCAGGCGCGTCTGATAATCGGCAAAAAAGCAGCGGTCGAAAATCTCAATCAGCTGCGGATAGTCGTGAGTACGCATTGTTCTCTTCTGCAAAATTCACGTCTTACGACGCGTCAGGATAAAAACTTAGCCCGCTAAATGGCGGAACCAGGCAGCGATTTCCGCGCCGTGGCTGTCATAAAGCAGCTTCGCGCTCATGACAATGGAAACGGTAACCACCATTGGCCGGATTAACTGCTGGCCACGGCTCAGTACCAGCCTGGCGCCCAGCCGCGCGCCGCAGATGGCGCCGATCAGCATGACCAGTCCAGTGCCCCACACTACTTTACCGCCGAAGATAAAAAACAGCAGGCCACCGAGATTGGAGGTGAAGTTCAGCACCTTGGCATGCGCGGTGGATTTCGCCAGGTTAAAGCCGCAGAGCGTGACAAAGGCCAGCGCATAAAAGGAGCCTGCGCCCGGCCCGAAAAAACCATCATAGAAGCCAACGCAGCCACCCGCCACCAGCGCAAACGGCAGGCCGTGCAGGCGACGATGGCGATCTTCTTCGCCGATCTTAGGCATCAGTAAAAAATAGAGACCGATAGAGATAATCAGCAGCGGCAGCACCTGACGCAGCAGGCCCGGTTGAATATGCTGGATCAGCACCGCGCCGATAATTGACCCGATAAAGGCCATCAGGATATTCAGTCGCTGGGCCTTAAGATCTACCGCCTTGCGCCGGATAAAGTAGAGGCTGGCGGAGAAAGAGCCGCCTACCGACTGCAATTTATTCGTCGCCAGCGCCTGAGCCGGAGAAAGCCCGGCTGCCAGCAGCGCTGGAACAGTCAGCAGCCCGCCGCCGCCGGCAATAGAGTCGATAAAAGCGGCCAGCACGGCAATACAAAACAGCACGCCAAGCAGCAGCGGACTGACGGCAAACCATTCCATTTTCTTTTCCTAAAGCAGATGTTTATCCAGCAGCGCCTGGCAGGAGGCAGGCAACGGCGGCGGCTCGCGTTTTACCGGTGCGCCGGACGGTTTTGGCGGCTCGAACCAGCTTTGCAGCTCTGCGCCGCAGCCGTCGCCCGGCGGCGGGGCTGGCTGGTCCTGGCACTCCATGCTGCCTACCGGACAGCGCAGACGGACGTGCATATGCGCGCGGTGACCAAACCATGGACGCACCTTGCGTAGCCAGTCGCGGTCACTGCCCGCATCCGCACAAAGCTGTTTTTTAATCGCCGGATTGACGAAGATGCGCGTAACATCGTCATCTTTCGCTGCCAGTTTAATCAGGCTGTCGATTTCCGGCTGCCAGTGCCGAGCCACCACGTCTTTGCCGTTTGCCGTCACCAAATCCAGCGGCTGCGGCTTCAGCAGCATTTGCGAGCTCCAGCGCGCTTTCGGCAGCTGCAGCCAGATATCCACATCCAGCCCGGTCTGATGACTGGCGTGGCCGCTGCTGAAGCGACCGCCCGCCGCCATGCCCATATCGCCGATCAGTACCTCGCCCAGCTGTAGGTTATGCACCTGCGCGCCAAGACGCTGAATAAACAGGATCAGGTCGGGATGACCATAAAAACGACGCTGATCCTGGCGCATTACCTGATAAGTGGGATCGTTAAGCGGCAGCGGCTGCGCGCCAACGATGCAGCCGTTGGCAAAAGAGCCTATCGACTGCGGCGAACCGCTTATCGGCTGCTGAATCGACTGCCAGGGCGTGGCCGCCAGGGTAGAAGCGCTGAGCAGCAGGCCGCACAGCGCGAACAGCGTCTTTTTCATGATGATTACCAGCGTGGGATTACCGTCTGCACGTCCGCGTTCTGGCCGCGATGACGCAGTAAATGATCCATCAGCACGATCGCCATCATCGCTTCCGCGATCGGCACGGCGCGGATCCCTACACAAGGATCGTGACGGCCTTTGGTGATCATCTCTGCCTCTTCGCCTGTGCGGGTGATGGTTTTGCCCGGCACCGTGATGCTGGAGGTTGGCTTCATCGCCAGCGTTGCCAGAATCGGCTGTCCGCTGCTGATGCCGCCCAGAATGCCGCCAGCATGGTTGCTCTGGAAGCCTTCCGCGCGGATCTCATCGCGGTGTTCGCTGCCACGCTGGGTGACTACAGCAAAGCCGTCGCCGATTTCCACGCCTTTTACCGCGTTGATACTCATTAGCGCATGCGCCAGATCGGCATCCAGACGGTCGAAGACCGGCTCGCCCAAACCTACCGGCACGTTTTCCGCCATTACCGAGACTTTCGCGCCGATGGAATCGCCTTCTTTCTTGAGCGCACGCATCAGCTCGTCCAGCGCCTCAATTTTAGACGGATCCGGGCAGAAGAAAGGATTTTTCTCGACCTGATCCCAGTCTTTCAGCTCGCAGGCCACGTCGCCGATCTGCGCCAGATAGCCGCGCACTTTCACGCCGTGCTTCAGGGCTAGATATTTCTTGGCGATAGCGCCAGCCGCCACACGCATTGCGGTTTCGCGTGCGGATGAACGCCCGCCGCCGCGATAGTCGCGCAGGCCATATTTTTGCTCGTAGGTATAATCTGCATGGCCGGGACGGAACAGATCTTTGATCGCGCCGTAATCTTGTGAGCGCTGGTCGGTGTTTTCAATCAGTAGGCCGATGCTGGTGCCGGTGGTCACGCCTTCAAATACGCCGGAGAGAATTTTCACCTGATCCGGTTCGCGGCGCTGGGTGGTGTAGCGCGAGGTGCCGGGACGGCGGCGATCCAAATCGTGCTGCAGATCCGCTTCCGTTAGCGGAATACCGGGCGGCACGCCGTCAATAATACAGCCCAACGCCAGTCCGTGAGATTCACCAAAGGTTGTGACGCGGAAGAGCTGTCCAATAGTGTTACCAGCCATTAAAACTCCTGGATTGTTCTTTAAGCGGCTATTTACCTGCCATGCTGAACCCTGGCCGCGCTCAGGGTTCTCATCTGTTCTGACCCGGGCTTAATCTTTATAAATGCTGAAATGGTGCTGCGCGTCGACAATCTGCTGACGGGTCAGCATAAATACGCCGTCGCCGCCGTTGGCGAACTCCAGCCAGGTAAAAGGCACGTCGGGATACTGTTCCATCATATGCACCATGCTGTTGCCTACTTCGCACACCAGCACGCCCTCTTCGCTCAGGTAGTCCGGTGCGCAGGCTAAAATGCGGCGCGCCAGCTTCAGACCATCGCGGCCCGCTGCCAGGCCTAGCGCCGGCTCGTGGCGATATTCGTCGGGCAGATCGTCCATATCTTCTTCATCCACATAAGGCGGATTGGTGACGATAAGATCGTAAGGCGTTTTCGGCAGCTCGCGGAACAGGTCGGCGCGGATTGGCGTGACGTTATGTTCCATGCCGTGTGCGGCTATGTTTTGTTCTGCTACGGCCAGCGCATCCGTAGAGATATCTACGGCATCGACTTCCGCTTCCGGGAAGGCGTAAGCGCAGGCGATAGCGATACAGCCGCTGCCGGTGCACATATCCAGGATATGTTTCGGCTCATGCGCGATAACGCCAGCAAAGCGTTCGTTGATCAGCTCGCCTACCGGCGAACGCGGCACCAGTACGCGCTCGTCCACATAGAACTCATGGCCGCAGAACCAGGCTTTGTTGGTGAGATAGGCGACGGGAAGGCGCTCGTTGATACGTTTAATCACCCGCTCGACGATGCGGTGACGCTCGCTGGAGGTCAGACGCGCGGTACGCATATCTTCCGGAATATCCAGCGGCAGATAGATTGTAGGCAGCACCAGCTGAACGGCTTCGTCCCAGGGGTTGTCGGTGCCGTGGCCGTACCAGATATCCGCCGCCGCGAAGCGGCTGACCGTCCAGCGCAGCATATCCTGAATGGTATGCAGCTCACTGACTGCCTCATCAACGAAAATTTTGTCCAAAGTGCCCTCCACAGGCCAAACTCAACTCGGCAGCTAGTTTGCCATGAAGCTGACGAGAATCCAGCGCACGGGCGTGAAAAAACTGACATTTGTTTATTTGCAGGCTGCAGAAAGGGTAGACTGAGGGCAATATTGCGGATAATCCCGCCGCCCGAGGATATGATGAGTAAAAAACAGCCCCTGAGCGCCGAAGATGAAGCGCTGTTTCGTGGATTGATGACCGGCACGCGCAGGCTGGCTCAGGACACCGTGGTGCATAAAACGCCGCAGAAAAAACTTTCGCAGGTGCCGCAAAAGCGCCTGCTGTCAGAGCAAATGGATAACAGCCACTACTTTTCCGACGAATTCCAGCCGCTGCTTTCCGACGAAGGGCCGGTGCGCTACGTGCGCAGCGACGTCAGCCATTACGAGCTGAAAAAGCTCAGGCGCGGCGACTATACGCCGGAAATCTTTCTGGATTTGCACGGACTGACGCAGAAGCAGGCAAAAGAGGAGCTGGGAGCGCTGATTGCGGCCTGCCGCCGCGAACATATTTTTTGCGCCAGCGTAATGCACGGTCACGGCAAGCACGTGCTGAAACAGCAAACGCCGCTGTGGCTGGCGCAGCATCCTATGGTGATGGCTTTTCACCAGGCACCGAAGCTGTTCGGCGGCGATGCCGCACTGCTGGTGCTGATAGAAGTGGAAGAGTGGCAGCCGCCCGAGCTGCCGTAGCGAGAGGTTATCAGGACGGGAAAGCGCTGGCGCTTTTATCCAGCCAGCGCGCGGCCGTTTACATCGCTTTTGCCAGCCGCCGTGGGCTAACCTGCCACTCCAGCTTGCCGCAGCCGCTTTCGCCGTCCAGGGTTACGCTGGCGATGGCGGAGGTAGCGAACATCGGCGGTGCCTCCTGCGGGCAAAGTTCAGAAACCAGATAGCCCACCAAAGGCAGATGGGAGATCACCAGCACGGCTTTGACGCCCTCTTTTGCCAGTACCTGCAGATAGCTGGCCACCAGGCCAGGATCGCCGCCCGGCGTCAGCTCCGGTAATACTTCCTGCTCCGCAGGCAATATCAGCGCCTCGCGCACCGTTGAGAGCGTCTGTTCTGCTCGCAGATAGGGACTGACCAGCACCCGATCGATATCCACCGTCTGGCCGTTGAGCCAGCCCGCCATCTGTCGTGATTCATCGCAGCCGCAATGAGTCAAAGGTCTTACCGCATCACTGGCTGCATCCAGTGCCGCATCGCCGTGACGCATAATGAAAACTTGCATAGTGCACCGCTGTTATTAAACATAAACGCCGGAAAACCGCGTTTTCCGACTCTTCACTCTGTGAATGAACGCTGTGTTGTACCCTAATGCCCAAAGGCAAGTCAACCGATTGTTTACAAAATAACCTGCCGTTATTGAGGCGTTGATATCACTTGCCAAAGGCCGCCGATCTAACCCTTTGAATCAGGCTGGGTATTCACCTTAACTGCCGTTTTGTAAAAGGTTTCTCCCGTTTGCGCCATTTTTTTCAGGCGCTCGCAGGGCGTAAAACGCGCGCCGCAGGTTTGGGAAAGCTGCTCCAGCTGTGCCACTATCCGGCCCGCGCCCAGCGCGTCCATATAGTGAAACGGGCCGCCCGAAAACGGCGGGAAGCCAATGCCGAATACCGCGCCGATATCGCCATCGCGCGCGCAGCGGATCACGCCTTCGTCAAAAGCTCTGGCCGCTTCGTTCAGCAGCATCAACACGCAGCGTTGGGCGATAAGTTCCGCGCTAAGGTGCGTTTTGGGATTCAGGTTCAGTAATTTATAGATCGTAGCATCCGCACGCTTTTTACCGCCTGATTTTTTAGCGTAAAGATAAAAGCCCCGACCGTTTTTGCGCCCTTTACGGTTATCGTTGAGGATAGCCTCCAGCTCTGGCGGCGCTTTAAACCGCTCGCCCCAGGCTTTTTCCAGCACCGGCAGAATATGAGCACCGGTATCGATGCCAACCTCGTCAAGCAGCTGGATTGGCCCAACGGGAAAACCAAAATCCATCAGCGCGCCGTCAATATTTTCTATTGGTTCACCTTCGAGCAGGCAGCGCAGTGCTTCATTGATGCAGGGCGTCAGGATGCGGTTGACGTAGAAACCCGCGCGATCGGCGACAACAATCGGCGTTTTGCCCTGTAACCTGGCTAATTTGACCACAGTAGCTATGGTTTTAGCGCTGGTTTGGGCATGCGGGATCACCTCGACCAGCGGCATTTTATCCACGGGGCTGAAATAGTGCAGGCCAATGATATTTTCTGGCCTGCGCGCGTGAGCAGCGATTTCGTGGATTGGCAGCGAGGAAGTATTGGAGGCGAAAATTGTCGCGGGCGCAGTACTGGCTTCCACTTCCGCCACCATTTTCTGTTTCAGGAACAGATCTTCAAATACCGCTTCGATAATCACATCGCGATGGCGAAATCCCTGGTAGTCCATACCGCCGCCGATCAGGGCCATCTGCCGCTGGCGTTCCGCCGGGGTTAAGTGGCGGCGGGCAACCTTTTTCCCCAGCAGATCCCAACTGTATTTCAGCGCATGATTGATCCCTTCAGGCTTAATATCTTTAATACGCACCGGCAGACCTGCCCGGCAGGCAGTGACGTAAGCGATGCCGCCGCCCATTAGCCCGCCACCCAGCACGCCGATCTTTTTCAGCTCTTCGGGCATGGCTTCGGCACCCTGCTCTTTCTTTATTTCCGTGGTTGCAAAAAATAGCGCACGCAGCGCCACTGATTCCGGTGACATCGCCAGCTCGCCAAACGCTTTAGCTTCAGCAGCATAGCCCGCGCTACGGCCATGTCTGAGTCCTGTACGTACCACAGAAAGAATTTTGCGCGTTGCCGGATAGTTGCCACGGGTTTTGGCTTCGGCCCGCCGCGTCGCCAGCTTAAACAGTAAGGCCTGCCCCGGCGGCGAATTTAGCAGACGCTCGCGCAGCGGCAACGCCCGACGCGGTAGTCGGCTTTTCAGCACCCTTTCGACAGCTGTTTCCAGCAGGATAGAGCGAGGTACGGCTTCTTCCACCAGCCCCAGCTTCGCCGCCTGCTTCGCACGCAGCGTTTTGCCGGTAAGCATTAAATCCAGCGCCTGCGAAGCGCCGATGAGCCTGGGCAGCCGCTGCGTACCGCCAGAGCCAGGAAGCAGGCCCAGCTGCACTTCCGGCAGCCCCAGCCGCGTTTTTTCATCCAGGCTACAGACGCGCTGGTGGCAGGCCAGCGCCAGCTCCAGTCCGCCACCCAGACAGGCACCGTGGATAGCCGCCACGACCGGAAAAGGCAGCGCCGCAATTTCCGCCATGATCTTTTGCCCCTGACGTGCGAGCGCGGCCGCTTCTTCCGCCGAGCGACAGGCGGCGATCATGGTGATATCCGCGCCTGCGATAAAAGAATCCGCTTTGCCGGAGATAAATACCAGACCGGCAAGCTGCGGCTGACGGCGAGCCTGAGCGATAGCCTCACGCAGCTGCTCGCCGAATTCCGCCCTGAGCGTATTCAGTTTTTCGCCAGGCACGTCAAAGGTAATGACGCCCACGTTGTCTGCACGCAGGCTAAAGGTAAAGGCCGTCATTATTCCGCCTCCAGAACCATGGCCGCGCCCAGGCCGCCAGCGGCGCAGGCTGTGACCAGCCCTAAACCACCGCCGCGACGCCGCAGTTCATTTAATGTCTGGGTAATCATCCGTGCGCCGGTGGCGGCAAAGGGATGGCCGTAAGCGATAGAGCCGCCCAGCACGTTGAATTTCTCCTCGTCCACTTCGCCCAGCGCCTGCGGCCGATTCAACACTTCGCGAGCAAATTTGTTATCGGCGAACATCTTAAGGTTAGCTAAAGTCTGCGCCGCAAAAGCTTCGTGCATATCGATAAGCGTCAGATCGGCTAAGGTGATGCCTGCACGATCAAGCGCCAGCGGCGAAGCCCAGGCCGGGCCCAGCAGCATATCTTCCTGCACGCCGATGGCGGTAAAGGCATAGTTGCGCAGATAGCCGAGCGGCGCAATGCCGAGCTCCTTTGCCCTGGCTTCCGTCATCAGCACTACCGCTGCCGCGCCGTCAGTTAAAGGCGTGCTGGTGGCGGCCGTCACCGTGCCGTGCTTACGGTCAAAGGCGGGACGCAGCCGGGCGTAGTCTTTCAGGTTTGAGTGCAGGCGGACGTTATTATCCTGCTGCAAAGGGCTGCGCCACGGCGGCACATAAGCCGTCATCACTTCCTGCGCCAGCCAGCCCTCTTCCCATGCTTTAGCCGCGCGCAAATGAGAGCGATGCGCCAATGCGTCCTGTTGCTCCCGCGTGATGCCATAGCTTTTCGCCATCTGCTCGGCGGTATCGCCCATGCGTAGGCCGGTGGAATACTCCGCTACGGCTGGCGGTACAGGGAGTAAATCGTGCGGGCGAAGCTGGCTGAGCAACCGAAACTTATGCAGCAGCGTTTTGGCTTTGCTGAGGTCCACCAGCACGCGCCCCAGCTTTTTGCTGACGCCAATAGGCAATACGGAGGAAGAGTCGGCACCGCCAGCAATACCGGCCTGAATAGTCCCGGCCAGCAGGCTTTCGGCCACGTTGGCGACGGCCTGAAAGCTGGTAGCACAGGCGCGGCTGACGCTATAGGCATCGGTATGCACGCTTAAACCTGCGCCAAGCACGATTTCCCGCGCAATATTTGGCGCTTCAGGCATTTGAATGACCTGGCCAAATACCAGCTGCTCTATAATTTCCGGCGGCAGCTCGCTGCGCACCAGCAGCTCGTTGACCACCATGCGGCCCAGCTCAATGGCGGGAATTTCCTGTAGCGCCGTGGCCTGGCGGGCGAAAGGCGTACGCAGACCGTGCGTAATAGCTATGCGCTGCCCCTGACGCGTCAGTAGGGTTTTCATTAATCACCTGTAAAAATCGGCGGCATCACTGCCAAAAGAGGTCTGACCTGTTTATTGTTAACCAGATTTTTACATTTTGCATAATATTGAAAGGAAATTTGCGAGAAGAGCCACGCTTTGGAACAATGAGCGGGCAAGACCCACTCATTGTACGGCAGAAAATCAGCACCGCCGAAACCGTGTGGCGAGCGCTAGCGCAGCCCCAGCTGGAAAATCATGGTTTCCGCCTGGCAGCAGAAGGTGAATGAAGCGTCGAGCTGGACGCCATCCGGTTTATCTTCGAAACGGCCAATGATGTCACAGGGTTCCGACTCGACCTGACGCGCTTTTTCAATTAGCTGCTGCAGGGCAGCTTCGGCCTGCTGGCGGCTTGCATAGAGACGGCACCAGGAAGCGGTACAGTCACTGTTGTCCATGACGGTTCCGACATCCACACAGCAGCAGGCGGCGGTTTCGCTGGCGCTGCATTTTTTTATGGCATGGGTCATAAGATCCTCCGGTTAACGTGCGCCAGGGGCGCAGGCTTAAGGTCACAGAGATCTATTCTACGCCTGCCCTCTTTTTCTGTCCGGCAATTCGGTGAACAGACAGCTTTAAGTAATGAAAATCGACGATAAATTTGATCTGAAACAGGCTAGACTCAATGCGCTCTGGCAAGACCAGAAGGTTTTTGTTAAGCAGATCGCTTTTTATTGATCATTTTAGAAAACTTTATAAAACAATATTGCAACAATAACGGGGGCCAGACCTATACTGGGGCCACTGGTCTGATTAGTTAGCCGTCTTTCAGCCCCTTTAGCGTCCAGCCGTTGCTCAGGCGACGGCATGAATAATAATCAGATAAAGAGGTTATGGTCATGAACCATAAAAACCTGTTTGCGAAGTCTGCTTTAGCAGCCGCAGTGACCCTTATTTCTTCTCAGGCTTTCGCTGCCGGCTTCCAGCTCAATGAGTTTTCCGCTATTGGTCTGGGCCGAGCTTACTCAGGCGAAGGCGCGATGGGCGATACCGCTGCCTCCGCCAGCCGTAACCCGGCTACGATGGCGTTGATGGATCGCCCTATGTTCTCGGTGGGCGCAGTATTTATCGATCCCGGTGTCAGCATTGACGGCACCAGCGCCAGCGGCCAAAGTCTGAATGCCAACAATATCGCGCCAACACAGTGGGTACCTAATATTCACTATGTGCAGCCGTTAAGCGATCAATGGTGGCTCGGCGCCTCCGCCACCTCTAACTACGGACTGGCGACAGAATTTAATAATGACTACGCAGCAGGCCCTTATGCGGGCAAAACCGACCTGCAAACCGTTAATTTTAATTTAAGTACGGCTTACCGCCTGAATCAGCACTTCAGCTTTGGTGTAGGCTTTGACGCCGTCTACGCGCGCGCCAAAATCGAACGCTATGCGGGCGAAGCGGGCAGCGCGCTGGGCTTCCCGGCAGATACGCAAATCGCGCACCTGAAAGGCGATGAGTGGGGCTACGGCTGGAACGCCGGTATCCTGTATGAAGTCGACGAGAATAACCGTTTCGGCCTGACTTACCGCTCGGAAGTGAAAGTTGATTTCGACGGGGATTATAAGAGCAGCATTCCAGGCTATATCAATCCGGTTAACCAGGCGCGTAATTTAGGCCTGCCTTTTGGCACGGGCGGCTCGACCATTCCGGGCGCGCTGACGCTGAACCTGCCGGAAATGTGGGAAATCTCCGGCTATCATAAAGTTGCGCCGCAGTGGGCCGTGCACTACAGCATGGCCTATACAAGCTGGAGCCAGTTCCAGGAACTGAAAGCGACCGGCAGCAACGGCCAGACGCTGTTTTACAAAGATGAGAGTTATAAAGATGCGTATCGCATCGCGCTGGGCACCTCTTATTTCTATGACGATAACTGGACTTTCCGCGCCGGTATCGCCTTTGACGATAGCCCGGTACCGGCCGATAAACGTTCAATTTCCATCCCGGATCAGGATCGCCTGTGGCTGAGTACTGGCGCATCCTACGCCTTTAACCAGGATGCTTCTGTGGACGTGGGGCTTTCTTATATGCATGGCCAGCATGTGACCATTGAGGAAGGGCCTTATACTTTCCGCTCTACCGGCAAAGCCTGGCTTTACGGCGCGAGCTTTAACTATAAGTTCTGATTATAAAGGCCGTATTGGGCCTTTGAGGTCGATGACAAACCCCATGTTGCGTTTAAATCGGTGACAGAGCGACAGAGGCAGAGCGGAACATGGACACGCCGTGAACACGGTCCCTGTGGGCTCGGTTGGCGCGTCCATGCGCCAAACGGTCCACTTATCCGCTCTGCCTCTGCCGCTATCAAGCCGCCGTGTTGCTGTAAAAGAGCCAGGCCTGACGAATGCTTCAGGTTTGTCAGCAATCTGAAGGCCCGCATCGGGCCTTTTTGCTTTTCTGGTCGGATGCAATCAGTTGGCGTCGATGTCGTCAAGATCGCCCTGGATAGCGGCGGCGTTGGGGTTTTCCTGCGGGATTAGCTTGCCGTCGCTGGCAAGGAAGTCGTGCCGCTGGAAATAGGCCGCGCGCATAAAGGCATAAGGATCTTTCGAGTTGCGCAGGATGCCATCGGAGTCCAGCAGCTGCGCGCGGGTTTCTACGCCTTCCAGCGCCCATTTGCCAGCGGTCATCCACCAGGTCAGCCAGCTTAATGGCGCATAGAGATCGTCCACCAGGCCACCTACGTCTTCACGCGGCGTAAAGCTGCCGTAGCCTGGCAGCTCGGCATAGGTGCCGTAGCCGACGCCGTAGTTGCCCAGCGTGCTGCCGAAGCGGCGCGGCTCTTCTTTTACCAGCGCCGGATTAGCCATACCCGCCACGTCGATAAAGCCACCCAGCCCTAAAACCGTGTTCAGGAAGAAGCGGTTAAAGTGGATCATCGCTTTATAAGGTTTGCCCTCAATAAAGTAGTTCACCATGGTGGAAGGCTCGCTCAGGTTGCCGAGGAAATTGCTCAGGCCGGTGCGTGCGGGCATAGGCACGTAGTCGCGCCAGGCAACGGCAACCGGACGGACCACATAGGGATCCAGCACGTTGTAATTAAAATCGAACATCGTGCGGTTGAAGCCTTCCAGCGGATCGGAGCGCCCCTGCGGCTCATCCGCCGTCTGCGAGCTGGCGCAGCCAATCAGCAGAACGCTGGCCAGCGCTACGGCCGTTACGCGGTAGTTCATCTCTCTCTCCCTGTTAAATAAAGCCGACTACGGCTGCTGTTGGTTAATCTCAACGGCCAGCTGCTGTTGACCATCAAAAGGCGTGACCGCGCTGACGCCGAACCAGTCGCCGGTCTGCGGGTTAGCGCTGCCGTCGCGCGAAATGCGCGCCCTGACCTGCACCTGATGCTGAGCGGAAAGCAGACGCTCGGGCATCATGGCGTTGCTGTCATCCAGCGTCAGCGAGATCGGGAAACGGCTCAGCGGCACTCTTTTCACCGCCACCGGCACTTTCGACACGCCGTCAGAAACTGAAATATACAGGATCCCATCCGCAGGCAAGGATTTTTCTGCGCCCGCCGCCAGCGTTACGGTTAATGCCAGTCGGCTGGTTTGGCCGCCGGATTCGGTTTTAGCCTGTTCGATGCTGCGGCGGATGGCGTCCACGCGCTTATCGTTAGCCGGTAACAATTGTAACAGCTTTTGCCATGTCGCTACCGCTTCGGCGTAGCGCTGCTGGCTAAAAGCATTAAATGCCAACAGGCTGAGCACGCGAATGTTGTCGCCATCGTTTTTCAGCATCTCGTTCAGCATAGCCGTAGCCTGCCGATTATCCTGCGGATCCTGCGAACGCGTTAGCGCATCGGCATAGCTTAGCCTGACCTCCGGGTTTTCCGGCGCCAGCTGTAGAGCACGGCGGAAAGCCTGGGTCGCGGTTGCGGCATTGTTAAGCACCATACCGATACGGCCCAGCATCAGCCAGTCGTTGACGTTGCGCGGATCCTTTTGCAGCGAGGTTCTGATGCCAAGGCCAAGCCGGGCAAGCTGCTCCATCGTCAGCGGCTTTGCCTGCGGATCCATCAGCTGCGCGCGCAGCTGAGGCAGTTCGTTATTAACCTGCTGCCAGGCGAGTACCTGAGCAAAACCGCCAGTCTTGAAATAAAGCCCCAGGCTGACCAGCACTAATATCAGTACGCCGGGCAGAAGTACCCAGCGGCTGACGGCGCGCTCGCGGATTTGCTCATCCTGCGGAATATCCAGCAGCAGCGTTTGCTGTAGCTCGCGGATCATTTCCGGGCGCTCCGCTACCACGCCCTGGTCTTCGTCCTGCTCCAGCTCTTTCAGACGCTGCTGGTAAAAGTTTTTGTTCAGCGTATCGCGATCTGCTGCCAGCGAGGCGCGCTTGCGGCCTCCGGCAAACAGCAGCAGCGCGCTGGCGGCCGTCAGTAAAAGCAGAACGGTGAGCCAGAATCCACTCATGGTTTTTTCCTGTTATTTAAAAGCGCGTCGAGCCGCGCCTGCTGCTCTGCATCCAACACGGCACCTGTGCGTTTTCTGCTGCGTAAAACTATTACCAGCGCGCCTGCCACAACAAACAGCACCGGGCCAGCCCAGAGGATCAGAGTTGAAGCCATTACTGGTGGTTCGTAGGTGACGAAATTGCCATAGCGCGCCACCATCCAGGCTTTGATCTGCTCCGGCGTCTGCCCGTTTTGCAGCAGCTCGTAAACTTTCAGGCGCATATCCGCCGCGATCATCGCATTGGAATCGGCAATGCTGTTGTTCTGGCATTTGGGGCAGCGCAGCGATTCGGTAAGGTGCCGATATTGCTGCTCCTGCGCCACCGAAGCGAATTTATAGGTATCGATATTGTCCGCCAGCACGCTGAAAGAAAAGATCAGCGCGGCGAGTAGTAAAATCCGTTTCATGTTCCTGCCTCCTTGCTGTATTTATCCCATAAAGGTTTTACTTCGCTGCGCCATACCCGCTCGTTCATATCTCCGGCGTGACGATAGCGAATGATGCCTTTACCATCGATTAAAAAAGTTTCCGGCGCGCCATAGACGCCTAAATCCAGTCCCAGCATGCCGTCGCCGTCATAGAGGCTTAGCGCATAGGGATTGCCCAGCGTGTTCAGCCAGTTAACGGCTTTGCCGCGATCGTCCTTGTAGTTCAGACCTACCACGCGAATGCCCTGCACCGCCAGCGTGTTAAGGTACTGATGCTCTGCGCGGCAGGTCGGACACCAGGTCGCCCAAACGTTTAGCAGGATCGGTTTACCATCGTGCAGCACTGACTGGTCATAAGTTTTGCCCGGCCGATCCAGAGATTCCAGCCGGAAAACTGGCACAGGTTTGCCGACCAACGCCGACTCCAGTTTTGTGGGATCGTCGCCGCTGGCGTTACGCGTTAATTGCCACATCAGCGCGGCAGCCAGCAGCAGGAACAGCGCCAGCGGAATATAAAGGGTTTTTTTCATGCCGCCACCTTCTTGCGCGAACGATAGCGCGGATCCAGCAGGCAAAAAATACCGCCGACCGCCATAAACAGGCCACCGAACCAGATCCAGCGAACAAAAGGTTTGTAATAGATACGCACGGCCCAGGAGTTATCTTCTAACTCTTCGCCCAGCGCCGCATAGAGATCGCGCGTAAAGCCGCCATCGATTGCTGCTTCTGTCATCATTGTATGCGCAACGCTGTAATAACGTTTTTCCGCGTGCAGCGTCGCCTCTGGCTTGCCGTTACGCGTGACATCAATAATACCGACGCCGCCGGAGTAGTTGGCGCCCTGGAGGTTGCGTACATCGCGGAAGACGAAGTGATAGTTATGGATATCTACTGAGTCGCCCGCGCGCATGCGTACATCGCGCTCTACGCTGTAGTTTTGGCTAAAGGCGATGCCGATAACCGTTACGGCGACGCCAAGGTGGCCCAATACCATGCCCCAATGGCTACGCGAGAGATGGCGCAACCCGGCGAAGAAGCTGTGACGATGGGTAGCACGCTCATGCAGTTCCATCAGCGTCAGGAAGATTACCCATAGCGACATCAGCAGCCCAACTACCGTCATTGCCTCAATACGATCCTGCATCAGCCATGGCAGCACTATAGAAAGCACCAGCGTAGCTACCAGCGCAATAGCAAGCCGCTTCCACAATTTTTGCGGCTCGTCACGACGCCAGCGCACCAGCGGCCCAATGCCCAGCAGCAGCGCCATTGGCGCCATCAGCCAGGTAAAGAGCGTATTGAAGAAAGGCTCGCCGATTGAAATACTGCCCAGCCCCAGCTGTTTGTGCACCAGCGGCAGCAGTGTACCGAGCAGCACCACCAGCATGGCGGCGATTAGCAGGATGTTGTTGCCTAACAGAAAAGTTTCGCGCGACCACAGCTCGTTTTGCACGCGGCTGCGTACTTTGCTGCCTTTAACGGCGTAAAGCAGCAGCGAACTGCCAATCACAATTACCAGGAAAGCCAGGATAAACATGCCGCGTGCCGGATCGGAAGCGAACGAGTGCACAGAGATCAGCACGCCTGAGCGCACCAGGAATGTCCCCAGCAGGCTAAGCGAAAACGCAGTAATCGCCAGCAGCACCGTCCAGGCTTTGAAGGTGCCGCGTTTTTCCGTTACCGCCAGCGAGTGGATCAGCGCGGTGCCCGCCAGCCACGGCATAAAGGAGGCGTTTTCAACCGGATCCCAGAACCACCAGCCGCCCCAGCCAAGTTCGTAATAGGCCCAGGCTGAGCCAAGCACGATACCTATAGTCAGGAAAACCCAGGCCGCCGTGGTCCATGGACGCGACCAGCGCGCCCAGGCCGTATCCAGCCTGCCCGTCATCAGCGAGGCGATAGCGAAGGCAAAGGCCACGGAGAAGCCAACATAGCCCATGTAGAGCAGCGGCGGATGGAAGATCAGGCCGATATCCTGCAGCATCGGGTTAAGATCGCTACCGTCGATTGGAAAGTCAGGCAAGGTGCGGGTAAAGGGATTAGAGGTCAGCGTGATAAACAGCAGGAATCCCAGATTGATCATTCCCATTACCGCCAGCACGCGGGCAACGGAATCCAGCGGCATTGAGCGGCTGAACAGCGCCACTGCCAGTGTCCAGGTGCTGAGCAGCAGCAGCCACAGCAGCAGCGAGCCTTCGTGCGCTCCCCAGGTTGCCGCAATTCGGTAGTAAACCGGCAATAGCGTATTGGAGTTAGTCGCGACATAGGCAACGCTGAAGTCGTTAACGACAAAAGCATGAACCAGCACTGCAAAAGCAGCCAGCACGCAGGCAAACAGCGCGTAGCTCAACGGCCTGGCCAGCCCCATTAGCCGCGTATCCTGGCGGGAAGCCCCCCATAATGGGTAGACGCTAAGCAGCAGCGCCAGCGCCACGCCGAGGGCAAGCAGAAAACTGCCAATTTCCGGCATCATGGCTGGCCTGCCTGCGCAATTTTATGGTTTTTTTTCATCGCGTCCTCAATTTCCGGCGGCGTATATTTTTCATCATGCTTTGCCAGCACTTCTTTCGCTTCTATCAGGTTGCCCGGCTCCAGAACGCCCTGCGCCACTACGCCCTGCCCTTCCCGGAACAGATCCGGCAGAATGCCGAGATAGCTAACGCTCACTACGCCATTAGCGTCGTAGAGCTTGAACGAAACCTGTAGGGTGTTGGGATCGCGCTTAACGCTGCCCGGCATCACCATGCCGCCGACGCGCAGGCGCTGGCCCGGCGTTGGTTTTTCCAGGCTTTCGCCTTTGCCGTTAAGGATTTCGCTGGGGGTGTAAAATAGATCGATATTGGAACGCAGCGCGTACATGACCAGCGCTGTAGCCAGCCCAAGACCGGCCAGGATCGCTACCGCTACGAGCAGACGATTTTTACGACGGTTATTCACTGCAGTGCTCCCTGCTTTTTTAGTTTCGCCGCTTTAATCCGGCGTTCCCGCGATTCGCGCTGGCGAATATCGGCCAGCAGCCGCTGGCGGACAACCAGCGTGTGCAACACCAGTGCGCCCAGCGCAATCAATGTACAGGCTACAGCAAGCCAGACGTAAAAGGCGTAGCCGCCCATCGCCCAGAAAGCCTGCCAGGATGAGAAAGCCGTCATGGGCGCGCTCCTTTTTCCGCGACTTCTTTTGCCCAGGGGCGATGGCGCTCGCTGGACAGCAGCAGGTTACGCAGGCGCATCAGCGTCAGCGTGATAAACAGTAGCCAGAAGCCTGCAATTGCCCAGCGCAACGGCGTGCGCATTGAAGGCGCGATAGCCTGCTGGAGAACACCAGACGAGCCCTGATGTAGCGTGTTCCACCACTGGACCGAATAGTGAATAATTGGCAGATTCACTACGCCGACCAGCACCAGGATACCGGCAGCGCGGCCCGCCATGCGGCGATCGTCAAAGGCGTTGTAGAGCGCGATAACGCCCATATAGAGAAAAAGCAGCACCAGTTCTGACGTCAGGCGCGCATCCCAAATCCACCAGGTTCCCCACATCGGTTTTCCCCAGGCGGAACCGGTTACCAGCGCGATAAAGGTGAATACCGCGCCAACCGGCGCCATAGCGGCCACGGCCAGATCGGCGGTTTTCCACTGCCACACCAGGCCAGTAAAAGCAGCTATCGCCATTGCGCTATAGATGCCCATCGACCACATTGCGGCAGGAACGTGTATATAAATAATGCGGTAGCTGTCGCCCTGCTGATAATCCGCCGGCGCGAAACCAAATCCCCAAATCCATCCTGTAGCCAGCGTGGCGACCGCCGCGATTGCAAACCAGGGCAGCAGACGGCCGCATATTCGGTAAAGCCTGTCCGGCTTCCCCAACTGGTGTAACCATTTCCACATAGTTCAATTGCTCATGTAAAAGTAAAGCGTTTCGATCTGTTATTGTTAGTGAACGCTAACACGCAGCGCCGCCGCCGTAGCGAAAGGCGCCAGCGTGGCGCTGGCGACCAGCATGGCGCCTAAAATCGCCAGCTGGCCGTTTATCGCCAGGTCCATCCCGGCGGCGTCAATGGCCGCCGAGGCGAAAATCAGCACCGGCACTGCCAGCGGCAGCACCAGCAGGCTTAGCAGAACGCCGCCGCGACGCAGGCCTACCGTCAGGCCGACGCCTATCGCGCCAAGAAAACTCAGCGTCGGCGTACCCAGCAGCAAAGATAACGCCATGGCGCGCCAGGTAGCGAAGTCCAGCGACAGCAGCAGCGCCGCCAGCGGCGACAGCAACAGCAGCGGCAAACCGGTCACCAGCCAGTGTGCGATTATTTTTCCCAATACCGTTATCGGCAGCGGTGTGGGCAGCAGCAGCAGTTGTTCCAGCGAGCCGTCGATAAAATCATCGCGGAATAGCCTTTCCAGCGCCAGCAGCGAAGAAAGCAGCGCCGCGACCCAGACGATGCCCGGCGCAATACGCGCCAGCAGCTGCGGCTCCGGGCCGATACCCAACGGAAACAGCGTGATTACGATCAGAAAAAACCACAGCGGATTGACAATTTCCGCGCCGTTGCGAAAGGCTACGCGCAGCTCGCGTTTAATAATGCGTCCCAGCATTATTCTGCCTCCGTAGCGGTTAGCTGGATTTTACGCACGCGCCCTGCTGGATCGGGTAGATCCTGATGGGTAGTCAGGATCACCGAGCCGCCGTTATCGGCATGCCGGGCAAACAGTTGCATCAGCCGCGCGACGCCCGATTTATCAATCGCGGTCAGCGGTTCGTCCAGGATCCACAGCGGCGCATCGCTCAGCCAGAGCCTGGCCAGGGCTACCCGGCGCTGCTGGCCGGCGGAAAGCTGGGCGACGGGTATCTCTTCATAGCCCGTCAGATCCACTTCTTCCAGCGCCTGCCACAGCTTCTCCAGGGGTTCCGCCGCATGAAAAAATTGCAGATTTTCTCGTGCAGTCAATACCGCTTTTACCCCAGGCTGATGCCCTAAATAAAGCAAAGCACGGTGCCAGACCTCACGCTGTTTACGGGTAGGCTGTTGCTGCCAGAGCACTTCGCCCTGCTCTGCCCGACTTAAACCGGCCAGAATACGGAGCAGCGAAGTTTTCCCCGCGCCGTTAACGCCTTCGATCTGAATAATATCGCCTGCGGAAACGGTAAAACTGAGTTCGCTGAACAGCGTCCGTTGGTCACGTACGCAGCACAGATTATGGGCCTGGAGCATCAGGTGGCATCGCGCTTGTTAATAATGAGTGAAATAGTACCACAGCTGATAATGGTATCGCAGCCCGGCTAGTGCGGCCATGTGCTTAAGTTGCCGCTATTATGCTCTTTTTTGCCGCTGCGCTGCTGAAAAAAAAGGCTTCGTTAAATCCTTGTTACGCTTATGCGGAAACACAGTTACATTTCAGCAACGTTAAAACCCGCTACGCTTAGGCAGGATGGTCGATCCGCGATAACGGGAGCAGGAAAAATGAAAGAAGATAATGTGGAAGTCGAAAGCGAAGAGAAGGAAGGAGAAGAGATAGAAGTGGATGAGGAAGTACTGCCGTCGCGTGCGGCGGCTATTCACGAAGAGATCCGTCAGGATGGCGAAAAAGAGCTGGAGCGTGACAGCCTGGCGCTGCTGTTTTCCGCCGTTGCCGCCGGGCTGTCGATGGGCGCTTCGCTGATGGCGAAAGGCATCTTTCAGGCCCATCTTGAAGGCGTGCCCGGCGCGTTTCTGTTGGAAAATCTTGGCTACACCTTTGGTTTTATCATTGTCATTATGGCGCGCCAGCAGCTGTTTACGGAAAACACCGTCACCGCCGTTTTGCCGGTGATGCATAAACCCACCAGCAGTAATCTGGTTTTGCTGCTGAGGCTGTGGTCAGTGGTGCTGCTCGGCAATCTGATTGGCACGGCGCTGGCCTCGCTGGCCTTTACCCATATGCCGATTTTTGACGACGCCACGCGGCAGGCTTTTGTGAGCATTAGTCAAAAGGTCATGGAGAATACGCCGGGCGAAATGTTTGCCAACGCGGTGATATCGGGCTGGATTATCGCCACTATGGTGTGGATGTTTCCTTCAGCAGGCAACGCAAAGATTTGGGTGATCGTGCTGATGACCTGGCTGGTGGCGCTGGGCGATCTGGCGCATATCGTGGTGGGTTCGGTAGAGGTGCTCTATCTGGTGTTTAACGGCCTTATCAGCTGGCAGGAGTTTATCTGGCCTTTCGCCCTGCCGACGCTGGCGGGCAATATCATTGGCGGTACCTTTATCTTTGCGCTAATCAGCCATGCGCAAATCCGCAATGATATGAGTACCCGCGCTAAAGCAGAGGCGGAAGCGAAGAAAAGACGCAAGAAAAAGGAGAAAGCGGCAGCTGAGGAAGAGTAGCGCCTGAACGGCAGACGTCCCGCCTGGGTCGCTGCCGTTATCGCCTGATGCTAACCACCTTAGTGGTTAAAGAGCGCGAAGGTGTGCAGGTAGAAGTTGCTGGCGAAAGCGACATAGCCAAGCCAGACCAGCAGGATAAGAGCAAGGGATAGTTTCAGGGACATAGCGACCTCTCTGGAAGTGGAAAAGCGGACGAGGCCTACACTATGCCTGTGTCAAAGGGCGCATATTGATCCAGAACAAAAATCACGTTATCAGAGCGTAGAGGCTTTGTTGATCGCACCCGAGAAAAAGTAATGAAAGCTTTACAGCTGCCGATAAAACCAGCAGTCAGTTGGGTAAGTGCTTAATCTGCGACTAAAAACGCGCTATACTCCCTGCCGCTGTCCCCTTAGTTAAATGGATATAACGAGCCCCTCCTAAGGGCTAGTTGTAGGTTCGATTCCTGCAGGGGACGCCATTTCACAGTTCGCCGCCATCCGTATTAGTTCGCAAAAACCCACTGAAACCAATGTTTCGCGGTCATTCTCTTTCGCAGCAGGTCGTTGACAGCCGTCTGAGCCTTAACATTCAACGTCAACGTCTGATAAACAATCGCGGCTCAGGTAAACCAAAAGCGCACCAGATGAAAAAATATCGGTGCAGCAAAGCATAACGAGTCAATACGATCCATCATTCCGCCGTGGCCTTCGATTATTGCCCCGAAATCTTTAACGCCGCGATCTCGCTTGATTGCCGACATGCAGAGCCCGCCAGCAAAGCCCAGTAGCGTAATAACCAAAGAAATCAGCGCGGCCTGCCAAGGCGTGAAGGGCGTTGCCCACCATAATAGGGTTCCAACCAGCGTCGCTGCGGCAATACCGCCGACGAAGCCTTCCAGCGTTTTATTTGGGCTCAGGCGCGGCGCTATGGGCCTTTTACCGAATAACTTGCCGAAAACGTATTGTAATACGTCGGAAATCTGTACCACGATCATCAGGAACAGCAGTAGCTTGATATTCTGATTTTCAAAACCGGCAATGGGCAGCATCAATAAAGCCGGCGCGTGGCTGATGCAGTAGACGGCAGCCATCATGCTCCACTGAATTTTGGCGCTTCTTTCCAGAAAGTTATATGAATCTCCCGCAAGCGCCATGCGGACAGGAATAAACAGAAAGGCATAAACCGGTATAAAAACCGCAAAAAAACCGTACCACTGGGTAGCAACCAGCAGATACTGCACGGGCAGGATAATAAAAAAGCACCAGAAGAGCGCCTCATGGTCGCCACGCCGGGTTGGCGTTAAAGTAATGCATTCTCTTAACGCCAGCAGAGAGATGGCTGCAAAAAGTAATGTCGAGCCAACAGGCCCAAAGCATAATGCCGCTACGGAAAAAATACACATTACCCACCAGGCGCGGATGCGGGCATTAAGATTATCAATTACCGGAGAGCGGCCTTTAAACCAAACAAGTAGCTTCCCAGCCAGCGTGGCGAGCAATAACAGGCCAAACAGTCCGCCGATCAAGATTTCTAACGCTTTGTCCTGAATAATCATGGTTTCAGAGCCTCCAGCTCTTCTTTTACCCGCTGTAGAAAAGCCTGTTTCTCTTCTTTTTCGCCGCAGGGCGCGACCGGTTTGCCAAAGGTTGCTGAACAGAGTATGGGCACGATAAGGCGGGATCCTTTCGGCAGCACGCGGTTAAGATTTTCCAGATATACCGGCACCAGCTCGGCCTGAGGATAAAGCCGGCTCAGGTGCCAGATACCGCTTTTAAACCTCACGATTGCTTCGCCATCGCCGCGAGTGCCTTCCGGGAAAATTATCAGGGATTCGCCTTTGCGCAGCGGCTCCGACATCTGCGCCAGAGGATTATCTGCTGCGTCGGCTTCTGCCGATGCACGGCGCTTTACCAATACCGAATTAAATAACCGCGTGGCAACGTAGCGTCGGATATTACTGGTAAGCCAATAATCCGCAGCGGCGACCGGACGCACGCGCTGGCGCAAATGGGCTGGCATACTGGCCCAGATCACCATGCCGTCGAGATGGCTGCTGTGATTTGCATAATAGATCCTGACCTGATCCTCCGGCAGCGGCGCGAGCCAGCGGGCGCGGATCCCGGTTAAAAGGCGGCACAGGTTAACCAGAAACCCGGTGGCCAGACGCTTATCCAGCGGCATTTTTTTGCTATTTTGCATCTTCCTCTCCCTGCTTTTCCGCCTGCTGCCGCAGCGAGATGAAGAGGTACTGGCCCCGCCGCCAGCAGGTAACAAGCGTGCCGATATTAACGATGCAAAGACAGAGCCAGAGCAGCCATTGCCCACTCTCGGCAGGCAGTAGAGCAGCCAGCAGCGCGCCGCCGAACAGCAGAGCCATTCGGTGCTGTTTTGCCATTGGCCCAAAGAAAGGCTGCTTCAGGCCGCAGGTGCCGCCAAGCAGGCGTAAATATGCCGTCATCAGTGCCAACAGTGCCGCACACCAGCCCAGCGCTGCCGCCTGCGGCATAAGCGGCATACCGTAGCCAACGGCAACAAATATCAGCGAGTCAGAGATACGATCGGGGAGTTCATTACAAACAGGGCCTGCCGGGCTTGCCAGGCCGCCTTCCACCGCCACCATGCCGTCCAGCAGATTGCAGAGCAACCTGCCCTGAATCATTATCGCCGCCAGCAGCAGCAGCGAGCCCCTTATCCAGACAGAAGAAAACGTAAAGGCAAATAAAAACGCTGCGGCGGCGAATAGCGCGCAGAAAATACTGGCGAAGGATATCTGGTCTGGCGTTACTCCGCGGTTTTTCAGCCAGCGGGCGCTGGCCTGCGCCCAACGTTTATCGCGCGCCGCAATGGGCCGCCTTTCTTTTATAGTGACTCTCATAATTGCTCCTTGCCTGAGTCCTGAACTGCAAAAATTTTACTGAGCAGCTAATAAATCCGTTTTATTTCCAGCGCTGAATACAGCTTTCAACGTTTTAAGTAGCGAATAAGGCTGCTATCGCCTTTTTACCTGTACGTGGGTTAATAGAATGAAGGTTTTTTAATTCATCAGAAAATATTTCCCCAGGAAAAATGTCTAATATCCTCTTCCTGATCAATAGAAAAATAATGGCTTTTTTACCGCACATTGATGAAGAGCTCCTTTTTCATGTCGCTGTTTTTTCTAAGAAAAATGCTTAAAAAACCACTAAACACAGGCAGGCGATAATAATCCAGATAAAGGTGCCGATCAAGTTCCAATATGGTCAGGAATGCCTCTTCCTTTGAAATAAAAGACCACCATTCTATGATGGTGTCCTTTAATATAGCCATTGCAGGAATTTATTGAATTGCATTTCGCAATTTGAATTTAATAAAATATTTATAATAGCGAAATAATAAATTAGCTGACGCGTTCTTTTCACCCGGAAAGCGCCAGCCATATTCGGCCTTTATTCGGCACGGCTTTGTTGATGATCCCGCCGATACAGCGTCCATTCATCAATGCGTTCGCCGGAAGGTAGCGTGCAGTAGCCTGTCTGCCCTTTTGATGTTGTTACTATTTCTGATTTACCGCCCTGCTCTACGCAGTAGGCCGCCGCCGGGTTTTTCATGGTTAACGGCGCCGGTGCATTTTGCGCACAGCCAGCAACCAGTAAGGCACCGATAAACACCATATTTTTTTTCATGACTACTCCTGTTCGGATGGCTCTGATTGTTTTTAATTGTCGGCTAAAGAAAACTAATCCGGGCCAAAATCCGATTTTAACGCGTTGAACTTCAACCGGGATTCTCTAAGATAGCTGATGGGGCCAGAGGAGTGGCGTCATAGTGAGCGCGACAGCGTCTGAACCCGTCCAGTTAACGACAAGGAATGCGCGATGCGACCAGCTACTTTTACTCTACGTCTTACCCGCAGCGTCAGCCAGTTTCTGCTGCCGGATCTGCGTGCGCTACTGCCTGCGGAGAGCGTGCAGTTTTTCTCTAACGAACTGGATGAAGAGTGGCATTACACGCTGCTTTGCGCACAAGGCGATAACACCTGTTCGCTGGCGGCCTCCGCTATTCTGGTCTGGCAGCAGCTGAAGAGAATACGTTCGATGCGCTACAGCTCGCTACAACAGCAGCGTGATCTGTCCGGCGCAACTTCCACAGAACTTTACTCGCTATTACAGGCGCCCGAGGCGGTGCTTTATCTTTCCTGAGCCAGGCGACGGCCAGGATTTAACGCCGTTCTGTGGCGGTATTCCACGGATTGGTTGCTGGCTGTCGGGCGTAAACTGGGCACCAAGTGAATGGAAAACCCTACCGGAGTCCCCCGAATGCCAGATAAAGATCCTGTTGTTGAACGCCTTACCGTCGAACTGCTTGCCCTGCGGCAGATTGTGCAAATGCTGATTGCCTATGGCAATGTGCCTACCGGCGGCAAGCTGAATAAATATCTGCAAAAAGTCGCAGATGATACGGAGCAGCGCGAAGATCACCGCGGCCCCAACAAAGCTATTGCGGACGCGATTCGTAGCTATATCAAGTAAACTCCCGCCGTGGCGCTGACCGCTCAATATGACGGGCAGCATAAAAGTAAAGCAGCACGGATGCCGCGCCATCCCTCCACCCTGTTTGTCGCCCTTCCCTCTGATTTTGTTACATTTCCGTCCCGGCAAATCCGGCGTCTCTCGACCAGGCTTAGTCTTTAGCTTGTAGGGGCCTGACCCGTTTTGACCAAAAGGGAACATAATGACCAAACCAGATTATCGCCTGTTGCACTCAGCCATAAAAAATAAAGATACGGCTTTCAGTCAGCAGGAAAGAACAGAGGCGCATCTTGAAGGACTGCTGCCACCGGTAGTGGATTCGCTGGAAACCCAGATGCAGCGCGTGCTGGAGCATCTGGATAATAAACCCGATGATATTGAGAAGTTTATCTATCTTCAGGAGCTGGCTGACCGCAACGAAACGCTGTTTTACGCCACCCTGATGTCCGATCCCGTGACTTTTATCCCGCTGGTATACGATCCCACTATCGCCGATGCCTGCCGCAAATATGGCCATCTTTATCGCCGTCCTAAAGGCATGTACCTGACGCGCGAGATGAAAGGCCGCCTGAAAGAAGTTTTACGCAACTGGCCACAGAAAGAGGTGCGTTTTATCTGCGTGACCTCCGGCGGGCGCATTCTTGGCCTGGGCGATATCGGAGCTAACGGCGCGCCAATCCCGGTTGGCAAATTACAGCTTTATACCGCCTGCGCCGCCGTGCCGCCTGAAGGGCTGCTGCCGGTTCATCTGGATATCGGCACCGGCAATCAAAAGCTGAAAGCGGATCCGCTCTATACCGGCCTGCGTGAGGAAAAGCTCGGGCAGCAGGCGCTGGATGAGTTACTGGATGAGTTTGTCGCCGCCGTGGAAGAGGTTTTTCCCGGCTGCTGTATCCATTTTGAAGACTGGGAAGGCGACGATGCGATTCGCTATCTGCAACGTTACCAGCAGCAGGCTTTGGTCTATAACGATGATATTCAGGGCACGGCCAGCGTGGTACTCGCCGGTTTACTGACCGCTCTGGAAACGACCGGCGGCAAGCTTACCGATCAGCGCGTGCTGTTTGCCGGAGCAGGCTCGGCGGGCACTGGCATCGCCGATATGCTGGTCGAAGCGATGACGCAGGAAGGCGCGGATAAGGATGAAGCGCGGCGAGCCATTACGCTGTTTGATAAAAAAGGACTTATTACCGTTGATCGGGATGACCTGAATGCCTCACAGCAGGTTTACGCTCGTGACATGGCGAGCGAAAAGGATCTGCAAAAGGTCGTTGAGCAGGTTAAACCGACCATGCTGATTGGCGTCAGCACTCAGGGCGGCCTGTTTAGCGAAGGCGTGGTAAAAGCAATGAGCCGCCTCAACGATCGACCAATCATTTTTGCGCTGTCCAATCCTACTGAAAATGCGGAATGTACGGCTAAGCAGGCTTACGAATGGAGCGAGGGTAAAGCGCTGTTCGCCGCAGGCGTACAGTTTGGCGAAGAGAAGATCGGCAGCGAAACGCGCTATCCTGGCCAGGCTAATAATTTCTATATTTTCCCGGCGGTAAGCCTGGCGATTTATGCAGCCAGACCGGCGCGCGTGGATGACAAGCTGTTTATCGAAGCGGCCCGTTTGTGCGCAAAACAGGTCAGCAAGGCGGATCGGGAGAAAGGCAAGCTCTATCCTTCCCAGGCCGATATCCTCAATACGGAGTTAGCCATAGCTACAGGCCTGGTTCGCTACCTGTGTAAGCACGGTTTGGCTGGGATTAAGGAACCGGAAGATATCGAAGGCTGGATGCAGACGCTGATCTATAAACCGCGCTATTGCTGATAAAAAACCCGGCATGACGCCGGGTGAGGTTGATGACAAAGTATGCAGGTGCCTGCTCAGGAGGGCCTGTGTCTTCCGCAAAGACGCAAAAAACGCCATCCGTGGCAGCTCAGTACGGGCCGTCCATGGCCCGTAATGCTTTGCTCCAGCCACAGGCCCTCCATCGCTTCAGGTTCAGCAGTCTGAAACCCGGCATTACGCCGGGTTTCCTTAGACAACCTGATTTAAGCGACCCGGAAAGAAGAGATATCCTGAGCCAGCTGCGAGGCTTCCGTACGCAGCGCCTCGGTGTTTTCCGCCGTCTGCGTTATCAGCAGCAGGTTTTGCTGGATACTGCGCTCCATCTGCGAGACGGCCAGCGTTACTTCGCTGATGCCCTTGCTCTGCTCATCGCCCGCCACGCGGATTTCGCCGACGACCTCTTTAACTTTCAGGACGTCGTTGACCAGCCCCGCCAGCTTTTCGCCTGCGCCTTCCACCAGTCGGCTACCGGTCAATACCGTAGTATCAGACTGGCCGATCAGCTCTTTGATCTCCTGAGCAGCCGAGGCGCTACGTTGTGCCAGCGCGCGTACTTCTGAGGCGACCACTGCGAACCCACGCCCCTGCTCACCTGCTCTTGCCGCTTCCACTGCCGCATTCAGCGCCAGAATATTGGTCTGGAAAGCGATGCCGTCGATCACGCTGAGGATCTCGCCTACGCGGCTTGATGAAGCTTTAATCGAGGCCATAGTGGCGATTACCTGGTTCATCACCTCGCTGCTGCTGCGAGCGATTTGCGCCGTCTGTTCGGTAAAAGAGTCCGCCAGACGGGTGTTTTCCGCATTGAGCTGCACGGTAGCATTGAGCTGCTCCATCGCTGCCGCGCTCTGTTCCAGCGCCGCCGCCTGGTCGCTGATTTTAGCGGAAAAGGCCTGATTGCTTTCCGCCAGCGAGCTGGCATTGGCGGCGACATTGACGCCGCTGGCCTGCACGCTGGTGATAACGCCCGCGATTTTATCAACAAACTGGTTAAACGAGACCGCGATTTCAGCCAGCTCATCTTTGCCTGCGGTGGCCAGGCGGCGAGTCAGGTCACCATCGCCGTTAGCGATTTCATCCAGCGCCGCGCGGGTGGATTCCAGCCTTGCCGCCAGACGACGGGCGAAGATCCACACTACTAGCAACAGGAGCAACAGCGCAGGGATCAGTACGATAAAGATATCCTGACGGATGTTGTCCGCCAGCGCGGTAACTTTCGCTTCCGGCGTTACCAGCCCGATAACCCAGCCGGTATCCGGCATTCTGAACAGCGTGACCTGCGTATTCTGGTTGAGCACGCCGTCCTCTACGCCGTTCAGCGTGGTCGTGCTTTTATTTTCCGCCACGCCTTTCAGTACCGGCGCCAGCCAGGGTTTTTCAGCCGCCAGCGCGCTAAATTTTTTTAGCGCCTTATCTTTGCTGCCGGGAAAATAAAGCACGTTGCCCGCGCCATCCAGTGCAAAAGCATAGCCGCCGGTCAGGCCGCCGCGGTTTTGCATAAAGCCGGAAAGGTTATCCAGCAGCACGTCAAAAGTCGCCACGCCAGCGAACTTATCGCCCTGGGTGAAAGGAACGCTACAGGTCACCATATTCACCTGAGAAACAGGATCCTGGTAAACTTCCGACCAGTCGCACTTATTGCGTGACGCATTACGGGCTGAGGTATACCAGCTTTCATTGTGATAGCCCGCGCTGCCAGCAGCGTTGTAGCCGTCGGAATAAGCCAGCGCGCCATCCGCGCCGCGCGACCAGAAAAAGCTGCGGCGGGCAACGCCCTGGGTAAAGGCATCGGGTTCCGGCCAGACGCCGCCGCCCGCGATGCTTTTATCGCCCTTGCCGTCGATAATTTGCGGCAGCACGCTTTTAAACAGCTCTTCCTGGTGTGGCAAAACTTCTGCCAGGCGCGCCACGCTGACTACTTCGCCTTCGACACGCAGTAGCTGCTGGTTAAGCTGACCAACGATGTTTTCGCCGGTTTGCTGGATCATACTGTTGCTGGCGGCTACCACGCGCGGCTGGCCGCGCAGGGAAATAGCAAACCAAACCAGCAGCATGGTTAACAGCAGCATCGCGATGCCGCCAAAAATCAATTTCCCTGATAAACGAACTGGTATCCCCGGCATAATAAATTCCTTACGTCAAAAAGTGGCAAAGCCAGGTTGATAGATAGCGAGTAACGAAAAGTCCTCGCCTTCCCCGTTTATCGGCAAAACTGGTGAAAACCTGAGCGGGCCCGGACAACCAGGCAGCTCAACAGACAGCATAAAAGCCTGAGGAAAATCCGATTTGATTTTGCCGCAGCGGCCAGGCTACCCTGACGCCCCGCATAACGTCTGTTTTTTCGCCGCCGCGCGCTATTTTCTCGTTTTGCGACCTTCGGAACAGCCTGACTAAAGGGAACTCAATTTATGCACCAGTTTATTCTTGCGCAGCTCAACGCTTTTGCGCTGCCCTATGCGCCGCTGATTGCGCTTACTGCCGTTCTGGCCATCATTCTGCTGATCTCGCTGATCGCGCACGGTCTGCTGCATCGCGTCCTGCTGCCTTTGCTGCGGCGCATGGCGGAAAAATCGAGCCGTCAGTGGCCGAAGTCGCTGATCGACAACAAGCTGTTCAGCCGCTTCGCCCTGCTGATGCAGGGTCTGTTTTTGCAGATTCAGCTGGAGCTTTTTCTCTCCGGCATCGAGCCGATTTACAGCGCGTTAATGATTTTCAGCGAAGTCTGGGTAATGGTTTTCGGCCTGCTGATGTTCTTTTCGCTGCTGGATATTTTCCTGGATCTGTCGGAAGAGAGCGTGATTGCCCGGCAGATGCCGCTGCGCGGTATTTTTCAGAGCCTGAAACTGATTGCAGCACTGCTGGTAGCGCTGATGATTATTTCCGTGCTGATCGGCAAGTCGCCGCTGGTGCTGCTGACCGGCCTGGGCGCCATGACCGCCGTGCTGATGCTGGTATTCAAAGATCCTATTTTAGGGCTGGTGGCGGGCATTCAGCTCTCCGCTAACAATATGCTGAAGCTGGGCGACTGGCTGGATATGCCTAAATATGGCGCGGATGGTGCTGTAGTCGATATCGCGCTGACCACGGTTAAAGTGCGCAACTGGGATAACACTATTACCACTATTCCTACCTACGCGCTGATTTCTGATTCGTTTAAAAACTGGCGCGCGATGTCAGAATCGGGCGGCCGCCGCATCAAACGCAGCGTAAATATCGATACCACCAGCATCCATTTCCTGAGCGAAGAAGAGATAGCAAGGCTAAAACGTGCCCAGCTGCTGTCGCCTTACCTGGAAAGCAAAAGCCAGGAAGTATCGGCCTATAATGCCGGTCTGGATACCAGCACGCCGCTCAACGGCCGCCGCATGACCAACATCGGTACTTTCCGCGCCTGGCTGGAGGCCTGGCTAAAAGCGCATCCGCATACCCATAAAGGCATGACGCTGATGGTGCGCCAGCTGGCACCGGGATCGGACGGTCTGCCGCTGGAAATTTACGTCTTTACCAATACCACCGTCTGGCTGGAGTACGAGCGGATCCAGTCCGATATTTTCGATCATATTTTCGCCGTGCTGCCGGAGTTTGGTTTGCGCGTGCACCAGACGCCGACCGGCAACGATCTGCGCAGCCTGCGGCTTCAGCCAACGGAATAGTGCTGACGGCGGGCAGCCGCTTTGCCCGCCTTGCTTGTTTTTCCCGCCGCCGTTTATGCCGCCCCAGCGGCATTTCATTCCCGAATGGCGGCAGTTCATGCCCCCAATCCCCCGCGCTAATAAAACCCGCATTATTCTGTGCTTAATTTCTTACTCTTCCCGGGAGCATCCCATGAGCACACAACCCGTTAGTCACCGCGTTCGCTGGCTTACGCTGGCCGGCACCATTATTACGCAGTTCGCGCTCGGCTCGGTTTATACCTGGAGCCTGTTTAACGGCCAGCTTTCCCATAAGCTGGAAGCCCCGGTCAGCCAGGTCGCTTTCTCGTTTGGTTTGTTGAGCCTGGGCCTGGCGGTAGCTTCTTCGCTGGCCGGGAAGCTTCAGGAACGCTTCGGCGTGCGCAATGTGACTATCGGCGCGGGCGTGCTAATGGCCTGCGGCTTTTTCCTGACCTCGCAGGCCGATAATCTGTTTATGCTTTATCTCAGCGCGGGCGTGCTGGTAGGGCTGGCCGACGGCGCGGGCTATCTGATGACTCTGTCCAATTGCGTAAAGTGGTTTCCTGAACGCAAAGGCGTAATTTCCGCTTGTGCTATCGGCGCTTACGGCTTGGGCAGTCTGGGATTCAAATTTATCTGTAGCTATCTGCTGAGCGTTAACAGTCTTGAAAATACTTTCCTGATTTGGGGCGGTATCGCCATGACCATGATTATTCTGGGCGCGCTGTTGATGAAGGATGCGCCGAAACAGCAGGCAGCGACCGGCAGCGTCAACAGCATGCGCGACTTTTCGCTGGCGCAGGCGGTGCGTATGCCGCAGTACTGGATGCTGGCGGTGATGTTTCTGACGGCCTGCATGAGCGGCCTGTATGTAATTGGCGTGGCAAAAGATATCGGCGAAGGCCTGGTGAATCTTTCCACACAAACTGCCGCCAGCGCGGTAACGGTGATCGCTATCGCCAATCTTAGCGGTCGCCTGGTGCTGGGTGTGCTTTCCGATAAAATGGCGCGCATTCGCGTGATTACGCTGGCACAGGTCGTATCGCTGGCGGGCATGGGTATTATGCTGTTTACCCATATGAACGAGACAACTTTCTTTATCTCCGTAGCCTGCGTGGCCTTTAGCTTCGGCGGCACCATTACCGTCTATCCTTCGCTGGTCAGCGACTTTTTCGGCCTGAATAATTTGACCAAAAACTATGGTCTGCTCTATCTGGGCTTCGGTATTGGCAGCGTGCTCGGCTCGCTGATTGCCTCGCTGTTCGGCGGCTTTATGGTGACCTTTAGCTTGATTATGGCGCTGCTGGCCCTGTCGCTGATTATGTCCATAACTATCCGCCTGCCTCATGCGCCAGCTGCAGAGCAGGAAGCGCTGCGCCAGGCGCAGCCGCTGTAAAAGTTTTCCGCCAGCGCAGAAAGAGCCAGCAAAGCTGGCTCTTTCTGCGGACAAACTTGAAGCGATGGAGGGCCTGTGGCTGGAGCAAAGCATTACGGGCCATGGACGGCCCGTACTGAGCTACCACGGAGGGTGCTTTTTGCGTCTTTGCGGAAGACACAGGCCCTCCTGAGCCGCCACCGGCATACTTTGTCATCATTGTTAGCCAGCCTTGCTGGCTCTTTCTCGTTAAGCCATACGGTAAAGCGGCTCCGGCAGACCTGCTACGTCGACCTCTACCGCTAACAAATCGCCAGACTGCGGCCAGGTCGCCAGCTCTTCGGCGCTGCGATCTTCACGTGAGCTGGTGATATACAGCGTTTTCAGCTCTGGCCCGCCGAAGGCAACCATGGTCGGCCAGCGCACCGGCAGCTTAATTTCATCAACGATTTCGCCATCTTCCGGGTTGATACGCACGATGCGCCCGCCATCGAACATCGCTGACCAGTAAAAGCCTTCGCTATCCACCGCTGCGCCATCCGGCAGGCCGCCTTTGCCTTCGAAACGACGTAATACTTCGCGCGGGCCAATATCGCCTTTATCATCTATCGGGTAGCGATACAGCACGCCATTTGGCGTATCGGTGTGGTACATCCATTGATCATCAGGGGAAAAAGCCAGCCCGTTGGAGATTTTGATATCTTCCGCCTCAACGGTCAGGCGCAGATGCTCATCCAGCCGACAAAGCTTGCCGCCGTTGCGATCCTGCGGCTCCCACAGGCTGCCACACCAGAAGCGTCCATGACGATCGACACGGCCATCGTTGAAACGGCTAAAGGCCGCTTCTCCGGGGTTATCTGCCACACGGCGGGTAATTTTCCCCTCTTCATCCAGCAACACCACGCCGCTTCGTAGCGCGGCAACGAAACCACCCTGCTCGTTCAGCCCAAAACAGCCGATATGCTCAGGTATGGGCATCACTTTATGTTCGCCGCTTTGCGGATCGAAGCGATGGAGCGCTGGCGCGAGGATATCGACAAAATAAAGCACCTGCTCGCGTACTGACCAGACCGGACACTCGCCCAGCTCTGCCTGGGCCGCCAGCACATTTTTAACCTGATAATTCATTGCGTATCCTTGTCATAAAAAGTTGCCTTAAGTCTATCCTGGAAATTTCTTCCTGCTGTCATTAACGCAAATTTTCGTTATAGTATTTTCGCTGCGCAACACGCTTATTTAAGAACATTCTGTCTTAAGGAGCCTTTTTTTAAGCCTTCTCTTATTTCTTTCCGGCCAAACAAAAAGCAAACTTTCTCTCATGAATTATTTAGAAATATTTCCTCTAATAACTCTACAAAAGCGGCATTATTCCTCCACTTTTGTTTTGTAGAGTGTTAGCTATTGGAAAGGAAGGGAGCAAGCATAATGAAACTAATTAAATCTTTAGCTATTCTGGGCGTAATAAGCATGCTAAGCGGCTGTATTATCCACGACGGCTATCGCGGCGGCCACCACGGTGGGCCAGGCTATCACCACGGCGGCCATCATGGTCCGCATCGGGGTTGGTAAAAGAGGCGTAATGACCTCAAGCGGGCAAAGCCTGCACACGGCAATATAAAAATAAAATGCAGTATCCAGGGCGGGTAATTACCCGCCCTTTTTTATTAGCTTTTAATGCTGTAATTGCACTGGTACCAGGCTTTCATTAATCCCGGCAGCCGGCTCTCCTGCGGCTTAATAGGTTCAACCTTATCAAATCCTTTGTCTGCACAATAGTTTTCCACATCCTGTAGCATCGCTGCTTTGTCTACTTTTTCAGGGTTGTAACGATAGAGCACGCTATTTACCGCAGGATCTTCACCTACTTTTTCAAATGCGCCAGGCTTGTTGGAAGTACAGCCAGTTAACAGCAAGGCCGTCAGCGCCATTACACCAATTAGGTTTTTTTTCATGTTTTACTCCTTCTCCGCCGTCGCATGGTACGGATCTGGCGATTTATCTCCATCGGAAAAGGCTGCTTTTGCGCTTTTTTTCGTAAGCTTTGCAATATTTTACCGATTGAATCGATTCAGGAAGCCGTGTAGCGCCGGGCAAAAATGAATGCCAATATAAGTCCAGACACAGCGACATGTCTGCGTAACACCAGGAATTTTATTTATAATTACAAGTAGTTATGCCCGCGGCGAGCGGGCTTTTTTTTGCACTGAATTCGGGACGCGGGCGAGAGTATACTTTTTGCGCCCGCAGAGAAATTAACCTGAAGTGCCGTAAAACCTTTTAGTCAGCGCGTACGTCTACCAATACCGGACAGCTGGCGCGCTCGATGACGGCAGCGCTGACCGAGCCTTTCAGTAAGCGATTAAAAGAAGAGAGATGGCGACGGCCCATAATAATCATGGTTGCGCCGATGGCATTGGCGTGCGCCACGATAGTTTCAGCCGATTCGCCTGCCAGCACCCGCCCGGTCGCGCGAACGCCGCCTCCCTGTAGCTGCGCCAGCGCATGGCGTACGGCTGCCTCCGCCGTATTTTGCTCATCCAGCGCGCTGCCGAAGTCGTCGGGATCTTCGCCCGCTTCAATCACGTAATCCGCCGTGGTACTGGCGTAGCTGGCATCTACACAGCATAAGACTACTACGTCAGCATCCTGCGCCAGCGCCTGCTCTGTCGCCAGAGAAACCACTTTGCGCGCCAGCGCCGAATTATCTACCGCCACTAAAAGCTTGTTCATTTGCCGCTCCTGTCAGTCACGTAATGCCGCTTTGCCAATTTCATCCACCAGCGCTTCTTTGCACTTCAGGATCTCTTCGCGGAAGAGCGCTTCGTGCTTTTGGAAACGGGCAGAAGGAACCAGTAAGCTGATGGAAAAGCGTCCCAGTATGGTATCTAACGCTACCGCCATGGTGGAGATCCCTTCCAGCGTCTCGCCACGATCGTAGGAAATACCGCTGCGGCGGATCTCCTGTAGCCTTGCCGTAAGATCGGGAAAAGCCTTAACGGTCAGCTCGGTAATAGCCTCATAAGCTTCGCCCACCAGCGCTCTCGCTTCTTCATCGCTGTCCAGCGCCAGTAAAGCCCTGCCGCCGGAAGTGCTGTAAAGCGGCAAATTTAGTCCGATGCGCGGCACCACGCGCAGCTCGCGGTCGGCCACCACGTAGTGCACGATAGCCAGCTGCAGGCCGCTGGCCCGCGCCAGCGAAACCGTTTCGCCCGTGGCATCGCAAAGCGACTGTAGCCAGGGCCGCGCTATCGCTACCACATCAGTATGCACGCTGGCGATCAAACGCAATAACGCCGGGCCTAAACGTACGCCGCGCGCGCCCTGGCTACGAACCAGCTGAACGGAATCAAGCGCGCCGACAATACGCTGTACGGTCGAGCGCGGCAGATCGACGGCCTGCGCGATTTCGCCCAGGCTCATGCCGTTGGGGCTGTCGCCCAGCGCATTAAGAATTTTAGCCGCGCGCGAGATAACCTGAATACCGCCGGTACGCTCTTCATCACGTAAAGCCACAGGTTCAGACATAAGATTTCCTTCCTTGTTGATGGCGTTACTTTAGCACTCTTTCCGTGGCCGTATCACATTGCAATACAGTTAACCACAAGGTAATATCAGCGCCACTGTATCACAATGCAATACAGTGCATCACAATAACTCTCTCTGCGGAGCACCTGCTATGAATGCTCAACCCGCAGCCCCGGCATCCCACCCTTTTACCCTGCGTCTGGCGCTGGGTCTGGTGGGCGTGCTGATTGCTGCGCTGACTTCAGGTTTAAACGATCGCGTAACCGATCTGGCGCTGGCCGACGTCCGCGCCGCTATCGGCTTTAGCTACGATCAGGCAACCTGGATTACCTCGGCCTATCAGGCTGCCGAAGTGGCGGCAATGATGATCGCGCCCTGGTTTGCGGTGACTTTGTCGCTGCGCCGTTTCGCGCTGGCCGTGGCCTTCGGCTTCGCGCTGACCGGTATTTTACAGCCCTTTGCCGCCACGCCAGCGCTGTTTATCGGCCTGCGCGTGATTCAGGGCCTGTTCGGCGGCGCGCTGCCGCCGCTGCTGATGACGGTGGCGCTGCGTTTTCTGCCGCCCGGCATCAAGCTGTATGGGCTTTCCGCCTATGCGCTGACCGCCACTTTCGGCCCCAACGTGGCGGCTTCTCTGGCGGCTTTCTGGACGGATGCCGTAGGCTGGCAGTTTGTTTTCTGGCAGGTAGTGCCGCCGATCCTGGTCGCCAGCCTGCTGATCGGCTGGGGATTGCCGCAGGATCCGCTGCGGCTGGAGCGCTTTAAGCAGATCGATCTGTTCGGCATGCTGACCGGCTGTAGCGGGATTGCGCTGATGGTGCTGACGCTGTCGCAGGGCGAAAGGCTCGACTGGTTTAATTCGCCGCTGATTACGGGCATGCTGCTCGCTTCTATAGCGCTGTTGGTAGTGTTTTTATTCAACGAATGGTCGCATCCGCTACCGCTGTTCAAGCTACAGATGCTGGCGCGAAGAAACCTGACGCACGGGCTGCTGGTGCTGGCTGGCGTGCTGCTGGTGGCGCTCTCCGGCTCCGCTCTGCCATCCGCCTATTTCGGCCAGGTTGAAGGTTTTCGCACCGTGCAGTTCGCGCCGCTGGCGTTAACTATTGGTCTGCCGCAGCTGCTGATCGCGCCTTTGATGGCGTTCCTGCTGAATATTCGCTGGGTGGATTGCCGCTGGATGCTGACCTGCGGCGCGGCATTGCTGAGCCTCTCCTGCGTGATGGGCATGCAGCTTACCGACGACTGGGCCAGGCAGAACTTCTGGCTGATTCAGGTATTGCAGGCCTTTGGCCAGCCGATGTTGATCCTGCCGGTGCTGATGAGCGCCACCAGCGTAGTGCAGCCGCCGGAAGGGCCTTACGCCTCGGCGATGTTTAATACCGTACGCGGCTTTTCCAGCGTGGCGGCAGGCAGCCTGGTAGAGAATTTTCTGACGCACCGCGAGAAATTTCATTCGCACAGCCTGGTGGATCAGCTGGGCAACCGTCCCTGGCTGATGACGGCGAACAACAGCGCCAGCGCCTCAACGATGCAGCCGCTGCTGCCGGACGGTTCGGCCAGCTCCACCGAAAACCTGAGCCACTTCGCCACCTTGCTTAAACACCAGGCGGTGATCCTGAGCATCAGCGATGCCTATCTGCTGATTATCGGCTTCGCCCTGCTGCTGGTGCTGCTGACCGCCTGGCTGCCCAAACGCGTCTGGCCGCCGCAAACCCTTATTCAAACTAAAGCCACGAGATAATAATGATGAGCTTCACTCCTGCAAAAAGAACCCTGGCGCTGGCCGCGCTGCTGGCGATCCTGCTGGCGATCGCCTTTTTCGTCTGGTCGGCCATGAGCCGCCACCAGGCGCGTACCGATGATGCCGTAGTCACCGCCGATTACACTGCTATCGCACCGAAAGTGTCCGGCTATATTCGCACCGTCAACGTCGGCGATAACCAGCAGGTTAAAGCGGGCGACACGCTGGCGACGATCGACGATCGGGACTATCGCGTCGCGCTGGAAACCGCTGAAGCAAATCTGGCCGTAAGCCAGTCAAAAATGAGCAGCGTACAGGCGCAGCTTGAGCAGCAGCAGGCGACCATTGCGCAAAGCGATGCCGCCGTGACGGCCAGCCAGGCGACGCTGAACTATGCGGGCCAAAACGCCGAACGCTATCGCCGCCTGTTAAAAACCGGCACTGCGACAGCGGACGAGCAGCAGAAAACCAGCGCATCAATGCAGGAAGCAGCGGCGCAGCTGCGACAGAGCCAGGCCGCCGCGCTGGCCGCACGTAAAGCAGTAGGCGTCCTTGAGGCCAGCCTGCGCCAGGCTAAAGCGGATATCGCCGCTTCTCAGGCCAGCGTTGATCAGGCGCGCCTGAATCTTTCCTATACCGTCATTACCGCGCCTATTGATGGCGCTGTCGGCCAGCGCGCCGCCCGTCAGGGCGCATGGGTTTCCGCCGGTACACGCCTGATGGCCGTGGTGCCGCTCCAGCAAACTTATGTGGTGGCGAACTTTCTGGAAACACAGCTGGCTAATGTGCAAATCGGCGAAGCGGTGACGATGACCGTGGATGCGCTGCCTGGCGTCACGCTGCGCGGCCATATCGATAGCGTAGCGCCTGCGACCGGTTCTACCTTCGCAGCTATCACTGCTGATAACGCCACGGGCAATTTCACCAAAGTCGCGCAGCGTTTGCCGGTGAAGATCCTGCTGGAGCCCGGCCAGGACGATCTGGCGCGTCTTAAAGTAGGGATGTCGGTGGTGCCGGAGCTAAGCCGCTGAGCCGGACGTTCAGGGCGCTTAAAAAGTAGATAATTCCTGCGGATAGCAACTTTATTTTATCAGGCGGAGCGGGTAAATTAGCGGTCGATTCTGTCACAGTAACCGGTAGCGCGGGCTGACGAGGCCGCCGTCGCTCAGAGGAGTTTTGCAGTGAAATATGCATTAATGGGCATTTCGTTTTTGTTTCTGGCCTGGGTAGGCACTTTTTATCTGATGCTGTAGCTCAGCAAGCTTACCCTCAACGCTGAGACATAACGACCCGCTCTGTTTCAGAGATCGCCGTGAGTTTCGAGGAAAAAAAGAGCGCCGGACGAGAGCGCTCTTTTTATGCAGCTGGTTTTACTCCGCCTGGCTGGCGGTTTCTTCGCTTTTCGCCGTTCCCGGCAGGATACCGTCGGCGCGGAACATCGCCTTAATGCCTCTGATCGCCTGACGGATACGGTCGCTGTTCTCAATCAGTGCGAAACGCACATGCGTATCGCCATAGTCGCCGAAACCTATGCCGGGCGAGACGCAGACTTTGGCCTCCTGCAGCATATGTTTGGCAAACTCCAGCGACCCCATCGCCGCGTAATGATCCGGGATTTTCGCCCAGACATACATGGAAGCTTTCGGTACTTCCACCATCCAGCCCGCCTCGTGCAGCCCTTTTACCAGCACATCGCGGCGGCGTTTATACTGCTGCGCGATATCCCGTACGCACTGCTGATCGCCTTCCAGGGCGGCAATAGCGGCAACCTGTAGCGGCGTAAAGGTGCCATAGTCGTGGTAGCTTTTAATTCTTGCCAACGCCGCCACCAGCTCTTTGTTGCCGACCATAAAGCCGATACGCCAGCCCGCCATATTGTAGCTTTTGGAAAGGGTGAAAAACTCTACTGCCACGTCGCGCGCGCCAGGGATTTCCATGATGGAAGGCGCTTTCCAGCCGTCATAGACGATATCGGCATAGGCCAGATCGTGGATAACCAGCACGTTGTATTGCTTAGCCAGTGCGATAACTCGCTCAAAGAAATCCAGCTCTACGCATTGTGCCGTTGGGTTGGACGGAAAGCCGAGGATCATCATTTTAGGTTTGGGGTAGCTTTCCCGGATGGCGCGCTCCAGCTCGTTAAAGAAGTCTACTCCTTCCACTAGCGGCACCGAACGAACCTGAGCGCCTGCGATAACCGCGCCGTAGATATGAATCGGATAGCTGGGATTCGGTACCAGTACGGTATCGCCGTGGTCGAGCGTTGCCAGCATCAGGTGCGCCAGCCCCTCTTTCGAGCCGATAGTGACTATGGCTTCTGATTCCGGATCTATATCCACCTGATAGCGATCTGCGTACCAGCGAGAAATAGCGCGGCGTAAACGCGGGATCCCGCGCGAGGTTGAGTAGCCGTGCGTATCCTCACGCTGTGCGACTGAACAGAGTTTTTCGACAATATGCGGCGGCGTAGGGCCATCCGGGTTGCCCATGCTGAGATCGATAATATCTTCGCCACGGCGGCGCGCCGCCATTTTCAGTTCGGCGGTGATATTAAAAACGTAGGGCGGAAGACGTTCAATACGGGAAAAACGGCGTGCAGAGCTGATATCAGCCATAGGGACCTCTGTAAACGTTAGCGCCCGGAACCGTCCGAGCGACGCTGACCAGAAACTGGTCGAGAGATGACCATAGCGCAAAATTCGCCAGGCTGTCGAGCCGAATTAATCTGATTCCAGCTTGCCGAACAGCCAGTCATTTACCCATTCGCCGCGCAGCAGATAGTTTTCTCTCAGCGTGCCCTCAAGCCGAAAGCCGTTTTTTTCCAGGATGCGCCGCGAAGGCCAGTTGCCCTCGACCACCTGCGCTTTCAGCTTGTGGAAACAGCATTCGGTAAACAGCCAGTCGGCCAGTGCGCCCAGCGCCTCGCTGCCGTAGCCTTTGCCGGTTTGCTGGCTTAGCAGCGAATAGCCGACCTCGGCCTGCCGCCACGGCGACCATTCCGCATTCGCCCCTATCAGCCCCAGCGGCTCGCCGCTTTCTCTGAGTTTTATGGTCAGGCAGAGCATATGCAGGCTGGTGGTCTGCCAGGGCTGTAGCCGGGTCTGAAAGCGCTGGCGAACATCCGCTGGCTGCGGTACGGCGCTGATATACTGCATACTGACCGCATCGCTGTGCACCTGCTGAAACAGCGGCCAGTCTTCTGGCTGAAGCTTTGCCAGCAGCAATCTTTCGGTAGTGAGTTGCATAATCGCCTCGCAAACGGGGAACAAAACTCGTGGCAGCCTGCTGCTGAAAGCGGCCACAAACAGACTATCCTGCAGCACGCCCGGCTTGTAAAGCTATCTGCGGCACCAAACAAAACACATCCCCTTTTTGCTACCAGGTTTTCCCCTTTTTGAGGGTAATGACGCTTTTTGGCATGGGTAGCTATTAATGCAGGCAAAATCCCTGTGCGCTTGCCGTCCGCTTTCCTTATTATGGAGCAACTTTTTATCGCCAGCCGAGGCGCCCGTGCATTCGATGTTTGAGATGTTGCTCGCGGTTATAGACCGCGCCGCCTTAATGCTTATCTGTCTGTTTTTTTTAACGCGAACTCCGCACTTCCGCCAGCTATTGCAAAAGGATGAGCACTCCCGGCAGGAGCTGATCGCGGTAACGGCTATTTTTTCGCTGTTCGCGCTTTTCGGCACCTGGAGCGGCATCAATGTCGATGGGTCGCTGGTTAACGTGCGCACTATCGCTATTATGTCCGGCGGCATTCTGTTCGGCCCTTGGGTCGGCATAGTGACCGGCGTGGTGGCCGGGCTACACCGCTTCTTGATTGATGTGCATGGCGTGACTTCCGTTCCCTGTTTAATTACCAGCATTATCGCCGGTATCGCCTCAGGCTGGATTAATCTGAAGGTGGCAAAAGAGCGGCGCTGGAGTGTGGGTATTGTCGGCGGCATGCTGTGCGAGTCGCTGACGATGATCCTGATTCTGGCCTGGGCCAGGCCATACGCGCTGGGCATGGCGATAGTGGAAGAGATTGCCGTGCCGATGATTCTGGGCGCGGCCAGCATTGGCCTGATCGTTTTGCTGATCCAGAGCGTCGAGGGCGAAAAAGAGGCCATAGCCGCCCGGCAGGCCAAGCTGGCGCTGGATATCGCTAATAAAACCCTGCCGCTGTTCCGTCAGGTCAACAGCAGCTCGCTGCGCAAAGTGTGCGAGATTATTCGCGACGATATCAACGCGGATGCGGTAGCCATCACTAATAAAAACCAGATTCTGGCCTATGTTGGCGTGGGTGAACAAAACTATCGCGAAGGCGATGACGGTATCAGCCCCACCACCGCCAGAGCTATCGCCAACGGCGAAATCATTATCCGCAATAATGATGAGGCGCACCGCACGCCGGAAATCCATTCGATGATCGTGATCCCGCTGCGCGAGCTGGGTGAAGTCACCGGCACGCTGAAAATTTATTATCGCCATGCGCACCGTATTACCTGGTCGCTGCGCGAGATGGCCGTCGGGCTGTCGCAAATTATCTCCACGCAGCTGGAGGTGTCGCGTGCCGAGCAGCTACGCGAGATGGCGAATAAAGCCGAGCTGCGTGCGTTGCAAAGCAAAATTAATCCGCATTTTCTTTTTAACGCGCTGAACGCTATCTCTTCTTCTATCCGTATCAATCCGGACACCGCGCGCCAGCTTATCAGTAATCTTTCTCGCTATCTGCGCTATAACCTTGAGCTGAACGACGACGAAATCATTGATATCCGTAAGGAGCTTTATCAGATCAAAGACTATATCGCTATTGAGCAGGCGCGCTTTGGCGATAAGCTGACGGTAATCTATGAGATCGACGAAGATATCAGCTGTTCGTTACCGAGTTTGCTGATCCAGCCGCTGGTAGAGAATGCCATTGTGCATGGCGTGCACCCGTGTCGCGGCAAAGGCGTGGTCACTATCAGCGTGCAGGATACCGGCGAACGTATACGTATTGCGGTACGGGATACAGGCAACGGCATTAGCGAAGAGGTGATCCGGCGGGTGGAAAGCAATGAAATGCCTGGCAACAAGATTGGCCTGCTGAACGTGCATCATCGCGTCAGGCTGCTTTATGGCGAAGGACTGCATATTCACCGGCTGAATCCGGGCACTGAAATCGCCTTTTATATTAATAAAAAAGGGGCGAGCCTGCCCGATTTGTCTTACTAGCGGCCTGACGCCGCCTTAACCGGGAAAGCGATGTGAAAGCCATTATTGTAGAAGATGAATTTCTGGCGCAGCAGGAGCTGAGCTGGCTGATCCGCCAGCACAGCCAGCTACAGATCGAGGCGACCTTTGACGACGGCCTGGACGTATTGAAGTATCTGCAAAACCATCAGCCGGACGTGATTTTTCTGGATATCAATATTCCCTCGCTGGATGGCGTGCTGCTGGCGCAAAATATCAGCAAGTTCGCCCATCGGCCGCTGATTGTTTTTATCACCGCCTATAAAGAGCACGCGGTGGAAGCGTTTGAGCTGGAGGCCTTTGACTATATCCTCAAGCCTTATCATGAGATGCGTATTATCACTATGCTGCGCAAAGTGGAAAATACGCTGCAGCAGGCGACGCAAAGCAGCGCAGAAAGCCCACGCAGCCAGGTACATACCATTAATCTGGTGAAGGATGAGCGGATTATCGTTACGGATATCAACGACATTTACTATGCCGAAGCCCACGAAAAAATGACCTTTGTTTATACGCGGCGGGAAGAGTACGTGATGTCGATGAATATCACCGAGTTTTGCAGCCGACTGCCGGAGGAGGCTTTTTTCCGCTGTCATCGCTCTTACTGCGTGAATTTAAGCAAGATCCGCGAAATCGAACCCTGGTTTAACAATACCTATATGCTGAAGCTGCGCGATCTGGATTTTCAGGTGCCGGTCAGCCGCAGCAAGGTGCGGGAGTTTCGCCAGCTGATGCGGCTATAGCAAGGGAGATTGATGCCGAAGTATGCCGGTGCCGGCTCAGGAGGGCCTGTGTCTTCCGCAAAAACGCAAAAAGCACCGTCCGTGGTAGCTCAGTACGGGCCGTCCATGGCCCGTAGTACTCCAGCCACAGGCCCTCCATCGCTTTACGTTTATCAGCAGTCTGAAGGGCCGGTAAACCGACCCTTTTCTGTTACAGGATGCTGCCCAGCGTCTGGCGCAGATGCGCGCCCGCGCCCAGCAGGCCTGGCTTATCGTGGGTGATCAGATAAACCGGGATATTCTGCACGTAGTCTTTGAAGCGGCCTTTATCTTCAAAAGCGGCGCGGAAACCGGAAGCCTTAAAGAACTCCAGGAAACGCGGTACGATGCCGCCAGCGATGTAAACGCCGCCGAAGGTGCCCATGGTCAGCGCCAGGTTGCCGCCGAAACGCCCCATAATCACGCAGAACATCGCCAGGGCGCGACGGCAGTCGGTGCAGCTATCTTCCAGCGCGCGCTGGGAAACATCTTTCGGCTTCAGGTTTTCCGGCACGCGATTATCGGCTTTAACGATAGCGCGATAAAGATTGACCAGGCCCGCACCAGACAGCACGCGCTCGGCAGAGACGTGGCCCAGCTCGGCGCGCAGCACCTCCAGGATCAGATCTTCCTCTTCGCTGTTGGCGGCGAAATCGACGTGACCGCCCTCGCCCGGCAGGCTGACCCAGCGCTTATCGACGTGCACCAGATGCGCTACGCCCAGACCCGTTCCGGCACCATAAACGGCAACCGGCTTGTCTTTCACCGGCGCGCCGCCGCCGAATTGCATCACGTCCTGCTCGGTCAGCATGGGGATAGCCATCGACACGGCGGTGAAATCATTGATGATTTCCAGGTGCTCGAAGCCCAGGTTCGCTTTCATTTTGCTGGTGGAGAAAGCCCAGTCATGATTGGTCATCTCAACCCAGTCATCGGTAATCGGGCAGGCGATGGCGATGCAGCCATCCGTGACATCCTGCTGCTGCTCGGCAAGATAAAAACGGATGACCGCCTCAAGGCTATCGTAGTCTGCTGTGGAGAACGTTTTGGCTTGTGATACGGCACCGTTCTCGACTTCACACAGTGCCAGGCGCGCGTTGGTGCCGCCTACATCACCTACCAAAGCATACTTAGTCATTATTGTTTTGCTCCGCTTACGTCATTTGTACACACTATAAATTTCCCCCACTCAAACAACAACGCCCAACCCTTGCGGGCCAGCGTAAAATCGCGCTGCGACCGCCTACCTTACCTGCACCGGCGGCAGTTTCCCACGGGCATCAATCTGAATCTGAAGGTCGTTATCAGACTTTTTGTCACCCATTGCCTTTATGGCGCTACTGCAAGGCGCTTTGGCAGCGGCAATAACTCCAGTTGCGGCAGCATAACCTCCACCAGCCAGAGACGCGAGGCCGGTTCAATCACTTTTACCACTTCCTGCAATCGAACCAGGGCGTTATTGTAACCGCACTGCCCACCATAAATAGCATGCTCAATAGTATAGCTGCCCTTATTAAGCACAAATATGGTCAGCTTAAGGCAATTCTGCTGCTGAAAATTTGTTACCGCGCGATAAGCCGCTGCATAAAGCCATAAATGAGTAAAAAGCTTTTCCGCAAGTTGCGATCCGCCGCGCGATCCGACTTAGTGTAACCGTATACACTGTGATGCTTACCGCATCTTTCTCTCCGAGCACAGGAACTTCTATGGCCTATCAGCCCGATGCAAAACGTTATCAGACAATGAGTTATCATCGCTGCGGCCGCAGCGGCCTGAAGCTGCCCGCCGTATCGCTCGGCCTGTGGCATAACTTTGGCGACAGCACGCTGGTAGAGAACAGCCGCGCGCTGCTGCGGCATGCGTTCGATCAGGGCATCACCCATTTCGATCTCGCCAACAATTATGGGCCGCCGCCGGGGTCGGCAGAGGAGAACTTTGGCCGCATCCTGCGTCAGGACTTCGCTTCACTGCGCGACGAGCTGATTATTTCTTCCAAAGCGGGCTACACGATGTGGGACGGGCCCTACGGCGATTGGGGATCGCGTAAGTATCTGATAGCCAGTCTCGACCAAAGCCTGAAGCGCATGGGGCTGGAGTATGTCGATATTTTTTATCATCACCGCCCGGACCCGGAAACGCCGCTGGAAGAAACCATGACCGCGCTGGATCATCTGGTGCGCCAGGGCAAAGCGCTCTATATCGCCCTTTCCAACTATCCGGCAGAGCTGGCGGCGGAAGCGATCGCCATTCTGAAGCAGCTGGGTACGCCCTGCCTGATCCATCAGCCGAAATACTCCATGTTTGAACGCGCACCGGAGAACGGCCTGCTGGACGTGCTGCAACAGCAGGGCGTTGGCTGTATCGCCTTTTCGCCGCTGGCGGGCGGGATGCTGACCGATCGTTATCTGAAAGGGATCCCTGAGGATTCACGCGCCGCCAGCGGCAGCCGGTTTCTGAGCAGCGAGCAGTTAACGCCGGAGAAGATGGAGAAAGTGCGGCGGCTGAACGAACTGGCGCAGCAGCGTGGCCAAAAGCTATCGCAGATGGCGCTGGCCTGGGTTCTGCGCAACAGCAGCGTGACTTCGGTATTAATTGGCGCCAGCAAGACCAGCCAGATAGATGATGCCGTTGGCATGCTGGCGCAGCGTGAATTCAGCCAGAGCGAGCTGGAACATATCGACAGCATTCTTGCCTGACCCTTTCGCCGCCGCGCCCTGCGGCGGCCTCGCCATATGACATTTCTCTTAACAATTTTTTGACGCTTTTAGGAATTAGCCAGGCGCAACCTTAACCTTCTCTTTATAATACTGGCACCATGGCGGAGCAGCTGTGCCGCTAATAAGGAGAGAAAATGAAACATTTATTGCTTATCGCCACCTTGCTGGCGACTTTATCACCGTTGGCTATGCACACAGCGCAGGCTGACAGCGCCCGGATTATGCTGGCACCGGGCGTGTCGCTACATTTAGGCGATCGCGATCGTCATGGACGTTACTGGGACGGCGGCCGCTGGCGCGACGGTCACTGGTGGCGTAACAACTATCGCTACGGCGAAGGCCGCTGGTGGCGTCATGAACAGTGGCGTCGTCATCAGGAGATGCGCCACCGCCATGAGTGGCGACGCGATCAGCGCTGGCGCGACCATGAAAGGCAGCGCGAATGGCGTCACGAGCGCGACCGCCATCACGACGGCCGCTGGTAAAGCAGTCAAAGCGGAAGAGCTATCTCTTCCGCTTGAGGTTGATGACAAAATAGCGGGTGCCTGCTCAGGAGGGCCTGTGTCTTCCGCAAAGACGCAAAAAGCGCCGTCCATAGCAGCTCAGTACGGACCGTCCATGGCCCGTAGTGCTCCACAGGCCCTCCATCGCTTTAAGTTTGTCAGCAGTCAAAGCGGAAGAGCTACCTCTTCCGCTTTTTTTATTACAGATTTGCCAGCTTTTGCGATCGGCCATCGCTGTTTTGTTGTGCGTTAACGGTACGTGACAGGTAGCCTGCCACATAGTTAGCGGACGCCATACTCAGATGGTTGTTGTCGAACAACAGCGGCTTACCATTGACCAGCATGCTGCATTTATTCTGCGGACAAAGCACGGACGAAGGCATAAAGCGCACTACGTCTGCATCGATGTATTTTTGAATATTTTCGATAGCCGGATTATTAAACGTGAAATACGGATCGCGACCGCGCGCCAGCGTGGTGGGCACATCCACGCCTGGCGAAGGAACTGGCCCGACAATAATCACTTTCTTACCGTGCGCTATCAGCTGTTCCGCAGTTTTATTCATATTGCGGTAAAAGGTCGTTGGGTAGGCCTCATAACGAGCGGCCAGCACCACCACCTTGATGGCTTTATCTGCTTCCAGGAAATTGATAGCGCGCTGGTTATGCGCAATACAGTCCGGGCGTACTTCCAGCTGGAAATCGAGCGCAGGCGGACAGGCTGAGTAGGTAATTTCATACAGCGAGATATTCTGGTTGCCCAGCGCGCGGGAAAGTTCCACGCCGTGGCTATCGCCCCAGACGGCTACCGTAGGTTTAGCTTCGCCAAAGTGGCAGTAGCTGGAGGTATCCGGCACGCCGCCGTTAAAGTGGCAGCGGCCCCGCGCCGGGCTGAAATCCTGGTGCGCTGCAATAAAAGCCTGCGTCTGCGGGGTAAAGCGCGTTGGCCAGCCGCCCTGGCTCCAGGTCGCCGCGCTGACCGCTACCAGGATAGCCAGGCCGACTGCGCTGGTTTTATAAAGGCGTGCCGCCGGGAAGGCGCTGCGGTTACGGAATGGACGTTCGATAAAGCGCCAGGAGAGCGTGGCAATCAGTAATGATACTGCCACCACCAGCCAGCGACCGCCTTCATTTATCAGCAGGTTCCAGTTGCGGAAAAAGACGATCAGCGGCCAGTGCCAGAGGTAAAGCGAATAGGAAATCAGCCCGATAAACACCACCGGCTTCAGCGACAGCAGCTTGCCGACCAGCGTTTGCTGCGCGGCGTAGATAATGCACACGCTGCCAAACACCGGTAGCGCTGCGGCGTAGCCAGGGAATGCCGTATGGGCATCAAAGCAGAATACGCTGCCGACAATAGCCGCAAAGCCCGCCAGCGCAATCAGTTCATTCAGCGCGGCGCTGCGCGGTTTCGGCACGCGGTTCAGCGCCAGCAGAGAACCGGCCATCAGCTCCCAGGTGCGCGAAGGCAGCAGATAAAAAGCGGCAGAAGGTTTTGGATGGGTGAGGAAAATGCTTAGCAGGAAAGAGAGAGCAAAGATAGCGAGCAGAAACAGATCGGGTTTGCGCTTTAGCTTTACCAGAATAAAAAACAGGATAATCGGCGCAAAGATATAAAATTGTTCTTCAACGCCCAGCGACCAGGTATGCAGCAACGGCCGCTCTTCTGCATCGCTGGAGAAATAGCCCGATTTGCGCCAGCTAACGATGTTCGAGACAAACAGTAGCGCGCCGGCAACCTCTTTCGGCAAAAAGTTGTAGTCATCAGGCAGCAGCGCAAAAGGCGCCACCAGCAAAACAAACAGGATGACGGAGAAAAGCGCGGGGAAGATACGGCGAATACGCCGCTCATAAAAGTCGATAATGCTGTAGCTGTTATTTTTAATATCCTTCAACAGGATCGAAGTAATTAAAAATCCGCTGATCACAAAGAAAACGTCAACGCCGACGTAACCGCCGGAAAAGGTGCTGAAACCGGCATGGAACAGCAAAACAGGCACGATAGCTAACGCGCGCAGGCCGTCAATATCCGGACGATACTTGATGTTCATAAAAACTCCTGGCAAGAGGAAGCATCAAAAATGCGTAAAGAAACCATAATATGAGTAAAGTTATGCCCTATAAATTGGCATTATCCCAAAAAGGACTTAAACCAAATTTATCCGGTTGTGTCGCCGCACGTTTTTAAAATAACTTATTGATTATTAATAATTAATTGCACAACCCTGTCAGCCAGCCCAAGGAAAAAACAGAATAACCTCACTCTATTCAGTCGGAGTCAGGCTGCGGTTTACCCGGCAGAAAACATAAAAAAACCCCACATAAATGTAGGGTTCGTGAATGCAAAAAGGGAGGAATATAAGCGTTCAGGCTTTCGTCGCGCTAAATACCGGTTGCCATAGAGAACAGCAGATAAAAGTTCAGCGCGATGACAATAACGACTATTACCTTGCCTACCGCCTGCATCAGGCGGGAATTAACCAAATCGCCCATCAGTTCGCGGTTGCCGGTAAAAGAGAGCAGCGGGATCAGCGCCAGCGCAATACCAAAGCTAAGTAATACCTGGCTCATAACCAGAATACGCGTTGGCTCCCAGCCCGCCAGAATAACAATAAATGAAGGCAGCATCGTTACCACGCGGCGAATCAGCAGCGGGATACGGACATGGATAAAGCCCTGCATCACTACCTGGCCCGCCATAGTGCCCACGACGGTGGAAGAGAGCCCGGCGGCCAGCAGGCTCAGGCCAAAGACCAGCGCCGCCGCGCGACCCAACAGCGGGTCGAGCGTCAGATAAGCCTGATCCAAATCGGCTACGCCGGTATGGCCGCTGAAATGGAAGGCCGCCGCCGCCGTCGCCATCATCGCCAGGTTGACGAAGCCTGCGATGGTCATCGCTACCGCCACATCCAGTTTGGTGGAAGAGTAGCGCTCCTCGCGGCTGTCGCCGTTGGGATTCTGCGTTAAGGATGAATGCAGATAAATAACGTGGGGCATAATAGTCGCGCCCAGTACGCCCGCCGCCAGCAGTACTGCATCAGCAGTTGGCAGCGTCGGCACGGCTACGCCCTGCAGCAAATCTACAACTTTCGGCTGCGAGAAAAAGAGTTCGATTACATAGGCCGCCGCAACGAACAGCAGCAAACCGCCGATCACCCTCTCCAGCGGCTTTTGTCCCCGGCTTTGCAGCATCAGGATCAGGAAAGTCACCACGCCCGTCAGTACTGCGCCCTGTAGCAGGCTAACGCCGAAAATCAGTTTAAAACCGATGGCCGCGCCGATAAATTCCGCCAGATCGGTCGCCATCGCGATGATTTCTGCCTGAATCCAGTAAAACCAGACGGCAGGCCGGGGAAAACGATCGCGGATATGCTCCGCCAGATTTTTACCAGTGGCAATGCCGAGCTTGGCGGACATCAGCTGGATGACCATCGCCATAATGTTTGCCCAGACTACTACCCACAGCAGCCTGTAGCCGTAGGAAGCACCGGCCTGAATGTTGGTAGCAAAGTTGCCGGGATCGATATAGCCGATCGCCGCAATAAAGGCTGGCCCCATCAGCGCAAATTTGATTTTGCGGGAACTCCGGACGCTTTGCTCCGCGGTGCGGCCTTCAAACATGCTTATACCCCTTAATACACCCGAGAAGCGTATTGTCATTCAAATGATAATGATTATCAACATCATTTGCACTGGTTAAACTTATCGCTGTGATAGCCTACGCTAAAAAGTATAGCCTTTGCTATACTTTGGAAAAGAGTTTTTCGTGACCGCTTTGTAACCAACATGTCTACTGTAGGTTAAAAACTATTCCCCCACAAGTTATTGGGTGGTTTTTTAAACAGTACCGGAAAGTTAACGAGCAGGAATTGTCGATTTAAGTCGATACGAATTTATTATATTGAGGCTTTAGTCTCGTTTTTCTGCAACTTGTTACATAGAATGTGCAGCGAAATATAACAGCCTTCAAATTTGGAGCATTCATGTCCCGCATTCTGCATTTTGCTTTGGCGCTGGTAGTGGTGACGCTGCTGGCCTTACTGGTCAGCAGCGATCGAAAAAATATCCGCGTCCGTTTTGTTGTTCAGCTTCTGGTCATTGAAGTTTTACTGGCCTGGTTCTTCCTGAACTCTGAAATCGGCTTAGGCTTTGTCAAAGGCTTCGCCGGTTTCTTCGACAAACTGTTGGGCTTCGCCGCCCAGGGCACCAGCTTCGTCTTCGGCGGGATGAACGACAAAGGCCTGGCGTTCTTCTGGCTTAACGTCCTCTGCCCTATCGTGTTTATTTCCGCGCTAATCGGCATTTTGCAGCACTTCCGTATTCTGCCCGTGGTTATCCGGGCGATCGGCACCGTGCTCTCCAAAGTAAACGGCATGGGTAAACTGGAATCTTTTAACGCGGTAAGCTCGCTGATTTTGGGACAGTCAGAAAACTTTATCGCCTATAAGGATATCCTGGGCAAGATGTCGCAGCGCCGTATGTACACCATGGCCGCAACCGCCATGTCTACCGTTTCCATGTCTATCGTCGGCGCCTATATGACTATGCTGCAGCCAAAATATGTGGTGGCTGCGCTGATTTTGAATATGTTCAGCACCTTTATCGTGCTGTCGCTGATTAACCCCTACCGCATTGAAAGCGAAGAAGATCTCAAGCTGAGCAATCTGCATCAGGATCAGAGCTTTTTCGAAATGCTGGGCGAATATATTCTGGCCGGTTTTAAAGTGGCGGTAATCGTCGCCGCGATGCTGATCGGTTTTATCGCGCTGATCTCCGCCGTTAATGCGCTGTTTAATACGCTTTTCGGTATCAGTTTCCAGAGCGTGCTGGGCTATGTTTTCTATCCATTCGCCTGGGTGATGGGCGTTCCATCCGGCGAAGCGCTGCAGGCTGGCAGCATCATGGCCACCAAACTGGTTTCCAATGAGTTCGTGGCGATGATAGACCTGCAAAAAATTGCCGGTACGCTGTCGCCGCGCGGCGAAGGCATTCTCTCCGTGTTCCTGGTTTCTTTTGCTAACTTCTCTTCTATCGGCATCGTGGCAGGCGCTATTAAAGGCCTGAATGAAGAACAGGGCAATGTGGTGTCGCGCTTTGGCCTTAAGCTGCTGTACGGCTCAACGCTGGTCAGCGTGCTCTCCGCTTCCGTTGCTGGTTTAGTGCTGGGCTAAGAGACGAAAGAACGTATCAGGGGCGAATCGGTGATTCGCCCCTTTTTTGTGCTGCGTCTCGCGTGAACGGATTTTATACGCTGGAAACGACCTCAACGCCTTTAACCCGCATAAACAGTAGTGCTATAAAGCAGCCAATCAGGTCTCAGGATGAGGATTAGCTATGACGGACTGCCACTACGAAATTTTACACAGCGAGCTACAGGGCTTTGACGTCTACAGAACGATGGATATCAGATTCACTTTTTCTGCCGACTTTCAGCGTCAGCTCACTTTCCGGCTGGTCTTTTGTATGAAAGCGCCTGGCGATATGCCGCTTCTTAAAGAACTGACAAAAGCTGATTTGAGCTGCTGTAATCTGTGCGTGATCAGTTTCTATAACATCGAAGCAGAGCACCATCCCGATTGCGATATGTTCGACAGACCGCCGACGGCCATCATTCTTACGCTGCATGAAACGTTATTTCTCTACAACTCTTTAATCGACGTTATCTTGCAGATTGCCAGGCGAGAAAATATACAAATCTTAACCTTCCAGGCGTATACTCCTCAACTAATCAGGATATACGATCGGCTGGTCAGACAGCAGGCTGGCCTACATAACCTCAGGGTAGACAAAAAAGGAGCAATTTATGTGCTACAAACGGAAGACGGCAACCCCCGACACTAAAATTGATTACGACGCTATCCGCGCGCAAAAAAACGCCATGCTTAAGCAATTTCTGCAGGCCAGGAAAGAAGCTGAGCAGGCCGGAAAAATCACCCGTAAGCCTTTTATCCAGGAAACCTTTTAATTTTATGCGCCCGCTTTCGGCGGGCGTAACACCACAGCTTTTATGCCAGCGGCAGCGCCAGATGATCGCGCAGCGTGCTGCCCCGGTATTCACTTCTGAACGCGCCCCGCTGCTGTAACTCCGGCACCACTAAATCCGCAAAATCGTTCAGCGAGGCGGGCATATCGGCCGGCATCAGCACAAAACCGTCGCAGGCTTTGCTTTCCACCCAGGCAATCATTTCGCTGGCAATGCTTTCCGGCGTGCCTGCCAGCACCGGAAAAGAGGCGCTGGCCGCATAGCGTTTCGCCACTTCCGCCAGGGTTTTACCCTGTTTGCGCGCTTCGCTAATAACGTAAGCGAAACGCCCTTTGCTACCGCTGATAGCGTCAAAGATGTCCGGGAAAAGCGCATCGGGATCGTGCTGCGAAAGATCGTAATTCATACTGGCTGACATAAAGCTAAGCCCGGCCAGCGGGTTAACCAGCTCGTCAAGCTGGCGGCGCTTTTCTTCCGCTTCGCGCAGCGTTGCGCCGACGATGGGCATAATGCCGGGGAGGATTTTACACGCCTGCGGCCTACGTCCCTGCGCGACCATAGCGGTTTTAAACTGCTGATAAAATTGCTGCGCCCGCTGCCGTTCCGGCTGGACAGTAAATATCACTTCCGCGACGCGAGTCGCCACGTCCTGAAAATCTTGCGAGACGCCAGCCAAAATCTGCACCGGCCTGCCCTGCGGTGGCGCGGCAACCGTAAGCGGCCCGTCTATTTGAAAATGTTCGCCATTGAAACGGGTGTAGCGCACTTTTTCAGCCAGCGCATAGATGCCGCTCTCTTTATCAGCTACCCGCGCATCCGGCTGCCAGCTGGCGAGAAGCTGGTGAACCGCATCGATAAACTCGGCGGCTCGCTGATAGCGTTCTTTATGCGCCATATGCTGCTGACGGCTAAAGTTTCTGGCCTCGCCATCATTGGTGGAGGTCACGGCGTTCCAGGCCGCTCTTCCCGCGCTAAAATGATCCAGCGTGGCGATGGTTCGCGCGGCATGAAAAGGTTCGCCGTAGGTTGTGGAAAGCGTGCCGCCCAGCCCAATCTGGCTGGTAAACAAGCTTAGCGCCGTTAGCAGCGCCATAGGTTCCGGGCGCGCATAGCCAGGCCGATACTGCACCGTGGTGGTAATACTGTCGCCATAGATATCGTCAATAGAGAGTTTATCGGCGACAAAAGCAAAATCGAACTTAGCCTCTTCCGCTTTTTTCACCAGCCTGAGCCAGGTGTCGAGCGCCATGGGATCGTGATTCTGCGCATCGGGATGCCGCCAGCCACCCGCGTGTAGCCCAGTGTCGCTGAGATAAAGCGCCAGATGCATACTATTTCTCCTGCGAGAGGCTGAGATCGATAAACGTGTCCGCTTTAAGGGAAGCGGGGATCAGGCCATTTTTGACATAAAGATCCGCAGTAGCCTGTTGCACGGCCAGCACCTGCTGCTGATTATCGACCACGGTATTAACCTCTCGCTGCACTTTCGCCAGCGCTACTTCCTGCGGAATGCGCAGCAGTTTGCTGATTACGGCGGCATAAGCTTGCGGATGCTGCTCTCCCCAGGCGCGAGCGCGGATAAGCCGCTGGCTAAAATCGTGCAGCTCGCTGCTTTTATTTGCGATAGCGCTATTGCTGGCGACGAGATAGTTCAGCGCCGGATAGTTCTCGCCATCCGCAATGATTTGCGCCCCGGACTGGTGGGTAGCAAAAGAGACATAAGGCTCCCAGGTGGAAACCGCGTCCACGCCGCCCTGATCCAGCACCAGGGTCGCCTCGGCTGGCGTCGTAAAGACGAAACTAACCTGTTCCGGGTCGACGCCCGCTTTCGCCAGCGCCTGAAGCGCCAGGTTATGCCCGGAAGAGCCTTTTACCGTAGCAAGACGTTTGCCTGCCAGATCGCCAACGCTGTGCAGTGCGCTGCCTTTTTTAACAATAATGGCGTTACCGGCGTATTTCGTCGCCAGGATCGCTTTGGCATCCAGCCCGGCCGCTACCGCAAAGGTTAGCGGCGCATCGCCCACCGAACCGGCGTCGATCGAGCCGCCGCGCATCGCTTCCAGCAGCGGCGCCGCGTTGGCGAATTCGTGCCATTCCAGCGTATAAGGAAGGTTATTCAGTTCGCCAGCCGCTTCCAGAATGGCTTTGGCGTTGCCGCGCTGATCGCCTATGGAGAGCGTATCGGCGGCTATCGCAGAAGAAGTGAAAAGCGTGGTCAGCAGGGCTAAAACAGAGAGACGCAGCATGCACAGGATTCCGTTTGGCAAAAAACTGAGACTAACATCGCTTTTTCACCTGGCTAAATACCAATCCTGAGCGTTATTTATGCAAAAAAAACATAACCGGCCTTAGCTGTTTTTCTGCTTTCCTCAGTGGATATAGGAATTTCACAGCTTACATCTCTGAAAGTAGGGTTTTCTTCTGCGCCCTCGTTCGGCAGCCCCTACTTCGGAGAATTCAGCATGAGCATTCAGTTTCTCGGCATGATCGGCCATCGCCTGGCCTCGGAAATCATCGCGCCCAGCGGCCCCCTTTTTAACAAGCAGTATATTGCTGACTTCGCCCGCGCCCACGAAGAGGCAGGTTTCGATCGCGTGCTGGTCGGCTACTGGTCAGATCAGCCCGATGGTTTCCTGGTAGCGGCCCATGCGGCGGCAAACACCTCTAAAATTAAATTTCTGCTGGCGCATCGTCCTGGTTTTGTTGCCCCTACGCTCGCCGCGCGCAAGCTGGCAACGCTGGATCAGCTCACCGATGGCCGCCTTGCGGTGCATATTATTAGCGGCGGCAACGATGCTGAACAGCGCCGCGACGGCGACTTCCTTAATAAAGCCGAACGCTATGCGCGTACCGACGAGTTTTTGCAGGTGTTGCGAAACAGCCTGACTGCCACGGAGCCTTTCGATCATCAAGGCGAGATTTACCAGGCCGAGCAGGCTTTTTCCGCCGTTAAGCCATTACAGCCGCATCTGCCAATCTATTTTGGTGGCTCTTCGCCGGAAGCGATTAGCGTCGCGGCTAAGCACGCTGATACCTTCGCTCTATGGGGCGAACCGCTGGCTGGCGCAGCTGAAACCGTGCGTACCGTTCGCGCTGCCGCTGCCCGTCACGGACGGCAGATCGGCTTTAATATTTCGTTCCGCCCTATTATCGCCGCTACGGAAAAAGAAGCCTGGGAGAAGGCGGAGTATATCCGCGAAACGGCCCGGCAGAAGCTGCTGGCCTCCGGTCACGATTTCGGCCTGCCGAAACCGCAGAGCGTGGGTGCTGAACGCCTGTTCGCCGCCGCGAATGAAGGGGATCGGCTGGATAAAAATCTCTGGACCGGCATCGCCAAACTGGTTGGCGGCGGCTATAACTCCACCTCGCTGGTGGGCACGCCGGATCAGGTTTCCGACGCGCTGCTGGATTACTACAACCTGGGCATTGAGAGCGTGCTGATCCGCGGTTTCGATCCGCTGAACGACGCGCTGGAATATGGCAAAGAGCTGATCCCGCTGACGCGCGAAAAAGTTGCGGCACGCCGTATTGCAAGGAGCGCCTGATGCGTCTGGTTGCCGCCATCCTGCTCTCGATTGTGGCTACCGCCGCCGCAGCAGAAAAAGTGACACTCCGGCTGGGCGACGTTAAGGGCGATCGCTTTATCTCTCTGCGCGAGTCCGGCGAGCTGAATAATTTGCCTTACGATTTGAAACTTACCTCCTTTGATTCAGGCGCGCCGGTACAGGAAGCGTTAAACGCTGGCGCGCTGGACGTCGGTTTTACCGGCGATCTGCCTTTTCTGTTTGTTTATGCCGCTGGCGCGCCGGTGAAGGCTGTAGGCGCCTGGCAAAACAATCCCGACAGTATTGCGCTACTGACACGACCCGATAGCGGCATCCACAGCCTGAAAGATTTAAAAGGTAAACAGATTGCCGTTAACCGCGGCGGCTGGGGACACTATCTGGTGCTGGGGCTGCTTGAGCGCGCCGGGCTGAAACCTGACGACGTCAAGCTGCGCTTTCTCGGGCCGGTCGATGGCCGCGCCGCGCTGGCGAGCCACGCTGTAGATGCCTGGGCCACCTGGGAACCCTATGTTTCTTCGGCGCTGGTCGTGGATAAAGCGGTGCTGGTGCCTCAGGGCGGCGGAAAAGGCATTCTTTCTGGCTATTCCTACGCGCTTGCCCGTGAAGAATCACTGAAAGATCCGGCCAAACGCCAGGCTATCGCCGATTTGCAGGCCCGTCTGGCTAAAGCACAGGTTTGGGCGACCCGGCACCCAGCCGAGTTTGCCAGCGCGCTAAGCAAATCTTTAGGGATGCCGCAAAGCATTACCCAGCGCTGGATCGCCGATGCTCAGATTCGCCCGGTGAATTTCTCGCCTGCGCTGGCAGATACGCTGCAGCACTCTGCCGACTTTTTCTATCGCTACCGGGTATTGCCGAAAGCCGTGGACGTCCGCCAGGCCTTTGATTATCAGCTGTCAGGTCAGGCTAATCAGGTAGCCGAAACCGCTACGCAAACCACCAGCCCGGTAGCCATCGCTAATCAGGAGCCAGCCCATGAGTGAACCGCAACATCATCGCCTGCGCGCTTTTGTCGGCGGGCTGGCAGAGCTGCTTGAGGCAGATCCCTCAGAGCAAAGGATCCTGCAACAGGGCGGCGAACTGCTTAAGCAGCTAATTCGTCACGATGACTGGCTGCCCGAGCCTTTTACGCAGCCCGACCCACAGCGTTATCAGCAATACCTGTTGCATGCCGACGCGCTGCAACGCTTTTCCGTCGTCAGCTTCGTTTGGGGGCCGGGCCAGTCCACGCCGGTGCATGACCATCGCGTCTGGGGGCTAATTGGCATGCTGCGCGGCGCAGAGGTTTCGCAAAATTTTAGCCGCGACAATCAGGGTAAGCTACGCGCTGAGGGCCAACCGGTTCGCCTTAACCCTGGCGATGTGGAAGCTGTATCGCCTGAAGTTGGCGATATCCATCAGGTCAGCAATGCTTTTGCCGATCGCACGTCGATAAGCATTCACGTTTACGGCGGCAATATCGGCGCGGTAAGACGCGCCGTCTATAGCGACAACGGCGACGAAAAACCTTTTATCTCCGGCTATAACAACGCTTTTTTACCTAATATCTGGGATCTCTCACATGGCTGAAACTTCACTGCCCTTACGTCACTTTGGCGATATTCGCTATGCCCTGTTACAGCGCCAGGAAATCGCGCTGGTAGATGTGCGGGAAGAAGCATCCTACGCGGACGGGCATCCGCTGTTTGCGGTAAATATTCCGCTGTCGAAGCTGGAAATCGAAATTCTTAACCGTATTCCACGTCTGTCGACGCCTGTTACCCTGTACGATAACGGTGAAGGCCTGGCGCAGGTAGCGGCGAGGCGACTCATTGCGCTGGGCTACGGCAACGTGGCGCTGCTGGCTGGCGGCTTACAGGGCTGGCGCGAAGCAGGCGGCGAGCTTTTTATCGATGTTAACTCCCCAAGCAAAGCTTTCGGTGAGCTGGTTGAAAGCCGCGCCCATACGCCTTCGCTGGCGGCGGAAGAGGTCAATGCCCTGTTGCAGAGCGGCGAGCCGGTCGTGGTGCTGGACAGCCGCCGCTTCGACGAATATCAAACCATGAGCATTCCAGGCGGCATCAGCGTGCCGGGCGCGGAACTGGTGCTGCGAGCCAAAGATCTGGCACCGTCGCCCGAGACGAAAATTATTGTTAACTGCGCGGGCCGCACTCGCAGCATTATCGGCACGCAGTCGCTGGTTAACGCGGGCGTACGCAATCCGGTTTATGCGTTAAGAAATGGCACTATCGGCTGGACGCTGGCCGGGCTGGCGCTGGAGCATCAGCAAAGCCGCCGCTATGGTGAGGTAAGCGAAACGGCGCAGCTTCAGGCGGCACGCAGCGCCAGAGAAGTCGCCGATCGCGCGGGCGTTAAGCGCATTAAGCTTGCCGATTTGGCAGCATTGCAGCAGCAAACGCAGCGCACGGTTTATCTGTTCGACGTGCGGGATGCCGAAGAGTACGCGGCAGGCCATCTGCCAAAGGCCCGTCACGTTCCTGGCGGTCAATTGGTACAGGAAACCGATCACTATGCCAGCGTGCGCGGCGCAACTATTGTGCTGATCGACGATAAAAAAGCGCGCGCCGAGATGAGCGCTTCCTGGCTGGCGCAAATGGGCTGGGATGTCGCGGTAGTGGACGATGCGAGCAGAGAAAGTTTTACCGCACGCGGCGACTGGAAACCGGCAGTACCGCCTTTGTCGGAATTACCGGAGGTTGAACCTACTGAGCTGGCGGCATGGCTGGAAGCTGGCGATACGCAGGTGCTGGATTTTACTACCAGCGCCAACTACGCCGCAGGCCATATTCCCGGCGCGGCCTGGCTTCAGCGCTCTTTGCTGACGTTGCAGGGCGATGCCGCGCTGCCGAAAGCGGAGCGCTACGTGGTAACCTGCGGCAGCAGCCTGCTGGCCCGCTACGCCGTGGAAGAGTTAACGGCGCTGACCGGAAAACCAGTAACGGTGTTAAAAGGAGGCAATGCGGCCTGGCGCGCGGCGGGATTACCTGTGGAACAGGGCGAAACGCGCCTGCTACAGCGTCGGGACGATCGCTATCGCCGTCCTTATGAAGGCACCGATAACTCAGCCGCAGCGATGCAGGCCTACCTTGAGTGGGAATATGGCCTGATCGCGCAACTGGATCGCGACGGCACCCACGGTTTTAATGTGCTGACTTTACACGCCTGATCCTGCCGGGCCGTTTATCGCGGCCCGTTTTTCCTGCCTTACTCTCCTCATCCGCTCGCCGAATCGGTTTAGCACTTTCGTTTTTTTTAACTATGCTTATTGCCTGACGGTTAAAAACTGCTGAAAAAAGCTTTGCTATTCATTTTGTTGCTGCCCTGGCTACGGTTCGGGCAGCAGCTAAACCCATTAACTACCGGCATTTTTGCTGGTTGCAGAGGAGAGCCTATGTCAACGACAAATCGCCCCCAACCTCCACTACCAGAACAGCAGCAGTCCTGGCCGGGAGCCACTAATGAAATGCAGCCCGTTCCCGATCATGGCGAAGCCAGCTATCAGGGTTCTGGCCGCCTGAAAGGCAAGAAAGCGATTATTACCGGCGGTGATTCAGGCATCGGCCGCGCCGTAGCTATTGCTTACGCTCGTGAAGGCGCTGATGTCCTGATTTCCTATCTGGATGAACACGAAGATGCGAAAGAAACTGCGCGTCTGGTTGAGGAAGCGGGACGTAAGGCCGTGCTGGTTGCAGGCGACGTGACCGAAGCGGAACACTGCCGCGCGATTGTCAGCAAGGCGGTAGAAGCTTTTGGCGAAATCAATGTGGTGGTCAACAACGCAGCTTTCCAGATGACCCGTGAGTCGCTGGATGAGATCAGCGATGATGAGTTTGACCGCACCATGAAGACTAATCTCTACGCGATGTTCCATATCTGCAAGGCAGCGGTACCGCACATGCCTGCTGGTGGCTCGATCGTGAATACCGCTTCGATCAATGCCGATCAGCCTAAGCCAAAACTGATCGCCTATTCCGCGACCAAAGCGGCGATCGTTAACTTTTCCGGCAGCCTGGCCGCGCTGCTGGCCGAGAAAGGCATTCGTTCTAACGTCGTGGCACCTGGCCCAATCTGGACGCCGCTGATCCCAACCACTATGCCAACTGAGCAGGTGAAAAACTTTGGTAGCGAAGTGCCGCTGCAGCGTGCCGGCCAGCCTGCCGAGCTGGCACCCGCCTACGTGATGCTGGCCAGCGATGAAGCCAGCTATATCTCTGGTGCCACTATCGCCGTGACCGGCGGCGTCGCTATTATCTGATAGCCGAGGCGTGGAGCTGCGGCTTCACGCTTTTCCCCTCTTTTTGCCCGCTCTCTTGTGCAGACCGTGGTCAGGGAACGGGCATGCTGTAAGGAGCGATAATGAAAGCCTATCCATTACGGCTGACGCTGCCGATAGCCACACATATTTTCGGCGGCGAGCTGATCAAAACCCGCCTTGGTAAAGCTGGCCTGCCCGATGAACGCATCGCGGAAACCTGGGAAGTCAGCGATGTGGAAGGCATGCGCGCCACGATAAAAAACGGCGACTATGCCGGAATGAGCCTGCATGAACTCACTGAACGCTATCCCGACGAGCTGGTAGCGCCCGGCTGGCGCGGCCCGCATTTTCCGTTACTGAGCAAGTTTATTGACGGGACGGGCATGCTGCCCGTGCATTTGCATGCTGACGACGAAGCTGCGCAGCGCCTTGAGCAACAGCCCAACGGTAAAAGCGAAGCCTGGCATATTTTGTGGGCAGCGCCCGGCGCGACCTGTTTGGCGGGTATCAAGCCCGGGGTTGGCCAGCAACAACTGCGTTCTGCGCTGCTGGCTGAAAACTATGATGAGGTCATGGTGCGTTATCCGGTTAAAACCGGCGATACCTTCTACGTGCCCGGCGGTATGCTGCACTCTTTCGGGCCGGATACGCTGATTTATGAAATAGAGCAGACCTCCAATATCCAGCAGCACGCGATGCCGTGGCGCATGGAGGACGGCAGCGAGATTTCGCCGCAGGAGCGTGAGCAGAATATCGACGCGCTGCTGGCGGAATTACGTCCCGAGCTGACCACGCAGCCGCATCAGGGACTTACGGTGGAGGAAAATGCACAGGTTACTCGCCTTTTCTGCTGCGCCGGGCCTTATTTTGCGCTGGAGCGCTGGCAGCTTACCGCTGCGTATAGCTACAGCTTTGAGTGCGCGCGCATTATTTCTAACCTGGGCGAACCGCTACAGATAGAGGCGGCTGGCGAAAGCTGGACGCTGGGAAAAGCGGAAACGCTGCTGCTACCCGCAGCGCTGGGCAAGGTCACTTTTGCGGCGCCGGGCGAAATTTTAGTAGGCTATGTGCCGGATCTGACAGCAGAAGTCAATCAACCTCTGCGTGAGCGCGGCTATGATGAGCAAGCAATAGCCCGCCTTGGCGATGTAAAAGACCAATTACGCAAGGAGTCCTGATGCTGCCTTATTCTCTGCATGGCAAAGAAAACGACGCGCCGGTTTTCGTGTTGCTGCACTATTTGGGTGGTTCAGGCCATACCTGGTATCCAACCATCAGCTGGCTGGACGGGCAGCATCGCTGCGTGACGCTGGATACGCCTGGCTTTGGCGCCGCAGGCGAAGCGGAAGGCTATGACGTAGCCTCAATGGCGACGCAGTTCGACCAAAGCATTCGCGATCTGCGCCTGAAAAACTGCATTCTGGTCGGCCATTCCATGACCGGTAAAGTAGCTTTAGCGCTGGCTTCCCGCCAGCCGGACTACTTAAAAGGGCTAATTTTGGTAGCGCCTTCGCCGCCAGGCCCACAGCCGATGAGCGATGAAGATCGCGCCAGCCAGATAAATTACAGCGGCAGCCGCGAAGAAGCGGAGCAGTTTGTGGATACCGCAGCCAGCGAGCGCCTGCCAGATGCCCTGCGCGAGATTGCTATTCAGGATGCGCAGCGCGCTAACCTGAAAGCCTGGCGCGCCTGGCCCGAAGCGGGCAGCCGGGAAGACTGGTCTGAGAAGATCGGCACGCTTAACTACCCTGCCCTGCTGATTGCTGGCTCAAATGACGATCAGGTGCCCGCGCCAGAAGATCAGCAGCAACTAACGCTTTCTCATCTGCCCGGCAGCCGGCTGGAAGTGATTGTGGGCGCAGGCCATTTAATGCCGCTACAGACGCCGCAAAAGCTGGCTGAACTGATGTTAACATTTGCCGCCGGGCTTACAGGATAGCGAGCGGCCAGCCTGAACCCACATTCTACTAATCCCAGCGGAGGCCAATGTCTCCGCTTTTTCCGGGCTAAACCTGCCGACTGAATTTACCCGCGACAATTTGTATACACGCTTAAATTCGCTTGTCAGACGCAGCACAGAAAAGCGTTGAGCTTTGCTAAAGAATATATCAGGCGCAGCGGCAAGCTAAGGCAACAGGAAAAGATTACGGATTCAGGTATTGAGTTTTATAGCAGAGAAGACAGGCGATTTTGAATTGAGATGCAGCAAAAAGGGAGATTGATGTAAGAAGAAAATGATTTGAGTTGGTGGAGATAAGCGGGATCGAACCGCTGACCTCTTGCATGCCATGCAAGCGCTCTCCCAGCTGAGCTATACCCCCGAGCCGAAAAACCTTTGTCGTCTTGACGGCGGGCATAATATGAAACCGGGCTGATGGTGTCAACGGCAAAATGCGAATCCGCGATCGATCGCTGAAAAAGCGATCAAAGCGATTGAATTCCCTGCCCGCGCCTGTTGCCCACGCAGCATAAACTGCCTTAAACGCGGCTTTAGCGGCGATTATATGACGTCCTGAACGCAATCCAGCAACATTATTACTGCAATCACAGCCGGGCTGGTTTAATCCTGTAAACAGAGCGTTAATTGTTCATCTATTCATGCTTGTTTTTGTTAAATTCACGTGCAAAACTCCTCGCGTTTTAGGGGGGCAAGCCCTTGTCAGCGCTGAGTAACGGCCTATATAACGCCTGCGTTCAGCCTTTCTTTCACTACACCAGAATCAGAGCCACTATGTCCTTGTATTCACCTAAAGAAATCGCCGCGGTCGCTATTCAGGCCGGCGTAGCTAAAAGCCGTTCTTCCGTTCCTACCCTGCTGATCCTTGGCTTTATCGCCGGTGCCTTTATCGCTACCGGCTTTTTGCTGGATATCCATGTTATTAACCAGCTGCCTGCCGACTGGGGTTCATTCGGTGGCCTGCTTGGCGCCGCCGTGTTTCCGGTAGGGATTATCCTGACCGTGCTGGCCGGTGGCGAGCTACTGACCGGTAATATGATGACCATGCCGATCGCCTGGTTTGCGCGTCAGGTCAGCGGTTTTAGCGTAGTCCGTAACTGGTTCTGGGTCACCATCGCCAATTTTATCGGCAGCATCGCCGTTGCCTGGTTTTTCGGTCACGTTCTTGGCATGACTGAAGGCGACTATCTGAAGAAGACCGTCGCAATCGCCTCTGCCAAAGTTCATGCCGATTTCATGCACTCCTTTATCTCCGGCATCGGCTGTAACTGGCTGGTCTGCCTGGCGACCTGGATGGCTTTCGCCAGTAAAGATATGGTCGGCAAGATTTTTGGGATGTGGTTCCCGGTAATGGCCTTTGTGGCGATCGGTTTCCAGCACGTAGTGGCGAACATGTTTATCGTACCGGCCGCTATTTTTGCCGGTCAGCTGAGCTGGGCCGAGTATCTGCCTAACTTTGTCGCCGTGTTCCTTGGCAATACGGTTGGCGGCGCGGTGTTTGTTGGCCTGGCCTATTACCTCGCTTATCGTCCGCAGGATACCTCTGCTGTCGCTCCACGCTAAGCGTTCTTTCCCTCTGTCTGCGGGCAGAGGGATACTAATTTCGACCCGAAAGCAATTATCTGCTCATTTTAGTCTTGCCTGTTAGTTGTTCGAACAATAAATTCCTGTAATATATGTCCGTTACATATCAACGCAAAAAGGATATTGCATAATGAAAAAGGAATGGTTAACGCCGGAAGAGCTGGCTCAGGAAACAGGTTTCAGCCGTCAGACTATCAACAAGTGGGTCAAGAAAGAGCAGTGGACTACCGTGCCTAAACCCGGTGTACAGGGTGGTAAGGCCAGAATGATCCATATTGATGAGAATGTAAGAAACTTCCTGAAGTCTACCCGCCATATCGCCGAGCCGACCGCTACCTACCGCGTCACCCAAAACTCTCTCCCTGCCCTGCTGATGACGTCCATTCAGCAAATGAATAGCGAAGAACAGGAAAAGCTCTATGCGTTACTGTTACGCGAAGGCATTCAGGGAATGTTGTTGCGGCTGGATATTTCTCAGGCAGAGAAATAACATCCTTACTTTTTAGGTTTTAACGCTGATAAAAAAGAACCGGCCACAGCCGGTTCTTTTATTGTAGAGCGCGCCGTTAAGCCTGCGCTTCGCGAGCCGCAATCCAGCCCAGCGCTTTTTCAATACGCGCCACGCTGCGGCTCTGCCCAATCGCTTCTACCGTCACGTCCAGCGCAGGCGACTGCCCTGCTCCGGTCACGGCCACGCGCAGCGGCATGCCGACTTTGCCCATGCCCACTTCCAGCTCTTCCGCCGTTGACTGAATCGCCTGGTGGACGTTTTCCGCATTCCATACGCTGATAGCAGCCAGCTTGTCGCGCACCAGCTCCAGCGGCTGACGGGCAACCGGACGCAGATGCTTTTTCGCTGCATCCGCATCGAATTCTGCAAAATCTTCATAGAAGTAGCGGCAGGAAGCAGCCATTTCTTTCAGGGTTTTGCAGCGCTCACCGAGTAAACGAACCAGCTGCGCCAGCTCAGGACCGGTACGGGTATCGATCTTTTCCTGCTCGATATGCCATTGCAGATGCGTCGCCACATACTCTGGTGCCAGCGTAGTGATGTAGTGGTGGTTCAGCCACTGCAGCTTTTCCGTGTTAAAGGCGCTGGCGGATTTGCTGACCGCATCCAGATCGAACAGCTGCTTCATCTCTTCGATGCTGAAGATCTCCTGATCGCCATGCGACCAGCCCAGACGCACCAGGTAGTTGAGCAGCGCTTCCGGCAGATAGCCGTCGTCGCGATACTGCATTACACCCACTGCGCCGTGACGCTTGGAGAGCTTTTTACCATCGTCGCCCAGAATCATTGAGACGTGGGCGTAAACCGGTACCTGCGCGCCAATCGCTTTCAGGATGTTGATCTGACGCGGCGTATTGTTGATATGGTCTTCGCCACGGATCACATGGGTAATTTCCATATCCCAGTCATCGATCACTACGCAGAAGTTGTAGGTCGGCGAGCCGTCGGTGCGGCGGATGATCAGATCGTCCAGCTCCTGGTTGCTGAATTCGATTGGGCCACGGATCCGATCGTCAAAAATCACCGAGCCTTCCTGCGGATTACGAAAACGAACCACGCAAGGCTCGTCATCTGCATGATGCTCGTGGCTGTCGCGGCAGCGGCCGTCGTAGCGAGGCTTTTCATTATTGGCCATCTGCGTTTCGCGCAGTGCTTCCAGACGCTCTTTCGAGCAGTAGCATTTATAGGCCGTGCCCGCTTCCAGCATCTGGTCGATAACCGCGTTATAACGATCGAAGCGCTTTGTCTGGTAATAAGGGCCTTCATCCCAGTCCAGGCTGAGCCAGTTCATGCCGTCCATGATCGCGTCGATAGCCTGCTGGGTAGAGCGCTCCAGATCCGTATCTTCAATACGCAGCACAAACTCGCCGCCTTGATTGCGGGCAAACAGCCAGGAATAAAGTGCGGTACGAGCGCCGCCAACGTGCAGGTAGCCCGTTGGGCTGGGTGCGAAGCGGGTTTTGATTTTCATTAACAGCTGCCTTTTTACGCTATCAGATTGGGGAGGTCTGATAAATCCAGAAGAAAGTGGGCAACATTCTATCATCAGCAGATGATTCCTCAACGGCAAACCCTTTGTTTCACGCTGCCTTTGCCGCAAAATCCGCCAGGGCATTACCGCTTTTGCCTGAAATCGCAACATCTTGTTTAATTTTAAGACGAACGCACATTTTCCTTTTAAAAAGCGTTGACTCATTTCACGCGATCCCTATAATGCGACTCCACACAGCGGGGGTGATTAGCTCAGTTGGTAGAGCATCTCCTTTACACGGAGGGGGTCGGCGGTTCGAGCCCGTCATCACCCACCAC